>CAVPQE010000001.1:0-76957 GCA_963707205.1 uncultured Acidobacteriaceae bacterium
CGCACCATGAAATTGACGATGGGTTGCGGGGTGTAGACGATGCCGTGCGTATCGGCCTCTTTGGGGGAATAGCCCTGGAAGAAGCGCTCGTACACTTTGTTGAGGAACGCTTGCTTTTCGGAGAAGCCGGTGGTGCTTTCAGCGCTGATTTCGATGGCCTTGTAGAAGCGGTCGAGCGGGCGCAGGAACTCGTTACGATTGAAGGCGCGTTTGGTGAGTTCGACGATGACTTTTTCGATTTCAGCGGCGACGACATTGCGACGGGTGAAATCGGGATTGTCGAAGATTCTCTCGAAGATGCGCTCCGTCAGCAGGTGCTGGATGAGCATGCGCTCGACGGCTTCGTCGGAAAGGTTGGGATTGATGGCCTGGCGGCATAGGTCGTAGAAGGCTTCAAAGCTGCGGACGAAAGCGGGGCTGTGTTTCCGCTCTGCGTCGATGATCTTCTTTACGGCCGCCGCGAGCTCAGGGATGCGCTCGGAAAACTCGCTGACGGCCTGCTCCCACTCCTCGATGTGAGGGGCCTTGTAGTCGAAGAAGTGATTGACAAGCTGGACGAGATAATCGGCTTTGGAAATGTCTTCGTCGGCAACGCGGGCCCCGCCCTGGTACAGCACGGCGCGCTCGGGCGCTTGAAAGATGATGTTGTCGGTGGGGTAGCCTCTACCGAGCTTTGCCTTGATTTCACGATCGAGATCGTCTTTCTCGTCCTTAGCCTCCCAGTAACCATGCGCGAGGTGATATGTATCGAGGAGTACCCCGTCAACGACGACGCGGTTCTTGGCGCGCTGGATAGGGAACTGGGGAATGAAGGTGAGATGGAGCTTTTTCCCGCAATCGGCGAGAAGTCTAGCGAAGGCATCGCTGACCTGAGCTTCGTTGTTGAAGTGAAGCTGTCCCACTTGATGGAGAGCAGCGTAGTAGTTTTTAACCGCGGTGTGCGCCGGCTTGAGAGCAAGAGACATGCCTGGAGGAGCGTCGATGCACAAGTCTACATCACCCCGGCTAGTGGCCTGTCGCAGTGAATTCGTTAGTGCGCAGCCGGCGGCTGGGGTCAGAGTATTTCCACTGGATCGGGTGAGCGTTGGCGGAGTAGGCGTTGATGTAACGACGGAGTTTGCGAGCCAGGTCCGGGACCGAGGTGAAAATGCCGCGGGCGATGACCTCGCGTTCGATCTTGGCGAACCAGATCTCGACTTGGTTAAGCCAAGAGGAATACGTAGGAGTGAAGTGAAGCTGCACGCGCGGATGCTGTTGCAGGAAGTCTCGAACGAGTTGGGTTTTGTGGGCAGAGAGGTTGTCGAGGATGATATGAATCTGCTGCCGGGGCGAGCACAACGCTACCACTTCTCCGAGGAAGGCAACGAAGTCACGGCTGGTGTGGCGGGCCGTGGTTCTTCCGTGCACGCGGCCGGTTTTGGTGTCCAGCGCGGCATACAGAGAAAGCGTTCCGTGCCGGTAGTACTCGAAGCCGTGACGCTCGGCTCGCCCCGGCGAAAGCGGCAGAACGGGATCGAGCCGATCCAGGGCTTGGATGGCGGTTTTCTCGTCGACGCAGAACACGGCGGCATGCTGCGGAGGCCGCAGATACAGGCCGATAATGTCGGCCGCTTTGCTTTCGAACTCCGGATCGTCGCTGGCCAAGTAACGCTCCAGGCGATGGGGTTTCAGTCCCGCTTCTTTCCAGACGCGATGCACCGCGTCCTTGCTGACTCCCAGCGCGGTCGCCAGTTTGCGGCAACTCCAATGCGTGGCACCGTCGCTGGGTTTCTTGCGGGTGGCGGCCAGAATCCGGGCCCGCAAAGCGGGAGTCAGAACCGTGGCCTTCTGGCCGGGATGATAGGTGTCGAGCCCGTCGAGCCCGGATTCGAGGAAGCGCTGCTTCCAGCGGACGATCGTGGGAGCGCTGGTCTGCAGCCTGCGCTTAATGGTGTTGAAGGAAGCTCCTTCTGCCAGCATCAAGATGAGCTTGGCGCGAAAGACGTAGCCGGCCGGCAGGGTACGCGATTGAGCGATGCTGCTGAGTTCCGAACGTTGGTTGCTGGTGAGGGACACTTCGCTGTCTGTCGCCATACCAACTTAGAAGCATAACAACTAGTAATGGTTACTTTGCGACAGTCCACTAGATCGCTAGTAACGCACAAGATTGCTGGCTTATACTGTTATCGGTGTCTCTGCCGCATTTCCAACCTATGCCGCTCGGTCGCGTCCGTGGTCCGTTTAGCCATCGCGATTGGCTTTTCGAAATTAAATGGGACGGCTTCAGTTCCCTGGTTCACGTCGAGAATGGCCGGTGCAAGTTGGTGTCGCGCAACCGCAACGAATTTAAGTCGTTCGCCGTTCTCAACTCCTCCATCGCAACCGAACTGAAAGCCAGGTCTGCCGTGCTAGATGGTGAGATCGTTTGCTTGGATGACGACGGAAGGCCGCAGTTCCGCGACCTGCTTTTCCGGCGTGGTGAGCCGCGCTTCGTTGCCTTCGACCTGCTTTGGTGCGACGGCGAGGACTTGCGCTGGTCGCCACTGAGCGATCGAAAGCTCAGACTACGCGCAGTCGTGCCGAAGCTGGCCCATAGGCTCTTGTACTGCGATCACGTTGAACGCGACGGCGAGGGATTGTTCCGGCTGGCCTGCGAGCAGGACTTGGAAGGAATCGTCGCCAAGCGGAAGTCTGATCCTTATCTGCAGGGTCACGCGAGATGGCTGAAGATTCGCAACCGAGACTACTCGCAGTGGTTCGGGCGTGAAGAACTGTTCGAACGGGAGCGGGGCGGCGACCCTGACGTGCGTCTGTGGAACTCGTGCGCCATGGCCTGCGTTGAGTAAGGTGACGGTCGCCACTGGCATGCTCCCTGATCCCGGTTAGCGGTTGCCCGGGACGAACTCATCGCCGCATGCGAGGCACTTGATTCTCGTGAGCCGCTTTTCCTGGTATGAAACGCTCCCCACACTCCGGGCATTCGATTTGCTCAGAATCGATGCGGCGGATTCTGGCAGGCGGGATCGCGTATCCGCATTTTGTGCAGACCGTGTTGAGCGCCGCCTTAACTTTTACCAAATTGATTTTCTGCTTCGAAGGCATTCTCCGACCTCGGCATGGGACTGTTCCGGCGATTCCTAGGCATCGGGTTCATCGAAGGTGCCGCACGTATCGCATTGCCATCCGAGACGTTTGGGGACAAGGTCGAGGGGTTCGTTCGGCCTGGTAAACCGAGCATAAGAATTTGGCGGCGCTGCGTCGGACCGGAGGGTCTGTGTGCCGGAACATCTGTTCCCCCGCTGGTCCGTGTGCTTGCATTTTCGTTCATCCATACCTCTATTTTACGCGTTCTGTTGCGGCTCTGTTCCCGCTGCAGCTTCCTAGACTGTGCCGGTTGCGCGCCAGGTGTTCTGGGCGTATGGTTCCCGAGCAGGAGGTTTCCAGGATGAGGAAAACTAAGAAACGTGTGAATGCAGACATCCAACGCATCGTCAGGAAATACGGGGGCAACAAAGCGACGCGGCTATTCCGGGAACTCTCGGGAATCGGAGGCAATAACTTCCGAAGGGCAATGAGACGAATCCATCGAATCCTCAAGAAACCATGATTCACGAGCCCGCTTCGATTTCTTGGGCGTTTTCCCTCCCCCGACTTTGGACGCCTTCAAGATGGCTGCCGCCATGCACCCAAAGTCCTCCATTGCCTTCGGCTCTTCGATGTATTCAGGTTCCTACAATAGAGTGATTATGCGCTCTTTTCTTAGTGGCGTAATTAGATACTGGATGCACAAGTTTCTAACCATGAAGCGAAGCGACAGAAACAAAGTGAAAACTGAGTCCGATCAACGCCATTCCGGTCCAGATCATGCCGAAGCAGACAATCACGAGCGCCACATATCCGGCAGCATTAATGTTCGAGGAGAGATTGAAACTAAGCGACCGCCAGAACTTACACAGGAGCACAACACTGAGCGCAAAGAGGATAATGCCCATGAGAAGAAGAAGTATAGGGTGGAGATTGCCACGCTTGGTGTAGAGAATATTCCCGGTAGCGCCAAACTTGGCGAGTTTTTTGGCGCTGTCGTTTATTTCAAAAATACGGGCAAGACTCCTGCCAAAAACATGCGGTTCGCGGGACAACTCGATAAAAAGCAGAGTGAACCTGATGCCGCCGGTCAATGCGGCGATGCACTGAAGATTCCTAATAGATCACTCGTAGCTCCCGGTTCTACCCATTCCATTCCAGCGCCAACAGTCGGTCAGTGGCCCAGACTCCAGAATGGGTGGCAGAAGTCTCTTAGCGATAAAGGAGAAAAAATCTACGTCTATGGGTGTGTCGTGTATGACGACATTTTCATAGATAAGCCTCACTGGCTGACTTTCTGCGCCTGGTGGAGAGACGACATTAGCGCTTTTCAAAACTGTGCGCATGGGAACGACACCGGCGATGGCGAAGTTACCGAGAAGTAGCCCCCGTCACGCCAACGGCGGAATCCAGCGCACAATTCAGCGCCAATTCGTGCCGACTACCGGCACTTGACACCGATTCTTGTGTGGGAATCCGCTCGTAAGTGATTGATCCGCCGTAGGTGCTTACGGGAGCAGCCTTTTAAAAGGGCTTGCTCCGACCACGCTTGCAGCTTCTCAACCTTGGATGTTGCCGGTCGAAGCGATTTTCTTTCCTGAAGTCTGATGCCCCACAACTGCAGGCGTATTGGCACATCCGTAACCTGAAACCGGTTACGCTAAAGGTTGATGCTGCAGGTCGACGAAACCTCGAGATTGGCGCTGTGGCGATTTCCAGACGCAAGATTTTTTCCGAGGGCGCGGGGATGCGCAAGCTGCAGCCCAAGTTGCAGGCGGTGAGGCGGGCGGCGTAGCGACTCGGAGGGAAGCAACTCAGGGCACTCCCGCGAGTGCCTTTTTGTTGAGCGATCACTGCACCAGCTTCGAGATCGCCGTACAGGTTCGTCGCGTCCGTGAGGCTCCCGCGAGCGGCCTTTTTTCGCGCCCGACTGTGGGTGAAATCGTGGGTGCTTTTCTCGTATCAGGGTGTATCAGGCTCGACGGGCTCGGGAGCGTTTTGTTGATTCGATAGGCAGTTATCGGTTGTGATAGGTTCTGCGATATGGCCTCGAACTGGCTACGAACCAGAAGGTCGGGAGTTCGAATCTCTCAAGCGCACCATACTCACTTAGAAAATGGATGAATCCCTGACCGTCGGAATTGTTCGCCCTTTGTCCGTGTCCCGCCGTCGCAGTACACTACCTTCCCAAATGGACGTTTTGCTAGATTCGAGCGCGATACGGGCCAGCGGTCTAATAGCCCCGCCTTTGGGTCCCTTCAAGAATACCTTTCTCGGACCAAGGCTCGCTTACTTCTTCCGAGTGTCGTCCTTGAAGAACTTTGCGCTCAATGTCGAAGGGAGATAGAGGAAGCTCGCCAGAGAGTCAGCAGCGCCAATGAGGATTTGAAGCGTCTCGTTCCGGGTTTTGCACCCGCGAAGAACCCAAAGATTGATGTTGAAGACGCCGTTGCAAGCTATAGGGCCCAACTTGAGCGATCTGCAGCCAAGGTAGAAATAGTCGAGAACTCGCCTGGAGATTTCAAAGAACTGGTTCGGAGACTGGCAAATAGAATCCCGCCAGCGTCTCCGGGGGGCGAGGAGGCAAGAGACGTGCTCGTATGGCTCTGCGTCCTCAGCACAGGCCCACAACAAGAAGTTGCATTCGTCAGTGGTGACAAGCGGGCATTTTTTGACGAAGGTTCTCTTCGCAAGGGCTTGCAGAGGGACCTCAAAACCGTGCCCGGTAAGGTTGAGGTCTACCTAGGAATCGATGAATTCTTGAAAGCTCACCATCGCCGTGCCTCCTGGGTGGATGAGAATTGGGTGACGGAACAGGTCCAAACGCAGCAGGTTGAAGAAGCGATCGAAAACTACATCAGGGGTCACGAGGATCGTTTCCTTAGTCGGTATGGCGACAGAGGAGAAAACTTTACAGGATATGCAAATCTCATTCAGGTGGTCCAATCCGAGGTGCAAGATTTTTTTGTCTCCGATATGACCGCCGGTGCACTCTTGGTCGGAGTAACTCTCTGGGCAGAACTTGAGATCGAAGCTGAATACGAAAGTGATCTGGACTGGCCAAGAGAGGACTATCCGACCACACGGCTCAGGATGGTTCACAGGGAGGTTGTGACACAGCTTGAGTTGGAAGTCATTGGGCGAAAAGTAAAGCGCGTCTCTGTTAGCGATATCGAAAAACAATGATTGCAATAAAAAGCCTCGCTTCTGGCGAGGGCATCCCTGAGGATCAGGGGAAGTAGCCCCAGTTGGTGGGAATGTGCGGCGTTATAGGGCGTGTTATAGGGTTCCTCATACGACAACAGCTGCGACCAACGTGCGCTCTATTTGCGCTCTGTTCGCATGTCTTAGGCTGCTTTTCGTGGTCTTGGGCGTCATCCGCTGACCTGCATGTTGTTGAAACTACGTTTGGTTGCTGATTCGAATCCTATAGCAGCGCCATTTCATTGTTCCTTCGATCTGATCCCTCCACCCGATTTCAGGCGCTGGAGTGGCCCCGTGTGTTCAGGGTGGAATGCGTCCTTGTAAAATGATTCTGTGAGCCATGAGGGCGCGTAGCTCAAACGGATAGAGCATCGGATTTCTAATCCGGCGGTTGCAGGTTCGATTCCTGCCGCGCCTACCATCTTTTTCCGCTTTTCCGACGTAAGCCCTCCACCGCATGCTGCACTCTACGCTTTTGGCTTACGGTGTTCGCAGGTCGGAGTGTTCAGACAGGAGTCCGCCAAACGGAGGCGCTCGACCGGTTTGCCGCCGAGGATGTGCGATTCAATGATCTCTTCGACGTCGCCTTCGGTGACGGGTCCGTACCACACTGCGTCCGGGTAGACGACGATGTTGGGGCCATGTTCGCACTGGTCGAGGCAGCCGGATTGATTCGCGCGCACTCTCCCCTTCAGCCCGCGCTCGGCCAGTCTTTGTTTGAAGAGCTTTTGCAGCCTGGCCTCCGCCTGCGGATCGCAGCACCCGCGCGGATGGCCCGCCGGACGCTGGTTTCCGCAGACGAAAATATGTCTTTCGAACTTTGGCATCAGACCTTTTATTACATTCCCAGGCTTCATCTTACCTGAGAAGAGCATCGCCTGATAAAGTTCGGGACCCTCCTGGTCGTCGCGCGTTGCTATTCGCCATCTGGACACGATAAGATAATTCGTACACGTCTTCTCCGCGCTGATCCCAGTAATTCTTAGTGAAAGTCTTCCTTGCGGGCAAAGAGTGTGCGACCCCGGGCGCAGCGCAGACATCTGCCTGCTGGAATCTTCCTGACGGAGCTGGCATTGAAAAAAGGCACGACTGCGGTGATCGTGGGCGCCCAGTGGGGCGATGAGGGCAAAGGGAAGATCGTCGACGTGTTGTCGGAGAACTTCTCGGTGGTGGCCCGCTACGCCGGCGGACACAATGCCGGGCACACCGTCATCATCAACGGCAAGAAGTTCATCCTGCAGCTGGTTCCGTGCGGCGTGCTGCGCAACGGATGCCGCAGCGTGATTGGCAACGGTGTGGTCCTCGATCCACTCGCGTTTCTGAAAGAAGCGGGGGCGTTGCGCGAAGCCGGCGTGAAGATTGACGGTAATCTTTTTGTTTCCAACCGCGCCCATGTGATCCTGCCTTACCATCGCATGATCGAACTGGCGGCGGAGAATGCGCCGGGACGAGTCAAGATTGGCACCACGTCACGCGGCATCGGTCCAGCGTACGAGGACAAAATGGGCCGCCGCGGCCTGCGTGTTGCGGATCTGCTGGATCTGCAGTTGCTCAAGAAGCACATCGAGAATGCGGTGCACGAGAAGAACATGATTGCGCACGCACTCTTCAACTCCGAACCGCTCGACGCCGACAAAATGTACACGGAGTACGCTCGTGCGGCCGAGAAGATCGCGCCCTTCGTTTGTGACACTGCAGTCCTGTTGAACCAGGCGCTACGCAAGGGTGAATCGATTCTGTTTGAGGGCGCGCAGGGGACGATGCTCGACATCGACCACGGGACGTATCCGTTTGTGACGTCTTCCAGCGCGACTTCCGGTGGCGCGGTCATTGGTACGGGCGTTGCGCCCAATGCCATCAATTCGGTTATCGGGATCACCAAGGCGTACTGCACGCGTGTGGGCGAAGGCCCGTTCCCTAGCGAAGACAAAGGCGAGGCGGGGGACAACCTCCGCAAACGCGGCAACGAATACGGCGCGGTGACTGGCCGCCCGCGACGTACAGGATGGCTCGATCTGCCGCTACTGCGTTACTCAGGCATGATCAACGGCACTTCGTGGCTGGTGGTCACCAAGCTTGACGTGCTCGATGAATTGGCCGAAATTCCGGTCTGCGTGGGTTACAAGATCGACGGAAAGAATACCGACGAAGCGCCTGCGCAGGCTAGTGGTTACGAAAAGATCGAATGCATATATAAAAAACTGCCGGGCTGGCAGAGTTCGACGCAGGGCATCACGGAATATTCCAAGTTGCCTAAACCAGCGCGGGAGTACTTGGGATTCGTTGAGAAAGAAGCTGGAGCGAAAGTCGGGATGATCTCTACTGGCCCAGACCGCGGCCACACGATCCTTGTGGATGAATTCGTTTCGGAGTTGAAGACGGCCGCGAAAAAAGCTTAGAATCGCTTCCCCGACAGACCAGCTAGCGGGAAGGAGCGAAACGATGGTGGTGTTGGCGGTTACTTGGATGGCGAAAGTGGGGCACGAGGCCGAAGTTGCTGCACTTTTTGAGAAGTTGACCGAACAGTCCCGCAAAGAGCCGGGATGTGCGATGTACCAGGTGCATCGGCACAAGACCGAACCGCGCCGCTTCTTCATTTACGAGCAGTACAAGGACGATGCCGCGCTCGAGGCGCACCGCGCCGCGCCGCATTTTCTGCAGCACGCCCGCAAGGATCTCCCCAAGATCGCCGACAGGGTAGAAGGACATCTGTACGAGCCACTGGGGTAGTTTATGTGGCGCGGGCGCCCTCGCCCGCATTTTCGCGAAGCTATCGCACTTCAGAAGAAGAACTCACGCGTGGGCGTTACTTCACCTTGTCAATCATCAATTCTCCGCCCGAAGCGTAGCTCTCCTTCGAAACTTCGTTGAAAGCCACAACAATGGCCTCCCGCCGCGCCCCGGCTTCTTCCACTAGCGCGTCCGTAATCCGCTTCGCAATCTTGCGCTTCTGATCGGCGGTGCGGCCTTGCAGCATCGTGATTTGAACCAAAGGCATAAGCAGTATTCGGTTCTCAGTTGTCAGTTCTCAGAAGACCGCTTTCACTCCCGATCCGTAACTGAGAACTGAGAACTTATTTCGACAACTCGTATCCCGCGAAGAAGAAGCTCAGCTCGAACCGTGCTGTATCTTCCGCATCCGACCCGTGAATTGCATTGTGTTCAATGTTGGTCGCCCACTTCTTGCGGATCGTACCTTCCTCGGCCTGGGCCGGGTTGGTGGCGCCCATCAGCTTCCGCAGATCGGCAATGGCGTTTTCTTTTTCCAGGGCCAGCACCACAATCGGCCCGCTGGACATGAAGTCGGTGAGCGTGTTGAAGAACGGCCGGGCGGCATGCACGGCGTAGAACTGCTCGGCCTGATGCTTGGAAATTTCCAGCATCTTCATGGCGAGGATGCGGAAGCCATTTTTTTCGAATTGCTCAATGATGTCGCCGACTGCATTCTTGCGGACGGCATCAGGCTTGATGATGGTGAATGTGCGCTGCAGAGTTTTCATAGGTTCGGTCGTTGGTCCTCAGTCCTGTCGATAGTCGCTCGTCGCTGGTCGTTGGTGACGCCGACACGGGTTAACTGGCGACTGGCAACTGGTTTTAGACGTTCACTCCCAGCGCGGCCGCCAGCGTCTCGCCGATCGCGGCCGGAGACTTTGCCACGCGAATCCCCGCTGCTTCTAACGCTTTCATCTTTTCCGCGGCCGTGCCCTTGCCGCCCGAGATGATCGCTCCGGCGTGGCCCATACGACGTCCTGGAGGCGCAGTCTGTCCGGCGATAAAGCCGACCACCGGCTTCTTCATCTGGGTCTTCACAAACTCCGCGGCGGTTTCCTCGGCGTTGCCGCCAATCTCGCCGATCAAGATCACGGCTTCCGTTTCGGGATCGCGATTGAACAAGTCCAGCACGTCAATAAAATTCGTGCCGATAATTGGATCGCCGCCAATTCCGATGGCGGTCGATTGGCCAATGCCGCGCTGCGTGAGCTGATGCACCGCTTCGTAGGTCAACGTGCCCGAGCGCGAGACGATGCCAATCGAACCTTCTTTGTGAATGGAGGCTGGCATGATGCCAATCTTGCATTTGCCCGGCGAGATGATTCCCGGGCAGTTCGGTCCGATCAGGCGCGACCGCCGGTTCTGCAGAAATTCCCACGCCTTCACCATGTCGAGCGTTGGAATGCCCTCGGTGATGCAGACGATCAGATCAATTTCCGCGTCGGCCGCTTCCATGATGGCGTCGGCAGCGAACGGCGGAGGCACGAAGATGACCGTGGCGTTGGCGCCGGTCTTGTCGGCGGCCTCGCGTACCGTGTTGAAAATCGGCCAGCCCTCGTGCGTGGTGCCGCCCTTTCCCGGCGTTACCCCGCCAACAATTTGCGTGCCATAAGCGGCGCTGGCTTTCGCATGAAACGTGCCTTCGCGGCCGGTAAGGCCCTGCACCACCACTCGCGTATTCTTATTAACCAGGATTGCCATAAATAAAAGTCCCTCGCTATCGCTAGTCCATTTTCAGGTTTGGCGTGGACCAAAGCACATTGTCATTCCGAGTGAAGCGAGAGACCTGGGTCCTTGCCTGCACCACTAGTGTCGCCGCTGCCAGCAAACACCTGGATCCCTCGCTTCGCTCGGGATGACAGTTCGCAATGGGATACAGCAACTGTGAAACTGGTCTACCGCCATTCCGTTACGCCGAGAGTGCCCCGGGCCGCTGCCACCACCTTGTCGGCCGCGTCCTTCATGGTGTCGGTGACAACGAAGTTGAATCCGGAGTTCATCAGGATCTTCTTGCCCTCGTCGACGTTCGTTCCTTCCAGCCGCAACACGATCGGCAACTTGATGTTCGTCTTGCGCGCGGCTTCGACCACGCCGGTGGCCAGCGTGTCCACACGCAGGATTCCGCCGAAAATGTTAATCAGTACCGCCTTCACGTTCTTGTCGCTGAGCAGGATTTCGAAGGCGTGCGCGACCTGCTCGGAGCTAGCGCCCCCGCCCACGTCGAGGAAGTTCGCAGGCATGCCGCCGGCGTACTTGATGATGTCCATCGTCGCCATAGCCAGACCCGCGCCGTTGACCATGCACCCCACGTTGCCGTCGAGCTTGATGTAGTTCAGGCTGTACTTCGACGCCTCCACTTCCAGCGGATCCTCTTCGGTGATGTCGCGCAATTCTCGTAGATCGGAGTGACGGAACAACGCGTTATCGTCGAAGTTAATCTTGGCGTCGAGCGCGAACAGACGGCCATCGGTGGTGGTAATAAAAGGATTGATCTCGAGCAACGAGGCATCCGTGTCGAGAAAAGCCTTGTAGAGACTGGACAAGAACTGCACGGCGGGATTGATCTGCTGCGCCTTCAGCCCTAATTTGAAGGCGATCTTCCTCGCCTGGAACGCCTCCAGGCTCATGCCGGGATCGATGTGCTGCTTCAAAATCGCGTCAGGATTTTCCGCCGCGACTTGCTCGATCTCCATCCCGCCCGCGGCCGAGGCCATGAACACCGGCTTGCCCTCGGCACGGTCCACCAGGATGCCCAGGTAAAGTTCTTTCTCGATGGGGAGGGTTTCTTCGATGAGCAAGCGGCGCACGATGCGGCCCTCAGGGCCGGTCTGATGCGTCACCAGCTTCATGCCCAACATTTTCGAGGCCAGGTCGCCGGCTTCGTTCACCGACTTGGCGATCTTCACGCCTCCGCCCTTGCCGCGGCCGCCGGCATGAATCTGCGCCTTGACCACGACTCCGGTCGCGCCCGAATTAAGTAATTCTCTGGCGACCGCCTCGGCCTCATCTTGCGAGGCTGCCATCGCCCCACGCGGCACACTTACTCCGTACTTCTTGAGAATTGCTTTTGCCTGATACTCATGGATTTTCATAATGACGGCTCGTCAGTTAAGAATCGGAAGGATCCTGCTTGCGGCGACGCACTGCGGGCAGCAAACTTTCAATTCTATAGAAGGGCGGGGAATTAGGGCAAACGGCTGCGCCGCATTGGTCGCGGCTCGTGCCCGAAGTGGGGCATGGCCCTGGGCGTGGCCCCCACAGCCATGCCCAGCATGGATGCGCCTGGAAATGCCGATGATCCACCGCCCTGCAACACACGCCCGGCATTCCCAGGGGCAATATTCCTGGCACTCCGCGCCGAACATCTTTCGTAGAGTCGGTATGTAAGCGGCAGCTTCGCGGTGAGGCACAAGTACTATCAAGTATTTGGCAGTCCTCGGCAGATTAGTTTCGGCAAATGCAGGGTTTCGGCGCGGTGGCCCGCCGTGGTAGCCTAGTCGGCGGCAGGGGCGTGTACGGGCTCGAGATCGCCGCCGCCCTGGCTGCTTCTTCTTTTTTTGCATGGCTCCCGACCCCAAATCCTCGCGACCCCCTCTATCTCCTTCACTCGCAAGGAGTTCCACGCCTCCATCGGATACGCAAACAGCGAAACTTTCAGGCCACCACGGGGTTGGAACTAGTGTGAGCACCGCCGCACTCGATCGGGGCATGCTGATGGCGGCGACGACGCCGCAAGCCTCCGCTTCGTTCGCGGCCGAAGGTGGAGATTCTGATGCCGAGATCATGCTGCGCGCTAAAGCAGGCGATCAATCCGCATTTGATTACCTAGTACAGAAATATCGCCGTCCGATTGTGAGTTTCATGTACCGGATGGCACGAAACGCCGCAGCTGCCGAAGATCTGGCGCAGGAAGTTTTCTTACGTGTATATCGCTCGCGTGAGGGCTATGAGGCGAGCGCGAAATTTACGACCTGGCTGTATCGCATTGCGACCAATCTGGCCGTCAATTATGCGCGCGACACGCGCCACGAGCGTCCCGAGGTTACGGTCAGCCTCGACGAACCGGATGAAGAGACTGGCACGACGCTCGAACTGCCGGACGGGTCCTTGACCGCCGAACAAGCCATGGTGCGCCGCGAGCGCATGCTGGCGATTCGCGGGAAAGTAGAGGCGCTCCCCGAGCAACAGCGGCTGGCGGTGATCATGCACAAGTACCAGCAGATGGACTACAAGCAGATTGCCGATGTTTTGAAGAAGAGCGAGTCGGCGACCAAGTCGTTGCTCTTCCGGGCCTATGAGACTTTGCGGGAACAGTTAAAAGAATTCGTTTAGCCAGATGGATTGGTTTCTTTGTGAGCGACATTGGCGAAAAGAGTGAAGGGGAAGTGGTTATGAAATGCGATGAAATTCGTGAAAGGATGCCCGACGTGGCGGCTGGACTCAGCCCGCCTACAGGGGACGAGGGCAAGCATCTGGAGAGTTGTGACTCTTGTGCGCAAGAGTTGAAAGCGATGCGCGCCACCATGGCGCTGCTCGACGAATGGCAGACCCCGGAGCCATCGCCGTATTTCGACACGCGTCTGCAGGCCCGGCTCCGCGAGGAAATGGCCAAACCACAGGCGGGCTGGTTGCATTGGTTCCGTCGTCCCGTACTGGCGGCGGCGCTCACGGTGCTCATGGGAGTTGGCGTGGGCGTGTTATTCACCCGAAACACCGGGATGTACAAGCATACGCAGGAAGCTTCGATTACGGAACCGCCGGGCACTGCGGTAAGCGATCTGCAGAGTTTGGACAATAATCACGAGATGTATTCGGATTTCGATTTGCTGGATGATCTGGAGCTGCAGCAGAATGTCGCAGCGAATCCGTAGACGGTTCGCGCGCCGTTTGTCACGGGGATGGACTGAAAGCACGGCGAAGTGCAAGGCGGGGAAATGCGGCAGGGAAAATACAGGACGAATTGGCTGGCGACGGCCGGCTTGGCGATAGCTATCGCCATTCCCCTGCCTTGTCTGGCGCACATGGGCGCCTTTCGCGCGCCGCAGCAGAGACATTCGTCTCCGGCCCCTCCGCCGCAACGCCAACAGACGCCTCGGCAAGCGCAAGGGCGTCCTCAGGGCCACGCGGGTGACTGGCTTCGACGCTACAAAGACTTGCCTCCGGCAGAACAGGAGCGCGCCTTACAGAACGATCCCGCGTTCCGCAGCCTGCCTCCGGAACGGCAGCAGCGACTCCGGCAGCGATTGCAGCATTTTTCGAATCTTCCACCGCAACAGCAATTGCGCATGTTAAACCGCATGGAGACGTGGGAACATCTCACACCCCAGCAAAAACAACAAGCGCGTCAGATCTATGGCCAGATGCGGCAGCTTCCTCCCGACCGCCAGCGCATGGTAATCACTGCCGTTCGCGACTTGCGGGCAATGCCGCCGGATCAGCGAGAAGCGGTCATCAACTCCCAACGCTTCAAGGGCATGTTCTCCGACCAGGAGCGCGAGATGATGCGCGGGGCCACCCGCCTGCCGCTGGCTCCAGCCGAAGGTGGAGGGAACGCGCCGCAAGAGTAGGGGGAACAGTTCTCTGTTCTCAGGATTTCGCATCTATCGGTAGAGATCTTTTCGATTTCCTACACGCACCGCCAAGACGCGCAACCTCTGGTCATGAAGATCGCAAATGATGCGGTATTCTCCTACCCGATAGCGCCAAAACTCGCCGCCCAAAGGTCCGCGCAACGCTTTGCCCAGGCTGCGTGGGTCAAGCGGAGCGATACGCTGGTCCGTGTAATCGAGAATGCGACGAGCTGCCGCTTGGCCGCTACGCCCGCATCATATTCCGCGCAATGAAGAACACATTCGCCGGACGCTCTCCCAGCCGCCGCATAAAGTAGGGATACCACTCCGTGCCGAAGGGAACATACACTCGCATGCGCCAGCCATCACGCACCAAACTCTGTTGCAAGTCGCGCCGAATGCCGTACAACATCTGAAACTCGAAGGAATCGCGCGCGATCTTTTCGCGCGTCGCAAAGGCTTCGGCCTCCCGAATAATGTTCTCATCATGGGTCGCCATTCCGTGATAGATGCCGCTTTTCATCAGAATCTTCATCAATCTGATGTAGTTCGCATCCACGGCCGCTTTGCTTTCAAACGCGATGCTCGCGGGCTCCTTGTAAGCGCCTTTGCACAGCCGAATCCGAATCCCTTCCGCCAGCAGCTTTTCGATATCGCTTTCGGAACGCTTCAGATAGGCCTGAATCACGGTGCCGACGCTGTTTTGATTCCCCGGCATGCGGTGCAGTTCGTGAACGAAGTCCAGGGTGCGCTGGGTATAGGGAGAACCTTCCATATCGACGCGCACAAACCCCGGCGGCTGCATGGATGCCGCTCTGGTCACCAAGGCTGCGACCAAGTCCCGGGCCATCTTCTCATCCACGTCCAATCCCATGTGCGTCAGCTTCAGGCTGATGTTGGCGTTCAGCTGATTGGCCGCGATGGCGTCGAGAATCCGGTGGTAGAGCTGCGCGCTGTGGCGGGCTTCGTCGGGATTGGTGACGTTCTCGCCAAGGTTGTCGATGCTGACGCTCATGCCAGCCTGGTTGACGGCCTGGGTAACGCGCACCGCATCGGCGATTTCCGTGCCCGCCACGAACCGTCCGGAAACACGGCGACCGATCGCCGATCGCTCTGCAAAATTGCGCAGAGAACGATTTTCAGAAAGATGGACGAAGAACGCCCTTAGCATGCAGTACCTGCCAGGTCGGGGATGGTAAGAAAAGGAGTGCTGGCCGCTTGTAGGAAGACCACAGAAATTTGTATCACAAACCGCCCACGCCGAAGATAGGACCTTGATCACATGTGGAGCGATTCCGGCCACGATTAGTTCTGGGCCGAATGCTCGCGCAGCGCGTCGGCAACCGGTTGATCCAGGGTGCGCGCCTGGAACCAACTCGGATAGCTAAGCGCGGGCGCCGTCAACTCGTCGAGCTCGTTCATCTCCGCCGCTGTGAGCACAACGTTCAGGCTTCCCAGGTTGTCGTCAAGCTGCGAAACTTTACTGGCCCCAAGCAAGATCGAAGTCACATGAGGCTTCGCCAGCAGCCATGCCAGCGCAATCTGCGCCACCGAGGCACGGTGCCGGTCCGCGATCGCTTTCATCCTATCGATTAGATCGTAGCCCTTCTCTTTATCATGGGGCAGGAAGTCGAACCCCGAGATTCGTCCTTTACCACCAGAGGGATCCTGACGGGTGTACCGGCCGGTAAGAAAACCGCCGGCCAGCGGACTCCACACCACGATGCCGATTCCTGCGTCGCGACAGAAAGGAACGACTTCATGTTCCAAGTCGCGACCGACAAGGGAGTAATACATCTGCGCCGCGACCAGTGGTGAATAGTTATGCAGCTTCTGGATGCCCACAAACTTCGCAGCCTGCCACGCCGTCCAATTCGAGTAGCCCACGTACCGGACGAGCCCACGCTGCACCAGATTCTCCAGCGCCCGGGCGGTTTCCTCGCCGGGCGTAAACGGATCGAACTTGTGAATGGACAACAAGTCCACGTAGTCGGTCCGGAGACGGCGCAGGCTTCCCTCCGCAGCCGCCAGCACATAGCGGTACGAAGCTCCGGCATGGATGAGCGGCTCCCCCGACCTGAATCCAATCTTGGTCGAGATAATGACGTCTTTGCGGCGCGAGCCGAGAGCTTCGCCCAGAATCTTCTCGGTCTCCCCATTCGTGTACATATCCGCGGTGTCAAAACAATTGATGCCCGCGTCGAGCGAACGATTGATCAATGCGTCCGCTTCCCGTTGGGGAGTTTTCGCGACCGCGGCTATTGGCGATGACGGGTCCGCGGTACCAAAGGTCATCACTCCGAACGCCAGACGGGAAACGATGAGACCTGTGTTGCCGAGACGAATATATTGCATGGGAATCCTCGCATGGAGATATGAGGATAGAGATTACAAATAAAAGCCGCCGGATTCGCAAGTCGTGGTCCGCTCGCCCACTACTTGCCTTGCTCTTCCAGGAACCTTTCCACTTCCATCGCGGCCATGCAACCGGTGCCGGCCGCAGTAATGGCCTGGCGATAGCGGCGGTCCTGCACGTCTCCGCACGCGTACACGCCGGGTACCCGCGTGAATACATAGTTGTGAGTCTTGAGGTAGCCATCGGCATCGGTGTCGAGCTGGCCGGCAAACATCTTCGCATTAGGCTCGTGGCCGATGCCGAGAAACAGCGCGCTGGTTGGGAAATCCCAGGATCTGCCCGTTTTCACATCGCGCAACTTGAGTCCGGTGACTTCCTTGTGGTGAACGTCGTAAACGTCATCCACCACGGTGTTGAGCAGGAACTGGATCTTTTCGTGATGCTGCGCGCGCTCCAGCATGATCTTCGACGCCCGAAAAGCCTCGCGACGATGGATCACGGTAACCTTGGTAGCGAAACGGGTAAGGAAGAGCGCTTCCTCCATGGCCGAGTCACCGCCCCCGACTACCACGATCTCCTTCCCCGAAAAAAAGAAGCCGTCGCAGGTCGCGCACGACGAAACCCCGTGCCCGATGAGTTGTTGCTCGTGCGGCAAACCCAGCCAGCGCGCCGAAGCCCCGCTGGCAATAATTAAGGTTTGGGCATGGACTTGATGAACGCCCAAATGCAGCAGAAACGGTCGCTGGCTCAGGTCGGCGCTGGTCAAATGCGCCATCCTGTATTCCGCGCCAAAGCGTTCGGCTTGCTTGCGCATGTTCTCGACCAGTTGCGGCCCCAGAATGCCCTCGGGAAATCCAGGGAAGTTCTCGACCAGCGTGGTCATCGAGAGTTGTCCGCCGGGCTCGTGACCTTCGACGACCAACGGCTTCAGGTTGGCGCGCGCCGTGTAGAGAGCGGCAGTGTGTCCGGAGCATCCGGATCCGATGATGACAACGTCTCGAGTTTCGCTCATGAAGTGTAGTTGCAGATTAGATGGTTCATCTCAGATTTTGATGCACGACGCTCGGCTCAATCTCCGAGAACAGAAAAATTCGAATCATTTGTTGGGAGCCGTCTTCGTTGGTCGCGCCATGGTCCCTTTGGTCTTGGCAGCGGTCCTCGGCTTGGACTCGCCGGTGATCTTCGCCAACTCCTCCGGCACAATTTTCTTCACGCCTAGCAGCCCGCGATAGTTCGCCAGCACGTCGGATGCACTGCGGAACAGTGGCTCATACGCGCTCTGATCTGGCGCCGGACCGCCTTCGGCCGCCAAACACCGAGCCAGCGCCACTGACGGTTTGCCAAACCGTTCCAGGCGGACGCGGCTCGCCGGTGTGTTCGACCCGAGCATAGCCTCCGAACTGGCGACCGACGACGCACTGTCTTCCAGCGACACCTCAATCAGATCTTTGGGATCGCGCACGTGCAGCACCAGCGTCTCTACCATGGTTTGCCCGTCATTGCTGAAGGAATACTGCACGCTGGAAAAAAGCGCCTGCACCGAAAACTCGCGGCGAATGCGGACATAAGTTGCAATCGATGGCTCTCCGGCAACATGGCCACCCTGCCCGGGCTGCAGGAAGTTGGGCATGTCGCTCAGGGTCGAGCGCCCGCGGGAAACTTCGAAATCGGTCCCGAACAATGGCCCCTTCGGCACGCGGGCCAGCGCCGAAGCAATTTCTTTCTGCTCCTCGGCGGAGGGCGAACACACGTTCAGCATGTTGACCTTCACCTGCGGCTGGGTTGACGGGGTCGGCTCCTGCGCCAAAACCACCTGCGCGGATGCCAGCGCGAGAAGACTCATCCAGAGTAGGGAAACCAGATTCCTGGGCACTGCGGAATTCTAAATGAGAACCCCCCGAATCCTAAATCCCAAATCATTCGAAGTTCGCGGGCCCCGCGGGAACGTCGTAAAATCAACGTATGGCAAATTTGACGCTGGTCTATGGCATGAGGCTGTTGCCGTCCGAGGATGTGGCCGAGGTGGGTCAGGCTCCCGTCAAGCTCACGAATGGCCGGGAAGCCCACGTCACCATGCACGTGCTCGAAGGCAGCAAGGAAGATATCGAAAAGCAGTTGCGCACAAGCCTGGAAGCATTCTTCGATCTTTATCCTGAGATCTAATCGGCGGAGCGGGGTCGCACGACGCAGTCCGCATGCTCGCCCGTACGCGAATCGCCGGTAGGATCAATGTTCCATCGCCGTATAATCCTGATCCTCTGCGGACTGCCCGACGAACAGCATGCAATGGTCTTATCCAGAATTGCGGCTCCGGCTGATCAAAGCCGGATTGTGGCCCGAAGGCCGCATGGCGCGCCTGGCCTCCTATTTGGCGGCCATGGCCGTAGTGCTGTTCGCGCTGCAGAAACTCCTCGGCCTATTCGCTCCGTCTTGGGGCGACCACTTGGGCGGATGGGTCGAATTCCTCGCGTTCCTCGCCATCGTGTTGTTCTGCATTCTCGCCTTCCGCTGGTTGAAGCGCCGAGTCCTGTGGCGCCTGCGGAATCGCCTGATCGTCACTTACGTCTTCATCGGCGTGATTCCCGCCGTGCTGCTGGTCACGATGGCCCTCATCACGCTCTATGGTCTGGCCGGGCAATTTGCGGTCTTCGTCGTGACTTCCGAGATCAACTCCCAATTGAGAAGTCTGGATGCTGCCAACGCCGCCGTCAGCAACGAACTGGCGGCACGTTTGGAGCGCGGAGACAATCCTGCCGCGGAGTCGCTCGCGGGATTGCGCAAACGCGATCCCGCCTGGAGCCGCCGCCAGGTTTGCGCCTGGTACGCCGACAAGCCGTTGCCCCTATGCAATGATTTCAAGGGTGCCTCCCTCACGCTCCCCCATTTCGTCAAGGGCAGGTTTCGCGACATCGTCCGGGACCGGGACGGGTTACACCTGCGAGCCGTCACCGCGCTTCCCATAAAATCGAATACGCTGACCGTCGTCACCAGCGAGCCGTTTGACAAAGCTTTGGTGGGAAACATCGCGGCCGATCTGGGCGAAATCACCGTCTTCCCCTCGGGAGTCATGATGCTGAACGAGACTCCCGCAAAGACGGCTTCCAGTTCCGCCTCCGTTACTCTCCCAAGAAACGTCGCCAGTTCAACGAAACAAGGCAGCGCAGTCCAAACCGACCAGCCAGTGTCGCAACCTACATTCACTGTCGGCGCTGTGCCTAGCCCGGCAGGCAGCTTCGATCTTGAGATTCCTCTCGCCGGCACTTCCCTTTCGACAGTGGAATGGGACACCGGCAAGCGAGAACGATCCGCGCTGGTCAGAGTTCGCACCCGCCCCTCGGTCCTGTACAACCATCTGTTTGCCGCGTTGGGAGAATTCGCACAGGGCGTGGCATACATCCTGGTGGGTGTCGGAATTTTCTTCGCCATCATCGAGCTGATCGCCCTCATTATCGGCACCCGCATGACCCGCACCGTGACGGCCGCCGTGGCCCAGCTCCACGAAGCCACCAAACACGTGGATCGTGGCGATTTCAGCCACCGCATCCCCGTGACCTCGAGCGACCAGCTCGCGGACCTGGCCATCTCCTTCAACTCCATGACCGCCTCCATCGAGAAGCTGATCCAGGAGCAGAAAGAAAAACAGCGTCTGGAGAATGAACTCTCCATCGCACAGGAAGTGCAGGCGCAATTATTCCCGCGCCAGGTTTCGGAACTCGAGTCGCTCGAAGTCCACGGATTCTGCCGTCCCGCCCGCACCGTCAGCGGAGACTACTACGACTTTCTGACCGCCAGCTCCCACAAGCTGATCCTGGCGGTCGGCGACATCAGCGGGAAAGGCATTTCCGCCGCGCTGTTGATGGCAACCATCCACTCCGCAGTCCGCGCCTACAGTGTGGAGAATCTTCCCCAGATGCGCGAACCCGTCGCCATAGGCGCAGTTGCCGGCGAAGGCCGAATCATGGCGACGTGGCCCGAGGGCGTCGAGGTTTCTCCCGGAGCCTTGCTCAGCCTGCTCAACCATCAACTCTACGAAAGCACTCCGCCAGAAAAATACGCCACACTTTTCCTCGGAATCTACGACGGCCGCTCGCACCACCTCACCTACAGCAACGGCGGACACCTGCCTCCAATTCTGATCAGCAAAGACGGCACCATTCGCCGGCTCGAAGCCGGTGGCACAGTCGTGGGCCTCTTCGACAACATGACGTACGAAGAAGGCGCTGTAGAAATGCACCCCGGTGAAATCCTCCTAGCCTACAGCGACGGAGTCACCGAGCCGGAAAATGATTTCGGCGAATTCGGCGAGCAGCGCCTGATCGACCTGGTCCGCGACAACCGCGATCTCCCCCTACCTCAAATCAGCCAAATCGTCACCATGGCAGTCGACGACTGGATCGGCGACAACGAACAGCCCGACGACGTCACCCTAGTCCTTGCACGAGCGCGCTAGCCTGTGTGGGACCGGTCCGTGGGTGTGGGACCGGGTCTTTGACCCGGTCGGCGTCCTGAAAGGCCGCTTCTAGGGATTACCTCGGACCTCTGTGATCATCATTCTCATGAGGCGGTAGCATAACTCCAATCGCCCCAGATTTTCCCTCGAATGCGCCAGCCTCAAATCTTCTGCCGCTTCCACTTCCCTCGCTTGAACAAAATTGCGCTCGCCCCCGCAATGGCCCCCTCCGCCACCACAATCGCCCAAAACGCCCCCTTTGACTGCATGTGCATCCGAATCGCCAGCCAATAAGCCAGCGGAATCTCCAACATCCAGAACCCAAAGAAATTCACAATCGTCGGCGTCACAGTGTCTCCTGCGCCATTAAACGCCTGCAGCATCACCATCCCATAGGCATATCCAATATTCCCGCAGCTCACAATGCGCAAACACGCCGCCGCCAGCGGCACCACCGCAGCATCATGCGTAAACAACCGCACCACCGGCTCCGCAAACCAGACGAACAGCACTCCCATTGTTCCCAAGAAAATCATGTTATACAGCCCGGTCCGCCAAACCGCGGTCTCCGCGCGTTCCGGCTTTCCCGCGCCCAGGTTCTGCCCCACCAAGGTAGCCGCGGCATTGCTCAATCCCCACGAAGGCAGAATCGCGAAAACCACGATGCGAATCGCGATCGTGTATCCCGCCAGCGCCGCCGCCCCGAAAATGCTCACGATTCGCACCAGCCCGATCCAACTGGTATGCGCGATGGCAAATTGCAGAATCCCTGTCAGCGACACGCGCACCAGCCGCCACAGCACATCGAGCCGCAGCCGAAGCTGCCGCACAAGAATGTGAATCCGCTCCGTCCCTTTCAGCAGCCGATAGAACTGGTAGATCACGCCAATGCTGCGCCCAATGAACGTCGCCAGCGCGGCCCCGGTCACTCCCATCCGCGGAAACGGTCCCACGCCAAAAATCAGGCAAGGATCCAGCACCAGATTAATGATGTTCGAAACCCACAGCAGCCGCATCGCAATGGCCGCATCTCCTGCCCCACGAAAGATCGCATTGTTCAGAAACAGCAGCAGCACCGCACAGCTGCCGCCCAGGCAGATTCTGGTGTACCCGCTGCCAACCGAAATAATCTCCGCAGACGCCCCCATCAACCGCAAAAGCCGCGGAGCCAGCAAGAAGCACGGCAGTCCGATAACCAGTGAAACCATGATCCCCAGAGCAATCGCCTGCACCGCCGCCACGGCCGCGCCCTCCGGATCCTTTTCCCCAATGCGCCGTGCGACCATCGCTGTAGTCGACAGACTGAGCCCCATGCCCACCGCGAATACCAGGCTCAGCATCGATTCCGTCAGTCCAACGGTGGCGACGGCATTGGCCCCAAGCCTTCCCACCCAGAACACGTCCACCACCGCAAACAACGACTCCAGCACCATCTCCAAAACCATGGGCACAGCCAGCAACAGAATCGCCCGGTTCAAGCTCCCCGCCGTGTAGTCCCGATGCGACCCGCGCACCGCCTCCACCAGCGCGGCCCACACCGAACTTTGCGGCTCGGCCGCAATCGAGATCGCTTCCATAACAACCTTGAGCTTTCCGCACCCACCTGCGCGATCCTCGCGAAAGTGTTGCCTCAGAACATGCAATGAAAAATCAGTCAGGGAGCCCCGGCGCACAGGGCCAATCAGGATGGCGAATTAACGAGGCTTAAACATGGCGTTCCTCAGCCGGATCGTGAGATGAACCATAAGCTTGGATCGTATCGACCCGCCGGTCCCCATAGGAACCGAATGGCGGCATTTTACCCCATGCTCCCAGCCGCCGCCAACAGAAACAGAAAAATACCGCCCTCCGAGTACCCAATTCATGGCGCTAACTTCAAGCGTTTGGGCTTGAGTCGTTGCCTACTCCCAGGGGCCCGCCGCTGGATAACTTCCCGCTGGCCGACCACCCGAGAGTGATTTCTGGACACTTGCGCTTTTCGGTCCTGATCCCTCAGAGTCCCAGGAACGGAACTTCCGGCCCGCAGTGCCCTTGTACACATCAGCGGTTTGCGCGTTTTACCGCAAGCTGAGTCGATGCCGAGTTCGCCAATAGGGTTCCGCATCGCCGGATCGATTCCTATCGATATTGCCGCTGCAATCAGAAGAGCACCGACCATGCTGGCTCTTCCCGTTTTCGCGGCGTCGAGGCCGGCAATGAGAGCCATACTGGTTACGATTCCTGCCGTGCCGCCGAAGCTGATCCTGCTCGGTTTAATCATCTAGAGACAATTTAACTTGACTGCCCCCTCGGCCTTAGTGATCTTGATCACGCGGCGGTGAGCGCCGGGAGTCCCCAGTGTTGGCAGGGTTCCGGAATGGGACTAGTCACTCGATCGTAAACTCCCACCCACAATACTGGCCGGGGGTCGCCTCAGGCGGACAGTGCAAGCAGGTCGTACGAATTCGCGGATCGATCGTCGCAGCAAACGTTTCGAACTCAATAATGCCAACGCTCTTGCACGGGAAATCCGGCAGGCCTTTGCGGCGCCGGGCTTCCTGCACTCGACAGACATCCATAAAGAAGCGCAGACGCCTACGGTCCTCCGACCATTCGGTTCGTTGAGTATTGATCACTGCGTAGAGACGGAGACTCAAGGCTCTTTCGAGACCTTCAAGTCCACCACCAGCCGGAATGTCGAATGTGGTCATGATGCGGCGCGCCTCGGCGGAAGCGAACCGCTTCCAGGAGCGAGCGTCCAGATCAATTGCGATCTCCATGTCGAAACGTTCCTCGGCCGCAAGGAACCAGCAGCCATCGTGGGCGAGCCAGTTCTTGGCGAACATTTCCAGTGCCCGCAATAAATCCTCGCGGCCCATTGCTGCGAACGCATTTCCTGATTGAGCTGACATAGATCTTCGCCTCAAGTCCCGCCCTGAATAACCACACATCAGGGATAAGTTTGCCCCGTCTCCTGGCACCTATGAAGCAGAACTCTCCCCACATGTCGCACAGCGAGCAGGCCGTCTTTCGGTCGCAGGCACTGGCCCAAATTCGGACTCTAAGGGGAATCCAAGCCCACGCCACGTGTGGAAACCGCCTTGCAGCGGACGAACCTTGGTAACACCGTATTTCCGCAGTTTGACCGCGGTCATGGCGCTGCTGGCTTCATTCGGACAGGTACAGTACAACACCACTTCCTGTTCTCTGGGAATTTCACGGATGCGCTTGTCTAGGTCTTCCATCGGAATCCGAATAGCCCCAGGAATCGTGTAGGGCTCAGGCAGAAAATCCAGAGAATGGCGGAGGTCAATCACGGTGACTGGTTCATGCCGATCCAGTTTCTGCTTGAGTCCTGCGGACTGATGCGGGCCATTCGCAGCTCCCGAAGAAAACGCCGCCGCCGCCGCAGGTACTTGAGGACCAGGACAGAAGCCAGTGCGGCGATGATCATCGCGGCCAACAAGAATGCACTCATCCGCCACGCATACACTGCCACTCTCTCCAGTTGGCCGGCGAACACAAATCCCAGGAGTTCGAAACTCGTTGCCCAAACGAGGATCCCGAGGGCATCAACAACTGCAAACTGCCACCAGGGAACGCGAATCGTACCGGCCACAGGCGCTGCCACCGCATTCAGGCCGGGTACGAATTTGGCAACCAGGAGCGAACGCAGGCCATGTTTCTCCAGAAGATTCTTGGCGCGGCGGACGCACGAATCCGGTTCCAGGCATACCCGGCACAATCGTCCAAGTGCCCGCGACCCATGGGAGCGCCCGACACGATACCAAATCAAATCGGCGGTAAGTGCTCCAACCAGAGCCAATGCCGTGAGGAAAGCCAGGTTCATACGGCCCGTCCCCGCGATGGCGCCTGCCGCCAGTAGGATTGGCGCAGCCGGTATTGGGACGCCGAGTTGCTCGGCGAACACCCAGAGTGGCAAAGCCACGTAGCCATAGCGGACGAAGTCGCTTAGAGTCCCCGTCACAGTCCTTAGCCTCTGAAGAAAGAATGCAGAAAATGCGGATTTTGTTACAAGAGAAGCGCGCCGGTTGTGACCTTATGGCTAACGTGGGTGGGGCATTCTTTCCCCGTCTTTTCGAGGCGCGCCATCCCCGTCCGGCCAAATCGGCGGGTTTCGCGCCCACAATCCGACAACAAGCGCATACTGGACACCGGAACCGATGTCGCAGTGGAGCGGCCTGTCGAAATGTCTTTGCCCGGTGAAGCCTCATGAGACGCGGGAGGCGGGTCTACTACGATGCCTTTTCGAGATTCTACGAGCGGTTCGTCGCCCTTCATTCCCGTGACAAGCAGGGTTTGGCCAGGAAGTTTTTGGTTGACCAGATTCCCGTAGAGAATGTCAGTCCGGTTCTCGATCTCTGCACTGGTACCGGTACGCTCCTCACACATCTGCAAGCGAGGGTAGGACCTAATGGCTACGTCGTGGGTACAGATTTTTCCCATGGCATGTTGAAAATGGCCCAGGCAAAGACCAGGGGCTCTGCCAACGTCTGTTTGATGGAAGCCGACGCAGGGTGCCTTCCCTTCATGAACGGCGTTTTCGATGCGGTCACGTCTGGTTACATGCGCCGTCGGTCACCCCAACCCTTACCTCGATCGTAACGCAGCCCTGTCACTCAAGAGGCGGGGGTCGAGCGCGTCGTTCCCGGCGGGCGTACCAGAAAGCAGAGTGGTCGCAGATCTGTAGCCAAGCGAACGATCAGGGAAGCGCAAATGAAAATACATCACTTCCAGCGGCAATCGCGAAATACTGCTTTCCATTAACCGCATAACTCATCGGAGACGCGTGGATCAATTGTCCAACGTGGAAGTGCCACAAAGGGTTGCCCGTGCGCCCATCCAGAACTACAAAATTCTGGGCGTCGTCTCCGTACGCAAGCAGGCCCGTTGCCGTTGACATCACGCCACCCCAACCTTTGTTCCTGCCGATCTGGAGATCACGCCAGCCGAAATCAAGCGTATTCAGATCAAAAGCATCGATATAACCCTTGCCGATCTCGTCCACGGCCCGCATACCACTCGCGTAGTAGTTTCTCCCCTCTTCGAAAGGTTTTGTATTCGACTGGATGACTGCGCATGCTTCATACGAGCGGAAGTAGAACATGTGAGTGGCCGGGTCGTAGCTGGGCGAGTACCAGTTCGTTGCTCCGCCATTGGCGGGACAAACGCGAATGCCATTCTCGTCGGGAGTCAGGCCAGCGGAAATTGGTCGACCGTTCTCGTCGATACCCTTGGCCCAATTCAGAGTGTTCACGAACGGTTTAGCGAAGAGGAATTTTCCATTGGTCCGGTCGAGGAGGTAGAGGAACCCGTTACGATTAGCGGTCACAATCAGCTTTCGAGGACGATCCTTGTATCTTGCGTTCACGATTACCGGCGTTTGCACGGCATCATAGTCATACAAGTCATGCGGGCTGAATTGGAAGTACCATTTCAACGTGCCGGTATCGGGATCCAATGCCAGCAGGCAGCTGGTGTAGAGGTCGTCACCGGGGCGAACAGCGCCGTCGTAGTCCGGAGCGGGGTTGCCGGTGCCCCAATACAGCGTGTTCAGCTCCGGATCGTACGTGCCTGGCATCCACGTCGTCCCCCCACCATGCAGGTAGCTGTCTCCCGGCCAGCTTTCATTGCCCTTCTCCCCAGGCCCGGGGATGGTCCAGAAGCGCCATTTCTCCTCGCCTGTTTCCGCATCGAAGGCAGCCAGGAATCCGCGCACGCCGTCATCTCCCCCTGAAATGCCTACCACCACCTTGTCTTTCACGATCAACGGCGCGCTCGTTGCACCGTAGTTCTTGTTGCCGGTCGCATAGGGAACTTCCCAAATCAAGTGGCCGGAGCGCGCGTCAAGACAAAGCAAGTGTGCATTGTCCGTTTCCATGTAGACGCGGGTGCCCAGGATGGCCACGCCGCGATTGTGATGCTGGGCGGGGTCGTCCACCAGACCCTGTGAAACGGCTCGGACGTGATGCCACAGCACCTTGCCTGTCTTCGCGTCCAGAGCGTATGCATCATTGGCGCTGGTTACGAACATGATGCCGGCAACCACCAAGGGAGTAACTTCGAGGGGGCTGACCACTCGTGGGTGAAACACCCACTGTGCTACCAGCCGGCCTACATTGCCCGGCGTGATCTGAGTCAAGCCGCTGTGGCGAGCGCCACTGTAATCGCCATTGTAGGAAACCCAGTCGTTTGTAACATGCGCCTGAAGCAAGTCGCTCTGCTGGACATTGATCAGGCCATTGCCATCGTCTGGAGGTGTTGCGTGCTTGGCGGCAGAATGCGTTTCAGACTTTGAGGTTTGTCCAAACGCACTGCCCTCGCGCATCGCCAGCAGCAGGGAAACGGCGACTAGGGCTCCGAGTACACGATTTTCAAATCGCATAGGGATCGATTCCGGTTTTGTTAACGTGAGCCTGCCTGGCGAGTCATCGACCCTCCACCTTTTCCGAGCGCGGACTCCTGCTCGCAACAATGAGAAAACTCACAATGTCATCCAGTTCCTTCGGCGAAAGCCGCGTGCTATAGTCGCGCGGCATCAGAGAGTGATCGGTGTAGTGCACATCCGTAACGTCGCTCCGCGCCAGCATGTGATAGCGGCCGTCTTCGGTCTGCAGTGCCAAGGTGAAGGCGTCCTCGTTTCGCAGCGGCCCGGTCAGCTTCTGCCCACTCTTGGTTGTCACCGTCACTACCTGCGACGAGGGCACAAGCGTTGTGTCGGGACTGGTAACGGCGTGCAGGATCTGATCCGCTGTGCGCGTCCGGCCGTAGGCTGTCAAGTTTCTCGCGATGAATCCGCCCTTGCCCTGCATCAAGTGGCAGGTGGAGCATTGCGCCTTGCCAAAATACAGGGTGCGGCCAGCATCGACGTCTCCCGTTATGGCTGCCTCCGCTGAACTGCTACTGTTGGCGGCGTTGTCCTGGAGCCGGCGCAGAAATAGCAGCACGGCCCTGATGTTCGCATCGCCGATCTGTCCGAAGGGTGGCATCCCGCCCTTCGTCCCATCGTGCACAATGCGAAAAAGTTCCGAGTCGGAGGGAAATGTGGTGTTCGACGCAGAAATGATAGGCGGAGCCTTGTCGCCGCCCTTGCCATCGGCGCCGTGACAGCCTGCGCAATACTCCATAAATCGCTGAGCTCCCTGGCCGGCATCGCTTCTCTGTGCTTGTACATCCAGGGACGCACATCCGAAAAGCAGCGTGCCAAAGACCAACAAAGTTTCAACCCGATGAGGCCACATGAGTGTCTAAACTCCCCTCAAAGCAGGCTCGCGCGCATCAGAGAAGTTGCCACAATTGACGGAAATAGGCCATAGGAAATCGATAAATAGTAACCCGGTCTGAGCATCCGGTCATAAATCCTTATGGCGCGGGCGGCAGTTCAGGCGGTTGCCGCATCTATTTTAGGTGTGGGATACTTAGACGTCCATGCGGAGCGTGCCTATGCGTTCCTCTATTCTGCTCGGTCTCTCCCTTTGTGTTGCGTTCACCACCGCCCCGGCTGTCTGTCAGTCTTCGACGGCGGTAGGCGCCGTTCGCGCCCATATCGAAGGTATTGAAATACCAGCAATCCCCAACGCCCCATTCACAGCAAAAGTTGTCGTCACTTGGAACGAGTCGCTCGTGGGAGGCGGCACAGTGTCGCGGAAATACTACACGTCAGTGGCTCGCGACTCCCAAGGACGCGTTCGCCGCGAAATTCGCGAATTCGTTCCCGCGGATTCGAACGCAGAACCTCCTCTCCGCAGCTTCACGATCCTGGATCCGGTCTCGGCCACGCGCACAATGTGTACAAAGGCTTCCATGAATTGCGCTACGACCACCTTCCACCCGCGACTGCTCCTTGCGGAGGATGCTGGTGGCGCGGGTTCCGGCAGTAACGGGAATGTGACCCGTGAGAGCCTTGGCCAGCAAACGATGGACGATTTGGCTGTGGTAGGAACGCGCGAGACCGTATCGAATGCAGGAGCCAGCCGCATCGCCCTCGCTCGCACGGATGTGTGGTACTCCCCAGACCTGCACATGGATCTGTCCGTAATCCGCAACAGTCCGCAGCTCGGAGAAGTGACCCTCAAGGTCACGAATCTTGTGCGCGGAGAACCTGATCCATCGTGGTTCTCAATCCCTTCGGGATACGAGGTCAGGGGCGGTGCAACCCAATAGCCGAAAGCGGGCAGAGCCCGAGTTCAAGCATGTGCAGTAGCGAGATCTCCAGCAGTGCGTCCTTCTCTAGTCGCTCATTCGTTTTGAAGCGCCCTTCCATCTCAATAGCACTTCTCTCGATCGCGCCTCTTCTGGAGCCCAGTTTGGCACAATATAAACGGAGCCCGGCCTTCCGGGCTGGCAGAAGTCTATTTGCTCGGTATCTTCAGGTGTTAACCGTTAGGGGTGCAGTGACAAGGAGGCGACGGAGTCCTTCGAGACTTCCGGAACGAGGGAGAGGTCGAAATCCGGCGGAGCAGATTCAAGTGCCGGCAGGAACGGAGCGGAGAGCCTGGGTTGGAGGCCATAGAGGACTGCAATGTTGGCGCGGGGATTGCGCGCGATGTTGATAGCAGCAGTCGCCGTTTCTTCCGGCACAGTTCCAGAGGCGCCATGGCTGCGTGCGTTGCTGAATAGAGTGGTGCAACTGGCGGAAGTGGATGCGCTTGAGTTGATGCAGGCGGACAGAATGTTGGCGAGAGTATGAATCTTGCTCTGTGAAGCCCTGCCTTCCGAGCGGGAAGGCAGGGTGGAGTTAGCGAATCCAGTGGTAATGCTCGCAAGGTCGGCGGCACTGGCGAAGCCAGTCGACGCAGTGGGCTTTGCGGAATCAATGGCGTGGGTCGCATCCGCGGCAATTCCAGCCATCGCATAAGCCGCCGCTACGGTTGTTACTTCGTTCACGAAGATGAAAGGAGCCGCCGCGTTGAAATTTCCAGTTTCCGGGCAGGTGCCGAGCGAGGCCATCAGACCAATGGCGGGGTTCGCCCCATCATCCCCGCTGTTGCCGCCTCGGGTATAAACGTAGACTTGGTGGCCGGCGGTGCAGGTGTAGTTGCCGGCAATGGAGAAGCCGCCGTACTCACCGCTGAGCACGTAGTGACCGACGGAGTCAGCCGGGTTGCCGGTCGCGGAAGTGAGCAGCGAGACCGAGGATTTGCCATAGTCGCCGGAGTTGACTTGAAGTAGGTACACCCTAGCCCCGACCACGGCACGCGATCGACCGCCATTCACCACGCCCTGGTATGGCCCAGCAGGGAGTGCGGCAGAAGAAGAAGTCGTTTCAGAATCGAAGGACTCAGAGTCTGCGGTCCCAGGATTGGTGATGATCGCCCCGGATCCTCCGGATCCGCCACCGGATCCCCCAGAGCCGCCACCTGAAGTGCCACCTGAAGTACCGCCCGAAGTGCCACCAGAAGTGCCGCCTGAGGTACCCCCCGAAGTCCCGCCCGAGGTGCCACCAGAAGTACCGCCGGAACCACCGCTGCCGGACGTACCGAAACTGGCCCCACTCTGAACGTGCGATCCGCAACCGCTCAGGAAAAAGCTGATGAGGATAACTGAAGAAACGAGGTAGCCGAGGTGACGCATCGTAACCCTCTGCACGATCTCAACCTCTACCATGACAAGGGATGCGCGAAAAAGTCCCGCGGTTGCACCGGGAATTGCCGTGACTGCCGAGAACTGGCCAAATCGATCATGTGCACCGGCCGCTACCCCACGCGGGCGCAGTTAGAATCGCGGCTAGGAAGAAACTTGCAATGGCTCCAAATCGTGGCCTAAGGTTATCACACGCAAAAGCATTCCGCTGCCTGCTCGTATGTTCAGATTACCGGTGCTTGAAAGCTGATCTTGCTCGACCCCAAGCCTGCGCGTTTGCTCGATCGCGTTCGTGGCAACAAGGAAAGCTACAAGTTGCGCCGCGAAGAGCGAGTCAGTGGCTCAGTTGAGATTCGCATATTCGGCTTGGGCCTGCTTCAGAATGGGAATGCCCGGGTCCGCATCTTTCCAGAGCGAAAGGAAATCCTGATAGGCGGATTTCGCTTTGGTTTTATCGCCCGACAGCGTGTAAGCCCTGCCCAATTGCAGGTGCGCCAATGCGCCGATGGGATCGCAGAGAACGACGCCTCGGTGGTCGAGAATCTTCTGGAATTCTCCGGCGGCTTCGGTGCCTTGATGTGCGGCCAGATAGGCAAGGCCACGGACATAGGCTGGGTAGAGACTACCCGCTCCCAAAAGAAATTCAGAGCCGCCCTCAATCGGAGTTCCGCCTTCATAAGAAATGGCGGTTTGCAGCAGCTCGATAGCCTTTGAGGGCTGGCTGTGGTTCAACGCCCCGAGTGCTCGGATCGTCGGCACATACGTGAATCGGACTATCGTGTCCTCGGGGAAGCGCCTAGAGAGGTCCTCCGTCAGTCCTTGAGATCGAGAAGAATCTCCCGAGAGAGCAAGCGCAAAGGCAGCTCCATATGCCACATCCCTGCTTTTTGAAAGCTCTACTGCGTCCCCAGCTCTCTGCCTTGCGGCCAATGCATTTCCGAACAGGGCCTCCCGCATCGCGGCATCTGCTTCGTAAAGTGCCTCGGTATCCCGCCGCTCCGCCTTGCGAGCCAAATCCGCTGCCCGCTCTGACATCTTCCTGGCCTTTTCCAAGTGACCGGAATAGGCCGATACGAAAGCTTCGGCGTTGGACATCCAGTCATCCACGCCGGGTTTTTCCCGAGGAAGGGCGGCTTCCCGCTCCATGCCTGTCTTGTCGTCTTTCAAGAAGGCAATCACGTAGCGCTGGACATGGAAATCAGGGATATCAAGTTTACGCTCGGACGCTCGCTGGAGAGTATTCTCCGCTTCAGCAGTGCGCTCCAGCGCCAGGTAGCTGGCGGCAAGAAGGCTGTATCCTATGGAAAAATCCGGGTCGATACCGAGAGCCATTTTGGCTTCCTCGACGGACTCTTCACGTTTTCCGATCGATGGATAGATTCCCCCTGCCAACAGCCCGTGGGGCAACGCCGCACGAGGGTAGGCTCGCGCCCACAAGTCGCAGATCTGTTGCGCCTTCTCCAGGTCGCCCGTAACCTGCAATTCGTAGGTAAGAGAAATAAAGAACCGCTCCTGGTCGCTGGCGTGATCCCGCAATTGATAGGCCTTGTTCGTATTCTGCGCAGAAAGGACGGATTCCCCGATGTCGCCGTACATGCGCCCGAGCGCCGCGTAAGCGCTGGCAAAGTTGGGGTCAATCGCAATGGCGCGACTGAAAAAGGGCACTGCGGCCGCCGAACCAGTGGAAGAGACAACCTGCCAGCCGGCGCTGTAGGCTTTCAAGGCCTCGAGTGAGGGCGTCGTGGCTTCGGCGAGCGGAACGTCGTACTTCTTGACCGTGGTGAGTGATTCGCCGACTCGGGTTCTGAATTTGCTGGCGATTTGGCCAAGAGCATTCAGAACGTCTTCTTTTCTCGCCACTTGGGCCTGTTCATCAGCGAGAACATCTCCCGTGCGACAGTCTTTTGCGCGTAATCCCAACACATACTGGCTGCCGAGGCTTGCAATCGAGCCGTCGAGAACGGCCGCACTTCCAGTTCGCTCGCAGATTTCCCGGGCGATCTCTGGAGTAAGTCGGGCATCGGCTGGCTTGCCCATCAGCCTCAGTATCTGCTGGATGCGCTCGTCTGAGATAAGGCTGAGGAAAGGCGACTGCTCGAGTTGCACCGCTAAGCCTTGCCTCAGCGTTCCGTCAAATACGGCATCGCCCGTCGTGTTATTGAAGTCGCCAAGGATAATCGTGTCTCTGTCCGTGAGCTTCGGTGTGCGGCCGAGATAGAAGTAGCCGCCGACTGACAACGCCAGCCCAGCCACGATCGCCGGAACAATCAGCTTCCAGCGTATTCCAATACCGGTTGGGCGTCCGGTTGTTGCACCGATGGTTATTGGCGCTGCAGGAGCAGCTTTCGGACTCGAACTCGAAGCCGGTTGCTCTTGAGCTGGCGCTTTAACGGGTGGGACAGCAACCTCAGATATCTGGCCTATAAATCGGTAGCCTCTCCCGGTGACGGTCTGGACAAAGCGCGGTTGTTCGGGATCGTCCTTGAGGACTTGGCGGATTTTCCGGATCGCCGTATTGATTGCGTTGTCGGTATCAAGGAAGACGTTCTTGCCCCAGAGTTTTTCAATGATCTCTTCCCGCGTTACCAACTGGCCCCGCCGCTCTACCAGCAGAAACAGGACTTCCATCGGGATTCGTTCCAGCCTTAACGTTCGGCCTGAACGTTTCACTTGGTACGAGCCAAGGTCTAGTTCGAAATCATCAAATCTGACCAAGTCTGTAGCCACGGTCGCGCCCTCTACTCATGAGGGATGTAATTCTCATGCCTTCTTCGAGAATCAATAAGCACTGACGGTTCAACATGTTAGAGCTACAGAAGAATACACCTTAATACACGATTCTCCAGACCTTCTCCATTGCCTGCCTGCTCAAACTGAAACATCATGCGCCCAGTTTAGGGACAACCCCAAGCTCGATCCGGGCCCAGTCCTTCATGGGGTGATTCTTAGAACCACCTTGCTTTTGAAGTGGCATGCGTCTGCGCCGGAAAGCGATGACCGGATGCAAACGAGATGATCCTGGATAAATCCGCAAAGGAGAAACCACAAATGAAGACACAGAAACTCGTCAAAATAGCATCGGCAGCTGTCTTGACCCTGGGTGTGATTGCGTTAACAGGACGGTTAGGCACTCCGCCGAGCGTGCAAGCGCAGGATAACAACCGCAACCACAAAGACGACGGTGAGGCATCACTGGTTCGTATCGGTTTCGAAATATGCGCCCGTCCCACTGAACTTGGAGGGGAAAGACTCCTGGAAGGTGGGCCTAGGCAGCTTTATGGTGAACGCTGTTGGCGACTGCAACGGTTGCCACACCGGCGGAGGGCCCCCAAACTTCAATTACGCCGCGGGCGGAAACCCCTATTTTGGCCAGCCGACAAAAACCGACCCAACCACCTACCTGGAGGGTGGCACGGATTTTGGCCCAGCCGTCCCGCCGGTACCCGGAGTATATCCACCACCAGATTATTGGCTAGCCTCGGGACCATACGTTGGGCCAGACATCATTACACGCAACCTGACACCGGACAAAACGGGACGAGCGGAAGGTGGCCGCACGCTTGAACAGTTCAAGAAAATCCTGCGGCATGGCACAGATTTCGATAGGATCCATCTGACCTGCTCGGAACCTCCATCAGATCCAGACACGGCAACGTGTCTTCCGCCTCCCGTCGATGGCAATCTTCTCCAGGTGATGCCATGGCCGTTGTTTCACAACATGACCGACCATCAGATCGAAGCCATATACGAATACCTGAGTGCAATCCCTTGTATCGACAACACAACGAGCACGCCGCCCAGGGGCGCCCCCAACGAGCTACGCAACGATTGTGGGGATAACCAAGCCGTTGGCGCGGACAACGTTTCAGAGGCGCAGCATAGGACAAGAAGGAAATAACTGTTTGAGTGGAGACCGCCGGGCTACGGGCGGCGGTTTCCTTTCTACAAGCGCGCTAGAAACCATCGATCATTGAGGCACGAAATCAAGAATCGCCGTCCCGGAGGCTGTTCCATGTCAACAACAATGACAGGGCTCAAGCAGAGCTCGTGGTTACGTCCAAAATATTTGCTGTTTGCCGCCATAGGCCTGATGTTGGCCTACGTTATCCTTCACGATGAGAGTTTTCTGGTGCAACCGAAGGATCCGGTATGGCAGCACTACGAACCCTTTAAGTGGTGGCTGTTGCCCCATGGAATTGCCGGTGCGTGCGCTCTGCTGCTGGGCCCGATGCAGTTCTCCGACCGGCTTCGCCATCGTTTCAGGCGGCTCCATCGTGTAGTCGGTCGAATCTATGTCGCAGGTGTATTCGTGGCGGCGCCACTCGGCTTTTACATTCAGTACTTCGAGGAGCGCATGGGCGATCCCCGATCTTTCAGCATTGCTGCCGCGGCGGACGCCGCGTTGTGGATGATTACTACCGGGATTGCGATGGTCTTCATTCTTAAAGGGAAGGTTCAGGAGCATCGGCAATGGATGACTCGCAGCTTTGCGGTCGCAATAGTTTTTCTTGAGGTGCGAGTCATCGGCGGCGTGGGCGGATGGGAGGATCTCGACGTCCATGCGAACGAAACTATCGTGTGGGCCTGCCTTGCCTTCTCGATCCTTTCGGCGGACCTTGTGCTTCAGTGGCAGCAACGGAGGCCATCACACTCAGTGGTTCGGCGGCCATCGCCAGCTTCTCCTGAGCGAAGGCTCGAAGGTCCGTTGAGCAATCCGGCAGCGTTTGCTTGCAGTCCAGAAGGGGAGTTCCTAGGAGTCAAGGTAGTTCCGAATGGATCGTTGGCAACCTGGAAGCACTCCGATCAGCAATCGAGCTAGATCGGTAGCATAAGTCGGCATCTCGGAAAGACGCGCGACTCTCGAATCACGGGCTAACCGGAAATTGCTCTAGGCGAGAAGTAGGCCTCTTGGAAATTGGAACCATTCGGAGATAGCCGATTTCCGGCGCCTTTAATTGGCCGCCTTGCGTGTCGCGGAAATTCACAGCCCCGCAGGCGCATCGTGTGACATCTGACCTTGCGCACGCCTTGCGAAAAGCAGATCATCGTCAAGGCGGAGGCGGTGCACAATGACCTCGCCAAAAGGTCCGCAAGTCCTTTGTTGTCAAGATTTTGACCTCTAAGCCTTAGGGGCTCAAGATCTTGCAAGGCATTTTTGCGAACCCCGCGCCAGTCAAGGGGTTCAGAGGGGGTGGGGGAGGGGGGTACCCCTCGAACCTAGATTGTTTCCAAAAAGAAACACGCGCCAGATGTGGCAGTTGACTGCTTCAAAACAAGTATTTCTTGGGCAGATTTCCACAACGCGGCAATCAAGAAATAGCCGGAAAAAAGCCGCGCCAAAGCGCTGCTTTTGTATTCGGCGAATGCCCCAGGCTACGAGCCTAGTCGATGCCGTGAATCCTCATGCTGACCAGTTGATCGATGCTGAGATCGTGAATTCCCCGCGCGCGCATGTCGCTGATGTATTCCGGCGTCACATTGTGAATGCGCATGGCAATCAGATCGTCCGGATCAGGATGCGCATATCCCAGCCCTTGCAGCTTCTGGATGAACTCCGGCGAAACTCCGTGAATCCGAAACGCGATCAGCTTCTCCAGATCCACATGATCGTAACCGCGCTGCTTGAGTTCTGCCATCCATTCCGGAGTCGCGCCGTGGATTCTCATCGCGATCAGCGTATCTTCGTCCGGCGAATAGCCAGCCTGATGAAGACTGCGCACCATTTGCGGAGTCACGCCGTGAATGCGGAAAGCAACTAGTTTGTCGGCGTCGGAAATCTTCAATCCCTCTGCCCGCAGCGCCTCAATGAAAGCCGAGTCCACGTGAAAGATGCGGAAGGCAATCAGTTTGTCGGCATCGAGACCGCTAAGATGCTCGTTCTTCATCTGTCGCGCAAATTCCAGGCTGACATCCATCACTGCCATGCTGAACTGCTTCTCGTCGTCGACAGAGAAACCGAGAGCGCTCATCTCGCGCGGATAATTCGCATCTGGCTGGAAGTGGAAAATGCCAGCGCCTTCCCCGTTGTTGAGGAATCCTTCGCACTCAATCTTGCCTGCGTCGCGCGCGATGGTGAAACGAACATCCTGTCGTCCAGCCTTCGAAAAGTCCACGCCCTGGAACGAACTCGCAGCCCAGTCCGACTCGTGACTCGAAGTTCCGCCATGGTGATGTTCGATCAGCGAGAACTCAACTTTGCCCGCCTCGTCGGACTTGCTGATGGTCCAGTCGCCGCTTCGATCTTCCGCAGCCCGATTCTTGGCCGCAACCAGAAGAACGCAAGACGCGAACACTAAGTACGCAAGGGTTCGACGCATCCTCATAACTCATCTCCTTAAATGCTAATGTGGAAAATGCTCATCTAGAAATGCCCCTGTGGCAAGGCACGTGTGGCGACGACCGCCTCGGTCGTCCAAGCGAGGCGAAGCCGAGCGCACCACGCATAACGAAATTTAGAGATCAGCCTTAGAATCCAAAATCCCCAACTGCCGAAGCTGAATCAGCTTCTGCAGAGTCAGATCCTTAAACCCATGCTTCTGCGCTCGCTCGATGAACTCAGGCGTCACATCTTGCACCTTGGCGCTGATGATGTCGCTGATGTTGAACTTGTATCCCGCTGCCTGTAACGCCTTGATGTATTCCGGCGTAACGTCCTGCACGCGCATCGCGATGAGTTCGTTGGCAGACGGTTTAAGCCCGAGAGCCTTTAGGTCGCGAACGTATTCCGGAGTTACATCCTGCACTCGCATGGCAATCGCATCGTCCGTGCGCGGATCAATCCCCTGCTCGTGCAATCCCTTCAGGTATTCCGGAGAGACATCCTGCACCTTCAGCGCGATGACTTGATCTGCAGTGACAGTCAGGCCTGCGGCGCGGAGTTCACGAACATATTCCGGAGTTACGCCCTGCACCTTCAACCCGATCAGAGTGTTCACGTCAGGCTGAATGCCGGCTTCTTTCAGTCCGCGGTAATACTCGCCGTCTGCGCCTTGCACTTTGAGGGCAATGATCTGGTTCTGATCGGGATTCAGGCCGGATGCACGCAGTCCCCGAACGTACTCAGGAGTCACCCCTTGTACGCGCATTGCAATCAGATTGTTCGCGTCAGGATGCAAGCCTTGCTCATGCATTTCCCGGACATATTCCGGCGTGACGTCCTGGATCTTCATGGCGATGAGCTGATCAACGGTGAGATCGCCAAGTCCCGCAGCCTTCATCCCGTCGATGTAGGAAGAGGCGGAGGAAGAAGACGAGGCGGTGGTCGACTCGCGGCTTTGCGGATGCGACGGCGAAGGTTTCGGAGCGCTGCTCGCGGCAGGCTGTTGTGATGAGTGAGCCGAGGGTGTGGCTCGCGAATCCGCCTGAACCTGCCGCGGATGCGCCATTCCCAGCAGGGCATTCCCAGCGACGAGAGCAGCGCCGAGGCACAAGACGCTGCCTGTCAGACCGATGCCGCGCATTCCAGCGCCGAGCGTCTTCAGGCCGAGGACACGCACGATGCGCTCGGTGAGCGGACCACGGTTTGCGGCCATCGCGAAAACCGGAGCGCTGCGCCATTCTTCCATCAACGTAAGCGCCCACGCGTACTCTACAGCGTCTCCACAAAGCGCCACCGCCATGTCATCGCAGCAGTGCTCGCGTTCCGTCCGAATCTTCTTGTTCAGCCACCAGATCGCAGGATGGTAGAAGAGCAACGTCTCCACGCAAACCTGGAACACATTCACAAAGGGGTCAAGCCGCTGGATGTGCGCCAACTCGTGGGCGATCACCGCCTCCAGTTGTTCTTCGGACAAGCCCGTAAGAGCCGTCACCGGCAAGAACACGACAGGTCGAAACCATCCGATTACCGCAGGCGCCTGTAGCCACTTGCATTCGCAGTAAGCGATCGTGCGATTTAAGCCAAGCTGATCTTGCAGCGTGTGGCAAATCTCGAGCACGCGCGGGCTCACGATGGAAGATTGTCTGCGCCGTTCGCGCTCAAGCAGCAAGAATCCGCCTGCAGAACGAAGACTGAAGAAGGCGACGCCGAGAAGCCAAGCCTCGACCAGCCAAGGCAGCACATCCATCGACGGCTTGATGGAAGAAGGTTGAGCAAAGCTATTTACCGCGCTCTTGCTCTTCGCCGTCGCTAAATCTGCAGCGGTAAGCGCCGACGACCTCGTGATTTCTGCCACATCGGAATGTAGTTGCGAATAGGAAAAGAAAGTTGCCAACGGAGCCAGCAGCATCAGCACGAGTGCACCGACTCCCAGCAAATAGCGCGACGACGCGCGACGGCACAATGCCATCGCCGCCGCGGCCAGAGCGGCGAGCGCAGTCCCCTGCCAGAGGAAATGCAACAGAGCCCATCCCAAAGATTGCATCGCGCTAGGGGAAAACCAATTCGTCAGAGTGGTCATCGCCGGCTCCTTTCATATTCATCCAGCAAGCGGCGCAGTTCGCTGATTTCCTCTGGCGATGACTTGCGCCCCGCCAGCGCATGCATCATGAGCTGACTGGCAGAACCTTCAAAGACCCGCTGCAGCATGTCGCCGGCAAGTTGCTGTTTGGTCTGCTCGGCGGGAAGGCATGCTTCATAGACGTGAGCCCGCTGGGTTTCGTTTCGGCGTACGGTACCCTTTGTGGTCATGATCTGGAGAAGCTTCAGGACCGTGGTGTAACCGAGGTCCTTTTTTTCGCTGAGGGCTTCGTGAACTTCGCGAACCGTGGAAGGTCCGCGGTTCCAGAGTACGCGGAGAATTTCCAGCTCGGACGCGGTGGGTTTGTGGGGCTGCTTCATGGGAAAAGACCCTACTACGAAGGTATTCGTAGTGTCAACGAAAATCTTCGTAGACGCTGAAAATTTGTGTTGGGGCGTGCGTTTCGACGGATTCCGCCGGGCTTCGCCCTGGCGGGACAGCCGAGGCGGCTGTCTCTACGTAGGCCTCGCCGCTAACCAGTTCCGCTAACCAAGACTTGGCAAGTGCGTCTACTAACGGGTAGAGTACTGTTCGTCTTATTTCCCGGGTCCAAGTCCCATACAACAGGAGTTTTCTCCCATGCGTCACGCAGTGATTGTGCTGGCGGCGGTTTCATGTCTGAGTGTTCTGGCCTATGGGCAGAGTGCCGAAGAACTCGTCAACAAGAACATTCAGGCCAAAGGCGGGATCGACAAGATCAAGGCGATCCAGTCGATCCGCATGACGGGCAAACTGAATGGCGGCGGTGGATTCACCGCCGCGACCATGCAGGAAAACGAGCGGCCCAACCTGGTGCGCGAGACGTTCACGCTGCAGGGTATGACGGCGGTGACCGCCTACGACGGCACGACCGGCTGGCAGATCCAGCCCTTCGGCGGACATAAAGATCCTGAGTTCATGGGCGAAGACGATTTAAAGGATCTGCTGCTCGACGCGGATTTCGACGGCCCGCTGGTGGATTACAAGGAAAAGGGCAACACCGTGGAGTTTCTGGGGCACGACGTGGTCGATGGGGACGACGCGCTCCGCCTGAAGGTCACGCTGAAAGACGGCGACATCGTCTACTACTACCTCGATCCTGACACTTTCCTGGAGATTCGCAAGGAAGTGCAGGAGTTCATTCGCGGCTCGGTGCGCGAGAGTGTGACGGAAATGGGCTCGTACAAGCCGGTAGCGGGCGTGATGTATCCCTACTCGATTTCGCAGGGGTCGAAGGCGAATCCGGCCGCGCAGACGACGACCATCGAAAAGATTGAAGTCAATGTGCCCATCGACAAGGCGGACTTTGCCGTGCCGGCCTCACTGAAACAGGCGCCCAAGGCCGATGCTGAGAAAAAGTAAGCCGAGATTTTCGAACGTCGTGAACAGCGGACAGCCGAGGCGGCTGTCTCTACGTGGACAACTTCTGATTAAAGAGGATTTCTCAATGAATGCACCCGCTGCGGATCGCAGTTTGATGATGAAGTTGAGCGTGTGGTCTGGGATCGTCCTGGTCGGTTGTACTGCTCTGGCCTTCGCTCAGGGTAGTTATAAATTTGATGCTGCCACGGTGTCGGGACTGCCGGCGCGCAATATCGGCTCGGCCACCATGAGTGGGCGCGTCGCGGCGGTGGATGCCGTCGAGCAGAACGGGCGGATCACCGTCTTCGTAGGAGCAGCCAGCGGCGGCGTGTGGAAGTCGGAGAATGGCGGCACGACCTACAGGTCTGTGTTCGATCGCGAGAGTGTGCAATCGATCGGCGCGGTCACAATTGATCCATCGAATTCGAAAACGGTTTGGGTAGGCACGGGAGAGGGCTGGGTTCGAAACAGTGTCTCGGTCGGCGACGGCGTGTACAAGTCCACTGACGGAGGCGAGAACTGGACCAACGTTGGACTCAAAGATAGCGAGCATATTGCGAAGATTCTGGTCGATCCTGGCGATGGAAACAATGTGCTGGTCTGCGCGATGGGTCATCTGTGGGATGACAACGACGAGCGCGGAGTCTACAAGACGACTGATGGCGGCAAGACGTGGAAAAAAGTTCTGGCCGGCGCAAATGGATCGTCCGGGTGCGCGCTGATGGCGATGAGCCGGCAGGAGCCGAAGACAATGTACGCCGCGATGTGGGACTTCCGGCGTCAGGGCTGGACGTTCCGCTCGGGAGGACCGGGTAGTGGCCTGTTTAAATCAAGCGACGGCGGGGACCACTGGACCGAGATCAGCGAGAGCAGCGCCAAGGGCTTACCTCCTAAGCCGTGGGGACGTGTCGCGGTGGGAGTTGCGCCGGCAAAGCCGCAGGTGGTCTATGCCAACATCGAAGCGGAAAAAGGAAGAGGACTTTACCGCTCGGATGACGGTGGCGCGAACTGGACGAAGCTCGATGCCAGCAACTACATGGTGTGGCGTCCGTTTTATTTCGGCAACTTGATTGTCGATCCTAAAGATGAGAACAAGATTTTCAAACCGGATCTCATCCTGCTTTACAGCACCGACGGGGGCAAGTCGTTCAATGTGGTTTCGGGCTCGGATCACGGCGATTTTCATGATGTCTGGATCGATCCCAAGAATCCGAACATTGTGATTGCCGGAGACGATGGCGGGCTGTGGCGCAGCGAGGACGGGGGCAACCGCTGGAAGCATCAGATGAATCTGCCGATTTCGCAGTTCTACCACGTGAGCACCGACAATTCCGATCCTTATCACGTTTATGGCGGACTGCAAGACAACAGTTCCTGGGTGGGCGATTCGTCGTATCCGGGCGGGGTTTCGAATTCGCGGTGGGAAAACATGTATGGTGGAGACGGCTTCTGGATGTTTGAAGATACCTCCGATCCGAATTACATCTACGCGGAGGCGCAGGGGGGTGAGATCGGGCGCGTAAACCGTTATACGCACGAAATTCGCGGGATCAAGCCGCTGCCGAACTACGGCGAGAAGAAGCTGCGCTTCAACTGGAACACTCCGATTCATATGAGCCCCACGGAAAAGGGCACGATTTACATCGGGGCCCAGTTCCTGTTCCGTTCGCGCGATCATGGACAGACGTGGGATCGCATTTCGCCCGACTTGACGACGAACGATCCGGAAAAGCAAAAGCAGGAAGAATCGGGCGGCGTAACCGTCGATAATTCTTCGGCAGAAATGCACACTACGATTTATTCGATTTCGGAATCGCCGAAGAACGGTCAGATTATCTGGGTCGGAACAGACGATGGAAACCTGCAGATCACACGAGATGGCGGCAAAACCTGGACCAACGTTGTGAGCAATATCGCAGGCCTCGGGAAGTTTTCGTGGGTCTCAACGGTGGAGGCCAGCCGGTTCGACGAAGGCACGGCTTACGCAACATTCGATCGGCATACTTTCGGGGACATGAAGACGTATGCTTACAAGACGACTGACTATGGTAAGACCTGGACGGCGCTACCGGCGCAGGAAAGCGGGGCGCGCGGATTCGCGCACGTGATCAAGGAAGATTCGGTAAACCCGAATCTGCTGTTCCTGGGTACGGAATTCGGGCTGTGGATTTCGGTGGACGGCGGGCAGCACTGGGCGCAGTACAAAGGGAGCAACTTCCCCGCCGTGCCGGTTGACGATATTGCGGTGCAGGCTCGCGAGAGCGATCTGGTGCTGGCGACTCACGGGCGCGGCATATGGATCATTGACGACATTTCCCCGCTGCGGACTTTGACTCCGGAGATGATGTCGAAGGAAGCCACTCTGATTCCGGGGAAGGCCGTGCAGTACTTCGACACATTTGGCGGATGGGCAGAAGGAGATGAGACCTTCGTTGGCCGAAGCCGGCCCGGCGAGGCGCAGATTACTTACTATCAGAGAGCGCGGCACATCTTCGGCGATCTGAAGATCGAGATTCTTGACCCGAACGGAAAACAGGTCGATAGCGTGGCCGGAAGCAAGCACCGGGGCTTGAACCGCGCGAGTTGGTCGATGCGGGTGAAGGCGCCGGCCGTGCCACCTGCGGCGACCGCGCTGTTTGAGGCGGCGCAGGGTCCGCGAGTGCTGCCCGGCACTTATACGGTGAAGATGACCAAGGGCGACAATGTTTATACCGAACAGTTGAACGTGGTGCTGGATCCGCGGGCGAAGTTTTCGCTGGAGGATCGCAAGGCGCAGTTTGATCTGACGATGAAGATCTACCACACCATCGAACACATGACTTACGCGGTCGATGCGATTGAGGGCGTGCGCAACGCGGCCAACGCGAGGGCTGCGAAGCTGGCGGAGAAAGATCCTCTGAAGAAGCAACTTCAGGATCTGGCGGCGAAGTGCGACGCACTGCGATCGAAGATCGTAGCCACCAAAGAAGGCGGCATGATCACAGGAGAAGAACGCATCCGCGAACTTCTGGGACAACTCTATGGGACCGTCAACGGCTATGAGGGCCGTCCGGCGGACTATCAGGCGGCGCGGGCTGATTCTCTGGCGCACGAACTGGAGGACGTGATCGGGGACTTCCAGAAGCTGACGCAGAAGGAACTTCCTGGTATCAATGCAGGATTGAAGAAGAAAAAGGCGGAAGGCATCACGGTGCTCACGGAAGCCGATTGGCAGAAAAAGCGCGAGGCTGAGGGCGGTTCGGGAGCCGCGACGGGCATGCGCGGCTTAACCGGTCAGGGGAGAGAAATGGATTAGAGTCCCCCCCTCCTGCTGTTTACAGCTTGGCGCCTCGCCTTCAGGTGAGGCGCCAATCGTTTTTTGGGCCAACATGTTAAACGTCCCGAAGCAACTCCACATGCAAAAGGAAAATCTCGGTCTCTTCCATTTGATTCCCGACGTGGGTGCGAGTATGTTGGTCTGTCCCAAGATAGCTAGCGAAGAAACCTCAGGAGATTCCTAATGCTGAAACGATTTATTGTTTCGATTTTTGTGCTGGCCGGTCTGGTAACGCTCTCGTTCGCCGCCGATGAAAATCAAAATGCTTGCAAGGGCGATCCCGACAAATGGCAACAGCTTTTCAACGGCAAAGATTTGACCGGATGGAAGCATGTTGGGCCGGGCGGCGACACCGTGGAAGATGGCCTGATTCGCACCCACGGCGGAATGGGATTGCTCTACTGGACGGGCGGCAAGATCGGCAATTGCACGATCCACGTGGTGTACAAGATGCGCGACGAGAACGACAACTCTGGCGTGTTCATCCGCATTCCCGTGGAGCCGCGCGAAGAGTGGATGCCGGTGCACTATGGATTTGAAGTGCAGATCGATAACCATCCGGAAACGTCGGGCGAGGATGAGTACCATTCCACCGGAATGCTGTACTCGCTGACGAAGCCGCTGGCCAAGGCCTGGAAACCCGGGCCAGAGTGGAACACCATGGAGATCACGCTGGATGGGCCGCGCACGATTGTGGTGCTGAATGGCGTGAAGATTACGGACTATAAGGATGGCGATCCGGTGCCGGACCGCAAGTTTGATTTCGAGCCACAGCGCGGTCCGCGACCCAACTTCGGTTATATAGGTCTGCAGAATCACAGCGATAACGACATTGTATTTTTCAAGGAAGTAGCTATTAAGCCTTTGAAGAAATAGCAGGGGTTAGGAGAGCAGGTCGCAGTCAAAATCATTGGGAGGGATTGGCATGAAACGCATTCTTTCGAGACGCGCATTCTTGCAGGGAAGTGCGGCGGCCGCTGCGGGTGGCCTGCTGGTTTCGAAGACGGTACGACTGGAAGGTCAACCATTGCCGCGAGCGGTGGCGCCGAGCGATCGCATTCGTTTTGGCATGATCGGAATCGGCATGCAGGGTTCCGGCCTGCTGGGTGGGGCAATTACGATTCCTGGCGTGGAGTGCGTTGGCGCCGCCGACCTGTATGACGGACGCCACACTCTGGCGAAAGAAATCACGGCGAACCCGAGCCTGCCCACCTCACGCCATTATCGCGATTTGCTCGATCGCAAGGACATCGACTGCATTGTGGCCGCGGTTCCGGATCACTGGCACCGGCGGGTCGTGGTCGACGCCTGCAACGCGGGGAAGGATATCTATTGCGAAAAGCCGATGTCTCACAATGTGGCCGACGGACTCGCCATGGTCGAGGCGGCACAGAAAAATAATCGCATCGTGCAGATCGGCTCGCAGCGCGTCAGTTCCGTGCTATGCGCCAAGGCGCGCGAACTCTACGAAGGCGGCGCGATCGGCGATGTTGAGATGGTGGAACTCACCCTAGGCCGAAACGATCCTACGGGCGCGTGGGAATATCCGCCTCCGACCGATCTTTCGCCGGAAACGCTGGACTGGGACACGTGGCTCAATGATGCTCCGAAGATTCCGTTTAACAAGCTTCATTTCGCACGCTGGCGCTGCTGGCGCGCATACGGCACCGGAGTGGCGGGCGATCTGATGGTGCACCTGGTCAGCGGCATGCTGGTCACGCTGGGGTGGAATGAGGTGCCCAAGTCGGCGACGGCGATGGGCGGCATCTTCCGCTGGAAAGATGGGCGCGATATGCCCGACCTGCACACCGTGCTGTTCGATTATCACGGGGTTCCGGTCTATGTGCGTCTTGGACTGGGAACGGAGACGCCAGAACTGGCGCGGTTCATGGGGCCGAAGGGGCTGCTCGATGCCGGAGAGTTCGAGTTGCGGCACTCTCCGCAGGCAGGCGTGGATACCGATCCCAGCTATTACAGTTTCAGTTTCCCGGCGAAAATGCGGGAGGAGTACGTGAAGCAGTGGCATGCCGAACATGACCCGCCGCTTGGGAAAGAGCCCATGCACGATGACACTGTGTATCGCGGACACGACTGGGACGATATGCGTCCGCACTTGAACGTCTTCTTCCAGTCGGTGAAGTCACGCAAGCCAGTGACGGAGGATGCGGTCTTCGGCAACAACGCGGCTATCGCATGCCACATGGCGAATGAATCGTATTTCCGCCAGAAGCCGGTTACGTGGGATGCGGCCTCGAAAACCATCAAGTCCTAGAACTCGGGAGGAAGCATGCGTGCTAATTTTGCCGGGCGGGACCGGAAGATCATTCCGGTTCTTCTCGGCTTTCTTGTACTGAACATCTGCGCACTCGCGCAGGATCTGCCCACAGGCAAGCCTGAATCGCTGGGGCTGTCTTCCGAACGATTGGAGCGCATCGGCACCGTCGTACAACGCGACATCGATGACAAGCGCATTGCCGGCGCAGTCACTCTGGTGCTCCGGCACGGTCACGTCGCCTGGTTCAAATCGCAGGGCATGATGGACCGCGAGGCCGGCAAGCCGATGCAGCCGGATGCCATGTTCCGCATCTGTTCCATGACCAAGCCCATTACCAGCGTGGCGGTTATGATGCTCTACGAAGAGGGGCGATTCCTGCTCGACGATCCTATTTCGAAGTACCTGCCTGAATTCAAGAATCCGAAAGTGCTGGTGAAGCCGGCGTCCGGCGCGCCTTATTCGATTCCAGCCACGCGGGAGATTACGATTCGTGACCTGCTTCGCCACACGTCGGGGATTACTTACAACTGGAACGATGACCTCGGCCCGATGTATGAGGCCGCTGGGGTAGCAAGCGGCCTGCTTCAGTATGACGGGACGATTGCGGACAGCGTGAAAAAGTTGGCGGGCGTTCCTCTGCTGTTCAATCCGGGGGACCGTTTTGAATACAGCCTGAGCGTCGACGTGCTGGGCCGCCTCGTGGAAGTGGTGTCGGGCAAACCGCTGGACGAATTTTTCCGCACTCGCATCTTCGAACCGCTGGGCATGAAGGATACTTATTTCTTTCCGCCCGACAACAAGCTCGACCGCCTCGCTACTGCTTACACGTACTATCCAGACAAAGGGTTGAATCGCTTTCCCGATACTCCGATCAAGGAAGGATCGTTTGTCTATTCCGCGGATTATCCTTCGCGCGGCCCGAAGAAATTGTTTTCGGGCGGCGGCGGGCTCGTTTCCACGGCGATGGACTACGCTCGCTTCTGCCAGATGATGCTCGATGGCGGCAAGGTCGGCAACACGCGTCTGCTGAGCCGCAAATCCGTCGAACTCATGACGCATGATCAACTCGGCAAGATCGGTCCAGAGCAAGGCTTCGGGCTGGGCTTCGGAGTGTCAGGCGTTAAGAGCCCGCTCTCCGAATTGGGATCGCCGGGCGAGTACAACTGGGGAGGCTTTTTTTACACTGGGTTCACCATCGATCCGAAAGAGCAGATGATCGTCGTCTTCATGGCGCAACTGCATCCCACGGGCGATTTGACTCTGGACCGCGAAGTCAACGTACTCGCGTATCAGGCGATCAGCGATTAAGGAATCCGGAGGCACTCGAGCAGGATTCGACTCTTCAACCAAGCTTATCTGCAGGTATATCATTGTCTGAACAAGCTCCGCTCAAAACGCCATCCGAATCCCTCGATCTGGAGCATTAAGGATGTCTACCATTCGTCTCACCATTAACGGAAGGCCTTATACAGCTGAGGCAGACCCTCAAACCAGCCTGCTCAGCGTCTTGCGCGAGCAGCTTGATCTCACTGGGAGCAAATATGGCTGCGGGGAGGGACATTGCGGCGCCTGCACCGTCTTGATCGACGGAAAGGCGCAGCGGTCGTGCGTCACCAAGGTAGGCGCGGTTTCTCAGAAGCAGATCACAACCATTGAAGGCCTGGCCAGAGGTGAACAACTCCATCCTGTGCAGGAAGCGTTTCTTGAGGCTGGGGCGATGCAGTGTGGGTACTGCACGCCAGGGATGATAATGTCGGCGGTTGCGCTGCTCCAGCGGAATCCAACTCCGAAAGAAAGCGAGATCATCGCTTTCATGGACGGCAACGTGTGCCGCTGTGGAACGTATCCGCGCATCGTGAGTGCAATCCAGAAAGCGGCGAAGGCGTCGACGTCGTCTGCCGGGAAGGGAGCGGGCCGATGAGCGCTAAAACTGACGCGCAAGTTCCGTTGGAGCCTGAGCGCTACGAGCTCAGGGCCGCCGCTCCGTACCGCTTTGATCTGGACCGGCGGGAATTTTTTAAGTTTCTCGGCGCCGGAGTTCTGGTGGTTTCAGTCTTGAAGCCGGCGGTGGTCGCCCAAGAATCGGGCGGGGCGAGGCTGGGTCGGGGTGAGTCCTTGCCCAAGGAAATTGATGCCTGGCTTCATATCGGAGAAAACGGCAAAGTTACCGTCTACACGGGGAAGGTCGAAGTGGGCCAGAACATCCGGACATCTCTGAGCCAAGCGGTTTCCGAGGAACTTTGCGTGCCCATGGGAAACATTGAAATGGTGATGGGCGACACTCAGCTCACGCCGTTTGACATGGGGACGTTCGGGAGCCGCACCACGCCCACGATGAACCCGCAACTGCGCAAAGTTGCGGCCGCGGCACGCGAGATGTTGATTGGTCTTGCGGCGGCGCAATGGCAGACGGATCGTCAGCACCTGGTCGCGGCGGACGGAAAGATCACCGATCCTCAGAACAATCGATCCGCGGAATATGCGGCGCTGACAAAAGGGCAGCAGCTTACCCAGAGCGTTACGGCCGACACTCCTTTGATTCCGGCGACGAACTGGAAAGTGGCGGGCCAGTCCGCAGCACAAGGTGAATGGCCGCGACTTTGTGACGGGTCGGCACCGTTATCCTTCGGACCAGAAACTGCCGGACATGCTCTACGGCAAGGTATCGCGGCCAACGTCTTTTAACGCGACGCTGGTTTCGGCGGACACACAAAAGGCGGAGCAGATGGGGGCGACGGTAGTCCATGATGGCAACTTTGTGGGCGTTGCCGCAGCGAGCACCGAATTGGCAGCCGCCGCGGTAGCGGCGATTCAGGCGGAATGGAAGTCCGAGCCGCAACCTTCGAATAAAGAACTGTTCGATTATCTGCGGAAGAACACTGTCGAGGGGAACGATCCGACGGGCGATGGGGATCGCCACGACGTCGGCAGCGTAGATCAGGCGCTGGGCTCTGCTGATCATCGTCTGCAACAGACTTATACCGTGGCGTACATCGCGCACACTCCGCTCGAACCCCGGGCTGCGCTGGCGAAGTGGGACGGGGACAACCTGACTGTGTGGACCGGAACGCAGCGGCCGTTCGGCGTGCGCGGACAACTCGCCGAGGCATTTCGGATTCCAGAGGACCGAGTGCGGGTGTTGATGCCGGACACCGGCTCCGGATATGGCGGCAAGCACACTGGAGAGACGGCGATCGAAGCGGCGCGGCTCGCCCGGGCAGCAAAGCATCCGGTGAAGGTTGTGTGGACGCGCGAAGAAGAGTTCACGTGGGCATATTTTCGTCCGGCGGGCGTGATTGACGTGACCAGCGGCGTGCGCAACGATGGAAGGATTACGGCATGGGAGTTCCGCAACTATAATTCCGGTTCGGCGGGGATTCGCACTTATTACGAGATCCCGAACCAGCGCATCGTCTTTCACGCGACCAATTCTCCTTTGCGGCAGGGATCGTATCGCGCGCTGGCCGCCACGGCGAATCATTTCGCGCGAGAGTCGCACATGGACGAGATGGCGCACACGGTCAAGATGGATCCGTTGGAATTCCGGCTGAAGAACCTGAAGGATGAGAGGCTGCGCGCGGTCTTCGAGGCGTCGGCGAAACAGTTTGGCTGGGGGAAGAGCAAGACTGCCGGCCAGGGGTTTGGCATGGGCGGCGGCTACGAGAAGCTGGGCAACATTGCTACGTTCGCCGAGGTCAAGGTGGATCGCAAGTCGGGAGAGGTGAAGGTAGTCCGCGTAGTTTCCGCCTTTGAGTGCGGCGCGATTGTGAATCCCGACAATCTACGCAATCAAATTGAAGGATCGAACGTGCAGGGATTGGGTGGAGCGCTTTTCGAAGCGATCGAATTCGACAACGGCAAGATTCTGAATGGCAGGATGTCGGAATATCGCGTGCCACGGTTCAGCGATGTTCCGGTTCTAGAGACCGTTCTGCTGGATCGCAAGGACCTTCCATCGGCGGGTGCGGGCGAGTGCCCGTTGGTCGGGCTGGCTCCAGCCATTGCGAATGCCATCTTCGATGCGGCTGGCGTGCGACTGCGCTCGCTGCCTTTGGTTCCTGACGGTTTAAAGACGAGTTGAGATCGGAGCAAATCATGAGTGAATCCTCCCAGTTAGACCGTCGTGCGTTTTTGGGCAAATCCGCTGCCGTGATCGCCGGCGGTGTGGTCCTTCCCCGCACCGCGTTGTCCTACGGAAATATTGTTGGCGCGAACGACCGCATTTCTCTTGGGCACATCGGCATCGGGAGCCGTGGTGGGGATCTCGACTTAATCGCATCCAAGTTGAAGGACAGTCACCACGTGGAAATGATTGCGGTCTGCGACCTGTGGACGGTGAACCGCGAGAAAGCTGCCGCCACGAACGCGGGATATTACGGCCGGGCTCCGCGGGCTGTGCAGCACGTTGAAGAACTGCTTTCCATGAAGGATGTCGATGGTGTGTTGATCTCTACACCAGAGCATTCGCATTCGCCAATTCTGAAAATGGCGGCGGAGGCGGGGAAAGATGCTTATGTCGAAAAGCCGATGGGGAATGTGCTAAGCGAAGCAAAAGCTGCACGCGAAGCTGTGTTGCGGGCCAAGACCATCACTCAGGTGGGTACTCAACATCGAAGCGAACCGTATCCTGAAGCGGCACAAAAAGTGGCGCGGAGTGGGGCGCTGGGAGATGTGAGCAAGGTTGAGGTCGTGTGGAACTATCACGGCCCGCGGTGGCGCGGCCGCCCGGAGGTGAAGGAGATTCGCGAGCAAGACACGGATTGGAACAAGTGGCTGATGACGAAACCCGCGCGTCCGTTCGATCCTCGGATCTATTTTGAGTTTCGTCTTTACAAGGAATTTTCCAGCGGGATCCCAGATCAGTGGATGAGCCACGCGATTGACCTGGTGCACTGGTTTACGGACGACAATTTTCCGCAGTCGGTCGTGTCCCACGGAGGAGTTTTCGCGTGGCACGACGGTCGCGAAACGGCCGATACGTTTCAGACATTGCTCGAATATCCGAAGGGTTTTCTGGTCAGCTATTCGACCAGCTTCGGCAATGACGCGCCCAGCTTTACGCGCTACATGGGAAAACAGGCCAGTCTGATCAATGACGGTGGCGAAGGCAGCCCCCGTTATCGACTGGTCGAAGAGAAAGGGACGCACGAAGACGATGCTGACATTGATCAGAAGAGAGCATCCAAATTTGTGCTCCTGCCGGGGGAGACGAAGCTTCCGCCTCTAGGGATTGACGACCTGACCACGGAGCATATGGCGAACTGGTTTGAATGCATGCGGTCGCGGCAGCAGCCCCACGCGACTGTGCACAATGGATTCGCGCATTCCGTCGCTTGCATCATGGCTGCGCAATCGTACTGGTCAGGGAAGAAGCTCTACTGGGATGCGAAGACTGAAACGATCTCGGACAACATTCCGGCTTGACCTACACAGTACCGGGGTGCAGGCGACAAGACGTAGCGAGCCACGTCTCTAAGGTGACCCGCACGCGCGGGCGTTTCCTAGGCATTGGCCGACACGCGCACGTACGGCGCTGCGAGCGCAGCGGCCAGACCAATGAACCGGCGGGCGTCGCCCATCTCCTTTGCCTGCTTGGCCGGATCCTCTACATACATTTGCGCGGAACTGCTCACACAGGCGATTCGCAACTTGCTGTCGCGGATTTCTTTTTTTGTCTGCTCAATGCGATCCGGCGCGAAGGTGGGAAGGGCTGGTAAATCCAATTTGCCCTCAAGACCACGCAGTTCGATGGCGGCGAATCCGTGCTGCGCTGCGAAGTCCAGAATCTTTTTCCACCCCCACGCCGGACAACCCAGCGTGGAAAATGCTAGCGGGATTCGGCTCGGTTTCGTTTCACCCGCTTTCATTTCGCCCAAGACCATCGGCGGCAAGACAGCCGAGGAAAGCATTTTCAGAAATTGCCGGCGGCTGCTCATGGTTGGCGTTAAAGCTCGGCCTTCTTCAATTGCTGCACCGCGTAGTCGCAGGCTCGCGCGGTCAGGGCCATGTAGGTCAGCGACGGATTCACGCAGGACGACGAAACCATGGCGCCGCCGTCTGTGATGAAAAGATTCTTGACGTCATGCGCTTGATTATAAGAGTTGAGCACCGAAGTCTTCGGGTCGCGGCCCATGCGAGCCGTGCCCATCTCATGAATCGAAAAACCCGGCGGCTCGTCGTCGACGAAGGGCTCGATGTCGCGCGCTCCGGCCGCAGCTAGCATCTCCGCAGCAGTGATCGACATATCTTTTCGCAGCGCGAGTTCGTTGTCACCAAAGGCGCAGTTGATCTTCAGCACGGGAATCCCCCAGGCGTCAACTTTCTCCTTGTCGAGTTCCACGTAGTTATCGTGATTTGGCAGACACTCGCCGAAGCCGCCAAAAATGAATCGCCACGGTCCCGGCTTACTCACTGACTTTTTGAATTCCGGTCCAAATCCGGATTGCGCAATTCCGCGCTCCCAGCCTTCTCGGTAGCCACCTCCCTGGAAGCCGTATCCTCGCAAGAACCCGGATTGCCTGGTCTTCAAGTTGCGAAATCGCGGAACGTAAACTCCGTTGGGCCGTCGACCGAGCACCATCCGGTCTTCATTGCCGGGGATGCTCGCGGTTGCGCCACCGGCCTTAACGTGGTCCATCAGGTTGTGGCCCAACTCTCCGCACGAATTGGCGAGGCCGTTGGGAAACTCCGGCGTGGAAGAGTTGAGCAGGATGCGTACCGATTCCAGCGCGGAGGCGCAAAGGAAAATCGTCCTGGCTTGAAACTCCAGCGTGGCGCGAGTTCTGGCGTCGATGACTCGCACTCCGGTCGCCTTGCGCGTGCGGGCGTCGAAACTTACGCTGTGCACCACACTGTAGGGTCGCAGTGTCATCCGTCCTGTTTTCTCCGCAGCCGGCAGAGTTGCATTCACACTGCTGAAGTACGATCGCGTGATGCACCCTCGTTCGCACGGACCACAGTAATGGCAGGCGGCGCGCCCGCGATGGTCCTGGGTGAGGACTGCGGCGCGCCCTATCGTCAAGACGCGCTCAGGGGCGAAGTGTTTCTCGATTGCGTCCTTCACCACTAATTCCGCGCAGTTCAACTCCATCGGCGGAAGGAATTTGCTGTCGGGCAATTGCGGAAGGCCCAGTGCCTCGCCGGTGATGCCGATAAAATCCTCGACGTAGTCGTACCACGGCGCGACGTCGGCGTAGCGAATCGGCCAATCGATCGCGATCCCATCCCGAAGATTCGCTTCGAAGTCCAGGTCGCTCCAGCGGTAGACCTGGCGGCCCCATACGATGGATCGTCCGCCCACTTGTCGTCCTCGAATCCAGCGGAATGGCTTGCCCGGAGCCGTTGTGTAGGGATGCTCCTTGTCGCTCACGAAAAACTTGGCGGACCATTCGTCGCACGCGTAACACGTGCTCTGAATCGGCTGATCGTCCATCTGCCGCCGGCGATCGCGTATTCCGCGGAATCGCATCTCCCAGGGTGGCACGTGCTCGACGTAATCTTCCTCAGGCACAATGGGGCGGCCCGCCTCGAGCACCAGAGTCTTCAGCCCCTTCTCGGTCAACTCCTTCGCGGCCCAGCCTCCGGTCATGCCGGAACCGATCACAATTGCGTCGTAGGTCGTTTCATCCGTCACTAGTTCTCCGCGCCCCCTTTCGCGGAGGGCACTTCCGCGCACCCATCGTGGGAATCAGGAATTATTTGAAAATGCAATTCCTCAGTCGCGCCGGCTTCAGACGTGTAGTAGGCGGTCAAGGTGAGCCGCCGCAGCATGGGGTAGAAACTAGCGGACGATCTCTGCGATGATCCGCGGCGCTGGCGGCGTCTCGCGGCCATCGCATCTGCGTCTGCCGTCATTTTCTCGCCCAACCAGGTCAGGATTTCTGCCTGTTGATCGGAGGAGGCCTCGACAAAGTTTTGGCCAAAGAGCGCGTTCGTGTGCAGGTCCACCTCTGCCAGGCCATTCAAAAAGCGGGTTCGATCCGACTCGTCGTACCATTCCGTCAACATCAGATCGATGAATTCGCTCACGCCCACGTCCATCGCTCCAGGCGTCTCGGTCCGGGGAAGAATCAACTCTGCCATCGCCTTCACGGTGACGTCCTGGTGCGCATTCAAGGAGCGCAGAGCTACCTGAGTCGCGAGCAGCGTGCGCGCTTCCCGTAACACTGCCAGAAGGTTGCGTGGCGCCAGTTGGAGCGCGGTTCCGGTCGCCAGCAGTCGCAACGCTTCGCGTCTATCCATAGCTGTATCTCCGTCGTGCGCAGAATTCTATGTTACCGGATTGCTCCGGAAGGCGACGTGGTTCTTCAGGGGGAAGCCGCTGACTTGCTCAATGAACAGACCAGGCGTGAGGCACCTCGATATACGACCGATCGAGGGCGGCGATCGAAGGACAGCCCAGCAGTCGAACGGTCCGCTCAACATCCGACCGCAAGATCTCCAGCGCCCGGACGACTCCCGCGTGGCCGCCGGCCGCGAGTCCGTAAGCATAGGCTCGTCCCACCAGAACGGCGCGCGCTCCCAGGCACAGTGCTTTCACAATGTCAGCGCCGCGGCGAACTCCCCCATCCATGAGCACTTCGACCTGACCTTTTACGGCGGCGACAACTTCCGGAAGTGCGCGCAGCGTAGGAAAAACCGAATCAAGTTGCCGGCCACCATGGTTCGATACAACCACCGCAGATGCGCCTTCATCCACGGCACGTCTGGCATCGTCGCCGGTCAGAAGACCTTTTACCACGATGGGGCCCGACCACAGTTCGCGGATCCAGCGCAAGTCTTCCCACGTCACCGTGGCGCGGGCCAGCGCAGCGCCAACGTCAACGAGTTCCATGGGGCCTTTGCCTGGGGTCACAACGTTCTCCAACTTCGGCACACCACCGTCGAGGAGAAACGACGCCAGCCAACCAGGATGCGCGAGGATGTTGGGCAAGTACGGAATTTTAGCAAACAACGAAGTGCCCAGGAGTTCTTTCATCCCATTGCGCGGATCGCGCTCTCTCATTCCAGCCACGGGCGTATCCACAGTAATCACTAATGCGGAAAACCCTGCACGGCGAGCGCGGTCGAGAGCGCCTTCAGCGGCTTCCCTTCCACCGAGCAGATACAGCTGATAAAAAACCGGACCTGATGATCCCGCTTTCACATTCTCGAGCTTGTGACCAGAGATGGTCGAGAGAATGTACCCCGTACCTGCTTCTCCAGCCGCGCGAGCTGCGGCAACTTCGCCGCCGGGGTGCATCAAACGGCTGTAGCCAACTGGCGCCAGCATGGCCGGGAAAGAAAGTTCATGGCCGAGCACGGAAGTCTTCAAGTCACAATTGCCGACTGCGACTGCACTGCGAGGACGAAACAGGACATCGCGAAATGCGCGACAGTTTTCCGTCAACGTGAGTTCGGCTTCGGCGCCTCCATCCAAATAGTCGAACACCGACTTGGGGACCCGGCGTTGCGCCAGAGCACGCAGATCTTCGATATTGACAACGCGTGAGGAATTCACGCCGTGGTTCGCAGCCATCCTCAAATCTCGTAGGCAGTCGAAGGTACCAGAACAGGCGGGCGGAATGCCAGCCGACGATTTTAGGGGTCTTTCGGAGTTGGCGAGTTATTGAGATAAATGGTAGGCACGAGGAGACTCGAACTCTGATCTCTACCGTGTCAAAGAGGCCTTTGGCCCGCTCCATCACGGCCTTCGAGTAAGAGAACATGCCACCCATGCTCTCCCACTCTCACCGTCTGAAAAGCGGACAGATCACGTGCTCTCTCAACCGGACATATCATGTGCTAACGACAACGCTAGAGATGGAGTTTGTCAGGCCGCCACCAGAGTGCGATCCTCCGCCACGGAAACACTCCACGGCACTCGCTTACGCACCACGCTGATTCCGTGATCCCCATCGGATTGAACCGTCATGGCATAACAGCATGAGGAGCACAACCAGAAATATAGGGGACTGTGAGATTTGCCTCTGTATTCCGGATCGGCTGGCGGTCCCCAGTGTAGCGAGTCAGCCTTCGACTCGATCGCGAATAGCTTTCCTTCATGAAGATAACGAAACGTAGCCGAACAGTCCGGATTGGCGCATTTAGCGAGCATGGGATCCCCCGCACTCTGGGTTGATTAGGTGGAAGGTTGCGCCCGTGACCTGTCACGGGTATCCAGGCTGTTTGCGATTATTCCCCCCAGGGGATGCTGGCGAGAAGCAACTCTCGGAAAACCCTTTAGTTTCCTTGTACTCTCTTCGCTCCGAAATTTCAATGACACTGATCACAAACTCATAGCCGCGAACACGGGAGACTGATGATGGCAATGATTTCGCACAACTCATTGGCCTCTTCTATGTCGTAGGTTGTCATGAAAATGTGGTGCCGAACTGATCGCGCAATGCACGCAGATGCTGCTAGACCGCAATCGCTTGCTTTGCAAGCCGAGGTGGTTCCACCACGCGCGTCATTTCTGACTGATTCCGGGTGTGAAGAGCGCAGCAGACACAAAATCCAGAACTGCCCTGCGTCGCTTTGCCACTTGCGCTCGCACCTCAGGTCCTCCCTGTTGCAGCGACTGAACAGCCAGGCTACGCGTGAAGTAGAAGAGGATCAAAGCCGAGATCGAGTGTAAGCAGTGTTCGACGTCTACATTGCGAAACACACCAGTGGAAATACCTTCCCGGATTAGGCCGGCCAATTTCTGGTGGATGGGCTGAATGTATCGGTCCACCAGTTTCCGCAGCTGCCCGACCCCTCTAGCTTCATGGCGCAACTGCTCCTGCTGCACAAGTCTTGGCACCCACCAGAACTCTGCAATGTAATCGAAGTAGGCATTGACATAGGCGAGCAGACGTTGCCTTGGCGGCTCATTTTGATCCAGCGAACGGGAAGCGCGATCGGCCCATTCGGAAAAGACGTTCTCCAACACCGCTCTGTAGAGTCTTTCTTTGTTCCGGAAATAATAGAAAACCAGAGTGTGTTTCACTCCCGCAGCACGCGCGATTTTTTCGGTGCGCGCTCCCGCGTAACCTTTTCGCGCGAACTCCTCGGTCGCCGACGTCAAGATGGACAGTCGAGAATCAGGGGTTGAGGCCGTAGCTTTACTCGTCCGCTTTTCGACCGGCGTTGGCATAGTGTGGCTCTTCAACTCACGTCGTCATTGCGACCATTCTCAAGCGATTCAGTTTGGATACAAAACTATACATTCATATTGACTGACTAGTCAGTATAATAGCAGCTGAGCGCAGCCGATGCTGACGGTACTGTTGAACCCCGGGGACGCGCAGGGATGACAGCAGTCCTCCCCAAGCAGAGTGTCCCATGTTCGTCCCCGGACTGCCAAACCAACGGAATCGACCGGCCGCGCCCTGAGTGACGGGTTGGCTATCGAGGACGAAGACAGAGCCAGTTCTGTGGTTTAGTTTTTCGATGGACAGAGGGACCACGTCATGAACCGAACCTCTCCGTGGTGGTTTCTGGTCCTGTTGGTCGGGACTTTGCCGCTCGGCGGCTGCCTGTTCCGGTCCCGGCCAGTTCCAGTGCAAATGAGCACAGTGCCGATTCAAACCGCTACTTGTGAGGAACTGATCGAGCGCATCAACTCCGAGGCCTCCGAAATCCGGACACTGAAGGCCGCGGTCGGCATTGCAACTTCAGTCGGCGGCAGCAGAAGGGGCAAGGTCACCGAGTACCACGAAATCCGTGGCTATATTCTCGCCAGCAAGCCCTCGCTTCTGCGCATGACCGGCCTGTTTCCCGTCCTGCAGAACCGCGTGTTCGACATGGTGAGCAGCGGCCATGAATTCAAACTGTGGATTCCTTCAAAGAATCAGTTCATCGTCGGCAATGACCAGGTAATGATTTCGAACGAGCCCTTTGAAAACCTACGGCCCCAGGTTATTTATGACGCGCTCCTGCTGCAACCGATCAATCAGCAGGACGAAGTCACAGTGCTGGAACAAGGTAACGAGACCGTCGTCGATCCCAAGACGCGAAAGCCCGAGCTCCAGCCCGATTACACTCTCGACGTTATCAGGCATACAGATCATGGCTGGTACCTGTCGCGCAAGACCGTTTTTGATCGAACTGATCTTCAGCCGCGGGAGCAGATCATCTATGACCAGAATGGCTACGTCGCGACTGATGCCCATTACGAACAATTCAACCGTTTCAACGGGGTTTCGTTCCCCACCAAGATCGAGATCTGGCGACCTCATGAGGAGTACTCGATCACGCTGACTATCGTCCGGCTGACGGTTAACCAAACGCTTGGCGATGACCAGTTCACGCTGAACCAACCGCCTGGTGCTGAGCTTGTCTCTCGATAGCTCGCGCGCCGACGGCCTTGTGTTTCAGAAAAGAGCGAGGTCCAGATGTCCGAGGTGAGTACTTCCAGCTTTCGAAGTGATCTGGCTTTCCATGACGTGCTGACGCACTTGTCGCCGAAGCCGCCACAACCTCCGCGGCCCAAGGGAGCCACTCTACCCGAGCCTTTGTTCCCGCAGTACCCGGAATTGCTCCATGATCCAGGGCCAGATGCGCCGCCGGAAAAGCGCTGGTGGAGCAAGCAGCAGATTTACCGCAAGATGCGCGGTTGGCTATTTCCGTACATCCGGTCACGCCTGCTGCCCGGCGACTTTCATCCCATCACGGCCTACCTGTTTGTCGAATACAAGTGCAATCTTGACTGCTGGTACTGCTGGGCGTTTGACAACCGGGTCAAAGGCATGAGCGAGGACATCGCCAGGCGCTCGATCGACTGGCTGCACGACCATGGCTGCCGCGCTCTTGCACTCATGGGAGGGGAGCCGCTGCTGCGGCCGCAATTCGTGCACAAAGTCGTCGACTACGCTGCCAAGAAAGGCTTCTGGATTTACATCGCCACCAATGCTCGCCTGCTCCGGCCCGAAGTGGCGGATCGCATCGGGGATGCCGGTGTGGCGGTCTTCAATATCGCGCTTGATGCCTGGGACGTCAAGCCCGGTTTGCCGAAAGCGCTCGGCCCGATCCAGAAGAATCTCGAGTATGTGCTGCGCAAACAGTACGTCTACGGATATATGGTGTTCTTCAATATGAACATCTGCCGGAATAACCAAGAAGACATTCGTTTGCTCACCGAGTACGCGCACGACCGCCATTTCGCCACCGACTACCACATCAACGAGACGCCCATGCTCGAACAGGATGAGCACTTCAAGCATTTGTACGACAACCCGACCTACATCCGGCCGGAAGATTGGCGACAGACTGACGAATTGATCGACTGGATCATCGAGAAGAACAAGGCGGGCTACCAGATGGTGAATTCCGTACAACGACTGCGGGAGATGAAGGCCTTCGTCCGCATGTCATCGGGGCTCGATATACGCGAGGTTGGATGGTACGGAGATGGCATGGGAACTGATGGCCAGCTCGAGAACATACTTGCGACCACCCCGGGGATCGTACGCGGGGAGAATGGCGATGTGCATTTTAGCGAGTGGAACTGCCGTGCCGGCCAAAACAACGTGGTGATTCGCACCGACGGCACAATAGCCCCGTGCTTCCCGATGTACCCGGCAATCTCTGATTGGGGCAACATCGACGACCCGAAGTTTGACGCCACTCAGTTGGCATCCATGAAGCAGACATGCCAGAAACATTGCTTCTCCACGCTGAACCACAATCTCGGGTACTGCTACAACGATGCACGAGTGATCAAGTTTATATGGAAGCAGGCCAAGAATCGATTCCAGGGAGGGGCGCGAAGCTTTGAAAATTAGCGCAGCGCGTGCTGACCAACGTTCCGCCAGGGCAGGCGTGAAACATGGTCCGGGCGGCCCTTGAGCTGATAGTGTTTCATTCATGAAGACTGTTCGCATAGTTACGATTGCGCGCGAATATGGCAGTGGAGGAGCAGCTATAGGGCAGGAGCTCGCTGTCCGGCTGGGCTGGAAGCTTCTGGATCGGGAACTGATCCTCGAGTTGGCCCGCCGGTCTCATGTGCAGCCTTCCGAGGTGTCCGAGATGGATGAGCATCCCAGTTCCTTCGTTGCAAAAGTGCTTCAGTCATTCTGGTTGGGCAACTTTTATGCATGGTCCGGTCCTGCTCCCGAAGTTGTCGATCCGGACTACATGGCCGAACTCAGCGCAATCGTAATTCGTGAAGCTGCTAAATTGGGGCAGTGCGTAATTGTCGGTCGCGGCGCACAGTGCGTCCTTCGGGAGCGCGAGGACACCTTCCACGTTTTTGTGTACGGCTCAAGACAGGAGAAACTAAAGCGGGTCCAAACTCGCTACCCAACCCACACTGAGTGCGAAGCCGCCCTCGACGAATTCGACCGCACCCGTAGGGCGTACATTCGCAAGTACTACAAGTGCGACTGGGCGAACCGGCGCCTCTACAATCTGATGATTGATTCGGACATCGGCATCGAAGGGGCTGTATCGATAATCCTCCGCGCCGCAGGATTGACTGCCGAGAAGACGCCTTAGCGCCCAAAATACTTCGAGTACACTGCTTCGATAAAGCGCTTATGCTTCCAGGTGAAGCCTCCGATAACGGCGGTGCCCGGACTGTATCCATACCAATCGTGACGGCAATCACCGCCTCGAACCCCTTGAGATTGATAACGTAGTTTTGTGAGGCGAGAAGTGAATGCCTCAAGTCTAAGTTCTGTTCTCCGTACAGCGAGGGAGTTGCCCAGTCCTGGTTCGACTTCAAGGTCAAGTCCAGCTTCGCCGGTCTGTCTCATCCCTACATCCTCCACAGCTTCCGTGGGTTCCCGGAAGCGCTGGATTATCGCCATCGCAGTGATGTCAAGCGCTGTGATGGAGGTGCTGGACACCTCGGTCGTGAACGTCAGCCTGCCCCACATTGCAGGCTCTCTTTCCTCGAGCGTAGACGAGGCGACTTGGGTGCTTACCTCCTACATCGTTGCCAACGCCATTATTCTTCCAATCACCGGCTGGCTGGCGAACTACCTGGGCCGAAAACGCCTGCTGATGACCGTGGTGACGGGGTTCACGTTGTCGAGTATTTTGTGTGGCCTTGCCCCGAATCTGCCAGCGCTGATTTTCTTTCGCGTGCTCCAGGGTACTACCGGCGGAGGACTCCAGCCGCTTTCGCAGGCGGTTCTGCTGGAAGAGTACCCCGACCAAGAGCGCGGGAAAGCGATGGCGTTCTGGGGGCTAGGAATCGTTGCCGCGCCGATTCTCGGCCCAACGCTCGGAGGCTGGATCACCGATTCGTATTCCTGGCGTTGGGTCTTCTACATCAATGTGCCGGTTGGCATTCTCAGCCTCAGTTTGATTTATCTGTTTGTTTACGATCCGCCCTATATCCGTCGCGGCTCGCTTGCGCGTTGATGCCTGGGGATTGGGAATGCTCGCGGTTGGAATGGGCGCCCTACAGATCATGCTCGATAAGGGACAAGAAAACGACTGGTTTGGCTCCGAGTTGATCAGAGTGCTGGCCGTGATAGCTCTGCTTCTTCTGGCAGCCTTCGTAATTCGAGAGCTGGCCGTCAAAGATCCGATTGTCCACTTCCGGCTCTTGCAGTACCGGACTTTCGCGACCGGCATCGCTTTGGTCACTGCGCTCGGGTTCGTGCTGTACGGAAGTCTGGTGTTGTTGCCGTTATTCATGCAAACATTGCTAGGCTGGACAGCGACGACGGCGGGCATGTGGACTAGCCCGCGGGGCATTGCGACCGCCCTTTGCATGCCTCTGGTCGGATATCTGCTTGGTAAGGGTTGGGACGGACGCTGGATGCTGGCATCTGGATTTGGGGTCGCAGGTCTCGCGTTCTTTGGTTATTCCCGTATGACCTTGCAATCCGGCACCTGGGATATTTTCTGGTATCAGGTCAACCAGGGTATGGGTATGGCTTTCCTGTTCGTGCCCCTGACCACGCTGACCATGAGCCCGATTCCGCAAGAGGAAACAGGCTATGCCACGAGCCTCTACAGTGTCATGCGCAATATTGGATCCAGCATAGGAATTTCCTTCGTGACCACATCTGTCGCGCGGCGCTCCCAGTTTCATCAAGATGTTCTGTCGTCGCACCTCAGTTCCGCCAGTCTTACGACCCAGCAGGTGCTCGGGCATCTTAGCCAGTTGATACAACAGCGGGGGTTCGACTCAGTAACGGCTGAGCAGAAGGCCCACGCACTGCTTTACCAGATGCTTCAACAGCAAGCATCTTTATTGAGCTATGTGGATGTGTTTCACATCATGGGTGTTTTGTTTCTGGCAATCATTCCTTTGATCCTCTTCATGCGTCGAACAGGACGCAGATTGCCGCCCGTCTCCTCGCACTAAGACTGGCTTTTCGACAAATTGAATTCTTGTGCGAGCCATCGCAAGCCAACGTGCACCCCTCGGTTCAGAGTGCTTAATTGGCGGCCTCTTCGGCCTGGCGATGTTGTGGGCCGGTGGAAACCTTCGATTTCTGTGAAGGAAGTCCATGCACTCTTTCGGCGGCTCGCCATGCCTGGCGTGGAGGCCGCGCTGCAGTGAAGGAGGGAGGAGATTCAGCCACTTGGGGGTCCGATTCAAGCGTATGCTGTCCGCATTCGCTACCTCAAGGGCTGCACGCCAAACCATGAGACTATCAACAACAGATTCCCGTCACGACAAAAGGGTCCGGTGACATGCACGACCTCACCGAGCAGGTCGCTGCGATTGTAACTTCCTCGGGCATCCGAACTGGCACGGTTAACATTTTCAACGTCGGTAGCACAGCTGCGCTCGGCACCATTGAGTTCGAGCCGGGGCTGCAGCATGATCTGCCCGCCATCTTGGACAAACTCATCCCGCCCAGCCGTCAGTACGGCCACGAGCAAGCCTGGCATGATGGCAACAGCCACTCGCATCTGCAGGCAACTCCCCTCGGGCCGTCCCTGACCGTACCTATCGCTGAGGGCAAGCTGCTGCTCGGCACGTGGCAGCAGATCTTTCATCTCGAATGCGATGTGCGCGGGCGTCAGCGCACGATCGTAATCACCGTGGTTGGTCATTAGACTATAAACCTGCTCGTTACGGGCAGCGGACCGGGACTGATCGTGTATACCGCCGGAGGGACAGCGGGACCTTGAACGCCGTCAGCGAGTACGAGAGCGCTTGCTCTCCAAGCGACAACCACGGGCTTGCCACGCAGCTGCGGATCATCCCGCTGCTCGACCGAGGCGTAAAAGGCGTCCATGTCGACATGGATGATTTTTTGCACAATCCTTCGGCAACAATATTATTCTGGGTCCCAGAACCTGGAAATGTGTATCAGTCCGATCGTTATCCTTCGTGGCTGCAAATCCTCGGGATGCACCTGGTTAGCCTTGTTTTGCATTTCTATTCCGCACTCGCGATTTCCGTTCTGTTCCTGCATGGGCTGTTCATTTTGTGGGTCGTCTTCGGTGCTTTGCTGACGCGCTCGCACCCGAATCTTCGCTGGTTGCATATCGGGTCTCTTGCCTGGGGAATCCTTACGGAACTGCTTCCTTGGCCGTGTCCATTGACTCTGCTGGAGAACTGGATGGAAGGCAGGGCCGGAGTCGAGCCGTACCAAGGTGGGTTCCTGCTCCATTACCTGGGCATCCTGGTTTTTCTACAACCCGGTGCCGCCGGAAATTGCCGCTCAATGCCTCTCGCCGTGACCGAGCCAGGGCTCCAGACTCCGCCCGGCAAGTGGTCTCCCACAATTCTTAGCACTGCCCCGGTCGCGAACGGCTTCTGGAATCGCGCAGCGAGTCCCTGACGATAAGCGGGAAGAGCGGATCCTGCGTGAGATCTTCGGCTTCGGCGGGGTTTTTCACGAGACCGAGGACGTAGCTATAGATTCGATGGTGGTAAGTCTCGAACAGCATGCCCGCGTCAACGGTTCCACGAGCGAGCGCCGTAGGGCTAGAAATCCGTGACGGCAATCACTAGCCCGGGGTTCGTCGGCGAGAGAAGCAGAGGAGCCGCCGTCTCGTCCTTGCGCGTCGCTACCGGCCGCGAGCTGTGGTCATAGCCTCGGCCACTTCCTATTCCGCTGAGCGCACGGTCAGCACGGGGCATCGCGCCTCGGAGACGACGTCATGCGCGGTGGTACCGAAGTGGTTGGTGGCTCTGATCAAAGAATCTGCGCCGCGCACCCCCATGACGATCAGGTCGACATCAGAGCCATTGGCGACCTTAAGGATTCCATCCGCCGCCGTTCCGAATTCCACCCGGAATTCTAGCCGGCACTTTGCGTTTACTACAGACGGCAGCAACTCCTGCAGCCGCTGAGTGAAAAATTCCTCAAACCTCGTCCTAACCTGTGGATCGTCAGGCAGCTGCGTTGTGCAGTGAGCTAACAGCAGTACCGCGCCGAACTCCTGTGCCAGAGACAAAGCATAGGCCATTGCGCGCGCGGAATCGGTCGAGAAATCGGTGGCATAAAGAATTTTCCTCGGTTTGTGTTCTGGTGGGATTTCCCTGCTTTCAGGCCCCACCGTCAGAACCGGCCTATGCGCGAGGCGAAGTATCTCTTCCGCGACCGAGCCCATCAGTTGCTTTGCTATTCCGCGGCGGCCCACGTGTGCCCAGTGCAATCACGTCGATCTTGTACCGATCCGCGATTTCCCGGAGAGTGTCCCAGATTTCTCCATGCTGCAAGAGGACCTCGTGCGGGACGCCTTGAAACTCTGCAGCGTTGAGCAGCTGTTCCATGCGCTTCCCCGCGTAGCCTGCAATCTGCCTGCGTACCTCAGGAACAAAGGTTGGGGGGACAAATTCGTACATCTCGGGAGCGATGACATGGGCGACGTACAACTTTCCGTTATAGCGAGAGGCCAATGCCACCGCGTAGGGCAGCGCCAGCTCGGAACTAGGTGAGAAGTCGGTTACGAACAGGATGTTTCTGAGCGGCACTTCAAAGTTAACCGCGTTGGTCGTTTTGTGCGGATTCAAGGTTTTCCTCCATGCACCAACGCCCTTTGAGGGACTCCTCTATATTGATATGCTCGCCGTCGACGATTCTGAAAACTGGTCAAAATTGCAGAAACTTGCAATCTGTTTTGTTCTGACTCTGACTCTGAGGATGACACTGCTCGGATTCTCGTCACGATTCTTGAGTCGATAGGAGTCGGAATCTTCGAAAAGGGTCTATTGCAGGCGCGACATGCGACGCCGCTACCGAGAGCGTGTGCTCGTGGTTAAAGCTCACGTAGATATTGGCGCCGCGAACGGCCAGCACCGGCTTGTCGATTTCGACTTCTGGAGATCAAACACCTCGCAGTCGCCACCGCGAATATCAACAAACCACTGCCAGAGCGGATTGGCTTTTCTCCCGAACTCAGTCCTGACTGGCGCCAATACCTCGATGATCTCCTTCAAAAAGACGACTCCTGGTCGTTTCTAGTCAATTCAGGGACCAACCTAAGACCAAGCTGAGAGCTCCCCAAGGTTCCGCTTCGCGAGTCAGAATCTTTTTGCAGGGTATTCGATCTTTATTACGGCAAGGCAAAGCACATACGGGCACTGACGTGTGCGAACTTCGTGAATGACACGATCCCGCACTAGTAGAGATGGAAATTGACTTCAATATCGACCAGAACAGCCACTGCCACTCCATCCTTGCGGCTGGGTTCAAACTTCCACTGTCGAATTGCTTCGATGGCCTTCTCATCAAGACCCATACCTAAGGATTGAGCCACGCGAATGTCATGCGTCCTTCCGTCTGGTCCCACCACGACCTGCAGCACAACCGTACCTTGATACTTAGCTTTGCGCGCTTCCTCGGAGAATTCTGGTTCCGGACCGTAGATTAAATGGGGTGCTGCGACCCCGCCGCCGATGTGGTACACTCCGCCGCCGATTCCACCTCCCCATCCCGGACCAACGCCCGGTCCGTGCCCGGAGCCAACCCCGCCGCCACTGCCGGAACCAATTCCGCCACCCGAGCCAGTGCCGTTCGAAGGCGGACCAAGAATCGAAGAAAGAGGATCACCGAGCGGCCCTGTCCGCGGGATTGGCACGTGGATCTCGGGCGGTACTACCACAGTTGGCTCAACCGGCAACTTGGGGTTCTCGTTGCGGATCACTACCGTCGGAGGAGCCAGTTGCTCGCGAGAAAAGCGCGGCAAGATTCCTTTGGAGGCTTGCAGCTTGTCGCGGTCGCCCCCTCCGCCTCCACCTCCAGCTTTGGAGGCTGATGGAGGCAAGATGTAAGGGCTCACATCCGTGACGATGCCAATGACCTGCTGGCGAATTTCGTGGCGGTGAGCCGCCACAAACCTGGCCGAAACCAAGAACAGTGCGATCGCCAGAGTTTGTCCCACGAACGAAAAAACAAATGAACTTCTCCGAATCCTGTACAGTCCGTAGCCTGCACCAAACAGCGTGGGTAGGGTGGCGGGCTCTGACGCAGACCGTAGAGGAAGTCTCCCTGACCGCCGATGCAGAGCAATGCTTGACATCTCGGCCTCCAACGCAAGGCCGATCTTCAAGGAACCTTTTCGGTATATACACTACTCCCTTTCCCAGCGCTCTGCACTGATTGCACCCACGTGACTCAAATCCGAGGCCTGGTGCCGGTGATGCTGGCAACGCTAGTTCTGTTTCAACATCTCCACTGCCTGCGCCAAGTCTAAATTCCCTGGAACCCGGTGGAAGGCGCCACGTTCCTCGTGCTGCTGTTCGCTGATGGTCTTGAAGAAAAGTACCTTGCCGGTGATATGGACATCAACCAGTGTCAATTCCCAATGCCCAGCCGCCACTTCATCTTGGTGCACCTCAAACACCCCACCTTTATGGAGCCGTCCCAGGATGCCCCACCCGAACACCACATCGCGCACTAGACGGCCGCGCAGCTCCTTTAAGCGCTTGCTCAACTCGTCCACGATCATCGTCCCTTCCATGGCGTGGAATACCGCAGCCTCCCGGGTTGGCGGAGAGAAAGCGGGATTAGGACGAAAGCTGAGGCCGACGCTTCGCCCGTCGCTCCACTCGTACTCGTAAAGAAATCCATCGGGCATCATTGCCAGGAGCTGCTGCTCTTTTTCTTCGTCACGTTCCTGCTCTTGTTTTTGCCTCCTTAGATCAGTTGGATTCCGAATTAGCTGCTGCAGGCGCTGATCTTCTCGCCGCTGTTGCTGAGACGTAAGCGTTTGATTGTCTTCTGCAACAATTCGGGACAGCGCGCCCTCGCTCGTCTCTATCACCTCCTTTGTCTGGTCGATCCCTCGCTGCTGCTCCCGCGAAACATACCTCCAGCAGGTCTGATCCGCTTGCTGTGCCTGGAGTTCGTTCCTGACCACTTCGCGTACCAGCGCTTGGGCCTCCTCTGCTGGCGGTGGCTGCTGGGCATACATGGCTTGCGGGCAGAGCAGCACTGCCAAGATGACCACATACGATTTGAGCTCAAACCTCGCCATGAACCGCAAGTGAAACTTTTTGACATTCGTTGCCCAGTTTGTTAATCGGCTGTCGTCACAGCGTCGTCTTGAGAATGATCTGAGAAATGATCCCTTGCAGTCGAATACCTTCACCGTTCCAACAACGGCCTCAACGTCGGCTCCAAGTCCTTGAAGACCTGGGCACCTGGTCAAACGGTCTTCTGGTGAAGGCGTAAGGGCGCTTAGCTCCAAGGCAGGAACATGCGCATATTGTTCATGCAGTTGTTCGACAATCTCCAGATAGTTGACCAGGGTACGAAGCTTGGCGGTAGAGCCAAGTTCGAGCTTCGTGCTTTCATTGATGTTCAAGGGCGCTGATTGAAGTTGTCGGTTTGCACGCGTAAGAGGTTCAGCCCGGGACCGCGTTCGTACAGCGTGAACCCATAGATCACGCCGTGTGGGTCGCTTTGAGCCAGCAGGCGATGCTGCCTCAAATTCGCGGTGAGGGGTTCGCTGGGATCGGTGAGTCTGCGCAAGAACCGCGTGACATTCTGCTGCGCAGTTCCGTCAAGTGTACTGCGGACCGACAGGTCCAATCGGTCAAGCGTATACGTATCTTGCAGTCCCAAAAGGGGAAGCAGAGGCGCGCGTACCAGGCCCCTTGCCTTTCGGTCGACGAAGTCTGGAGCAACATCCGGCCGCCGAGGCCGCATGATGGGACGTTCGCGCAGAGCCAGGTCACGGAGTTCGGCTGAGATAACCCCTTCCTTCGACAGCAAGCGCAGATAGCGATCTGCCTGCACTGCCAATGCGTCCGGGCGATGCACAAGGTAGCGGGACGGTGCACGCGTCGCAAGCAGTAGCGAAAGCACCTCGCGGTACCCGCGTGCCTGCTCTAGCTTCTGCACGGTGTCGAGTCTGTTCGGTGGGGTGCCCAGCAGCGTATTCGTGGCGCGGAAGTCCGCGCTGTACCACGTCTCCAGGCCGTCACCAAGGCCAGTGACTTCGCCATGCAATGGCGCAGCCGCGAGCGGCAGTGAATTCAGATAGTCACGAATGACCCGCTGCTGCGCTGCCAGAGTAATGCGGACCGTCCTGATAAGCGCGCAATGATGCAGAGAGCATCTGCCCAGCTTTTTCGCTTGCCGAGTGCGTTCTGCCTCTGGTCGAGTGCCGCATCTTCTCCAGTTGTGTGGCCAAAGTGCTTCCGCCAATCACCGGGTGACTGGGATGGACTGCATGGAAACCGTAGTCGAACATGGCATGCGACAACCGATGCCATTCAATTGCCGGATTGCGGCTGGGATGGCGAGGGTCAAGCATGGCCCGGTTCTCAATAAATAAAAGAGTGTCGACTACGACCTGAGGAATTTCAGAGTACTCACCGTAGATCTGTTCGGGGTAGCGGAACTCGTACATGGGTTTGCCATCTCGGTCCAGAATCTCAAGGCCTGCATCATCCTTCTCGCGATAGATAGGAAAGACACCTAAATCTGTCATCGCCACGTACATGTTTGAGGGGCGGGCCTGCGCTTCAATCTTGTAACCGCGAGATTCTATTCGCTGCACAAATTCCGGAATGCGTGAATATCCGAGGCGTTCGTCGTAGGGGCCGCTGCGCGTATAGCGGATGGACTCGCTGGGGCCAGGCAGAACCGCGAACGTCATCCTGTGGGAGATTGCCGTAAGAATCCTGGACTGCAGCCAAGACGAACGCAGTTCGGTCGCCGGCAAGGCTAGTAGGGTCACCGCCAACCCAGCCCACAGCAATACGCGTCGCCCTTTTCGGAGCCTGAATACAACAAATTGCAGGGGGTCAGCGCAGAAGGTCCTGAATGCAACAACGCGAGATGCGGAGGCCACAACATCCTCCACAACTTCTTCTCTATTATACGGCCAATGCTACCCTCGCTTAAGCGCGTGCCTGCTGGCCGTTTATTGCTGAGTCCCGTGTCGCTCGTTCTGTCTCTTCCGTCGTGACGGGCATCACGTAAAACTGACGCATCAGGCCAGTAGACTATCTGGGATGATCAAGCCAACCAGAATCAGCTTTGGCGGGACAGCCGCCATCGCGACGAGCATGGCACTCATTGTCGGTCTTGATGCTGCGAACGCTGGAAGAGCCGTTATGGTAAGCGCCCTACTGATTGCGGCAGTTGCCGACAATCTCACGGACTCCCTGAGCGTTCACATGTACCAGGAATCAGAACGTCTTGAGCAGAAGGAAGCGTTTGCCGGAACCTTGGCCAATTTCGTGACGCGATTCGTTGTGTGTCTTAGCTTCGTGCTGATCGTTGCGCTGCTCCGAGGGCACGCTGCGGTCATAGCCGGAATCGTTTGGGGAATGTCATTGCTTGCGGCCCTGAGTTGCCTTCTCGCTCGGCACAGGAAAGTCAGTGCGACAGCAGAAGTGGCAAAACATCTTGCGGTTGCCCTGGTAATTATCCTGGTCAGCAAAAGCATTGGACATTGGATCAGTGCGCGTGTGGTTTGAATCTGTGTGGTCGGGTCGCACTGGCCAATCTACTGGCAAGGCTCGGGCGAGCACAACAATCTTCCCAAGCCCACTCATCTTTGCAGCTTGAACACGGCAATCTCTGATCTTCGCCTTTTCTCCCGTGTTCTATATCGGGCTCGGACTGAATTGTTTTTTTCGAGAACCAATGCCCTTGATTCCTGAGAAGCGGATAATAGATGTAGTGGAAAAGGAGGTTCTACACCATAGTCGCGGATTGAAGCTCTTCAGCCGCGCACGTCCTGCGCCGGGGGAAGGAGGACACAATGCTCGTTCGCAGCATCTTTCCAATCGTTGGACTCATGGTCTGTCTAGCAGTCTTTGGTGCCTCCCAACAAAGGGAAATCAGGCATGTTCCGGTCAAGCCGACTTCGCCCGCTTCGGGCGCAGAGATGTACACCGCCTATTGTGCCGTCTGCCACGGCGTCGATGGCAAGGGCAGCGGCCCAGCTGCTGGCGCCCTGAAGGTACCGCCACCGAACTTGACGACGCTGGGCAGAGAAAATAGTGGCAAATATCCATCGGACCACGTCATGAACGCGATCCAAGGTGACCTGCGCCTGCCAGCACACGGCTCGAAGGAAATGCCGGTTTGGGGCGACCTGTTCTGGGGCATGAGCCAGGGACACAGCTCCGAAGTACAGTTGCGGGTCACTAACCTGAATAAGTACATCGAATCGCTGCAGGCGAAATGACTGCTACCTGTTTCGGCTGTCGGTGATTCGGGGAGGCCTCTATGAAAGTCGGCGAGATCATGACCAAAAAGCCTGTGTGTTGTTGGCCGTCCAGCTCGACACTCTCAGCCGCCCGGCTGATGCAGGAGACCGATACTGGAATTGTGCCTGTCATCCAAGACCGTTTCACCTCTATTCTGGTGGGCGTGGTAACCGATCGCGACCTTTGCCTGCACGTGGTCGCCGCCGGCAGGGATCCTTCATCCAGCTGGGTCGATGGATGTATGACAAGAGACCCGGTATGCTGCGCCGAGCAGGATAACGTTTCCCTTGCGCTCGATTTGATGAAAACCCATCAGTTCCGGCGTTTGCCGGTGGTGAACGAAAAACACGAGGTCGTGGGCATGTTGTCCCTTGGGGATATGGTGCGCAAGGCAGGCATCGAAGCAAGCGTTGTTGCGGCGGCTTTGCGGAGCATCTGCGAGCCTGCTCAGGTTACGAAACAAGGAACTGAAAGGATCATTACTGCCGCTTGAAGAGCGTGCCAGGTCCCTTGTGAGAGTGTGATAGGGGAGTTGGGTTTAGCTTTCTTCTGAATCTTACATTCCGTGTCCGCCGCCGACATAGACCCGCTGCCCAGTCAGCCAGCGCGCCTGATGGGAGGCGAGAAAGACGATCACATCAGCCACCTCCTCTGGGGTGCCGACTCGTCTAAGCGGGATTGTCGGCAGGATTGCGTGCTCGAGTTCCGCTGTGATCCACCCTGTCTGGACGGGCCCCAGGGAAACCGCGTTTACGGTCACGCCGAATTTTCCGAGTTCAGTAGCCGCACTTCGCGTGTAACTCTCCAGAGCAAACTTGCTCGCTCCATAGGTGACTTCAGACGGAAAGCGTTCAGCCCCAGCAGTGCTCACGTTGATGACTCTGCCGAATTGTGCTCCTCGTTTTATGTGCCTGCGGGCAAATTCCGCCATCATCAGTACCGGCGCCCGGGTATTCACGGCGAAAATTCGGTCAACGGCTGCTGCGTTGAGACTCCGCGGACGATTGGTCCACAATTCCACAAACTTATTGAGCAGGTCAGCTTCCGAAGGGAGGAACGTATCCGCTTCCCAGTATGCTGCGTTGTTCACGAGCACTTCGACTGGTCCCAAGGCCGCTTCTGCCCGATCGAACAGGACCGTTATGAGAGTTGGATCAGCGAGATCTGCCTCGAATGCAGCAACGTCGGCGCCAGACTCGCGGACATGTTCCAGCACTTCATCAATCGATTTAATCTGCTGGGAATAATAAAAGGATTCGCCAGGTGAGGTGTCTACACTCGATTTGGCGTTCGCAGTCGCTGTGGGGCTCCATCGAAAATAGTGGAGAAAGACCCTCGCACCCTGCGCAGCAAATGCCCTCGCAACTGCGGCGCCGATCCCGCGAGGATTATTCGTTCCGGTTACGAGTACTACCTTCTCCTTAAGGCCTGGATCAAGCAACGCGATTACCTCAGAGTTCAATTCCGCACTTCACAGTACAAGTAGCGTGCAGTGAGCGCGGATTCGTCGATCACGCGGATGAAAAGTTGGGGACATTTCACACCTGACATCTCGAATAGTTGTGATTCGGTAAGAACACAATCTAAAGCATATCGATCTGGCTACGATGACCGGGCTCCGCTACCCTTTGATGACGGCAACCGGCTCAAGCCTCGCGATTTTCCGGCCGATCCCTAGTTCGTGGACCACTTCAACCACCCGCGACACGTCTTTGTAGGCCGCCGGAGCCTCTTCCGCCAGTCCACTCATCGATCCCGCACAGATCAGGATTCCTCGGCTCTTCAGCTGGTCCCGTAATACTGCTCCCCGGACCATCTTCTTGGCTTTGGCTCGACTCATAACTCGGCCCGCTCCGTGACACGTGGAACCGAAAGTCTGCCGCATGGCTTCCGCTGTGCCAATCAGGACGTACGACGCTGTGCCCATCGAACCTGGTATGAGCACGGGCTGGCCGAGATCGCGTAGATCGTCGGGGAGGACGCTCGATCCAGGTCCAAATGCCCGGGTCGCGCCCTTCCGGTGTACGCAAACCCGAACTGAGTGGCCATTAATGTCGTGCTCTTCAATCTTCGCCATGTTGTGCGCGATGTCGTACACCTGGCGCAGCTCAAAATCCTTGACCCTGCCTGCCAATACCTCTTCGAAACTCCGCCGGATCATGTGCGCCAGCAACTGCCGGTTGGCGAATGCGAAGTTCGCGGCACACGCCATGGCATGAAAATATTCCTGCCCTTCTTTGGAGTCGAATGGCGCACACACCAACTCGCGATCCGGTAATTCGATGCCGTAGTCTCGCACTGTTTTCTGAAATTGACCTACGTAATCCTCGCAAACCTGGTGGCCCAGTCCACGGGAACCGCAGTGAATCTGGACCGCGACATTGCCCGAGTAAAGACCCAAGCGCGCGGCGGTGGCCTGGTCGAAGACTTCAGCGATCTTATCCACCTCGATGAAGTGGTTTCCGGCCCCCAGTGTCCCGAGCTGGTTTCGCCCGCGTTCGCGCGCTCGGTCAGAGACGAAAGTAGCATCGGCACTCGGGATTCGGCCGAATTCTTCGGTACGATCCAGGTCGTCACGCGAGGCATATCCTTCGCCCATCATCCAGCGCGAACCTTGATGCAGAACTTGGTCCAACTCCGTGTTGTTCAAACGCAACTGTCCATGAGAACCCACACCGCTCGGGCAATTCGCGTACAAGCGAGAAGCGATGTCCTCCAGGTAAGGTTTGACCTCCTTAACCGAAGCTAGCGATACCAGAAGCCTTACCCCGCAGTTGATGTCATAGCCGACGCCGCCGGGGGAAATCACGCCTTCCGGCAAGCGTGTCGCTACGACTCCCCCGATCGGGAAGCCATAGCCCTGGTGAATGTCGGGCATGGCGATGGCGTATCGGATCACCCCAGGCAGGGTGGCTGTGTTCACGAGTTGCACGACCGAATTGTCCAGGAGAGCCGCATCTAGCAGATCTTCGTCGGCATAAAGACGTGCCGGCACACGCATATCCTCGCGAAATGTTTTGGGAATCTCCCACACATGTTCGGCCACACGTTCAACATGTTCTTTGCCAAGCATCGCCGTTTCCACAGGAACGCTACACATCCACCACGATCTCAGCTTCAAGGCCTTCGGAGGTCTCGCGTATCTTCAAATTGTGAAAGGTTACGGCCTTGATGTGGGTATAGGTTCGGTCACACTCCCGGGTTTCCACTCGTGCGCGCAGACAATGATTCCTGAGGTCATCCAGGTGGAACTGCTCACATACGAGGTGATGCGCCTGCTCCAGGTACAGGATTTCATTGAGCCAGTTCACCAGCAGCGACTCGCCGTCAACCCCTTCAACTTCGATCGCTCGCATCGCTGATGGTTCTGCAGTCGATCGCGGTCCATCACGATCCAGCGCCTGCATGGCGCGGGCGGCATTTTCGAGCAAGGCCGCCATGTCGCGGCCAGTCACGCGAAACGCTCGATCGGAGGTGTGGTCGATTTCCTCAAAGCTCATCATTCGGGTCACCTAGCGCCTCGCCTGGCCAGACGAGCTGTCACGCACGAAGTTCTTGACTTGTCGCTCCCCGCAAGCGGCTCACCATTGAATCGAGCAGCTTCTCATTCTTGCGCAGTCCTTGCTTGAATTCGTGGTGGTCCGTGTGCGCGATCTCCTTCAGCAGCTCTCGATGGCGTTGCTCAAGAATGCGTAGCAGAAGCTCCTGCTCCTCGGTGTTCAATATCAACTCCATAGTTCCTCCCCACCGTGTCCGCATTCAATGCTCTCTGATCACAATCATGCGGTTTGCGGAGAAGCGACATAACCGCACCAGGCCAAGTCATCAAGGCGAAGGCGGCAAATCACTCGACCAGGCGTCGGCTGCGATCAGCCAGTTTTGTCCCGCGCGCCTCCACACTGTGAGGTATTTCCCGTGGTCCTCCCTTTTTGTGCCTTCATTCTGCGGAATAGTCATGCGGTACGTGCCTACATCCCAGGCGACAGGCCCTTGTTGTTTGATGTAGGTGACGTCGAAGGCCAGGTCAGACACGCCATGGCTGAGCGGCGCCTTCAAGTACTCTCGAATCGCATCGCGCCCGTGAACGGCCTCGTGGTGCGGCGGAAGGTAGACTGCATCTATAGCGTAAACGGCAGCAACTCCGTCCAGGTCTCCCGCATTCCAATGCCGAGCCCACTCATCGCCCATCCGGCGGATAGCACCGGCGGCACTGATTTTGGGCTCCCTTCGGGCAGTGCGCTGCACTTTGCCCCTGATGATTCTGGGATGTTTCTTAGTAGTCGATCGCATAACGCCCTCCCTTCGAACGGCTCACAACGAAATCGTGACATCCTCTTTCCGTCTCGGTTGCCTCCTTTTAGGAGGATTTGTGACTTCTTTTCGCTGCGAGGACCAGAATAGAGCGCTGGTCCGAGGGTCCGCTTGAGTCACGAACGACGTTTTTACCGACCCCTTCCGGTGAGCCAGAACGCGAGCTGCAGTCACCTCGGGTAGCGCCTCGCCCCGGTTAGAAAAATGTCTCTTCATTTCTATCCTCCTGCAATCAATGGTGCGACACATTCAAGCAGCACGCGGCACTGGGCTTTCCGCGTTTTGAAGCAACTTTTGCACATCCTCATCGCTAGCTTGCGTGAAATCCCGATACCACTGCGAGACTGCCAGGAACAATTCCGGTTCTTCCACGCTGATGACTTCGTCGGCTTCCATCCGGATCGCGCTGCAGCCCGAGGCTGGGGCCACCGGAACCGCAACTACAACTCGCGTGGCGCGTCTACGCCGGATCGCTGCAATCGCGGCCAGAATACTGCATCCCGTCGCGATGCCATCGTCCACGAGAATGACCGTCTTCCCTGCCAACTCCAGCGGACGAACGCCCCGATACAAGCTTTTGCGGGATTCAAGTTCTTTCCGCGCGACCGCGACTACCTCCTGGATATCCTTTTCCGAAATCCCCAGTAGTTTCATGAGCGAGAGATCCAGTACCTGCACGCCATCCTCGGCAACCGCGCCCATGGCCAGTTCTTGCTCCCATGGAGTGCCGAGCTTGCTTACCACAAAGACATCCAGCGGGAGGCGCAGCACGTCCGCGACTGCGGACGCCACGGGCACGCCACCCCGAGGAAGTCCCAGCACAATTACGTCGCTGCGGTTGGCATAGGCCGACAGCTTGCCCGCGAGTATGCGCCCGGCTTCGGCTCGGTCCGCGAATGGCAGCGCTTCAAGGTCTTCGTCTTCTTCTCGGAACAACATGGCTTTCCTCTTGCCTTATGCTTCGTAGCGCTCGCTTCGCATAGAAGCGAGCTATAAAGCACACCTATATTTCGTCGGCACAAAGGCCGCTTCTTTCGAACGGTTCAGGCTTGGTGCTCGCCGCTTCTCAGGCCGCTACAGCCGGTTTCGCCGGGCGGATCTCTTCTTTCTTTTCTTCCGCCACTGCGGGCCGCATGCTTGCGAGCTTCGCCAGCGCCTTTCCCGTCAAAATCGTCAGGTGGATAGTTGCGATCGCGCCCAGAATGGCGGGCACAATGTAAACGTTCTCAACTTTCCAGAGCCAGTGACCAAGCACCGGGGAACCTAGCCATGCTCCAAACCACCCGATGATCAGTTTCCCGACCAGAGCGTCATTGCCTTCGAGAAAGCGATAGCGAATCACGTAGTGGTAGGCAGCAGCAACCACTGCTGCGACGAAAGTGAGAATCAGAAAGGAAAGTAAGCTCATTCCCAGCATAGGGCACCTCCTCAGGACCAGGGGGAGACCATGATTGGTCTTCGTGAAGAACGAGGTCCAGAATTGGGTCAGATCCAGAACGCAGGCTCGAACCCCAGAGCCGAGGTTCGGCCAGCCAACAAGCTTTCTACAGCTAAGACTATTTTACGCCCGCCAGTCACTTCGGCGCTCCATCTTCCTAGTGCATCGGTAACCGTGATCACAGACAACGACATGTGCTCGTGGAAGATGTGGCAGAGACGAAAAGCCAGCATCTCAGGTGTGAAAGATGCTCTCCGTTCTATT
>CAVPQE010000002.1:0-109184 GCA_963707205.1 uncultured Acidobacteriaceae bacterium
GTAGGGACAGCCATCGCTGGCTGCCACCGGGTGGCCGGGGGCGGTCGCCCGCTCCCCGGCTCCCACAGAACGTAGCGTGCAGATTTCCCGCACTACGCTCGTCAGAAGTTGTTTCACAGCGCGGCGATAGCTTGTAGCTCCGAGTAAGGGAGATACAGCTTTGGTCGCAGCAACGGAAACCGCTCCTTGATCTGCTGGAATTGCTTCCACCAGACCTCCCCTTGCCAACTCCGGCTGCTCAGCATCTTGCGCCAGTAACGTTCCACGGCCCGATGGACCCGTTGCAACGCCCGTATGTTCCCGGCGATGCCGTAGTACGCATAGTGACCGCGGAGCATTTGATTGAGGTAGTCGGTTTGCTCCCGGATCGATGAGTGCCGCATTCGCCGCATCTGGTCTTGCAAGCGCATCAACGCACGCCGCAGGCGTGACTTTTCCGTACGCAGCCCAACCCGATAGTTGCCTTTCCGGTTGCGCGTGCAGTACAGCGTGAACCCCAAGAAGTAAATCGTCTCCGGGCGTTTACGGCCACGCTTGCTCGCGTGTCGCTGCGCAAAGCGACCAAATTCGACGAGCTTGGTCTTTGTCGATTCCAGAGTCAAGCCAAACTTCCCCAGTCTCTGGCACAGTGCTTTCTGGACACGTAGAGCATCCGCCCGATATTGGAAACACAACACAAAGTCGTCAAGGTACCGCACCATATAGGCTTCGCCCCGTAACCGAGGCTTGACCACGCGCTCGAACCACAGATCGAGCAGGTTGGTAGAGACGAGTCTTGACGACGGTAGCCTGTGCGGAGCCTGACGAAGCGCAGCGCTTTCGCGAGCGCCTCTCACCGAGTAGGCATGGCCGCTTGATCTCGTCTCCCCAAGCAGAACCCGGCGTGCAGATTCCCCGCACCGGGCTCCCCAGACGACATTCGCTAAGGTGAGCATTCGTCAAACCATCGGATGCAGGTTTTGAGCAAACGGCAGTTTGAACCACGGGCGATCTTTCAGGCGCGTCCAGTTCGTCCGACGTCTCTGACCCCGACGATTCAAGGCGCTTATCCACTGGCGCTGTACTTGCTGCCGCACCCAGTTGAGCTTGCGCTCACAGTGATGCAGGCCGAAGTACTGATAGAAACCGCGCAACATCTTCGTCAGGTGTTGTTGCTGTTCCCATCGTCTCCAGTGTCTGTTATGAAGGATCCACTCCCGTGTCCGAGCCAGAAATTTCCGACAACTCTTGACGCTGGGGATGCGAATCAGAGCAAATCGCCCCGCTCGATCCACCCCACAGACATGTTTGAAACCCAGAAACTCGAAGGTCTCTGGCCTGCCTAGTCCGTGTCGCAGACAGGTCATGCCTGCAAATCGCCCAAAGAGTATGCGCCGAGTTTTCTCCTCGGCCAGCTCCAGACCGAATTCCGCAAACCGCTTCCGCACTTTCTGTTGGAAGTCGTCCACCTCTTTTCGGAACTGGAAACTCACCACGAAATCATCAGCGAAACGCAGCAGATACGCCTCCCCTCGGCATTGCGGTTTGATCTTCTTCTCAAACCACAGATCGAGAACAAAGTGGAGGTAAAGGTTGCTCAGCACAGGTGAGATCGGACCGCCCTGTGGAGTCCCTTCCTCTGCGTAGACGACATCCCCATCTTGCATCGCTCCAGCGTTGAGCCATTTTCCGATCAGGCTCAGAATCACCGGATCTGCAATGCGATGGGCTACCATCTTGCGTAGCCACTGATGATTAATACGGGTGAAATAGCTGCGGATATCGGCTTCGAACACCTGCCCTACCTTCTTCGTCACAATCTGCACGCGTAACGCTTGCAGCGCGTGATGAGGATTTCGGCCAGGTCGAAAGCCGTAACTGCAATCCAGGAAATCTGCTTCAAACACGGCCTCCAGAATGCGTGCTACCGCCCGTTGCAGCAGCCGGTCCGCGGCCGTGGGAATTCCCAGTGGCCTGGTTCCGACTTTGCCCGGCCCTTTGGGTATCTCCACCCTTCGGACCGGCGGTGCATGATAGGTGCCTTCTTTCAGCTGCGCACAGATCGCCCCGACTTGCGTTTCTAGCTCGCTTCCAAACTGCTCGGCGCTCTGTCCATCGACTCCGCCCGCTGCTCGCCGATTCATCTTTCCCCAAGTCTCCTTGAGAAATTCCGGCGTCAGCAGGTGCGCCAATGACGTAAACCGTGCCTTGCGGTCTAACTTCGCCTTCTTCGCTATCTGACTCAGTTGTGTTGACATCAGATTCCTGCCTCCGTGGGTGCAGGTGATGTTTCCCTAAAGTCAGGCTTCATCTGCTTCGCCGCTTCCCCTTGTACGCGGCTTTCCCGCGCTCCGAGTACTATCAGCGAATCCGACTTCGCACTGTGGCGTCTGCCTTTCTCAGGAATGATCCCTATCGTCCGGCATACTCGATCCGTTTTGTGCACGGACCAAGACCACAGTGGATCTCCCAGGTCCCTTGTCGCTTCCCTCTCCGAACGTGCCGTGCTCACTGACCCCGCCGCAGTCTCCGGCCACCTCGCCATTTGCGGTGTGCCTACTGGTGCCTTCCAGCCACTACGATGCTGTCGGCCTGCGGTTAAGTATTTAACGAGGCTCAATTGCTTCACTTTCGTTACGGCTCGCTCGTCGCTCTGTCTACGCTTAGTCCGATTCGTTGTCTCCTCAGACCCAAGACTCGATTCCCGGTGAGGCGGCTGCACCTCTTGTCGGGGCGGGAATTGCACCCGCTGGAAGCACCAGGTTTGTCCTGGCGCACCATAGTGCAGATACACATTACTCAGCAATACGCTGATCGAACCACCTTGTGGGGTACCTTCCTCGTTCGCATGCAGCTCCCCATCTTCCAGAATGCTTGCTTTCAGCCAGCGCCGGATCAAGCTGATCAGACGCGGGTCTCCTATTCGATGTTCGACAAAGCGGAGCATCCATTCGTGGCTCAGGCTCCCGAAGAAGTTCTTGAGGTCCGCCTCCAGCACCCATTCCACTTTCCGGCCGGCAATTAATTCGTGCAGTGTTGCCAGCGCTTGATGGGCACCCCGCCCAGGCCGCCCGCCAAACGAGCACGACAGAAAGTCCTGCTCGAATATGGCGGCGAGTACCTGCGCGGCGCTTCTCTGGAGCGCCCGGTCTGCTACACAAGGCACGCCCAACGGGCGTTTTTCCTGCTTCCCGGGTTTCGGGATATACACTCGCCGGATGTTCGGCGCTGGATATCCCTGGCGGTGCACCGATTGAAGCATGGCTTCAATCCATACCTCGAAGCTCTCCTTCGCCTCCGGTACGGTCTGCCCATCCACCCCAGGGGCCGAGTCGTTCGGGATCTGACATAGATTCCCCCAAACTCGTTCCTTGGTGATGTGATGGGCGAGTGACGTAAGCCGGAGCTTTGGTTCACACCGAGCTTTCGCTGCTATTCGTTCGAGTCCTGTTGCCATGGTTGGCGATTCTTCTCTTTGCATAGAAGCCCGAATCCTCCCTTTGTATGGAGCCCATGTTTCCTTCGAACTGTTCAACTTCCGCTGGCCGCTTCCCCATGTAGCCGGCTCTCCCGACCGCAGAGTAGTATCAGCCAGTCTGACTTCCGTCAGGTCATCAGGTCGTCCTCACCTCGTCGGCTTGTCGGACCTTACAAGCTAGGCTTGAACCCGACGGATCTCCCTTGTTCCCATGAAATCCTTTGGCTGCATGCTGGCGGTACGAACCCCGGAAGCATCTCTGGATACTTGCCGTGTCGCATCCAGAGTTTCTGCCTTCCCCGTTAGCGGGATAAGGTCGGCTACTTCCATCACGATCGATTTCGGGGCTATCTTGCCGTTCACTGCTGTTCCGGCCTGCAACCTTCCTGTCTACGCTTCGCAATGGCCGTTGCCGGTCACCACGCAAGACTTGGTACGCGGCTGCGAGCTAGGCTTTGCCGCGGTCTCCATTTCAGGAAACTGAACTCCATGAGCTTTCAAGGCACAACCCGCACAGACCCGGACGGGCGCTGATTAGCGCATCCGGTTCTTATCTCGGATGGGTAGCGGCCCGCCATAGCGGTGGGCCGCACACTCGCCCACCCGTGGGACACGCGCAGTCCCGCTCTGAGTCGGGTACGTGTCAGGTGGAAGAGTGTTCTCCTTGATCCGCAGCCTTCCCTCCTCACTCTCCTCCGACGAACCTACCGTCTTTGTTCGAATGATTCAACGGTACTATGCCGCAGTGTGACTCCTCGGTGACGTGCATGCGAGCCGTGTGGCCTAAGCCTTCGCTCGCCGACCTGCTGCCGGACTGGCGTCAGGTGTCTCCGAGGTCTCCCGGTTCTCGTGCATGAAGTTTCTAGGCGTGCCGTGGGGTCTTCGACCACGCCGGACTGAACAGAAACTCGCGCTGTCGCTCCTGTCCATGTTGCCTTCCGCGCATGTTAACCGCGTCGGCGTCCGGGTTGTATGTTTTCGCGGCTCAATGTCCCACCCCGCCTATCCTCTATCTACGCTTCGCTGGGTCCCTCGCGGTAGCAGCGCAAGACTCGAGGCCAAGTGGATCGCTACTCCTTTCTTGTGAGGCTTCTTCCTCCTCTGCTTCATGCCGGTTTATCCCGGCGCACTAACATCGCCATAACACTCAAAATTCTCTTGGAAGGGCGAAGAGACGGCGCAAGCTTGTGACATGGCCTGGTTGCGTAAACTATCGTTCTCCACTGTCAAAGAGTCCGAAAGGGCCCTTCGCGATAGCGAAGTTAGGCCTTCAACCACTTGGATTTTTGAGATAGGATTGGTCCGCCTTCCTCAGGAGGTCTCTGTGGCACAGCATAGTCCGGCCGACATCGTGCGGCAGGCCTCGACATTGTCGATCGTGTGGGGTGTTTTGCTGATCATCTTCGGCATGGTCGCGATCGGCTGGCCATTTCTGGCCGCCGTGGCGGTCAACGTGGCCATTGCCTGGCTCATCGTTTTGGCAGGCGTCGTCCACCTGATGCTCGGCGTTCGTGCTCATGGGGCCGGCAGCATGATATGGAAAGTTCTGGTTGGGCTCGCATATCTTTTCTTCGGCGCGTACCTGATCATCCATCCAGTGCTGGGAGTCGCATCGCTCACGCTAGTGCTGGCATTGCTCTTTCTGATTGAAGGCATCCTGGACATCATTCTGTTTTTCAAGATGCGCCCTCTAGGAGGATCGAACTGGGTGCTGGTGGACGGGATCGTTACTCTGTTGTTGGGGCTGATGATCTACTTGCAATGGCCGTCAAGTTCCGTCTGGGCGATAGGCATCCTGGTGGGCGTGAGCATGATCATCAGCGGTGTTACGCGCGTGATGCTGTCGTTGGCGATGCGCAAGGTGACGACTGCGGTCGCATAATTTCCATTGTTTGGCGCTCGACCCCGAATCGTCTAACTTCTCTATGAGTGAAATGGCTGTTTGCGACAGTTGACATCAGCTTCCGGTTTGCTCGTCACTTTTCCCAGAACGATGAATTGCGCAGAATACCGGCCCAGTGAGCGACTCGGCGTCGGCGGCGAAGCGTGGATCGGGAGCATCCGCCTTGTCGGACGTGAGGGAGACAGTCATCCCTGAACGGGCTTTGCTTCTAGGATTCCGACATCCCCAAGCATGAGAGTATCGCAGCGGACTGTGTAAGCTCGGGTCAGACTGAAACCCGCCGCCTCAAGAAGTGCCTGCCATTCAAGTTCACTCCGCTCCCTGCCGCCGGTAATAGCAAGCATGCCGAGATCACTCATCAGGTGCCCTTCCAGCTGTGGATCCGCCTGAGAGACCAATCGGGGCAAGATGAACTCGATGACCAACAGACAGCCGCTCTGGGGAATCACTGCGCGACAGTTCTTCAGAATGGCGATAGCCTCTGCGTCCTTGAATCCGTGCAGGACCTGTTTGAGCATGTATACATCGGCGCCGGCCGGAACCGACTGGGTCAGATCCGCCACCGTCAGTTTGCATCGTGAGGAAAGATCCTCACGCGCAAAACGCGATTGAGCCGCTTCGATGCTGCCTTCACGATCGACGAGCATGCCGCGAAGATGAGGGTTGAGTTTCAGGACGGCGAGGATGAGCGATCCCCCGCCTCCGCCAAGGTCGGCGACCACGCTCGCGTGGGAAAAGTCCCAGGCTGCGGCGATAGGAGCGTAATCTTCTACAGCCGCCGTGCCCATCACCGCATGAAAAACCGAGAGGGCGTCGGGATACTGCGACCAGCGGGTGGGAACATTCGGATCACGGACGTCTGAGGCTGGTCTGCCGGTTCGAACACAGTCTGCAAGCCAGGTATAGCTATCGGCGATCAGATCCCCATAGAAAATGACGGATGGCCACGCAGACTGAGGCGCGTCTTTTCGCAGCGGCCCACCGAACGACGTCAAGCGAAATTGCTTCGGAGCCGTCTCCTCGGTAACGCCTAGACTCGCTAGCGCACGCAGCAGGCGGTAAAGCGCGTCGGCATCCGCCTGACAGGTCTTCGAGAGGAAATCCAAGTCACGCACTTCGTCCCCAAGTGCATCGGCAACTCCCAGGCGCGCAGCCGCGCAAAGCACAGCGCTGCGGCGATAGGCCAACGCCATCTGTATGAGTGCCGCGTTCGGCGACTCATTACCAACACTACAGACGGGTTGAGCCATCGGACACCTCTGTATTCCGGAGCAAGAATATCACCGTCCAATTCTTGTCAGCAGGCAACCCTGCGAAACGGTATCAAATCTGCGAAGCGTCGGTCCGAAATCCAGGGTGTTCACGCGATGCCGGTTGTCTCTGCCAGAGCACTCGAATGATCCCCGGAGTCCGGGGATGATGCGCCACCAGGAATGAACCCTGGAGCGTATCGAGCCGAGTGCCCTGTTTTTACGCGCTTTTGGAAGAGGGAGGGATCGTCGCCAGGACTTGGGCCCCGGCGGTTCGAGTCGGAGAATGCCAGTCCGTTGTTCCAACCCCTGCAAAGAACGTGAGGATGGGCACCCGCCAAGGTGCGGTCAACTCGCTGTGTAGATCACGACAGTCCGCACGGTGGCTGGCTTGTAGAAGTAGTTCAAATAAACGGCGACGTCGTCCGCGAGAGACTTGGCCGACGTGGCGGACCACTGCCCTCGGTTCGGATCGAAGAATTTCCACCCTGCCGCAAGCCCCGTAGCGTGCCCCCAGTTGCAGCCGTTTTCGGTGCCGAACAAACCTAGCATTGCCGTACGGCTGACCGCAGCGATGGACGCCTTCGCCGAATCTACGGAGTGAAATTTGAGCCGCTTCGAGGTTAAACCCTGTCTCGCAAGTGACTGGGAGAAGAAATTGTAGGAGACAGGCTCGGCGATCTTAAAGAAACGGGAGTAATCGGCCGCCGTCAATCCCTTGATCTTGTCCTCCCACATCATCTGGTATGCGCGCATTGAGGACGCCATGCGATATTGGTCTCCCGTGATGTCGAAGGGCTGTCCGCTGAGCATCTTCTCGCACCAATTCAAGGTCATGGCGAAGCAGATGCCACCGCGCAGTTGCACATCAAAGATCGCTCCCGGTTGGGCCTTTACAAAATTTTTGGCTGCGGGATCCAGATGCCACGAAAGGATATCGGACTGATTGAAGGCGAAGTCCTGGGTCATAGACGAGATCCCCTATCAACGCCAGCATACCCACCGCGCTGTCGCAGACATACTGCGCCTCCTGCAATGGCTTCGGCTGTGAGGCAGATCACTGATGTTGACGTAACATCGCGACAGCGCTCATTGCCCGGCGTTTCGAGCTGCTTTGAATCGAGCCGTCCGGCAGTTTACTTCCCCGCCACCGCCGCCACCACATCAAACAAAATCCTCGGCCCCCGCCGCACTTCCTCCACCCGAATCCGCTCATCATTCCCGTGCTCGGTATTCCCCTCATCCTCCGTCGCCGTATACGGATTGAATCCGTACGCGTAAATCCCCAGCGGCCGGTATCGCTGGTTCTCCGTATACCCGCTAGTAATATGCGGGACGACCGGCGTCCCGGGAAAATAGTTCCCCGACACCTCCCGGATCGCCGCGAACAGCGCATTATCCGTCCCCGAATAATTCGCCACGCGAAACTCCCCCTTCCAGGGCTCCACGCTCACATTCGGATCATCCACCACCCGCCGCACCTCGGCCAGCAACGTCTTCGGATCGCCTCCCGGCAGAATACGCACATCCAGATTCGCCCATGCCTCCGGAGGGATCACATTCGTCTGCTCCGATCCCCCCATCATGGTCAGCGAAATCGTGTCGCGCAACAGAAAGTTCAGCGACTCGTCCCTCTCGACTTCCTCCTGAAATCTCTTATCCTCAATCGCCTTCCTTATGTCGCGGTACTCTGCCGCCCTTTCTGGTGGTTCCTGCGGCGCCATATCCCGCAAAAACTCATCCACCACCGGCAACACTCGCAGCGGCGTTCGGTACGCACTAATTCGATCCAGCGCCCGCACCAGCCGGTTCGGCGCCGAATCCGGATTTGGCCGCGACCCATGCCCCGGTCTCCCATGCGCCACCACGTGCAGCCAGTACGTGGTTTTCTCGCCTACGTCCACGCCGACGTACTTCACCTTGCCGTTCTCCAGCAGATTCTCTCCACCTTCGTTGATGAGAAACTCCGCGTTTTCCAGCAGGTCGCGCTGGTGCTCGATGAACCAGTCGGTCCCCGTGTCATCGACCTCTTCATCCGCGACGGCAAGAAAAATCACGTCGCGATCCAGCGCCACCTTCTCGCGCTTCAGCATCACCATCACCACCAGTTGCGCCAGGCCTTCATCCTTCATATCCTGCGCCCCGCGTCCCCACAGGTAGCCGTCCTTGATCTCCCCGCTGAACGGAGGCACTTTCCACTGCGACGCGTCGCTGGTCACCACATCCATGTGGTTCAGCAGAACGATCGGCCGTTTTCCCTCACCCGCCGTGCCTGGGATGTTGCGCGGCATCCGCGCCCACAGATTCCCCCGTCCCGCTGCGTACTCAAACACACGATTCTCGATCCCTTCCTGATCGAGAATTCTCTTGTAGAACGCCACCGCCCGCATCTCATTCCCCGGAGGATTCGTCGTGTCAATGCGCAGATACTCCTGCATCCACGTCACGGCCAGGTCGGAATACTGCTGCAGATGCTCCGCCGGGATGCGCGACGAGGCCATCCCCGGTCCCTCGCCCCGGGCCAACCCACAAAATACCCACGCCGCAATCGCCAGCCACACCACACCCCGCCGCCCATGAGCTCCCAAACGTCCCTCCCAGGGAAAATTAGTTCCCACGCAGTTTTTATATCAGGTTTGCCAAAATTACCCTGCCTCCCCTCCCCAACCTTCCTTTGCCCCCTAAATCCGACTACAATGTGTATAGATATCAAGCGCTTAGCCGTTCAACCTTAATGACCGATTTGGCATCCCACATGTAATAGAAATGACAGGCGCCGCCCCAGTGGGCGCCCGCTGTCCAAGGCAAGCGTCGCGTCAGCGCTGGCCGGCTCAGCGATACCGCTGGCTTTCTATAATCGGTTAAAGGGACGCAATCGAATTCACGCACGCCTCGGCGTGCCGGAGTGGAGCTGAATGCTCCCCCAACTTGGAGGAAGTCCTTTATGAACAACCGCCTACTTTTCGCCCTGCCTTTGGCTGCAGTGCTCGCTTTCCCCGCCATCGCGCAGACCACCTCGTCCTCCTCAGATCAGACTCAGCCTGCCGCCACCCAGCAGACTCAGTCGACCTCGACCGACACTAGCACCGCAAGCGGCAAAGCGCCTCTGGCCGCGCCGTCCCGCGAAGGCTTCTGGGGACGCGTCAATCCCTTTGCCCGCAAGAACTATGTCAAACGCCAGACCGAGCCCATCCGCGACCGCGTCAACGAGCTCGATGAGCTGACTTCCGCCAACAGCAGGGCCATCAAAGACACCGACGCTCGCGCCCAGGCTGGCATCAAGCTGGCCTCCGACAAGGCCAACGAAGCCGATCAGCACGCAGTCGATGCCGGGAACAAAGCTACTGCGGCGCAGCAGAGCGCGCAGCAGGTCACAGCCCGCGTCCAGACCGTTGAGACCGTGGTTGGCAACATCGACCAATACAAGGCTTCCAACCAGACCGAGATCCGTTTCCGTCCCGGCCAGACCATGCTGAGCAAGAACGCCAAGGATGCGCTCGACACCATGGCCAGCGGCGTAAAAGGCCAGCGCGGTTACATCATTGAAGTCCAGGGTTTCTCGTCCGGCAAGGGTCAGACCGCGATCGTCAACTCGCAGAAGATGGCCGAGTCGGTGGTTCGCTACCTGGTCCTCAACCACGAGATCCCCGTCTATCGCATTTACCTCGTCGGCATGGGCAATGCCCCTGCTCCCACGACCGATGAAACTGCGAAGACCAAGCGCGTCAGCGGAGGCCGCGTCGAAATCAGCCTCCTGAAGAACGACCTGGAGCAGCTCTCCAGCAACACAGGAGCCCCTGCCACCACCGTCGATCAACAGCAGCAACCGAAGTAAGTTCGGGAAGCAGTAAGCTTGGGGACCACGGGCGCCTCGCCCATAAGTCCCTCCCCCGGAAGAAGCCCCTCACGCAAGCGAGGGGCTTTTTCTCGTTACCACGCTCACACTTCCGCTATCCTCCCGTCCATACCCCTGGGGTGGACCGATATGTACGATCTGAAACTTGCGCTGCGCCAATTTCGGAAGTCGCCCGGCTTCGCCGCCACCGTGATTCTCACCATCTCTCTCGGCATCGGAGCGAACACCGCCATCTTCACCCTGGTACACGCGATTTTGCTGAAATCGCTGCCAGTAGCCAATCCCGCGGCCCTATATCGCATTGGCGACCTCGACGACTGCTGCGTCGAAGGTGGCTTTATGAACGACAACGGCGATTTCGACATCTTCTCCTACGATCTATATCGGCACTTCCAGGATTCCGCGCCCGAGTTCGAACAACTGGCTGCCTTCCAGTCCGGACACAATACCGTGAACGTGCGCAGCAAAGCCGGGCCAAAAGCAGAGATCGCGGAATACGTTTCCGGTAACTACTTTTCAACTTTCGGCTTGGGAGCCTATGCCGGCCGCACGCTTCTGCCGTCAGACGACACCCCGGGCGCAACCCCGGTTGCAGTCCTAAGCTACCAGGCTTGGCAAGCCGCCTACGGCGCCGACCCCAGCGTGATCGGCTCCACGTTCTACATACAGAACCAGCCATTCACGATCGTTGGCATCTCTCCTCCCGGCTTCTTCGGCGACAGGATCAACAGCGATCCACCCGCCTTCTGGCTCCCGCTCAACGATGAACCATATCTGGAGCGGGAAACTAGCATTCTGAAACAGCCCGACACCAACTGGCTCTACGCTCTGGGCCGTGTCACACCTGGAGTTAATCCCGGTAGCCTGCAGGCCAAACTGTCCAACAGCCTGCGCCAGTGGCTGGCCACGCAGACGGCCTACAACATCCACGGAAATCAAACCCAGATTCCGAAACAGCACGTTGTACTGACTCCGGGCGGCGCCGGAATTCAGAACTTGCAGCAGGAAGCGGGCAGCGGCCTCCGCTTGCTGATGGCCATCTCTGGCTTGGTCCTACTGGTCGCCTGCGCCAATATCGCGAACCTTCTCCTAGCCAAAGGGGCGACCCGCCGGGCCGAGACTTCCATCAGCATGGCCCTGGGCGCGGCGCGATCCCGCCTCATCCGGCAGATGCTGGTCGAGAGCCTGCTGCTGGGCTGCGCCGGCGGAGCCGTGGGCATCGCGCTCGCCTATGCGGGCGCGCGCATGATCCTGGCTCTCGCCTTCCCCGATTCACCTCAGCTGCCCATCCATGCCAGCCCATCTTTGATCGTTCTCGGCTTTGCTTTTGCACTCTCGCTGCTGACGGGCATCATTTTCGGGATTGGTCCCGCATGGATCACCTCGCACTCCGATCCCGCCGAGGCCTTGCGCGGAGTGAACCGTAGCACCCAAGATCGATCTTCTCTACCGCAGAAGTCGCTCATCGTGTTTCAGGCCGCACTGTCGCTGGTGCTGCTGGTCTGCGCCGGCTTGCTCACCCAGAGCCTGCGCAACCTTGAGCATCAGAACTTCGGCATTGCCACCGCGAACCGCTACGTCTTCCATTTTGATCCTGAGGGCGCTGGTTACACGATCAACACCGTCTCCACCGCCAATGAGCAACTGGAGCGTGAATTCTCCGCTCTTCCGGGCGTTAAAAGCGTCGGCTTGGCCCTGTACAGCACGCTGGAGGGCAATAACTGGGGCGAGGCGGTTTATGTGGAAGGCCGGCCGGCGCCCGGTCCGGAGGCGCATAACGGCTCATCGTGGGATCGAGTCAGCCCACACTTCTTCGAGACCATCGGTCAGCCCGTCCTTCGCGGCCGCGGCATCACCGAACAGGACACGGCCACGTCGCGCATGATTGCGGTCGTGAATCAGGCCTTCGTCAAGAAGTTCTTTCCCAGCGAAGATCCCATTGGTCGCCACTTCGGAACGTTTGACCAGAAATACTCCGCCGACTACGAAATCGTCGGTATTGTCGCCGACGCCAAATATACCGACCCGCGTGAGCCGGTACATCCCATGTACTTCCGCCCCATGACTCAGTTGAATACGACGATCAAAGAGCGCACCTTCATCACCGCGGAAACCCGTTCTCTCTTCCCCAACTCCGTGACCATCCGCTATGTCGGCGATGCCGCCAGCCTGGAATCCCTGGTTCGCCACACTCTGGCGAATATCAATCCCAATCTCACCGTCATCGACTTCAAGTCGCTGGACTATCAGGTCGCAGGAAACTTCAATCAAGAACGGCTCATCACCCGCCTGACCGCTCTATTCGGATTGCTGGCGCTCGTCCTCGCCTCGGTCGGTCTGTACGGTATTACGGCCTACTCCGTGGCCCGCCGTACCAGCGAAATCGGCGTGCGTATGGCTCTAGGCGCCAACCGTAGTGATGTTGTCGCTCTCGTGCTCCGGGCCGCCTCCTGGCAGGTAGGACTCGGGCTGGCAATCGGTATCCCGGTCGCGCTCCTCGGCGGGCACTTAATGGCCAGTCAACTCTACGGCGTCCGCACTTATGATCCGATCACGCTCGCGGCAGCAGTCGTGATTCTCTCCGTCTTCGCGGCCATCGCCGGTTTCATCCCCGCAAGACGCGCCGCCAGCATCGAACCCATGAACGCCCTCCGCACGGAATAGGCGGCCTCTCAGTTTTGGCCGCTCCGGAGAGTGAGTTCTGTCATTCCGACCATCCCTCTTGTCATTCCGAGTCTCCCCACCTTGTCATTCCGACCGAAGGGAGGACTCTGCTTTTCTCTTCCCGAGCCACCGCCCCCGCACTATGCTAAGCTCGTCCGCGAACGAGGAGGCGTAACCGCGAGTGGATGTCTACCGCTGGCTCCCCCCCGATGCCGTCAAGATCGTCCTCGTCCTCTTCCTGTCCTTCCTGATCGGACTGGAACGCGAGGAGCACAAAACCGCTGCTGGATCCTACTCCTTCGGCGGAGTCCGCACCTTCCCCCTGATCGGATTCATTGGCTATTCCATTGCTCTTCTCGCCGGTAGCCAACTCCTCCCCGTAACCCTGGGCTTCCTCGTAGTCGGCGCATTCCTGTTGTTGTCCTACTGGCACAAGCTCTCCAGTGTCGAGGCCGCGGGCGTCACGTCAGAAATGTCGGGCCTGACCACGTACCTCGTCGGCGCCCTCGTCTACTACGATCATTTCTGGATTGCCACGGCCCTCAGCGTGGCCAGCCTCTTACTTCTGGAACTAAAGGCCGGTCTCGAAGCTCTCGCCACCCGTACCGCTCCGCAAGAGATCCTCACCTTCGCCAAGTTTCTGTTACTCACTGCGGTCATTCTTCCCACACTCCCCCATCAGGAATTTGGACGCTTCCACATCAACCCTTTCAAAACCTGGCTGGTCGTCGTCGCCGTCAGCACGATCTCCTACGGCAGCTACGTCCTGCAGAAGGTCACGAAAGAGCGGGGTGGCGTAGTCCTCACAGCCTTTCTTGGCGGAGCGTACTCTTCCACGGTGACCACGGTAGCGATGTCGCGCCGGGCTGCTCGCGAACACCATCCGCATCTCTTCGCCGGCGGCATCCTGATCGCCTCCGGCGTGATGTATCTGCGCCTGGTCGTCCTTCTGACGTTGTTCAATCGTCAATTGGGCAAGATGCTGGCGCCAGCCTTCCTGGTCCTCGCCGCGGTAGCCGTTGCGGTTGGATGGTTCTGGTCCCGCAGAACCGAAGCGAATGCCTCTGAGATCAAGCGAGAATTCGAGCCCGGCAATCCCCTCGAGCTGCTGGCCGCTTTTCTCTTTGCTCTTTTCTTTCTTGGAATGCTGGTGGCCACACAGTTAGCCGTCACCTATCTTGGCCGAGTCGGCGTCAACATCCTGGCCGCCATCATGGGAGTCACCGACGTCGACCCCTTCATCATGGGAATGACCCAGGCCGCCGGCAGCCTCACTCCACTCAAAGTCGCAGCCACCGCCGTCCTGATCGCCGCAGCCAGCAACAACCTGATCAAAGGCATCTATTCCTACAGCCTGGCCGATCGAAAAACCGGCCTCCAAAGCCTCTCCCTCCTGATCGCCCTGGCCGCCGCAGGCCTGGTTCCATTGCTCTGGCTCTGACCACGTTCGCCCGTCGGCTGACGTCTATGCTTTCCATCGCGGGACCATCCAGAGGAATCTGTACCGGATACCAATTCCGTGAATTACGATGATGCCCGACACTGGCGTCGCGCCGTCTGAAGCCGGTTTTGCGGGACATGCAATCGCCAATAACTGCTCACGGTCAGACCCACAGTCCAGTCTCTTGACGCAGTCTGGCGATGTCCTTGGTCGGCGCACTCCCGAAGAAGCGGCTGTATTCTCTGCTGAACTGGGAAGCGCTTAGATAGCCCACGCGCTGACTCGCAGTACCCGCGTCCATAATTGTCGACAACATGAGACGCCTTGCCTCCTGGAGGCGCAGCACCTTTTGATAGTGCAGTGGGCTCATCGAAGTGACTGACTTAAAGTGCTCGTGGAAAGAGGAAACACTCATGTTCACCAGCCCAGCCAAGTCTTCGACCTTCATGGGTTGAGAGAAGTTGGCGCGTAGCCAGGAAATGGCCTTCGCAACTCGGTCGACGCTAGATTCTGCAAAGCCCATTTGAGCGACGCGAACACCAATGGGGCTGCGCAATAGCCGGATCAAAATCTCATCCACCACAAGTGGGGCGAGCAGTTCAGCGTCCCCGGGCTGCGCTAAGCACTCCATTAACCTCGTCGCGGCGTTGACAATGCACGCGTCGACCGGAGTGATGTAAACAGCGCTTCTCTCCTGAACTGGAGGCAGACCGTGCGGATACACCTTCAAGACCAGATCGGCAATCTTGTGCGGGTCGATGTCCAGCTTGAGAGCGAGGTAGGGCTCGGAGCGGCTGGCTTGGGTGATCTGGGCAGCCACTGGTAGAGCGACAGAGAATACGATCATGCGCGACGCGTCGTACTCGTAGACCTCCTCCCCGACGATGACGGTCTTCGCACCTTGGGCGACGATGCACAACGAGGGCACCCGGAGGGCATGCACACATTCCTTGTTGATTCGTGAAAAGCGACTGGCGTGCAAACCAGGGATGCGCAGCTCAAAACTACCGTCGTGAGGAGCATAGGCGGCAATGCAGCGGGCTAACTGAGCCGTGTCTGATTCGTTCGGGCCCGCAACCTTGTCTGCCCGCCACGAAGACGCAGTTTTGCCGTTCGTCCTCACTCCTGCGACGTAACCTCTTTTGGCAATCATGATGGCGCTCATTGCATTGCTCCGTCCAGCAGAGCCTCAAGAAAAGCTTGGTCTGGTGCGTCCGACATAGGTCAGTGTCCGTTTGTTGATGCGGAGACTGCGACGAATTTTTAATGCTAACACGTGACCGCGGATCGTCATCGCAACTGAGCGACGACGGCAACGTCGAGCTTTGAGTAATACTTCTTCACGTCGCCGGCCCCGTACTTGGCGCGGAATTTCTCGACCACGGATGACACTTGTGGGGCGTCACTGACGGGGACAACTTTGAGTTCGGCCTTGGCGTCTCCTGCCTGGATCCGAATCGAAGGCTTCTTGAGCACGTTCTTAAACCACTGCGTATCCGACCCACTCACTGGCAAGAGGTACAGCTTCTCATCATCCGATACGAACCAGACTGGGATTGATATGCTGCGTCCTGACTTTCTGCCGGTCACAGTGATGGTAATCTCGCGATATCGGGAAAGGCGGTCTTTTAAAGCATCGTTCTGCTTCGCCATTATGCACTCCTCACCTAGTCTCTCAAGCTTCAGACTCTTGCTCTCACGCCTTTGAGAGCACCTCTTTCGCGATCATGATGGAGCGAAAGCAGTTTTTTCATGTTCGGCTCCTCGTCGCTGGTGTCTCCTTTGCCGCGCGAAGATCAGAATTTGGTCTACTCGGATTTCAGAGAAGCCATGTCGATCGAGAAGCGGTACTTCACATCGGACTTGAGCAGTCTCCCGTAAGCTTCGTTGACCTTCTGGATCGGAATAACTTCGACATCGGCGGTAATGTTGTGCTGTCCGCAGAAGTCGAGCATCTCCTGGGTTTCGGCAATGCCGCCGATGCTCGAGCCTGAAAAACTGCGGCGGCGCACGATTAGGCCAAAGGCAGCGACCGGCAGCGGCTTTGCGGGCGCGCCGACAATGGTAAGGTTGCCGTCGCGGCGGAGCAGGTTGAGATAGACGTTGATGTCGTGATCGGCGGAGACGGCGTCGAGGATGAAGTCGAAGCTCTCGGCATGCTTTTGCATCTCGTCGGCATTGCGAGAGACGACGACTTCGTCGGCGCCGAGGCGCAGTGCGTCTTCCTTCTTGTTCGGTGAAGTCGTGAAGACAACAACGTGGGCCCCGAAGGCGCGGGCAAACTTCACGGCCATGTGGCCCAGTCCGCCCAGCCCAACCACGCCAACTTTCTTGCCCTTGGTGACGCCCCACCGGCGCATGGGCGAGTAGGTTGTGATTCCGGCGCAGAGCAGAGGCGCGGCCCCGGCGAGCTTGAGGTTCGAGGGGACGCGCAGCACGAATCGCTGGTCTACGACGATGCTGTCGGAGTAGCCGCCGTAGGTGACGCCTCCGAGGTGCTTGTCCGGCATATTGAAGGTGAGTGTGAAGTTCGGGCAGAACTGCTCAAGGCCGGCGCGGCACTCCGGGCACGTGCCGTCCGAGTCGACCATGCAGCCCACCGCGGCGAGGTCGCCGGGCTTGAATTTGGTAACGGCTGAGCCGACCCTGGTCACGCGGCCGACGATCTCATGGCCCGGAACAATCGGGTACACGGTGGGCATGAATTCGCTCCACTCATTACGCACCGAGTGAAGATCGGAGTGGCAGATACCGCAGAACAGGATTTCGATCTGCACGTCGTGTTCGGTTGGATCGCGCCGCGGAATGGTCGTGCGCGCCAGCGGCGACGTCGCACTGGCAGCGGAATAAGCTTTTGCCTTGTACATGGATTTGCCTTTTATAACCCCGTCATGCGCTCAAGTCTTTCCGGGTAGCGAGCACCTTCCACAGTGATTTTGGACGCGGCGGCATCGATGTCTCGCAAGTCTTCGGGCGTCAGTTGGATCGACACCGCTCCGATGTTCTCTTCCAGACGGTTTAGTTTCGTCGTGCCGGGAATCGGAACAATCCACGGTTTTTGCGCGAGCAGCCAGGCGAGTGCGATCTGAGCCGAGGTCGCGTTCTTACGCTTCGCAATCATGCCGAGCAGGTCGATCAGTGCCTGGTTGGCCTTGAGAGCCTCCGGCGTAAAGCGAGGGAGAGTGCTGCGAAAATCGGTATTGTCGAATTTCGTGTTCTCTTTGATCGCTCCCGTCAGAAACCCCTTGCCCAGCGGGCTATACGGCACCAACCCAATCCCGAGTTCCTCCAGCGTGGGTATCACTTCCTGCTCCGGCTTCCTCCACCACAGCGAGTATTCGCTCTGCAGGGCGGTGAGCGGCTGAACCGCATGGGCACGTCGGATGGTCTGCACGCCCGCTTCGGACATGCCAAAGTGCTTGACCTTGCCCTCGTGGATCAGCTCCTTCACCGCGCCTGCCACATCCTCGATCGGGACGTTCGGGTCAACCCGGTGTTGATAGAGCAGGTCGATGGTCTCGAGCTTCAACCGCTTGAGCGACCCTTCGACGGCTTGCTTGATGTGCTCGGGCCGACTACTCACGCCGGCCGCTCCCGGCCGATTATCCCTGCCACTCAGATCGAACCCGAACTTGGTGGCGATCACCACTTTGCCATGGAAAGGCGCCAGCGCCTCGCCCACGAGTTCTTCGTTGGTGAATGGGCCGTACACCTCCGCCGTGTCAAAGAACGTGATGCCGCGGTCCACAGCGGCATGGAGCAGAGCGGTCATCTCCTTCTTATCTTTGGGCGGGCCGTAAGAAAAGCTCATTCCCATACAGCCGAGCCCCAGAACCGAGACTTCCAAGTTGCTTTTTCCAAGTTTGCGCTTCTGCATTGTTTCTCCTACGCTGCGAGATTCCGTCTGCCTCAAGGGCACCGCAAGCCTAAGCATAGTTTCCTGAACCCTGGGCCTCTTGCCTATTTCGATGAAGTTCTTGCCAGATTCTCCGAAGTTCACCAGGAAACCGGGGACAGACGGAACGTTCCCTGGCGAGACGTTTGGGACTTTCGGCTTCTCCCGATAGATTCGTCCCGTCTCGAACGAGTTGAAGGAACCCGTCCAGGCAGAGCTGCACGCTCGCTTTGCTCGGCAGAGGCAATCCCTTTTCCACAGCTCCGCTGCCAAAAAATCGAAAACATGTGACGAACAACCTTTACTGAGAAAAACGGGAAGCACACACTCGACTTGTGCCCGAACAGAAGCCAAGTTGCGGAGCCGATCCAGCATTCCTGGCCACACCCCGCCCCACTAAATCCTTATTCCGCAATATTCTGCGCATAAGCCCTTACCAATCAATGTTTTGCAGGCGAGAGGCAATATCCCTTAACCCTAGACCAAACAAAGCAAAGATCTTAACCCAAAGGTATCAAAAAAATATTGCACGAGATATCCACGGATGTTTGACCCTCGCCGGCCCCATGACTAGAATCCGGATCACATCACTCGTGGGGTTCGTCATGAAACGCTTCGCGTGCCTTCTGCTGTTCGTCTCCCTCGTCACCTTCGCCGGCTTCGCCGACGACGATCAGGACCACCAGCATCACGAAGATCTCACCGAAACTCAGCTGGGCACAGTCCATTTCCCCATCTCCTGCGCCACGTCCGTGCAAAAGCCTTTCGCTCGCGGAGTCGCACTGCTGCACTCCTTCTGGTACGAAGAAGCCGAAAAGGAATTCGTGCAGATTGCCAAAAACGAACCAAACTGCGCCATGGCGCACTGGGGAGTCGCCATGAGCCTCTGGCATCAACTCTGGAACGAGCCCGACGCCAAGGTCATCGCTCGGGGCCTGGACGAAGTGAACGCTGCCAAAAAGCTGGCGCAGAAAGCATCGCCGCGCGAAAACGCCTACATCGCCGCCATCGCTGCCTTCTACAGTGACTCGCAGAAGCTCGATCACGCAGCCCGCGCCAAAGCCTACTCCGACGCGATGAAGAAGGTCTACGAGTCTTATCCCGACGATCACGAAGCCGCAACCTTCTACGCGCTCTCGCTGCTTGCCTCCGAGCCGCATAACGACGAGACCTTTGCCAACCGCAAAGAAGCCGCCGCAATCCTGGAAAAACTCTTCGCCACCGAGCCCGACCATCCTGGAGTCGCGCATTACCTGATCCACGCCTACGACACGCCGTCACTAGCCCAACTCGGCATTCCCGCCGCTCGCCGTTACGCACAAGTCGCGCCCGCCTCACCCCACGCGCTGCACATGCCCTCGCACATCTTCGCCCGCGTCGGCCTCTGGCAGGATGACATCAATTCGAATCTGGCCTCCGTCGCCGCTACGCGCAAAACCGCCGCCATGGGCATGGGCGGCGAAGGCCACCAGTTCCACGCCATGGACTTCCTCGTCTACGCCTACCTGCAAAGCGGACGTGAGGCTGACGCGCAGAAGATCATCGACGAAGTCAAAGCCATGCCGCCCATGCACGATATGTACGGCATGGGCTACGATCCGCGCACCTTTGCGCTCAGCGCGTTTCCGGCAATCTACGATCTCGAACTGCGGCACTGGACAGATGCAGCCGCCTTGACGCCCGTGGAAGGCGCGCCAACCGGCGATCACGCGATCACCTACTGGGCGCGAGCCATCGGTGCCGCGCGCAGCGGAAACTTCGCGCAAGCCCACAAGGATCTCGAACAGATCGAAAATGTACGCCAGAAACTGCTGGCGGAAAAGAAGACCGACCCCGCGGAGGCCGTCGCCCAGGACTATCAGGAAGCCGCCGCATGGGTCGCACACGCCGAAGGCAAGGACGACGAAGCCATCGCCAGTCTGCGGACTCTGGCGGATAGGAACGACAAACTCGGCGACGAGCCGGAAAGCATTCCCGCGCGCGAAATGCTGGCCGACCTGCTGCTCGAGGCGAAGCGCCCGCAGCAAGCTCTGGCGGAGTATCAGACGGACTTGAAGTTGAATCCCAATCGCTTCAACGGCCTCTACGGCGCAGCCCGCTCGGCCGAAGCGGCCGGCAAGCAAAGCGAAGCTACGGAATACTATGCGATGCTGGTGAAGGTTTGTGACGGGTGCAACTCGACGCGGCCAGAGTTGAACCGAGCCAAAGAATTGCTGGCGAAGAAGTGAGCCTCAGCGAAACACAATCATCTTCACCACCAGCGCACCCAGCATCGCGAGCCCTCCGAGCAGCGCGTTATATTCGCGGTGCTTCAAATATAGGTCCATGGAGAATCCTGCTGGCGCGTCGTCTTTCGCCACGGACCGCGGCGAGATTCGCGGAAACATCCGCGGAACCCGCCGTGAGTATTCTTCGAATTCCGGAAACTTCTGCTGCAGGAACGCTTCTTCGTCGCGGATCACCGGAAGATAAATGGCAAAGAACATCACGACGAGCGCAACGCCCACCCACCAACTCCGCGCCGCCACGGCGAAACCGATACCGATCAGCAACGATCCGAGGTACAGCGGATTCCGCGTGTAAGCATAAGGACCGGAAGTCGCAAGCGCCTCGTTCTTCCGCACGTGTCCTGATGCAAGAGCGCGGATCAGAAGTCCCGGCACAATCACGATTCCGCCCAGCGCGATCGAACGCCACGTGGGCCGCGCCAACCAAAAATACAGCACCGCAAACACAAATCCCAGCGGCACCCGGATGCGGCGCGCGATGCGCGACCACTCAGCCATGAGTGCCTTCCATCGCGGCGTCCGCAAGCAAACTGCGCGCCGCGTCCACGACGGCTTCGGCGCTAATCTCCAGCATTCCTTCGTCAGGGGACGATCGACGCGCATGCGTGGTTGGGCTCACCGGATTGCGCAACACAATGCTGCGCGTTCCATAAGGCCCGTTGCGGGCCGGATCTGTCGGTCCGAAAATCGCCACGACCGGAACTCTCAGTGCCGCCGCCAAGTGCAGCGGACCAGTGTCTCCTCCGATGAACAACTTCGCCCGGCGTGTGAGTGCGATCAACTCAGTGAGGGTGCCCTTCGTAGGTTTGGCCGCCCCTCCACTCGCGGCCAGCGCCGCATGGAAGAGATCTTCTTCGCCCGGACCGTAATTGAGAAGAGGGCATATGCCCTGCTGGGCGAGCTTGCGGGCCACTTCGCCGTAGCGTTCGGCCGGCCAGCGCTTTGCTCCCCAGCCCGCGCCGGGATTGAGAATGGCGAAATTGCTGATGCCGCGTTTAGCAAGCCCTTCGTCGGTGCGCGTCTCGGCTTCGGGGTCGTGCGGCAACGCCGCCCGCGGTGCTGCGATTTTTGTTTGGGTCACCGCCTCGGCCACAGACAGATTCTGCTCGATCACATGCGCTCCGCGTGCGATCGCCTGGCGCGTGTACCAAAGGCTGGCAGGAGACTCTCGCGCTTCCGCCGTCCCATACACCACGCGCGCGCCCGACCAGCGCGCCAGCACCGCGGACCGAATCGCACCTTGCAGATCGACCGCAACGTCATAGCGCGCGGCGCGAACATCGTTCCAGACTTTCGCAATCTGCTGCAGCGTCGAAATCGTGAACAGCGACTTCCGCCATCCAGCCAAACTCACCGTGTGCACCCAATCTGCCAGAGGCCGCTGCATCGAGCGCGGCCCGCGCCGCGGCGCTCCCGGCGCACAAAGAAGTTCGGCCCATCGCTCTTCGATCATCCAGCCAATCATCGCCTCGGGAAAAGCCTCGCGCAGGGCCTGCGCCGCGGGCAGGGTATGGATCACGTCGCCCATTGCACTCAGGCGGACAATCAGTAGGCGATCGATGACCGGACGATCGGGGAGCAGGCGCTCGAGGTTCGTGCTGCCCTCAGATTTGGCAGTCAAGATTTCCTCGGCGAAAGCTGCGAGCGAATGATCTCGCTGGTGGAATGATCTTTCGAATCGCCGACAATCTCGACGCGCCCGCCATACGCCGCCACCGCGTCGCGCTCCGGAACAGAGTCCACAGTGTAATCGGTGCCTTTGGCGTGAATGTCCGGACGAATCTCGCGGATGATCGTCCGCACGTCGAGTTCTGAAAAGATCACCACTGCGTCCACGTCGGCCAGCGCAGCCACAATTTCAGCGCGCTCTTCCGCGGGCATGACGGGCCGCCCGCCGCCCTTGAGCGCGCGCACCGATTCATCGGAATTGATGGCGACCACCAACTTGCCGCCCAGCGCCTTCGCTCCGCGCAGGTAGCGCACGTGCCCCACATGCAGCAGATCAAAGCCGCCATTGGCCAGCGTGATCCGTTCGCCGGCGCGGCGCCACTCCTCCACGCACTGGCGCAGTTCTTCGCGGCTCAGGATTTTGTTGTGAAGGTTCAATTGTGTGCGTTCAATTATGTAATTTCAATGAGGTCGTGTCGCCGGCGGCGTCTGCTCAATCGCATGCAGCAACTCTTCCCGGGAAACCGTTGCCGTGCCGCGCTTCATGACAACAATTCCGCCCGCGTAGTTCGCCAGTTGCGCCGCCTCTTCCGTCGTCGCGCCGGCGGCGAGCGCGGCCGTGAACGCTGCGATCACGGTGTCGCCCGCGCCGGTCACGTCCGCCACCTGGTCGGAGCCGGAAATCGGAATGTCCACGGGCTTGTGTTTATGATCGAAAGCGACCATTCCGTCACGCCCGCGAGTGATCACCAAGGACTGCAGCTTCATGCGTGCCATGATCTGCTCTCCGGCGGCGATGACCTTGTTCCAGTCCTGGCCAATTCGAACTCCAAGAGCCTCTTCCACTTCGGGTTCATTCGGAGTGGCTGCGGTTACACCGGCATACTGCAGCAGGCGGTAACGTGAATCGAGAACAATCGACGTCGATCCCAACTTGCCTTTCTCTCGCAGCGCATTCACGATCGCTGGAGTGGCCGCGCCGTATCCGTAATCGGACACCAGCAACGCGTCCGAGGCATGCGCATAATTCCTCGCCGCCAGGTAGAGTTCGCGCGTCAAATGAAGGTTCGGCGCTTGCTGCGGCTCGCGGTCCACGCGCACCACCTGCTGCCGCGCGGTGTGCGCCATGCCTGCCAGAATGCGCGTTTTCGTAACCGTGGTGTAGCTTTTGTCCTTGAGCACACCGCTGACGGGGATCCGCTTGTGGCGAAAATGCTTCAGCAAAGTTCGTCCCGGTTCATCGTCCCCCACAATGCCAACGGGGAGGACATTTACTCCCAGATCTGCCAAGTTATTCGCGGCGTTGGCTGCGCCGCCCGGCACAACGGTTCGCTCGCGATGCTTCAAGATGAGGACTGGAGCCTCGCGCGAGACGCGCGAAATTTCGCCGAACACGAACTCGTCCGCCACCAGATCTCCCAGCACCGTCACGGTGAGGTTGGGGAAAGCTTCGACGATCTTTTTCAGCCGGTCGGCCTCTTTGGGATGTTTCGTCATGAGTCTGAACCGCAGCGGCCTATGCTTGTCCTGCCGCCGGGACGGCAGCGCTACACAGCGGAGCTACACGGCGGCGCTGCGAAGACCGATTCTCTCATGCCTCGCGCTTTCGCTCGTCGATCTTGTGCAGCATGGTATCGAGGGCGTTAGCTGCGTCCGAGAGCTCCATTTTCACGGGTACCACTGCGAGCGGGGTGAGCGCGGACAGATAACCTCCCAGATTCACCGCATCTTTTTCGGTGGTCACAAAGCCGCCAGCCTCACTGCGCTGCTTGAGTTCGAGCAATTCGCCGATGTCTTTCTCGCTATAAGCATGATGGTCGCGATAGAGAGCCTCCGCGACGGGCTCGATATTTGCCGCCCGGAGTTGTAAGACAAAATTCTGCGGCCGGGCGATGCCGCAGAAGACCACCGGCCGCGGCACAACGTTCTGCGGCACAATCCCACGCCGCACGCGCCATACCAGTTGTCCCTCGATCGGAAAGGACTCCGCCAAAGCACCACCGGCGAGCACGACGGCATCGGCGCGCCGCAACGCGCTCAACGGCTCGCGCAGGCGTCCAGCAGGGAGCAACCGGTCGCCCGCATCCTGGGGCGTGACCAGAACAATATCGAAGTCGCGAGCCAATGCGCGATGCTGGAAGCCGTCGTCGAGCAGATGGAGTTGCGCCCCGAATTTCGACTCGGCGAAGCGCCCTGCCTCGTAGCGATCCTCCCCAACGATTACCGGCACCTGCAGTTTGCGCGCGATCAGAAGCGGTTCGTCGCCGAACTCCTGCGGCAGGCCCGCAGGATCGACCAATCGCACGCCCTTGGAGCTGCGTCCGTACCCGCGCGACAGGACATCGAACTTGATTCCCCGCGCCTGGAGCAATCCCCCTAAAAGAATCACGAACGGAGTCTTTCCCGATCCTCCCGCGGAAAGATTGCCCACGCTGACGACCGCACCTTGCAGCTGTCGCGCCCGCAGAACTCTCCGGTCATAGAGCGCATTGCGCGCTCGCACCACGCCACCGAAAATGGCTGACAGGGGATTCAATCTGTGTGTGCGGCCTGCGCCGATACGGGACGAGGATCGCGGCCGTCCGCAATGAGAGTCTTCAGCGCTTCCAGCGTGCGCAACGTCGCACCCATCTGCGACCGCATGGTCTCCTGCGCGTGCCGGCCGAGTGTGCGGCGCTCGGCGTCGTTAGCGAGCAGGTGCATCAGCGTCAGGGGCAGCTCCGCCATGCCTACGATGCGCACGGCGTCCCGGCTTTGAAACAGCGCCACTATGTCGCGAAAATTTTCCGTGTGATTGCCGGTCACAATGGCGACGCCGTGCTGCGCGGGCTCAATAATATTGTGTCCGCCGCGCGGCACCAAGCTTCCGCCGACGAAGGCAACATCGGCCAAAGCATAGAGCGCGGCCAGTTCTCCGATGTTATCCACCAGCAGCACTGCGCCCGCGAGCGCTTCTCCGTGCCATTGCGAGCGCCGGAACGACGGAATGCCCAACTGCCGGACAAGAATCGCAACCTCATCGAAGCGTTCGGGATGGCGCGGCGCCAGAATCATCACCGCGCGCGGATGCCCCACTCGCAAGTTTTCAAACGCCTTCAGCAGCAGTGGTTCTTCGCCTTCTACCGTACTGCCGCACACCAGAACTGGCCCGGCGCCTTCTGCGGCAAACGATTGGCGGAGGCTCTCCACGATGGGGGGGAAAGAAGGGACACTCATGTCGAACTTGAGATTTCCCGTAATCTGCACACGCTGAGCTTCGGCACCGATCGATTGCAGCCTGGCGCCATCCTCTGGCGTTTGCGCCAGAAACAGATCGACCTGCATCAGCATCCTCCGCAGGGCCCAGCGAAAGCGGCGATAGTTTGGCCATGACCGGTCGGAGATGCGCGCATTCACCACCGCGATGCGCGCCCCGCTGTCATGCGCCAACTTCAGGAAGTTTGGCCAGAATTCAGTTTCCGCGAGCACGACCAGCTCCGGTTGCAGAACTCGCAGATAAGGGCGGATCGCGAACGTGAAGTCCATGGGGAAGTAGAAAACGTTCGCTTCGCCGAAGCGCTGGCGCGCGAGCGCTTGTCCCGTGTCGGTGGTGGTCGAGATCAGCACGCAATGCTGCGGGAAATCGCGCCGTATCTGCTCTACCAGACCGCTAACCGCGAGGACTTCGCCGACGGAAACGGCGTGCACCCAGAGGACGCGATCTCGCCTCGACCCTGCGCCAGCCGCAATCAGTCGTGCCGGAACGCTCCCCAGGCGTTCGGCCAGACCGTTTCGATATTTGCCGTGGCGCAGGATCTGGTAGAGCCAATAAGGCAGGCTCAATAGCATTGCCAGCGACAGCATCAGACTGTAGAAAAAATAGCTCAAGCTGAGCCATTCTAAACCGCCTCGTCGGCAACGGGTGCCCCATGCTTTCGCGTTCTTTGCGAAAAGGTGGGATACCTCGAGTCGTACGAGCCTTCTATAATGGCAGTCATGCGGTTTTTCTCATCGCGATTCGCCCATCGCTGCGTCGTCTCGACCCTTTGCGTTGCGTTATTTTTCCCCGTATTGCTCCTGGCGAGTAAGAACTTCGTGAAGCCGGTAGCGCAGACTGCTATAAACTATCCGGCGCACGATTTCCATCGCGACTCGAAAGTCACCATTGCCGCCGACCCGTACGACACGCCGGAAAAAGCCAAACTCTTTTCCGTGAATTTTGCGGCGCACGGCTTCCTGCCCGTCTTTTTCGTCGTGACCAATGACGGCGACCAGCCCGTCTCCATCGCCAACATGGAAATCACGCTGATCACGGAAAATCATTCGAAGCTCACTCCCGTCCCTCCGACCGATCTCTACCGGCGGCTTTCGAATCCCCAGGCCAGCACGCGGCCGAGCCCGATTCCTCTCCCACACAAAGTAAAAGGCGGGATCAGCAAAAAAGAAATGGAGGAGATCGAGACGTCGCAATTCGCGGCCAAGGCGGTCGAGCCGCACGGCACGCAATCGGGATTTTTATTTTTCGACGTGGGCGGCATCTCGTCGCCTCTGGCGGGCGCGAACATCGAAATTACCGGCGTCGCCGATGCGAAAGGGGACGAACTGATGTACTTTGAAATCCCGGTGGACAAATACCTGAACGCGCCGCAGAAGACGAACTAGAACGAGACCTCGGACCTTGGACTTGGCTCCCTGCTTGGCGAGGTATGACGTCCGAGGTCTTTTCGATTTCAATTAACCGTGGCTTCGCGCAAGAATCAGCGCTACTGTAGAGCCGTTCGCAATGCGGAGGACCTCATGAGCAAGGATAAATCGCGCCAATCATCCAGCAGCAATCGACGGACTTTTCTTAAAGCGGGCGGCCTGATGACTGCGGCCGCGCTGGGCTCGGCGGCTCTTCCGGACGTCGCACGCGGCCAGTCATCGAACCCTCTGCCCTCAAATTCGGCAACCTCAAATGCCATGCCGACGCGAAATCTGGGGAAGACCGGGTACAAAGTGGGCATCTTCAGCTTGGGAGGCCAAGCTTCTCTGGAGAAGCCGAACAATGAAGCCGTCGCCGTTCCCATCATCGAAAGAGCTCTCGACCTGGGTGTGAATTACATCGACACGTCTTCGATCTATGGCGGCCCCGAGCGCTGGAGCGAGCAATACGTCGGGAAGGTGATGAAGCACCGCCGTGGCGACGCGTTTCTCGCGACCAAGACGAAAGAGCGGACGCGCGATGGTTCGATGCGCATGATCGAGACCTCGCTCAAACTGCTGCAGACCGATCACGTCGACTTGTGGCAACTGCACGACATTGGCACGATGACGGATATCAACGAGATCTTCGCCAAGGGCGGAGTGATGGAAGCCCTGCTCGAAGCGCGCGACCAGAAAATCGTGCGTTATCTGGGTATCACGGGCCACTACCGGCCAGACGCGCTGATGGAGGCCATCCACCGCCATCCCTTCGACACGATCCTGATGGCGGTCAATGCCGCTGACCCGCATCACTTCAGCTTCAGTGAGCAACTGCTGCCGCTGGCCGTGGAGAAGCAGATGGGCATTATTGGAATGAAGGTTCCGGCGCGGGGACGCATTCTTTCGTCGTGGACCCCGCCGCCCATCGAACAGCAAAAGCACATGTGGGAAGGCATGGTGCTCGCGCCAACTGCGGGCACGCTCAACATGCGGCAGGCGATGTATTATTCACTCTCGCTGCCGGTCAGCACGGTCATCATCGGTTGCGATACCGTTGCCCAACTCGAACAGAATGTGCAACTGGCGCGCGAGTTCACTCCGCTCAACCAGCAACAAATGGCGGCGCTCACCGAGAAGGCAGAGCCGGTGTCGAAGCAGTCGCTGTTCTTCCGGTTTTATGAGCGGGCATAGGAGCTGCTCAGAGGCCCAGGGGCCTAGGTACGAGCTCAAACTTGTCTTTCGCCAAGTCCATCTGGTGCACTTCGACATTCTTCTGTTTGCAAATCGCCAGAAGTTCTTCGTGATCGGCTAGTTTCATCCTCGATCCGAGGAGAATCCGAGTTGGCGTCGGCACTGGCCAATTGTGGTCATCGATCACGGCTTTGGATACCTCCACCAGGCGCCATTCATTCTCATATTCCCAGCCGTCAAACTTGTGAAGAACCCCCAACAGCGGGCACTCAGGATTGAACGCCTGCCGATCCGGCCCGGCTAACTTTTCGGCCCACGGTGTCAGGTCGTAGAGCTGGTCTGAATAAACGACTGGATAGAGATATTTGCAGAAGGGGTGATCTCTTCCCAAGCTTTCAAGATCGTACTCAAGGCAGAATCCCTGATGATTCTCTGCGTAGTGGCTCCACATCAGCACGGAGTCAGCGATCGTGCTAAACGAGCATACCTTCGTCATTTTCCTCCATTGTCGAAGGATCGAGAGCATATCGCTTACAAGACCAGGCACAACTTTGGAACAATACTCTGCCATTCTTTTCGGATTGCTGCCCGGAGCGGTGCTCTTGAAACCTGCGGGGATGTGGTTGACAATCGCCTCTAGCGGCGCCCGGCTGTTCTTGGCATCTTCAATCTGGGCCGCGGAAACCACACCCTGAAGGCCGTACACGGTCACAAATGTTGGCACGAGTCTGCTCTCCAAAACGACTCTCACGCGATCATCGCTGAGTTTGAACGCGCAATCATAAGGATCGTTATAAGAATCTGGCGAGCAAAACCAGACTGTGTCTGTCTTTAAGTTGCTGCGCGAACACTCGCAATCGCGCCGATACTTGTACACGTATTTTGGCAGGTGCTGCTGCTTAATCGTGAGCGCTTCGTCCATTCGCGATCGCCCTAAGGTTGACCCTTCCAAGCACCTGACGAAATCTTGTTTCCACATAAGGCAGGACCGGTAGACGCAAAAAGTCTACTTCTCGCAATTTTATCCTGCGTTGATTAATCGTTGGTGGATCGGCGTGGGAATGCCCCGCGCTCGCCTTTATAATCACTGCCTATGGTCACCACGACGGCCGATTCCATTGCCGCCCACGCCACCTATGAGCCGGTCATCGGCCTGGAAGTTCATGTCCAGCTGCTGACGGCGACCAAGATTTTCTGCTCTTGCTCGACGCGATTTGGGGCACGGCCGAATACAAACGTCTGTCCGGTATGCCTAGGGATGCCCGGCGCCCTGCCTGTGCTCAACAAGAAAGTGGTGGAGTTTGCCACGCTGGCGGCGATGGCGCTGCAGTGCCGTATCAACGAGACGTCAATTTTTGCGCGCAAGAATTATTTCTATCCCGACCTGCCCAAGGGCTACCAGATTTCGCAGTACGACAAGCCGCTGGCGGAATTCGGATACATCGAGATTCCCGCATCGAAAACAGGCGCCGGAAACCAGGAACTGAGAACCGAGAACCGAGAACTGAGAAGTAAAAAGATCGGCATTACACGCGTGCATCTCGAGGAAGATGCGGGCAAGAGCCTGCACGAAGGCTTTCCCGACGCGGCGGAGAAAACCGCCATCGATCTCAATCGCACCGGCGTGCCGCTGATCGAAATTGTCAGCGAGCCCGACATCGCCTCGCCCGAAGAGGCTTACGAATACCTGACGCGCCTGAAGGAGATCATCCTGTACACCGGCGTCAGCGACTGCAACATGGAGGAAGGCTCGCTGCGCTGCGATGCCAACGTCAGCGTGCGGCCGCGCGGGCAGAAGGAATTTGGCACCAAGGCCGAAATCAAGAACGTGAATTCGTTCCGCTTTATCCGTGAAGCGCTGGAATACGAAATCGGACGCCAGATTGACGTCCTCGAATCGGGCGGGAAGATCACGCAGGAAACGCGGCTCTACAACGCGAACGAAGGCAAGACGTACAGCATGCGCTCCAAAGAGCAGGCGCACGATTACCGCTACTTCCCCGAACCGGACCTGCTTCCGCTGGTGGTGGACGAAACGTGGAAGGCCGAAATCGCCCGCTCGTTGACCGAATTGCCCGAGCCGCGGCGCGCGCGCATGGTGACGGAATACGGGATCACCGAATACGACGCGCAGGTGCTGACGTTCTCGAAGTCGCTGGCCGATCAGTTCGAGGAGGCGGCGAAGGCCGCGAAGAATCCGAAGCGCGTGGCCAACCTGGTGCAGGGCGAGTTGATGGGGCGGCTCAAGGCCAAGGGTATCGAGATCGAGCAGTCTCCGATCTCGATGCGGGGAGTGGCAGCGTCCGCCGACCTGGTCGAGGCGGGCACGATCTCCGGCAAGATGCTCAAGGATCTCTACGACCTATGCTTCGAGCGCGGCAAAGATTTCCCTGCCGTCTATGAAGAAGAAGGCCGTCCGCAGCAGTCCACCGACACGTCGGCGCTGGAGAAGATCATCGACGAAATTCTGGCCGCTAACCCAAAGCAACTCGAGCAGTATCGTGCCGGGAAGAAAACCGTGCTGGGCTTCTTTGTCGGCCAAGTCATGAAGGCATCCAAAGGCCAAGCCAGCCCGCAGATTGTGAATGAATTGCTGACGAAGAAACTGGTGGATTGAAGGGTTGTGGTTTGATTGTGCGGTTTTGACCACACATCCCTTTCAGCGTTACCTGCCCATCACTTTGGTCATCTCTACTTTCCTTGCCTGGCCCTCTACCATGATACTGGGCCTGTCCGTCTTCGGCTGACCGTTCGAGAATTGTCATGAAAATCAAGCTGGACCGCATTATCAGCATTGCGACTCTGGTGGCGTCGTTGGTGGCCATTATCCTGGTTTTGAAGAAGCCCGCGCCAGTGGCGCACCCGCAGCCTCCTGCGGCCGTTGCGGAACATGCTCAGTCCTTTGACCAGAAGATGGCCGAGTTCCAGCAGGCAGCGCAGCAATCGCCGGCGGGCGGCGCCTCCGATACTTCCAAACCTGACGCCGGACAGACCGCATCGCCGAGCCCCAAGGCTGAGGTGCATATCAATTCCGACGAGATAAGCGCCGTGCTGGCGCAGTCGTTAGGCAATGTTGCCGGAGCCTCCAGCCTTTCTCCCGACTCCAACCTGGGCGGCGCCGCGCCCACAATTAAAGACCAGCAGGTCAGCTTCGACGGCGACCTCGTACACGGCCAATTCCTCACGGAAATTGCCGGCAAAGACGTGTGGGTGACGGTTTCGGGACACATCGGTGAAAAGGATGGCTATGCCACGTTCGATCCCACGGAGTTCAAGGTGGGCGATCTGAGTGTTCCGGTATCCCTCGTGAATCCGGCGCTGCAGAAGAAGTTGGCCGAGCAGCGCGACCGGCTGAAGCTTCCGGATAACGTTGGCGCGATGAAAGTGGAGAACGGGCAACTGGTGATGCAGCAGAAATAGCGGGTTGTTTGGGACCGGGTCTTAGACCGGGTCAGGCCGCGCAAGCGGCCTTGCGGCCGCCGACCGGGTCACCGACCCGGTCCGACACGATTTTCGGCGGCCACATTCGCATACCAGCGGCCTGAATCCTTGATCGTTCGCTTTTGCGTTTTAAAGTCTACGTAGGCCAAGCCGAAGCGCTGGCCGAAACCTTCCGCCCACTCGAAGTTATCCAGCAGGCTCCAAGCGTGATATCCGCGAACGTCGGCGCCGTCAGCGATGGAGCGCGCCAACGCTGCTAGATACTCGCGATGATAGTTAATGCGGCGGCTGTCGTGAACCGCGCCGCTCGCGTCGGGCGCGTCGTTGTACGAGCACCCGCTCTCGGTAATCTCAATCACGGGCCGGTTATAGTCGCGCGTGATGCGCAGGACCATGTCATACAGCGCCTTCGGCCAGACTTCCCATCCAAAGCCGGTTTTCGGACCCTGCTGTCCGCCGTCCATCTTCACGGGAAACAGCCACTCCTGCGCGTGCGCGACGCGCTCCATTGCCCCGGTCGCCGAGGCGATGGTCCGGTAATAAAGATTGATGCCGATGAAATCGAGCGGCGCCCGCACCTTCTCCATGTCGCCCGACTTGATCCTCATGGCGGTCTCCGGCAAGAACGTAAGCGCCTCGGGATAACGCCCGCGCAACGCAGGCTCCAGGAACCAAATGTTGGTGATGGCATGCGCACGCTCGGCCGCCAGCTTATCTTGCTCGGAATTGGTAGCAGGTTCGCACGCTGACATACTGAAGGCCGTCCCCACGCGCGAGGCAGGACGAACTGCCTTGACCGCGCGGAATCCCGCGCCCTGCGCCAGGTTCACGACATGCGTGGCACGTAGAAAGTCGAGCAAGCTCTTGCGCCCTGGAGCGTGCGCGCCTTCGAGGTAGCCCAGATCCACGAATGCCGCAGGCTCGTTGAAGAGCATCCAGTCGGAGACGCGGTCGCCGAACGTCTGCGCGGTCAGTTGTGCGTAGTCGGCAAAGCGGGCGGCGGTATCGCGATTGGTCCATCCGCCGGCATCTTCGAGCGCCTGCGGCAGGTCCCAATGATAGAGCGTGACCAAGGGCCGGATGTGGGCCTCCAGCAGCGCATCCACCAGGCGACTGTAATAATCGATGCCTTTGGAATTCGCCGCGCCGGACCCGGAAGGCTGAATGCGAGGCCAGGAGATCGAGAACCGGTAGCTGTTCAGGTTCATCGCCCGCATCAGGCCAATGTCTTCGGGCCAGCGATGATAGGAATCGCAAGCTACGTCGCCCGTGTCGCCGTTCTTGATTTTGCCCGGAGTGTGCGCGAAGCGGTCCCAAATGGATTCGCCCTTACCGTCCTCACTCCAGGCGCCTTCGATCTGATAAGCGGCGGTGGCGGTGCCCCAGAAAAATCCCTTCGGGAAGGTAGCCGCGGAAGATGTGTCGAACGGGAGAGCCGCCGCGCTAGCCAAAGTCGCGGCACTCGCTTTGGAAGATCCGCTGCACGCCGTGAACGCGGCGGGAAGCCCGGCAACTGCGCCGGCTCCGAGAATCGATTGCACAAACTTGCGGCGTGTCAGGCGCAAACTAGACGGGGTCTCCTTCACTCTCTATTCTGGATTCAAACTGTCAAACATCTTCCACAGCTTGTCGGCGGTGGCGCGATAGATTCTCCAGCCATTACCGTTATCTGAAATCTCGCGGAAGAGCAACTCGCCGCGGCCATCGCCGTCGGCGTCCACTGCGTCCACCAATTCGAGGCGCGGCGTGATGTCGAGATGATACTTGTCGGTGACGGCGACAAAGAGCTTGTGCAGGTTGTTGTAGATATCGGGATTGGCGACCAAAAGGATCGAATACTGAAGTTCGGAATCGACAGCCGCATGCGGAGTGCCGGCGGGGGGCGGCGGCATGTGCGCTTCGGCGGTAAGAACTAGCACCGGCTGGTTGTTGCCCCACAGATCGTACGACTTCATCTGCACGTTCTCGAGAATGGGATCCTTAGTTTTGGAGGTCGGTGTTTTGGAGGTCGGTGTTTTCGAAGCCGCAGCGCGCCGCGCAGTTTGCGGGCTTGCCGATTTCGGCGCGGGCATGGGCATTATCTTTGCCTTCGCCTGCGCCGCCACATAGGCGCGCACCTGTTCCGTGGCCAGCGTCGTCATCTGCTGAAGGCGCTCGCCCTCTTCGTCTTTCAGCCACTCGAACGCGAACGACTTGGGTGGGGGGCCGCTCGCATCAGAAATTGCCGGAATCAACTGTACGGAACTCTTGTCGGCCGTTTGCTCAGAAATTTTTCCGGCATTCGCGGGGGTCGCTGCGGACGCCACCGCCCCGGGCTTGCTGTAACCAGGCACTTCATCTTCGGGCAACGGCTCGACCGGTTTTCCGCGCCGCAGTCTCGGGCGGTTGGCTTCGTCGGCTCCGCTGTCAGACTGTGGGGTCGAGGGGCGGTCCGCCGGCTTGGCGTCGCTGGGCTTGGAGTTGCCCGGCGGCGTGGGAGCGGACGAGTTTGGCGCAGGCGGACTGGTGCTGGTTGGAGTCGATCCGGTCTGACTCGGGGTCTGGTTCGGGCTCGTCTGGTTTGGAGTGGTCTGGCTCGGGCTTGTCTGACCTGGACTTGTTTGACCTTGGCTTGTCTGACCTTGGCTGGTCTGACCTTGGCTCGTCTGACCAGATCCGGCAGATCCCCCCGAGGTGTTTGCCGGCGGCGCAGAAGCGGGAGCCGTACTCGCAGGCGGCGTCTCCTTCGGCGTGCTCCTGGTCAACCGAGGGGGCGCGTCGTTGGTTTCGATTCCTACCGGCTCTTTCTCCGCCCTGAGCGCGGTCTTCGGCTTCTCGCTTCCTTCTGGAACCCACGCCCCCGTCCCGATCCACGGAGTCTGCACATTGACGGCGTTGCTGTGCAGTGCGCTGTTGACCGTGAAAAGGCCCAACGAACTACCCGCGCGTTCGGCCTCATATACCGTGCCCGGCTCCAAGGCCATTGGGATCGGATCGGCTTTGTATTCGGTCGCGTCCCAGAATTTTCCGCTGACCAGAATCGCGATCGGCACCAGCGACGCCTTGCCGTTGGCCGCGAGCTGGAGCACGGCCACCGCCCGCGGCCCCGCCTCTTTCTTTCTGGGAACCTTGCGCTCGCCGGGCGTGATCTGCGGCAGTTCTTCCTGGGCGTTCACTGTCACGGCCGACAAGGCAACACAGGCAAGCAGGGCGACGAAAAACGATCCACAGTATAAAATCTTCTGGAAAGCCAACTTGGCGGAAGCCACCTGTCCGATATTCGACTTCGATTTGGCCGGAGAAACTCCCATGAAAGTCAATGATACGGCTCCTGACTTTACTTTGCAGGACGAGGACGGAAAAGAAGTCGCGCTGAAAGACCTGCGCGGCAAAACCGTCGTTCTGTACTTTTATCCGCGCGCCGACACTCCGGGTTGAACGATCGAAGCTCGCGGGTTCCGCGACACATACAAAAAGATGCAGAAGACGGGCGCGGTGCTGCTTGGCATATCGCCCGATACTCCGAAGGCGCAAAAGAAATTTAAGGAAAAGTTCGATTTGCCCTTCACGCTGCTGGCCGACGCCGACAAGAAAGTTGCCGAGGCTTTTGGCGTCATGAAAGAAAAGAATATGTACGGCAGAAAGGTGATGGGAGTGGCGAGGACTACCTTCATCATCGGCCCCGACGGGAAGATCCAGCACATTTTTGAGAAGGTGAAGCCAGAAGGCCACGCCGACGAAGTATTGGAATATCTGAAGGAATCGGGCAAGGGCGCGGCTTAGCAGACCGCGGTGAAAGTCTGGATTCCCGAACGCGCTATGGTCCGCAAGCGCAAAATCATCGTCTACATCGCCGTGAGCGCCGACGGCTTTATTGCCCGGCCCGACGGCTCCTTCGACTGGCTCGAGCGTCCGCGTCCGAAGGGCAACTACGGCATGGGCGCGTTCTATAAATCAATCGACACGATCCTGTGGGGCAGGAAGACGTGCGATATGGCGCTCGACTTTCAAAAGAAAGGCGTGAGCGGGTCGGCGTTCGATCCAAGAGTTAAGAACTATGTCTTTACACGCAGTCTGCCACAATCGGCAGCGCCGGCGGGCGTGGAGTTCGTGAACGAACCAATCAAAGCGTTCGCAACCCGTCTGCGCGAGAAGAAGGGGAAAGACATCTGGATGATGGGTGGCGCGGGCATCATTGGGTCGTTTCTCGACGAAGGAGAGATCGACGAGTTCATGATTTCTGTGATCCCCATATTTATAGGCGAAGGCATTTCATTGATCGCGCCCGGCCGTCGCACGGTGCGGTTAAAACTGATCTCCTGTACGAAGTTCACAGACGGCGTGGTCAAGCTGCACTATGCCGTCCGTAAGTAATCTTCACGCCTTCAGGGGGTGGAGTGGCCGAAGGAACTATTCCGGTTGGTGACTCGTATCATTGCAAGGGTGTTGTGTCTTGGACGCCCGGCCCGTTGCGGAGGAAATTATGCGCGGTCTCATCCGAGTTGCTGCAATTTCTGTAATCTTAGTGTTCGCCCTGGCCGGAGCCGTTGCGAAATCGGCTTCGTCCCCGGCGGACGATCGCAGTTCCGTCGTCATCGTCTTCAAAGACGGCCACCGCCAGAGCTTCGCCATGGGGGAAATTGGGCGCATGGACTTCAAGGCTCCCGCCGTGATCGTTTACAAGGATGGCCACCAGGAGAAATTTTCTCCTGCCGACATCGCCCGCATCGAGTTTGGGAATTCTACGGCCAGCGAAATGATGCCGGGGCGAGGTCACTTTGTTGGCAAGTGGGAAGTCGGTGAGGGCAACGGCAACACGTTTTACATCACCCTCGACGCCGACGGAGAGGCCAAAAAGACGCTCGGCGCCTCGCATGGGACCTGGACCCTCGTCGATGGAGAGGCGCGGATCAGTTGGGATGACGGGTGGCACGACGCGATCCGCAAGGTGGGAAGCAAGCACGAGAAGCTTGCCTACGAACCCGGCAAATCCTTCGACGACGCGCCCTCCAACGTGACCGCCGCAAGAAACACGCAGCCCAAACCGATCTAGTCCGCCGCCGTGCGGTTAAGATTCGCTTCATGCGCAAGTCGCAGACTTCGGCACAAACCGCCCAGATTCGTGCGCTGGATCGTGCTTTTTTCAGGCGCGATCCGCGCCGGGTGGCGCGCGAACTGCTGGGCAAGGTGCTGGTCCGGCAGGAGGCGAAGACGAGTCTCACCGCCCGCATTGTGGAACTCGAAGCCTACCTGGGCGTAGAAGATCCCGCGGCGCACGCCGCCGCGGGAAATACTGCGCGCACTGCGGTGCTGTTCGGGCCACCCGGCCATGCCTATGTTTACTTCATTTACGGAAATCATTACTGCCTCAACGTCTCCTGCGAACCTGAGGGCAGCGCCGGATGCGTTCTTATCCGCGCGCTGGAACCGCTCTCTGGCGTGGAAGAAATGGCGCAAGCCCGCGGCATCGAAATCCATGGCCCCAAAGACCTGCCCAAACTTACGAGCGGACCGGGACGGCTGGCGCAGGCTTTCGGTATCACCCGCGCTCGAGACAACGGGGGCGATCTGACCTCTGTAAACAACAGGCTGTGGATCGGCGAAGACGGATATCGCGCGCACGGCATCCGCATGACTCCCCGCATTGGCATTACCAAAGCTGCGGACAAGCCTCTCCGCTACATACTGGCGGGCAATGCGTTCATCTCCGGGCGGAAACTAGGGTCGAAGTAGATGGTTTGATTTGCTTTCTGTGTTCCCCGCCCTTGGAAAGCCGACGGCCTTTCAGGCCGCATGACCGGGTCTAAGACCTGGTCCCACACAATGCGTCAAGCGCCGCTTGACAGACGGGTGTAGACTTGCCTCGGGTCGAGAATTCCAAAAGCCTTGCTGGAAACGGCGTTTCGGTCCCCATGTCTGGTCAACTTTTCCGCAACCCTTGCAGCGGCCCAAATCATCTCACGAGTTAGGAGCCCGCATGCCTCGCCTGCGATGTTGGATTCTGGTTGCGGCGCTTGTGAGCTTCATCACAACAGGGGCATCACTCATGGCCGCCGACGGTGCCGTGGCCAGTCGTCCCCCCGCGACAGTCTCCTATATCCTCGTTGGTTTTGCGGGCGGCTTTGTTCGCCACGATAATCCACGACACGGACCTGTGCGGCTGGCGCAACGCATTCGACAGGACCTTCCGAAAGGTGCCTCGATCCTGGTCTTTGAGAACCGCCACAGGAAAGCCGCCTACAAGACTATTCTTCGCCTGCTCGACAGCAATCACGACGGCGTCCTCAGCAATCAGGAAAAATCGCAGGCGCGCATCATTCTCTTTGGCCACAGTTGGGGAGGCTCTGCCGTGGTTTTATTGTCGCGTGAACTGGATCGTGCCGGAATCCCGGTGCTGCTCACGGTGCAGGTCGACAGCGTCGAGAAACCATGGCAAAGCGACAAGGTCATCCCCGACAATGTCGGCGAGGCGGTTAACTTTTATCAGCCCCATGGACTGATCCACGGCCGCGCGCAAATCACGGCCGCCGACGATTCGAAGACCCATATTCTTGGAAACTACCGCTTCGATTACCGGAAAAATCCGGTGCAATGCCAGGGAGCTTCTCGGTTTCAACAGATTCTCGCTCCCAGCCACGTGCAGAGCGATTGCGATCCCCGCCTCTGGTCGCAGGTAGAGGAACTGGTGCGTCAGCGCATGCAGCCTGAGCCCGCCAACATCGTGGCGATTCCGTCGCTTTAGGCTTTCGCGAAATCTTTTTGGCGCTGCGGTTCGCCGCCGTTTTTCCCCAGCAGAATGTTGTCGATCAGCCGCGTGCTCCCAACAAAGGCTGCCACCGCGGCTAACGCGCCCCCGGAAACATCTTCGACGGGATCCAGCGTATCCGGGTCAACGAGTTCGAAGTAATCGAGACGCACCGAGCCTTCTGCGGCGAATGCCTCGCGTCCCGCGACTACCAACTTGGCTGCTTCCCGTTCGCCCGCATCCACTAATCGTTGTACGTGCAGCAGCGAACCATGCAACAGCAGTGCCCGCTTCCGCTGTTCGGGATCAAGATAGGCGTTCCGCGAACTCATCGCCAGGCCATCAGGTTCGCGCACGATCGGGCAGACCACAATTTCCACCGGCAGATTCAGATCGCGCACCATGCGCCGGATGATCGCCACCTGCGCCGCATCTTTCTGCCCGAAAAACGCCGCATCCGGTTCGATAACATGAAACAACTTTGCCACCACAGTGGTGACCCCGCGAAAATGCCCGGGCCGCGAACGCCCGTCCAGCTTGCCACTCAGCCCCTCAACCGTCACCCAAGTTACCGCGCCCGCCGGATACATCTCTTCCACCGATGGCGCAAACAGCACTTCCACGCCTTCGCGCTCCAGCAGTTCGCGGTCGCGCTCAAACGATCTGGGATACTTCGCGAGGTCTTCATTCGGCCCAAACTGCGTGGGATTGACGAAGATGGACGCCGCTACTACATCGCAAGACGCGCGAGCCGCCCGCACCAGCGACAGGTGCCCCTCATGCAGCGCTCCCATGGTGGGAACAAATCCCAGCCGCTTGCCCGCGCTTCGGACGGCGCGAGATGCAGTTCGCATTTCGTGAATAGTGGTGCAGATTTTCAAGGATGGATCATGCGACCGTGATCTAGGCCGAAGGCACCCACTTGATTGCAATATGCGCGCTCTCGAGTATCCCGCCCACAATACCTTTGTTGCGGCGAATGGCGACGCCATCCTGCTCGGAAGCCTTTGCGCTGTTTTCCGCGGCCGCCACCACCCGGCCATACGGCCAATTCGAAGCGGGCAAGGCCGCGAGCGCCGGCAGCAGTTCAGCCGGCTTCAGTCTGATTTCCGCACTGTCGGCAGCATCGAGTAAGGCCACGCCGTCTGGGCGGACGATGAGATAAGGGTTTCGCCAATTTTTCATGTCATGGATGCGTTCGACCTGCGCTGAATCTGCAGCAGGGATGGCCTGCAACACGGCCTCAGGCGCAGGTTGATTCGCGGCGTTCTGCTGCGAACACGCAACCAGCGCATTTCCGAACAGCAGAACCCACAGCATCCGCATGCGAAGGGACTTGCCGATCACAGGCTGAAGTTACCTCGCCACCGCAGGAACGTCGTTCTTGGCCGCCCACACCAGCGCGACGATCCATCCAATTACGCTCCATCCCAGGAATAGATTGAGCAGGAAGATCGCAAGAAGGTCTCGTTTGCTTCTGGCCAGGGCAATGATCGACGGCAGAAAATACATCACGAACCCGAAGCCGAAGAGCGGGAAGAAGAAAAACGCTGACAGAATCATGACCGGCCTCCCTTTCTATAGCGTAGCACTGTCGAGGCTACGCTGCAGCCCCGCAATCCTAGCGGTATCTTTTCATCGCACTTCGAAGCGCGACTTGGGCTGCCAATAGAAGATACGCGGTATCCCGCACCTGAGTTCCCCGCTTTTATCAGCGGCCCATCCGCATAGATCCCTGGTAGAGAATTTCACTTTACCGCCTCATCGCCCGCTTCCGTTCAAGAATCGCATCCAGCCCGGCCCCGGTTTCCTTGGGCAGATGATACGACTCCTCATCTGCGGGATACTTATGCGACCGCACGTCTGCGCGAAAGGCCTGCACCGCGTTGGTGATCAGCGCCGCCGCATCGCCGTACCGCCGCACAAACTTTGCGGGAGGCCCAAACGTCAGATTCAAAATGTCATGAAACACCAGCACCTGCCCGTCGCACTCGGGCCCGGCGCCGATCCCGATCGTGGGGGCGCTGATCTCGCCCGTAATCATCGCCGCCACTTCCCGCGGAATGCCTTCGAGAAAAAGACACGCCACGCCGGCGCGGTCCAGGGCCACGGCATCGCGCATGAGCTGCTCAATGCCGCTCAAGCTCTTCCCCTGAACTTTGTAGCCGCCCATCACATTCACCGACTGCGGGGTCAGCCCGATGTGGCCCGCCACAGGAATCTCGGCGTCAATAATCTGGCGGATCAGGTCGGCGCGCTTCTCGCCGCCCTCGACCTTCACCATTTCCGCGCCGCCTTCTTTCACAAAGCGGGCAGCATTGCTGACGGCGGTTTTGGGGTCAATTTGATAAGACCCATACGGCATGTCCGCCACCAGCAAGGCATTCTTCAGCCCGCGCCGCACCGCCTTCACATGGTGCAGCATCTCGTCCATCGTGACCGAGAGCGTGTTCTCATAACCGAGCATGGTTTGCGCCAGCGAATCGCCCACCAGGACCATGTCGATGCCGGCCTCGTCGACCAGACGCGCGGCGGCGTAGTCATAGGCGGTGAGGCAAGTGATCGGTTCGTGACGGAGTTTTTGTTCCCGCAGAGATGCGGTGGTAATTTTATGGCGAGGCTCGCCAATTGGGGTCAAACTCATGATGTCCTCCAGTGCCCCTCCGCCTCGGGCGGATAGAGCCTGTACGCATCCGGCTTTTCTACAGCTTAGACTATTGTAGGCACAAAAGGGTTCTTCGTCGATATGCTTATCAGTCATGTTCTCAATCGCTTCGCGCTGGTCAGGGGACGCCGGTTCTGCCTCCCGAGCGCGAGGCTGACGAGCTACGGGGTTCAAAGCAATATGTAAGACATTTTATAGAATGTCTTACCTTATGGTAAGATTGGCTCATGTCGAGCTACCGCACCATAATCAGTTCCAAAGGCCAAGTCGTGATTCCCGCAGAATTGCGGGAACAACTTGGATTGGAGAGGGGCACTCTCGCAACCTGGACCGAAGAGAAGGGCCGCCTGGTGCTAACTCCGATTACCGAGAAGCGTCTGCACGAGATCCGGGGATTTCTCAAGCCGAAGCCAGGCGAGCCGTCCATGTTCGAGGAACACTTTGCGGATCGGGAACGCGAGCGCGAACGCGAGCGCAGACGAGAGTAGGAAATGTCCCCACCATTATCTCGTGGCGCGCGGCGATATGTGCTTGACGCCAACGCCTTGATCGGCTTCTTCGAAAACCGTGAGGGTACTGCGGGAAAGGTTGAACGCCTCATGGGCGAGGCTCTGCGACAGGATCTGCCGCTGTTGATGTCGGCGGTGAATTGGGGGGAAGTCTTCTACACTGCGTGGAGGCGCCACGGCGAAACCCCGGCTCGGCAAGCCGAAGCTCGGCTGCAGGAGATGCCCATCGTCGTCATTGCCGTGGATCGAGAACGCGCCTCTCGCGCCGCCGCCCTCAAACAAAAGCACAACCTGGGCTATGCCGACGCCTTTGCGGCCGAACTCGCCATAGAACGTGGCGCGTGGCTGGTGACCGCCGATCCGGAATTTTCGAAGCTAGGGAAAACGCTGTTACTGTGTTCACTTCCACGACACGAGAGATAGCTTTGGGTAAGAGGACTTATCCCTTTTTGGAGGGGCAATACCAACCATATTTCGCACTGGACCCGCGTCTGGTGGCACCTTCCTAGTAGGCTTAAGCCCTCAGAACCTCGCCACGAGAAGTAGAAAGTTTTACGCCCCCACCGCGTCCTGCCCGCCGAGCGGCAGGAAGTATTGCGTGCCTTTGATGGGCTCGGAGACTTTGCGCAGCAGTTCCTGGAGGTCTTCGTTGCGGTCGACGAAATCAATGTCTGAGGTATTGACGATCAGCAGGTCCGACGACGTGTAGTGGAAAAAGAAGTGCTCGTAGGCCTTGATCACTTCCGCCAGATACTCGTCGCTCACTGCGCGCTCGCCCGGCGCATTCTTTTTCTTGAGCCGCTTCTTCAGCACTTCGGGGGTAGCCTGCAAATAGATCACCAGGTCGGGAGTGGGCAACTGTTGGCGGAAATGGTTGTAATAGCGGTTGTAGGTATCGAGTTCCTGGTCGGTCAGATTGAGGCAGGCAAACAGCTTGTCTTTCTCAAAGATGAAGTCCGAGACCACGGTTTTCTGGGATCGCGGGCCGAGATCGAGCGCCTGCAACTGCTCGAAACGCCTTACCAAAAATGTAAACTGTGCCTGAAACGCCGCCCCGCGTTCGCCTTCATAGAAAGAGTTTAGAAACGGATTCACGTCCGGTTCGATCACGCGCTGCGCATTCAACCGCTCTGCCAGAATGCGGGCCAGCGTGCTTTTGCCCACTCGGATGGGCCCTTCCACAGCAATGTACCGGGGCAGTTCGAAAAGATTGGCCATGAGTTCGCGCGATGTCTCGGAATTGGCAGGATATCTCGGATGACGCCGAGAGGCAATTGCGGGAAGAGTTAACAGGGAGATTGAGGAATTGGGGTAGGGAGTTGTAAATTCTGTAATTGGGGAATTGAATGTCCTTCGCCCCAGATTTTCAAATTACCCAATTACAACATTCCCCAATTACTCAATCCATTTACAATCCCTGCATGCTCGGCCTTGCCCTGACTGGAGTCGCCACGCTCGGCGCGGTTGCCGCGGGTTATCAATCGATGGCGCCCACCGGACAATGGTACGGCCGCACCTTCACCGGCCTGGGGCGCGGGACGAAGCAGATCGCTCTCACATACGACGACGGCCCCAACGATCCGCACACACTGCGGTTGCTGGAAGTCCTTGCCCGGCACGATGTGCGAGCAACTTTTTTTCTGATCGGGCGCTACGTTCAACTACGCCCGGAAATCGCGCGCGAGATCGTCAAGGCCGGCCATATCGTGGGCAACCACACCTTCACGCATCCTCTGCTGATTTTCAAGAGCGCGGCCGAAATTCGCCAAGAACTCTCCGGTTGCCGCTCCGCTTTACAGGACGCCATCGGCGAGGATTCCAATCTAATCTCAAATCTGTTCCGTCCTCCGTTCGGCGGACGCCGTCCCGCGGTCCTGCGCATCGCCCGCGAGATGGGCCTTGAGCCAGTGATGTGGAATGTGACCGGCTACGACTGGAACGCGCCTCCTTGCGCCGTAATCGAACAGAAGGTCGCAAAGCAGATTCGCGGCGGCGATGTAATCCTGTTGCACGACGGCGGCCACAAGCACATGGGCGCCGACCGCTCCCAGACAGTAGTAGCCACCGATCATCTGATCAACAGTTACAAGTCAGAGGGCTACGAGTTCGGCACCATTCCGCAAATGTTGGAAGGAAGGGCCTGAGCAGTTACATCCGACAAGTCTTAGCGGCAAATAGAATTTCTGAACCAGCTTGCGAGGATCACCAATGAAATACTTGCTTCTGTTTCTTTTTTCCACTGGGCTCCTGGCCGCGGCACAGCCTAAGGCTCTTTTCTACATGACCGACAATCCGAACTCGGTGAAGTCCTTCGCCCAGCACGCGGACAAGATCGACACCCTGGTGCCGGCCTGGTACTCCGTCGATGGCAACGGCCTGGTCTGGGGCGGCGCAAATCCCGACATCTTGAAAACGGCGGCCGCCCACCACGTGCCGGTCATGCCTATCGTGGCGGCTATGGTTCAGATCGATCTGCATAAGCTGTTCACCACCCCCGCAGCGCGGAATACCTTCATCGCCTTCCTTCTGAGCGAGTGCAAGAAGAACGGATACAGCGGCTTCCAGATTGACTTCGAGAATGTGAATTGGACCGACCGTGATCTGCTCTCGAGCCTGGTCGCCGAAACGGCCGCGGCTCTCCACCAAGAGGCACTACAGCTCACGATAGCGACTGTGCCCAACGCTCCGGGCTTTCCGGGGAAAAGCAATTACGCTCATTGGCTTTACGCCAACTGGCGCGGCGCCTACGATCTAAAAGCCCTGGCGCAGTCCGCCGATCTGATTTGCCTGATGACCTATGACCAGAACACGCGCTGGACCGAGCCGGGTCCAGTGGCTGGCTATCCCTGGACTGTCGAGAACCTGGAATACGCGCTGCAATCCGTTCCCAAAGAAAAATTGTCGCTGGGCATTCCGCTGTATGGCTACCACTGGTTCGCCGGCGATCCCGGCAAGGACGAAAAGCCAAACCCAACCGCTGAATACATCGGACAGCAGGACGTCGATCAATACCTCGCCGCATATCACCCGCATCCGGAGTGGGACTCCGCCGATCGCACGGCCTGGTTCTATTTCTATCGGGACGATACGCGCGAGTGGGTCTTCTATACCGATAAGCGCGGGTTTCAGGAACGTCTGGCGCTGGTCCGCGATCGCGGCCTGCAAGGTTTTTGTTCGTGGGTGCTAGGCACCGAAGACCCTGAGATATGGTCTCTGCTGCCGTCCCACAAGTAGAGGTCGATTCAGCCCCGCACGGCCGCAAACGCCTGCTTCGCCGCCGCAATAGTTCGCTGCACATCGTCTTCCGTGTGCGCCGAGCCCAGGAACGCCGCCTCATATTGCGACGGAGGCAGGTAGACGCCACTGTCGAGCATGTGACGGAAGAATTTTCCGAACTTTTCCGTATCCGACTTCGACGCCGAATCCCAATCCGTCACCGGCCCCGGATTGAAGAACCAGGTAAACATGGATCCCACGCGGTTATGGCAGAGGGCGACGCCAGCGTCCCTTGCCGCCGCGGCAACGCCTTCCACCAACTCTCCGCTCAGCTTCTCCAGCCGGGGATAAATCTCGCTCTTGCGATCGCGCAACTGTTTCAGCATCGCGCACCCCGCGGCCATCGCCAACGGGTTCCCCGAAAGCGTCCCTGCCTGGTACATCGGTCCTAGAGGAGCCACCAAATCCATAATCGCCTTGGGCCCGCCATAGGCGCCCACCGGCAATCCTCCGCCAATGATCTTCCCCATCGTGGTCAGGTCTGGGCGAATGTTATACAGCTCCTGCGCTCCGCCAAACGCTACACGAAATCCGGTCATCACCTCGTCAAAAATCAGCACCGAGTGTTCGCGCTCGGTCAGCAGCCGCAGCCCCACCAGATAATCGTCGGCCGCAGGAACGCATCCCATGTTCCCCACGACGGGTTCCACAATCACGCAGGCAATCTGGTGCTTGAATTTGTGAAAGGCATGCTCGACCACGGAAAGATTATTGAAGGGCAACGCCAGGGTGAACTGTATGAACTCCTCGGGCACGCCCGCCGATCCCGGAATCCCCAGCGTCGCAACGCCAGATCCAGCCTTCACCAGTAGAGCATCCGCATGCCCGTGATAGCAGCCTTCAAACTTCACAATGTATTTGCGTTTTGTGTACGCCCGCGCCAGCCGGATTGCCGACATCGTCGCTTCGGTTCCGGAACTGACGAAGCGGACTTTCTGCATGTGTGGAAACGCGCCCAGCACCAACTCCGCCAGATCCGCCTCCGAGGGCGTCGAGGCTCCGAAGCTGGTGCCGTTGCAGGCCGCGCCCACAATCGCATCCAACACGTTCGGCTCCGCGTGGCCCAGAATCAGCGGTCCCCATGATCCGATGTAGTCGATTAATTCATTTTCGTCGGCGTCCCAAATGTGCGAGCCCTTGCCGCGCACGATGAATCGCGGATCTCCTCCCACCGAGCGAAACGCCCGCACTGGCGAATTCACCCCTCCCGGAATCATGCTCTCCGCCCGCAACTGGAGGCGGCGCGACTGCTCGGTTTTATGCGATGTAGTGGACGGCATCGAATCCCCTCGACATGGAGAAATAAGATGTCAACAAATTGAACAATTGCAACGGACTACTATAGCAGCGCCCCGTAGACGGAATTCATCCGATATTCATCGTTCTGCAATCTCTTTGCAACATATCGACAGTACAGTAGGGTCATCAAGGCACCCTTCTAACCGGGAGGGTTTTGAGGGACAGTCTCGGGGGCTCCGGACTGTCCTTATTTTTTGCGCGTGTGGGATTTCTTTGCTCGTGTGGGACCGGGTCTCTGACCCGGCTGCGGCGCGCAGCGCCGCTGGTTTGTCGCCCTGCCATCCGCACCCCGCCATTAACCACAATTAACCCACCATCGTATAATCATTCCCGATGATTACCGTCTCCAAGGAGGACTACCTCAAGTCAATCCTCGAAGCGGAAAGCGAGGGCGAAGAGGTTATCTCCGCGCGCCTCGCGGACTTGCTGAAGGTCTCCCCGCCCGCGGTCACCATGGCGCTGCGCCGCCTGAAAAAAGACGGCCTGGTCCGCGTCGAAAGCCGAGGCGAGGTACGCCTGACTGCCACTGGCCGCAAGATTGCCCGCAAGCTCACCCTCCGTCACCATCTGATCGAACGCATGCTCTCTGAACTATTTGGTATGGAGTGGTGGAAGGTCCACGATGAGGCTGAGCGCCTGGAGCACGCCGTCTCGCCTGACTTCGAAGCCAAACTCCTGGCGAAACTGGGATCCGGCGGCGCGTGTCCGCACGGGAATTTGAGTGAAGTCGAGGGCCCAGCCAGCCGCCGCCGCCGCGGTCTGGTCCTGCTCGCCGATGCCGAACTCGAAAACACATACACGGTCAGCGGAATTTACGAACGCGACCGCCGCCTGCTCGAGTTTCTGGAACACCGCGGCGTGCGTCCTGGAGCGAAGCTGCGCCTGCTGGAGCGCAATTACGACCAAACCCTGACCCTATCCACGCCGGTCGGCACCGTCTCGCTAGGGCCTGCCGCGTCCGAGCGTGTCTGGCTTGTCCCCTTCGCTGCTGTTCGCGCAAAACGCTGACCCACCCTTAGAAGCAAATTGGTCGTTCTCACACATGAACGCCGAGCGTTGGCATCAGTTCGTGGCGGCAGATGCCGCCTATACCTTGCTATTTCACGTCGGTATACACGGCGTCGCTCTCCAGGAAGTCTCCCGAATCTACTGGCCCCTTCTCCACCTTCACAGACTTCGCTCCCAGAATCCTGCGGAACTGCGAAAAGTATGCGGGCAGACCCCACGCCTTGAACACTTCCGGGCCGTCCATCAGGGAGTAATGCAAGTGCGGAAAGATCGAGTCTCCTGCGAATCCGATGCGGCCCAGTACTTGGCCCTGACGCACGCGATCACCCGGTTTCACGACTACGCTGCCAACCTTCATATGCACGAGCAGGCTGTACTCCCCGTTCTGATGATCGAGTAACACGAAATTGCCAATATCTTTCGGATCCTTGCCCGGCGGAAGTTTTGGATGCCCGATCTTGGTGGCCTTCGCATCTTCAAACCAGTTTTCCGGAATGTCGTTCGCAGTTGCGAGAACAACTCCTGCGCCCGGCGCATAAATCGGCCTTCCGTAGCCGTACCAATTCTCTGGGACGCGAGGGTCATCGTGATACTCGCGCCCTTGCCCATCCAGGTAAACGAAATCGCTGGCGAAATTGTTCGAGTTGGCAGTGATGCCCAGCGACTTCACCTTGGAGTTGCTCAAGGGAACGCGCTGATGATGCGCATAGAAATCGTGCCCCTCCCACACAAAAATCTTCCCGCGGAGCGGCAGAATCAGCGCAGTCTTGTCTTCGTATGTGCGCGGACTGACCGAGAACTGAGGCCGGAAATCACAGTCATCCGGCGACCTGTGACGGTTTTTCTCTCGCTCCTGTTCGGTCGATTCGCTTTGTAGGCAGAAGATGTACTGTAGCTCGGTCAGTGGGACAGACGATTCGAATGCAGAAAACGGATTGAATACGTCCAGGGTTTCCCTGGGCCCGATCATCTGGTCGCCGATCACCGCAATACTGGGGGAAAAGGCGTCGGTGTTGATCGACTTGCGCATGGCTAACTGCTGCGCGGAGTCATATATGCTCACTTCAATTGCCGAAATCCGCAGTGTAGATGTGTCCGAATTCCGCACAACCATGTCGAAGTTCAAGAATTGATTACCGTCGCGCACCTCGATGATGGGTTGCTCCGGTTCCGATCGAATCGTCACCACGGGCGCTGCAGGCGCCTGGGAGAACACCGCGCCCTTGCACAGTAAAAGGAGTAAAGCGAGCAACCGTACAGCTCGACCAGTCATAAACAGGTCTCCTCAAGAAATACATTATCCGAAAGCGCGTCGCAGAAGGCCCGGCCAAGTGCGCTTGTGGGCCAAAAAGCATCCTCGCCGGCTCGACAACCGGCTCATCCTCTGCCCTGCACAATAGTTAACTATAGTTCATCTCTTGCTGTATACTTCCGCTAACACATATTTGTGGGCCCGCTGGTACACCGCTCCGTTAAATGCCCGCTAGATGAACGAGCCGAAGACAACATCGACGTCGCAAGGGGAATTGCCGACCCACGTGCCCGCCGGGCGCCTGACCGCCGCCGACGGCGTCGTCATCACTCACGAAGACATCGACCGCGCCCACGATCGCGAACGCGTGCTAACCACCCGCATCCAGCACGGCCCGTGGTCGCGCGCCCGGCTGCTCTGGCTGCTCATTGGCCCCGGCATCCTGGTCATGCTGGGAGAAAACGACGGCCCCAGCATGCTGTCGTATGCCGCCACCGGAGCGCATTTCGGCATCGGCTTCTTCCTTCCCTTCGTGGTCCTGACCTTCCTCATGGCCTGCGTGGTTCAGGAAATGACAGTGCGTCTGGGCGCGGCCACGCACCGCGGACACGCCGAACTCATCTTCGACCGCTTCGGGCCGTTCTGGGGATGGTTCTCGATGATCGACCTCATGGTCGGTAACTTTCTCACTCTGGTCACCGAGTTCATCGCCATCCGCGCCGGCTTGGGATTTTTCGGCGTTCCTCCGGCGGTCTCGGTTCTTGGTGCATGGCTGGTGCTGTTCGTCGCCCTGATGGCCCACCGCTACTGGACTTGGGAACGCATCATTCTCCTCGCTGCCATGTTTAACCTGGTGTTCATCCCCGTCGCCCTGCTGAGCCATCCCCACTGGGGAGCGATTGGGAGGTCGCTGTTCACCTGGAAACCGCTCCCCGGCGGTCTCACGCAAGAAACGGTCCTCGTCCTGCTATCCGATATTGGAGCGACGGTCACGCCGTGGATGCTGTTCTTCCAGCAGAGCGCCATTGCCGACAAGGGCCTGACGACGCGCGACATCCGCTTCGGCCGGGTGGATACCGTGCTGGGCGCAGCTTTGGCGGCCCTGGCTGCGCTGGCCACGATCGTGGCGACTGCACCGCTGTTCGCCCACGGTATGTCTACCGCCAATTTCGAAGGCGCCCAGTTCGCGCAAGCCCTCCAGCCCTTCGTCGGCCATTGGGGCTCCGCGCTCTTCGCTCTCGGCATGTTTGAAGCGGGCATGGTCGCGGCGGTCACGATATCAACCTCGTCGGCCTACGCCTTCGGAGAAGTCGCTCACCGCCCCCACAGCCTGAATCTCCCCTTCCAGCAGGGGAAGTCTTTTTATCTCGTCCTGATTCTCGAAGCCGCCGCCGCTGCCGGACTCGTCCTGATTCCCGGTATTCCGCTGGTCTACATTGTGCTGATCGTGAATGTGATCGCGGTCCTGGCCATGCCGCCCGCGCTGCTCTTCCTGTATATGTTGGTCAACGACCACGAAATCATGGGAGACCTCGTTAGTCCCCTGTGGGCAAACGTCCTAGCGCTTGGAGTGGTAGTCGTACTGGTCGGCGCAGGCATCCTGTTCGGAATCAGCGTAGTCGCTCCTCACGCCTTGGCATTGCTTGGAGGCAAATAGATGGACCCCCGATTTGATTCCGCGTCCAGCGCCGACATCAGCGGCGAGGATCTCGCCTCCGTTGTAGCATCTCTCGAACCCGACCAACTCATTTCGACGAAAGCAAAACATCACTGCCCGCGCCGCCAACTCACTGGCAAGGAAATGATTCTTTTCTGGGCTCTGCGGTTTTATCTGGTCTTCATGTTCGGAGTGGTGATCTATCAAGTCTTGACCAGCGTCCGCTAGGTCTTTGAGGATTCGCGCAGTCGAAAATTCGAGCCCCGGACTAGCGCTCGAGCAATGCGGCACGCACCAAATTCCAACTGACTTCATCGGGCGCGCAGATCAACCCGCCGGTGAGGTGTGACGGCTGATAACCAGTGCCATCGAAATGCGCGCTATAACCGCCCGATTCCCGGTGCAGAAGCCAACCGGCCGCATGATCCCACGGCATCAGCCTGTTATAAAGCAGCACATGGCAATACCCGGCTGCGGCCAGGCGGTATTCATGGGCCGCGCATCGTAAGCTTGCGCTTGCGGCCAGCTTTCTCAGATTGGCAAGCACCGTGCCTCGCAGTGGCTCAGGCAAGAATCCCGTGGCCACCATGCCCTCCATGGTCGAGACTGGCCCTGGCTTTGCGACGCGCAGGGCAATGCGGCTTCCGTCTTCGTGCTCCATCCAAGCACCGCCGCCACGCAGAGCGTAAGCCCAGTCCCGGCACACCGGATCGTAGATCACACCTGCCACGATCTCGCCGCGAATCGTGGCCGCCGCCATGACGCCGAACAAAGGCAAACTGCAAACAAAGTTCTTCGTGCCGTCGATGGGATCGACGAAGAATGCCAGTCCGGCCGAGGCGACCGCTTGGAGCAGAGTGGGGTCCCGCTGAGTTCCTTCTTCGCCGACGATGAGGGACCCTGGAAAAGCCTCTACTAACGCCGCGCCGATCACGGCCTCGGCAGCCTCGTCCGCATCAGTGACGAGGTCGAGCGCCGAGGATTTTTGCCGAATCTGGGTCGACGTGAGCTTGCCAAATCTGGGCATGATCTCAGTGCGAGCGGCGAGCGCAAGCGCGCTGCCAACCTGATGAAGATCGTTTTCAGAAAACGGCATGGGACTCCAGCTTCTCCCCAGTCGGTGCGTCCGGTAAGCCTTTAGAGTACACGTTCGAAATAAGGGGAAATCAAAGCCCACAAACTCTTGCGTTCCCTACGAGCGCCACGGATTCAATTCGAAAGTGGCCTGAAATCCGCAGTGCCAGCAGGACGACGGAAAGCATCGCGAAGCCCCAGATCGAACCTTCCCAGAATTTTCTTCCGAACGCCTGACCCACAGGAATGCCGTAATCATCGAGTGGACGTTTCTCGATGCGAGACAGGATCCACGTCGCCAAAGCGACAAAACACACCATGACCGCCTTGATCGGCAATTCACTTTTCACGGTCAAGACGGAACTCCTCGCGCCTGCCGCGAGATGAAAACCAAATACCAGAACCATCGGAACAAGGAAGGCAATTCCAACCCAGAGGAGCAGCCGCATACGATCGATTCCACCCCAGGCCCTGGGTTGCCCGAGTTGTGCGGCGTCTAGCGGATTCGGTCCATCCGCCGGGCCGTGCTCGTCCTGCAACTCTTGAATGAGCTTAGGACCGGATTCGTCAGGCAAGGACTGCCTCCTGTCGGGAGACACGAGTATGACAGTCGAACCTCAATCACACCAGTATGATTGGCTGCTCCTGCTCACGCCTTGTTGAATTATTCGCGCCGGGACTCATTCCTCGGCCAACTCGTGACCTGCTTGCCGCAGCACGTCGATCGCCCACATGTACTCTTCCTGAATGAGCACATAATCCGTGTCGTAGGTAGCGAGGGCGAAGATGGGAACATCTTTCGTCGACAGCGGTTCGATGAAGGAAAGCAGCACCCCGGTTTGCGAAAAAGGGAATGGGCCTTCGAGTTTCAGGCAGATCCAGCGATGTGGAAAATGCACATCCGGAGGAAGGTTGTCAGTTGGACACACAACGGAAAGTTCGTCGGCAGTGCGCGTAATCGAGGTGAAGTCGCCCTTTGTCGCCCAATCGGGGATGGGAGCGTCGGGAGCGAGGCGCACGATGGCATAGGCGCCAGTGAGCAAGCGGAATTTGAGTTGGTGACGTTCCACTACGGAGCGCTCTTGATTTCCACCTGGATGGCGTTGAACTCCGCATCGCCGACATTCTCTACTGTGTGCGGCGGAAGCGGTTCCTGCCACAGCGGTGTGTTGAGGCTGGGTTTGTCCGCGAGTTGCCGAGTGTCGAGCAGAACATGGCCATCCTGATCGTGCCGGACGAGATCGCTCCAGGCCAGAATAGAGAGCACTCCCGGCCAGCGATGCGTGTGCAAGGGGACCGTCTGTCCCGGCGCGATGCGGGTCTGCACGACTCGCATCTTTTCATTCTCGAGCAGAACGGTATGGTGGTTCGGCGCGGCGAGCAATGCATCCAGCGAATCTGGCCAGGACCAGATTTCGTTTTCTGTGGGCAAAACTGCAGAAGGCATCGATCCTCCGGAGCTTACATTTTACGTTACGCGGTAGCTAACGGATTTCACTGTCGTTAATTAACACCGTCGGGCTTCGCTCTGCCGGACAGCCGAGGGCGGCTGTCCCTACATGCCCTCACATGGAATGTTCAGCCCTCCACAGCCTTGCGCAGGGCAGCTCGGGCCAGAATGCGCGTGGAGTCGAGCGTGGGCAGAGGAGACGATTCCGGCGTAACCAACAACGGTATTTCGGTGCAGCCGAGTGCCACGGCGTCGCAGCCTTCGTCCTTGAGTGCGCGAATCACTTCGACGTGGTAGGCCAGCGATCGCGGCAGCAACTGACCGTTGACCAGTTCGTCGAAGATGATTTGGTTGATGCGCTCGCGCTGCTCCGGGCCGGGGACGCGGTGCTCGATGCCGGCGACCTTCAGCGTTTCACGATAGACCGGGCCGTCCATCAGATAGCGCGTGCCCAGCACGCCAAGGCGTTTGTATTGGCAGCGTTGCGCTTCGCGAGCGACTTCGCGGGCGATGTGCAGCCACGGGCGCGGCGAACGATGCTCCAGGAGATCGAACGCCTGGTGAATCGTGTTGTCGGGGCAGATCAGGAAATCGGCGCCCCCGCGCGCCAGCTTTTCCGCAGATGAGATCATCAACTGGGCCACGCCCGCCCAGTCGTCGTGGTCGATGTGCTTCATGTATTGCGCCAGCGAGTAAGAATGCAGCGAGACCTCGGGATGGTCGTGGCGGCCGAGCATCTGCGATCCTTCGAGCGAGATCGTGCGGTAGCAGAGCGCGGCTCCCTCGGTGCTGCAGGCGACGATGCCGATGTGTAACATCCGTTTTGGTCTTAGGTCTTAGGTGCGCCTTTTGAGCTTTTGATTGTAGCTGGAGCGATCGCGTACGGGCTCGCGTCGCGGTAACGCTTTTCGAATTCTTCGCGGGTGCAAATCGTCTTGATATCGATTACGCGGTCGATGGCGAGGATGCCGTCGAGGTGGTCGATTTCGTGCTGCAGGAGTTCAGAGAGATTGCGATCGTCTCCCGCTTCGAATTCGAACGTTTCACCCTGCAGACTCTGATAGCGCACCCTCACTTGGCGGTATCGTTCGACCTGCATGAAGATCGAGAGGAAACTCAGGCAGGCATCCCAGACAATGATTTTTTCTTCGCTCGACTCGAGGATTTCCGGGTTAATCAGCGGCCAAGGCTCGCCTCCCGGGAGTTTGAGGAAAATGACGCGCTGCAGCTCGCCGACTTGGGGAGCGGCAATGCCGCGTCCATAGCCGGTTGCAGAGCGCCAGTGAAGGAGGGTGTCGGCGAGATCCCGGACCAATTCGTGGATCGCGCGCGCCGCGGGGTCTTCAACCCTTACAGACTTTTGCCGCAGGAGCGGATCGCCGAGTTGGAGAATAGGACGGATGGGCATTGTGGCCGTTCTTGGTTCTCAGTTCTCAGTTCTCAGTTCGGCAAAATACGGAGCAGAGCTGCGATTTTACATCATCGGTTCAGTGAGGGCCGGCCGGGCTTCGCCCTGGCCGGGACAGCCGAGGCGGCTATTCCTTACATGACTTTTTCTGGATCGCCGATCACCTGGCCGCGGCGGCGTCAAACAGGCTCAGGAGTTCGAGCTTTTTTTCCGCAGGCAGAAAGGACGCTTCGAACGAGTTGCGGGCGAGTTCGCGCAGGTGCTCATCGCTGAATCCGAACGTCTCCTGGGCGAGCTGATATTCACGCGACAGCGTGGTGCCGAACAAAGCCGGGTCGTCGGTGTTGAGCGTGATCATCAGCCCTTGGTCGAAATAGTTTTTCGCGGGATGCTCGGCAATCGACTTGCATACTCCGGTGCGCAGGTTGCTGGTGATGCACAGCTCGACCGGAATCTGACGCTGGCCGAGTTCTTCGATCAAGTCGGCGTCCTGCGCGGCAGTCAGGCCGTGACCAATCCGCTCGGCGTGCAGGTTGAGCGCTCCCCAGATGGACTCAGGAGGACCGGTCTCGCCAGCGTGCGCCGTCAGGCGTAAGTCGTGATCGGCGGCATAGGCGTAGACGCTGCGGAAAAGTTCAGGCGGAGCCTTTTGTTCGTCGCCGCCAATGCCGATGCCAGCGACGTGTCGGTCCCGGTAGCGCACCGCGAGTTCGAAAACTTTTTGTGCCTCTTCGACTCCGAAGTGGCGGGTAGCTTCGAAGATCCATAACAACGACACACCAAAATCGCGCGCGCCGCGCGCGCGTCCACGTTCGAGACCGTCGAAGATGGCGGCGAAATTCTGTTTGCGATAGAGGCAAACGCCCACCGCGACATAGACTTCCGCGTGCAGCACATTTTCTTCTTTCAGCCGCTGCATGAGGCGGTACGTAATGAGCTCGTAGTCGTCGGGACCACGCAGGTACGAGCTAACTTCCTTGAAGGCCATCAGGAAACTCTGGAAATCCGTGTAGCCGTAGAGGGCTTCGACCTCGGCGAGCGTGGCGTGCTCGCCGTGGAGCTTGCGGAGTTCGAGCAGCGTCGCCGGCTCGACCGCGCCCTCGAGATGCAGGTGCAGCTCCGCCTTTGGCAGTTGACGGATGAAGGCATTGGGCGGGCGATCTCCAGCGGCGGTCATGAATCTGATTGTAGATTCTTGAAGGAGGATTTGCGAGGGAGCGGCGGCCTCCTTCCGCTGATTCTTTCGGGTACAATCCGATGTCCTTATATCAGGCTCAGGGAGAGCGTATGAAAGTGAAGATCGTCTGCCGATTGCTGGTTGTATGGGCAATGCTGGCCGTGCCGTTGGCCTTGTTTGGGGCGTCGTCTGCACCGCAAGTGAAAACTGCCTCGGGCATGGTTGAAGGCAAGGAAGACGGGGCGGTCCACGCATTTCTTGGGATCCCGTATGCCGCACCGCCGGTGGGCGATCTACGCTGGAAACCGCCCGCCGCTGCTGCGAAATGGAGCGGAGTGCTTAAGGCCACGGAATTTGGCGCGCATTGTATGCAGGGAAGAGTGTATGGCGACATGAACTTTCGCGATGCCGGCGGCAGCGAAGACTGTCTGTTTTTGAACGTATGGGTTCCAGCGAGAACCTCTAGGGCGAAGCTGCCGGTGATGGTTTGGATTTATGGGGGAGGATTCGCGGCGGGTTCCACCTCGGAGGCGCGGCAGGATGGCACACAACTGGCGCAGCAGGGCGTGATCGTGGTGAGCATGAATTACCGCCTGGGGATTTTCGGCTTCTTTGTGCATCCGGAACTGACGAAAGAGTCCGGGCGGAATGCAGCCGGCGATTACGGTCTGCTCGATCAGGTGGCGGCGTTGCGGTGGGTGCACAAGAATATTGCGGCGTTCGGCGGCGATCCGGGAAATGTGACCATTTTCGGGGAAAGTGCCGGATCATTTTCAGTCAGCGCGCAGATGGCCTCGCCTCTGGCCAAGCGTCTGTTTCAGAAGGCAATTGGAGAGAGTGGCGGCGTATTCTTTAGCGGCGGTCTGTCATTCGAGCCACGGTCGGTGCGGGAGGAAAAGGATGTAAAGGCGGTCACCACGAAGCTGGGAGTGAGCACGCTGGCCGAGTTGCGGGCTATCCCCGCGCAGAAACTGCTGGACGCCTTCTCGCCGCCCCAGTCCCAGGGCTTTGATTTCGATCCGGATGTGGACGGATATTTCTTGCCCGAATCGGTGCCAGCCATCTTTGCGGCGGGAAAACAGAACGACGTGCCGCTGCTCGCGGGATGGAACCACGATGAAGGCAGCTTCGAGATTGCTTTCCCTCCGCAAAAGCCGACGGCTGAAAGCCTGAAAGCCACGGCGCAAAAAGAATTCGGCGACAAGGCTGCGGAATTCCTTCGGCTTTATCCCTCCGACACCGAGGAACAAGCGCTGCGTTCTGCGGAGGATTTCGCGGGAGACCGCTTTATCGCCTTCTCTACCTGGGAATGGATAGAATCGCAGGCCAAGACTGGCAGACGGCCCATCTACCGTTACCGCTTTGACCTGGGGCCTCCGTCGGATACGAAGGGCCCGCAACTGGGCGCATATCATTCCTCCGAGATTGAGTATGTGTTTGGGCAACTCGATTCCAAGGCCGGGATCACTTGGAGACCAGAGGACCGTCAACTCAGCGCCGAGATGCAGGAATATTGGGCGAACTTCGCGCGCAGCGGTGATCCTAATGGGCCAGGCTTGGCGAAGTGGCCGGTGTACTCGGCAGCGGATGCATGGCCGGTGATGTTTCTGGACGCGCAGTCCGCGGCGCACAAGGATGATCTGCGGGAGCGGTATTTGTTTCTGGAGGGCGCGTGGGCGAAGTAGGGCAGGCACCGGATTTCGATTGAGGACTCCCTTTGAGGCCGTTGGTGGTGAATGGAAGTACAGGCGTCCTTCACTACGCAGACCGATTCGCATACGCGAATCGGTCTTCTTCGTTCAGGATGACAGAGTGTTTTGCTGACCTCTGAGAGCTAACAGCTCAAATACGAATCGCTACTTCCGCGCGAACTCGCTCCGGTGGCGGCTGTAGAAATAGTAGATGAGCAGGCCGATGACGAGCCACCCGATGAAGCGTCCCCAGGTGATAACGGTCAATCCGGTCATGAGGCCGCCGCAGAGGATGATCGAAATCAGAGGAAACCACGGCACGAAGGGCACTTTGAAAACGCGCTTGCGATCGGGCTGAGTGCGCCGCAGGATGATCACGCCGAGCGAGACCAGGGCAAAGGCGAAGAGTGTGCCGATGTTGGAGAGGTCGGCGGCATCGGCGGTGGCCATGAGTCCGCCCGGTATGCCGACGGCAAAGCCCGCAACCCAAGTGGACCAGTGCGGCGTCTTGAATTTGGGATGAATTTTGGAGAAGAACTTGGGGAAGAGCCCGTCGCGCGACATGGCGTACCAGATGCGCGCCTGGCCGTACTGGAAGACAAGCAGCGACGAGAGCATGCCGGTGAGGGCGCCGATGACAATGACGGAACGTGACCAACGGCTGGCGCCGAGCATTTGCAGCGCGTAAGCGACCGGAGCTTCGTTAGCTTCTCCCGAGACAAAGGTGGTGTACTTCATCATGCCCAGCAGCACGAGGGAGACGCCGACGTAGAGCACGGTACAGACAATCAGCGAGGTGATGATACCGATGGGCAAGTCGCGCTGCGGATTGCGCGCCTCCTCGGCCGCAGTGGAAACCGAATCGAATCCGATATAGGTAAAGAAAACGATAGCGCCTCCGGTGACCACACCGCCGAAACCGGAGGGAGCGAAGGGTTTCCAGTTGCTGGGATTCACCAGCGCGCCGCCGACAACCAAGAAAACGAGAATCGCTCCGATCTTGATGGCGACCATGATGTTGTTCGCCTCGGCCGATTCGCGGATGCCGCGCACCAGAAGGACGGTAAGAATGAAAATAATGAGGAAGGCGGGGACGTTGAAGTAAGCGCCCGTCCAATGGCCGGATTCCCAGACGGGCGTCGACCATTTATCGGGCAAGTTTATGCCGAAGGAGGCGAGTTGGGATTTGGTGTAGGCGCTGAAGCCGATGGCCACGACCACGTTACTGACAACGTATTCGAGGATGAGGTCCCAGCCGATAATCCAAGCAAAGATTTCACCCAGGGTCGCATAGGAGTAAGTGTAGGCGCTGCCGGCAATCGGGATCATTGACGCCAGTTCGGCATAGCAGAGGCCGGCGAAACTGCAGGCGATGGCCACCAGAAAAAATGAAATCGCGATGGAGGGGCCAGCCGGCGGGCGTCCGTGCAGAAGGACGCCGGAAGTGTTCCCGGTGCGCAGGAGGTTTACGATGATATCGAGAACTTGCGCATGCCAGATGGAGGATGCCTTGAAGTATTCGCCGGCGGCGGCCGTGCCGGTAAGTACGAAAATGCCGGACCCGATCACCGCGCCGATACCCAGCGCGGTCAGCGACCAGGGGCCGAGGGTCTTTTGCAAGCGCTGGCCGGGCGCTTCGGATTCCGAGATCAACTTGTCGATGGACTTACAGCAGAAAATCTGTTTGTCGGAAGTACGGATGACGGCAGCGGGTTCCGTGGATTGTGACAAGCGGTTGTGGTCTCCTGAATCTAGCCTCTAGCCATTAACACTTGGCATTTAGCCAACAAATATCTTGCCGCCAAAAAATTTTGCCGGCTAAATGCCAACCGAACCTGTGGGGACAGCCGACCTCGGCCGTCCCCCGAGCGCAGCTCGGTTCTGTTTCGCCTACCGCTTCGCCTGGCCGCGAGCCAGTTTCTTGATCTTGGGCTTTTTCGATCCGCGTGGATAGTCGCGGGGTTTGAGCGGCTTTTCCGCCTTGCGCTTCTTGCGGGCCGTGCGTTTCGCTTTTTTGCGTTCTTCTTTGGTTAGCTTTGTCGTGTTTGCCATGAATCCTTTTTGAATTTTGTAATTTGGTAATTGAGTAATTGAGTAATTTGAAACCCACGAAAGCGTGCCGTTAGGGAGATTTCGCAATTACTCAATTGTTTTCAGGCTCGCTCCAGCTGGGCATACTTCTCCACCAGTTTCTTTAATCCGAAGCGAGGGAATTGTACCGTAATCTTAGCTTCTTCGCCTTCTCCTTCGCGCTGATAGACCGTGCCTTCACCGTATTTCGGATGGCGGACCTTCTGGCCGGGGCGGAATCCGCGCTTGCCCGTGGGCTCTTCGACCGGAGTCTTCGGGATAGTGAACTTCTTGCCGCGGCTGGCGAAAAATTCGGCGATGTTCTCGATCGAGTTGTAAGGACGCGCCGGGGCCGTAGGCTTTTGCCGGCTTTGCGCGGCTACCGTTTCGCGACCGTGCCAAGCGGCGCTTTGGTCTTCGTCTTCGTAGGAATAGTGCGTACTCTCGGCGTAGTCTGTGGGGCTTCGCCCCGCCGGACGGCCGGGGGCGGCCGTCGCCACAGGGTTCGTTCCCACACGAGCAGGTTTTGTTCCCAACTCTTCGATCAGCGGCGCGGGGACTTCCTCCAAAAAGCGCGACGGGACGCTGGCTTCGGGCAGATCGGTGCCGTACCGGCGGCGGTAGACGGCGCGCGTCAGGATGAGTTGGTCCATGGCGCGGGTCATGCCGACGTAGCAGAGGCGGCGCTCTTCCTCAATGTCATCAGGCATCAGCATGGTTCGCGAATGGGGAAAGAGCCCTTCTTCCAAGCCACTGAGGAAGATCAAGGGAAATTCCAGTCCCTTGGCGGCGTGCAGGCTCATGAGCGTGATTTGCGCACGCGCGTCATAGTCATCCGCGTCAGCGACGAGTGCGGCGTGGTCCAGGAACTGGTCGAGTGTCTCGGCGCGGTCGCGCGAGTCCATGGCCGCATTCACCAGTTCGCGAAGGTTTTCGATGCGGGAGAAAGCTTCCGGCGTGTCTTCGTCTTCGAGCAGCTTGATGTAGCCGGTGCGGTCGATCAGGAACTTCAGAATGTCCGCGGTGCTGACGGCAGGAGCGGAAAACGAGTCGGGCGTCGATCCAATCTGCGGCTCCGGCGGCCTGTTCGTTCGTTCCGCCTCCCGAAGTTCGGCCGGCGAGACGCCCGCGCTGCCGTCTGAAGCGTTGGCCGTTTCAGCGGCGCCGAAGTCGAACGAAAAATTTCCGAATTCGGTGGGATCGAAGGCAGTGGCGTCTTGGGGTTCCGATTCATTTCCAGACGCTTGGTCTCGGCGATACTCGGTTTCCCTTGCTGATTCCGTAGCGGTAGCGGCATCCGCGTGCGAGGGCGCCCGCGCCCCATCATGCTCAAGTTGCTTGGTGAAGGTTCCCGCCAGCATGGCGCGGGCGTCTTCGATCAACTGCTGAAAATTCTGCAGCGACAACAAGGCTCGCTGGGGCAACAGCTGGCGGCGAATCGCTTCTCCGACCGCGCCCCACAGCGATAGACCGGTTTCAAGCGCGAGCCGTTCCAGCGTGTCGATCGTGCCTTTGCCGATGCCACGGGTCGGCGTGTTGATGACGCGCAGCAGCGAAATCGAGTCGTCCGGATTATGGATGACTTTCAGGTACGAGATCATGTCCTTAATCTCGGCGCGCTCGTAGAACGAGAATCCGCCGACCACGTGATACTTCAATCCGTAACGGCGCATGGCCTCTTCAAACAACCGCGACTGGGAGTTGGTACGGTAGAGCACGGCGGCGCGCGGAGTCTCGCCTCGCTCGCCCGATTCGCGGATGTAGCGGGCGATCCAATCGGCAGCGAAGAGAGCCTCGTTCTCGCCGTCCGGCGCTTCGTAGTAGCCAATCTTGGTGCCACCCTGCCGCGAGGTCCAGAGGTTCTTGCCTTTGCGACGAATGTTGTTTGCGACTACCGCCGATGCCGCCTGCAGAATGTTTTGCGTCGAACGGTAATTCTGTTCAAGGCGGATGATTTTCGCCTCGGGGAAGTCTTGTTCGAATTCGAGAATGTTGCGAATGTCGGCACCGCGCCAGGAATAAATCGATTGATCCTCGTCGCCCACCGCACAAACATTGTGGCGCTCTCCGGCGAGCATGCGCATGAGTTCGTATTGCGGACGGTTCGTGTCCTGATACTCGTCGATGAGCAGATACTGAAAGCGGCGATTGTAGTAGTCGCGTACCGTCGCCGCTGATTTCAGCAGGCGCACGGCTTCGAGTAGCAGATCGTCAAAATCGAGAGCGTTGGCTTTCCGCAGTTCCTTGCGATACTCCTCGTACAAGTGGGCAATGCGCTCGGTCTTGGGATCCGCCGACTGCAGGTAGAGTTCCTGCGGATCGAGCATGTGGTTCTTCGCCCACGAAATGCGCCCGAGAACCGTTCGCGGGGTGAGTTGCTTGTCGTCGAGACCAAGACGCTTCATCACTCCTTTGACCACCGCTTGCTGGTCGCTTTCGTCATAGATGACGAAGTTTTTCGTGTGGCCGATCGGCGGCTGGCCGGGAACGCTTGACGGAATGCGCATGGCTTCAATGTCGCGCCGCAGCATCCGCACGCAGAACGAATGGAAAGTGGAGATGACGGGCTTGGCGATGCTGAGGCCGCCGACCAATTTTTCGACGCGCTCGCCCATTTCAGCGGCGGCCTTGTTGGTGAAGGTCATCGCCAGGATGGATTCGGGCATGACGCCTTTGTGCTCGATCAGGTAGGCGACGCGGTAGGTGATGACGCGGGTCTTGCCGCTGCCGGCGCCGGCGAGGATCAGCACCGGGCCCTCGGTGGTTTCGACGGCTTCGCGCTGCTGCGGGTTCAGTTGGTCGAGAAAAGACAATGCGGAAGTGGCTCCAGAGTCGCTGATTCAATTTTACAGGGGAATAGGAGCGGGCGGGATGCGCACACCGATTTCCGGGCGTCGAATTTCCCAAAGACGCACGCAGCTTATGAGGCGTGGCGCGCTAATTTTGTCCGCAAGGCGATCGAGCTTTTTCGTTCTTCCTGCGAGTCGAGACGGGCGATGTCCCTGAGGGCCCCAAGTTCCGCGACCACTGCGAAACCCGGGCACGACTCGTTCTGGGAATGGGATGGCTTATCCGGCTCGGAGGAACCTCTATGAGTCCGAAGATTTTCTTGGCATTGGCAGTACTGCTGACGATGGCCGGGTTCGTGATCATGGACCAGCGAGACGCGCGAGCGGGAGAGGTTATCCCGACGCCGGGCTACAAGGTGCTGGATCCGATCCGGCATGGCAATCTAACGGTGTTTCCCGTGGTCGCGGCGAAAAGCTATCCCACCGGCGAGTTCCTGACTCTGGACGAAGGGTTGCGCTCCGGAGAAGTGGTCGTCACCGAAGCGGGCAATGTGCAGGGGCTGATTCGGCGGCATCCCATGCCTGCCATACGCAACGACGGAGCGCAGGTCGAACCGACTGGTGTTGGTGAACAATTCCAAACGGCCGCTGCTGTTGTTGGCGGGTGAGATCGTTACCGGAGGCAAGCAGGATCGCGTGATCGGCAAAGATCGGATCGTTCCGGCGGAGAGCGATCCGGTGGACCTGAGCGTGTTCTGCGTGGAGCCGGGCCGGTGGGTCGCGACCAGCGAGCATTTCGGCGCGTCCGGAGCGATGTATGGTTCCGCGGTTGGCGGTCCAATGCGGAATGCTCCAGCTCCGACGACGATGATGGCGCAGCCATCGGTTCGAGCCAAGGCCATGGGCGACAAAAATCAGGGAGAAGTTTGGGACGAAGTCAGGAAGCAGCGAGACGCCGTGTCCGCGGGGATGGCCACTGCCTCACCCATGGTAGCAACGGAGGTGTCGCAAACCAGTTCGTATGCCCGGGTCATGGAAAACGAAAACGTCAAAAAACAGGTGGACGCGGTAGCCAGGCCGATCGAGCAGAACTATCAGAGCCTGATCCGGCAACTGCGCGATCGCAACGCGGTCGGTGTTGTGGTGGCAGTGAACGGGCGCATCATCTGGGCCGATATCTTTGCCAGCACGGATCTGCTGGAAAAGTACTGGCCCAAGCTGGTGCGCTCCTATGCGTCGGAGGCGGTGGTCACGCGCACGAAAGAAGTTGAGGTTACCGTCAGCCGGGCCCAGGCCTTCCTCGGAGACATGGAAGGGCGCCGCGAGATGATCGAGAGCGAGCCGGGAATCTATCGTCACACGGAAGTCACCGGCGACGGGTTCAAGGCGTTCTCATTGACATCCCTGCTGCCGAAGACCGGGTTCGATGTGCACGTGGCGAAGATGGCCGAGTGAGAGAAGTAGTTAAACTCAGCCTTATTGCAGGAGGTGTAATTGAGTAATTTGGCAAAGCACTTCGGAATTTGGATCTTCAATTACCAAATTACTCAATTACCCAATTACGAAGTTCTATCAGTCCACCTTTGTGGAGTTGTACCAATTCCTCCAGGCATTGGAGTCGTTGCCAAAATGCTGGTGGGTGATGTCGCTCAGCGCCTGGGAAGCCCAGCCGTGCGTCTGAGCATCCAGCGAGGGATCGTCGGTGTAGTTCAACAATCGCGGCACGGCGCTCAGGCGCTGCTCGCGGGTGAACATGCCGGACTCGGCGAGACTGCACGCAGCCCTCTCGCGCACATTCGGGGAAGGATCGTCGTGCATGGTCTGCAGGAGGGGTTCGATTGTCTCCGTGGCGCCGGCCAAGGCGAGGCCTTCAACGGCCCAGCGTCGCGAGTCTTCGTCGCTATCTTTCAGATGGCCGGTTAAGACCTGTACTACGCGGTCAGTCCCCACGCCGCGGTTCCCCATCAGACCGAGCGCCCACAGCGCCCAAATCTTTCGTGCGTGATCGGAGGAGCCCGCGGTCCTCAGAAGATAATCGAGGCTAGCGGAGTTCTTGGCCAACCCGTAGGCCGCGAGTTCGACTTCAATACCGGACTCGCGCACTCGCAGATCACTCGAGTTCAACGCGGCGGTCGTCAGCGTGGCAATCTGCGGACTCCACTGTACTTTCCCCTGCCAGCGATCGACGCGGGACGAAATCTGATCCACCGCGCCTTCGCTATTGCCAACGGCGAGTTCGAGCAGGGCCTCGGCTTGCTTCTGCGGCTTCATCCGATCGAGTTGGCGGGCGTCTTTCGCGGAAGTGGGCGCGCCTTCGCGTACGGAAAAAAGATTCTCGAATCTTGACCATGCAGCCTCAGCGCTGCCGATGTTTCCGGCAAAGATCGCCGCAAGTACGCCGATCGCGGCGGCAAAAACGGGGCCAAAGCGCCTCGGGTTCGCGGGTTGCCGTACGGAACCCGGTTTCGACTCCGGTCCGCTCATGGCAATATCGGAGCCAGGGCCCAGCGTGCCGTAGTCCGGCGTCGGCTGCAACCGCGGATCGGCCATGAGTACAGCTTCCGGCTGCAAGCCTTGCCCTGAAAAACGTGACTGCGATACATCCATATAATGAAGAGTCTAGGATTAGCACCAAAATAAGGTAAAGTTACTTCGGTTTCGAATCCTACAAGGTTCGATGCAAAAACGCGGACCCACGACTTGGGAAGGGGCCCCTGTCGGTGACATCCGCGATTCCACGCAATTACGAGGAGGAGTGATGCTTATGAAGTCCAAGTGGTTGGTATCCGTTCTCAGTGTGTCCCTGGCGGCGGTGGCTTTAGCCGCGGCTGGTCCGGGATACCACGTTTTAAAGACTTACAAGGTAGGCGGCGAAGGAGGCTGGGATTACCTGACCGCCGACTCCGAGGCCCGGCGCGTCTACATTTCTCGCGGCACTCACGTCATGGTGATCGATGCCGATTCGGGCAAGAGCGTTGGGGAGATCGCCGACACTCCGGGCGTTCACGGTATTGCGCTGGCACCGGAACTGGGCCGCGGATTTGTCAGTAACGGGCGGGAGGGCACGGTCAGCATTTTCGACATCAAGACGCTGGCCACCAGCAGCAAAGTAAAAGTCGGCGACAATCCCGACGCCATCCTCTACGATCCCGCGACCAAGCGGGTCTTCACCTTCAACGGGCGCAGCCAGGATTCCACGGCGATCGATGCCGCCAGCGGAAAAGTGCTAGGCACGATCAAACTGGATGGCAAGCCGGAGTTCGCGGCCAGCGATGCCAAGGGTGAGATCTTCGTCAACATCGAAGACAAGAGCGAATTGACGGCTATCGATCCGAACAAGCTGGAGATAAAGGCGACCTGGCCCCTGGCGCCGTGCACGGAGCCGAGTGGTCTCTCCATCGATCGCAAGAACCGCCGCCTGTTCGTGGGCTGCGATAACAAAATGATGGCCGTGGTAGACGCCGACAGCGGCAAGGTCCTGGCCACGCCGGCCATCGGAGAAGGTGTGGACGCGACCACATTCGATCCCGGAACCGATCTCGCTTTCGCCTCCTGTGGCGCCGACGGTGTGCTCACGGTGGTGAAAGAAGACTCCAAGGACAAGTTCAGCGTCGCCGAGAACGTGCCCACCCAGAAGGGGGCGCGCACCTTGGCGCTCGATTCCAAGACGCACAACGTCTTCGTGGTGACGGCACAGTTCGGACCGAGGCCGGCCGCGACGGCGGACAATCCACGTCCACGCGCCCCGATTCTTCCGGACAGTTTCGTCGTCCTGGTTGTGGGGAAATAGGGCGGCTCTATTTCGGAGGCAGCCCTGCTGTGGCACATGGAGAAGCAGCAGGGCTTACTCCGGTCTGAAGTCGCGGATCACAGGAAGAGTTAGAAATTAAATCGATTCGATTCCGCTAAAGATCTAGCGCAAAGGGCCTTCCCAAAATCAGGGATTCCAGCTAGGATATCTCAACCCAGGTCACCGTACGACCGTTCGGTTGGACCATTGAAGACAATCGGCCGCGCGTGCGCTGAAACAATTACAACCCCCGCTGAATCTAATGCTTATACCTCCAGTTTCTCTGGACGATGCGGATTCTTTAAGACTGAGTTTGAACGGTTAAGGCCAGGTGAGATGACGATTCCCGAGGAAAAGTTCTACCACGCGCAAGTTACCAAGCGCGTCGATTTCGCTCCCGACCTTTGGATGTTCCGCATCCGCAGCGGAGGAGAGTTTCATTTTGTCCCCGGGCAATACGCAACGCTGGGAGTGGAGGCAAACGGAAGGCGCGTCGAGCGTCCCTATTCGATTGTGTCATCGCCTTCGGAAAATGAAGTGGAATTTTTCTTCGAACTGGTGCCCGAGGGTGCGCTTACGCCTCTGCTACACAAACTGCAGCCCGGCGACCAGTTGCTGATGCGCAAAATCCCCAAGGGAAAATTTTCGCTGGACACGCAAAATGGACGGACGAATCATCTGCTTATCTCAACCGTGACCGGGGTGGCTCCGTTTGTGAGCTACGTGCGTACGCTCTACCAAGAATGGAAAGAAGGCCGCTTCGACGGAACCCACAAACTGTTCCTGCTGAATGGCGCGAGCCGCCCATGGGAATTCGGATATCTCGACGAACTGAACCATTTCGATAAGGAATTGCCCTGGTTCAAGTACGTGCCCACGGTCAGCCGGCCGTGGGATCACGAAGACTGGTCGGGAGAAATCGGCCGCGCGGACGACATTCTGCGTAAATATGCGGATCACTGGGAACTGGATGCGAGCAACACCATGGCTTACCTGTGCGGGCATCCGGAGATGATCGAGCACAGCAAAGCGATTCTGAAGCGCCGCGGGTTCACCGACAAGGGAGCGGTGAAGGAAGAGGTTTACTGGATACCGGCCCACAAGTAGTCGCGAGCACAGAGTACAACCTCCCCGCTATTTACCGACGGTTGCACTACGTCGCTCCATCAAGATCACATCTCTCCAAGTGTCGCCGAGTTTGCCAATGCGGCGCCTCACACCTACCTTCCGGAATCCGCAGGACTTGTGCAGCGTAATGCTTGCGGAGTTTTCCGGGAAAATTCCCGCCTGCAGCGTCCAGATTCCGTTTACCTCGGACTCCCGCACCAGCACCTGCAGTAGCTCTTTGCCCACACCACGTCCTCGCGCAGCGGCAGCCACGTAAACGGAGACTTCCGCGATTCCTGAATATACGACTCGGCTGGAGACCGGACTCAGCGCCGCCCAGCCCAACACCTTAGCTCCGTCAAGCGGAATCAGAACTTCCCCTATGGCTTCATCCCTGGGCTCCAAAGCAACCAGTCGGCACTTGTTGCGATGGCTGCTGTCCCATTTTTCCCAGTCAGGAACTTCTGTTGCAAACGTGGCGTTTCCGGTCGCGATGCCTTCGCGGTAGATCTCACGAACTGCAGGCCAAAGGTCCGGCGGCATTGGGACGATCGGGTAAGTCATAGAGGCTCAGGCTGAATTTAACTTTCCGCCGGCGCGAAGAAAACCAGCACTGCCAGTTCTTCCGTGATGTCGTAGAAGCGGTGCCCAGTTTCCGCGGCGACGAAGAGCACGCTTCCAGCGAAAATTTCCCGGTCTTCGTCCCCAACTCTGAAACACGCCCTTCCGCGGACCACGTAGTACATCTCATCTTCATGATGCGGCTGTTGCGGGTCGGTGCCACCGGCAGGCAGAACGTAAAGTCCGGCACTCATCGCCGGAACGCGCAGAAACTCCCGGTACAACTTGCCGCTCTGAGTTAGCAGCTGATCAATCCCGGGAAGGTAGGCGAACAAGGCCTTCACGCGAGAATCCCTCCGAACACCAGGTCGGTGAATTGCGGGACCAGGTTGTGCGTCTGCAGATCCCCCTCCGGCTTATACCACTGATAAATCCAGTTGATCATGCCGAGCAGCGCGAAGGCGGCGGCGCGCGGGCTAACGGCGCACTTTGTATGTCGCCCGCGTTGAGCGTTCATTTGAACATCCGTAATCAGGCTCTCCACGAAGTGAACGTATTCCTTCTTGCGGGTATTAATGCGCTTGCGCAGGGCGGGCGGCAGCGGATGATTCTCGTGCAGCATGACCGTGATTTCGCGATCGCGCGGGCTGAGCACAACTTCAATGTGCAGGCGGATCAGGGCGCGCAAACGCTCCTCGGGATCAACAATGCGGCGCACGGGGGCGATGACCAGCTCTTGCGTGATCTCCATGGCATGGTTCATGATCTCGAACAGGATTTCGTCCTTGCTCTGAAAATGATGATAAAGCCCGCCCTTGCTGAGTTTGAGCGCGGCGGCAACGTCGTTCATCGAGGTCGCGTCGTATCCGCGCTGCTGAAAGAGCCGGGCGGCGGTGCGCAGGATTTCCTGCCTGGAATCAACCGGAGTTTCACGTGTCATCGCGTGCCATGGTAAACAGTTGCGCGGCGGAAAGCCAACGGATCACGGGCGCTAGGCGACCGCAGAACGAACAAGACTTCTCCCTTGACACTCGGGGGTGGGACAGGTAGCATTTCCGGATACCGACCGACCGGTCGGTATTGCAGTATAGAAGCGGATTTTCTTAACAAGCAAGGGCTTCTTTCCCCTTGTGATCGAGAGGAGCACGCTGGTGGTCAAAATTTTCTACGAACGTGATGCCAAGCCCGAGGCACTGAAGGGCAAGACGATCGCCATCCTCGGCTATGGCAGTCAGGGACACGCGCAGGCGCAGAATCTCCGCGACAGCGGACACAAAGTGATTATCGGGCTCGACCCGAACCGCCCCAGCGCGCAACAGGCGCGAGCCGATGGCATGGTGGTGGTGGCGCCCGATGAGGCCGCCAAGCGCTCCGACTGGATCCATGTGCTCACACCCGATGAGACGCAGGCTCAGGTCTACGACCAGTTCATCAAGCCTTATTTGCATCCCGGAAAAGTTCTCGGCGTCTCCCACGGCTTCAGCATTCATTTCAAGACCATCGTTCCGCCCACGGACGTGGATGTGGTGATGATTGCTCCCAAAAGTCCCGGACATCTGGTGCGGCGGGTGTACATCGAAGGCCGGGGAGTGCCGTCATTGATCGCGATTCAGCAGGATGCCAGCGGCCGCGCGCACGAGCTCGCGCTAGCCTATGCGCACGGCATCGGCTCGACGCGCGCGGGCGTTCTGCAGACAACTTTCAAGGAAGAAACCGAGAGCGACTTGTTCGGCGAACAGGCGGTGCTCTGCGGCGGGCTGACCTCGCTGATCAAGAAAGGATTCGAAACGCTGGTCGAGGCGGGCTACGCGCCAGAGATTGCCTATTTCGAGTGCCTGCACGAGACCAAGCTGATCGTCGACCTGATTTACGAAGGTGGATTGAGCCGGATGCGCCACTCCATTTCGAACACGGCGGAATATGGCGACCTGACGCGCGGCGAGCAGGTGGTGGGCGACGCTACGCGCACCGCCATGAAGAAGACGCTGGCCGACATTCAGAGTGGCGAGTTCGCGCGGGAGTGGATTGCGGAGAACAAGAGCGGCTGCAAAAAGTTCAACGCTCTGCGCGAAAAAGAAAAGCAACATCCCATCGAGATCGTGGGCGCGCAACTGCGCGGCATGATGAGTTGGCTGCCGAAAGAAGGCAAGAAGCCGGCGGAAGCGCCCAAAGATCCCACAAAACAGGTGGTGAATGCTTAAGGGAGCCGATATCGTCCTGCAGTGCCTGCGCGCGGAAGGGGTGGAGCTGGTGTTTGGTTATCCCGGCGGCGCGATCATGCCGCTGTACGACGCGCTCGAGGGCAGCGGAGTGCGCCACATCCTCACGCGTCATGAACAAGGAGCGGTTTTCGCGGCGGAGGGCTACGCGCGGGTGACGGGCAAAGTCGGCGTCGCCATGGCGACCAGCGGGCCGGGCGCAACGAATTTGGTCACGGGCATTGCCGACGCGAAGATGGATTCGGTTCCCTTGGTTTGCATCACGGGCCAGGTGCGCAGTGCGCTGATCGGAACCGATGCGTTTCAGGAAACTGACGTTTTTGGCGTGACCCTCTCGCTCACGAAATGGAGCCGTCTGGTGCGCACCATTGACGAAATTCCTGACGCAATCGCCGAGGGATTCTACTGGGCTCGCAGCGGGCGTCCTGGGCCGGTGGTGATCGATGTTCCCACCGACCTGTTGAAGGCGAAGAAAGAATTTTCCGGCCCAGTGAAGTTCACGCCCCGCGCACGGCCGGCCGACGCGAAGGCCGACGGCGGCTTCACCGACACCATCGTGGCTTTGCTGCAGCAGTCTGCCAAGCCCGTCGCGCTGGTGGGCGCGGGCGCGAAACTGTCGGGAGCGATCCCGGAGTTGCGGCGGCTGCTCGACAGTCTGAATGTTCCGACATTCGCCACGGTCCATGGGCTGGGCGCGGTGCCACCGCAAGCGCCGTATTACCTGGGCATGGTTGGCATGCACGGAACGCGCGCCGCCAACATGGCGCTGCATGAAACCGATCTGCTGTTGGTCTTTGGCGCGCGGCTGGATGATCGCGTAACGGGCGATCCCACGCGGTTTGCGCCTCACGCCACGATCGTTCACTTTGAAATTGATCCCGCGCAACTCGATCGCGTGCGTCCCTGCGATCTTCCGGTGATTGGAAATCTCGCGGACACGATTCCCGCGTTCCAGGCGGAACTGCGGCGCCATTCTCTTCCTGACTTCAGCCAATGGCGCGCGGTCGCTTGCGGCGCCGAGCGCGCAGAACTTGATCCGCGCGGTTTGGCGCAGCCGACGATTCGTTTTCTCGACGAACTCTTCAGCCGCCTGCCGCAAGACAACGTGGTTCTGGCCGACGTGGGTCAGCACCAGATGTGGGCCGCGCAGCGCTACCGGTCATCCTCGCCGCGTGGATTTATCACCTCGGGCGGACTCGGGGCCATGGGCTTCGCTCTGCCCGCTGCCGTGGGCGTACAACTCGCGAAGCCTGACACTTGCGTCCTCTGCGTCTCCGGCGACGGCGGATTTCAGATGAACATCCAGGAACTGGCCACGGTTCACCGGCTCGGCCTGCCCGTCAAGATGGTCATCATCGACAACAAATATCTCGGCATGGTGCGGCAGTGGCAGCAGCTTTTTTATCAGCGCAACTACGCCGAGACCGACCTGAGCGACAATCCGGATTTCGTGGAAATCGCTAAGGCCTACAAGATTCACAGCTTTCGCCTGAACGAAGACGCCATGCGAGAGTTTCCAGTTTCGAGCGAGACCGGAGATCAGATCGACCAATTTCTGCACTCGCCCGGGCCGGAGTTGCTGGTGTTTGATTGCGCGCCGGAGGCTAACGTTTTTCCAATGGTTCCGGCGGGCGCGGCGCTTTCGGAGATGTTGCTGGAAGAAGAACCGACGCAATAACTGGGGAGCACGCATATGCAGACATTTCACATTCACTATCGCAACACGCAGGGGACATTGATGCGCATTCTGAACGCGGCTTCGCGCCGTGCACTCGATCTCCCTTTGGTGCAGGCCGAGCCGGCCGAGCACGATCACCAGGTCACGCTCGCGCTCGATGTGAATCAGAAGCAAGTAGGCCAGTTGTACCGCGAGTGGTACGGCATCGCGGATGTCATCAAGGTCAGTTCCGGGGCGGCACACGCAAGCGCGTGGGCGACGCCGCATCCGCCGGTCGGAGTGCCGGTCGAAGAATCGCGCGCAGCGGCCCGAGCGTAAATCCGAGTTTCGAGTGGCTGGCGAGCATGGCGGCTTCTGGGCAGCCTCATGCAACCTGGGGAGCCTGCTGCAACGGCAGGTTCCCGTTTTTCGTTCCAGAAGAATTCTCGTTTAACGCGTGCGTTTCACATCTGGTTGCGTGTCCTGTAATCTCTGACTATGGATCTCAAGCACATTAGCCGTGGAATTACCGAAGGGCGCGACCGCGCCGGGGCGCGCTCCATGTTCAAAGCCATTGGATTCACCGATGCCGATCTCAGCCGTCCACTGATCGGCGTGGCCAATACGTGGATCGAAACCATGCCATGCAACTTTCATCTGCGCCGCTTGTCGGCCAAGGTAAAGGAAGGGATTCGCGAGGCAGGGGGCACTCCGATGGAGTTCAACACCATCGCGATCTCCGACGGCGAGACGATGGGCACCGAAGGCATGCGGGCGTCTCTGGTGAGCCGCGAACTGATTGCAGACTCGATTGAACTGGTGTGTCGCGGGCAGATGTTTGACGCGGTGGTATGCGTGGTGGGCTGCGACAAGACCATTCCGGCCGCGGCGATGGCTCTCGCGCGTATGAATCTTCCGGGCATGGTGCTCTATGGCGGCACGATTGCCCCCGGCAGTTATCGCGGAAAAGATGTGACCATTCAGGACGTCTACGAGGCGATCGGGGCGAACGTTGCGGGAAAGATGAGTGACGCGGAACTGCGCGAACTGGAAAATGCCGCGTGTCCGGGCGCGGGCGCTTGCGGCGGGCAGTACACGGCGAACACGATGTCGACGGTGATGGAGATGATCGGACTTTCGCCGATGGGGTTCAACAGCGTGCCCGCGATGGATCCGCTGAAAGATCAGATTTCATTCGCCTGCGGCAAGGTGGTGATGAAGCTGCTGCAAAAAGGGATCATGCCTCGCGATATTCTGACGCGCCAGGCGTTCGAGAATGCGATCGCGTCGGTCGCCGCGACGGGCGGATCGACCAATGCAGTTCTGCACCTGCTGGCAATCGCACGAGAAGCGGCCGTCGAACTCGAGATTGACGACTTTCAAACCGTGAGCGCTCGCACTCCTTTGCTCGCCGATCTTAAGCCTTCGGGACGGTTCGTGGCTTCAGACATGCATCGCGCAGGCGGTATTCGGCTGCTTGCACGGCGACTGCTGAACGGGAAGTATTTGCATCCGTCGGCGAAGACTGTTACTGGACTTACCATTGGCGCCGAGACCGAGAGCGCCGTCGAGACTCCGGGACAGGAAGTGATTGTTCCGTTGGACCGGCCTCTGAAGACGACTGGCGGTCTCGTGATTCTCAAGGGGAATCTCGCGCCGGAGGGTTGCGTGGCCAAGATCAGCGGGCATGAACGGCTGGAACAGCGCGGACCTGCGCGTGTGTTCGAGTCCGAGGAAGGCGCGATGGCTGCGGTCACAGCCAAGAAGATTCAAGCTGGAGATGTTGTGGTGATTCGCAACGAAGGGCCGAAGGGTGGTCCTGGAATGCGCGAGATGCTGGGCGTGACTGCCGCGATTGTGGGCGAGGGCCTCGGCGATTCGGTGGCGCTGTTGACGGACGGGCGCTTCAGCGGCGCGACGCGCGGACTGATGGCGGGGCATGTTTCTCCCGAGGCAGCGCTGGGAGGTCCCATTGCTGGCGTGCGCGATGGCGACATGATTCGCTTCGATGTCCGCAAGCGCGTTTTGGAAGTCGAAGTCAGCGCCGAAGTGTTGCGCCAGCGAATGGCGCAATGGAAGGCGCCGCAACCGCGATATCCAACAGGCGTGTTCGCGAAATATGCAGCGCTGGTTTCGTCGGCATCGCAGGGAGCGATCACGCGACCGCGCTAAAGCTCTCCACTGTGGAAATCTCCCAATAAAATAGTTGGACAAGCCGTCCTTGTTGGCGATTTCCGCGTATACCGCCTCCGCCTGGACAATCATTGGCTCTTTGAAATCCAGGGTCAAGGCTGGATATCACAATGGGCTGAGGAATCCTCGAGATTAAATTCCGGAGGGCGCGCAGGCGTTTGAGCACTTCGGGCGGTCGAATCCTACCTGTTTGAATTACTGTTCTGCGGCAGCATAGCTCACCTCGATCCACCCATGGAGAAAAAGACGCCTATGAATCCCCAGTAAGCGAGGACGGGGATATTGGTCAGGACGTAAATTGTACCGGCGACCTTGCTGCCCTTGCCGAACGCAAAAACGCCAATGCCAATGCCGATGGCCCCGATGGCAGCCAACAGCCACACGACCGCGAGAGTCGGAATCGACGGAAAGGCCGGGAGATAGTCCGTGTAAGGGAGGACAGCGCAAGCAGGGCCAACGAGAGAAGCGATTCCGGCTGCCAACGTGATGCGGGTTGTTCCCGGTCTCTCTTTCATGACAAACCTGAATAGTGCCACATTCCGACACTCCCAGTGATGGATTTCTAGGCGTAACTGTTGAGATCAGGCGATTTCACGTTTTGACCGCTGGTCACTGAGTGTAACGGCGATGTTTCAACAACTGTGCTGCGGGCGGTCAGCGCTCGGGGTTTGCGTCAGACTGTATATGTAAGAAACTGACCGCCTCCAGGGACTATTCAAATAGAAGGCAAGATTGAACGAGAGTGGACCGCCGCAAGCAAGACGCGCTGTATGCACAAGCTATTACGGAGCACGGGACCATGATTCGGCGGCTCGGACGCGGCTACGAGGCCGACCCGGAGCGGCGGCGTGATCTCTTGCAGGACATTCACCTTGAGCTTTGGCAAAGCTTGGAGTTGTTCGACGGCCGCTGCGCACTCCGGACGTGGGTCTACCGCGTCGCGCACAATGTCGCTGCGTCGCATATCGTACGCCAGAGGCGGATCGCCGCCAGGCTGGTGGACCTGGAGGCACTGGACACAGAACCTGCTCCCGTCGATGGGGAGACGCAGGCAGACCACCGGCATGCCGCACAGAAACTTCTCGGCCTGATTCATCAGCTACGGCCGTCTGATCGGCAGATCATCTTGCTGTATCTGGAAGGCGAGACCGCAGCGGAGATTGCGGAGGTGACGGGGCTTTCCTCGTCGGACATCGCTACAAAAATTCACCGAATTAAGAAGCTGCTCCACCAGCAGTACATCGAAGGCAAGAGTCATGAACGAGAGTGAGCGGCCGTCCACACCGGCCACGCCGGAAAGCGTGTGGAAATCGACTAATGGAAAGGAAGAAGCCAGTATGGACATCACGTTTACGCCAGATCAGTTATGCGCGATGGCTCGCTCGCGCGAGCATGAGAGTATCTGGTCCCGGCGCATTCTGTTAACACTACTGATCGGTCTTGCCGGAGCGTTCGCGTACAACGCCTTCTCGGTCAGCCAACCTTGGGTGAAGCTGTCGCAAGCTTGGATGCTGGGGTGGACTGGCCTGCTTGTTTGGAAGTTCCGGCGAGGGTCACGTCGCATGAGTGTAACCGAGAGTTGCGCGAGCTTTCTGCGACGCCAATTCGAGACCAAGCGCAGTGGGTTTCTGGAAATCCGGCGGTACCTCTTCCTCCTGATTCCCCCAATTCTTGCGGCCTGGTGGGGCGGCGGGCCCACGATCCGGCTCAGAGCGCTAGGCGTCGATCCATCCTCCCGGCTTTACGAGTTCGCGAGCGGACCGTGGCCATTCCTCATCACCGGATTGTTGCTAGTGCTCATCTGGCTCGCCTTCGGTCTTGCTGCGCAGAAAGCGACGCGCGAGCTCGACGAGTTACGTCGACGCACTCAGGAATGAAATGACGTCGCTTTGGAATATGTGCGCGGAGAAGTCAGGCTAGACCCCTTTGGGCGGGGCGGCAACATTGGGATGGTTGCTCTATCAGGCGATAGCGGTCATTGACCCTCGCGGCCTACAACCAGTCGCTGCCTCAGGCTACCCACCAGGAGACGAAAAGGATGCGAATGGTGGCGGCGAAGGCCCACCAGAGGGGGAGCAGGAAATCAGCTAGCAGCCCGAGCAGTATGAAGACTGTCCAGAATATCTTTCTCCGCATTAGGGCGATTGTGGGCTAAGGGTGCTGGCAAGGCGTGGCAGGGCGCAGACTTGTGGGCGCATTCGCACGTATGGGCGCTGCAGAACCTGCCGAGCTTCGCTCGACGGACAGCCGAGGACGGCTGTCCCCACATGGATTATTGGCGGGACGCTGACTTCCCGCTGCTTGCTCACATCCAGCGCGCTGTGAAAAACTAGCAGTACGGTTTTCTTCCATCTTATCTTCAATGGCAACTATGGCAGCAGGGCGGACATTATTCGAGAAGATTTGGGACGCACACCTGGTGGCGCAGCCGGCGGGGCGGTCGCCTATTCTCTACATCGATTTGCATCTGGTGCATGAGGTGACTTCGCCGCAGGCCTTTGACGGGTTGCGCGCAGCGGGGCGGAAGGTGCGGCAACCGGCGCGAACTGTGGCCACTGTGGATCACAACATTCCTACCGAGCCGCGCGGAACGCCGATTACTGATCTGATTGCGGCCAAGCAGATTGCGGCGTTGCAGAGCAACTGCAAGGAATTCGGGATTCGGCTGTTTGACATGGATTCGCCGGAGCAGGGGATCGTGCATGTGATTGGTCCGGAGTTGGGGCTGACGCATCCGGGGATGACGATTGTCTGCGGCGACAGCCACACCAGCACGCATGGCGCGTTTGGGGCGCTGGCGTTTGGGATTGGAACGTCCGAAGTCGAGCACGTTCTGGCAACGCAGTGCCTGGCGCAGCAGACGCCGAAGACGATGAAGATCGATGTGTGTGGGCGGTTGGCGGATGGCGTGACGGCGAAGGATCTGGCGCTGGGGATTATCGGGCAGATCGGGACCGACGGCGCGACTGGACACGTGATCGAATATGCGGGGCCGGCGGTACGCGCTCTCTCGATGGAAGGGCGCATGACGCTGTGCAACATGAGCATTGAGGCGGGGGCGCGGGCCGGGATGGTGGCGCCCGATGAGACGACGATCGCGTATGTGAAGGGGAAGACGATTCGCTCCGCGGGATGCGGAGTGGGAGAAGGCGGTCGCGTATTGGCGGAGCCTGCCGACCGATGACGGCGCGAGTTTCGACAAGGTGGTGGAGATTGATGGGGCGCAGCTTTGTCCGTTTGTGACGTGGGGAACGAATCCGGGGATGGTGGCTCCGGTGACGGGGCGGGTGCCGGAGGTCATGGGATTAGAGGAATCGGACCGGCGGGCCACTGAACTTGCTTTGCAATACATGGGGCTGGAGCCTGGAAGACGGATTGAAGATATTGGAATTGATCGCGTTTTCATCGGATCGTGCACGAATTCGCGAATTGAGGATTTGCGGGCGGCGGCGCGGGTGGCGCGGGGACATCACGTTAGCGCGAAGGTGCGGGCGATGGTGGTGCCGGGATCGCAGACGGTGAAGCGGGCCGCGGAGCAGGAAGGGCTGCACCGGGTTTTTCAGGATGCCGGGTTTGAGTGGCGCGAGTCGGGATGCTCAATGTGCCTCGGAATGAATCCTGATATTTTGCAGCCAGGAGAGCGCTGCGCCTCGACCAGCAACCGCAATTTTGAAGGGCGGCAGGGACGCGGGGGGCGGACGCATCTAGTGAGTCCGATGATGGCGGCGGCGGCGGCGATTAAGGGGCACTTTACCGACATTCGGAGTTGGAAGTTTCAGTAGCAGGCAGAGCGACTCTGACGAAGCTCCGGCAAAAGCAGGTTTCTCGACTTCGCTCCAAATGACAGAGCTTGGAGGCAATCAGACCGTCCTTGAGAATCACAAAATGAAACCATTCACAGTTCATCGCGGGCGCGTGGCGCCGCTGGATCGGGTCAACGTGGATACCGACCAGATCATTCCCAAGCAGTTTCTGAAGCGGATCGAGCGAACGGGCTTTGGCCAGTTTGTGTTTTATGACTGGCGGTTTACCGAGGACGGAACGAAGAATCCCGACTTCGTGCTGCATGAGCCGCGCTTCGAAGGCGCCAGTGTTCTGGTCGCGGGGAAGAATTTTGGTTGCGGATCGTCTCGAGAGCACGCGGTGTGGGCGCTGGCCGACTTCGGCTTCCGCGCGGTGATCTCATCTTCGTTTGCAGACATTTTTGCCAACAACAGCACCAAGAATGGGTTCCTCACCGTGCGCCTGAGCGAAGACGAAGTTGCGCACCTGATGCAGCGGGCGCAGGACATCGACAACTATCAGGTCACGATTGACCTCGAGCAATGCGAAGTGCGCGACGATCAGGGATTCCGCGCGAAGTTTCCCGTCGACGAATTCATACGCCATTGTCTGCTGAACGGGCTCGACGACATTGGGCTAACGCTCCAGCATGAGGCGGAAATTACCGCGTATGAGGCGCGACATCCGGCGCCGACCGCGCTAACGGCGTCCTAAAGTCAAGGGAAGGTCAAAGGGAGTAAAGATTTGTAAAACCTTCGCCCCGGTCTTGACCTGCAATGGGGGCGCAGTTGATGCTGGGTTAAGCAGGGTTTTAGCATAGCAACTGCACTTTGGTTCCTACCTGATGCACTCGAGGGGGAGGCCCTTGGCCGTAGAGAATTTCCTGCCTCCCGGGTAGAGTTTCCGCAACCGAGCCTACAATACTTACGTCTAATAGTTGCTTCCTGCCGAGCCTGGGCCAGAGAACGGCGCAACAACTAACCGGTGAATATGACTGAACTTTCTAAAAGAAAACTCCGAGTGATCATGGTTCGCGTTTCACGCGTCATCATACTGCTTTTCGCCATAGCGGCGATCTGCGCATTTTTCATTAGCTGCAGCAGCAGCGCCGACAGCAAGCAGCAGAAGGCGCAGGCGGCAGCGCCTCGCGCCGTTTCCGTGGCCATCGCGCAGGTGCAGCGGGAAGATGTGCCGGTCTATCTGACGGGCCTGGGGTCGGTCACAGCGTTCAATACTGCCAACATCAAGAGCCGCGTCGACGGGCAGATCATGAAAGTGAACTTCACGGAGGGGCAAAACGTCAAGCAGGGAGAATTGCTGATCGAGATTGACGCTCGTCCTTACCAGGCTCAACTGGATCAGATGCAGGCACAGTTGTTCCGCGACCAGGCACAACTGCGCGACGCCCAGCTGAATCTACAGCGTTACACGGCGCTGATTCCCTCGGGCAGCATTGCACAACAGCAGGTCGACACGCAGAAAGCGCTCGCCGATCAACTCGAGGGCACGGTCCGCACCGATCAAGCGCAGATCGAGACCGCCAAGCTGCAGATCGTCTATTGCCACATTACGGCGCCGTTCGACGGTCGTGTCGGCTTGCGGCAAGTTGATCCCGGTAACATCGTTCACGCCGCGGACACGACACCCATGCTGATTCTGACGCAGTTGCAGCCGATTGCCGTGATCTTCACGCTGACTGAAGACGTGTTGCCCACTGTGTCGCAACACATGAAGGGAAAAACGCTCGAAGTGGATGCGTTCAGCCGCGACGACCAAACCAAGCTGGCCACGGGCAAGTTGTTGACCATTGACAATCAGATTGATCCGACGACCGGAACGGCGAAGCTCAAAGCCATCTTCGACAACAAAGACAACGCTCTCTGGCCGAACCAGTTCGTAAACGCCAACCTGCTATTAGAGACGCGAAAAAACAGCACAGTCGTGCCGACGGCTGCGATTCTGCGGGGTCCGCAGGGCACGTTCGTGTATGCAGTGAACCCGGACAAGACGGTGCAGGATCGTCAGGTGACGGTGTCGCTCACCCAGGGAGATACCACGGTCATCACCGCCGGAGTCAATCCGGGAGACACGGTAGTCACCGATGGTCAGGACAAACTGCAAAGAGGCAGCCGAATTGAACCGCGCACTACGGGTCCGAGCGGCGGACAGCACTCGTCCCCGACCAATGGCGCGGCAAGTGCAGGTTCAGGTAACGCTGATTCAGGTCCAGGTTCAGGTGCGCCAGGTTCATGAGTCCTTCACGATTATTCATTCTCCGGCCGGTCGCGACCACGCTGCTTATGGTGGGCGTACTGCTTGTGGGCTGGGTTGCGTTCATGCAATTGCCGGTCTCGGCGCTGCCTGAGGTCGACTACCCAACCATTCAGGTGGTGACGTTCTACCCGGGAGCTGATCCCGATGTGATGGCGTCGTCGGTAACGTCTCCGTTGGAGCGGCAGTTCGGCCAGGTACCCGGCCTGAGCCAGATGACATCGACGAGTTCGTTTGGCAGTTCGGTGATCACGCTGCAGTTCGGCCTGGATCAGAACATTGACGTGGAAGAGCAGCAGGTGCAGGCTGCGATTAACTCAGGCTCGACGTACCTGCCGACGGACTTGCCCAATCCGCCGATCTACAACAAGGTCAATCCTGCGGACGCGCCGATTCTGACCATGGCGCTGACTTCGGATTCCCTGCCTTTATCGAAGGTGGAAGATCTTGCGGACACTTCGCTGGCGCAGAAGATTTCGCAGCTGCCTGGCGTGGGGCTGGTTTCCATCAGCGGCGGGCAGAAGCCCGCGGTGCGGATTCAGGCCAATCCGACAGAACTGGCGTCTTACGGATTAAGCCTGGAGGACTTACGTGCAGCCTTGGTCCAGGCGAATGTGGATCAAGCCAAGGGCGTGATCGATGGCGTGCGGCAATCTTACACGATCGGCGCCAACGACCAGCTTTTTTCCAGCGATCAGTACAAGCCGATTGTCGTCGCCTATCACAATGGTTCGCCGGTGCGGCTAGCCGACGTTGCGAACGTCATCGACGGGACGGAGAACGACCAGCTCGCCGCGTGGATGAATCTGACACCGGCCGTCATCGTCAACATCCAGCGCCAGCCCGGGGCCAATATCATCAGCGTGGTCGATCGGATTAAAAAGCTTCTGCCCCAGTTGCAGGCTTCACTCCCGACTGCGGTGAAGGTGCAGATACTCACCGACCGGACGACCACGATTCGCGCTTCCGTCAAGGACGTGGAATTTGAACTGATGTTGTCGATCGCGTTGGTGGTGCTGGTGGTCTTCCTGTTTCTGCGGAACCTAGCCGCGACGGTAATTCCCAGCGTGGCAGTGCCGCTATCGCTGATCGGAACATTCGGCGTGATGTACCTGCTGGGCTACAGCCTGAACAATCTGACGCTTATGGCGTTGACCATTTCCACCGGCTTCGTAGTGGATGACGCCATCGTGATGATTGAGAACATCGATCGGTTCCTGGAGGCGGGAGACTCCCCGCTGGACGCCGCGTTGAAGGGAGCAGGGCAGATCGGCTTCACGATCGTTTCGCTGACCGTTTCGCTGATTGCAGTGCTGATCCCGCTGCTGTTCATGGGCGACATTGTCGGAAGGCTGTTCCGCGAGTTTGCGGTCACGCTGGCGGTCACAATTCTGGTTTCAGCGGGAGTTTCCCTGACCCTGACTCCAATGATGAGCGCCAAGCTCCTGAAGCATCGCAAGGAAGGCGAGAAGGGGCGGTTCTACGAGATCACTGAGGATTATTACAACCGGATCATCGCGTTTTATGGACGCACGGTGAAAATCGTCCTTCGGCATCAAACGGCGACTCTACTGGTAACGTTCGGGACGCTCGTGCTTACGCTGTTTTTGTACGTGATCGTGCCCAAGGGATTTTTCCCGGTGCAGGATACAGGAGTAATTCTGGGCGTGTCGGAGGCCCCCGATTCCATCTCCTTCGATGCCATGGCGCAGCGGCAACAGGAACTGGCGAAAGTCATTCTGCAGGACAAGGCTGTGGATAGTCTGTCGTCGTTTATCGGAGTCGATGGCACGAATACGACGCCGAACGAAGGTCGAATCCAGATCAATTTGAAATCGCGGGATGAGCGCTCAGAAGACGCCTCCGCGATCATTCGCCGACTCCAGCCAGAGTTGGAGAAGGTCGACGGCATCACACTCTACATGCAACCGGTGCAGGATCTGACGGTGGAAGACCGGGTGAGCCGCACCCAGTTCCAGTATTCGATCGAAGATGCGGACGCGCAGGAACTGGCGCAGTGGACGCCGAAGCTGGTGGCCAAGCTGCAGACCTTGCCCGCGTTGCGCGACGTGGCAACGGACCAACTCAACAATGGGCTCAAGACGAACGTCACGATTGACCGGGATACCGCGTCGCGGCTGGGAATTTTCCCACAGGCTATCGACAACACTCTGTACGACGCTTTCGGACAGCGGCAGGTTTCGACCATTTTTACGCAATTGAATCAATATCACGTGATCCTGGAGGTGCTGCCCAGTTTCGCGCAGAGTCCCGCTGACCTGCAAAACATTTACATCCGGCCCAGCACGGTGACGCCGAATAGTGGCGCGCCCACAGCCAACGGAGCGGCTGTAGCGACCAGCGGCGCCCCGGTTCCGATCACGACGTTCACGCGGATGAAGTCGAGCAGCGCTTCGCTCGCGGTCAACCATCAGGGACAGTTCCCAGTGGTGACTCTCTCGTTCAACCTTGCGCCCGGAGCATCGCTGGGAGACGCGACCAAGCAGATTCAGCAAGCCGAAAAAGATATCCAGCTGCCTCCCAGTATCCACGCGGCATTTCAGGGGACGGCGGCGGCGTTTCAGAATTCACTGGCGTCCGAGCCCTATCTGATTCTGGCGGCCGTGATCACGGTTTACATTGTGCTCGGCGTTTTGTATGAGAGCTACATTCATCCGGTCACGATTCTTTCCACCTTGCCTTCGGCGGGTGTGGGCGCGATTCTGGCTCTGATGATCACGGGAAATGACCTAACCGTGGTGGCGCTGATCGGCATCATTCTTCTGATTGGCATTGTGAAGAAGAACGCCATCATGATGATTGACTTCGCGCTGGAGGCTGAACGCGAAGAACATAAGCCGCCGGAAGAAGCGATTTATCAGGCATGTCTGCTACGTTTCCGGCCCATCATGATGACAACAATGGCGGCGCTGCTGGGCGGGCTGCCGCTGGCGTTGGGATCGGGGACAGGCGCGGAACTCCGCCGGCCTCTTGGCATCACCATTGTCGGCGGATTGCTGCTCAGCCAGTTGCTTACGCTGTATACGACGCCGGTGGTTTATCTGTGGTTTGACCGGCTGGCACACAGGTTCTCACGCTACCGAATCGGCAATCCTATTCCACAGGAGCCCATGTCTGCGGATTAGAAGATGAGTATTTCGGCTCCATTTATCCGGCGTCCGATTGGCACGTCGTTGTTGGCGGCGGCGCTGCTGCTGTCGGGAATCCTCGCCTTCAATTTTCTTCCGGTAGCTTCGCTGCCGCGGGTGGATTTTCCTGTGATCGGCGTAGGCGCAGGCTTGCCGGGCGCGGACCCCCAGACCATGGCGTCGGCAGTGGCAACGCCGCTGGAAAGGCAGTTCGGGCGCATCTCCGGCGTGAACCAGATGACTTCCTCCAGTCAGCTGGGCACGACGAGCATTACGCTGCAATTCGATCTGAACCGGGATATCAATGCCGCGGCGCGCGACGTACAGGCCTCTATCAATGCCGCACGGAGCCAGCTTCCCGCCAACTTGCCCAGCAATCCGTCCTATCGCAAGGCGAACCCGGCGGATGCACCCATTCTCATTCTTGCATTGACGTCGGACACCATGACGGTGCCGCAGATGTATGATGCGGCGGATTCGATTCTGGCGCAGAAATTGGCGCAGGTAGACGGCGTGGGTCAGGTCTTCGTGGGCGGCGCGGCCCAGCCCGCCGTGCGCGCGGAAGTGAATCCAACCCTGCTGAACAAACTGGGGGTTGGACTCGACACCGTCCGCAACGCTCTGAATGCCGCCAACGCGAACCGGCCCAAGGGCGCGGTTTCCAACAACACGACGTCATACTCTTTCGACGATACCGATCAACTCTTCACTGCGGACCAGTACCGGCCTCTGATCGTTGCTTACAACAACGGCGCGGCCGTACGACTGGGAGACGTGGCCGATGTACTGGATTCGGTTTCCGATCGGCGCAACATTGGCCTGGCCAACGGCAAGCCCGGCGTGCTCATCATCGTATTTCGCCAGCCCGGAGCGAACATCATTGAGACGGTCGACCGAGTGCGGGCTCTAATGCCATTTCTGCAGTCGTCGATTTCTCCGGCGATCGGCCTGACGATTGCGATGGACCGCACGGTGACGGTGCGCGCCTCGGTCAAAGACATCGAGACCACGCTGATCATTTCGGTCATCCTCGTGATCCTGGTGGTGTTCGCGTTTTTGCGTACCGTGCGGGCCACCATTATTCCGAGCATTGCCGTACCCCTTTCGCTGGTCGGAACCTTCGGCGGGATGTACCTGCTGGGATACAGCCTGGACAATCTGTCGTTAATGGCACTGGCGATTTCGACGGGATTCGTGGTGGATGACGCCATCGTCGTGCTGGAAAACATCACGCGCTACGTCGAACACGGCATGGATGCGGTGAAGGCAGCGTTTAAGGGAGCGGCTGAAATTGGATTTACCGTGGTCTCGATGAGTACGTCGCTGGTGGCGGTTTTTATTCCGCTGCTGATGATGGGCGGCATTGTGGGGCGGCTGTTCCGCGAATTCGCGGTGACCTTGAGCATCGCGATCGGCGTTTCTCTGGTAGTTTCATTGACCACCACACCGACGATGTGCGCGAAGTTTCTTCGGCCTCCCAAGAACGAAAAGCGCAACTTGTTCTACCGCGGAAGCGAGTGGGTTTTCGATCATCTTCTGGCAACTTACCGTCACTCGCTGAAGTGGGTGCTGGCGAATCAGCCGGTGACCCTGATCGTTACCATTCTGGTGGCGTGTCTCAGCGTCTTCCTGTACATCAAAGTCCCGAAGGGCTTCTTCCCGCAGCAGGATACGGGACGCATCATGGGCGGCGTAATGGCCGCGCAGGACATCTCGTTTCAATCCATGAGCGACAAGATGCATCGCTACGTGGACATCGTAATGAAAGATCCGGCGGTCGATTCCGTGGTTGGATTCGCCGGGGGAAATACTGCCCTGAACCAGGGACGGTTCTTCATGATGCTGAAGCCGCTGGAACAGCGCAATATTTGCCACACCCAGCATTTTTGGCAGAGCTGCCCGGTGGTGACTGCGGACGATGTAATCAATCGTCTTCGCGGAAAGCTGGCGGTGGTGCCGGGCGCCACGCTGATCTTACAGTCCGCCCAAGACCTCACCATCGGCGGGCGTTTTGGCAACGCGCAGTATCAGTACACTCTGCAGAGCGCAAACCTGGACGACTTGAACAACTGGGCGCCCCGTTTGCTGCAGAAACTGAAAACTCTGCCCCAGTTACGCGACCAGAATTCGGACCAGCAGGATAAAGGACTCCAGGCCAAGCTGGTCATCGATCGCGATACGGCCAGCCGCATGGGAATTACTCCACAGACGTTGGACAATGCTCTCTACGACGCGTTTGGACAACGGCAGGTGTCGACGATGTACCGGCCGCTGAACCAGTATCACGTCGTCATGGAAGTCGCGCCGCAATTCCAGCAGACTCCCGAGGCCTTGCAAAACATCTACTTGCGCTCCACCACCGGAACGGCCGTGCCACTGGCAGCGTTCACGCACTACGAACCGTCGAATACGCCTTTAGCTGTGAATCACCAGGGGCAGGTGCCTTCGGTCACGATCTCATTCAACCTGGCGCCCGGAGTTTCTTTGGGCGAAGCGACACAAGCGATTGAGGATGCCGAGCGCACCATCGGCTTCCCTCCGACCATTTCAGCCAGCTTTCAAGGGACGGCCGCAGCTTTTCAGGATTCACTATCGAGCGAGCCGATCCTGATTCTGACCGCCCTGGTCACCGTCTACATTGTGCTGGGCATGCTTTACGAAAGCTACATTCATCCGATCACGATTCTTTCGACTCTGCCATCGGCAGGCGTAGGAGCGCTTTTGGCGCTGCTCTTGACGCACAATGAGTTGAACGTGATTGGAACAATCGGCATCATCCTGCTGATTGGTCTGGTGAAAAAGAATGCCATCATGATGATCGACGTAGCTCTTGACGTCGAACGCACTCAGGGAAAGCCGCCGGTAGAGGCGATTTTCGATGCCTGTATCCTCCGTTTTCGGCCAATCATGATGACGACCATGGCGGCGCTGCTGGGCGGGCTACCGTTGGCTTTGGGCGCGGGAACCGGCTCCGAACTGCATCGACCGTTGGGAATCACAATCGTCGGCGGCCTGGTCGTGAGCCAGATGCTGACGCTGTTCACCACACCGGTCGTTTACGTGTATATGGACCGCTTAAGATTGGCTTTGGGGGGCGGCGAAGAGAGCGCCCGGCCCCGGCCCTCATCTGCTGGCACTCCACGTCCGAGTCCCGCTCACTGAGTGCTTTCCTTGCCTTGGACCAGCGGTCGAACTCTGCTAGCGTCGACAATGCCTTCATTCCGAAGGAACAAATCGACTACACTGGGAAGGCTCGTGCAACCTCGCGGGAGAAATCCCGCATCGCACCGGCTAAAACCAGCCTGCTTGCTGCGCAAGGGACCACTTGTCCCGTATGATAGGAGTCAAGGGTAATACTGCTTGATAGAAATACATTCGTCCCGGTGTTGCCGGGAGCCAGCGATTTTCCAGTTTGTCGTTTTCAACTTCCTCCAGGAGTTACGGATGCTAAAGAAAGCAGCGGCTCTGTTCCTTGTTTGCGCGAGCATAGCCATATGTCTGAGTTGTGGGGTTACCAGCGGCCGCTATTTGTACGTGGCCATTCCCGCGTTAAATGAGATTGTTGTTTTTCGCGAAGACCCAAACTCCGGCATACTTACGCAACTGGCGGGAAGTCCAATTACCGCGGGTTCAGCCATACAGTCCATTGTGATCCATCCATCCAGAAAATTCTTGTTCGCCGCAAACGCGGGCGAGAATGACGTTTCGTTGTTTACCATTTCGCCCACCGGTGCGCTCAACGAAGTCACGCCGCGCACCGTCGTCGGCACAGCGCCCACGGTGCTTGCTATGGATTCGGCGGGAACCTTCTTGTACGTCGGCAACTCCGGGTCGTTGAATGTTTCGGTATTTTCCATCAATACGAAAACGACTCCGCCAACTCTAACCCAGGTTGCCGGCTCTCCCTTCCCGATGGGATTGAGCCCGCTCAACATAGCGGTTTCGCCATCGGGAGGGTTTCTCTATGTGACCGGCACCGGATTTCCCGGATACATCGAAGCGTTTAGCCTCAATCAAGGAGTTCCCAGCGTGATTCCGGGCTCACCGTTCGTTACGGGAACTGGTCCTTACGGGCTGGCCATTGCAGCCGGCGGAGGTTTTCTCTACACCGCAAACAAACTGGATAATTCGATCTCGGAATTCACAATCAACTCAGACGGGTCGCTCACGCAATTCTCGAATTCCCCGATTGGTGAGCAGTACGCGGGACCGCTTGCGCTTTTGATCGACAGGAGTGGCAAATATATGTTCGTCGCCAACCAGGCCTCGACAAACGTGGCAGCATACTCGATCGGCACTACGGGCGGGCTCAATCTGCTGACGAATTCGCCGTTTGCCACCGGAGCGGAGCCCAGTGTACTTGCCATTGATACTGGCGGAAAATATCTGTTTGTCGGCAACCAGTCGACTCCTAAGGTTCAGTCGTTCAATCTGGATACCGGGAGCGGGACACTCACTTCCGTCAATACGTACACCCTGCCGGGTTCGCCGACTTCGATTGCGGTAACACCCTGAGTTTCTCGTTGCCGGAGCGTAATGGCTACAACTCTCCAAATCGGGCAGGTCGCACACGCGTCGGAGCGCTATGCCCAACGGGTGAATCGGGAATGGGTGCGGCTCCTTGACTTGCTGCAGATGAATGTCCGTTATGACCGGTGCCTGGGAGTGGAGCTCTTCACCGAGGACGGAAGGCGCATTCTCGACTTCCTCTCGGGATACTGCGTTCACAATGTCGGCCACAAGAGGCTCGATCTCTACGCCCAAAGCGAGTCAGGTTTAACAGTTTTGATTTAACAACCGGGTGACAATTCGGCCCAGTCGCATTGGGACAATACGCTAAACGGCACGCAGCTCGCGGCGTACAACCGCAAACAGCGCCCGACCATCTCAGTACCAAGCCTCGATGTCCGGTGATGGCGCTGACTCCGTGCCGGGACTAGGATCCAGACGAATGAAAATCGCCAGCGCCGCGAGCGCCTTCCCCAAGCATTACTACCCTCAAAAGTTCCTCTTGGAAAAACTCCAGGAATACTGGGGCGACCAACTGCGGAATCCGGCGATGTTGGCGCGATTGCACCGGAATGTCTCCGTGGAAGGGCGCCATCTTGCGATGCCGCCGGAGAAGTACAACGAGCTCACGACCTGGGGCCAGGCCAATGACGTCTGGATTCAGGTCGCGCAGGAACTGGGAGAACAAGCCCTGTGCCGCGCGCTGCACCATGCTGGCGTCGAACCGAACGCGCTGGGTGCATTGTTTTTTACCTCCGTCACCGGCATCTCGAGCCCCTCGATCGATGCTCTGCTGATCAACCGCATGGGGCTACCGGCGAACATTCGGCGTGTGCCAATTTTTGGATTGGGATGCGTTGCAGGTGCGGCGGGAATTGCGCTTGCGGCGGATTACGTGCGCGCCTATCCGTCGCAAGCCGCCGCGTTGGTTTCGGTCGAGCTTTGTTCTTTGACCATTCAACGCGATGATCTTTCGGTGGCGAATCTGATTTCCTCGGGACTCTTTGCGGATGGCTCGGCAGCGGTCATCGTTACCGGCGACGATCTGCATGCCACGGGACCAGAAATTCTGGCGACTCGATCCATTTTCTATCCCGATACCGAACAGATGATGGGATGGAAAGTGACCGAGAAGGGCTTCCGCATCACGCTCTCGCCGGAAGTGCCCGTGCTGATTCGCGAGCACCTGGGGCACGACGTGGATGCGTTCCTCTCCGACCACGGACACAAGCGCGACGACATCGAAAGTTGGGTGCTGCACACCGGCGGTCCGAAAGTGCTGGAGGCGACAGCGGCCGCGCTTGACTTGCACAACGGCCAACTCGACGCCTCGTGGGATTGCCTGAAAAAAGTCGGGAACCTTTCATCCGCGTCCGTCCTGGTAGTGCTGGAAGATGTCATGAAGAATCGGCGTCCGGAGCCGGGCACGTTGGGCATGCTTGCGGCCATGGGCCCGGGATTTTGTTCCGAGCTCGTACTTCTACAGTGGTGAGGTCTGGCGGTTGCTGAACTCGACTGATGTTTTTGTGATTGGTGGCGGTCCCGCAGGACTGGCAGCGGCGATTGCGGCGCGCCAGCAGGGATTCCGCGTCCTGGTGGCCGATGGCGCGCAGATGCCGATTGACAAGCCCTGCGGCGAAGGCCTGATGCCCGATGGTCTAGCGGCGCTTGAAAAGCTCGGGATCTCGTTCGAAGCAGAAAATGGTTACCTTTTTCGCGGCATTCGCTTTCTGAGCGCCGGGCTTGCAGTCGATGCAGCGTTCCCCAATGGCGCCTCGGGCATAGGTGTGCGACGAACCGTGTTGCACCGGCTGATCGCAGCGCGCGCCTCCAATCTGGGGATTGATTTTTTGTGGCAGACTCCTGTGACCGGTATTTCAGCGGACGGAGTTCACCTGGGAAGCCGCAAGGTGAGCACCCGCTGGATCATTGGAGCCGACGGCGGTAACTCGCGAGTGCGGCGCTGGGCCGGGCTCGATGCTTTTCGAAAAAGAGATTGCCGTTACGCCTTTCGGCAACACTATCGCGTGGCGCCGTGGACGAATCGCATGGAACTCCATTGGGGCCGGCACGGTGAAATCTACGTCACGCCGGTTGCGAACGATCAGGTCTGCGTAGCGCTGATTTCTCGCGACCCTAAATTGCGGCTGACCGAGGCGCTGCAGCGATTCCCCGAATTGAAGTCTCGGCTGGATGGGGCTGACGTTTCTTCCGCCGAAAAAGGCGCTCTGACCGCCACCTGCAAGCTGAAGCGCGTGAGCCGCGATAATGTCGCTCTGATCGGAGATGCATCTGGCACCGTCGATGCCATTACAGGCGAGGGACTCTGCCTCGCTTTCAGCCAGGCGATGGTGTTGGCGGATTGCTTGCAGACGGGAGATCTGGCCCGTTACGAGCACGAGCATCCCCGGCTCGCCCTACGGCCGTTTCTAATGGCCCGATTGATGCTCACGCTCCATGGACGTCCCCGCCTGCAGCGTCGTACGCTCCAAGCCCTCCAGAAACACCCGGCCGTTTTCCGGCGATTGCTGGAGTCGCATGTGGGAGTGCTGTCGCCCTTGCACCTTGCACTGGATGGTCTGACCCTGGGATGGGGGCTGTTGACCGCATAACGTCATGAACCTGGCCCGTAGAGCTAATAAGAGCGTTAGCTGGTGCAGACTTGGGTTGGGTGTTTCAACTCTGCTGATCGCCTTTGCCATTTCAGGCGTGGCCCAAGATACGGCATTCCAGCTCGATCCCGCGCAAACCTCCGTCAAGTTCACTGTGGGCGACGTTCTCCACACCGTGCGTGGAACGTTTCGGTTGAAACGCGGATTACTGGAGTTCGAGCCAGCCTCGGGAAAGATCTCCGGCGAGATTGTGGTCGATGCCCAGAGCGGCGACAGCGGAAGCGGCATGCGCGACCGCAAGATGCATAAAGAAATCCTGGAGAGCGACCGCTATCCCGAAATTGCTTTTCATCCGGACAGAATCGAAGGCGCTGTCGCAAGGCAGGGGAAGTCTTCCGTCAGAGTGCACGGCATGTTCAACATTCACGGAGTGGACCGCGAGATCACGGTGCCGGCCGAAGTGGAGATGTCTGCAGACCATTGGACAGCAACCGTGCACTTCACGGTTCCGTATGCGAAGTGGGGAATGAAGAATCCGAGCACGCTGTTCCTGCGAGTCAACGATTCCGTGGAAATTGATCTGATGGCGGCCGGGAGCGTAGTAAAGCCCTCGATCGCCAATTCGGCTCAGTAGCCATCCTGCCGGACGATTCCCTTTCCTTCCGTGCACTCATAGCAGCGACCCGCCGCAAGATTCTTATATTCTTCCGTTAGCCCGCTCGGCCAATCGATCACTACGCGATCGATGCGATCCCGTTTTTCCAGGCCAAAGGTGACCGGAAGTTCGGACTGCGACAGGTAACTGGAGCCTCCTTTGACCAGCCGAGACTGGGTCAAGCCGCCACCAAAGACGCGCACCATCGCTCCGATCCCATCACGATTTGACTTGGTTCCCACCACACGAAAACGGATGCTGCGGTTTCCGTTGAGTTGGTCGTTGCGATACAGATAAGCCGGGCCGTTGTTGGTGGTGAGCAACAGATCGAGATCGCCGTCGCGATCAAAGTCGGCGTAAGCCAGCCCGCGGCCGACTTTCGGCTGATCAAAACTTCCGCCGACCGCCGCCGCGACCTCGCGAAACATTCCCTTGCCACGATTGAGAAAAAGTTGGGGCGGCTGTGCATATCCCACGTTGCCACGAATATTGCGGACGGTCTCGTCGATGTGACCATTGGCCACGGCGAAGTCCAGCCAGCCATCTAGGTTGACATCGAGAAAAGCGCAGCCAAAACCCAGGCTGTTCCTGGAGGCGATGCCCACTCCGGATTGCGGCGCAATGTCTTCAAAACTCTTGCCGCTGAGACGGTAGAGTCCAATCATTTCGTTGTCGAAGTTCGTGATCGCGACGCCCGGCGTACCGGAATTATCGAAATCCGCCACGTCGACTCCCATGCCGGCGCGGGCCTTTCCTTCGCTGCTGAAAGCGATTCCGGCTTCTACTGCGGAATCCTTGAATGTGCCGTTGTGCTGGTTGCGATAAAGCTTGTTGGGCTGGGTATCGTTGGCCACGAGCAGGTCGGGCCAGCCATCGTGATTGTCATCGAACAACGCCACTCCCAGCGATTTGGAACTGCTGTCGAAGATTCCGCTCGCCGCCGTAACATCTTCAAACATGCCGTCGCCTCGATTATGAAAGAGCCAGCAAGTCGCTCCACGATAGGCTTCGGGAGTGCAGTAGGATTTGTGCTTGCCGTCGAGGCTGCAGAATACATCATGCTCCGGCGACCACTTCACATAGTTGCAAACAAAAAGATCGAGCAACCCATCGTGGTCGTAGTCAAACCACAAAGCGGAAGTGCTAAATCCCTCGCGCTTTCCCAGACCGCTGCTGTTGGTCACATCGACAAACGTGCCCTTGCCGGTGTTGCGAAACAAGCGGTTCTGTCCCACGCACGTGATCAGAATGTCAGGGAAGCCGTCATTGTTGTAGTCACCAACCGCGACGCCCATACCGTACATTTCGACGTCAAGCCCCGATCTTGTAGTCACATCGGTGAAGGTGCCGTTGCCGTTGTTGTGATAGAGGCGCAGGGTGGTGCGGCGTTTTTTGTGGCCCGGCCAGTCGGTGCCGTTGATCAATAGAATGTCCTGCCAGCCGTCGCGATCGTAGTCGAGAAAAGCGCACCCGGAGCCGAGGGTTTCGGGCAGGAATTTTCCACCAAACGCTCCGCTATTGTGCTCGAACTGGATTCCCGCCTGGCTGGTCACATCGGTGAATCGGAAGCCCAGAGAAGCTGCAACTCCCGTCTGCCCGGTCAGAGCCCGCAAGCGAGGCAACTGCGACCACGACGCCAATCCCGCCATTCCCCAGAGGAACGACCTGCGATTCACGGAACGTTCACCAGCCCGGCGCGAATGGCGTAGACCACCAACTCCGCAGTCTTATGAATTCCCAGCGAATTCATGATGTTGGCGCGGTGAACCGCCACGGTGTTGGCGCTGAGATCGAGCACTGTCGCAATCTCCTTGTTCGACTTGCCGTCGACGATCATCTGCAACACTTCCAGTTCCCGTTGTGTGAGAGCGGCGTTGCGCTCTCCCTTCAGAACCGATCGCTGCTCGACCTGCGGATCGAATACCGTCTCTCCGGCGGCAACCTTGCGAATCGCTGCTCCGAGTTCCAAGTCCATCGCGTTTTTGAGAATATATCCCTTGGCCCCGGCTTCGATCGCCTGCCGCACCCACGTACTCTCCGAATGCATGCTGAGCATCAGAACCGCCGTGTCCGGTGACTCTTCGATGATCTGCCGTGTGGCTTCGAGGCCGTTCATGCCTGGCAGCGCGCAATCCATCACCACCACTTGCGGATGAAATTTTTTGGCGAGCTTGATGGATTGCTCGCCATCGCCCGCTTCGCCCACAACTTCCATGTCGGATTCATCTTCCAGCATGCGGCGAAAACCGCGCCGCACCAGGCTGTGATCATCCACCAGCAACACTGTGATCTTCTTTTCCATAAGACTCTACCTTCTCCCTCGGAACGTCCAGACGCACCAGAGTTCCACCTTCCGCTGGACGCGAAAAAGCAATTTGGCCCCCCATCAACTCAGAACGCTCCCGCATCGCGACCAAACCAATCCCGCGCTTGTTCGGATGTTCCGCGAACCCGACTCCATGATCTTCCACTTCCAATTCAAGAGCATCCGGCAAGAAACGCAAACGCACCCACGCCTGCTTGGCTCCGGAGTGCCGCGCCACATTGTTGAGCGCTTCTTGCAGGACACGGTAGACATGCACTCCGGCGCCGCCATCCACCGGAAACGCCACACCTTGCTTCTCATAGGATATGGCAATTCCGGTTTGTCGTTCTATGGTAGGGATGTACCAGTCGAGCGTGCTCTCCAATCCGGCCTCGTCCAGCATCACGGGATGCAGCGCCTGCGAGAGGCTGCGAACACTCTCCAGCGTAGTCTGCACGATCTGCAGAACTTCCTGCAAATCAGTCCGCAGTGACGAACCCTCCGGAGCATGGGTTCCCGCGCGGCGCAGCATGGACCCCACCGCCGTCAGGATCTGACCGAATTCATCGTGCAGTTCGCGCGAGATGTAGCGCAGCGTGGACTCTTGAGTCGCAATCAATTTCTGTGCCAGTTCGCTGCGGCGTTCGGAAACCTCGGCCAGGCGCGCGAACAACCGTCGGTTCCAGCGGATCACTGAAAGACCATTCAGCAGGATCGCCAGCAGCGTGGCGGCCAGAAAAACATAGACTTGCCGCTGCACCCGGTCGTAGATCTGAACGATGCGCTGGCCGGCTTGCTCCTCATTCTCGCTGTTCTGCACCAGCAGGCGCGCCACGGCCGTGCTCAGCGCCGCTTGCCTCTCCTGAAGGGACAACTGAATCTGTTCGCGGGCCTCTTTTTCTTTGCCCTCATGCGCGAGCGTGAAAATGCGGTCGACAGCGTCCCAGAACTGATTGAAATTTCCAGCGAGAAACGCGCTCTGCTCGGGAGTTCGGCTGGCCGCGGCAAATCCCGCCTCCAGCCGCATCGCATCGTCCAGATCGGTTCGAATCCGCTGAAACTGCGCGGACCACGCCGTCAGCGGATACGGCTCATCGCTGCTCACCATATCGCGCATAGCGACCGCGAGCAGGTTGAGATCATTCTGGATTCTCAGCAACTGCAGAGAATCTTTGCGGTTGCGATCCACCAGTTCGGTCTGCAACTTGCGCAGGCCCGTCACCTGCCACGTGATATAGGCCGAGTACGCTACTACCGCGGACAGTGTAATGAGCAGGCCCAGCAACAGGCCTAGGGTCGGCGATCGCTCCGGCGCAGACGGGCGGGACACGCCCCGAGCATACAACGTCTGGACCGCCCTGTCATAGCGCGGCGCTCGACCGCTGGATGTGTGACAATGCAGTAATAATGAAGCGAATCCGGGCCCAACGGAGTCAAACAGTAGATTGAGTCCTCCTGCCAAAGAAGCGGCGAAGCCTCCGAAGATCCAGCGCCTGAAGGCGGTTTGGCCGGAAGTCTGGAAGTTGATGCGTCCGCGCCGCGCATTGCTCGCGCTAGGCTTCGTGCTGATGGTGATCAACAAGATCGCCGGATTCGTGCTGCCCTACTCTTCGAAATTCCTGATTGATAACGTGGTGGGCAAGCATCAGACGGGACTACTGCGCCCTCTGGTCTTGTCGGTGCTATTCGCAACGCTCATCCAGGGCGTGACTTCTTTTTCTCTGACTCAGCTGCTGTCGAAGGCGGCCCAGCGCCTCATTGCCGACCTTCGCCAGCAAGTGCAGGCGCACATCTCCCGCCTGCCCGTAGCCTTTTACGATGCCAACAAAACCGGCGCTCTGGTGTCCCGCATCATGAGCGATGTAGAAGGCGTTCGCAATCTGCTAGGAACCGGCTTGGTGGACTTTGCCGGAGGATTGGTCGCGGCCGGGATTGCGCTCGCTCTTCTGCTTCGCATCAGTGCGCCCCTCACGCTGATTGCCGTGGGGTCCCTCGGCTGCTTTGCGCTCGCATTAAACAGAGCCTTCGCGACGATCCGTCCCATCTTCCGCGAACGCGGCAAGATCAACGCCGAAGTTACAGGCCGCCTGACGGAGTCCCTAGGCGGCGTTCGGGTCATCAAGGGATATCACGCGGAAAAACGCGAAGAAAAGATTTTTGCGGCTGGCGTGCGCCGGCTGCTCGATAATGTCATGCGTACGTTGACCGCCACGTCGCTGATGGGTCTTTCCGCCAGCGTACTTCTGGGAGTGGTTGGAGCCGCCACGATGTACGTCGGCGGGCGTCAGATGATGGCGCACACTCTGAGCCCCGGCAGTTATTTTTCCTATAACTTTCTGCTCGTCTTCTTGATCGCTCCCGTCATGCAGGTGGTGTCCATTGGGACGCAACTCACCGAAGCGTTGGCGGGTCTGGAGCGAACCCAAGAGATCATGGGGGAGCGGCCGGAGGATCAGGACCCGAAGCGCTCCGTACAGCTTCACGACATCGTGGGCGAAGTTGAATTCGAGACTGTAACTTTCAGCTATGACGGAACCCACGACGTTCTGCGCAACATTTCCTTCCGCTCCGAGCCGGGGACGGTAACCGCGCTGGTCGGTTCTTCGGGTTCGGGAAAGTCGACGACGATTGGCTTGATTTCAGCCTTCTATGTGCCTTCGCAGGGCACGGTCCGGGTCGACGGCGTTGACTTGAGCACTGTGCGACTCGACTCCTTCCGCACGCGCTTGGGTGTCGTATTACAGGAGTCGTTTCTGTTCGATGGAACGATCCGGGAGAACGTCGCCTTCTCGAGGCCTGAGGCCAGCGAGGAAGAAACTATGCGGGCGTGCCGCATCGCGCGCGTCGACGAATTCGCCGAGTCTTTTGTCGACAAGTACGACACGGTGGTGGGCGAGCGTGGCGTGAAACTGTCAGGCGGACAGCGGCAACGGATATCGATTGCTCGCGCGATTCTGGCTGAGCCGCGCATCCTGATTCTGGACGAAGCCACTTCCAGCCTTGACTCGGAATCGGAGCAGATGATTCAGCAGGGTCTCTCGTATCTGATGCAGGGGCGCACCACGTTCGTGATCGCGCACCGGCTTTCGACCATTCGCCGCGCCGACCAGATCATGGTGATGGAACAAGGGCAGATCGTGGAGCGGGGCACGCACGCCCAGCTCTATGCCGCCCGCGGCCGCTACTATGACCTTTACACAAGACAACACGGAGTCGAAGAAAATCTATTTCTGGCTCCCGGAGAAGGAGATGCGGTCGCAGTGAATGGCAATGGCACGGACGCCAAGAACGGCGACGTGAAGGCGGCCGACGCTCTGCGCGTGCTGCGAGGAGAGATGCGTTAGGCCTATGACGACAGCCCCCGCAGTTTCTGCCGCCCGCGGCACGGTCGCGATCCGCAGCGAAAATCTTTGCCGTCATTACCGCATGGGCGAGACGCTGATCCGCGCGGTCGATGGCGTCTCGCTCGAAGTTCGCGCCGGAGAGTTTGTCGCGCTCCTCGGCAGTTCCGGCTCCGGCAAATCTTCGGTGTTGAATCTGATTGCAGGACTCGATCGGCCCACGTCGGGAAGCGTCATCGTACAGGACCGTGACCTGGCAAAACTCTCGCGCGAAGAACTGGCTAAGTACCGACTGCGTGTCGTAGGCATGGTTTTTCAGTCGTTCAATCTGATTTCCAGCATGACCCTGGCGGAGAATGTGGAACTCCCCCTCCGTTTTGCGGAGGTCGATCGCAGCCAGCGTCAGGGTATGGCTAGCGAAGCTTTGGAGCGAGTGGGATTGCGGGCGCGCATGAACCATCGCCCCAGCGAGCTTTCCGGCGGCGAACAGCAAAGGGCTGCCCTGGCGCGTGCCCTGATCAATCGTCCGCAGCTTCTTCTGGCCGACGAGCCGACCGGAAATCTCGACAGCCACACCGGAACGGAAATCATGAACATGGTCCGCGAATTCAACCGCCAATTGGGGATGACAGTAGTGATGGTGACCCACGAGCGTGCCTTAGCCGAGCGTTACGCGCAGCGAATGATCTTCCTTGCGGACGGCAAGTTGATCGACGACCGGCCGAACGCGCCCACTGGAGTGCATTCCGGTACCGGGGGAGGACAATCGTGAAGATTCCAGATCTCACAGAACTCGCCCTGCGGAACCTACGCGAGTCGTTGCTGCGTAACTCGCTGACCACGATCGGAATTTCGGTAGGCGTAGCCTCCTTAGTGGCGATGCTTTCACTGGGCATTGGCCTGCAACAATTAGCGTCACGCCGGTTGGTGAAATCGGGACTCTTCGATACGGTTGTAGTCACATCACACCGCGATTTGCGCGGTATGGGCCGCGATCGCGACGAAGAGCGCAACGCCCCCACGCCCGGTGAAAGCCGCGTCCTCGATGAACCCGCGCGGCAGGAAATCGAACGCTTGCCCAACGTGCTCGAGGCGTATCCGGACATCCGCTTCGTCACGGAGCTCCGCTACGAAGACAAGGCCCACCTGACCATGATCTCGGCGCTACCCGAGTCCGCGAAATCCAACGATGCCTTTGAAGGCATGCAGGGCAGCTTTTTTTCGTCGGACACAGCACCTGAAGTAATCCTGCAAAAAACATTTGCCGAGGAGTTGTTAGGCAAAACTCCGGCGCGCGGAGGCGATGAATCGAATGTCGCCGACCTTGCGAGGCCGCTGCTGGGGAAGGAATTGACGATGCGCTACGCGCAACGTGCGCCTAGTCCGGCACCGGCGTCGACTACCAGCGCCCCTACGACGAATTCCACCGATAGCGATCTCGCCGGAGCCGCATATTCCGTAGTTTCGCGCGAACAGAGGCTCAAAATTGTGGGGGTCGCCGATCTCGATCCCGAGAGCATGCGTGGTCCAACTCGCGCCAAAGTGTTCTTGCCCCTGAAGCTGGCCGAGAGCCTTCACGTAATGCAGCCGACCGATTTGCGTGAAGTCTCACGAGCTGCGAGCGATCAGCCGGTTTATGCCTCGATCAGCGTGCGCGTGAAAAATCCCGCGCAGGTTCAACTGGTAGAAGACGCCATCAAGAAAATGGGATTCGGCACCTTCTCGATCCTCGACGCCACCCGTAGTTTGCGGCAGTTCTTTGCTGTGCTCGATCTGTTCCTGGGAATCTTCGGCAGCCTGGCTCTTGCGGTTGCCTCGATCGGAATCGTGAACACGTTGGTGATGGCCATTCTCGAACGCCGCCGCGAAATCGGCATCATGAAAGCCATCGGGGCCAGCGACGGGGATGTGAAAAAACTTTTCTTCGCCGAGGCCGGCGCCATGGGAATTCTCGGCGGCATCGTAGGAGTCGCGCTGGGCTGGTCGATCGGCCAGGTGATCAATCTCGGCACCAACGTTTACCTCAAGCGCCAGTCCCTTCCACCGGAACATTTCTGGGCGGTGCCGTGGTGGCTGGTCGGAGGCGCAATCTTATTTGCTTTCCTGGTCAGCCTGGTTTCCGGCTTATATCCAGCGGGACGCGCTGCCAAGCTCGATCCCGTGCAGGCGCTCCGCTACGAGTAAATTGACCCGCATGATCCGTGCCTTCAGGCTCGTCTGCTTGTTCTTCTTGATTGCTGTCGTGTCCGCGGCCGCTCAAAGCCGCATCGACTGCAGCGCCCTGAACAGCCATATCCTCAAAAGGATCGTGCACTATTGCGTCTACTTACCCGCGGACTACGATGCGGGCGCGACGCAGCATCCCCCAAAGCGTTATCCGGTGCTCTATTTTCTGCACGGCCTGGGCGACAACGAGCAAACCCTGTTCAACAGCGGCGGCTGGACCTTGCTCGACGATCTACGCAACCAGCACAAGATGGGGGACTTTCTGATCGTCGCGCCCGAAGGCAGGCGCAGCTTCTACATCAACTCCGCCGACGGTTCCGTGCGCTACAGCGACTTTTTTCTGCAGGAGTTCCTGCCGCACGTCGAGAGCAAATACCAGATCCGCCCCGGCCGCGCGGGCCGCGCCATCAGCGGAATTTCCATGGGCGGCTACGGAGCATTGCACTTCGCTTTTGCGCATCCTGAACTCTTCTCAGCCGTGAGCGCCCAGAGCGCCGCGCTTATCACGGAATCACCGCAAACACTGGACTCTGTGTCCCGGACAGGAGCGCCGCTGGCAGGAGTGCTCGCCGCAGTGTTCGGCAAACCCATCAACGTGCCCCACTGGAATGCCAACAGTCCATTTGTGCTAGCGAAAAGAAATGCGGCAGGTGTGCGGAAGCTCGGTATCTATTTCAACTGTGGACAGGACGACAACTACGGCTTCGAAAAAGGGGCGGCCGACCTGCACGACGAACTGCAAAACGAAGGCGTGAAGCACGAATATCACGCGTACCCCGGCGATCACAGCCTGATTTATTTTCTGTCACACTTTGCCGAGGTCATGGAATTTCATTCCCGAGCCTTCGGCTTGCTGCCCAAGCCCTGAAATTCATCGCCCCTGTTGTAAACTAACCAAAAGCGAAGGATGGCGCGTCGCGTATTGTAAAGGTCTAGCAGCCGGAGAGGTGGCCGAGTGGTTGATGGCTCCGGTCTTGAAAACCGGCATACCCGAAAGGGTATCGAGGGTTCGAATCCCTCCCTCTCCGCCAGACAGCTTGTTTCTTAGACCGCGATCTTACGAACTGGCTCTCATCTCGCTCGACGTCCCTCCCGCTGCGGGCACGTAACACTTCAGCGTGTAATCCATCACCATGCGATCGGCGTTGAAGCGCCAGCCTAGCGTGCGGATGGTCCGCTTCATGCGCTTGATCCAGCCTCGCGGAAGGCCGTCTCGATCCCGCTGGTAGTACAGCGGAATCACTTCTTCGCGGAGTGTTCGCATCAGGTCTTCTCCGTCACGGGCATCGTGAACGCTCAGATTGGAATGCGTTCTGCCGGTTCCGATGGCGAAACCATTCATGCCATCGAAGGCCTCGGCCCACCAGCCGTCCAGGATGGACAGATTCAGGCCGCCGTTCAGCACGACTTTCTGTCCGCTGGTGCCCGAGGCCTCGAGCGGCCGACGAGGATTGTTGAGCCAGACATCGACGCCCTGCACAAAGTGGCGGCCCACGTTGATGTCGTAATCCTCCACAAACACAAACTTGTCACGGAACTTGGGATCCCGCATCAGCTCGGCAATCTGCTGCAACACTCGCTTGCCGGGTTCGTCCAGAGGATGAGCCTTGCCAGCAAATACGAACTGCACCGGGCGGTTTGGATCATTCACCATCGAAGCCAGCCGCTCAACATCCGTCAGGATCAGGTTGGCCCTCTTGTACGTGGCAAAGCGGCGAGCAAATCCGATGGTGAGAGCATCCGGGCTCAACACGCGCTCCAGGCGTTGCAACACTTCTCGCGATTCTCCCCAACGCTCCGCCTGGTCGACTGCCCGCCGGCGCACGAACTCGATCAACTGCGACTTCAGGTTGAGGTGCGTCTCCCAGAGCTCGCCGTCGTCCACATTCTCGATCCCCAGCCAGATTTTGGCTTCGCTGCCGCGCTGATGCCAGTCCGTACCCAGATGGCGATCATAAAGGCGGAACATTTGCGGGGCCAGCCACGACGGAACGTGCACTCCGTTGGTGATGTGTCCAATGGGAACGTCGTCCTCCAGTTTGTTCCGGAACAACTTCGTCCACATCGCGCGCGACACTTCGGCATGCAGCGCCGAAACTGCGTTGGCGCGCCGCGAAAGTCGCAGAGCCAGCACCGTCATGCAGAATAGTTCGTCCGCATTGTTGGGATTCTCGCGGCCGAGTCCCAACAAGCTTTCCTGAGAAAGTCCCAGCGCTTCGCGAAGCGGCCCAATGTGCTCCTCGATGAGACCCGCATCGAATCGGTCGTGCCCCGCCGGCACCGGAGTGTGCGTGGTAAACACCACTTCCCGCGAGATTCGCGGAACCGCTGCCTCAAACGAAATACCTTCTTCCTCCATCCTCATGCGGACCGCTTCCAGTACCGCAAATCCGCTGTGGCCTTCATTCAGGTGAAGAACGCCCGGAGTAATTCCCAGAGCTTTAAGGGCTCGCAACCCGCCCACGCCCAGCAACAATTCCTGGCGAATGCGAATCCGGAGATCTCCACCGTACAAGCGGGATGTAAGCTGACGGTCCTCGGGAGCATTCCCTTCCACGTCGGAATCCAGCAGCAACAGGTCGCGGCGTCCGACCTTCACGCGCCAGACTTTTGCCTTAATGCGGCCACTGCGCGTCTCGATTTCCACGACGACCTGCCGTCCGTCTTTCCCGATCGCCACTTCCATCGGCATTTGATTGACGTCGGTCTTGAGATATTCTTCCCGTTGCCATCCGCCAAGATCGAGCCGCTGCAGAAAATATCCCTGCCCATAGAACAAACCGATCCCCACCAGAGGGATGTCGAGATCCGACGCGCTCTTGATGTGATCTCCCGCCAGCACACCCAGGCCACCGGAATAGACCGGCAGGGACTCGTGCAAACCAAATTCCGCGGAAAAATATGCCACTGGATGCGGCCGCAGGACGCCAGCGTGCCGCGCACCCCAGGTCCGATCGGCTTCCAGATACTCCAGCAACCGGCGATACGCGTAGTTCACGCGACTATGCAGCATGAGCTCTGCGGCACGGGTTTCCAGTTTGGCGAGAGGAAGTTCGTTCAACAGCGCAACCGGATTGTGGTTGAGCTCACTCCATCGTGCCGGATCGAGATCGAGGAACAGGCTGGACGAGTTGTGGTCCCAACTCCACCACAAATTACGCGCAAGAGTCCACAGCCGCTCCTGCAGCGGAGCGATGAAGCGATCGAGCGTACGAGCTTCACTCACGACCGGAGCGACCTGGGTGGCAGCCTCCGTCAGCATTTGAATCTCGTGCTCGCTAAAAACGCGGGCTTCGATGGTTTGCACCACGAGAACACCCTGTAGCACCCCTCGATCGATCAATGGAACACCCAGGAACGACTGGTAGGCATCCTCGCCGGCGTCCCGGAAGTATTTGAACCGGGGATGCTGCTTCACCTGCTCCACGGCAACCGGCCGCACCAGTTCCGCCACCAGGCCGGTGAGTCCTTCATGAACCTCCATCCGCAGACTGCCGATACATTCCTTGCGCAGTCCGACGGTGGCAGCCAACACAAGATTGGCACGATCCGGTTCCAGCAAGTATGCCGAGCACACATCGGTCCGGAATCTCTTGGCGATCAGAGCAACCACGTTCATCAGCGTTTCCGCTGGCTGGCCGCCATCCGCCGCGAGGTTTCCAATCTCTTCTAAAGTCAGGACGTTCCTGACCTCGCTCAAAGGCACGTCTTGCTCCTTTTCCTCGGCAACCTCTTCGTATCCGTCCAATCTATTTCGCTAGCCTCCGTAGGGTCCAAGAACCTGATCTGCTGCCTACTGGATGAGCCGTAGTCGGCAGGGGTTTCCCTATTGTACGGTGTGCGAAAGAAATCGTGAATGATACTGAGATTTTTAGGTTGGATGCCGCAGATCGGGTTTTCCGCAGCCTCTTAGGCTGCCGCTTCCGCCGGCACCGCCTTCCACTCTCGCAGATATAGACCATACATGGCCGCGCATCCGATCAGTGGCACCGCGAGTCCCGCCTTGAGGGTACCGAAATGATTCGACGAAACACCGACCATCCACGGAAGCAGCCCACCTCCGATGTTCGACATCGTGAACATGAAGGAACCAATCCGCGACGCCGTCGGCCCAAATTCCCGGGACAATAGCGAGATGGTAATGGGATACACGTACGAAAGGCCTAGTCCCGCGAGGCCAGCGCTCACGATCACCCCCCGCAGGCCGTGCGACAGAACCAGACCTGCCATACCCGCGCAAGCGACCAGTAATCCCGCCTGCACCAGGCGAATTTCGTCGGTCAGTCGCAACAGAAGAGGCGCCAGCCATCGCCCCAGCATGAGCGCGGCATAAAAGAATGACGGAGTCATAAGCGCCAGCGCCGGCGTCAGATTCCCCAGACTCTTGGCATAGGTTGCAACCCATCCGCCGAAACCGTTCTCGACGCCGACATATAAAAAAAACAACGCACCAAGGATGAGGACAACGCCGTGCCTCCATGGAATTGTCCAACCCTTTTTCTGGTGAGCGCCCTCGGCCGCAGACGGTTCGACAATGGACGAGGGCATGGCTGCGATCCCAATCGCCACCAGAAGCGCGAAGCCAGCCACGGCCGCCAGAAAGAACGGAATCGTGTGACTCTTCGCGGCCGCTGCCACCAGAAAAGGACAAGCCACCGCACCTGCACTCCAGCAGAAGTTGAGCAGATTCAGCGTCGCGCTTCGCCGGCCCGGATTGACCTCCGCCACCAGCAAATTCGCCGCCGGAACTGCCAGCCCCATACCGCCTCCAGATGCCGCGATGCACAGGATTCCCATCATCTTCGGACCCGTCAGCAGCAATCCCACGCCCGCACTCATGAGCAGAAGTCCAGCCTTCATCGCGAATCGAAATCCCCAACGCGACACCAACACGCCCGAGAGCGCCACAGCCAAAGTCGAAGCCAGGTATTGGGCCGTAAACAGAGCGCCTGCTTGGGAATAGTTCAGCGACCAGCGCGCCGACAATGTCGGCAGCATAGGACCGAGAAGCACGGTCGCGATCCCAATTGGCACGAACGACGCGTACCCAGCGAGCGTTAGCGCTTTGGCGGAGATTGAGACGTTGGGTAGGTCAGACGGGGGCATCAATGGGCTGGCAGGCAATATCGCTACTATATCGGAACCTCGGCGCTACGAGGAACCCGGGGCCTTCGCCGTGGATTCCCGCACCGCCAACTCAGGCTCAATCGCGATTTCGGAAGGATAATCTCTCTTCCCCTCAATTCGTTCCAACAAACTCTGCGCCGCCACCTCTCCCATCCGGTTTAACGGTTGTCGCACCGTAGTTAAACTCGGAGTGTAAAAGGCAGCCCCCGGAATGTCATCGAATCCAATCACCGAGACATCTTGCGGAACGCGCAGTCCCTGTTCCTGTAAAGCTCGGATCGCGCCAATCGCCGACATGTCGTTGTAGGCAAACAGCGCCGTAAACGGCTTGCCGCGCGCCAGCAGTTGCTTGGCAAACGGATAACCCAACATGGGCGTCGGGTCATCCGTGTCGATCTGCACCGTCAACTCGGGATCAATCTTCATCCCAATCTGGGCGGCCACCTCGCAGATCGCGTCCCATCGATCCTTCGCGTCCGAACTCAAGGGATTGCCTTTCATAAAAGCGATGCGCTGGTGAGATAGATCCTTCAAGTGGTTCAGAGCCAAAACAGCTGCGTGTTCGTGATCGAGGATAATGTTGGTGACGCCCTTCAGCTTCTTGTGGCCGGCAATGGCAACCGTAGGCAGGAGCGGAGCTTCGTGCACGGTCGTGTCCACGGTGATGATGCCCTCCACTCCCCGCTCCGACAGCATTTGCGAGTATCGATTCAGCAACACGGGATCGTGCCGATGGACCACCGTCAGAAAGAAATAATCGCGCTGCCTCAGATACTGTTCAATGCCACTAATAATCGGCGAACTGTAGGAATCGCCAATCTCTTCCGCGATCACTCCGATCGTGTAGGTGCGTTTGTTGCGCAGAGTGCGGGCAAAAAAATTGGGCCGGTAGTTCAGTTCCTTGGCGGCCGCATGGATTCGGTTCTTGGTCTCTTGCGGAATGGAACGAGCCGACGGCGAATCGTTCAGAACTGCAGATACCGTGCCGGGAGTGAGTCCTATGTGTTGGGCTACGGCCTTCAGCGTAATCACAGCTGGCTTTTGGCCAGGTGTCTTGATTTGCCCCATGATCTGTTAAATCGTTTTAATCAACAACGTCCAAAACTTTCGCACAAATTATCTTACCAAATGCCAAAGCTTGTCAGTGATTCCACACACGTCCCGGCATCTGTAACGCTTTCGCACTTTCCAAGCGCGTTATGCCTTCGCGTAGCGTTGGCTGTTCGGTCGCGATCCGCTTAAGGCGAAGAACAGAATGTACAGGTAACAGATGACCGGCAGAAAGAACGCATGATGAATGCCAACCCACGGTCTCTCCCTGAACCATGGTGGGGTAGTACCGGCTGTTGATCGGCAATCGCACCTTGCGCGACCGGGATGATCGCTCCCCCGACAATCGCCATGATCATGACTCCGGAACCGTCCCCCGTGAGCGGTCCAAGTTCGGCCACTCCCAAGGTGAAGATACTCGGGAACATGATGGAATTAAAGAAACCGACCAGGATGATGCTATACATGGCAAAATGCCCCGTTGTCAGCATCGAGATCGCAACCAGCGCCGCTGCGCAGATGGCGCAAATGCCAAGCAGCCCTCGAGTGCTCACCTTCTGCAAAATTGCGGAGCCGATGAAGCGGCCTACCATTGCGCCGCCCCAGTAAAAAGCGACGAAGCTGGCCGCAACTTTTTCCGTCAGGCCGCCCCGAACTGTGTCATCGGGAATAGTGATAATCTCAGGCTGGCCGAAGTAGTTCACCAGAACAGACTCCCGATGGAAACTTCCCCGCCGACATACACGAAGATGGCGATCGCGCCAAAGATCAGATTCGGGTGCCTCCAGATCGAGTCGTTCACTTTCTCGCCGACCTTGTGTTGAGCGTGTTCGATTTTGGGCAACTTAAAACCGCCGATGGCGGCGGCTAGTACTACCAACGCGATGCTCAAGCCCACATATGGCGTCTTGACGGTCGCAGCTTCATGCAAGCGGTAAGCCTGGAGGACATCGGGCGCCATTGCTCGGATTTCAGTCATAGTCTTCGGGGCCGCGCTTAGAATCAGCAGACCGCCGAAGAACGGCGCCAAGAAGGTACCCAGTGAGTTGAACGCTTGCGTCAGATTCAGCCGGCTCGAAGCCGTCTCCGGTTTCCCCAACACTGTGACGTAGGGATTCGCCGCCACTTGGAGGCAGGTGATTCCTGCGGCAAGAACGATCAACGCTCCCAGAAATAATGGATAGGAGGGAACGCTAGCCGCCGGCACGAACAGGAATGCGCCCAGCCCCATGGTGAGCAGACCAGCCACCATCGACCGCTGGTAGCCAATCCAATCAATGAGCCTGGCAGAAGGGATGGAGAAAAGGAAATAGGCTCCAAAAAACGCGAACTGAATCAGCATGACCTTGAAGTAGCTTAGATCAAAAATCGATTTCAGGTGGGGAACCAGAATGTCGTTCAAGCAGGTAAGAAATCCCCACATGAAGAAAAGCGTGGTCACCGTAGCCAGCGGAGCGCCGTAGCTTTGCCCCGTGCCGGGCGCCGTGCTTGTGGTAGCAGAAGTGTTGGGGGCCGCGATCGCCATGAGTGCAGTATCCACCCTTCAAAAAACTGTATGAATCTGAGATCGCGCCATCATAGCATCGCCAGAGCGCGGTTTTACGCATTTTCTTCCCGCCAGATCGAATTGGTACCCTACAAAATCGTTTCTCTAGCTTGACAATCGACCGCCCTTGCCGGAGACTGCATTGTTTCCACCGGTCGCGATTCCCGTCAGGCCACTACTCATGCGCAATTCTGTCTTCTTCGCAGTCGCCGCCTTGCTTTTTCTGGCCAGTCCAGCTGCAGTCCTTGGCCAACCCGACCTGTCATCCGTGGTCGTCTTCAGCGAATCTGGATTTCCAGCGGCGGACTCAGCCAGCCCCTCTCCACAGCAAACTGCAATTTTCCCTGGCTTTCAGTTGGCCGCGGCGGATCGCCTGCAAGGCGCCCTGGCCGCGCCCGCAACCCGCCTTCTGATCTTTCCCCACGGCTCGGCTTTTCCCGAGGAGGCATGGCCCGCCATCAAGCAGTTTCTTGACCGGGGAGGCAATCTTCTTGTGCTCGGCGGAAGGCCCTTCACTCGCGCCGCCTACCGCGATTCCAAAGGCTGGCATCTTCGCGACTACAGCGTCCGCTTCATCCGCCAGCTCATGATCGACCAGTACCAGGAGACTCCCGGCTCCGACGGCTTGCAATTCCAGCCCAATCCCGAGCTCACTCTGCAGCTTCCGGCGTTTGAGTGGAATCGAGCCTACAGCCCGGTGATTCGGTTAAGTGCAGTGGATCTTTACCACCGCGGCGGCGCCGCCGGCTCTATCGACGCGCGCCTCGACGCCCTCGCCTGGGGCGTCAAGAATGGCCGCAAGTTGTCGGCTCCTGTCGTCCAGATCGATCACTACCGAAACGGTTTCGATGGCGGCCGCTGGATTTTCGTAAATGCGGACCTGTCGAGCGACTTCTTCGAAAACGCAAGCCTCCTGCAATCCCTTGCGGAACGGGCCTTGCAGGGCGCAGAGGAATTTACGGTGCGCCCCGCGTTGCCACTTTACCTCCCCGGCGAGCCCGTAGAACTGCAAGTGCAATGGCACGCGGCACTGCAACCCAAAGCGCCCGTGTCCCTGAAGATCACTTCCTTCCCCGAAGCGCAACCTTCCAATCGATCAACAGTGACTGCAATGGCCAACCCGCCAATCGTGCTGCCCGCTCCCGAGGGCAGGGGACTTTACATCATCGAGGCGCAGTTGTTGGAAGGCGACCGCGTCCGGGCGATCTACCATTCCGCGTTCTGGATTCGCGACGAATCCTATCTGCGCTCTGCTCCGCGTCTCGGCGTCAACCATGACTATTTCGAACTTGATGGCCATCCCCTAGCCGTAGTCGGTACCACCTACATGTCCAGCGAAGTGCAGCGCCTCTACTTCGAGCATCCCAACGTGTACGTGTGGAACCAGGATCTTGCCCAGATTCACGACGCCGGACTGAACATGATCCGCACCGGCTGGTGGACCGGCTGGGACAAGTTCTGCGATGAAAACGGTCAGCCCTACGAGCGCACGCTGCGCACGCTTGAGGCCTATCTCATGACCGCCCGCAAGAACGGCTTGCCGGTGCAGTTCAACTTCTTTGCCTTCCTGCCCGACGTTCTCGGAGGCACCAACGCCTTTCTCGATCCCGCGGCCGTTCGCCGCCAGCAGACTCTGATTTCGTCCGTCGTGGCGCGCTTTCACGACGTGCCGTTCCTCGCCTGGGATCTCATCAACGAGCCTAGTTTCTCGCAGCACCTCTGGAAGACGCGCCCCAACGGTGATCCCATCGAGCTCGCAGCCTGGAATCGCTGGTTGAGCGAACGCTATCCCGATCGTGCCCAGCTCGCTGCGCTCTGGAATGTGCCGCCTGATTCCGTCGCAGGAACTATTTCTCTTCCCACCGAAGATGAGTTCACTCCCCGCGGTATGTACACCGGAACCAACTCACTCCGTCTCCATGACTATTTCCTCTTCGCGCAAGAATCATTCGGTCACTGGGCACGCAGCATGCGCGACACAATCCGCTCCGCCGGATCTCAACAACTCGTAACCGTCGGCCAGGACGAAGGCGGTATTCAAGATCGCCTCTCTCCCACCTTCTGGGGCCAGTCGGTTGATTTCACAACCAATCACTCCTGGTGGCAAAACGACTACATCCTCTGGGATTCGCTAGCCGCTAAGCAGCCCGGAGAAGCCATGCTGATCCAGGAAACTGGTCTGCAGCGCGAGTTGAACATCGACGAAATCGCGCGCCGTACGCCGGAGAGCGAGGCCTCCCTTCTCGAACGGAAAATTGCTACGTCGTTCATTCAGGGTTCCGGCGCAATCGAATGGCTGTGGAACACAAATTCCTACATGACCGAAAGCAACGAAACGCCGATCGGCGCCGTGCGAACCGACTACACCGAGAAGCCGGAAGCCACCGTCCTGCGGGCCTTCGCGCAATTCGCCCCGTCTTTGCAGGAGCATCTACGAGACCCGCAGCCGCCCTCGATCGCAATCCTAACGTCGCAGGCTGCACAGTACTCGGTGCTCGCGGAGTTTCAGTTGGCAGCACAACAACGCGCCGTGCGCGCCCTCGCCTATGACGTCCACTTGCCGGCCTACATGGTCGCTGAAAATCAGATCGAGAAGTTAGGCTCACCGAAGCTCGCCATCCTGCCGTGTCCGCAAGCCTTGAGCGAAACTGCATGGCGCGCACTGCTGCAGTTCGTTGACGCGGGAGGCAACCTTCTCATCACCGGCCCGGTCGATCGCGACGAGCACTGGCAGATCGTCCATCGCGCCGCCGACCTCGGACTTCCCGCCCAAGTCGAGCCGCTCACCTATCACGACGCCACAGTTCGTCTAGGCGATCGATCGCTTCGCTTAGCTTTTGATCAGCAGGACCAAAGCTGGCTGGATTCCCTCCGCTTTGAAGATGGAGCCACTCTGAAAGAGATCTCCCACGGCAAAGGACGCATCTTCTGGACATCCTACCCGGTGGAACTCTCCGAAGACTTGCACCCGGCCTCCGACCTCTACGCCTACATCGCCAACCGCCTGAACATCAAGCCCATGTTCACACAGCAGTCTCCGCTCCCGCCCGCCGTCCTCGTTTTTCCCACAGTACTGTCGGATTCCGTGCTCTACGTCCTAGTCTCGGACTCCGCTAACGACGCCACCATCAGCCTCCGCGACCAATCGACAGGCGTGCCCCTAGCATTCTCGCTGCCAGCCGAACACGCCGCCATCGCAGTGATTGGCAAAAAAGAAAAGAAAGTAGTAGCCAAGTACGGCTTCTAGGTTCAGCAAGGCGTAGCGCCGGCATCCTGCCGGCTGTCGCGAGAGTCTGCTTGCCGAAGGGGCGTCTG
>CAVPQE010000003.1:0-41589 GCA_963707205.1 uncultured Acidobacteriaceae bacterium
CCCCGATTTCACTCATTGACCCGGTTCTGAGTGCTATTGCACTCAGTGCTCCCACTCACTGCAATTTGGGAAGTGTTGCGCTAAGAAGAAGGTAGGCTGGGAGTCGTCCGAAAGACAGCACTCCACCCCAGCGCATACCGCGCGGGATGAAGCACGGCGACGCCCGGCAAGATCTCGACGAACAGCCTTCGGCACTCGCGTCGCCAACACAGGGGCCTGCACGCCACTCGATGCCTCGGGTCTATACTCACCGTGTCCGATGTTTCCGGAAAGGAGAGTTGCAATGAAGATTAAGAGTTTCCTACTCGTCCTGATATTCGCTCTGACGCCCGCGATGTGGGCGCAGGACAAACCCGCACAAGCGCCTCCCGGCCCCGGCGGTGAAAACCAAATGCGGGCCGAGCATCGCCAAACAATGATGGAGATGCATAAACAAGAGATGGAGGCCATGAGAGCCGACATCGAGAAGATGAAGTCCTCGCTCGCTCAGATGAAAGCTATCGTTCTCACGATCAGGGATCCGAACGAGCTATCACTCTGGCGAACCAACGTGGATATGTGGGAAACCGTGGTTACCCACATGGACCGAATGCAAAAGAACATGGAATCGATGGGACCCGGCATGATGCACGGCCATGTCATGGGAGGTCCGCCTCCTACTCCGCCAACCGAAAAGAAACTTGAGTAAGCCCACGAAATACCGTCGCCCGCAAGCGGGGGACGACCCAAACGAGTGTAAAGGCGATATTACGTCAACAATGCTCAACCAGTTGCGTGTGCTCGGAGTGAGCCCGGAGAGAGTCTTCACATGCGGGTCGACGACGGGGTATCGGAAGCGAACTCAACATCAAATCGCACCCGCGCGACTCTGATATAAGCTGAATTTTCCGTTCTGCCCACCTGAACCACGACTTGGTCGAAGTACCGGCTATGCGCTCGAGCATTGTCCGCCGAACAGATGCGAGGGACCTGCCACACCGCCCCAGTCAGCACCGCTACCCATAGAACCAGGGCCAGCACCTTCCTTGGTTTGCTGAACTCTTCTTCCACCACGGCCGTTCCGGCGCAAAGATCTCCCAGCCGTTGCCGGCATGGGGAACAGCCCGCGACCATGGCTCCCAGTAAGTACAATCCGGCCCCGTCCACAATCCGCATCGCGTTTCGAATCGCTGCCGCCGACAGCGCGCTCCTCGGCCCCGTTTTCACCACGCGGAGTCCGACCAGCGCTTTTCCCAGCGTGGCGCCAAAACTGGCCTCCAGCAGCCAACCGTAGGCAAACAGGATCACGGCATTGAAAGTCCATGCCAGCAAAAGCGAAGCCGTGGTGAGATTCAACTCCATCCCCTGGACCGTGCCCCATCGCATAAAAATCCACGCATCCATCACGGCAAACACACCAAAAAGCACCATCGTGTCCAGGACGAATGCGGTAAACCGGTCCCCCAGTTTTGCCACTCGCGGCCCAGCTGGATTTCGCGGAGCGACAGGTTTCTTCGCAGCCGCCGTACTGAGGGCGGCCTCGATGATCCCAGCATCCTCCAGCAGGTATTGCCCAGGCGGAATGTATCCACCGCAGGACCCGCAGTTCTTGGCGCGGGCCTTAACTTGCCGGTGACAGTGCGGGCATTCCATAAGCTCTGTCGCAGAAAACGGGACTGAAAATATCTTAAGAATACGGCCGGTCGGGCAGATCACCGTATGACGGAAGGACAACACGCAGACATTTTTTAGCCCATCCTGCATGCGCAAGCGGACCACGACCGTTTGCCGTACTAAATCCCGCGCACTGGCTTGCGGTCGCCGCTCACGGCGTACACTGCACCGGCTTCTCCCCCAAATGAGCCTGCAACTGCTTCCCCTTAAAATAATCCGGATTGAACTCCAGCACCCGCTGCACAAACTTCCGCGCCACGTCCGTCTGCCCCGCCACACAAAACGCCAAAGCCAGATTCATCCCAACTGCACTGCGATACGGCACTCGGTTGAAAGCTCCCTGCCACAACTCCACTGCCCCCCGCAGATTTCCCGACCGCGCCTCCAAAATCCCAAAGTCCGTAGCCGCGTCATTGGCCAGCGGGTCTAGCTTCAGCACTCGTTCATAAAGGTCCCGCGCCTCTTTTTCATGTCCATGTTTCTGCTCCACGAAACCCAAGGACGCCAGCAGCACCGGATCATCCCCCTGCTCCTTCACCGCCTCCCGCAAATATTCCTCCGCCACCTGCGAAGCCCCTTCAACATTCCGCAGTGCCAGCGTCTCCCAAGCCAGCGCGAAGTCCCGCGTAGTCGCAAGCGAAGCATCGCTCTTCGGAAACGACACCAAAGGCGCCCCCGGCGTCCCACGCACTTGCAGTTGCGGCAGCGGCCGAGTATTGGGATACCGCCGGATGCGGTGGTCCGTCCCCTCCGTATGCGCCACATCCTTGCTCGGCAACGCCGGCATGTGGCACTTCGTGCAATCCGTTTTGTCCGGATGATGCTTCGTCGCGAATGCCTCCCCATGGCAGTTCAGACATTTGCTTCGGTAGTACGCCGCCTTCTCCTCCGCAGCCGGCTCCGCGTGCGGATCATGACAACTCCCGCACCACATCCTGTCTCCCGACCTCCGCTTGCACTCGCTGAGTGACAGAGCCTCAACCTGGCTCAGTGCCTGCGGCGTCTCCGGCTGATTTCCACTGAGCAAAAAATAATGAATGTAATCCGAAAGTCGCTCCCCTGGCTGAAACTGGTAAAGATGCTTGCCCGGCTGGTCGACTGCCACGGTCCCCTCGAAATGACACTCCATGCAAATCGCGTCGCGCCGATCCGCCGGCAACTTTGCCGGATTCACGATCGACGAATTCCCACTCGACGAATAGACCGTTGAAACATTGCCGCTCGACGAACCAACGCTCGGCGAATTCGCGCTCGACGCACCGTGCCCTTCCCCCGCACCGTGACAGCGTTCGCACGTAATCCCTCCATGCAGAAATGGCGCCCCAGAAAACTTATTGTCAGTCCCCGCGATGGGTGGTTGCAGCCCGCTGCTATGACAATTCATGCAATCCATGAACGCCGGCAGATTCATGGGAATTTCTCGCGCCTCCGCGTAAGCCGGCGTCATTTCCCATCGGTTTTCCTGTGAATACCAGTTGATCGGAGTCTCAAACAGAAATCCCTGCACCGAAAATAAATAGCTCCGCCCTTTTCGCCCCGACCCAATGAAATACGACAGTTCGCGCTGCCCCCGAAACTTTTCACTTTCACGGTCGTAGCTCATCCACACGTGATCGTCCTGCTTGTACACTCGGTAGTGCACGCCAGACGTCTTGTCATTGAACTCCCCAGTGATCAACCCATCGCCGGCCAGCCCGCTGGCGTTCGCCATCACCGTCTTGCTGTATGACTTGTAAATTTCGGAGTGACAACTCGAGCAAGCCTCGCTCCCCGCCTCGACCTTCGCACTCTTCGTCGCCGTTGGCGCGCTCGTCTGGGAAAAAGTCCTGACGCCTACGACCGCAATGAGCAACACCCCCGCCAGTAGCCTCCCGCTCCGCATGATCGATGTGATTCTATTCGATGCGCGCCCAAGCCTGCGTGAAGGCAGGCTTATTTCGTGCGCCACCCCACCTTGTCGCGTTTTTTGCGACAGAGCCTGCCCCTGAGCTTGTCGAAGGGTGGGGAATTTGACTCCGATACTGAAACGACTTTTTACCTCAGCGATCTGCGCCCACTTGGCATAGAATGCCCTCTACTTCCCCCAGGGCCCCAGAAATCTTCCAACAAAAAACTCTCAGCCGGAGGCTTATGTCCACAATTGCAATGCGCCCCATCCAACCCGCGAAGCAGGCCAGACTCGTACCCGGCCGCCGCTTCGACCATCTCTTTTTCTCGTCGATGGCCTTGCTGCTGCTCGCCACCGTCTTCCTGGGCTTTGCTCGCACCTACTATCTCGCCGGAATCTTCCGCGCCCCGCTGCCCAGTCTGATCATTCACCTGCACGGAGCCGCCTTCTCCTGCTGGATCCTCCTGCTCGTCACTCAAACTTCCTTGGTCTCCGCCGGTCGCGTGAACATCCATCGCCGTCTCGGTATCGCAGGTTTTTTCTGGGCGTGTCTCATGGTGATCCTCGGCGTTTTGGCCGCCACTGATTCGCTCGCCCGCAATGCCGGCCCTCCGGGTGGCGATCCGAAATTCTTCTACATCATTCCGTTGACGGACATTCTGATCTTCGCGACCCTGATCTTCTTCGCCTTCCGTGATCGTTCCAATCCCTCGGCCCACAAGCGCCTCATCTTTGTCGGCACCGTAGCCCTGATGACCGCCGCCATCGCACGTTGGCCAATCTGGAGCCACCGCAATCCGTTCGTCGCCGCACTGTGCTCCTACGTCTTCCTGCTCATCCTTGTGACCTACGACCTGTGGTCTACGCGCAAGCTTCACCGTGCCACGATCTGGGCCGGCGCTTTCCTCATCTTCATCCAACAAATACGAATCCCAATCGGCCACACAGCCGCGTGGCACTCATTCGCCACCTGGGCACGAGCCATAGGCCGATAATCGGATCGAACCCCTCCGCGCGTCTCACGCAGGTGCGCCAGTCACGCGGCCATAAATTCGAACACCGATGCAATCGCGAACAGCGGCAGCGAATCCCGCAGCGCCTTGCCTACAAGCTTGTCACGATAACCCAACGCGAACGTGTTTCCCCCATGCACCAGACCCATCCCCGCCAACACCGAAAGCACATACGTCAGACCGATCGTCCCGATGCCAAACCTAGTCCGCCCGAATGCGTGTCCAATGCGTTCCGAAAGTTGGCTCGGAATGACTGAGGAATATACAACTGAAGTGCACCTGCAACCTACCGCCGATTCCGTTTGATCTTGTATAGTGTGTCTTCCCGTCGGGATGATCTTGCACAACGCTGGCTTCGGAAAGGGCAATCGAGTGGGACGAGTCCTGGGACGTTACTGCATTCTTCTGTTCATTACCGCATCTTTTCTTCTTAACGCGCCTTCCTCTCTTTGGGTGCAGGCAAGCTCGAATGAGCGAATTTTCTTCCATGCCAAGGTCTTCACCGCCGACCCGCAGCATCCCTATGCGGAAGCAGTTTCAATTCGCGGCGACAAGATCATCGCCGTGGGCGCTCTTCCCGAGGTAACAAAGTCCGTATCCGCAAACGCCGAACGCATCGACCTCGAGGGCAACAGTCTCTTCCCCGGCTTCATCGATTCGCACAGCCACTCCATCGACGGCGGACTCAACCTCATCTCTGCCGACGCCACCGACAAAGTGGATTCCCTCAACGACCTCCTGCCCTTCGTCGAAGATGCAAGAAAGTCCGGCAAGGGCATGCGCGGCGACATCCTTGAAATCCTCGGACTGCCGCTCGCGTTCTGGTCTCACCCCGACGTCCTCAACGCCGACTTCAGCACCGGCGCTTATCAAAATCAGAGCGTTCTCCTGCGCGGCATGGACGGCCACACCGCCTGGGCCAATCACGCGCTCTTGCAGCGCGCCGGCATCACCGCCGATTTTCTCCAGAAGCTTTCCCCGCAACAGCGCAGCTACTACGGCATAAATAAAACCGGCCAGCCCAACGGATTTCTGGTCGACGCCGGCACCGAAAAAATCGAACCGCTGCTGCCCAAGCCCACGCCCGACAGGTTGCTCGCCGCCGCCCGCGCCGCTCTGCAGTATAACTACAGCCTCGGCATCACCGCGTGGCTCGATCCGCTAGCCACTGACTATGTTCTGCAAGCCTACAAAATGCTGGCCGACCGCGGAGAGCTGACGTCGCAAGTAGTGGCGTTTCCTCGGGTGCTTGCCAAGAATCCCGCAGCCGAACTAGCCGCGGTCCAGAAGACCCGCGAGACTTACAAGAACGTCCCCAATCTGCACGTAACTGGCATTAAAGTCTTCGCCGATGGAGTAGCCGAGTACCCATCCCAAACCGCGCATCTCACCAAGCCCTACAAAAATACGGGTCGCAACGGCGATCTGCTTTTCGATCCGCAAAGGTTCGCCGAGTTATGCGTAGCCGCCGACAAACAGGGCTTGATCATTCACGTCCATGCCATCGGCGACGGCGCGGTGCAAGCTGCTCTCGACGGTATTGCTGCCGCCCGCCAGGCAAACCCCGATTCCCACTTGCCGCACACGCTCACCCACGAACAATTCGTCAGACCAGAGGATTTTCCCCGCTTCCGCGAACTCGGCGTGATCAGCGCCTTGCAGCTTTTCTGGGCGGAAGCGAGCAATGACACCATCGAAATCCTGAAGCCCTATCTCGACGCCGACATCTACAAGTGGCAATATCCCGCGCGCTCCATCCTCGACAACGGCGGAATCATCTCCGGCGCCAGCGACTGGCCGGTTTCCACCGCCAATGTCTTCCGCGCCATTTATCAGGCCGAAACCCGCAAAGGTTCCGAAGGCGTCCTCGACCCGTCGCAGGCGATGCCCCGCGAAGCCATGTTCTACGCCTACACCCGCAACTCCGCCCGCGCCATGAATCTCGATTCCATCGGAACCATCGCCCCCGGCAATCGCGCTGATCTGGTATTGCTCGACCGCGATGTCTTGACCGTTTCTCCGGAGGAGATGCGCGACACCAAAATCCTCTGGACCATGGTGGCGGGAACCACCGTCTATCGCGCTAAGTGAGCGGCGTGTTCGCGAATCCCGACGAAAACCCTTTCCCACTGTCGCCGGCCCCCCGGACGGTGTATGATCGGTCCCGTTTTTGGACCCGGTAAAGAATTTCCCGTTCGCCCCGTGCTTGCGATTTTGGCTAATCACAAGTGAATCCACCGCTCGCGGCCGGCTAGTACTTCACGGAATTTGCGAGGTTTCCCATGCGCCGTACCTCCCTGCTGAACTTCATCGTCATCGTCGCGGTCATCTTCGTCACTCTGCCGGCATCGGCCCAGTGGAACACCCCCACCATCGACGGCTCGATCGGCACCGGGGAATACGGCACGAATAACTCGCTGCAGAACGCCGGCAACACCGGCCAGACCTGGTACATGACCTGGGATGCCACCAATCTCTACGTCGGAATTGTGAACGCCAATCTCGCCGAAGGTGCGGTGATCTACATTGCCACGGGCGGCAGCGGCACTACGACCGGCAATAATTATGACGGAACAAGTTTCTCGTCCCTGCCTTTTCCCGCCCAGTTCGTCACCTATTTCAAAGACGGATACAACGAGTACCGCACCTCCAACGGTGGTGCCTGGTCAAGTCCGACCGCCAATTACGGCGCATATGCCAGCAATGGATCGAATCAGAACACACGCGAAATGGCGATCCCCTGGTCGGCCATCACCGGCAGTGGAATCCCCTCAACGTTCAATTTCTTTGGATACCTGACCTCCAGCGGCGGCTATGTCTACGGCGAAGCCCCCTCCGATAATCCGGGCGCGGTCATCGGAACCAGCGCAACCTACACGCAGTACTATGCGATCACGAATACAGGAAATGGCACCAGCACGCCGCCGTTCTCGCTGGAGCAGCCCGGCGGCTTCGCTGCCGCCGACAAGGCCGGCTTCTACCACAACACCTTCGATCCCTTCTATCGCGATCAGGAAGGTGCGGTCCCGGAAAGCACCACTGTAACCCTGCGTTTCCGCACCTTGCATTCCAGCGGCATCTGGGGCGTCACCGCGCGTGCCTACCTATTCGACACCGGCTCGGGCACAACCACCGGCCCGCTAGATACCGCAATGCCCTTCGATCAGAACATCACGGTCAACGGCACAGAATATGACGCCTGGAAAACAACTCTGACCATGCCGTCGACCCCGACGGTGTATTACTACAAGTTCAAGATCAACCGCGACACCACCAACGGCTGGTATAGCGACGACTACCTCGACGACAACGACAACGTCCACAAGGACGGCACCGGCGTTGCCAGCGATGGCGAACCATTCCCCTCCTTCCAATTCACCGTCTACGATCCCAACTTCCAAACTCCAGCCTGGCTGCAAGGCGCCAACGTCTATCACATCATGCCCGACCGCTTCCGCAACGGCGATACCACCAACGATTACTGCCGCGCGGGATCCACCACCGGGTGCCCAACTTTTTATGGCGCCGATCCCAGTACGGTTATTCACTACGACACGTGGAATACGCAAATGTGCGATCCGCGCAACAGCAGTTCATCCTGCTACAACAATTTCACCCAGTTCTACAACGGCGACCTTGCTGGCGTGCAAAGCGAACTCGACTACATCCAGTCGCTGGGCTTCGACACGATTTACATGAACCCAATCTTTCAGGCTCGTTCCTATCATCGCTACGACACCGACCAATACCTGCACATCGATCCCGCGCTCGGTGGCGATCAGGCCTTCACGAATCTGTCGACCGAACTCAACCGCCGCGGCATGCAGGTAATCCTCGACGGCGTCTTCAATCACGCCTCCTCCGACAGCTTGTATTTCGATCGCTATCACCGTTATCCCACTGACGGCGCCTGCGAATCGTTGTCCTCAGTCTGGCGAAACTGGTTCCACTTCAACGACAACAACGTGCCCTGTGGGTCCGCCGATTATCCCGGCTGGTTCGGCTTCGACAGCCTGCCCACCTTCGATCACACCAATCCCGCGGTGCAGGACTTTTTCTATCGCGCCGCCGGCAACGTGACGCAATATTGGTACAGCCAGGGAGCTTCCGGCTGGCGCTTCGACGTTGCCGACGACGGCAACTTTCCCCACTCCTGGTGGGTGGACTACCGCACCCACGCCAAAACGTACAACGGTAACGGTCCCCTCCTCGGCGAAATCTGGCCCAACGCCAGCCAATGGTTAGCCGGCGACCAGATGGATGCGGTCATGAATTACCGCTTCCGCAAAAACATCACCGGCTTCGTGCGCAATGCCGAATGGCACGACGACAACAACAACGGCACCAACGATATCCCCGGCCTCACGCCCAGCCAGTTCGACAACGCCATCCGTGCCGTGCGCGACGACTATCCTCCGCAAGCCACCGCCGCCATGCTCAACCTGCTCGATTCCCACGACGTCAATCGCGCCCTATACGTAATGACCGAAACCGGCGACACCGGTCTCACTCAAGCCAAGCAGCGCCTTGAACTAGCAGCGCTTTTCCAGTTCACCTACATCGGAGCTCCCATGGTGTACTACGGCGACGAAGTAGCCGTGAACTCGCCGTCCCTCTCCAGCAGCGCCAACGGCCCCATCGGCGATCCCTACACCCGCCCGCCCTATCCCTGGACCGATCAACCCGGCGATCCCACCGTCTACGGGCCACCCGACACTAGCGTCGAGTCCTACTACACGAAGTTGGCCCACCTGCGTAAGCAATATCCCGTGCTGCAGGCAGGATCCTTCGTCACGCTCCTCACCGGCGATACTCAGCAGTCCAGCACCGCGCCTAACACCTATGCCTATGCCAGGGTCCTCAGCAGCAACAACGTCGCAGTTGTAGCCATGAACAACAGTTCAACCAGCAACGCCGCCGCAATTCCCGTGACCGGCGTCGTCACCGATGGCACGCAACTTCAAGATGCAATCAGTGGTGCAACCTACACGGCCAACGGAGGAAATATCTCGATTACTCTCGCGCCGCTAACGGGCGTGGTCCTGCTGCCGTCGCCGGTAACCGTGGATTTGGTTCCACCGCTGGCCTCCATCACCACCACCCCGGGAGCAAACAGCAAAGGTTGGATCAACCACAGTCCCGCCACCGTAAACCTGAGCGCAACCGATTCCGGCAGCGGCGTTCAGCAACTTCGCTACTGGATCAACAACGGACAAGTCACCGCGGGCGCCGGCAACACCGCTTCCACGAACGTCAGCGGTGAAGGATCCTACTCTGTAGGCCTTCGCGCTCTCGACAATGCCGGCAACATCAGCAGCCTCGCGTCGCTCAATTTTGCGATTGATATAACGCCGCCCGTAGTCACGCTCACCGGAGTCACGCAGGGAACAATCTACCAACTAGCCTCGGTTCCCGCCGCTGGCTGCGCAACCAGCGACGCGCTTTCCGGCGTCGCCGCCAACGCGACGTTGAACATCACCGGCGGAAACGGCCACGGCGAAGGCCAATTCACCGCCACCTGTAGCGGAGCCACTGACAACGCGGGTAACCTTGCACCGCCTATCGCGGTTACCTACGACGTCGTTTCCAACGTTTCGCGCAGCGTTCACGTAGTCACCCTTTACCATTTCACGAGATACACCAGCGGCACGATGATCGTGAGAAACACCTCGGGGAGAAATATCTACGGTCCACTGCAGGTTGTCCTCACCGATCTCCCTCCGGGTGTCACTCTGGCCAACGCAAGTGGGACTTACCTGGGCAATCCTTACATCACGATCCCGCGAGTGACCCGGCTCGAACCCGGCGCAGCAGCATCGGTTCAAGTGCAGTTCAACAATCCCGGAAGGGTAAAGCTGCGTTTCGAGCCGATAACGTATTCCGGACAGTTCAACTGAAATGTCCGGCTTGCGTTCTAAGGATTGTCCCGCTAACCGTGTTCCTCAACCGCGGAGCGAAGCAGTCGATATCCGGTTCTTAACGCCGGAGGCCTGGAGCGCAGAATAGCAGAATAGAAGTGCATAGCGCCCAAACGAGGTTCTCAGGATGGGGACCTCCTTTTGTAGGGTATCCAGCAAAAGTCAATACCGTAAATTTTCTACGGCTGTTCGGTTTTCGTAACAAAATAAAACGTTAGCGAAAACCGAATCGTGACCATGGCACAGTCTTCCTCTCGGAGCGTGCACGCAACCATGGGATCCGATTCCAAAGACAAAAAGAAAAAGCCATATTCTTCTCCCAAATCAACAAAGTTAACTCTGGAGCAAGCGAAGAAAGTCGTGGCAGACCGCACCAATTGCAGCGAGGAAGAAGCCGCGGATTTCCTGGAATCGCTTCGCCAACAGAACGACAAATGGAAGCGCTCAGCTTAGACCCTTACGCGGAATGGGTGCGCCTGGCATGCTGAAAATCGGCTGGAGAGTCTGCCCTTACTGCGGCGATCATGAAGTGTACCGTTCGCGAACGGAGCCGTTGACCTGGCTGGATCGAGCGTGTGGGCTCTTCTTTCTCCAACTTGTCAGGTGCCGCGTGTGCGAACTCCGTCACTACCGTCCGATCTTTTTTCCCGCGTCCGAATATCGCCACCCGATCCGCGGAGAGAAGTGCGCCCAGACCAATGCCGACGACGAAAAAACGAAGCGCTCGGCATAGACGCGGGGATGCGTTCCAGGCGTGTGCGTCAAGCGCAAATGTCGGCGCCGGCTGGCGGAAAGTAACACCTTAGAGCGTGTCGCGAGCAAGAGCAGGCGCGGCAACCGCGTCACCTGAGACCGATTCAAAAAAAGCGCCGGAACAACTCTGGCGCCAAGAATGTGACATGGGCGGTCGGATCTCAGGAGCCCTTCAACATCCGCTTCGCGTCATTCGGCCCAATGCCCGCCATCTTCCAGAAATACCATCCGGCAGGGGGTCCCGCCATCTTTCCCATCGCAATCAAGCAGTCCGCCGGCGGCTTCTGCAGCCCGCGCTCCCAGCGAGAGATCACCATCGACGAGCACTTGAGATGCTTTCCGAAATCGAGCTGATTCAGTGCCAGATTCTCTCGCAGTGCTCGAATTCGCCGCGCCCATGCTGGCAGGGGTGCGGCCACGAATTGACGGGGCCGGGCCATACTTGCCTGCAGGATAACAAATCGCTCCATATTTTACGAAACGCACACTTCCGCGCCCTCTCCATGGACGGAGCCGAGGCGTCGTGTCTTCCGAGTAGATTCCCAACAAACTGACAACCAAGGCGGCAGACGGCCAGTCCAGAAACCGATTTCGATCATTTACCGCACTTGGTAATCAGCGCGGCCCACAGTTTACCATTTGCGGTAAACAAGTCAACCATGCTACTAACTGGTCTACCTCAATGCCTCTTCAAGTTCCGCTCTACAACTCTCCCAAAAAGCCCTTGATCGCCATTTATGATTTGTGATAAATGTGATGCTCGCTACTGCTCGGAGGCCCATCCGTGCAAGGGGAACAACGAGAACGCTTGATAGCTCTGGCCGCCCAGGTCGCGGTCGAGAGCGACCCGGTGAAATTCCACGTCCTCGTCCTTGAGCTCAACAAAATGCTGAACGAGAAGAACCTGCCCATTCCAGGCAACGGAAAAACCTTGCCCGAGCCGCCGAACAAATGAGAAGTTTTAAGCAGAAACCCTTAAGGCGGATTCCGAGGATGTACCCGGAACACTGTAGAGCCCAATCCGCCGATTTCTGCGACTCTTAAATGGTTGTGCCCTCCCCCTTGGAGCAACGAGTAAGAGACCTATGCACCCTTATCTCCGCCACCACCGGCGCAGAACAGGATGCCGCTCTCGCGGAACTCGCGATCGCACTCCCAGCCCTGATCAATGAGGTTGAGAATCTCTCGAAATACAATCTCATTAATTTCCCCTCGGCCCTTGAAAAGAGAAAAAAGGCAATCTAACCGTTCCATCCCGCCCGGCGTCGACACCCGCCTCGATTGCGCAGCGTTGGCCAGGCCCCGGTGACCCGCGCCCTCAATCTTTGGATCGGTCCCCGTTACCAGTTCTGCCCACCCGGCCTTCAGTGCAGTACGCCCCCAAACACTTCATCGTGACCCCCATCACCACCCCCTGTGACCTCAATCATCGTTCCCTGCACGAATTCCAGCTATCCAAGAGCATTGCGTATTTTGCCGCGCAAGTGGCGCCTGCTGCCCGGCGCAGAAAGACAACTTGTTCAAGGACATAGAACACCTCGTACGGCTTGCCGCCGTGATGCTGATCGCGCTGATTGCCTTCATTGTGCTGCGCGCCGCCGTCGTGCCGCGTAGTTTTGGCCAGTACGGCCACTATCGTGGCGCCGCCCTCGCCGAGATCGCGTCCCGGCCGATTGCCTTCGCCGGCCATGGCACCTGCGAAGCCTGCCACACCGACGTGGTCGATCAGAAGAAGCAAGGCAAGCACGTCGTTGTCCCCTGCGAAGCCTGCCACGGAGCCCAAGCCAAGCACGCTGACGATCCCGCCTCCGTGACGCCCGCGAAGCTCGACACCGCCATCCTCTGCGCCCGCTGCCACGAAGCGAACAGCGCCAAGCCCAAAACCTTCCCCCAGGTCGCGACCGCAGAGCACTCAGCCGGCCTCGCCTGCGACACCTGCCATCAGCCTCACCGCCCCAAAATTGACACCCAACCCGAAACAAAACCGGCGACGGAGGCCAAGAAATAAATGGACATCACCCGCCGTCGCCTACTCATGCTCCTGCCCGCTGCCGCAGTCGCCTGGAAGTACGTTCAGGCTGGCACTCCCGAGGCCTCCCCCAACTACAAACTCACCGAACACTGGTGGGCCATGCTGATCGACATTCCCAAATGCATCGGCTGCGGCAGTTGTGTCCGCGCCTGCGCCGAGGAAAACGACGTCCCCGAGGGTTATTTCCGCACCTGGATCGAGCGCTACCACGTCGCCGACTGGCAGATTGAACGCCCCGAGGTGGAATCACCGAACGGGGGCAAGCAGGGTTTTCCGCCTAATGAAATCGGCGGCAAGAATTTTTTCGTCCCCAAGCTGTGCAACCACTGTGCCGACTCGCCCTGCACGCAGGTTTGTCCCGTGGGCGCTACCTTCATCACGCCCGATGGAGTCGTGCTCGTCGACAAGAATTATTGCCTCGGCTGCCGCTATTGCGTCCAGGCCTGTCCCTACGGTTGCCGCTTCATCAATCCCAAAACCAATACGGCAGAGAAATGTACCCTCTGCTATCACCGCATCACCAAGGGCCTAACGACCGCGTGCTGCGAGGTCTGCCCCACCGGCGCCCGCCAGCTCGCCGACCTGAAGAATCCCAAAGACCCGATTCACGAGTTCCTGAAAACTCATACGGTGCAGATCCTGAAACCCCACATGGCCACCGGGGCAAAGGTTTTTTACAACGGCATGGATGGTTCAGTGCGATAGGTCTGGCCCCACAGGAGTTTATGTCTCAGTTGGATTGGGCGGAAAAAGTGAAGTCCGCGACGCCGGGCAAGCCGCGAAGCGGCGAAAGAATGCAGCCCACGGCGCAAGCCGTGGGTGGAGAGATGGAAATGAGTAAGCCCCGAAGGGGCGAAAGAAAAGCTACGGCTGCGTAAATTCGCGCCCTGGTACGCCCGTCGCAATAAGGAGGAGGCTCGTGCACATTCCCGTCGAAGGCTTCATGTACCCGAACGAAGTGGAGCTCCAGTGGAGCGTTCTCATCGTTCTTTATCCCTTCATCACGGGACTGGTAGCCGGTGCGTTCATTCTCGCTTCCCTGGAGCGCGTCTTCCGCGTCGAGGCCGTCAAGCCCACCTACCGCCTCGCCCTGCTCACCGCGCTGGCCTTCCTGCTCGTCGCTCCCCTGCCCCTGCAATTGCATCTGGGACATCCCGAGCGTTCCCTCGAAATGTATCTGACGCCCCACCGTTCCTCCGCCATGGCCATGTTCGGATTCGTCTATCTCTGGTACCTGATGGCCGTGCTGCTGTTAGAAATCTGGCTCGACTACCGCCGCGACATCGTCCTGAAATCTCAGACCTCGACCGGCGCAACGCGTTTCATCTATCGCGTCCTCACCCTGGGCTCCAGCAACGTCAGTGAACGCTCGCTGCACATTGACGAAAGACTTGGCTATTTCATCACGGTCGTCGGAATTCCCTCCGCCTTTCTCCTGCATGGGTATGTCGGCTTCATCTTCGGATCGGTGAAGGCCAACCCCTGGTGGTCCTCGCCGCTCATGCCGATTGTCTTCATCTTCTCGGCCATGGTTTCTGGCATCGCCGCCGTCATGTTGCTCTACATGATCTCCACGCGCCTGCGCCGCCGCGAAATCGACATTCGCTGCGTGGATAAGATCGCGCAATACCTCTTCTACGTCTTCGTCATCGACTTCAGCCTCGAAATGCTCGACTTGCTGCAGCGCATCTACGAAGCCGACGAGTCCTTCCGCAGCCTCGACTTCATGGTGCACACTCGCCTTTGGGTCTCGCAGGTCATTGTCCAGATTCTCATTGGTACAGTCACTCCAATCACGCTGCTGGGTCTCACCCAAGTCCTGACGCTGACCGATACGATTCGCAAACGAATCTATGCGCTTGCCGGATGCCTGACCGTCATCGGCATTTTCGCCATGCGCTGGAACGTCGTCATCGGCGGCCAGCTCTTTTCCAAAAGTTTCCTAGGCTACACCACTTATAAAATGGCCTTCGCCACCCGCGAAGGGCTTCTGACCGCGATCGCGCTCCTCATTCTTCCCTTTATCATTCTGTGGGTCTTGGTAAAACTCCTGCCGCCCTGGCCGGACGCGGGCCCCGTTCCCGCCTCCGGTGCAATCGAGGCGCGGAACCAGCTAACCCCAGTCCTGCGGGGTTAATGCGGAGTACCCAATGGCGCAAGCTCTTTACGGCGTCGCGTCCGATGTAGAGCAACTCAGCGAACGAGTCCGCGAACTCGAACGCCGCGTTTCGGCTCTCGAAGGCCAACCAGAAAAATCAGCTTCCACCGCTCCTGCTGAACCCAACCTTGCCCTGCAACGACCGCGCCCTCCCGCCACCTGGCGCGGATTTCCCCTGGCAGAAATACCCGGCGGCGGCGTCCCCGTACTCGGCAAGGCCGTCTTGGGAATCGCCGGCGCCTACCTGCTCAGAGCCATCGCCGAATCCAGCACCATCCCCAAACTTCCCATCCTGATCCTGGCAATCATCTACGCCGGCCTGTGGATGGTATGGGCGGTTCGTACTCACGCCGCCAACCGCTTCGCCAGCGTCACCTACGGCATCACCGCCGCGTTAATTCTCTCCCCGCTGCTCTGGGAATCCACTGTCCGCTTCCAAGTCCTCGCGCCCGCCTTCACCGCGGTTGTGCTGGTCGCATTCGTGGTGCTGGCATCGGCCCTGGCATGGCAGCGTAACCTGCAGCTGATTCCATGGATCGCAACCCTATCAACCGTGATCACGGCCTTAGCCCTAATCATTGCGACCCATGAGCTCGTGCCGCTGACCGCCGCCCTGCTGGCAGTGGCACTAGCCACAGAACTCGCCGCCTGTCTGGAACACCACCTTAGCCTGCGAGCCGTGCCCGCCATCGCCGCCGACTTCGCCGTGTGGTTGCTCGTGGACGTAATGACCTCGTCCCAGGGAGTGCCGGAGGGTTATCATCCCACCGCCCCCGCCACGATCACCCTCGTGTGTCTGCTTCTGTTTGCCCTCTACGGCAGCAGCATTGCAATTCGCACCTTCGCACTGCGCCGCCCCATCACGATCTTCGAGATCGCCCAGGGCGTGCTGGCCTTCCTGCTAGCGGCCTTTGGAATCATGCGCGCCACCCACGGCGCGGCCGCTCCCGCGCTCGGCGCCTTTTCTCTCCTGCTGGCGGCTGTCTGCTACTGGGGAGCCCTCTCTCGATTCGCCGGCGAACCTTATGCTCGCGACCGCAGAGTCTACGCCACCTACGCCTGTGGGCTTCTCCTGGCCGGAACTTTCCTGCTGTTCCCCGCAACCCTGCAGGTACCATTCTTGGGCGTAGCCGCAGTAGCGGCAGTTTTCCTTTATGCCTGGACCGGCAAACTCAGCCTCGGCATCCACGCGACGTTCTACTTGGCGGCCGCAGCCGCCGTTTCGTCTCTCCCGCAATGGGTGGCCAGCGCGCTAGCAGGAACCGTCCCCTCGGCCCCGGCCCGGGACGTTTGGATCGTGGCCATCTCCGCCGCCCTCTGCTACGTCCTAGGATCACGCGAAGCGCAAGCAACCCAAGCCACCCACGATAAAAAGAAACGCCGCCTGCTCTGGGTTCTTCCTGCCGTCCTCGTAGGTTTCGCCGCAGCGTCTCTGGCCGTAGCCGCAGTCGTGTGGCTGGCCGCAGGTCGCCTGGAGCTGAGCCCCTCGCGCCTTTCGGTCATCCGCACCGTCGTGAACTGCGCGCTGGCTCTCACTCTTGGCTATCTCGGCTTTCGCTGGAAGCGTATCGAACTGGGTTGGGTTGCCTATACCGCCGTCGCCTTCGGCACGCTGAAGCTCCTGTTCGAAGATTTGCGCTTCGGCAACGCCGCGTCGCTGGTAGTCTCGCTCCTCTTCTACGGCCTGATTCTGATCCAACTCCCCCGCCTAACCCGTCGTGGCGGCACCGCATCCTGACTCGGTCCCACCGCGACTCACGTAGAGACAGCCGCCTCGGCCGTCCCCGCGACGGCGAAGCCGAGCGGCCCGGTCAAGAAGCAGCGGTCTCGGTACTATGTTCCCTACTCGACCCTCGCGACTCGTTAACGCGACGAATCAACGCAAGTTCCCGCTCTCTGCGTCCTTCGCGCACTCTGCGGTTCAAGCTTTCTGTTGTCTCCCCCTCCAAGGCGCCGCCCACACGCAGAAAAAAGGCGCCGGAAGGGCTCCGGCGCCATCGAGTGATTCACAACTCACGAGATGCGTTCAAGCGAGAGGATCAAACAAAAACGACAAACTCAGAAATCCTATTTGCTCTCCGCCACCGACGGGCTCGTCCCAAAGTCCCGTCGATTATTCGCCGCCGTCCGCGCCGCCCGCGCATTGGGCTGGTTCGCTGCCGCGGCCCCGTAGCGCTCCAGCAGCACCGGCGCCATCGTGTTCTCGGCCTCTTTCACGAAGATCATCTTGTTCTCCGAAGCCATATCGATGCGAACGAAATCCCCCAGCTTCACCTGCCCGGTCGCGACCAGATTCGCCAGCGGAAACACCAGATTGCGCTCGATCGCCCGCTTCAAGTGCCGCGCTCCATACCGCGGATCGGTCCCTTCCTTCAGCAAATACTCTTTCACCGCCGCCGTGCAGTTGAATACGAACTGGTTCGTCCCCGCCGCCATCAGCACGCGCTGCTGCACCATCCCGAGTTCGATGTCCAGAATCTGCGCCAGATGCTCATCGCGCAGCGTCTTGAACACCACCGTTTTATCGATTCGGTTCATAAACTCCGGCGTAAACTTGCGCCGCGCCGCTTCCACCGCCGTCCGCTGAATCTTGTCATCAAACGACTGATCGACCTCGACCACCCTCGGCGCAAATCCAAATCCGCCATCCACCAGGCTCGTCATCTCCCCCGCGCCCAGGTTCGAAGTCATAATGATGATGCACTGTGACAGATCCACTCGCCGGTTGTCGCCCAGCGTCAACGTCGCTTTATCCAGAATCCCTAGCAACAGCTGCCACAGCGAATCCGACGCCTTCTCGATTTCGTCAAACAGCAGAATCGACAGCTTCAGCTTCTCCGTGTACCACTGGTTCAACGCTTCCTGCGTGAGCAGCGGATGCGTCTCCCGATGCCCCAGATATCCCGGAGGCGAACCGATCAGCTTGGCAATCTCATGCGAATGCTGAAACTCCGCGCAATCAATCTTGATGCAAGCCCGCGCATCCCCGAACAGCGCCTCGGCCATGGCTTCGACCACTCGCGTCTTGCCCGATCCCGTCGGCCCCAAAAACAGCAGGTTCCCCACCGGACGTCCCGGCGCATTCAACCCCGCCAGAAACATCTGATAGATCTCAACCACCTTTTCGATCGCTTGCTCCTGCCCCACAATGCGGCGGCGCAGGGCGCCATCGAACTCTCCAGCATCGTTGCTGCGACGGTTCGGATCGAGCACTGTTGCAAGATTCGTTCTCATAAGATCATTGCCCGGCTTTCCGGACATTTTCCCTTTCGAGGCCGTTTTCTTCGGCTCTTCTCTATTTATTTCCGACCGTTATGGGCCTACCACCCTACCTTTGCCGCATTTCCCGGAAACGCCTGAATCAGTTTCCCTGCGCGCGCGTCCGGTTGCCAAGGGAATAAGCAACCCGCTGGCCACGCCGCCGTCACCCTCCGCCCATCCCGGAACTCCTGCATCCACCAAGCTTTAGCGCCAAACCCCGCCGAATCCACAACCCCAAACGACCCTCATCTCCGACCCAAACAGAAATACTTTGCACCAAGGGGGAAAGGAACATGCACCAAGTAGCGAGACCACAACTCATGTGGCGACAGCCGCCTCGGCTGTCCCGCGAGGCGAAGCCGAGCGGTCTCCGGCAAACACTCGGCATGCGTTACTCGTTATTCAGTATTCGCAACTCGGTACTCGACTAGTCAACCGTCGTACTCCACACGTAACTAGCACCCCGCACGACCCACATCTACTATCGCAATCAGGTAGGGTTTCGCGGAGGATCGCTTGCGCCTTTCGTCGGTTCGCATCATCACTGGGATTTCCTGCGCCTTCTTCGCCGCCGCCGCATGGCAGGTCGGCTCTCACTCTTCCTCCAGCTTCACGGCCGCCGCCCAAACAGCCAAGCCAGCCGCTGCCACCGCAGCGCAGCTGCATCCCGTCAGCGCGACCATACCCGCCACGGCCAAGTTCGCGCAGCCCCCCATCGCCGCCCCCGGCACGGAAATATACACCGCCAAGCGCGGCGAAGCCATCCCTACCATCGCCCGCCGTTATCTCGGCCGCACTTCGTATCTGACATCTTCCGAACTAGCCGACGCCATCCGCCATGTCAACGGCAACCGCACCGCCAACATCCTCAAAGCCAACGAAACCGTCATCATCCCCGGAATCCTCTCTGCTCCGGTCACCGAGAAGACCATTCCCGTCCCCAAAGACTTTGAAGTCCGCGCCATCTACCTGACCGGCATCATGGCCGGCAGCGATCACGGCCTGCGCATCATTCGCCACTGGCGCGAAGTCGGCGGCAACGCCGTCGTCTTCGATATCAAAGACTCCGACGGCAGCGTCACCATCCCCTTCGAGCACCCGCTGCTCGGCCAGCATAATGTCTACCTCCACGATGTCCCGAAGTTCGTCCACTTCCTGCACCAGCAGAACATGCACGCCATCGCCCGCATCGCCATCTTCCGCGACGAGCGCCTGGTCAAGGAGCATCCCGAACTCGCCGTCCAATCCCGCCGCAATCACCAAGCCTGGCGCGAAAACGGCAAGCTGGTCTGGACCGATCCTAGCCAGCCCAAGGTCCAGGACTACAACATCGCTCTGGCCAAGCACGTAGCCCAACTCGGCGCCGACGAAATCCAGTTCGACTACGTCCGCTTCCCCGCCGAAGGAGACCAAAAAGACGCCGCCTTCGTCTACCAATCCGCCCAACCGGAAGCGGCCCAGCCCGAAATCCAAGCTGCCGTAAGTAATGATTCAACCTGCTTAGTTCCAGACGCGAAAGCCGCGTCGGGCCCAGCCGCCAAGCGGCGCAAGAATGCAGCCCACAGCGCAAGCCGTGGGACAGCCGCCGAAAACCAACAAGCCCCAGAGGGGCGACAGATAAAAGGCCCATGCCCGGTAGCGGCCAAGCCCGCGCCGCGCGGCCCGCAGCGCACCGATGTAATCAGCGCCTTCCTGAAAAAGGCTTATGCCGAGTTGCATCCCACCGGCGTCCTCTTCTCGCTCGACGTCTTCGGCGTGATGGCCTGGCAGCGCCAGGTTGATCTCTCCCACACCGGACAGGACATCGTCGGCATGGCCCACTATTGCGATGTGCTTTCGCCGATGATCTATCCCTCGCACTTCTTCGGCATGGACAACATCGCGCATCCCGGCGACGAGCCTGCCCACTTCATCGGCGAATCCATGGACCGCTTCGAGCTCATCACGAAGGGTAGCGGAGTCGTCATCCGCCCCTGGCTGCAAGCCTTCCACTGGCGCACCAAGACCTACTCGCCCGAATACATCAAAGTGCAAGTGGAGACCGCCAAAACGAAAGGCGGCATCGGATTCCTGTTCTGGAACGCCGCCAACGACTACTCGAAACCCTACGAAGCCATGCCCGAAATGAAGTCCGCAAATTTCAGGCCAGATCCGAATTCGAAAGACGCCCCCAAAGCTCCCAAATATTTCCGCGGCGACGAACTGCCAGTGGCCACCACGCAAGCAGCGTTAACTCCGACCAAATAGCTATGCTCGCGTAGCATCGATGCTCAGGTAGGATCGACGCTCACGGAGGAACGGACGCATTCGTCCGTCCCAGGCGGCTCCGCAGCGGGTTCGTGTGGAGCGGGCACTCCTGCCCGCTGCTTTTTGACCAGCGAGCCAGCCAGAACCGGTATACAATGTCGCCACTTCCCCCCGGCAGTCCACTCCAATCATTCGGAGGAAACCATGGCAACCGCCACTTTGGCGAACAGCAGTGCCGGAGGATTCCGTCGCAACCGCATTTACGACAACTATTTCTTCTCGGCGATGGCCCTGCTCATTCTGGCCACCGTGTTCGTGGGCTTTGCCCGCACCTATTTCCTGGCAGGAGTCTTCCGCGCGCCGCTGCCCAATCTGCTGATCCACATCCACGGTGCGGTTTTCTCCGCCTGGATCCTCCTGCTGATCACGCAGACCGCGCTGGTCTCGGCGCATCGCGTCGACCTTCACCGTAAACTCGGCCTCTACGGCTTCGGCCTGGCCTGTCTGATGGTCGTGCTGGGCGAGCTGGCAGGCCGCGACATGCTGGCGCGCGGATTCGCGCCGCCGGGCTCCGGCTTCGATCCGCGGACGTTCTACGCCATCCCTTTTTTCGGCATCCTCATTTTCGCCGCCCTGATCTATTTCGCCTATCGCCAGCGCTCCAACCCGTCGGCCCACAAGCGCCTGATCCTGATCGCGAACATCGCGATCCTCGACGCCCCTACCGGCCGCCCGCCGTTCACCGTCATCACCGCGCATCCGTTTATGGACAGCATATTCGTTTATGCGTTTCTGCTTCTGCTCGTGGGCTACGATCTATGGTCGACGCACAAAGTGCAGCGAGCCACGATCTGGGGAAGCCTCTTCGTGCTGGTCGCCGGGCAACTGCGCGTCCCCATCGGCATGACGCATCCCTGGCTAGCCTTCGCCAGCTGGGTGCAGAACACGGCCCGCATTCACTAGCGCAACGCATTGGGATTGTCATTCTGGTGGAAGAGCGGCGCTTCAGCGCCGCGTAAAGCCCCCAAACCAGAGTCGGGCTTCAGCCCCCGAGAACCGTCCGCGAATCCCCTTGGCATCCCCTCCCCCACAGGTGTAAAAAGGACACGACTATGAGGGGTCATGGCGCAGCTGCGCCATGGCCCTTTTTTCTCTAGCAGAGACGGCCCGCCTCCGTCGCTAAATGGACATAGAATACGGTAGACGAGAATGGCAACGGATCTTCTTCAGGAGCCGGGTGCCCCATCCTAGCCGCGCGTTTTGCGGCTAGGGTGGGGGATTTTGAATTCCTGATCAACTTCTTTTCCACAGCCGTCCACAACCCGACCCTGTGACGTACAACCTTTACTGAGGATTTCAAAAGGGCCAAATTGGGAGTATGCATCAACGCTCTCCCAACCCGGCGGCTCAATCGGATGCGGCGAACCAAAGAGAAACCGCTTCGATTTCCAACTCGCGAAAGCCCTCCACCGCAGCCCGCGAAGTTAAGTCCTTAGTTCGCAATATTTTGCTCGCAAGTCCCGCGTTTCCAAGATTATACGCGGATGTCGTCATATCCTCCGCCCCTAACTCCAATGAAGCCAAGATCTTAGCTCGTAACTACCAAAAAATTATAGATAGGACTAACTGGACCAATATGCCAATTCATCCTAATGTCAGAAATTGCACCCACATCAAAGTCACCGGAGTCCGCTGCGGCTCCCCCGCTCTCCGCGGAGAGCAGTTCTGCTACTTCCATCAGCGCATGATGCGCGGCGTCCAAATTCCGTCCAACGCCCGCATCCATCCCGTCGCCCTCATCGAAAACGAGGAAGCGATTCAGGCTTCCCTCATGGAAGTCATCAACGCCCTGGCCCGCAACACCATCGACCTCAAGCGCGCCGACCTCATCCTCAAAGCCCTTCACATCGCCGTAAAGAACGCCCGCCGCGTCCGCTTCAGCCTGGAGAAAGACGAAATGGTCCGCGAAGTCCCCACCTATCCTGCCCCACTCCAGCCCGCGAGTGCCATGCCCGAACCAACGCTAACGGTCGCAGCCATCGAAACCGTCCCTCCATCCCAAATCGCAATTGACGTCGTCGACCCGACCCATCGAAAACCCCAAGCCCGCGCGGCGGAAGCTCCGAAGGAGCGAAAAAGTGCAGCCCAACGCGCAAGCCGTGGGTGACGAAAGACGAGGACTAACAAGCCCCGAGGGGCGAAAGAAAGGTCGTCCGCCTCAGATATAATTGTCGGGTAACGACGTAGACCCCAAGGAGTCCGCATGGCGATTCAGAAGACCGACAAGATCTGGCACAACGGCAAGCTCATCAACTGGGACGACGCAACCATCCACGTGATGTCCCACGTCATCCACTACGGCTCTTCGGTCTTCGAAGGCATCCGCTGCTACGAACTGCCCAGCGGGCCCGCGATTTTCCGGGCCAACGAGCACATGCAGCGGCTGCTCGATTCCGCCAAGGTCTACCGCATTGACGTGGACTTCACCCGCGACCAGCTGGTCAAAGCCATGGTCGACACCGTCGCGCACAACGGCGCGTGGCCCTGCTACATTCGCCCGATTGTGCTGCGCGGGTACGGCGAGGCCGGCGTGAACCCGTTCAATTCGCCGACCGAGGTCTACATCATCAATTATCCGTGGGGAAAATATCTGGGCGGCGAGGTCGATGGCTGCGACGTTTGCGTCTCGTCGTGGACGCGGCTGGCGCCCAACACCCTGCCCGCCATGGCCAAGGCCGGGGCGAACTACATGAACTCGCAGCTCATCAAGATGGAAGCCATCGTCAACGGCTACGCGGAAGGCATCGCGCTCGACGCCAGCGGATTCGTCAGCGAGGGCTCGGGCGAAAACCTGTTCCTGGTGCATCGCGACAAGCTGATCACCGCGCCGTTGGGCAACTCCGTGCTGCCCGGCATCACGCGCGACTCCGTACTGCAGATTGCCCGCGACCTGAGCATCCCGATCGTCGAGCAGATGATCCCGCGGGAAATGCTCTACATCGCCGACGAGGCGTTTTTCACCGGAACGGCGGCGGAAGTCACCGCGATCCGCTCCGTCGACAAGATCAAGGTGGGCAAAGGCACTGTCGGCCCCATCACCAAGGCGCTGCAGAAGGAGTTTTACTCGATCGTGCGCGGAGAAAAAAGCGACCGGCACGGTTGGCTCACGCCTGTCCCACTCGGAAGCAAGGTCCGCAGCAAGCAGCCGGTCGGAGTATAATTCTGGTCTCAGTTGAATTCGAAGAGGGGCGCGCCACGTGCCCCTTTTCCGTCCTTTTACTCCGAAAAAAGAACAACCTCACCCAAGGAGGAAAGAATGTCCCAACCACCAGCTCCAACTCCTGAATTTGTCCTCGGCTTGCGAGCGCTCATGCTCGACGGCCTGAAAGGTGAAGCAGTCATCACCAGAAAAGTGATCGCCGCCGTGCCCGACGCAAAGTCCAGCTACCGGCCCGATCCCAATGCACGCACGGCCCACGAACTCGCCTGGCACCTGGCCAGTTCCGACGTTGATTTTCTCGACAGCATCGCCAACATGAAGTTCGACATGACAGGCGACCCATCCAACAAACCCAAGACCATTGCCGAAGTGGTCGACTGGTACGACAAGAACCTGCAGCGCGGCATCGCCCGGGTTGAAGCCATGTCGGTCGAGCAGTTGCTCACGCCGGTCAACTTCGCCAACGTGTTCAACATGCCCGCAGTCTTCTATCTGGGATTCCTCAACAACCACAGCATCCATCATCGCGGCGAACTGGCGACGTACCTGCGGCCGATGGGTTCGAAGTGCCCGTCCATCTATGGCGGCAGCTACGATGAGCCCTTCCGCATGCCGGAAGCGGTCGAGACCGCGGCATAGGCCGTAATCAGCAAGAACAGCAAGCCGCCCACCCCGGGCGGCTTTTCATTTGCTCGTATCTATTTTTTTCGGCGGCTGTCGAGGCTCCAGGAGCTAGAGCCGAACTGCGAAATGAGAAGCGCGCCGCCCAGCATTGCCAGGTTCTTCATGAACATGACCATCTGCATCTGGTGCATCATGGGATCGGATACCGTCCAGAACCTGTGCATCATTGGAGTAACTCCGACCAGGAACAGCGCAATGAACCACGCGCCGATCCTGGCGCGGTAACCGAGCAGAATCGAGAGTCCGCCGACAATGGCGAGCACGCCGGAAAGCGGCACCGCGATTGAAGCCAGGGGCACGCCCTGCGACGCGGCGTAGCCGATCGTCTGGCTGGAGAAGTGGTTCGGACCTGCCATCAGAAAAATCAGCGCAAAGAACAGACGGCCCAACAGGACAATCGGCCCTGCAAGGGCGGGCGCCTGCGTCAGGGATCTAGTAGATACAGCAGCAGCAGCACTTGCCATAAGTTTTCTCCTAGTAGGAATGTAAATTCACTTGCGAAACGAACATGCACGGCGTCTTGCAATTCAGCTCTGTTGGATGGCTCGTTTTCTTAATCGGTTACAATAAATAACTATTAGCTCTTTTCAAAGCAGGCACTTTGGAGTAACCTAGTATCTGGAAAATACTATGAGACGTTCTGCCAAGACTCCATCTCCCTGCGCGATTGGCGGACTATTGGAACTATTGACCCGGCCGTGGACGCTGCACGTCCTGTGGGCGCTCAGCACAAATGGCCCGATGCGCTTTGGCGTGCTGCGGAAGAACGTGGATGGCATTTCCTCGCGCGTGCTGACGGAGCGGCTGCGCACGCTGGAGGACAAGGGGTTCATATTCCGCGATTACCAGCCGACGATTCCGCCTGCCGTAACCTATGGCATTACCGACCGCATGAAGGACATTGAGAAGGTGTTGACGCAACTGGAAGGGTTGGCGCGGAAGTGGCAGGGAGAAGGGACGCCCGCCGGAGCTAGAGGGATGGCTGCGCGTGCAGGCCATTCGACGAATATGCACGCTTAACGCTTTTCACGAACCGAGGCTCTCGCGAGACAGCAAACGATCGGTGCGGACAGGGCTGTCCAGCTTCGCTCGACGGACAGCCGAGGGCCGGCTGTCCCCACATGAGTCGTCCGGCGGACTGAGAACCAGCCGCAACATATCCCGATTGAAAAGGCGGCACGAATGTTCTCTAATCTTAGCTTCTCTGGGACGACCCCTGATAATAGACCGAGGCAGTAAACGGCGAAGCCTTCAAGGGCTAAGGCCCGCGTCCTTTATGACTTCGAGCGGGCGGAAAAACGCACATCGAGCAAGAGCGACCACTGGGGCTAAAGCCCCGCGGTCATTCCACACGCTCTTACGCGGCCCTGGAAGGGCCGCTCTTCCACGGTGATGCATACATTTGTGACTTTTCGGCACTCTGAAGCCGTGCACTTTCCGAAGCCATTTATAAGATACCTTGTAGTCTTAAGCTTTGCTTTTCGATCTCGTCCTGTACTTGGCCGACAAGCCTCAGGTTCGGGGGAGGACGTATATACGCACTCGCACAGGAACTCCGATTCGCGTTTCGCCAACTGTTGAGCGCCTGGCGTCAGCCTGACGGTCGTCCTCATTTTGGCTCTTGGCATTGGCGCGACCACCGCCATGTTTTCGCTGGTCAAAGGCATCCTGCTGCGTCCGCTGCCATTCAGCGATCCTGACCGGCTGGTTCTGGTGGGAGATCACCTGAATGGCGGCACCCCTGGCATTCCAGTTAACGCCCGCGAGATCGGCGCATACTCGAACGCAGCAAGCGCCTTTTCCTCTCTGGGCGGCTACATTTTGGTGGTCGCCCTGGCGGCGACGACGCTGGCCGGACTGCTGTTTGGTTGCGCCCCAGCGTGGTGTGCCTCGCGGGTTGATCCGGGAGAATCGTTGAAGGAAGGCGGGCGCACGGGGACGGGCACGGGCAGTCACAAACTGAGGCGAGGGCTGATTACCGGTGAGTTCGCGCTGGCGTTGTCGCTATTGGCGGGCGCGGGGCTTGCCATTCACAGTTTTTGGAATCTCACACGCGTCGATCTGGGCGTGCGCACGGATCATATCCTTGTCTTCGGACTCGATCAGCCGCAGGGACGATTCAAAACTCCAGACGAGATGAATGCTTATAACCAGCAGATGTTGAGTGTGCTTCGTTCGGTGCCGGGAGTATCGGATGTCGCGACTGTGACGGGTATGCCACTCCGCGGAACAAGCGACGGGATGCCGTTTACCCTGGTAGGCGGACCGACGTTTGCGGATCCGTCGCAGCGGCCTGGCACCGGATTCCAATCGGTTTCGCCCGACTACTTTAAAGCTTTTGGCATAGAGGTGGTCAAGGGGCGCGCTTTTACCGATCAGGACACGAGCTCGAGTGTTCGCGTGGCGATGGTGAACGAGGAGTTTGCCAGGCGTTACCTCAAGGGCATGGACGCGCTACAGCAGCGCTTGTCGATCGAAGAGATCATTCCTGGGTTGCCGAAGCTGGGCCCGGCGGTGGAGTGGCAGATCGTTGGAATCTTTCACAACGTGAGATATGGCGATTTTCGGGAACCCTTTCCCGAGGTGGATGTTCCCTTCGCGCAGTCGTTGTCGCCGAGTGTGCACATTGGGGTGCGCACTGCGCAGGATCCGGCGGCGATGAGCAAGAGCGTTGCGGCAGCGGTGCATTCCGTCGATTCGCAGATTGCATTGGCGCGACTTCAGACTCTCGATCAGGTGAAGGATGAGTCGCTGGGCGAGGACAGATACACGATGGTTTTGTTTGCTTGCTTTGCGGCGGTCGCTTTGCTTCTGGCGGCAGTTGGGATCTACGGGCTGATGGCGTTTGCGGTTTCTCAACGAACGAACGAGATTGGGCTGCGGCTCGCGCTGGGTGCCAGCAGATTTGATGTGATCTGGCTGATTCTGAAGGAAGCGTCGCTGCTCGCTGCGGTCGGGCTGGGGATCGGCCTTGTGGGCTCAGCGCTCGTGGGCCGGACCATGCGTACTACTTTGTACGGGGTTGGGGCGATGGATTTTTCCGTGATCGTCTCCGTGGGCGTGATCTTGTTTGTCACTGCGCTGTTTTCTTCGTACTTGCCAGCGCGGCGGGCGGCGATGATTGATCCCATGAAGGCGCTCCGAACTGACTAAGGTTTCGATTCGGACATTTCAATGCGAAAGAGGCCATGACAATGCCTTTGCATGAACTACGGGTCGCGGTCCGCTTTTGTTGAAGTCCCCAGGCTTTACGGCCACGGCGGTGCTGATGCTGGCGCTCGGAGTGGGCGCCACGACGGCTATCTTTTCCATCTCCATCGTCGAAGGCATGCTGCTGCGGCCGCTGCCATTCCCGCATCCTGAGCGGCTGGTGCAGATCGCTGACATTATTCAAGCAAGCCAGGGCTCTTCTTGATCTACCCATCTGTGTCGGCTGACGTCTCGCCCTCTTAAGTAACGCGCAAGTAGGTGGAGTACTGCTCCTCCCCGATCGCCGTGAAGGGCAGCATCTCCAGTGCTCCATCCGCCGTAGCGACCTGCCAACTCTGCGCTCCCGTCTTTTTCGCCGCCAGCAATTGCGCGCGCGTGACTTTGGGATCTGCATCCGTGATCGCAAACAGCACCACCGGCCCCACCAGCAGCGCCACCGTGTTCGCATGCTGCGGATCAACCGCTTCCAGCCGCGTTTTCATGGGAAGCTCAAGGTCAATGCGGTCGCCAGTCTTCCACCGTCGCTGCACCCGCGCGAAGGTCCCAGCCTGAGCTGCCTCATGCTTGCCGTTGACGGAAACCGAGGCTCCTTCCGCCCATGCCGGAATCCGCATACTGACTGCGAATTCCGCCGGCTTCGACGCTTTCACCTCAAACTGCACGTGTGGATCGTAGGGATATTCGCTCTTCTGCGTCAGCACAATCTGCGCCTCGCCCTGCGTCCATTGCAGAGTCGATGGAATATAGAGATTCACGGATACCCCGCGCGCGTCGCGGAAGTACGTATTGATCCGGTAATCGGCAGCGACCTGCGGCATGGTCCCCGAACAGCAGGGCCAGCGGTGCGGCGAATAAACTTTACTGCCTTTGAAGTTATAGTCCGAGTAATAAAACGTCCGTCCGTCGGCTTGGAGCGGCTTCGCCCCCAGGATGGTGTTGTACATCACGCGCTCCATGCTGTCGCCGTAGCGCGAGTCGCGCGTCACCCGCAGCAGGTAGCGGGTCAGCTTGAAATGCGCATAGGAACCACAGGGGGTTTCAAAACCGCTGTGCGTGCCCGTGAGACTGTTGTAGACATCGGCGCTCCCGGTGGCGCGCAAAATTTCGTCCGGCCCCCAGCCTCCTGTCGCAAAACTCTGCGCCGCCAACATGTCGAACCCATTTTTCGCCGCCCGCAGATGCTTCTCGCTTCCGATCGTCAGATACGCCTGCACTGCCGAGCAAAGCGAATTCACGTGGCTGTAAGCATGCCGCCCTGCCAGATCATTTTGCCCAGCCGCCAGCCGGTCGAAAAACGGTTCATTCAAATACTGGATCCCGAGCGCGCGATAACGCTCTCCCGCACCGCGCTGGTACGCCAGGAACAGATTCTCCGGCATGGTGTACGACTCATCCCACGTCCACGACTCATCTTTTTCCGGCCGCCAACTCTGGCCATGCTCGATCGCTTGCTTCGGCAAATGCTGCAGCGCCGTGTCAGTAGTCTTTTGCAGAATCGACCACGCGTCAGGATCGCCTACAAACTTGTGCGAATCGATCAGCCCGCACACCAGCTTGTCATAGCAATAGGCAGGGAAGCGATTGTTCTCGTAAAACTGCCCGTCGATGGTCTGCGCGTAAAGACGATTTAAGCGCAGAACCTTCTCTCGCGCCGCCTGCGATCCCGTGATCGCATACGCCCGCGCCAACGCCGACACCCACTGCCCAAACGTCGCCGAAGGCGCGAAGCCCGCGTCAAACGTGTGCCAGTCATAGTTGGGATCGTACCGATACCATCCGCCCAGATCCTCGCCCGGTGCCGGCTGTCCAATCATCTGCCGAAATGGTTTGAGCAGGGCATCATCGCTCAGTTCCATGAGCACGGCATGCGTCTGTTGCAGTTGTTGCTCGTGGAGGGCGCTATCCAGCGTGACATCGCCGTAACTGAATTCCTCGAGCGGAGGAGATTGGATTGGATTCGATGCGCCGCGCCCAAACGCCAGAGCCGAAGTCCGCAAGATCGGAACTACACCTGCGGCCGATGCCAGCGTGACCGACTGGAGAAACCTTCTGCGGGAGACTCGACGTGAGGGAAACATTCTTGCTCCCAACCTTCGGGATCAATCTGCCGTGAACCGGCTGGGAAGCCTTGGGGCCCCATTTCTCTCGCGTTCACCGGGCGAGACTTGGTGTGTTACCGCTGGTTTTCCCCTTCCTTAAACATATACTTGATCGCGGGCTTGTAGATCATCAGATTGGGCTCGCCGTTCTCCCGGTTCACCTTGATGCAATTCCGGTCGTACCATTCGATGATGCCGCGCACTTCCTCACCGTCGCGCAGGACAATCACCATCGGCGTCCGCGACTGCATCTGCTTCTGGTAATAAAAATTCTCGGCATTGGTCTGCTCCGGAGGCGCCTGCTTCTTTCCAGTGCCGCTTCCCATCGAACGATCGTTCCGATCTCCACGATCCATGCGTTCTCCCCGCTCATGCCGCTCCGGGCGGTCGCGTCGTTCCGCCGTCTGCGTGGGAGCGGCATTGTGGTTATTGTGATTCTCTACCCGAGGCAGAGTCGGCCGAATCAGCTTGCGGTTGGCGAAGTTTTCCTTCTCAATAACTCCGGCCGGGATGGGATCCATAATTTCCTTCATAGTGGCAGCACCTCGCATACACTCATTCACGCAAACCACCACACCCGGGGCCCCGCTGAATGTATTTTGCAGGCGTGAAATTTTACTTACCGTACCACAGGAATCCGCCTCTGACAATGCTTCCTTAGTGCTACACGCTCCAGTGTGCCAAACTAGCACATCCCCTAGAATATCGATTTGCCCGCTATCTTGTGTTCGACAGATCGGCGCCGCGACGTTCTCTGCCGCTCCACGTGACCATCGCCACCAGACTGGCTACAAAAAGCACCGTCCAGGCCAGCACGGGCGGAAAGCTGCCCCCATAGCGGCTCTCGGCCAACTTCGCCTGAATCACCGAATTGCGGGAGGAGAAAAAGTTGCCAATCTGGTAGGCAAATCCCGGCAATGTGCCTCGCACCGCTGGCGGAGAGAGTTCGTTCAAGTGCGCCGGAATCACTCCCCACGCGCCCTGCACCATGAACTGCATCAGGAATCCGCCCAGCGCCAGCATCGGTACGCTACGCGAATATGCCCACAACGGAATGACAGGAATTGCCAGCAGCGCCGCAATGACGATTGCCCGCCGCCGGCCGATCCGTTCCGACCACGTCCCGAAAACGATTCCCCCCAGCAGTGCCCCGATGTTGTAAACGATCGCAATGAAGCTCACCGTCTTCGGCGTGAACTGCAGATTCTTCTGCAGGAATGTCGGGTATAGATCCTGCGTTCCGTGACTGAAAGAATTGAACGCGAACATCAGTACGATCATAAAAAGAAAAATGCCGGCGTGCGACAAAACGTCTTTTCCCAGATGACTCTCTGCGTTTCGCGATACGCGTCCCTGCAGCCAGGCCGGCGATTCCTCCACCTTGGTGAGAATGTAGATGACCAAAACCGACGGCAATGCGCCGATTACGAACATGCCGCGCCAGCCGACGGCGGAGAACAGCGTTCCGTAGACTAAGGCCGCAATCAGGTACCCGACTACGTAGCCTTCTTGTAAGAGGCCCGAAAAGAATCCGCGTCCTTCGGCCGGCAGCGTTTCGAACGCCAATGCTGCGCCCACGCCCCATTCGCCGCCCATGGCGATTCCAAAGAGAGCCCGCGTGACCAGAAATATTCTCAGATTCGGCGCAAAGGCCGAGGCCATTTCAAACAGCGAGTAGGCGATGATGTTGACCATCAGCGTGGGACGCCGCCCGAAGCGGTCCGCCATCAGTCCGAACAGAATTGCTCCCACAGGCCGCAAGGCCAGCGTCAGAAAAATCGCTTCCGTAATCGCCGAGACCTTTGTCTGAAACTGCGTGGCCAGCGCGCTGACGCAGAAAACCAGGATGAAGAAATCAAACGCATCCAGCGACCATCCCAAAAAGCAGGCGATGAACGTGTTTCGCTGCAGCGGACTCAACCGGCGAAAGTGACCAATGAATTCCATCTCGCTAATGCATCACCCTGTGTTCTTCCTCGGTGGAACTCAGTGTCCTCTGTGGTTATGCTTTTCTTCCTGCCGCAAAGTCCTGCGGATGCTAGCATATGTCTTCAAATCAACAATCAAAAATTAGCAATCAACAATTCTCCCCATGCCCGAACTCGACCTCCCGCAACGCCAGGCGCCCGACGCCCTCATGCTCACCGGCTTCTGGTATCGCGCTCTGCCCGCCGATCGCGTCCATCGCAATCAGTTATACGAGGCGACTCTGCTGGAGATTCCGCTCGTCATCGGCCGCGACCGCCTAGGACAGCCCTTCGCCCTGCGCGACGCCTGCCCTCATCGTGGCATGCCGCTCAACTGCGGCCGCTTCGACGGAGAGAATCTCGAGTGCGGATACCACGGCTGGCAGTTCGATGTCCACGATGGCCAGTGCCAACTGATCCCTTCGCTCACCGCTGATCAAAATCTGAAAGTGGATCGCATCTATGCGGGCAGCTATGCCTGCGAAGAACAAGACAGCTTTATTTGGGTTTTCATTCCAGATCCGGCCCCACCAGGCGCAGGATTCGCCCCGCGACCCGAGGCTCCCGAGGCCGCTCCGCAAATCGAAAAATTCAGCGCGAAGTACAAACTCGCCTACCTGCAGGCCGAAATGCCCGTCAGCATCGATCATGGCATCATCGGCCTCATGGATCCCGCGCACGGCCCGTTCGTGCACCAGGCATGGTGGTGGCGCACCCAGCACAGCATTCACGAGAAGCAAAAAAACTTCGAGCCCATCCCGAATGGCTTTCGCATGAGCGCGCACACTCCGAGTTCCAACTCCGCGCCCTACAAGTTGCTGCGCCTCTACGCCGACGCCGATTCCATCACCACCACCATCGACTTCGTCCTGCCCAACCTTCGCACCGAAACCATTCGTGCCGGAAAATACTGGTTCTCCAGCCTGACCACGGTCACGCCAATCACGCGCAGTCATTGCCGCATCGACGTAGTCGCCGCGTGGAATCTATTTCGCTGGGTGCCCTTTGTTCCCGACCTACTAAAGTTCGTCTTCGCAAAATTTGTGGAGCAAGACCGCCGCACCATGGAACTGCAGGCCGAGGGTCTGAAACACAACCCGCACCTGATGCTGATCGACGACGCCGATCGCCCCGCCAAGTGGTACTTTCAGCTCAAGGCCGCGCATCTCGAAGTCAAGCGCACCGGCAGTGCGATGAAGCATCCGATGGCAGGCCCAGTTACCTTGAAGTGGAGGAGCTAAAGTTCGATTGTGTGGCGCGGGCGCCCTTCGCCCTCTTGCAAGAAAGGTTCAAGCCAGAACCGTATGAAGATCACTATGATTGGCCACAGCACGGTCCTGATCGAAGCCGCGGGCCAGCGCATCCTCACCGACCCGTATTTCAGCCTCCACGGCAATCCCGCCTACGCGCGCACTCACCCGCCGGCGCGCTCGCGGGAAGAACTCGCCAATGTGGATCTTGTCCTCATCTCGCACAACCACTTCGACCACACCGACCGAAAATTCCTGCGCCTGTTGCCGCAGTCCGTGCCCGTCTTCGCGCCTGCTCCCTCAGCGTGGATGACCCGCCTGAAAGGCGGCCGCAACGTAATCGGCTTCAAGCCCTGGCAGCGCAAAGAACTCGACGCAGTCACGATCACAGCCGTTCCCGCGCGGCACGTCACTTTCACGATCGGCTACATGATCGAAGCTGAAGGCCAACGGGTCTACTTTGCGGGAGATACCTATCGAGCGAGTTTCATGGAGAAGATTGGCCGCGAAATGCGGCCCGATGTCGCCCTGATTCCAGTCACCACCTTCCGCATTCCCATGACCATGGGCGAGCCCCAGGCGGTAGAAGCAGCGCGCACCCTGGCGCCGCGAATCGTAATCCCCATTCATCTGGGAATCAATCCCCGATCCCCGCTCATGCGCACCAATCAAACGCCGGAAAGCTTCCGCGAGCGCGCACGCCAAGCCGGACTGAGCGCGCAAGTCGTGATCCTGAAAGAAGGAGAAAGCTGGCAGCCACAGCCGAGAGATCAGGACCTAAGGCTGAGCACTGACAACTGAGAACTATTCCGCCACCAGCCAATCCATCGCTGCTTCCCGCGTCTTGAACGTAGGAAAGTCGCGCTGCGAGAAGCTTTTGAAATTCTCGTAGAACACGTGCGGCAGGCTCTCCGTCCCCACCCACGCCGACCTCTTCACGTAGGGACGATCGAGCGTGAGCACTTCCTTGATGTGGGTTGCTACGTTCTTATCGATCTGCGCTCCGCTAAAGTCAGCCAGTGTAAGTACCGATCCGGGAGCATGGCGGGAGATATCGGCGCGCACCAAGTCAAGCAGCAGCATCATTTCCTTGCTGCTGCAGTGGCTGAAGTCAATCACGAAGATGGCGTGTCCCTGGTGCTTGATGAAGTGCAACCGGTCGTCGAGAGGCTTACCTGAGGTCATGCCGGGATTCACGTTAAGATCTCCTCCACCACGCCATAAGCCCCGTCCAGTGCCGCATCCAGGGCGGAGGCATCCTTGCCCCCAGCCTCGGCCAAATCCGGACGCCCTCCGCCTTTGCCGCCAACTTTCTTCGCCACCGGACCGATCACTTTGCCGGCCGGCACGCGGCTGGTCAGATCTTTGGTCACGCCTACGATCAGTGCAACGTTGCCATTCGACGCCGACCCCAGGATTACCACTCCCGAGCCAATCTTGTCGCGCAACTGATCGACCAGCGTTCGCAACTGCGCCCGCTCCAGATTGTCGACGCGATGCGCCAGAACTTTCACGCCCTTCACTTCTTTCACGCGGTCGCCGATATTGGCCGTGCTCGACGACGCCGACTTCATCCGTATCTGGTCGAGCTCGCGTGTCAGCCGTTTGATCTCCGCATCTTTCTTGTCAAGTTCCGCCTTCAGCGCATCTGCCGGAGAGAATGAACTCTTACTGTCGGGGGCTGATTCGGAAGTGGGTGCCCCATCCTTGCCCGTTCTTTGCGCAAGGGTGGGAGAGACGAAACTCGACACTACATTCTCGAGTTGATGGTCCCTGCGGAAATGCTGCAGGGATCCCTCGCCGGTGATGGCCTCCACCCTACGCACGCCCGACGACACGCTGCCTTCCTTCAAAATCTTGATCAGCCCAATCTCTCCAGTTGCCGCGGTGTGCGTGCCGCCGCAAAGTTCCGCCGAGAAGTCGCCGATCCGGACCACGCGCACCTTGTCGCCATACTTTTCCCCAAACAGCGCCATCGCGTGATACTCATTCACGGCCACATCAATGGGCACGTCCACGATGGTTTCCACTTTTTGGTTCCGCAGCATTTCCTTATTAATGATGTCTTCGATATCCTGCAACTCTTCGTCTGCGACGGCGGTGAAATGCGAGAAGTCAAAACGCAGATGATCGGGCGCCACCAGCGATCCCGCCTGCTTCACATGCTTCCCCAGGACTTCACGCAACCCAGCATGCAGCAAGTGCGTAGCCGTATGATTCCGCATGGTAGCTTGGCGAATGTCGGTGTTGACCACCGCGTCGACTTTGTCCCCTACTCGGATCGGTTGTTTGGCGATGACCTGATGCGCACGCACGCCCTGGATCGGGTAATAGCATCCCGTCACATCGGCGACCACGGTGTTGTGATCGTCCGAATAAAACCATCCGCGGTCGCCGACCTGCCCGCCAGCCTCAGCATAGAACGGCGTGTGGTCGAGAATGATCTCGCCTTCGTATCCGCCTTCGAGCCGTTGCGCCCCCTGACCATTGTGAATGATGGCCAGCACTTCGCAATTCTCAGACCGCGTCTGCCGGTACCCTTCAAACTCCGATTTCGGAAGCTGCTGGTACGCCGGATTCGCAGTCTGCTTCGCCGCCCCTTTCCAGGAAGCCCGCGCGCGGGATTTTTGCTCGTCCATCGCCTTATCGAATCCCGCCCGGTCAAACGCGATCCCCTGATCCCGGGCCGCGTCTTCGATGAAGTCGAGCGGCATTCCAAACGTATCGTAGAGTTTGAATGCGTGCCGCCCGTCTAGCACGTGAGCCCCTGTGCGGCCCATACTCGATGCGTCTCAACATCTTCCGAGCTCATCTGAAATCTTCAGCAGGATTCTCAGCTCCCGCAACTTTTCTTGCGAGTTCGTACGCTTTGCCTCACTTCGAATAGGTCCTGCTCAAGTTTTCCAAGCCCCACGTCAATCGTGTGTGCAAATCGCGTTTCCTCCACGAGCACCGCCTTCGAGACTCTGTCCGCCGTCTCATCCAGTTCCGGATACGCATCTCTCATCAGGTCCCGTACCGCAAACACCATCTGGTACAGAAATGGCTTTGTCTGTCCTAGCAGCCGTCCATGCGTAATCGCCCTACGGATGATCTTCCTCAGCACATACCCGCGTCCTTCGTTCGCGGGAATCACACCATCTGAAATCAGAAACGTTGCCGCTCGCGAGTGATCCGCAATCACGCGGAGAGAAGCCGCCGACTTCGTGTGCGCCTCCTTATCCAATTCTTTCTTCAGCGAAGTCCCAGTCAACTCTGCCGCTTTCTTGATCAGCGGCGTGAACAAATCCGTATCGTAATTCGAAATCACGCCTTGCAGCACCGCCGTCACCCGCTCCAGCCCCATCCCCGTATCAATCGACGGCTTCGGTAGCGGCGTCAGCTTCCCGCTGGCATCGCGATCAAACTGCATGAACACCAGATTCCAAATCTCCACATAGCGTCCGCACTCGCAGCCAAACGCGCAATCCGCGTGCCCCTGATCTGACGCGGCCGCGCCCATGTCGTAGTGAATCTCGCTACACGGCCCGCAGGGCCCGGTATCACCCATCTGCCAGAAATTGTCCTTCAAACCCATCTCGAAAATGCGATCCTGCGGCACGCCCTGCGCGGCCCACAAGTCATAGGCCTCAGCATCGCGCGCAATGCCGTTTTCGCCCTTGAAGATCGTCACATAAAGCTTGTCCTTGGCAATCCCATACCACTCCGGCGAAGTGATCAGCTCCCACGCGTAGGCAATGGCATCTTTCTTGAAATAGTTGCCAAACGAGAAATTCCCCAGCATCTCAAAAAACGTGTGATGGCGGTTGGTAAATCCGACGTTCTCCAGATCGTTATGCTTTCCCCCGGCGCGCACACACTTCTGCGACGTCGTCGCACGCGAATATTCACGTTTTTCCAACCCCAGAAAAACGTCCTTGAACTGATTCATCCCCGCGTTGGTGAACAGCAGCGTGGGATCGTTGGCCGGGACAAGCGACGACGAATGCACCTCTCTGTGTCCCTTGTGCACAAAGAAGTCCAGAAATTTGCGGCGAATTTCAGAACCGGTCAGCATGAAAGAGTCATTCTAAATGAACCGCTCCGTTCCCGGCGTTGCTCAGGCACACTTTCGGACGCAGAGCGCACGCAAGACAAGCCCTGAATCACCGAGGGCACAGGGAGCACGGGGGAAATGGGATTCCGCCGCGCGCCTCTGTGCCCTCTGTGGTTGCTTTGTGGTTGCGCTTACTTGATTGCGTCTACGGTTTTCTCGGTGCCCTTCTTGACGTCATGGCCCACGTCCTTGGCGCCCTTTTCGGTACCCTTGGCCGCGACTTTGGTGGCGTGTCCGGTTTTGTCGACACCCTTTTCAGTATCTTTCGTGGTGTCCTTGGCTACGACTTTGGTGGCGTGTCCGGTTTTGTCGACACCCTTTTCAGTATCTTTCGTGGTGTCCTTGGCTACGACTTTGGTGGCATGGCCGGTTTTGTCGGCGGCCTTTTCCGTACCCTTCGCAGTGTCCTTGGCCGCGACTTTGGTGGCGTGGCCAGTCGACTTCGCCGCCTTTTCGGTCGCTTTGCCCGTGTCCTTTGCGCCCTTGCTTACGTCAGACGCCGCATCCTGCGCCAATGCGATCGGCACCACACTGAGTAACGTCATAGCCAGAATGGCTTTCAGAATCACCTTCATAAATGCGCCTCCTTGATTTGTGAACGCGAATGTTCTTGCGAGTATGCAGCATAGCAAGGCACAAGGCAAGGAGATGAGCCACGCGCCATTGGTGTGTCGAAAGGTGCCGAACCAGGGGTGCGGTTGCCGATTCTTCGCGCCGTACTCATCCTGTCTCGCTCTCCAGGGCTGTCAGAGTGTCATCATCCACATCCCACTTCTTCAGAATGGTGAAGATGGTTTTCATTCCGAATCCAGCCCGCGCCAGTTGGCGGAAGATGCGTGCTGTCTGCTTCTGATCTTTCGGTTTTTCCAGCCGCTTCTTGCGAAGAAACTGCCGAGCCTGCTTTTCGTCGCTCACACCCTCATACGCGGCCTCCACGGCCTTCTCGATCACCGAACCGTGCACGCCGCGCGTCTTCAACTCCGTGATCACGCGCATCCGCCCCAGCTTTTGATTGTCGCGCCGCAACGAAGAGTACGACGCAGCGTACAGCGAGTCGTTCAGATATCCCTGATCCTTCAGCCGCCGGATCACCAGCTCGACCAGGGTCTGCCCATATTCCGACTCGGCTTCTTCGATGCGCGCCCGCATCAGACGCTTCAACTCGGCGACAGTCCGCATGCGCCGAGCCAGGGCGCCCACAGCGTATTCATACAGTTCGTCTTCCGAGTAAGCCCTTTTCTTGGGACGCGGGAACGCCATACCCGTAACGATAGCGCAAATCCGAACCGGGTACTGGAAAGAAAAAAAGGCGCGCTTGCGCGCGCCCATTCAAGGGAAGCAACTCAACGAAAAAAGCAAATCTACAGTCCGAAAGCCCGAAGCCGGGAGCCGGAAGCCGCCGCTACCGCCCCCCAAACCCCGCCGACTGCATCGACTGCCGGGAAATGTCCGACGTCGACGCAATGCCCTGCATGCGCAGCTTGAAGTCGTCAGCGTTGGAAGCGTTCTCCAGCGCGGTTTCGTAGTTCACCAATCCCGCCTGGAACAAATCCCACAGCGATTGGTCAAACGTCTGCATCCCGTACTGCGAAGTACCCGCCGCGATCGCGTCGCGAATGGACCGCGTCTTTTCCGGCACCAGTACGCACTCACGAATGTAGGCGGTATTGATCATGACTTCGACCGCGGGCACCCGGCCGTCGGCGTCGCAGCGCCGCACCAGGCGCTGGCTGATGATCGCGCGCAGCACCGCCGCGAGCTGCATCCGAATCTGCTTCTGCTCGGGCGGCGGAAAGATGGAAATCACGCGGTTGATGGTTTCGACTGCGTCCAGCGTGTGCAGAGTCGAGAACACCATGTGGCCGGTTTCGGCCGCGTGCAGCGCCGTCGAAATCGTTTCCAGGTCTCGCATTTCGCCCACCAGGATCACGTCCGGATCCTGACGGAGAGAAGCGCGCAACGCCGCGCCGAACGATGGCGTATCCACCCCAATCTCGCGCTGGTTGACATAGCCCTTCTTGTCGCGGTGCAGAAATTCGATTGGGTCTTCGATGGTAACGATGTGTTCCGCGCGCGACGAGTTCACGCGATCGACCATGGCCGCCAGCGTCGTTGATTTACCGGAACCCGTAACTCCGGTCACCAGTACCAACCCACGAGGCATGTCGCAAATCTGCTCCACTACCTTGGGCAGAAACAACTCATCGAGCGCGCGAATCTTGGTCGGAATGACGCGCAGCACCAATCCCACATTGCCGCGCTGCTGGAAAATGTTCACGCGGAAGCGTCCCAACCCGGCCACGCCGTACGCCATATCGATTTCCGTGGTCTCTTTGAACTTCTGCTTCTGCCGCGCCGACATCATACTGAACGCCATGTTCAGCATGTCTTCGGCGGTGATGCGGGGCTGGTCGGTCAACGGCACCAGTTCGCCGTCAATGCGCAGGTGAGGATAGTTTCCCACCTTCAAATGCAAGTCCGAAGCTCGCCGTTCCGTCGCAATCCGAAGCAGATCATCAATATTCATGCGGACTCTTCCCCTGGGAACTTCGTAGCGTCACTCTCTCTAGCATGATCGCCCGAACCGTCACCTTCCCCAAGATGACCGAGGTAATGCCCTCCCACCGGCGGCAGGACACAGCCTTAAGTTCCGTTTGACATCATGTACCCGCATTTGACGGGCCCAAATAACTGCGCTCGTTGGGACGGCTACACTCCATCCCGCTCCAGCCACTGGAGCGGAAAATTGACGCCTTTATCGATCTGTTCTCCCTGGGCAATGTGCGGGACGAGTTGCTCTTGAACTATTCCAAGGGAATGCGGCAGAAGAGTCTACTGTCGGCTGCATTGTTACGTAACCCCGAGGTGCTTATCCTGGACGAGCCATTCTCGGGTTTGGCTGCGTCGCGGTCTCGTGCCGCGCAATCTGCTTAAGGCTCTTGCCCGCGATGGCAAAGTAATTCTCTAGAGTTCGCATGTATTAGAGGTTGTGGAGAAGGTCTGCTGCGAGGTGGTTATTTTGCACAAGGGGAAGATCGTCGCCGATGACACGGTGGAGCGCTTGCGAGAGCTACAGGCGAGCCCTTCGTTGGAGTCGGTCTTCGCGCAGCTCGCCGGGAGACCGCCACATTGTAAAGATGGGGATTTCTCAACAGGGGGTAGGCCCCACCCTTGTTTTGCTCAAGGGAATGGCAAGAAACGGCGCGAGAACTCAGAACCGCAGCGCAATTCCGGTCGAAATGCGCACATTGTTCTGCCCCGCGCTGAAGAAGCGCGTGTGCACTAATCCGCCTCGACCCTCCAGGCCACCGCATGAAAAATCTTGTAGTCCATTCCGCCGCCCAACGCCGTGGCAAACGACGTGTTCGACTCACTGCTCGCTGAGACGTGTCCAACCCCGATTTCAAATTCGCCGAACGGGCGAAACTTCCCGATCGTCGTCCCCACCCGCGGACCGAACATCGCGTTGTACTGGTGCGTGCTCAGGTTGAAAGTCGTACAGCCGCCGCCCCCTCCAACCGGAACAACCGGACAGATCTCCCCGAGGTCCAGCGAGCCATATTGCCCGGTGAGATCGGCCACAATCCCCAGCAGCGGAAACAGCTTGCCTTCCAGCGTTCCCTGCCACCCGTTTAGACCGCCGCGGTTCAGAGCCAGATTAGTGTTGTAATAGGTGTAGCCGAAATAGACGTTCCCCGAAGTCGGAACTTGAGCAGCGGCGATCCCGGCCCACAGCCCGAACGTCAGGACTGAGAACGCTGCGACGATCACGGTTTTTCGCATGAAGAAGGCTCCGTTTCGCTCGGGCTCGCATTTCATTTTACTATTTGAGAGAAGGATGCATGCCCTGATCGTATGAGGGATGCCCTCGCTTGGGACGCCGAACGAACTCTACGGTTAACAGTACCAAGAGTCATTTTTTGGGCAGACTCGTCTTGTCCCTAAAGTTCCGCGCGGGAATTGCCCGTAACGAATCAAGGGCTTGCGAACTGAGTGCTCTGGGGCCTGCTCCGCTTTCTCTTCTCTCCACTCTTTCGGGGTTGTGGTGCGCCTGCTGTTAGCTGTCGCAATCAGCCGTATCACAACTTTGCGCCTTTTGTTCGCCAGACAGGCGAAAGGAAAGCGCAAACTTGTGCTATG
>CAVPQE010000004.1:0-41458 GCA_963707205.1 uncultured Acidobacteriaceae bacterium
CAATCACACAGATATTGGGATGGCTGAGAGCGGAGGCGGCCTGCGCTTCGCGCTGGAAACGTGCGAGAGTGTGCTGGTTCTGGGCTAATGCCTCAGGCAGAAACTTCATGGCAACAAAGCGATGCGAAGTGCGTGATGGCAGTCACTGATCAAAACCGATCGAGCGCGCCAATATAGAATGATGTGCTTATTACCCTTGCCGGAGTCTACCGTCATGAAACACGTTGTCGAGCGACTGCGGTCGTCGATTTTGTTCTTCCTTCTGACCGCTGTTCTCTTCATATCCGGGTGCAGAAATAAAGAACAAGTTCAGATGGCTGGCGGTTCAGGGGGGCGGCCACCTGCACCGGTGGTCGTGGCCCGTGTCGAACAGCGAGACATTCCGGTCCAGATCAGAGCCATCGGCAACGTTGAGGCATACCAGACTGTGCAGATCAGGTCCCAAGTCAATGGTCAAATCCAGAAGATCTTCTTCAAAGAAGGAGAGGATGTACGCCAGGGCCAGCCGCTGTTTCAGCTGGACAAGCGGCCTTTCCAGGCAGACCTTGAAAAAGCCATTGGTCAAATGAAGCACGATCAGGCGCAGGCGGAGAACTCGCGGATTCAAGCAGAGCGCTACTCCGAACTGGAGAAAGAGGGGATTGTCTCCCATGAACAGGCCGACCAGTTGCGTGCCCAGGCAAAGGCGGATGCGTCCGCAGTAGAGGCAGACAAGGCGGCGGTCGAGGCCGCCCGCGTGCAACTGCAGTACACAGATATCGTTGCTCCCATCAACGCACGCGCTGGAGCATTGATGATCAATCTGGGCAATCTAGTGAAGGCGAACGATACGCCATATCTGGTGCAGTTGAACCAAGTCACGCCGATCTACGTAACCTTTTCAGTGCCTGAAGCGAACTTAGACCGGGTGCGGCGGCGCTTCACTTCTGGACAGCTCAAAGTTCTGGCTTACCCCAAGGGACAATCGGACAGTCCGGCAGACGGCCGGGTGACGTTCATTGACAACGGAGTCGACATAACGACCGGTATGTTCAAGCTGAAAGGCACGTATCAGAATCAGGACCGACGTCTGTGGCCAGGACAATTCGTGGATGTTGCGTTAGAGCTTTCTACGCAGAGGAATGCCGTCGTCGTCCCGACGAAAGCGATTCAAACCGGACAGCAAGGCGAATACGTATATGTCGTCAGAACGGATAGCACGGCTGAATCACGCCCCGTGAAGACGGCGGGGGTATATCAGAATCTGACACTTGTTACGGACGGATTGAAGACAGGTGAGCGCGTGATTGTGAACGGCCAGTTGCGCGTGGCCCCGAACGCCAAAGTGATTGTGCAAGGCACCCTACCCGGAAATGAGACGGGCACGGCTCCTGGCGGAGGCGGGCTGTGAGTCTCTCCGAGCTCTTCATCCATCGGCCCATTATGACCACGTTGGTCATGGCCGCGATTCTGATCTTCGGTGTTTTCGCGTATCAGCTGCTGCCCGTCAGCGATTTGCCCAACGTGGATTTCCCCACGATTTTGGTGAGCGCTTCTCTTCCTGGCGCGAGTCCGGACACGATGGCTTCTTCCGTTGCCACTCCGATGGAAAAGCAATTCTCGACCATCGCCGGCATTGACTCGATGACGTCCACGAATTCTCTGGGGCAAACAAGCATCACCATCCAGTTCAACCTAAGCCGGAACCTCGATGGCGCTGCCTTAGACGTGCAGGCTGCTATCACGGCGGCGGGGGGCCAATTGCCTCCGGAGATGCCGACGCCGCCGACTTTCCAGAAAGTGAATCCCGCCGATTCGCCCATCCTGTATCTGGCGCTGAGTTCGCCGACGATGAAGCTGTCCGACGTCGACGAGGTCGCGGAGACCACCATTGCCCAGAATGTCTCCATGGTGAGCGGTGTGGCGCAGGTGCAGGTGTATGGAGCGCAGAAATACGCAATGCGGGCGCAACTCGATCCGAGTGCTCTGGCTTCACGCCAGATAGGGATCGACGAAGTCAGTGCAGCGCTGCAATCGGGAAACACCAACCTTCCCACGGGCACGCTTTATGGACAGAACCAAACGTTCACGATTCTCTCCAACGGGCAGCGGATGAATGCTCTGCAGTTCGGGCCCATGGTGGTAGCCTATCGGAATGGCTCCCCGGTTCGCCTGAACGAGCTCGGCCGCGTGACTGACAGCGTGCTGAACGACAAAACCGCGAGTTGGTTCAACGGAGTTCGAGCCATCGTGCTGGCGATTCAAAAGCAGCCGGGCACCAATACCGTTGCGGTCGTGGACAGCATCAAGAAGCTGCTGCCCAGACTGGAAGAGCATACTCCGGCCGCAGTCCAAATCGACACACTCTATGACCGCTCTGTCTCTATTCGTGCGTCGGTCGACGACGTGAAGTTCACCCTGCTGCTGACCATTGCTCTGGTTATCATGGTGATCTTCGTCTTCCTACGAAACGTTTCTGCCACCATCATCCCGTCTCTCGCTTTGCCCATGTCGATCATCGGGACCTTTTCGGTGATGTACCTGCTGAGCTATAGCCTCGACAATCTGTCCTTGATGGCACTGACGTTGTCGGTCGGATTCGTGGTCGACGACGCCATCGTCATGTTGGAGAACATCGTCCGCCACATGGAGGGGGGCAAACGACCGCTACAGGCAGCAATGGATGGCGCCAGCGAGATTGGCTTCACCATTCTTTCGATGACGCTGTCGCTGGCCGCCGTCTTTATTCCGCTGTTGTTCATGGGTGGAATCATCGGACGTTTACTGCACGAATTCGCGGTGACCATCGGCGTCGCGATCCTGGTTTCGGGATTCGTATCACTGACCCTGACTCCGATGCTCTGCAGCCGGTTTCTCCGCCACCAGGAGCGCTCGGGCCACGGACGGCTCTTCAATTTTAGCGAGCGGGTCTTCGATGCCTGGTTGCGTGGTTACAACCGCAGCCTGAAGACAGTGCTGCGGCACAAGTTCGCAACCCTGATGGTGTCTTTCGTTGTAATCGGGCTGACATTTTATCTGTACACGATCTCCAAGACCGGATTCATTCCCGACGAAGATCAAGGTCTGGTCTTCGCGTTCACCGAAGCGCAACAGGGAATTGCATTCCAGGACATGATGCAGCTGCAGCAAAAAGTGGCCGATGTTGTGCGGTTCGACCCCAGCGTCATGAACACGATGTCTTCCATCGGCAATCCGATCAATCAGGGTCGCATTTTCTTTCGGCTGAAGGACAAGAAAGATCGCGTCAACCGCATGAGCGCGATGGAGGTTATTCAGGAGCTTCGTCCCAAGGTATCGCAAATTCCGGGACTGAATGTGTTCATGCAAATTCCACCGACCATCCGTATCGGCGGATCGCTGACAAAGTCACAATATCAGTACACGCTACAAACGCCCGACACGACAGAGCTCTACCAGGACGCACCCAAGCTGGAAAATGCTCTCCGCGCACTTCCGCAATTGCAGGATGTTACCAGCGACCTGCAGGTGAAGAATCCGCAGCTCACCGTGGAGGTTGACCACGACAAAGCGTACGCACTGGGATTGACGCCGGCTCAGGTTTCCGATGCTCTGTATTCCGCGTACGGTACCCGCCAGATCAGCACGATATACTCGCCCAACAATGAGTACTACGTGATCGTAGAATTGTTGCCCGAATCCCAGGACAATCCTGACAAGCTCTCCCTTCTATACGTCCGCTCCAGCACAGGCAAACTGGTTCCGCTCGACACCGTCGCAAAGCTGGTACCTTCGGTGGGTCCCCTGATGGTGAATCACCTTGGCCAGTTGCCGGCGGCAACCATCAGCTTCAACCTAAAGCCAGGAACAGCGCTGGGCGACGCGACAAAACTGGTTGAGCGCGAAGCCAATCGAGTGCTCCCGGTGGACATCCAAGGCACGTTCCAGGGCACTGCTCAAGCTTTTCAAAACTCATTCACTGGCATGGGCCTGTTGCTGCTGGCGGCGATTCTGGTGATCTACATCATTTTGGGAATTCTGTACGAGAGCTTCATTCATCCCCTGACCATTCTCTCCGGTTTGCCTTCAGCCGGCGTGGGCGCGCTGCTGACTCTCACCCTCTTCCACCAGGAGCTGAATCTCTACTCGTTCGTGGGGATCATCATGCTGATCGGTATCGTCAAGAAGAATGCCATCATGATGATTGACTTTGCCCTAGTAGCAGAGCGGACAGAAGGAAAAAGCCCGGAAGAGGCCATCCATGAGGGCGCGCTCGTCCGGTTTCGTCCGATCATGATGACAACCATGGCGGCACTGATGGGAACGCTGCCCATCGCGATTGGCTTTGGCGCGGGTGCAGACTCACGGCGAGGTTTGGGCCTGGCGGTAGTAGGCGGTCTGCTCTTTTCGCAGGTCATAACGCTCTACATCACGCCGGTTTACTACGTGTACCTCGACAAGCTACAGGCAAAGTTCCGGAATCGGCCGGGTGGACGAAAATCTGAGGCGCGTCCAGAGGACAAGCTCAACGAGGTTGCGTTAGTGGGACACAACGACTAAGAATTCGGACTTCTCTTAAACTGATGAGGCACCAGTGATACCGCCCATCGGCAACCATGTCATCTGTCGGTCGCGTTGACGGTGGTTCCCGTTTTGGAACACCTTATTTGAATTTAGCTGGTCTCTGGTAGTGGTGGAGTGCAGAGCCTCGTAGAGCCTTGCTTTGGGATCAGGTTTGCGTCAAGCTGTGAGTATGGCAAGGAAACGCACCAAAGCAGAAAGATTACAGCGGCAGACTGAACAACTGGGAAAAAGGGCGGATCGCCCTCCAGACGAGATCGAGAAAAAGGAAAGTACCCGCGAAGGCGTGAACCAGACCGCTGCCCAGACCGTGAGAGAAGTGGCAGAAGGCCGTTAGTTTGCCTGTTTTCTCCCATGCTCACAGTTGCCTCCACTGACCGCGTCTTCATTCTTGCCGGAGCAGGAGTGAGTGCTGAAAGTGGCATTCCAACTTTCCGTGGTTTGGGAACAGTCTGATTCACGGGTTTTCGGTTGCTGAGCAGCTACCAGACGGATGCCGGAGAGAAGCTATGGATAATCAAAGAAGCGGACCGTGTCGGACCATACATTCTCAACAGTTACGGATTTCAGCGTGCTCCTAACGGGGAAATGGACCTGCCCTTGATGGAGTTTCGTGGGAGCACGGCACTCCGCTGGCAAAGGTCCGAACAGCCAAACATTCCAATCGGCGGGCGTGCACTCGGTCAAGGATGTGGCACAGCCAGTACGCGGAGCCGTGGCTGGACAGCCGCGGTCAGAATGAGGTGCGTTCTATCGGCTTGGCGTTGACGCCAGCTGTAGCGAGCTTGTTCAACTACAAACTGTGACGCAACCCCGCCATAATCCTATGGTGCGGCACAACTATAATCCTCGCGTCAGCTTCACTTCCCGCAAGAAATCGTAGACCGCGGACGGCGGCAGAGTCTTGAGGGCGCTTCCGTGCAGTTTCCGGAACGCAGTCGCTAGACTGGGAGCATACTCCATTCCGACTCGGCCGCAATTTGCCTGGAGCACCTTGCGCAACGTCGCAACATTTGCCAAATTTGGCCGTTCATACTTAATGCGGATCGGCCACCTTCTCAACACCTCGGGCGGGAGATGCGCCACCGACGACGGGTTGGCAGATGCCATCACCGTGACATTGTCATAGAACCGTTTCATGCCTTGCGTCCCAATCTTGAAATTCTCATAGTGACGCGGGTCAAAAGTCATGTCATCAACGTAGAGTACGGTCCTCCATGGTCCCTCCGCCATGCGTTGTGCATACTCCCTGATCTGACCGAGATGGTCCGACGAGATCAGGACGAGTTTCAAACCATCGATCTCCCGAACGAGCGCCTGGAGCGAGAGCGTCTTGCCTACACCACCCTCACCTTCGAGGAGAGTGAAGGGCATGTGACTCCCTTTCACGAACGCCGTGAGCAGTGTCCGAAGTCGAGCCACGTTCTTCTCCTGACCGATGACTTGATCGCTCTTCGCTTCCTCAATCTCGACGGGCTCGAGCTCTCCCTGGGGTCCGGCTTCAAAAACTTCGTACTTGGTAAGCGGGTCTTGATTCAACTGATGCATGAACGCCACGACATGACCGAGTTCAGCGCCCCAGTCCGGCGAGACATCAAGCCTCCGGTAGAGCTCAGTTTCGGCCCTTCCGTCAGCGTCGCGGAGGGCCAGGATCTGGGCGCGCTGTGAGTCTTCGAGATCGGGCATCTCTCGCATCTCACCGATGAAATCCGACGTCACGCCGGCATCGGTGCGGGCAATCCGCCGAGGCGGAACCCCTCGATAGAGAGGCCCCCGGATAGGATGCTTGGAGAGGGCCTCGTGCATATCGACCAGCAAGGTGTGATAATTCCTGAAGATTCCTTCGATGTCAGTCTGGTATATGCGCTGGAGCGACCGTAAAAAGTCTTCCGCATACGCCTTCAACTCCGCGCCGGCGCGATCCAGCGACTCCTTCGAGAGAAATGGATGCTTCACAAGCGTCTGGCTGGCCAGTTGACGGAGAAAGATATCTTGATAGGACGACCGCAGGACCAGCGGCGTCTTCCCTGTATAGGTAAAAATCAGGACCTGTTGCTGTTCGAGATACAGACTGATCGCGTCCGCTGCCAGATGAAATTCATGCTTCCCCTTATCAAGTACGACTCTGAACGCGGGCTCAACCTTCTCGTACAACTGCTCCAGCGCGGGCACGCTCGGATTGTCCTGAGCGTCCAGGATATCTCTCGACAAAGACTTCAATTCCTCCTCGAGCCGCAACATCGCCCTGGAGAAGGGCATCGGGTCAAGCCCTTTGTGGTTCCAGGTCACCGCGCTATACGTGATGATGTTGTTGAGTGAAAGAGTGAACTTCCAGGTATCCCGCAGAAGATCATTGGTGCGGGTGGCAAAACCGCTAAGGACGTCTGCCAGATCCCTCATAGAGGTCGCCCTCTATGTCCAATTGTACTCGCCGACGTTGGGATGACGGACTCGTCTGACAGTCTCCACACTTCGGGAGGCGACACACTTCCTGCCTGGTCGTTCACTCTCTACGGATGGTTTCGACCGGCTTTGTGCAGACGCGGCAATTGGAAGTCACCGCCCGCTTTGGCGGCAGGAGAAACGCCAAATATTCTTTTCTTATGTTCGCCAGTATGCGCGAGGAAGTGTCAACGATGCGAGCACGTATCTCGGCAACCTGCCGTTCCCTATCATGAACCCAAATTTCGTTGCGAGTTCGTCAAGTGATATTCCGAATCGCTTTCTTCTGTGGGGGATGTACAGTTTGCCAAAGAAGTCTCGACTGATCCCAAAAATCGAAGATCGAAGCGGCTTTCCCTATCAACCCACAAGCTTCCTGCAGCAGTACATTACTTCCATTCCGGGTGCTCAACCCCGCTTCCCGCGCCATTTCTCATTTGACCTTCGAGCCTCGAAGGACATCCAAGTAACGCCCAAACACGCCATTCGGCTGTCCACAACAGTGATGAACCTGACCAATCACTTCAATGTGCTGGAAGTCCACTCTGACGTGACTGATCCGCAGTACGGACGTTTCTTCGGCAATAACAATCGGAGGGTGCTTTTTGATTTGGACTTTCTCCTTTAACAGCCTGTTGGAAAAAAGCGCTCTTGCACTCCGCAGTCCGTTTGTTTCTGCTGCAGATTGTTGTCCCGAACACCCCATAAATTCAAGACGGCCTGATCCGTCCTCATGTTTCATCTCACCCGGACGGCTTTCATAGCATGTCTTCGTCGAGAAAGAAGGGCGTAGCTTTCGCTCTTACGGACCAATGGTCACCTGCTGATAGGGTTCGCCCTTGTGATGGCGACTGACCTCGATCGTCACTTTCCGGTCAAGCCGTTTTAGAAAGTCGAGCAGTTTGTCCGTCGTGAAGCGGCTGAAATGCCCGTTCATCAGGTGCGACACGTCGGGCTGCGCAATGCCCAAAATGCTGGCGATTTCCCGCTGTTTTAGCTTCTTGCCTTCGAGGATCTTAAAGACATGGAATCCGATCTGAGCGCGCGCCAGAAGTTGGTCGGCATCTTTGAGGCTCAGATCCGCGAACACGTTTCCGGAGCCCTCTTCAAACTCAATTGCTTTTCGCCTTTTCGTACTCATTGCCAACTCCTGTGCTTCTGGGTATCGCTTCTTGATCAGGTCAACGTCCCGCTTTGCCGTTTCAATGCCTTTCTTCGATTTCTTTTGAACGGCGTGCAAAACATGAATCCGCCAGCCCATCTGTAACGCCAGCAGGACACGGTAGGGCGTCGGAGGCGTACCGCAGGGCAATCTCAAGAACGCCGCTGCCGACACCCGTGAACGGCTTGGCGTCCTTCGGCCTGCCTCCAAACTGGATCAGCTGAAGCTCGTCACCCAGCAATTGTTGGGCGCCTTCTGGAAAATCCTGCAGGTTCTGGAGTTTCCGAGCCAGACAACGGGGCGTAGCACGGGGGTAAGCCTGTCCAAACCGCACCTCAACAATATATAGCAAAATTACTATAACGTCAAATCCGAGCAGATATACCGCACCAAGCTCGCGAGCTAGTTGCTGAGCAATCGCGGTCTTTCCCGTGCCCGGTAGACCGCCAAAGATGATCAGCATTGGCACGCCTGCGCTGGTACCGGATTTTCGGCCACCCGAAGGCGCTTCCCCATCGTCAAAAACTGAATCCGCTTTTCCATACGGAGGCATCCAACAACAAGATCAGAGAACAGGAGGATTTATGTCTCGTTTGCGAATGTTGCAAGTTTGGATGGCGACGGTGGTGCTGAGCGCCGGATTGGCTGTCGTGCCCAGCGTGGCTGCGGGCAGTGCCCAGATCTTCACTGGAAGGGTTAGCGATGCCATGTGCGGTGCGAAGCACAGTGAGGGGAGCCTTGCCCCTGCAGATTGCGTTCGTGCCTGCGTGCAGAAAGGTGCTAAGTACGCTTTGGTCGTCGGCGACAAGGTGTATACACTCAGCACGTCGGATCAAGCCGCGCTGGACAAACTCAGCAAGCTGGCCTGGGAAGACGCCAAGGTTACGGGCACAGCCAACGGCGATGTCATTACGGTGAAATCAGTCAATGCCGCCAAGTAGGGACCGAGGAATGACGGCTCCAACTTCAGGTGGAACAAAGTAGCGGCGACGCACAACCGCTGCCGGCCGCGGAGATTTCTCTCAGACTGGCCTAGAATTCGTGGCAGGCAGCGGGTTGAAAGTGCGGCGGACTATGCACAGAGCCGGCACGGGGCCAATTATCCCGCTACGTGGCATTCCCTTGATGGGCAGGTCAGGTCTGCAAAGACAAAACCGTCGCGAGATACAATTTCGCCCACCTCCACCGACAGGTCGTGCCGGAACATCGGACCTGCATAGGCGAACGTGTGGAATTCCCCGTTCTCGCCGCACGGGTCGATGTTCGTGGGGAACTCCGAGAGCAGTTGCTCATTGAATTCCCTGCCAACAAATTCTGGTGCGAGGAGTTTAGGGTCGACGCAAGTGAGTTTCGCGCGCACGCCGGATTTGATCATGGAATGTGCTAGTTCCCGCGTGGGCATTCCCCACACGGGAAAAATTGGCTGCAATCCGGAATTTTCCAACTGCTTCTCCCGGTAGGTCCGTATGTCGGTCAAGAATAAATCGCCGAAAGCGATGTGGTCGATGCCCGCCTGCACAGCCGCCTGGCACGTCTCTTTCATGATGCACTCGTAGTCGGCATTCGAGCACGGGGAGGGTAAATCCACATCCCATAGAGGAATACCTGCCGCCTTAGCCTGCGCTTCGACGAGGCTACGACGCACGGCATGCATGGCGACTCGGTTCGCTGCTTGGTTAAACGTCGTCAGCAGCCCCACAATTTCGCAGTCAGGTTGCTGCCGCAGAAGGTGAAGGCTCCAAGCACTGTCTTTTCCACTGCTCCACGAAAGCAACGTTCGTTTCAGCATACTCGGCCTCTGCATAGCCCAAAATCCTTGGCATAGCCAGAATTCACAGGATTGATGGTAAACGATGGTTCCATCATCTGATTCCACATGACGGAATTCTGCATCGAATCTCACCGGAGAGTCCTGATGCCTAAACCGAAAAAGGAATCCGAGCCTCTGAAGGGCTGGCAGCGAATAGCTACATTCTTAGGGTTACCAATTTCCACCGCCCAACGTTGGGCGAAATCCGGCATGCCAGTCAGCCGCGAGGGTCGTCGCGTGCAGGCGTCGCCGGAAGAACTCAATCGGTGGCTGGGCCGGCAAGCCGCCGAACCGGTCGAGATTGCCACGGAATCCACCGATCTCGGTGCCGAACTGAAGCGCGGTCTCGCGTATGTCCGGAAGCAAAGACAGGCGCAAAACAAGAGGAACTAGGCGGCGAATCGGCAATCATGCTCGGTTGTTCCAATATCCGTGACAGGATGTTCTCGGGAGAGGTTACTCATGTGCCTTTCGGATGGCTTCTGGGAAGAAAGCTAACGCTGCGGAGGAATTCTCCATTCTCCCGGTCCACCGAGTTGAGGGCGACGTAGGGTCCATTACAAAGCGCATCTGCCAGTCCGATTGTCGCCACCGTTCCATCTCGGGCCAGACGTAGTGTTGTCCCCGCCGAGCAGGCCTCGCATAACCAAAAATACTCGGTCTCCCTAGCGTTGGATGACGGGGAAAGTGGGTCTGTTTCTAGCCGAAACAGCCTTCCGTCCGTGAGATGAAGAAACGAAGCCGAACACAAAGGATTCGCACACTTGGTAAGCATCGCCTGACCATCCTCAGCACAATTGCTAGGCAGGAACCTGTACAGACTCCAACACCGGGCTGCACCGGGAGTTTTGCAGCGATTTGACAGCGTCTTCGGCCGTGAATCTCCCCATCAGCAGTGCCAGCTTTCGGTTGGTTGTCATGTGGGTCGGATCAACTCGCTGCACGTATTCAGGGGCGCGAGTACCGCCACGGTTCACTTTCACAACAAATTTGATATTTTTCATATCGTATGTCCTTAACAGAAAAGTTCCGGGAAACGCCAACAAAAGCGGGGGTTCATTTCTTTGAAGTCGAGTACACCACCGCTGTAAAGGGCTTGCCACACTCCAGGCAACTTGCCTTTAATCGAGACGTGATCAATCCGCATGACGGGCACATCCTTTGTGATCGAAACCCGGTAATCTGAGGTTTCAGCTTGCGCATCCAGTAGAGCAGCAGAATCGTGAACAGCACGATAAGGAGACTGAAGGAAATACTGGTTGCGTTCATAAAGGCGACCCTTCTTGGCGAGTCCTGCACCAAACGAGATGGGCAGACCACTCACTCGCTGAAAAGCCTAAGGTGGGAGAACTTCAGATGGACTGGCTTAGGTTCAGAGGACCTGAAAGAGGAGAAAAACCTAACCTCCACTCAGTATTATAGCAGTTGAGGAGCCTATCTCACCCTCTCGTTGCCGAGGAGCATAAGGCGTACCATTGGGCATGCACCGAATCGATCCAGAAGACTTTGACCCTGACCCTTCGTATCAGTCGATAGCCGCCGATGTTCTCCTTCGAGAAGAGCCAGACGACGAAGAAGAGGACGAAGAGGAACAGGATGGCGGCGAGGAAGATGACGATACGGATGAAGGCTATTCGGAGTGATCGTGTGCCCGGCATTGCTTCCTTGGGTGAAGAATGAAGCGCGAACATTTCGTCAAGGTAGTGGAGGAGACCCTCGACTCTCTGCCACAAGAATTTCGCAGTCGCATTCGTAATGTTGCTGTTCTGGTAGAGGATGTTCCACCGAACCAGCCCTTACCGCAGTCGGGACAGCAAAGGCGACTGCTTCTGGGTGTTTTCCATGGCGTGCCCGCGACCAAAAAGAGCATATTCGACCTACCGACCGGGCCAGATCACATCGTGCTTTATCAGAAAAATATTGAAGCGGTCTGCTCCAGCGAGGCCGAAGTCCGCGAACAAATCCGCCTTACGGTCATCCATGAAGTGGGCCACTATTTCGGGATGGATGAGAACCAACTGAAGGATGTTTAGGCTACTCCGATGGAACTCGCCCGAATTCGGGCTCGACTCTTCTCGTAGGGGAATTGTGGGCAGCCCGGCATCAGTACTCGGCTTTGTTTTCGCACTATTCTGATTTGTTTCTGCACGAATTCATTGTGCTAACATTTCCAAATTACGGTGATGTCATCACAAGGCCTCTATTTGTGACTTCTGGGAAAGACAACACGGTCGGGGCCAAACCCCCATGGCCGGTCTTCCCAAGGCGCGAGGGATTGACCGCGAATCCGGTGATGCTAGATTCGCATCTTTTATGTGTAACGCCTAATTTAGATGGGACAATTAACGGTGAGGATACTTATGCGTTTTCGTGCTAGCAGGATCGCCTCGGCAGTTCTTTTTTGTGTTCTTCCCATGGCCGCCTTGCAGGCGGTCGATCAACCGTTTCACGGCGCACCGGCATCGGCGAAAGCCCAGAAGAATCCATATGCGGGGCAGCAGGCTGCGGCCGATGCCGGAAAGCAAGTCTATGCGCGGAACTGCCTGGCTTGTCACGGAAAAACCGGACAGGGCACGGGCAACGTGCCATCGCTGGTGGATGGGAAACTGAACGGGGTTACAGCTGGCGAATTTTTTTGGTTCGTCACCAAGGGAGACAAAGATAACGGGATGCCCTCGTGGGCGGCTCTACCAGAAGAGAAGCGATGGCAGGTCGTGACCTATGTAGAAGCGATGGCTTCGGGCAAGCCGGCCGCGGGTCCAACGTCGGCCCCCGCGCCAGAAGTTGCCGGCGCAAAGCTAAACGCTGAGCCTCCGAAAGCGCCATTCACGGATTTCCGATATGAGAAGCCAGGGACGACTCGCAAGATTACGGCGAAGGATCTGCCGTCGCCCTATGCGACCGATTCGGCGCAGAACGGCGCCGAAGTCGTGGCGCGTCCGCAGAACGCGTGGCCAGTGGCGCCGGCGGGATTCAAGGTGGAGCTGTTTGCGTCGGGGCTCGATAATCCGCGATTGCTGAAGACCGCTCCCAATGGCGACATCTTTTTGGCCGAGAGCAATCCCGGACGCATTCTGGTATTCCGGGGAATTAAGGACGATGGCAAGCCGGAACAGATGGAGGTTTTCGCCAGCGGCTTGAAGCGGCCGTACGGGATCGCATTTTATCCACCGGGGCCCGATCCGCAGTGGGTATATATCGGCAACACGAACGAAGTGATTCGCTTCCCGTATCACAATGGAGATTTGAAAGCGAGCGGCGAATCGCAGCACATTGCCGACCTGCCCTCGGGGGGCGGACACTGGACCCGCGCCATCGCGTTTTCTCCGGAGGGCAAGAGAATGTTTGTGGGAGTGGGTTCGGCCTCGAACGATGACGATCCCGACACGCATCCGGCGGAGAAAGATCGCGCCGACATTCTGGCCTGTGACCCTGCGAATTGCCAACTGCAGGTGTATGCCTATGGGATTCGCAATGCCGGTGGCGGGATCGCGATCAATCCGAAGACGAGCGAGCTGTGGTGCTCGGTCAACGAACGCGACGCGCTGGGCGACAACCTTGTGCCCGACTACATCACGCACGTGGAGGAGGGCGGATTCTACGGCTGGCCCTGGTGGTACATCGGGGCGCATCAAGATCCACGGCAGCAGGGGAAACATCCCGAATTGAAGGATAAGGTGATCGTCCCCGACGTGCTGCTGCAGCCGCACAACGCGTCTCTGGAAATTACGTTCTATCAGGGCGATAAGTTTCCCAATGAGTATGACGGAGATATTTTTGCTTCCGAGCATGGATCGTGGAACAAGGCGGTGCGCGTGGGCTATGAAGTGATCCGCGTGCCGCTGCATCAGACCGGGCGCGCCACAGGGGAGTATCAAGATTTTCTTACCGGATTTGTGTTGCCGGACGGGCACGTGTGGGGGCGACCGGTGGGCATCACGGTGGCGCATGACGGCTCGCTGCTGGTGAGCGATGACGGGTCGAACTCGATCTGGAGGGTCAACTACGTGGGGAAGTGATCGGGGTGTGCAACAAGGAGTCGCCCTGTGTCGCGCCAGCGTCTCGGCGGCTGTCGTGGGGTGTCCCCCTGGGCGTCCCCCGACAAGTTTGCCAGCGCTACCCAGGTGATTCTTAGTGGAAGTCGTGCGAGACAGTTTCCGCTTTCGTGACGAACAGGGGTAGCACGCGTTCCGCTTTGACGGAGATGACGTTGTCCTGATTTTGCAGGATGCCTTCCACGGCCAGAAACTTCTCGCTGGCCAGTAACAGGCGATTCTGGTGGAACAGGTCGGGCGTGATGATGGCGTTGGCCACGCCGGTTTCATCTTCCAGACTTAAAAACACAAATCCTTTTGCGGTTCCGGGGCGCTGGCGGACGATGACGCAACCGCCGATGCGGAGACGCTTGCCGTTGGGAATGTCGCGCAGTTCGCTGGCGCGGCGAATTCCCATGGCATTGAGCCAGTCGCGGCGATAGGCCATGGGATGAGGGCCTACGGTGAGTCCGGTGCCGCGGAAGTCGGCGACCAGGCGCTCTTCGCGGTTCATGGGCTGCAGCGGCGAGGGTGCGTCGGGCTCGGGCTGGCTTTCGAGCAGAGGGCCGGAGCCGCGGACGGCACGCTCCACCTGCCAGAGGACGTCGCGGCGGTGGAGGGGAAGTTTCAAGTTTCTAGTTTCGGGTTTCGAGTACCGCGATTCCTCCATCCCTCGCGTTCGCTCGGGGGTCGGAATGACAAGGGTTTTACTGGCCACTGGCAACTGACCACTGGCAACTGAATTCAACGCTCCGATTTCTGCCAGCGTGGTGAGTTCGTCCTTGCGCAGTTCAGGCACGCGGCGCGCGAGATCGTGAATGGATGCGAAGGGAGTACGCATGCGTTGGCGGACTAGAGCCTGAGCGGCTTCTTCTCGCAGGCCGCGGACATAGCGCAAGCCCATACGTAGCGCGATCGTGCTGTTCCCTGCGATGCCGTCCCTTGCGCACTTTTGCTGAATATCAGGCATTTTTCTAGGACTTAATAATTGCGAGTACCAAGCATCGAGTGCCGAGGGAACCCGAGATTCCTCCGATCCCCGCGTTCGCTCGGAGTTCGGAGCGACAGAGGTTTTACTGGCAACCGGTAACTGGGAACTGACCACTGCTTCCAACGTGCACTTCCACTCTGAGCACGTTACGTCGACTGGCAACAGCTTCAGGCCGTGGCGTTGTGCATCTTTGACGATGGTGGCGGGAGAATAAAATCCCATGGGTTGGTTATTGAGCAGGGCGGCGGTGAATGCGGCCAGGTAGCGGCACTTCAAAAACGCGCTGGCATAGGCGATCAGGGCGAAGCTGGCGGCGTGGGATTCGGGGAATCCGTAGAGCGCGAAGGAAGTGATGGAGAGGATAATTTCTTCCTGCGCTTTCGACGGGATTCCGTTTTGCGTCATGCCGGCGCGCAGCTTGACCTCGATTTCGCGCATGCGCGCCTGCGAGCGCTTGAAGCCCATGGCGCGGCGCAGTTCTTCCGCTTCGCCTCCGGTAAAGTTGGCCGCGATCATGGCGATCCGCAGCAGTTGTTCCTGAAAGAGCGGAACTCCGAGCGTGCGCTTGAGCACCGGTTCGAGCGAAGGATGCGGATAGGTGACCTCTTCGCGTCCCTGGCGGCGAAGGATGAAGGGATTCACCATCTGGCCGACGATCGGGCCGGGGCGGATGATCGCCACCTGCACCACGATGTCATAAAAATGCTGCGGACGCAGGCGCGGCAGAGACGCCATTTGCGCGCGGCTTTCCACCTGAAACAATCCCACGGTGTCGGCCTGCTGCAGTGAGGAATAGACTTGCGGATCGTCGGACGGAAGATGCGCCAGGTCGACTTCTTCGTGATAGTGGTCATGGATGAGTTCGATGGAATCTTTGAGCACAGCCATCATGCCGAGGCCGAGCAGATCGACTTTGACGATGCCCATATCGGCGCAATCTTCTTTGTCCCACTGCACGACGACGCGACCGGGCATGGAGGCGGGCTCGAGCGGGACGACCGAGTCAAGTTGTCCCTGGCAGATGACCATGCCGCCCGAGTGCTGGCCGAGATGGCGCGGCATGTCCTGGACGGCGATGCACAGCTCGTAATATTTGCGCAGGCGGGGATGGTTGAGGTCGAGTCCGGCATCGCGAAAGCGGCGGTCGAGGGCATCGTTTTCGTCGCGGAATTCCCAGGTGGCGACGGCCGCGGAAATCTTCTGAAGCGTTTCCGGATCGAAGCCCAGAGCTTTACCCATTTCGCGCGCGGCCATGCGGTTGCGATAGGTGATGACATTGGCCGTCATGGCGGCGCCGCGTGCGCCGTAACGCTGGTAAACATACTGGATAACTTTTTCACGTTCGTCGCCGCTGGGCAGATCGAGATCGATGTCGGGCCACTCGCCGCGTTCTTCAGAAAGAAAGCGCTCAAAGAGAAGTTCCATGCTGACGGCGTCGACCGCCGTGATGCCGAGCGAGTAGCAGACGGCGCTATTGGCGGCCGAACCGCGTCCTTGCACGAGGATGTTTTGCTCGCGGCAGTAGCGGACCAGATCCCACACGATAAGGAAGTATCCGGCCAGCTTGAGCTTTTCGATGAGCGCCAGTTCTTTCTCAATCTGGCGGCGAGCGCGGGCTTGCATGTCAGGCGCGGCGCGGCCATAACGCTGGCGAAACCCTTCCCATGCGCGCTCGTGCAGAAATGAATTCATGGTCTTGCCTTCGGGCACGGGATAGCGCGGGAATTCGTAGCCGAGATCGTTGAGTGTGAATTCCAGGCGAGAGGAAAGTTCGAGCGTATTGGTGATGGCTTCGGGCAGGTCGGCGAAAAGTTGCTGCATTTCCTGCGGAGATTTCAAAAAGCGCTCGGCGTTGCGGGTAAGCAGCCGTCCGGCGGTAGACAGCGTGCGGTGGTAACGAATCGCAGTGAATGCGTCACATAGTTGGCGACCTTGGGCGATGGCATAGCAGACTCCGTTGGTGGCGAGCAGAGGAAGATTCAGCGAACGGGCGAGGGTGAGCGCGGCACGATTGCGAGATTCTTCTTCGCGCTGGAAATGACGTTGTAATTCGACATAGACATTGCCGTGGCCAAAAATTCCGATGAGTTGGTCGACTCGGCGTCGAGCTTCTTCCATGCCGCCTTTCTGCAAGGCTGCGGCCAGGGGGCCCTCCGCGCCGCCGCTGAGGCAGATCAGGCCATGGGCATGCTCTTCGAGTTCTTCTGCGCAGACTACGCCTTCACCTTTTTTGGCGCGCAACTTCATTTTGGTAATCAAGCGACAGAGATTCTGATAGCCGACGCGAGAGGAGACGAGAAGGGGAAGGCGGAATTCACCACGGAGGCACGGAGGCACGGAGAAATTCTTAAATTGTTGCTTGATGATTTTTGATTGTTGATTGTTTTTTCCCGTGCCTCGGTGACTCTGTGGTGAAAAAAGACTGGCCGTGACTTCTGCGCCGATGTGCGCCTTGAGGCCGATTTTCTTCATGGCCAAATGAAAACGCGGCGCGCCGTACACACCATCGGTATCGAGCAGCGCCATGGCTGGCATGCCGAGATGGGCGCATACTCCGGCTAACTCCTCGGGCAAGGATGCGCCTTCGAGAAAGCTGAAAGCAGAGCGGGCGTGAAGCTCGATGTACATCAGTGGTCAGTGATTAGTGATCCGTGGCCAGTGGTCAGTAAAAATCTTGAGTTCGGCGCTCTTTCTGAGCGCTGACCACGGATCACTGGCCACTTATTTTCAGTCATACGTTCCTTCCACGAACCAGCCGCCGCCGAGCAAATCGTGCACGAGGCGATAGAAAGAAATAGATTCTCCGCTTCGTAAGGCGAGGTCCCACTCGTCGCGGGACCAGGCTTGGCGTTCCCACCAGTCGCCGGAGGCGCGCCAGGGTCCGGCTTTCCAGAGCACATCGCCCTGGACATCTTTTTTCTTGGCACACGTCAGGTGCACGGGCTGACTATTTTCCAGAGTTACCTGAACGCGCAGCGGGGGACGGAAGCGGCGCAGAGCCGTGACCGCTGATTTCTCTTCTGCCGGGTTAGGAATTTTTTCGCGCTCCCTTTTTTGCGGTGCTTCGGCCACGAAGCGTTGCATGCGAAATCCTTCGGGACGATGCGTGTCGAGCAACTCCACTGCTCCCACATTATTTTCGCCAACTATGCTGGCGATGCGGGCGAGGGTGAGTTCCAGTTTTTCCGGTTCCGGCGATGGAGGCAAAAACAATCCGCCCTGGGCGGAACGCTGGCGTGCCGGTTCGGCGGCCAGATGGATCTTCACGATGGGCGTGCCGGGAGGATGCGCATTCAAATCCAGTTGCAGCAATTTCAGGAAAACCTTGGCGTCAAGCATGGGTTGGGGCAGGCGCAGAGTGCGAAGAAATTGCTGATTGCTGTATTGAGGGGATGAGGAAAAATTTTCGAGTTCCAGCGTGAGGCGCAATTCCTGCGTGGCCAGGGCGCGCGTACTTAAGCGAGCGCAGAGTTGATCGAGCAAGCGATTCAGCAGGAAGGCCATAGGTTCGAGCAGGACGATGGGATGCTCCAGTTCGACGGCTTCTTCAAATACCAGCGGTGCTTCTAAGGGAACCAGAGTGCGGGAAGCGGCGCCACGCGCTAATTGCTGCAGGCGCAGACCTTCCTGTCCGAGACGCTCGCTTAATGCAATTTCCGGCAGCGCGGCCAGCGCACGCAGGTTGCGTATGCCCCAGCGGGCGAGGGTTTCAAGCAGGCGGTCGGCGGCTCTTTTCTGATCTCCTTCCAGACAATCTTCTGCGAGTGGATTCGCAAACAGCACTTCCACCAGCAATGGACCCAATCGCTCTGCTTCTTTGTCTGCGGGGATTACCGTGACGCCGGAAAAACCACGAGCGGCAAGCATCGCCGCATCGGGATTGAAAGCTACCGCAATGTTGGCTGCGAGTCCGAGCGTGGCCGCGCGATTGTAGATAGTGCGAGAAATTTCCGGCAACGATCCGAAAAGAGATTCCATGCCTGCGAGATCGAGCAGGGCAGTGTCGCAGGCGGCGTCTTCCACGCAGGGCGAGAAGGACTGGGCACAATCGAGCAAAGCAGCGTGCGCGGCGGATCCCTGCAGCGGGGAACGCGGGCGTAGGACGAGTTCCGAGCACAGTTCGGCTTGTGCCTTGGTCATTCCCGGCGCGATGCCCATGCGGGCGGCTTTTTCATTGAGCGCGATAATTTTCTCCAGTGGAGGTTTGCCTTCGAAAATGGCGACAGCGCGCGCCTGCAATTCCGGTTCGGCGCGCAGGGCGGCCGCCACGGGAAAATTCGGCACGTAGATGCAGGCAAACGGCATGGGATTGGGCTCTTCATCCGGCCCAGGCAGTTTTGCTGGCGAAGGCTGCGGTGGAGTGCGCAGGTTTTCGATCCAGGCGCGAACGAATGAGTTCCGCAGTGATGTCCATGCCGGTTAACAATTGCGTGTGAGTGGGGCTGGCAAATTGGAAATCAATGATGGACTGCTCGCCTACGCAGATTTTCTTTTGCCCCTCCGGGGCTTTCTCATTTTCGGCGGCGTACCCACGGCTCGCGCCGTGGGCTGCATTCTCACGCCGCTCCGCAGCTATATTCTCTGCTGATCCCAGCTGCAGCAGCAGGGAGGAGCAACTTCCGGCGATGGGGTGTTGTTCGATGGCGAGCAGGATTGTGGGCGTGTGCTCTATCGCGCGACGGAAGCGGAACCATGTTGTCAATGGAATCCGACGCGCTGCCTGAAGCGGCAGATCGCCGAGATCGAGGACGATCAGGCCGAAGCCGCCGCTTTCGAGAAGCAAATCCGTGGCACGCAGGACTTGCTCTAAACAGTTTTCAGACTGCCGCAAACCTGACTGGTCCGAACCCGGATGTTTTGGTTCTCGGAACTTCTTCGAGCGGGAAACATATTTTTCTGTCGGGCGGAAGTTTTGGTAAGAACCCTCACCGCAACGCACCCACAGCAGCCGGTCCAGTTCCACGCCGGCCGCTACTGCGGAATGAGGATCAAGCGCGTCGCTGGCATCGACCACCACGCAAAATTCTCCACGGCGAGTGGCGGTGGCCAGAGTGGACAAGAGTAAGGTGGTGCGTCCCGAGGAGGCGGGGCCGCAGATTTCGGTCAGGCATCCGCGGGGCAGACCGCCGGTCAGGGCGTCGATGGCGGGGACGCCGCTGGAAACCATTTCCGGCGCTGGACGAATATCGAGCCGGGAAGCGGAGGTTATGCGTGCCAGTCTAGGGTCGGCAGAGGCAAGCTCGGCGGAAAGATTGGAGCGGCGGACGCGTTGGGGCAGACGAATCGGATGAGCCTGGCTTGACCCCCTCTCCGCCGGTTCAAAAGGCAGGGACACTTCCGGAACTGCTTTGCTATCAAAGACAAAAGGGCGGCCCAAGGCCGCCGAAGTGGAAAGCACTGCGGAAGACATAAGATCCTCGGAAGATTTCAGGGAACGCCGGGGCTGGAGCCGCGGAGGCAGTTTCGCTTTTTATTCGCCTGTGAGAATTCTGCTCTAGAGGCCCGTTTTTGTCAAGCCTGAAAACATTTCCCGCAAAGATCGTTAAGGAAGCCCCGAACGAGGTGTGGAAGAACCTGGCAAGCTGAATCCGGCAACTGCTTACCTTGGCAGCCGCCAGTCGTCTAAGTCAAACGTCACTCCGGTTTTTCAAGCACAGTGCTCAATCCCTGTCTTTCCATTCACGTTGTGCCGAATCTGTTGCTCGACCCAGCAGCGAAAAAGGAGCATCCCATGCGAAAAGTTCGTTTGTTTGTTATGTTCTCAGGCGTTTTGTTGATCACAAGTCTTAGCCACGCTCAAACCGCCACGGGCGAAACGCTAATGCTTGATCTGCCCCGGCAGAGCCAGCATGCCCGGGTCACTCAACGCATCGGCATCACCGATATCACCGTTAACTATCACCGGCCGCTGGCGAATGGCCGCCAGATTTGGGGCAAGGTCGTGCCTTACGGGCAAGTCTGGCGCGCGGGGGCAAACGAAAACACGACGATCACGTTCAGCGATCCGGTCACGATTGAAGGCCAGCCGCTCGACAAAGGGACCTATGGCCTGCACATGATCCCGGGAGAGAACCAGTGGACGGTGATCTTCTCGAAGGATTCGAAGGATTGGGGAAGCTTCAGCTACAAGCAAGAGGACGACGCCTTGCGCGTGAATGTAAAGCCGCAGACGACCGAAGCCTACAACGCACTGGCCTATGACTTCGATGACGTGAAGCCGGATTCTACTGTGGTCACCATGCGTTGGGATAAAGTTGCGGTGCCATTCAAAGTTGAGGTCAAGGTGAACGACCTGGTCACCGCCAGCATTCACCGGCAGTTGCACGGGCTCAATCAATATTACTGGGAGGGGTGGGACGATGCGGCCGGCTACTTCCTGGCCAACAAGATCAATCTCGACGAAGCGCTGAAGGATGAAGACCAGTCGATCCAGGCGGAAGAGCGCTACGACAATTTGATGAACAAGTCGAAGATTCTAGAAGCGATGGGGCGCAAGCAGGATGCGGAGGCTTTCCGCACGCAGGCACTCGACAAGGCGAATGCGCTGCAACTCTATTTCTATGGGCGGCAGTTGCAGGGTGACAAGAAGCAGGAGGAGGCGCTGGCAATCTTTCGTTCGACCGCCAAGAAGTTTCCTGATTACTGGACTTCGCACATGGGCATGGCCCGGGTCTACAGTGCTCAGGGAGACTTTGAGAATGCATTGAAGGAAGTGAAGCTTTCTCTGGCAGGGGCGCCCGATTCCAATAAGGCCAACCTGGAGAACTACGTGAAACGATTGCAGGCTAAAGAGGATATTAACCGGTAGGAAAGTTTCTCTCTTGGGCGCCGGGCTTCGCCCTGGCTTGGACGGCCGAGGCGGCCGTCGCCACATGAGCAATAAAACGGGCCAGCTTTCGCTGGCCCATTTTACTTTCTGATTGCGGCTACCATACTCGGCAGGCATTCGCTCTTACCATACGCTGTCCAGTTTTACACCCGAAAGCCTGATCGAACTCGGGCATGTTCGAAAGCACGTTATCAATTCGGAAGATCGGCAGAGAGTGCGGGTCCGTGGTCACGATCATGCGTGCGACCTCGGGTCGCACGTTGGCGCACCACGAGTAGGCGTTCGACAGGAAGAAGCGCTGACGGTAGGTCCAGCCATCCGGACCTTTATCGTCAAGCGATTTGCCCTGTTGCTTTAGATCTGCCGCGAGCGCGTTCAGAGCGAGGTGGATGCCCCCATTGTCGGCGGTGTCTTCTCCCTGGGTGAGCAGGCCGTTTTGCTTGACCCCGACGCCTGCGTCGGGAACGTCCTGCGTATACTCGTCGGAAATGCACTTACCGCGTTCGTCATACTGTTTGCCGTCTTCGGCCGTCCACCAGTCGCGGAGGTTGCCGTGAGCGTCGAACTTGCGTCCCTGATCGTCGAAGCCGTGGATGATTTCGTGTCCAATGACCATGCCGATGGCGCCATAGTTCACCGCATCATCTTTCGTGGGATCGAAGAACGGCGGCTGCAGGATGCCAGCCGGGAAGTTGATGGTGTTTAACTGCGCATCGTAGTAGGCGTTGATGGTAGGAGGAGTCATCGTCCACTCGGAGCGGTCGACGGGCTTGCCGATCTTCGTCACCCAGCGCTCGAACTCAAACGATGAAGCCTGCGAGACGTTGTTGAGATAACTGTCGCGCCCAATCTTCACGCTGGAATAATCGCGCCAGTGGGAAGGATAGCCAATTTTGTCCTCGATCCCTTTCAGCTTGACCATGGCCTGTTGCTTAGTGGCTGGCGACATCCAGGTAAGACTTTGAATGTCTGCGCCCAGTGCCGTCTCGATGGAGTGCACCATTTGGATGGTGCGGGACTTGCTGTCGGGCGGGAAGGCGCGGTCGACATAGGCCTGTCCGAGGGCTTCTCCGAGATCGCGGTCCGCGGCGCGGACGCATCTCCGCCACCGCGGTTGCTGTTGTTCGGCACCGGACAGCGTGCGCGCGAAGAAGTCGAAATTTTCGTCGACCACGGCCTTGTCCAAGTACGGGGCCGCACGGTGAATCACCTGCCAGCGCATGTAGGCTTGCCAGTGATCGAGCGGCTGCGTGGCGATCAGTTTTTCTTCGGCACGGAAGAAGTCGGGAGAAGTCACGATGTAGTGGTCGCTCGTGGGAGCCTGCACAGCTCGCAGATATGCTTCCCAGTCGATGGAAGGCGTGAGCTCGCGCACCTGGGCCAGCGTCATCTTGTTGTTGATGTTCTTGGGGTCGCGGCGTTTGACGTTGTCCATCTGCGCCTGGGCCATGGCAGTTTCGAGGTCGATCACTATGCCGGCGTCGGCGGCGGCCTGGGTTTCGGATTCTCCTGCGAGCACGAACATCTTCTGGATATGAGCGCGATATTTGGTGAGCAGTTCCTTGGACTTGTCGTCGGGTTTCAGATAGTAGTCGCGGTTGGGAAGGCTCAACCCGCCCTGATCAATCTGCGCCACGACTTTGGAGGCGTCGTCGTAATCCTGCAGGCCGGTGAAGCCAAAGAAGGGAGTATTCGTTTGATTGTCGGACTGCTCCCACGCTCCCGGGAACAGATGATGCAGATGCGCGATCTCCAGTGTGAGTTCGTCCTTGGATTTCAGAGCTACGATGCGATCCAGTTCGGGCTGCAGCGGCTTCAGTCCGGCGGCTTCGATGCCGCTTTCGTCCATGCAGGCGGCCCAGTAGTCGCCAATCTTCTGCTGGATGGCATTGCGACTCGGATCGTTTTTGCTGGCGGCCTCCAAGGTTTCACGTAACAGATTTTCGTTCCACAGCTCCAGGCCGCTGCCCGTGCTCCAGTAGACCTGATCGGGAGGAATCGGATTGGCAGTCAGCCATTTGGTGCAGGAGTATTTGTAGAAGTCGTTGCAGGGATCGAGGTTCTTGTCGACCAGGTTGGGATCGAAATGCTCGAGTTTGGGTTCTTTCGCTGCATCAGCGGGTGCGGCGCCGGTCCCAACAACGGAGTTGAGGCGAGCCGTCCTGGCGGGCACACTCGGGGCAGAGATGCTTTGGGCATAAGCGGCGGATACGGTCAGACTCAGAACCAGCGCCACAGAAAAACGGGGAATGAACATATCACCTCTTCTTAGAAAACGTGCTGATGTTGGACTGAACAGAATGGTCCGCTCGAAGTTACGCATATCGGTGGAAGTAAGTTCCGTGCGAATAGGCCGGATGGACTTCGGCCGGACCAAACAACATACTACAGACGGACCGCGCAGTGTGAGGTTAGCGGGGAACTGACAGCAATCTGTGACATGATAGGAGTATGAAGAAACAAGCGTCCGATCAACAGTTTCATGACCGCCGTTATCAGGAGCGGAAACGGGCTGCCGCGGCGAGGCGACCCGCAATAAAGAAGCAGCCCCTCGAGGACTCAAGCCAGCGGGTCCCTGCCGCCAAGGAACCGACGAAGGAGTAGGCATCTCTCGCCAGAAGAGGGAAATCGTTGGTGGAATCCTAGCCCGTGTTGTGCAGGCCGGCGGCGATTCCGTTGATGGTGGCGCCCAGGGGATACTCCAACTCCGAGCTCTGCTGTCCCTGCTGTTTGCGCCGCAAGAGTTCCACCTGAATCAGGCTCATGGGATCGACGTAGGGGTTACGCAGCCGGATCGACCGGGCCAGTACGCGGTTGCGGCCCAACAGTTCGCGCTGGCCGGTCACACGGAGAATCATGCGACGCGAGCGCAGGAACTCTTCCTCCAGCATGGAGAAAACGCGCTTGCGAAGCGCGGCGTTTTTGACCAGTCCGGCATAATCACGCGCGATTCCCAGATCCGCCTTGGCCATGCCCAGTTCCACGTTGCGCAGTAGTTCCGAGAACACCGGGAAGCCGCGGGCGATCTGGCGCAGAAGTTGCTCGTGCCCGGGGCCGCATTTGGCGAATTGCAGCAGCGCATGGCCGACCCCGAACCAGGCAGGCACGGCATGGCGACTCTGCATCCAGCCGAAGACCCAGGGGATGGCCCGCAAATCCTCGAGTCTCCGCCCTTTGGTGCGGCGCGACGGGCGGGATCCGATGCGGGCGGTGTCCAACTCATTGACCGGAGTGGCCTGCTCGAAATATTCCAGCACGTCCGGATTGTCAGCGATCTCGCTACGGTAGACGCGGTACGCCTCTTGGGACATTTCTTCGATTGCTTCTTCCCATCGGACGGGATGCGCTTCCTCACGTCGCGTTAATGCTTCCAGACTCGCCGCGATCATCAGTTCCAGATTCCATTCAGCAAGGACGGGGTCGGCATATTTCCAGTTGAGAACTTCGCCTTGCTCGGTGATGCGTATCTGGCCGGAAAAACATCCCGGCGGCTGCGCGAGGATGGCGGCATGCGTGGGACCGCCGCCGCGGCCTACAGTTCCACCGCGACCGTGGAAGAGGCGAAGCTTCACTCCATATTCCTGCGCCGCGTGATGCAACTCGCGATGGGCTTTATAGAGTTCCCATGTACTGGTGAACATGCCTCCATCTTTGTTGGAGTCGGAATAGCCGAGCATGACTTCCTGCCAGCGTCCCCAGGAATCGAGCAGAGGTTGGTACTCAGGGTCGCTCCACAAGCGCCGCATGACGCTGCCGGCGGCGCGAAGCGAATCGATGGATTCGAACAGAGGAACGGGCATTAAGCCGGGGTCGTCGCCATGAACGTCAGTCGCCGATCCTGCAACTTGAACATCGGCCGCTTTGGCGAGGCGAATCACGGCCAGCACGTCATTTTCGGATTCCGCGCCGCTGATGATGTAATGGCGAATCGAATGGGCGGGATAGGTGCGTTTCAGTTGAGCGATCGCGCGGAAGGTGTCGAGCAGTTCTTTGGTCTCAGCCGACCGGGCGTCGCCCTTGAGCTCCGGCCCAAGTTCCTTGAGGGCATGCGCGTGCACGCGAGCGTGCTGGCGGATGTCGAGCGTGTGCAGGTGAAATCCGAACGTGCGCACCATCCGCAGCAGGGAATCGACGTAGGTCTGTGCCAATCGTTCTCCGCGGTTGGAGCGGAGACTGCTGTTCACCAGCAGGAGATCGTCTTCAAACTCTCGGGCGTCGCGGTAGGCCGCGGGAGCGCCGGCGGACTCGCGACTTTGCTGAAGTTTGTGAAACATGTAGGAAAGAAAGCGGCGATAACTTTCTGTCGTGTTGTGCGGCCCCCACGCCAGGTGCACGCCGGCAATCGTGTTTTCGTAATGCTGCAATCGTGAAAGCAGCTCTTCCGAAACCCCGGTTTGCCGGCGCGAAGAGCTGAGGCGGTCGCTTAGGGATTCAACATCGTTGAGATACTCGCGCAGGATCAGGGCACGCGCCATTTGCAGCGCGTCGCGAATGCAGTCGGGTTTGACGAGAGGATTGCCGTCGCGGTCTCCGCCAATCCAGGAGCCGAAATGCACAAGATTGGGCAAGGTATTTTCGTCGAGGTCGAGACCGTAGACCTCTCGGAAAGATTCCACGACCTCGGCGTAGATCTTGGGAAGCGCGTCGAATAGCGAAAGCCGAAAGTATCGCAGGCCCATGCGGATTTCATCATCCACCGTGGGCTTCGCCAGGCGCACTTCGTCGGTCTGCCAGAGTGAGGTGACTTCCGCGCGGATGTTGTTTTCGCAATCCTCCGCATCTTCGGCCGTGAGCGGAAGACGGTCGAGCCGTTCCAGTTGCTGCGCGATGCGGCGTCGTTTCAGCAGAACGGTCTGCCGGGCCACCTCGGTGGGATGCGCCGTGAAGACGGGAGTAATCGTAATCTGGCGGAGCGCTGCCGCGGCATTCTCCGCCGAAATTCCAGATTCTTTCATGCGCAGCAGGGTTCCGCGAAACGAACCCGGGAGCGGAGGATGCTCGCGGTCCAATTTGGCCGCGCGGCGCCGGCGCTTGCGGTGGTTGGTCTCGGCGAGGTTCGTCAGCTCGAAGTAAGCCGCGAAGGCTTTCGTGACCTGGTACGCGCGGGACAAGTCCATGCGGGAGACAATCTCTTGGGCTTGCAGCATGAGTTTGGGCGAAGAGGCTTGCTCCCGACTGCGCCGCACCGTCTCGCGATGCTCAATCAACAATCGCCGCAACTCCTCCACCGATTCGAATACGTCTTGGCCCGACTGCTCCACCAGCACTTGCCCGAGGATGGCGCCCAGCGAACGCACATCGCGCCGCAGCGGATTATCTTTGGCCGGTTCGTCTGAATGCGCAGTCAGTTCGGCCAGGCGCGCCTGCTGGTCATCGGCTTTCCACAGCGGTTTGGGCTTGTTTGAGGCCATTAGCAAGGATGCTAGACAGAATAAACGACGCGGGGAAAGCGTGTATTGAAAAGAGAGAATCGCGACCGCGTGTTGGCTGCTTAGCCACGGATTGCATGGATATTCACGGATACCTAAGAAATTTGATGTCTTTGATCCGTGTGAATCGGTGTCGACCCGTGGCCAATCGTTCTGCGGTTGAAGTTTATTTAGGCACTTCGAAGCGGTAGCCGATGCCGCGCAGGGTCTTCAGGTATTGCGGATGGCGGGGATCGAGTTCAATTTTTTCGCGCAGGCGGCGGATGTAAACATCGATGGATCGCGGTGTAACGAAGGGGGTCTCTTTCCACACCGCGTCGAGCAGTTGATCGCGGGTCAGGACGCGGCCGCGATGCGTGGCCAAATATTCCAGCAGGCGGAATTCGCGCACGGTGGTCAGGACAGTGCGGCCCTGCACCAGCACGGTCATCGAAGAGACGTCAATGTCGAGGTCGCCCAGCCGCAGCACTTCGGCGGCCGCGGAATCCTGGCCCAATCCGCGCAGCACACTGCGGATGCGAGCCACCAGTTCCCGCGGACTGAAAGGTTTGGTAATGTAATCGTCGCCGCCGAGTTCCAATCCCTTGACCCGGTCGGTCTCCCCCGTCTTCGCAGTGAGAAAGATGATGGGAGTCGCGGAAAGAGCTGGGGTCTGGCGGATATGGCGGCAGAGCTCGAAGCCGTCTGTTCCCGGCAACATCACATCGAGCAAGAACAAACTTGGTATTTCGCGCAGAGCTTCGGAAATCACCGAGGCGCCGCTGATAAAGCTTTGCACGGAGAATCCGCTGGCCCGCAGATTGTGCGTGATGAGGCGAGCGATGTCTGCATCATCCTCAACCACGAAAATGAGCGAGCGGGGCGCGCCGGAGACAGCGGCGGCATGGGTTCGCTCGCGAGAATCCAGGGGGAGCTGCATTTTTGCTGGGTACTACGCAGGAAGCCCACCGAACTTCCGGCATCCAGACCCTGACCAGACTGTATGGCGGCAATGTTGCGCGAATGTGTACCGCGTGTTAAAGAATGATGAATTTGTGAAGGCAGTTGCCAGCAAATTCGCGTCTAATTCCGTTTTCGCCTCAGGGGATCCTGAAAGTGAATGCTTCTTGACACAAGGCGGACGGGGCATTCTTGCTTTTCTGAGAACTGAGAACTGAGAACTGAGAACTGAGAACTGAGAACTGAGAACTGAGAACTGAGACTGCCCCTAGTTCGCCGCTTTCTTCTTCGGCATATGGCGCAGGCTGCGGCCTTCGATCAAGCTGTAGAGATCCTCGGCGAGATTCGTAGTGTGATCTCCGGCGCGCTCCAGAGCCTGAGCCATGAGCAGCACATCGAAACCTGTGGTATCGCCTTGCGCCACCGTTTCCGCCAGATGTTTCTGGAACAGAGCGTGACAAATGTGATCGATCTCTTTATCCATCTGCAACACCTTGCGAGCGCACTCCAGATCGAGAGTGGAGAAGCCGGTGTGAATCAGGTCAAGCATGTCGCGCAACACGGACGACATTTCGACGAGGTGACGGACATCGGCCGCGGCAATCTTTGAGGTTCTGGACTGCGCGCGCATCGCCACGCTCATCACCAGGTCGCCAATGCGCTCCAGATCGGTCGTGGACTTCAGGCTGGAAAGCAACTGGCGGGCCCGTGCTTCATTCACGCGCGTGATGGCCGCGGGCAAGCGTTCGTCGATGTGCCGCTCGATCCGGTCGAGCTCTTGTTCGCAGTCCTTGATGGCGAGGAAGGCCATGCGGGAAGAACTGGTGAGCAGGTCGCGGACGTTGAACGCAGCATCGCGGGCGATGAGGCAGGCCTTCAGGGCGAGGCGTGCCAGATCGTCGGGTCCGCGCAGTCTCCCCTCCGCCGGTGCCTTGGCGGGACGTGGGCTCAGTTCTGCCTCATCAGATTCGGTGTTTCGGGACGTTGGCGCTTTCCGTGGCATCGAAAGAAAAAGAGAAACGAGTCGTGACATCGCCCACAACTTGGGCGCCACTCACCAAGCAGTCTATCCCTGAAATGTGAAAGGATGGTTACAACCTTGCTTGGGGGAGCACCACCAGTTACATTGATGCCGCGGGAAACCATGCGAGGAGGGCAGTTTCGTGAATCTTGCTGACTATCTGCGCCGCCAGTTCGCCTACGATGAATGGGCGAACCGGGAAGTGTTGCACGCGATCCGCGACGCCAGCGGCGCGAACCAGCGATCGCTGCAACTCATGTCCCATATTCTTGCCGCCGAACTTGTCTGGCTGGAACGGCTGCAACAGAAACCGCAGAGCGTGCCGGTATGGCCGGAGCCTGATCTGGCGCAGTGTGAGGCGCAAGCCGCCAAACTGGGTGGGCAGTGGCTCGAGTTTCTCGATCTGATCACGGCAGGGGACGTCTCGCAGTCCATCTCTTACCGGAACAGCAAGGGCGAGGAGTGGACCAGCACGATTGTGGACGTCTTGACGCATGTCGTGATGCATTCTGCTTATCATCGCGGGCAGATCGCCAGCTATATGCGCGCCAACGGGCAGACTCCCGCCTACACCGATTTCATTCACGGAGTGCGCCAGGGACTGTTTAAATAAGTAAACCAAGGGAGCAGGGAGTCGATCAGCATGGAAGGCCGCCATATCTACGTTTTCACCGGGCTACAGCTTGCGGCGGCGGGTGCCCTGTTTTGGGGCCTTGTCACCTGGACCAGCCCGTGGAACCTCCAGCGATACGTCGGAACCGTTTTGGTTGTGGTTGGGATCACTTTCATTGGGATCGCACGCTTTCAACTGGGAAAGTCGTTTTCCATAAAGGCAGAGGCGCACAAACTCGTCACTACGGGACTCTACTCGAAGATTCGCAATCCGATTTATGTCTTTGGCATGATGATGATCACGGGGCTGATTCTGGTTCTGCAGAAGCCTGTTCTTTGGCTCTTTCTGGTTGCTGCGGTGGTCGGGCAGACGATCCGCGCCCGCCGGGAAGCGCGTGTGCTCGATGCTGCGTTTGGGGATGCGTACCGCGAATACCGGCGCAAGACATGGTTTTAGGCAAACCGCCGCCCTTTGCCGCTGCGCCTGCCGAAGACGTAATATCTCAGCAATGAAAAAACTGCCTGTCTTTGTTCTTTTTCTTTCTCTTCCAGTGCTGTGCGCCGTTTTCCTTCTGGCCGCCGATCAACCGAAGATTCCACTCATGCCGGGCGCGGTGGCGAACAATGCGGTCGCCGCGCTCAAGAATGGGATTGAAATCTATTCCGTGATGGGGGTCGGCCCCAAGAAAACCTGGGACGACATCACCAACAAGATGTATATCCTCCGGCTCTCGTCGAAGAAGTGGACCGAAGGCCGCGCTGTGCCGGGAGTTGCCGGGCGCCTGGGCGCCTCCGGCATTGGCGCCCGCGGGCAAGTTTTTGTTTTTGGGGGATACGTGGTGGACGGACAGGGAAACGAAATTACGGTCGGGGACGTGAACTCCTACATGGCCGACGCTCATCGTTGGTACCGCGCGGCGGACATCCCGGTGCCCGTCGACAGCGCGGTAATCGGCTTGAATCGCGACCGATACATCTATCTCGTTGGCGGAAGGTCGAAGACGGGGCCGGTCAACATCGTGCAAGTCTACGACGCCGAAAAAAATACATGGAGCCAGGCCACGCCGTTTCCCGGAACTCCGGTGTTTGGTCATGCCGGGGGCTTGGCCGATGACGCGATCGTCTACGTCGATGGCGCTAAGAAAAACACGGCGCCTGGCAATCCCTACGTTGTGTCCGACGAGTGCTGGATGGGGAAGATCGACCGCAAAGATCCAAACAAGATCGAATGGAGCAAGCTGCCTCCGCATCCCGGGCCAGGGCGCTTCGGCATCGTGGCAGGAGGAGTGGAAAAAGAACATCGGATTGTGTTCTCGGGTGGGACTCCCAATCCGCACAACTTCAAAGGCCTGGATTACGACGGCAAGCCCGCGGAAATCTCTCCGGTAACGTTTGCTTTTGAACTGCATGGCAACCGCTGGGATACGATTACCGCAGACACATCTGACGTGCGCACCGACGGTCGAGGAATCGTGTCAACGCCGCTCGGGCCGTTGATCCTTGGCGGCATGCTGAAGAATCAGGCGATCTCTGCGCGAGTGTTGGCCCTGCCTAAGAAGTAGGAAATGGCGAGATGCCTGCGCTGCCTAAGGGCTATGGCGCTGCGCTGTGGGTGAACGCTATATTTAGCCCGGTGGTGAAAACGACGTCGTTCTTTTTTGCGCTGAGCGGCGGGTTGGTAACGTAGATGTCGCCGAACTGGTTCTGCCAGCCGAACCGCTTACTGATCTTGGTAACGGTGCCGAAATTGAAGGTCCACCGATACTGACTTGTGTCCTGCAAGTCGGGATAGAAATACAGGTTCTGCGTGATCACGGTGCCCTTGCCGATTTTTTGATTCAGTTCCTCGCCCAGGGTGAGCGCCACAAATTTGTTGGTGACCCCATAGGAAGCATAGACGGGAGGGATCGTTCCGGCGACCAATGGACCGTTGGAATACGTTTCGTGGGTGTAGTTGACGCCACCCAGGAAGTTCAATGTTGTAGCGTCTGACTGGATGGCATGGAAGCCGACACCTCCGGTGTAGACTCCGCGCAAATCGAGGAATTGCAGAGCATTGGCCATGAAGTCCGCGCCCGCGAAGACGAACAGTCGCGGATTGACATTGCGGTCGTAGCGAATTCCGCCTTGCTCCAGGCTGGCGACGTCACTGGGAGTGGCAAGGTCATTTTTTGTGTTGATAGAACTGGCGTAGAGCGTGATCTTGTCGTTGAGGGTGGGATGTACTGCGTTGAATGCCAGGGCAAGGTTTTCCGTCTGCGCATTTCCACGAGCGATGGAGAAGCCCACATCGACCCCACCATTCCAGCCGTGCATCAATCCGGGATGCAATGACTTGTCGTAAGCCTCCTGCTCGGCGTCGTTGCGGATCAGCGTCACATCCTCTTTGGGCGCTTCCACGCTGCCGGCGGTCTTGGTGGCAACCTCAATCTTGCCGTCGGTGATGGTGACCGGGCCCACCGCCGTCTTTCCATTTTTCAAACTGACGTGCAGCTCCCGGTCGCTCTTGATTTCCTGAATAGTCTCAAACTTGATGGTGACATCCCCCGCAGCCTCGGTGTGCAGCACCAGCGTTTTGCCGTCCGATTTCACGACCGTGCCGGTCAGATGATCGCCGTTTTTCAACGTAACCTGGTCCGCAAACAGTGCCGACGACAGTCCCAAAAACACAATCAGCGCGAACCGTTCCAATTTACGCACGTTCTCTACCCTCCAAAGTGGCAGGACATTGGAGAAGGAAAATCCAATGGGGGTTGCCTTGAACATAAATAGGGATACTGCGGCTACCAAGGCGCGCGGTGCTGCCATGGACAGGGCTGGATCAGCTCTTGGTTTCTGTCTTCTTGCTCGAATCCGTCGAAGCCTGAGCCGGGGGATTATCCTTCATGCCCTCTTTCAAGGCGCGGATCCCCTCGCCCAAACCTTTGCCGAGCTCCGGCAATTTCTTGGGACCGAACACCAGCAAAGCAATAAAGAAGATCACCAGCAGGTGCATCGGTTGAAATAGACCTTCCAACATCGGAGCCTCCAAGGGGCTAGCTTCAATTCCCAATCATACGCTATTGGATGCCTGGGGGAAAGGTCAAACGACCTTGGCCTAGGCACTCCATAGCCTTTTACGCCCTTGCCATTCTTTTACTCCACCCGCGACCGTCCCTTCGGTGAAGGCGGCTACTGCCAGTTGTGATCTCAATCACACAGAGACACGACACCCGGTGCAATATGGCAGAAACATTCCTCGACCGGTTACCTCGGTGATCTTACCTGCGGGTTCGTCGGCGGGCTATGTTTTCGAAGGGGTTTCTGAGGGCGTTTGCGGTCGCATTCCCTCCAAAGCCGCCAGCAGCACGACAATCCATGCGTTGGGGAGTCCGGTGAGAGTTAAGCCTGCATTATTCCTGCTGCTGCTCGGTCTGACAGTTGCCGCTGCCGCGCAATCCGCTGACAGTCAATCCGGCAAGGCCCAAGCCACCAATCGTCAATCGGTAGACACGACGCAACTCGCCGCGTGGCTGATCGGGGGAGTTCCCAGCAGCCGTCTGGCCCGTCTGGTCGCGGAACGTGGGCTTGCCACCCTGCCTACGAATAACGAATTGCGCCAACTAGAGGCGGCGGGCGCTGGTAAGGATCTGATGCGCGTCGTTAGTTCGGGAAAGGCTCAATCCGCCCGGATAGGCGCTCCCATTCCGCCAGCCCTGCTGAAAGCCGCAGCTGAAGTCCGCCGGCAGCAATTCCGCGAAGCTGAAGTCGACCTTCGCGAGGTCGTGGACTCCGACGCGCAGAATTCCGCCCTGCACTTCGTTCTCAGTGTCATTTACCGTCTGGAAGAAAAATGGGACGAGGCGTTCGGCGAACTGGAACAGGCCACGCGCCTCATGCCCGATCTTGCCGAGAACCATGGCGCTCTGGCCTACCTTTTCTATCGCCTGGACGATGGCCCGAACGCGATTGGCGAGGCTCGTACGGCGCTCAGCATCGATCCCAATAACGCCGACGCTTATCAATATCTGGGCCTTGGCCTTTACTCCAATTATCAGTATCGGGCCGCGGTTCATGCCTATGCCGAGTCGCTGGCCCGCGATCCCAACAACGCTGACACCTATTACGACATGGGGATTGCCTTGCACGCGGACGGAAATCTGTCCGGTGCCATCGCGGCCTATGAGGAGGCCATTCGCCTGCGACCTGCGTTTTGGGAGGCTCATGCCAACCTGGGGTTGATCCTGCACGAAGAGGGGAACCTCAATCAAGCTGTGACCGAATATCGCGAGGCCAAGCGGATCGCTCCCAACGAGGCCTCCATCCGCAACAATCTGGGCAACACGTATTGCGATCAGGGGAACTACGACTTGGCCATTGAGGAACTGCAAGCACTTTACCGCCAGCATCCCGAGTGGCAGCAGGGCCATGCTTGTCTGGCCAGCGCGTACATGGCAAAGAAGAACTACGACGCCGCGGTGGAGGAACTACGGCTGGCTCTGCGCCAGAACCCGACCGGGTCTACGGAGCACCGCATTCTCGGCCAGGTCCTGCTCCTCAATAACAAGCCAGAGGAGGCCTTGCGCGAACTGCAGCTGGCCGTTTCTCTTAATCCCGATTCGGAGGCGGCACATCACCTGCTGGGCACGGTGTTGTTTCAGCAGCAACAAGTGCACGCTGCCGAGAAGGAATTCCGCGAGGCGCTTCGCCTGAACGCGTCGGCAGAGAATCACTATTCGCTGGCGGCTTGCCTGATGAGCATGGACCGCAACCAGGAGGCCTTGTCCGAACTGGAATTGGCTTCGCGGCTCGATCCCGAGCGCACGCTCTACCGCGCCCGCCGCGAAGAACTTCTCAAGCTGATGAAGGAAACGAAAACGCGCTAAGACAGCCCGGTGGCCGGGCACAATTCGAGCGAAGTTGACCGCTTGGGCAATACCCGCTGATGTACTACGGTGCGTAGGCGAATTTGCAGGCAGTACTTAAACTAAGGTCCAGGCCGAGCCCCATCGGGCTGCGGCAACAAATTAACAGGGAGACGTACGATGGCGACGAACGGAGCCCGATCCCAACAGGCAATTGTTAATGCGGTTGTTCATGCGGCCTTGGCGAAGGAAACGAGCACCCGGCGCATGGATCCCGCGTCCACATCCGACTCGCCGGCGGATGCCCCTCGCAAGGTCTCGGGATACGGTTTGCCGTGCTCGAAATGCCGCCTGTACTATTCTGCCGATCTGGATGTCTGCCCCACTTGCAAACACAACGAGCGTGTTTCCCCCGTCGTGCCCAAAGTGCCGGCCAGAGTGGCGCAGCCTGTAGTCGACCCGATTCCCGACACCACCGTCGTCGAACAGGAGCGCGAGGAATTTCTTCGCCAGTTCAAGTCGCAGCTTTTAGAGGCGCACGCCGAAGTGGTGAACGCGCCGGAATCCGTCTGCAAGTTTGGGGAACACCATTCCGGGGAGCCGGCTACTGCGGAAATTTGCCAGGCCTGCTATGAACATCTGCAAGAGCGTGTCGACATTTTCGAAGCCGCCCTGCACCTGGATCTGAAAGAAGCTGCGCAGATTATTTACGACGCGGTATGGGCCGATCCTTCCGATCCCAGCAAGACGTATCAGAATGCCGCCAGCGCCCTGCTCACCGAACTGCGCAAGCGCGCCGGAATGACCACGGTGCTGGGCCCCTTCCAGCCGCTGTCACATTGAACGCCGTAAGTCGGCGAGTCTCCGTGCAAGTGATTGAGAATTCGTAGGAGGGCCTGGGAGGCTCCAGGACTCATAGTTTTGCGGCGGACGGCGTTTCCCCTGAGCTTGGTATTCTTCGTCGCAGGCATGGCCGTTTCCGGCCCCGCAAAGGCCATTCTAGGCGAGGGCTGGACCCGGTTTTGCTGTTCGAGATTAGTCCGTCTCTTTGTACGTATAAATAAACTGTACAAATATGTATGTATATTGGATGTGCAATCTGCAGAGTGCTTTTTGACAGCTTATTCTGCCTTAATGCCTACCCACTTCTTTCCAGCGTAGAGTTTGTAGCCGGCGCCATCCTCCACTAGCTTGAGCGGGACGGCATGTTGCAGCGCTGCCTCAGTCTGAGAGGGCGCGCTGAGCACGTCGTTATTGGCCACGTCCATCACGGTAAACTTGCCGTCCGCGGAGAATCCGAAGCCGTATTCTCCTGGCGTCAACTCAGTTCCTCCGATGTCGAGCTTGGTTTCCGTGATGAGCAAGCCCTGGTATTTCTGCTGGATCGCAGTCGAATACCCCGACGCGTCCACCAGCGCGGCCAACATCATCTTGCCGTCGGCCAGTTGAAATCCGACGGCGTTGCGAACCTGCACCGGCGCTTTCTGGCCGCGAAAGAAGTATTCCGCCGGAACTGCTTTCTTGAGTTCGTCGCTGCTGAGCACATGTTTCGATGCCTGCTGCGCGACCGCCGATGCCAGCATGACGAGAGTGAACGCACCCAGAATCGCCAGACGACTATTCTTCATGACAGTTAATCCTCGGGAGTGAAAGTGAAAAGTGCTTCCGGAACTGTAACTGTTCCGAGGTTCGGGCGCAAATCCAGTGCGCATTCGGAATCGTGCAGGTTGAGTTTCGACAGTCTCCTTCCCACGGGCGTCATCCTGACCGGAGCCGTTTTCAGGCGCAGGGAAGGATCTCGCCCGCAGACCGGCAGCGAGTCCGGGGAAGCTCCCACGCGAGATCCCTCACCCGGCTGAACCCCGCCCGGCTCGGGATGACGTCTCTCAAGAAACTCCAGATATCCTGCGCGTTCAGACGATGACGCAAATTTCGCTTTGCCCGCAAGATTCGGATAGTCCGCTCCACGGCTTCGCCGTAGGCTTTTCTTACTATGACCACCAATGCCATACTCACAGCGGAAAGCTTGATGCCCGCCCGTCAACTCAAACCGGCAACGCAGCCTGAAGCCGCCGCCGACCCGCGCTGGAATGCCGTGCTGGCGCGCGATGCCGCCCACGACGGGGAATTCGTTTTCGCCGTATCGAGTACGGGTGTGTATTGCCGGCCGTCGTGTGCGGCGCGGCGTCCCCGCCGGGAAAACGTACAGTTCTTCCTCAATCCCGAACAGGCCGAGCGAGGTGGATATCGAGCCTGTTTGCGCTGCCGGCCCAAATCGTTTAGCGGCAACAGCGAGTCCGATGGCGTGAAGGCAATTTGCCGCTTCATCGAGCAGCATCTCGACGAGCCGCTGACCCTGGATCGCCTGGGCAAGGAATTCCGCCAGAGCCCGTTTCATCTGCAGCGCCGCTTCAAGGCGGTGCTCGGCATCACGCCGCGTGAGTACGCCGACTCTTGCCGTTTGCGTATGCTGAAGCGCAATCTGCAAGCCGGGGATTCGGTGACCCGCGCCATGTACGACGCCGGATACGGCTCCAGCAGCCGGCTCTACGAACGCACCGCCTCGCAGCTTGGCATGACGCCCGACAAGTACCGCCGGGGCGCCATTGCTGCCGCCATCCGCTACACCTGCGCCGATTCGCCGCTGGGACGGATGCTGATCGCGGCTACCGACCGCGGCATTTGTTCCATCCAGTTTGCCCGATCGGACGGCGAGTTGCTGGAGGGCCTGAAGCGCGAATTCCCCTTCGCCGCACGCAAGCTGGATGAAGGCGGCCTGCGGTCATGGGCGCGCGAATTGCTCAAGCACATGCGCGGCAAAGATCTGGATTCTTCGCTACCGCTCGACATCCGGGCCACAGCCTTTCAGCGTCGCGTGTGGACGTATTTGCAATCGATTCCATTCGGCGCCACGCGATCCTATAGCCAGGTTGCCAAGGCCATTGGCCGGCCCAGCGCCTGCCGCGCCGTTGCCCGCGCTTGCGCTACCAACCCGGTCGCGGTCGCGATCCCGTGCCATCGCGTGGTGCGCGAAGACGGCAGCATGGGAGGCTACCGCTGGGGCATCGAGCGCAAGAAGGCGTTGCTGGAGATGGAGCAGCAGTCGTAGAGACGTAGCTATGCTACGGCTCTCTCTCTAGCATTCGCCACGCCGTAAGCAGAGACGTTGCAAGCAACTTCTCTACGACATCGGTGACGACAGGCCGCCATTTCCGTTTGCGGTGTCGCTCTTGCGATTTCGCACCGCCAGCCAATTCAGCAAACCCACGGCAATCGTCGCCAGCAGAATCAGGGACTGGCCGAAGTCCACTCGCGTTACCAGCGCGGCGCACATTACGACGGCAAGGCCCGCGAAGAGATTGCCCGCGGGCAAGTGGAACCCTGCATTCCCCGGCTGCTTGCGCCGGAGGACTGGGAGAGCGGCACAACACACACCGTAATAGAGCAGGCGGGCGACCGCGGAGAGCGTTACATTCCACCTGAATTCGCCGCTTAGAGCAAAGGCCCAGACGAGAACCGCAAAAACCAGAATCGAAACGTACGGCGTGCGGAATCGGGGATGAACCGCGGCGAACGCTTTAGGGAAATCTCCTTGCTCCGCCAGAGCGAACGTCACCCGCGGCATGCCGAGAATTTTCGCGCTCAGATATCCATAGAAGGAAATCAGCGCGCCCACGGCGACCAAGGCCGCGCCGAAAGACCCAACCGCAACCCGCGCCACGTCGGCCAGTGGACGCTCGCTGCGCGCTGCGTCGGGAAGAACGCCGACAACGACCCACTGAATGAGCGCATATAGAATCGTGCAGGCCAGAAGCGCGGTGAACAGCGCAAATGGTGTATCGCGGCGGGGATCCTTGGCCTCGCTCATGGGAGCGAGCGCGGTTTCGAATCCTCCATAGGCGAATACGAGCAGCAGCACGGCCTTCAACCACTGGCTGGTAGTAACCGCAGAAGGTGTGCCGATTGAGAGTCCGCCGGGATGCGCGTGCAACACGAACAGTCCCATCCCAATGACTGCAAACAGGGGTAGCAGTTTCGCCGCGGTGAAGAAGTTGCTGACCTGCGTACCCGCGCGCACGCCGCGCACATTAATGAACGCGAGCAAGCCGACCAGGATCGTAAGAATCAGAGCGCGCGGCAGAGGGTCCCGGGCCTGCGGCCAGAACTCCCCAAGATAAATCACAAATAGATTGGCATTGGCGGCCGGGGCTGCCACCTGCCCGAGCAACAGCATCCATGCCATCTGGATGCCCATGCAGCGCCCGAAGGCGGCGCGAGCGTACAGGTAGGGGCCACCCGCTTGCTGAAAGCGCGACGCGACCTCGGCAAAGCAGCCGAAGATTATGCCCATCCCAGCCCCGGCCAGGAGCACGGCCACGGGGCTGACCCTCCCGATCAGGCCGGCTACCGTGGACGGCAGTCCGAAGACGCCGCTGCCGATCACGGAGTTCACCACCAGCGCGGTCAGGCTCCAGCGGCCGATAGCCCGAACCAGTTGCTGGTTACGTGGGATTGGCGGGAGCGTTTCCGGCATCGCGTGGTTTTATCACAAATGGGGGATGCTCAGACGACAGTGGTGCATGTGCGCCGGGCTTTGCCCCTTCGATTTCGCTCAGGGCAGGCTCTGGCTTGGACAGCCGAGGCGGTTGTCGCCACATGATCTTTCCCGGCTCATCGCAATGCTTTACCTGGTGACCTTCGACCGAGGACAAGTGCACTAACGACTGCCATTGAAAATCTTGCTCGGGGGCCATGCTTAGTGTGCGCTTTGCGGGCGGGTGAAAAGCCGCGCCAATCCGGCAGTTTGGACGCTGTGACTTTTTCCCGGACCAAAGTAACGCGCAGAATTACGAAAGGCGCATGCCCGTGGGACATCTATTCGCTTCCGGTTGCCGATGAGATGGTTGACAGGCAAACAGAATGGCCATCACCAACATGGACGACCTTCATCTCCGAATCGCGCGCGTTACCGAGGATCTGCGGACCATTCAGCAGGAGCTCAACTGCGCCGCGATGCAGGCTCCGAACGATCCGGAACTCATGGAAGCGCTCAACTCCCTTTCGGAGACGGAGCCCATCGAAACCCTGCGCTCGGCTCTCGACCAGATGCGCCATTTCCTCTGGTTCTATTCGCAGGTAATGAGCAACGAACCGGAATTTGGGGACAAATTGCGGCAGGCCGGTCCGGCGCAAACCGCAAGCGACGAGACCCCGAAGACAGGGAGCGCTTTTTTGGATCAGCTCTCCCGCGCCGACGAGCTCATGCTGCTTCATCATCTGGCCGACGCAAGACGCCGCAAACCAAACTAAAACTGTTCTCGATTCGCAGAGACGTAGCTTGCTACGTCTCGTTACGCAAAGGCGCTTCACTTGATGCCCTGCCGCGAACAATCGTCTTAAGTACTTCGCCAGCCGCGCTCAGAACGTTGAAATCCGCGGCAGCCCCTGAACTAGAATTCCGTGATGGCCTGACAAGCCCACCGCCTGCGCAGGATTCAGCGTGGCCGCCCGCACCGCATCCCGCAAGCTCCAGTCGGAAAACTGGGTCACATTGCGCACGGCACGATCCATGGTGAGTACGCTTCCGGCTAGGCTGCCATTCGAAGTGCACTTGCCGTCTTTCACATCGACTTCGACGGGCCCCAGCTGGTAGCGCCCTTCAGGCATGCCGGTCGCTGAAATCGCATCGGTGATGAGCACGGCGCGTTCGCGTCCTTTCGCCCGCAGAAAAAGCTTCACGATGGGCGGCGCCACATGAATTCCATCGACGATGATGTCGGCGCTCATCCGGTCATCGCTGAGCACTTCGCCGATGATTCCGGGGTCGCGATCGTCCAGCGGGCGCATGGCGTTGAAGGTATGCGTAGCGTGGCGCGCTCCGGCTTTCACCGCATCTGCGCGATGGGCATCTCGGCGTCGGAGAGCCCGATGCTCACGCAGACCTTGCGCCGCGCCGCCTCCGCAATCACTTCCATCGCGCCAGGAATTTCCGGAGCAATAGTCAGCATGCGCACATGCCCGCGCGCCGCCTGCCAAAGGCGCTCGAAGATTTCGACCGTAGGCGTGACCAGATTTCCGGCGGATGCACACCTCGCCGCTTGTGGCTGAGAAACGGTCCTCGAAATGAATGCCCAGCGGTCGTGCTTGCACGGAATTGCCATTAGTCGCGGCCGCGTCGGCTTCGATCGCGTCGGCCAATCGTCCCAGTGCGGCGCAGGTCGCGTCGAGCGGCGCTGCGACGGTTGTCGGAAAATATCCAGTAACGCCGTGGGTGGTTAAGAAGCTGCCCAGGCGCGGGAGTTCGGAGGGCAATGCCCGCATCGCATCCAGTCCAGCTCCGCCGTGCATGTGGATGTCGACAAAACCTGGCGCCAGCACTGTGTCGCCGAAATCGATCAGCGAAGTGTTGCCTGGGACTTCTTTCATCGAGCGCGAAGACACTTCGGAAATGAGGCCATCTTCTACCACGAGCAGCGGGTTTTGAATCTCCTCGATCGGAGTGTAAAGTCGTCTTGCAGTAAATGCGGATTTCATGAGGGTAGGGGAGCGAAAACCTATCCTAGCCGTCGGTGGGGTTTCAGACAACACGGACGATCAGGGCGGGTTCAGTTCCGAGTTCAAACCGGAACCCCCGGTGGGCCATGATTGCCCCAACAAGACGATCGCTGCAAGAGGTCACCGGGCGCGTCACCGAGTGTTATAATTTTGCTGTATCCAGTAAGTCCTGCTGCGGGCGCGTAGCAATTCCTCTGGCGCCCCTGCACACGTCGGGGAGTGGCTCAGCCTGGTAGAGCACCTGGTTCGGG
>CAVPQE010000005.1:0-93736 GCA_963707205.1 uncultured Acidobacteriaceae bacterium
AGCTCTTAGCCTTTAGCTCTTAGCTTCTAGCCAACGCGAGAATCATGTGGGGACAGCCGCATCGGCTGTCCGCCGAGCGAAGCTCGGCCTTTCGGGAAAGGGTACGATTTCACTCGTGCCGCATCGGGACGAGTGGCGCCGCGGCTTTAGCCGCTGCGGTATGCCGTGACAGCGAACCTCAGGGGCTGAAGCCCCATATTCTAGCGACGGCTTACGGCACGACTGAAGTCGTGCCGTTTCCACTTTATTCATTCATCCCTGTGCACGGTTTCCATGGAGAAGGCTGGCAGGCAGACGGCGATGTATTCGGCGCCGCCTTCCTGCGGAGTGGAGTAGCGCACCCATTCGCCGGCGCGGGCAAGGACTGCTTGGCCGGCGGCGACGTTAAGCGTTCCACCTTTGTGTTCGACGCGCAGCAGCCCCTTCAACACGATCGTGAACTCGTCGAACTCAGGCGTTTGGCCGGGCTCGAGCCATCCTTGCGGACTGCGCATGTGGGCGACGCTGGCGGCGGAGGTTTTCGTATTGACGCGTCCGACGTATTCGTCGATGAGTTTGGGCTTGTTGCCGGCGGATTGAATTCGCGTGGGGTGCGAGATGAGTATGGGCATGAGGTTCGGGCTTCCGGGCTCTTGGAGGCCGTTTCCGGACATAAGATTACAACAAAAGCTTTTACCGCAGAGGTCGCGAAGGAGGCGCGAAGTTCGCTGAGAAATGCTGGGATCACGCGATGAAAGACCATGGAGCGACGATGAGATCACTCTGGACGTCGTCGGGTCAAGACGTAGCAAAGCTATGTCTCTACGGCCGGGTGGTTGATGGCTCTGAAAGCTACTTCCACCCGGAGAATAAGCTGCCGAGCTTTGCTCGGCCGGACAGAGGGGCGGCTGTCCCCACATGGCCTCCGTTCTTTACTTTAGCTATGCCGCTCTTCCTTACATTTGTACCTTTCGCCGATAGTGCAAAACGTTAGGAGTGATCACTCCCACAACGGGCGCCAGCCCCGAGCTATTCGGGGTAGCTTATCTGAAGCGCCCTGGCTTTCGGATGTCCCAGCTGTCCCTCACTCACATGGGGAGGTTGCGGGGGCCGCGAGTTTCCTAGGACTAGCGTAGCGCCACACCCGGTACCTACGCTTTCCAAATTAGATGGAATAGAAATCTCAGTGAAGGTTGTTCGTCACATATGCAAAAAAAATCTGTGGAAAACCGAAAAGTCCTCTTCGGTTTTCCACTTGGTCTTTACGGGCACGGATACGGCGTGCCGGGAGTCGCGGGTGTGCCTGGGATAGTAGTCGAAGGTCCCGGCACGCCATCAGGTCCGGGGACTCCAGGGATGACAGTGTCCGGCGTCCCCGGAGTGCCGGGCGTGTAGCAGGTTCCATGGTCCGTGTTTGATAGCGGAGGTGGCACCACCGGACGCCTCGCGATTGGCTGTACCGCTACGGGCTGTTGCTCGGAGTCTCGAACTGCATCGGCGGCCTGGATTCGCTGGAAGGAGAGAGGCTGCTGCAGGACCATTTCCACGGGCGAGCCTACGGCGAGGAAAAAACTGTGGGAACCCAGGAACATCGCGAACGAGGCGACACCGCCAACAGCCAAGCCGACCATGCTACCGATTGCCGTGCTTTTCAGGCCGCCCGGATTGAAGTTCATCCCATTGATGTTCGTTCCAGACCCTCCCGCGGCGTGTCCGATTAGCGCGCCCAAGCCCGCGCCGGCCGCAGGCAGGGCAATCATGCCGATGATGCGGCCCTTACTCAGGTCTGGCAGAGCGTAGCCCTCGTCGCTCTCCACGGTTACCGGCCCGGGAATGGAAGCGACGTAGCCGTCCGGGAGAGTAATCGACATGGATTGAAGATGGAGTTCCGCGCGTCCTCTTCTCCGTTCGAACTTGTCGACCGTGCCTTGCACAAACGTGCCGGGCGGAATCACTACCTCGTTGCCGGAGTTGACGGGAGAAGTGATCTGAGCATATATAGCGTCCCCACGACGCATGGACCTGCTCTCGATATCATGCGTGAGCACAAGAGCAATTCGGGTTCCGGGGGGAAGCGTCACTGTGGATGATTGGGGTGTGGCTTGGGCCCGCGCGCTGTTCTGCGGCGGCGTTGAAGGTGGTTGTGGTTGAGTTTGATCTTGCGCTATGCAGGCGACGGCAAAAAACAGCGCTGTAACTGCAGCAAATGTTTTCCTTGCATTTGTCCCGGCCAGAGTCAGAAAGGTCGAAACGGGGTAACGACTGGTGTGTACCATTTGCTACCTCCTGTCGAAAGCCCGTGACGCGGGAGCCTTCGATTTCGTACGGACCGGGGAGTGGAAATTCCGCTCCCATGGGTTTTAGACCCTCGCAGTATCGGAAAGTATCGCTGGCGTGCGTAAAGGTTTGCAAAGAGAAAGTAGGGAATTGTAAACGGCGCGCCGGATGCGAGGTTTGGAATTCGCATCGCCGCCAAAGACGAGCGCCGGTGAAAAGACGTTGCCAGCAACGTCTCTACGAGACTCTCTCCGCCACCCAACGCGAGACCGCTGTGACTATTTTGCGCGGGGTGAAGCGCACGGATTGCGCTATGACCCAGTTGTGCGCGCCGGAGATGGCAACGGTGCGTCCCTGCATCAGAGCGCGATAGCCGTCGCGGGCGACCTTCTCTGCCGGCATCGCACCGACCTGCTTGAACAGGCGAGAATTCTCTGTGCCGGCGCGTTTCGCAAAGCCGGTGTGCGTGGCTCCCGGACAGAAACATGTCACCGTGACGCCAGAGTTGCGCAACTCGTTCGCGATCGCTTCGGAAAAAGAAAGCACGTAAGCCTTGGTTGCGTAGTAGACGGCCATCAGCGGGCCAGGCTGGAAAGCCGCGGTCGAGGCAACATTCATGATCTTTCCGGTGCGACGTTGCACCATGAAGGGCAGGAAGAGGCGTGTGAGTTGCGTGAGTGCCATGATGTTGAGATGGATCTGGCCGAGGATTTCTTCTTCGGGCATCTGGGCGAATTCGCCGAAGGCGCCGAAGCCGGCGTTGTTGACGAGGATATCGATGGGAATGCCTTGGAGTTGGTCGAAGAGAAATTTTGGCGCCATTGGCGTGGCGAGATCGAGTGCGACGGTCTTCACCGTGACGCCATGCGTTTGCAGTTCGGTGGCGACCTGCGCGAGTCTGTCAGCGCTGCGCGCTACCAGCACCAGGTTGTAGTGGTCGCGGGCGAAGAGTTTGGCCAGTTCGTATCCGATGCCGCCGGAGGCGCCGGTGATGAGTGTCGTCATCTGGTCATTTTAGTGGGTGGGAAGTTGTTTCTTGGGTTAGGGAAGTCAAGGTCCCCACCCCGAACGTCGCAAAAGGCGCGACGTTCGGATGGGGTACCCCAGTATCAAGCTTCTTATCAAAGTGTTCTACGCGTGTACCAGTTCTACGCCGTAGATGGAATGCCAACTCGTGGCGGCTTTCAACTTGTCGTTGACGTTGTGGATGTTCTTCACGCCTTCGGTTTCGAGCCATTTGCGGAAGGCGGCTGCGCCTTGTTTGGCGTAGATGGGAATACCGTCTTTCCAGGTGGCGCGGCCGCAGAGGACGCCATTGAACTTCACACCAGATTCTCCGGCAAGTTCCAGGGTCTCGCTGAACTCCGCGTTGCTAACGCCAGCCGACAGGTAAATGAACGGCTTGGTCGCGACGTTGGCGGCTTTGTGGAACAGGTCGATGGCTTCTTTCTTGGTGTACGCCTTCTGTCCGCCGAACGACTTGGTGCCCTCGACGAACTTCATATTCACTGGCACTTCCACCTTGAGCACGTCGACGCCGTAGCGGTCTTTGCTGAATTCGCGCATGCTTTCGGTGACGATGTGCGGTTTCTTCTTGGCGTATTCGAGACCCTTCTCGTCTGCGCCCTCTTCGTAGCCGACGAATTCGAGGAAGTACGGGATGTCGTTGGCGCGGCATTCGTCGCCGATGCGCTCCACCCAGGCATGCTTGATCTCGTTGATGTGCTTGGGATCGTCGGGCGTGTAGTAGAGCAGAATCTTCACGCAGTCCGCGCCCGCTTCTTTCAGGCGGCGCGCAGACCAGACGTCGAGCAGATCGGGCAGGCGGCCGGGGCCAGTCTTGTCGTATCCGGTCTTTTCATAGGCGAGCAGCAGGCCAGCGTTCTTGGCGCGGCGCTTCGAGGCGGGCAGTCCCCACTCCGGATCGAGCAAGATGGCGGTGGCGTGCGGCGTGAGCACTTCGGAAACCAGGGTCTTGAATTCTTCCATCATGGCATCGTTAACTTCGCCGCCCTTTTCCTTGGCCAGTGATTTTTGCAGGGAACCGCGCTGGTCCATGGCAGCGGCGGCGATGATGCCGCGTTCGTTGGAAACTTTCTTGAGACCGGCAAGTTTGCCCGGGGTGAGCTTCATGAGAATCCTCCTGAGGACAAATGAAGATGAGTGCTTGGAAGTACCGATCATTGTAAACCAATGCGGGAAGAAAAAAGCGGTTACGGCTGTCGCTGGTGGGTCATTGGATTTCGTTCAGCGAACGACCCAACAATTGCGTGCGCAGTGACGGGCGTCACAGAAGTTTGTCCCATGAGAAGACTAGCGTGATGAAGAAAGTCACTTGCCACCACGACAGGTTTGGAGGTGACGCTATGTTAACCGTGCTGATGATTGTGTGCGCCGCAGGCGCACTCCTCCTGATCGCAGTCGGAGCCTACAGCCAATTCCGGGAATTGTGGGCACATCCGGATCATCGGGTCCTTGCGGGCGGATCACATTCGACTCGGCCCCCGAAGCAGGGGAGAGTTGGGCGAGAGTAAACTGTTCTTCGCTCTTGGCTGGGTCGATTGCCTATCCCCACATGAATCTTTGGTTTCCTCGAGTGGTATAGTGGTATGACCGCGTGCAGCTTTCGATTTGCGTCGAAAGCGAAAGATCAATTATCCAAGTACAAACATGAGTGAAAACTAGAGTCGGTGGATACTCCGCGTCCGACCGAGAAGAGGGACCGTCATTATGGCAATTGCGACCATTAATCCGGCGACTGGCGAAGTGGTCAGAACTTTCCAACCACTCTCCGAAGCCGAGATCGAGAAGAAACTGCAGCTTGCGGTGAGCGCGTTCAAGTCGGAGCGCAAGACTCCATTCTCTGTGCGGGCGAAGCGCATGCTGAAAGCGGCCGAGATCCTAGAGCGCGACAAGGACAAGTTCGCCCACGTGATGACGCTGGAGATGGGCAAGCCTTACAAGGCCGCCGTGGCCGAGGCAGTCAAATGCACGACCGCCTGCCGCTACTATGCGGAGAATACGGAGCGCTTTCTCGCCGACGAAATTGTCGAGACGGGAGCGAAGAAGAGTTTCATCCGTTATCTTCCGATCGGGCCGGTTTTGGCGGTAATGCCGTGGAATTTTCCTTTTTGGCAGGTGATCCGCTTCGCGGCGCCAGCGCTCATGGCCGGCAATGTTGGACTACTGAAGCATGCCTCGAACGTGCCGCAATGCGCGCTGGCGATCGAGAGCATCTTCCTGGAGGCCGGCTTTTCAGAGGGCGTCTTTCAGACGCTTCTCATTGGCTCGCAGCAGGTGGATGCGCTGCTGAACGATCCGCGCGTGGTCGCGGCGACACTGACGGGCAGCGAGCAGGCCGGCATCCAGGTTGGCATTGGAGCGGCGAAACGGATCAAGAAAGTGGTTCTCGAATTGGGCGGAAGCGATCCGTTCATCGTGATGCCCAGCGCCGACCTGGACGCTGCGGTGAAGACGGCGGTGGAGGCGCGCATCGTTAACAACGGTCAGTCCTGCATTGCCGCCAAGCGCTTCATCGTAGCCGAGCCCATTGCGGCCGAATTCGAGGACAGGTTTGTTGCGCGCATGGAAAGCTTGCGGGTGGGCGATCCCTTCGACGAGAAAAACGACTTGGGCCCGCTGGCTACGGCCGATGCGGTGACGTCGCTCGATGCCGATGTGCAGAAAACGGTGAAGGCGGGAGCGAAACTGTTGACGGGTGGACATCCCTTGAAGCGGGTGGGGAATTTCTATGCGCCGACGGTGTTGACCAACATTCCAAAAGACTCACCCGCGTATGGCGAGGAATTCTTTGGGCCGGTGGCGTCGATCTTTCGGGTAAAGAATCAGGATGAGGCAATCCGCATTGCCAACGACGTGCGCTTCGGCCTGGGAGCGAGTGCCTGGACCAACGATGAGAAAGAGCGTGAGCGCTTCATCAATGAACTGGAAGCGGGGATGGTATTCATCAATAAGATGGTCGCTTCGGATCCGCGCATTCCTTTTGGTGGGGTGAAGCACTCTGGCCACGGACGCGAACTGGGAGCCCACGGCATTCGCGAGTTTGTGAACGCCAAGACGGTGTGGATCGCTTAAAGGCAGTTGTCAGTTGCCGGTTGCTAGTTGCCCGTAAGACCGGACCCGCACCGCAAATAAAGTCGGCTTGCGGCACAGTTCTGGAAGGGTATGACTTAGTCGCGCCGCTAGAAGCCACAGCCGACGTGGGCTTTAGCTCGTGAAGTGACTATGGGGCCGACGGGCTCACTTCGGGTGAGGCGGCTGCGTGCTCTTCCTCCAGCAAGTTCTTCCAGGGGCATTCATCGGGAGCAATGCGATGAACCGCCGCTTGCACCTTAAGACCGTTTCCGCTTTGGCGAACCCAGACCACGCGATATCGCGCCTTCTTCCCGGCGTAGAGAATCCCAATCACATCGCCAGAGCGGAGTTCAGCATCCAGTCCCGACAATAGCGCTCCACTCAAGCTGATCTCGCGGGCGCTGGCCTGCTGCAGGAAGCGATCTCCCTGCGTGTCAACGCCCCAAACCATCAGGGCGAGGTCCGCATCGCTGCGCGGTTCACGACGCTGGTCGATGGTGCGGAGAGTTCCCATGTCCGTCTCCTCACCGTATCGTCGGAAGGGTGGCAAGTAAAGGTCCGGAGTTCCGCTTGGCGAACGAAAGGCGCGGGCTCCGTTCCATTTCAGGAGACGCCCCGAAACGGAACCGGTGGACGGTCTACTGCCTAAGCGTCAGTGCTTGCAGCACGGCCTGCTGCTTGGCGATGAGCGACTGGACGCCTTGGCGCGCGTAGGCGATCATCTTCGCCAGTTGCGGCTCGTCGAAGACCTGATGCTCTGCCGTTGCCTGGATTTCCACCAGCTTATGTCCGGCGGTCATAACGAAGTTCATGTCGACGTCGGCCCGCGAGTCTTCTTCGTAGCAGAGATCGAGCAGAATTTCTCCGTCCACAATTCCCACGCTCACGGCAGCGACGAAATCCTTGAGTGGAACGGAAGTCAGAGTCCCGGCGTCCACCAACTTTTCGAGAGCCAGCCCCAGCGCCACGAATGCGCCGGTGATCGATGCGGTACGCGTGCCACCATCGGCCTGGATGACGTCGCAGTCGATCCAGATAGTGCGTTCGCCGAGGCGCGTGAGATCGGTCACTGCTCGCAAAGAGCGGCCGATCAGGCGCTGGATCTCGTGCGTGCGCCCGCTCTGCCGTCCCTTGGATACCTCGCGGGGCGTGCGCGTCAGGGTCGAGCGCGGCAGCATGCTGTACTCGCTGGAGATCCATCCCTTACCCGTGTTGCGCATGAACTGCGGCACGGTCTCTTCAATCGAGGCGGTGCAGATGACGCGGGTATTGCCCACTTCAATCAGCACGGATCCCTCAGCCGTGGTGATGAAATCCGGCCTAAGGACGACCGGGCGAAGCTGGTCGGGAGAGCGATTATCAGAGCGATAGAACATGATCCGGGATTGTAAATGATCGGCTGAATCGACCTGAGACCTCGGAACATAGAAGCAGAGCACAGAAGTGGTTCTTGAAGAAGGAGCATTTTATGGACAGAAAGATATATCTAACGATATACTTATAGACAGATCGAATGACAATAGTCTCGATCTGGAGGAGTTTGATTATGTATGGAAGATGTGGAAGTTGGTGGCGCGGCGGAATTTCAACGCCATTCATGGGCGGTGGTTTTCCCTGGGGACGTGGAGGTCGTTGGGGACGGTTCTTTGGTCCGGGCGAAATCCGGCTGGCACTGCTGTCGATGCTGGAAGATGCACCGAAGCACGGCTATGAGTTGATGAAAGAGCTGGAGACAAAATCGGGCGGCATCTATAAGGCGAGCGCGGGAGCGATCTATCCGGCATTGCAGCAACTGGAAGATGAGGGCCTGGTGACTTCGGACACGGCGGCGGGGAAGCGCACCTATTCGCTGACTGACGCAGGCAAGGCGGAGTTGCAACGCGAAGCCGAGTCGGTGAAGAAGATATGGCAGCGCGCCCAGCAGGCCGAAGACTGGGGGCCCTGGATCGGACCGGAGGGTGCAGAGGTGATGCGTCCGGCGGCCGAGGTGATGAAGACGGCGCTGCGTGCGGCCACTCGTGGCTCGCACGATGCGGCAAGAATTTCGAAGATCCGCGAGATCCTGGAGCGGGCCAAGAGCGAGATTGAAGGGCTGGAGAAGTCGTCGTAGGACAGCGAACCTCAGACCGAAGACTAGGAAGGGCCGAGGCCGACGCCTGAGGTCCTTTTTTCCCCTACGGTGCGTACTGCAGTTGGCTGGCGAGTTGATTCACTGCAGTCACGTCGTAGAACGAGGAAAGATCAGCGTGCCCGGCGAGGGTATCGCGTTCTTTACCATCCACGAGAATCTTTACCTTCAGAATGTCCGGAGTGTTGGCCGAGATGGTGTGGATCAGCGACGCGACGGTTAGTTCCTCGACGAGAACTCCGGACCGATGAGTGTCGGCGAAGGCAGAATTCAGGTCGATGACTGCCACCCCGGGATCGACCAGAAAGACGCTGCGGACATCGGCGCCGGAGCCCAGAACGTGGGGCGATGACTTATCGAGATAGAGCGAGAGCAGCGCGCGCAGCAGTTCTTCGGCGCGCTGCTGCCGTCCGGAGGGCAGCGGAATCTGGGCAGACTCGGCGCGCAGCGTGCCACTGTCATCGTGCGCGACAAAGAGAGTGACTCGCTCCGTGGGTCCCGCCACCGGGGGCGCCAGGGGGCGGGTGTCGGTCGAGGCAGCCGACGTGGAGGCGGCCGTTTTTCGCATGTGCCACGCATACCCGCTCAGGCCCAGCACCGCCAGCAGCAGCACTACCATCGCGATCGCGAAGTGGCGTGGGATCATTGCTCGCGCCTCGCGGGTTGGACCTGATGAGTGAGTATGTTAGGGGTTTGGTCGTCACGGCTGCTAAGGCTGTCGAGTTGCACTCGACCGGACAGCCGAGGGCGGCTGCCCCCACGTTCTGATGATATGGACCTCATTGCGCGCCTCCAAGTTGATCGCGGGTGGCGGCAATCGCAGTTGCCACCGCGCTGGTGACGAGTTGCTGATAGTCGGGCGCAGTGAGTTGGGAGGATTCGGATCCCTGGGGCGCGACTTCGACTGCGATAGCCGCTCCGGTGACGTTATTCAGAGGGCGAAGCGGAGCGGCCAAAGTACGCACCGGGATCTGGCGTCTCTGCATTTCCGCAGCAACTGCGTTCGCCGTGCTCTGGCTCAGAGACAACGATGCGTGCTGAGCGGTAGTCCAGGAGCGGAACGACCCGCGATCGTCGCTACCCCAAGGAAGCAGCGCTGTATAGACGCGGACACCGTGACCATTGGAAGCCGCGTGCAGCGCGATGTAGATGGCCGCGTGATCCGCGTTGGCGAAGATGGCGCGCTGGTCGAGGGAGAGGTTCGCGTCGGAGTCACGCAGCACCAGGGTCGGGATGCCGCGACTCTCGAGTTCCTGGCGAAGGCTCCGCGCTAAGGCGACCGTGACATCTTTCTCGAGCAGCGTGTTGCTGAGAGTTTCTCCGTGATCGTCGCCGCCGTGGCTGGCGTCGACCACGGCAAAATAGCGGCGCGCAGCGGGGTATGTCGCGGGCGCCGCAGCGGGCGCGGGAGTTGGCGGAGCCGGGGTCGCCGGTGTTCCGGTGGCGGACGGCGTTGTACTCGGAGAAGGCGAGGCCACGGATGAAGCGGTAGGAGAGATCGTAACGGTGCGCCCATCGCGGCTGAAGCTGGCCATCACCGGGATGGAGGCATTCACGGTGAGCACTGCTGCGCCATTGCCTTCGCTGTAAATGGCGGAGGGGATGGCCTTACTGCCGAACGTAAGGGTCGGCGAGGCGGGCGCGACTAGCGGTTCACGCGAGAAAGTCATTCGCAGCGCACCCGGTTCGGTGGCTACGCTCGGGTTTACCGGGGCAGTGAAATGGAAGACGAGCCGCGGAGGATTGTCGCCCGATAAAGATGCTGTGAAGTGAGTTGCCACGCTGCCGATGAAGAGGCGTCCGGATTCCTCGTGCAGAGTGGCCGGGCCGCCAAGGAAGCGCGGCAGCAGGGAAGTGAGCGAACTCACGGGGACGAGTCCGCGATTATTCTCGACAAAGAATTTCCCGCCGAGATCGGTGTCGCGGCCCTGCACCCGGGCGCGAGTCTTGCCGACCTGGAAATCGCCTTCCACATCGTTGTAGCGGAGACGCCAACCCCGGCTGTCGGATTTGGCGCTCACCCTGCCCAGGGGCTCGAGCACCTCGAGCAGGCCTACATAGTCCCGGCCTTCGCGCTGCACTAGAGGGAGTGAATAGTTGGCCGCGACCGAGTAAACAGACAAATGCTTCCCGGGTGGGGCGCCCGTTAAAACGATCGCACAGAGCAACATTAGCGCGCATGCCGTGATGATTGGTATGCTCACCGCCGGCGGGCGAGACACCCGTCGGACGGCCGGCGAGACGCCAGCGCTACGCGAACGGCTAGTCCAGCGCATAGATCGTCAATCCGCTGAGCAGCTTAGGGTAGAAATCGGTGGACTTCTGGGGCATCACCTCGCCAGCAAAGGCCACGTCGCGTACCTGCGCCACCGGGCATGGATTCATCAGAAAGGCTATATCGGCCGCGCCTTTGCGCACTTGATCGAGGGCCTCCGAGGCGTCGCGCAAGTAGGAGAGGTTCTGCTGGTTGCGGATGGATTCTTCCGAAAGCTTCAGCACGCCTTCGAGCAGACATTTGTGCAACTGCACCACATCGAGCCCTCGCTGGCGAGGCGAGAGGCCAGTAAGGAATTGCGCCGCAGCAGGTTTTGGCGAGTGCAGAACGAAGGCGCGGTCGACGGTGACCGCTAACAGAGCGGTTCCAGCGCGGCCGCGCTCGCGCAGGAGGGTGGTGGCGCGGGTAGCGTCGAGTCCTGCGACGATTTCTTCCACTTTAAAAAAGCGACTGCTCGACTTCTGAAACTCGTCCACCGAGAACGAGTGCAGCGAATGCACCACGCGATGCGTAGGCAGCACCAGGAGTCCCGGATCGTTCATGTTGACAAAGGTCATCATGACAAATTCGTACGGGGCTTGGGCGTCAGAATGCGAGCCAGCCGCGGCGCGACATTCATCGCGAAAGTTGAGCGCAGTTTCGTAGCGGTGATGACCGTCGGCGATGACCAGCTTCTTGTCGCGCATCTTTTTCTGAACGGAAGCGATCACGGCGGGATCGGAAATTTGCCAGACCCAGTGCGCGACTCCGTACTCGTCGGAAACATCGATCGTAGGCGCGGCGTTTGGCTCGGGGATAAGCAGGGAATCGATCTCCCCGGAGTCTTCATAGAGCAGAAAGAGTTGCTCGTAGTGCGCACGGGTAGTGCGAAGCAGATCGAGCCGGTCCGCCTTCGGTTTGGATAAAGTCTGCTCGTGCCGGAAGACGACCTTGGCGGAGTAATCCTCCACGCGGCCGAGCGCGATAAATCCTCGGCGCTCAAAGCTCGGTCCTGACGGGGCGGTGAAGGCTTGAGAATAGGCGTAAACGGAAGGGGAGTCATCCTGCCGGAAGATTCCCTCGGCTCGCCATTGCTGCCCATAGGCCGCCGCGCGGGTGTAGACGTTGTTGACGGGGATGTCCTCGGGTTCGCGGCGGCCCAGAATGATGCGCACTAGGTTGTACGGACTGGCAGCGTAATAGCGATCCTGCATTGCGGGAGTGATCTTGTCGTAGGGTTGGGTCACGACTTGCGAAGCCGAGACTCGCTGCAAATCGTAGCGGAGAGCGCGAAAGGGATGAATGTCGGCCATGGAAACTTTTGATTGTAACAAGATAGCGGCAGAGGCTGGGAACGGCCGCCCCAGAACAGCGGCCAACGGTTAAGGCAACCCTTCGTTCACAAAAAACAACCAAAATGCGGTTCTGGAATTTGTCTCCGAATTTTGACAAAAACCCTGCGCCATGAGGCGAAAGCTGTGCTAACATCCGCCCCAGCTGAGGTATTTTATGGCCCGCCTGGATGATGGGCGCTGGTCATCTCACCCGATGGCCGTAGTTCGATGTGGCTGTCTGGTTCTCCCTTGGGACCCGACCCAATCCCACCTGTGCAAAAAATCTTCTTCCGCGAATTCCATGCGGTGGAAATGGATCAGTCTTGCTGTCCTTGCAGTCGCTTGCCTGGGAATTCCGGCGTTCGGGCAAACCGACGTGAATGACGTGCATATTCTGCCGCGCGAAGTGGACAAGCCTCCAGATCCTCCCAAGCCGGACCTGGTGGCCTCCACAACGGGCCTGAGTGCGCACGTGCGCCCGCTGAAAGTCGACGTGGACTTGGTATTGGTTCCGGTGACGATTACCGACCCCATGAACCGGCTGGTAACGGGTTTGGACAAGGCCAATTTCCAGTTATTTGAAGGCAACGCGGCGCAGGAGATCCGAACCTTCTCCAGCGAGGATGCTCCGGTTTCGTTAGGGGTGATCTTCGATTCCAGCGGAAGCATGGCCAGCAAGATGGACCGCGCGAAAGACGCGGTGGTGGAGTTCTTCAAGACGGCCAATCCTCAGGATGAGTTTTTCATGATCACCTTCAACGACGAACCGGAGGCGATTACTGACTTCACCAGTTCCGTGGACGAAATCCAGAACAAGCTGGTTTTCGCTGTGCCCCGGCGCCGCACCGCGTTGCTCGACGCGATTTACATGGGCATTACTAAGATGCGGCAAGCGAAGTATCCCAAAAAAGCGCTGCTAATCATTTCCGACGGAGGCGATAATCACAGCCGCTACACCGAGGGTGAGATCAGGTCGTTGGTGAAGGAAGCCGACGTAATGATCTATGCCATCGGGATTTACGACCGTTACGCGTCCACGATAGAGGAACGCCTGGGCCCGCAACTGTTGAGCGACATCACCGAACTGACGGGGGGGCGGGCGTTTACCATCGATAATCCCAACGACCTGGGGGATGTGGCGACCAAGATTGGAGTGGAGTTGCGCAATCAATACGTCCTGGGCTACCGTCCAAACAAAGTGGTGCGCGACGGCAAATGGCGTAAAATAAAAGTGAAACTGCTGCCACCGAAAGGATTGCCACCTCTACGGGTGTATGCCAGGACGGGATATTACGCGCCTGCGGAATAGGGCCGCGAGGGTTCTTCTCTTCACGTTCGTGATTTGGGCCGGGGCGCGGATGGCGATGCCGGCCTGGTCGCAGTCGCCTGCGGCTCAGAACGACACAAAGCCGGCCACTCCACCTTCTTCGACGCCACCTTCTGCGGCGCCCTCGCCGGCACCTGCAGCCACACAGCAAAGTCAACCGACGAAGGAGAATCAAGATCAGAAACTGAATGATCAGGGAGTCTTCGTCTTCCGCAAAGATGTGGACGAAGTCCTGCTGCACGCCTCGGTCATCGACGACAAGCAACACATTGTCACGAATTTGGATCGCGGCGCGTTCACTGTCTTTGAAGACGGGAAGCCGCAGACCATCATCTCGTTCCATCACGAAGACATTCCGGTGTCGATGGGCATCATCATCGATAACTCGGGGTCGATGCGTGAGAAGCGGAACAAGGTGAACCAAGCCGCGCTCAATCTGGTGCGGTCCAGCAATCCGAAGGATGAAGTCTTCGTCGTGAACTTCAACGACGAGTATTATCTCGACCAGGATTTCACCAACAACCTGCTCAAGCTGAAGGAAGCGCTGGAAAAGATTGACGCCCGCGGAGGGACTGCCCTCTACGATGCCCTAGTCGCCTCGGCCGAGCATCTGAAGCGGTTTGCGCGCCTCGACAAGAAAGTGTTATTCGTGGTGACCGACGGCGAGGATAACGCTAGCAATGAGACTTTGGAGCAGGCCGTGAAGCAGTTGCAGGAAGAGAACGGCCCGTCGGTGTATGCCATCGGGGTTTTAGGGGAGGAAGAACATCCCAAGCGCGCCAAGCGAGCGCTGGAGATCATTACGCAGCGCACGGGCGGGATTGCATTCTTCCCCAAGACGCTCGATGAGGTGGATGAAATCAGCCGGACCGTCGCGCGCGACATCCGGAGTCAGTACACCATTGGCTACAAGCCGACCAATCCGCGGGGGACGGGCGGGTTCCGCACAGTCCGCGTCGAGGCCAAGGCCAAGGGCCACGGTAAGATGACGGTGCGCACCAAAAGCGGCTACTATGCCGGGGCGCAGTCGGCGGCGGGCGGGAGCAAGTGAGTATCAAACAACAAGAGCCCTCACGTGGGGATGTTGCAAGCAACGTCTCTGCGAAACGCTGCTAGTGAGCGCCCGGCTCCAGCAATTGCGTCGCTGATTCGATCAGAGACGATTCCTCCTGCAACGCCTTCGCCACCCGCACGATCTCCAGATCCGCCTCGTCATACCTCTTCTGTTCGATGCCCTCGCGCACGCTGGGAACGGTCTTCACCCCGTAACCGCTATAAACGCCGGGAGCATACAGCAGATGCTTGTACCACGGACGTCGCGGGAGTCCGTCGTCATTGGTCAGCTTTCGTTCGCTCTCCATGAGTTGCTGATTCAAGGCACGCAGCGACTCCATTTGGCTCTCGTCCAAGTCCGCTTGCCGGCGCGACAAGGCCTGCCGATAGTGTTCTGCGCTGCGAGCCAGCGCATCAGCCGCGTTCTGCATGGGGGCGAAGTTTAGGTGTGGAGGAATCTCCTCGCGAGGCGGCGCGACCGTGGGACGCCTGGGGTCGAGTGTGGCCTTAAAGACGCCTTCGTCTAATTCCTGGTTGCGCTCGCGAATTTCTTCCTGCTTGTCCGACAGAAGCTTTTCCAGTTCTTTCATGTACTTCTGAATGGTGTCGACAAAATCCACGAAATCCAAGGGCAAGATTTCGGCGTCGGCCAGCCGCATCACCGATGTTCCGATCGTCTGCGATAGAGCGCGTCCATACACGAAATCATAATCGGAAAAATGCGTGTACCAATAAAAGTCATCGTAGATGGAGTGATAGATGCCTTGTTCGTCCTCGCCGCCGAAGCCCAAGTCGAGCGTGGCGATGCCGAGATGATCGAGAAATGCAGTGAAGTCCGTGCCTGAGCCCAGCGCGTTGATGCGCAGATCGGCACGCTGCCGCAGTTCTTTTCGATCGTCGGCGGACTTCGCCTCCGCAATCTTCGACAATTGCAACCGCTGCCATACCGTGAGCTTGGTCTCAGGGTCTTCAATGTCGCGGGCAACTCCGTTGATGAACTGTTCCAGCGTGTGCGATCCGCCCATGCCGAGCAGGCCGCGATCGTTGCCGTCGCTGTTGATGTAGACGGCGGCATGCTGGCGCAGTTCATCGGCGTGCGTCTCAGCCCATTCCGTCGAGCCCAGAAGCATGGGCTCTTCGCCGTCCCATGCGCAATAGATGATGGTCCGCCGTGGTTTCCAACCCTGCTTGAGCAGCAGGCCCAGCGCGCGTGCTTCTTCCAGTAGCGGGGCTTGGCCGGAGATCGGATCCTCCGCGCCGTTCACCCACGCGTCATGGTGATTGCCGCGGATGATCCATTCGTCGGGAGCAACGCTGCCGGGAATTTTCGCGATGACGTCGTTCACCGGCTTCGTGTCCCAGTTGAATTCCACCTTCAAGTGAACCTTCGCCGGTCCCGGCCCTACGTGATAGGAGATCGGCAGGTTCCCTCGCCACTCGTCCGGCGCCATGGGCCCTTTGAGCGCGGCTAGCAAGGGCTGGGCGTCGCCGTAGGAAATCGGCAGCACCGGAATCTTCGTGAGGCTCTTCGCGTCTTTCAGTGCCAGCCGCTTGGCACTGGGGGTGGCGCCAATGCCGGGAGTGAGTGGGTCTCCGGGACTAAACGAGGCAAAGTCCATCACACTCCCGCGCTGCACGCCGTCCGGATTGCGCATCGGCCCCTTAGGGAAAACATCGTCGACTGTGTAACCATCATCCTTTGGTTCCGAGTAGATTAGGCAGCCGATGGCTCCGTGCTCGGCCGCAACTTTGGGCTTCACTCCGCGCCACGAGTGATAGTACTTCGCGATCACGATCGCGCCCTTCACTGAAATGCCAAGCTGGTCGAGTTTCTCGTAATCTTCCGGCAGTCCGTAGTTCACAAAGACGAGCGGTGCGGTCACGTCGCCGTCGATGGAATATGCATTGTAGGTGGGAAGTTGTTCCGACTTCTGATTCGAAGTGGGATCAACCGCCAGCGCCGGTTCCTCCAGTTTGGCCGTGAACTTTTTGGGCTCAAGCATTTCCAGCACGCGGACCCTCGGCGTGGGAAACAGCACGTCGAAGGTTTCGATGTGCGCGTCGAGTCCCCATTCCTTGAAGCGGGCGAGAATCCATTCCGCGTTATCTTTGTCGTACGGCGAACCGACGTGATGCGGCCGCGCGCTGAGGCGGCGCATGTATTCCTTCAAATTAGAGGGATCGGGGATCGCTCGAAACTTGGTTTCCCAGTCGCGCTCGGTCTGGCTGGAGCGGGATGAGTAACCCACGAGCCCGGTTTGATCTGCGCCCAACACAAGGGATGGAACAACGAGGTTAAAAATCAACAGCAGTGCGGCAATGCGTCGCATGCGATTCCTTTCTGGTTTCGGTGGGGGGTAATTATAGCCTGAGGCGAACGGTGCTGGGCTTGTCTGTTCGGTAATTGACGATCCTACACGCTCCCTCGTACCCTGTAAGGTGAGTTCGAAAACCTCAGAAATGTCCCACCTGCGCGTTGCCGACGACATCACTCAACTGGTCGGCGAAACTCCTATGTTGCGGTTGAAGCGCTTGGTTCCGGCTGGGTCGGCGGACGTCTTCGCCAAGCTGGAGTATCTGAACCCCGGGGGCAGCGTGAAAGACCGGGCGGCCATCGGGATCATCCGGCGCGCGGAGCAGGAAGGCAAACTCGCGCCCGGCGGTACGATCGTCGAGGCGACCGCTGGAAACACGGGGATCGGGCTCGCGCTGATTGGCGTGAACCGCGGCTACAAGGTAAGACTGTTTGTGCCGGAGAATTTCTCTCAGGAAAAAGTCATCATTATGCGGGCTCTCGGCGCCGAGGTGGTTCGCACTCCTGACGCCGAGGGCATGCAGGGCGCGATCCGCCAGGCCAAGGAACTGGTCGCCAGCGATCCTGCCGCATTCATGGCCGGACAGTTTGAGAATCTTGCCAACCCCGACTATCACTACGAGACTACGGCTCACGAAATTTTTGAACAGATGGACGGAAAGATAGATGCTGTCGTGCTTGGTTGCGGCACGTCGGGAACGTTCTCTGGAGTCGCACGATACCTGAAGGAAAAATCGCCCCACGTCCTGGCGTTTGCGGTCGAAACCCAAGGGTCGATCCTGGGCGGCGGCCAGCCTGGTCCGCACAAAGTGGAAGGGATCGGCACCAGCTTCATCCCGAAAACCTTTGACCGCTCGGTGTGCGACGAAGTGATGATGGTGATGGATGACGACGCGTTCGGCACCGTGAAGACGCTGGCAGCGCAGGAAGGCGTGCTGGCGGGCTCGAGCGGCGGCGCTGCCGTGTTCGCCTCGCTACAAGTTGCGAAGAGGCTGGGCCACGGGAAGCGCGTAGTTACTATCATTCCGGATTCAGCTGAGCGCTATTTGTCCAAGAAGATTTTTGAGGGCGGCATCTAACAGGGGCACATTTCGCAAACTCACACTCATGAAAAGAGATAAAGAACCGGGTTTTGCCACGCGGGCCATTCACTGTGGGCAGCAGCCGGACCCTTTGACGGGGGCTGTGACCGTACCCATCTATCCAACATCGACCTACGTGCAACAAGGGATCGGCGAGCACAAAGGATATGAGTATTCGCGCGTGTCGAATCCCACGCGCACGCGGCTGGAGGAGAATCTCGCCGCGCTCGAAGGTGGAGTTGCAGCTCGCGTGTTTGCCAGCGGCATGGCTGCCATCAATGCGATCGTAAGCATGTTGAAGTCCGGCGACCACGTAGTGTGCGGCAACGATTTGTACGGTGGAACGCCCCGGCTGTTCAACCAGGTGATGGCAGGATTCGGGCTGGAGTTTTCTTACGTCGATACTTCCGATGCGGAGAATGTTGAACGGGCAATCCGTAAAAACACGCGGATGGTTTACGTGGAGACTCCCACGAATCCTCTGATGCGGCTTAGCGACCTCGCGGCCATCAGCCAGATCTGCCGCCACAAGAAGGTTTCGCTCGTGGTCGATAACACGTTTATGTCTCCGTATTTCCAACAACCCCTCGCGCTGGGCGCGGACATGGTCGTGCACTCCACCACGAAGTTCCTGAACGGCCACAGCGATGGCTTGGGCGGCGTGGTGATTTGCGCAAAGCAGGAGCAGGCCGACAAACTGGCGTTCCTGCAGAAGGCAGCAGGTGCGATTCTTTCTCCCTTCGAGTGTTGGCTTGTGCTGCGCGGAGTGAAGACGCTGGCGGCACGCATGGAGATTCACGATCGCAGCGGCCGCATCGTGGCCGCTTTTCTCGCCAAACATAAAAAAGTGAAGGCAGTGTTCTATCCGGGTTTGGCGGATCATCCGCAGCATGCCCTCGCCAGGCGGCAGATGAGCGGCTTTGGATCGATGATCACGTTTGAGACCGGCTCTCTGAAGAACGCCAACAAGATGCTGAAGAAAGTACACGTGTGCTCGTTGGGCGAGTCGTTGGGAGGCGTCGAGACTCTCATCTCGCATCCCGCAACCATGACGCACGCTGCGCTGGGCGCGAAGGGCCGCAAAGCCATCGGCATCACCGATGGCTTAGTACGAATTTCCGTGGGGATTGAGGATGTGGACGACATTCTCGACGATCTCGATGGCGCTCTGAATGCGATATAGGGAATGGCACGGTTAGCCGTGCTGCTACGAGGCCAGAAAGAAAAGAGGCTTTAGCCCATGGGGACGCTTCGTTTCACCAGGCGATGACTTCCAACCAAAACCGATCTTGTTCCCGCGAATGGAATTCCGCTGTCTATCACCGTCTTTCCGGACCGCAGGTGAGTTGGGGCCAAAAAGTACTGTCGCGGTTGCGCCTGCGCGGCGATGAAGTTGTGCTTGACGCAGGATGTGGCACCGGTCGACTAACGGCTGAATTGCTCGATGCCTTGCCACGCGGGCGCGTGGTCGGCGTAGATCTCTCTCAAAATATGCTGGGCTCGGCCCGGGATCACCTGTCGCCGCAGTTTGGGGCGCGCGTGAGCCTGGTTGCTTGTGATCTTCTACACCTTCCTTTTGAGAGCTGCTTCGAGGGAATCGTGAGCACGGCGGCGTTTCATTGGGTGCTCGACCATGACCGATTGTTCGCGAACCTGCGCCGGGCGCTCGTTCCAGAAGGATGGCTGGAGGCCCAGTGCGGAGGCGGCCCCAACCTATTAATCCTGCGCAACCGGGCGAACGCGCTGGCCGCGACTCCGAAATTTGCCCAGTTCTTCGCAGGCTTCCATGAGCCGTGGCTTTATCAGTATGCGGAGGGTGCGGCGGAGGGTCTGTGGCGCGCCGGGTTTGTTGAAGTCGAGACCGCGATTGAAGGGGCGCCCACGGTTCTAGATAACTCCGAGCAATACAAGGAATTCGTGCGCAACATGATTCTGCGGCGGCATTTGGAGAACATTCCTACGGAAGAACTTCGGGCAGAGTTTATTTCAGAACTGACCCAGCAGGCCTCAGTTGATGATCCGCCGTTTTCGTTAGACTACTGGCGTCTGAACCTGCGCGGTCGTGCGGGCTAGGCAAAATCCACACACTCTGGAAAAAGCCTACTTCACTGACTGGTCGATCCATTCCAGGTAAGCTGGACTGCCATCTTCGATGCTGATCGCAATGCACTCGGGGAGTTCGTAGGAATGGAGTCCCCGGACTGCGTCGCGAACTTGAGGAAAGTTCTCGATAGTCGTTTTCACCAGCAACACCCATTCCCAGGCTGATTCCACCTTGTTTTGCCAGCGGTAGATGGACTTGACTTGCGAAATCACATTTACGCACGCGGCCAGTCGGTTTTCCACCAGGTAGTAGGCAATCCTGTTAGCTTCGTCTTCGGAGCCGCAGGTCGTGAGGACGATTCGTTTGTCAGTCATATAAAATCAGCCGTCGGCCCTCGGCCGTCGGAATGCGCCACGAGGGTCGCGGCGATTATTCGGGACAGCGAGGGTTCTTTCATGCTAACGCAAATCAAGTTTGGCACGTCGGGTTGGCGGGCAGTCATGGCGGAGGAGTTCACCTTTGCCAATGTGCAACGCGCCGTGGGCGGCATTGCCCGCTACGTGGCTTCGCAGAAGCCGCAAGGAGCGCGGGTGATCGTGGGCCGCGATCCTCGGTTCTTGGGCGAGACCTTCTGCGCGATGGCGGCGGAAATCCTGGCAGCGCAGGGGATCGCGCCGCTGGTGGTTGCTGAGCCCGCTCCCACTCCGGCATTTGCGCACGCCGTAATAAACAACAAGGCAGATGGCGTCATCAATTTCACCGCCTCGCACAATCCGCCCGAATACAACGGAATCAAATTTTCCACTTCCGACGGCTGCCCAGCGTTGCCTGAAGTCACGAAAAAGATCGAAGCGGAAATCGTCGCGGGGAATGGCCCCCATCCCGCAAAGGGTCGCGTCGCAGCCCCGGCGGCGCACGGAACGCTCGATCCCAAGCCGGCCTACTTGAAACGTCTGGCTGAAATCATCGATCTGGATGTCATTCGCAAGGCGAACCTGCGGGTGGTTTTCGATCCCATGTGGGGCGCGGCTCGTGGATATTCTGACGAACTGCTGCGCAGCGTCGGCTTGCAGGCAGGGACGGTCCACGACTACCGCGACGTCTTGTTCGGCGGACACGCGCCCGAGCCCGACGATCATCTACTGGAAGATCTCCGAAAAAAGATGCGCGAGACTGGAGCCCAGGTCGGGATCGCGACCGATGGCGATGCCGACCGCTTCGGCATTGTCGACTCCGACGGAACCTTCCTGCAGCCGAACTACGTGATTGCTCTGCTCTTTGACTACCTCGTCGAGAGCCGGGGCTGGAAGAACGGCGTGGCCAAGTCCGTCGCGACCACTAATCTGATCAATGCTCTGGCGCAGGCGCACGGTGTTGAGTTGCATGAGACGCCGGTCGGATTCAAGTACATCGGCGAACTGATCATGCAGGACAAGATCGCGATTGGCGGCGAAGAAAGCGCTGGACTTTCGATTCGTCACCACGTTCCAGAGAAGGATGGCGTGCTGGCCGGACTTTTGTGCTGTGAAGCGGTCGCGCGCAGAGGCAAGTCTTTAGGCCAACAATTGAAGGCCGTGTGTAACCAAGTTGGTTCCTATTATCCGCAGCGCGAGAACTTCCGCTTGACGCCCGAGGTCAAAGAGAAGTTCACTGAAAAGTTGCGCTCCGATCCGCGCGATTTCTGCGGCCACACGGTCAGCCAGGTCGTCCGCACCGACGGATTGAAGCTGTTGTTCAGCGACGGATCATGGGTCTGTTACCGGCTGTCAGGAACAGAACCTGTGGTGCGCGTCTACACGGAAGCACGCAGTGAGAAAGGCCTGGAGAAGCTGAGCACGGCCGCGAAGCATTGGATTTTCGAGTGAAGGCATTTTCGGGTGAAGCATTTTTCCAAAACCGCTAGATTTCCGCGCCCTGAGGACGGTCTGCGCGCCGTGGTCGAGCGCGCGCCGCAGGCGGAGGCGTTTGCAGCGACGTGGATTGAGCGAGTTCGCCCACTGGCGATTCGCGTTTACGCCCTGCGCCGGCGCATCGCAACCATCGCGGTGACCCTGCTGGCTGCGTCATTATTCGTCCACGTCATGTTTGGCGCGAATGGAATGGTCGTCTATAAGCAGAAACGCGCCGAGTACGAAGCATTGCGCAAACAGATTGTCCAGGTGCAGCAGGAGAACGATCGCTATACTCAGCAAATTCAAGGCCTCAAGAGCGATCAGAAGTCCATCGAAAAAGAGGCGCGTGAGCAACTGGGATATGCCAAGCCCGGAGAGTATGTTTATGTTCCGCCGGTTGCGGCGAAGCCCGCACCAGCCGCCACTCACACGGCGAAAAAATAGCTTTTTCCTGTCGTGAACTTCAAAGCATGCATTTGACAGTGCCCTGACAATTCCACTCGCTCCCCTGTGGTATATTTCCGTTGCCTCATTTCACAATCGAGCGGAGATATGCTAACTCCCCGGACGGGACGGCATGATCTGCGAGGCACTGTGGGTTCTTGCGGCGTGGGGCCGCAATCTGAATTTCAAAAGGAGAAAAACCGGCCATGAGAAAAGTTCTGCTGATCTGTCTCGCATTAAGTTTTGTGTTCGCCCTTTCGGCGATGGCGTTCGATGACATGGGAAAGAGCGCAACCGTCAACGGGTGGGTTGTCGACGACAAGTGCGGCGCCAAGGGCGCCAATGCTGGGGCTGAGGCGTGCACCAAGAAATGCCTGGCTGCGGGCGCGAAGATGGTGATTGTGACTGACAAGGATCAGAAGATTCTGATGGTCGACAATCCGGGCGCGCTCAAAGGGCATGAAGGCCATCACATTGCTGCGACCGGCAGCGTGAAGGGCGACTCGATCCACGTCGAAAGCGCAAAGATGCTGTGATCAGGTCTACGGATTGAAGCAGGTTGAGGGCGGCCTGCGAGCCGCCCTCTGTCCTAGAGACTTAACTTGTTACGTCAGTACCGGTGGCATTCCGGACGATGGCGAGAGAGAGGTTGCAAGCAACGTCTTTACGAAACGCGGGCGGGGGTGCCGGCACCACGCTCGCGTGCTACCGGACCACGCCTTCCAGCGGCGAACTCGCCGTGGCGTACAGTTTCCTCGCCATGCGGCCGGAGCGATAAGCCTGCCGTCCCGCCAGTACCGCATGGTGCATGGCTTCCGCCATGAGCACGGGATCCTGTGCGTTCGCAATGCCGGTGTTCATCAGCACGGCATCCGCCCCCAGTTCCATCGCGATCGCAGCGTCAGACGCCGTGCCCACTCCCGCGTCAACAATCAACGGCACGCCCGTAATCATTTCGCGCAGAATGCGGATGTGGGCCTGATTCTGAATTCCCATGCCACTGCCGATGGGCGCGCCCAGCGGCATGATGGTAGCCGCTCCCGCGTCAATCAGACGCTTCGCGAAAACAATATCGTCCGACGTGTAGGGCAGCACGGTGAAGCCTTCTTTCACCAGCACGCGCGTGGCTTCGAGCGTCGCTTGCACGTCGGGATAAAGCGTGGCCTGATCGCCGATTACTTCGAGCTTGACCCAATCGGAGAGGCCGACTTCGCGGCCCAGCCGCGCCGCGCGGATGGCCTCGTCGGCGGTGTAACATCCGGCGGTGTTGGGCAGCAAGAAGTATTTCTTGGCATCGATGTAGTCCAGCAGCGATTCCTTGCTGCGATCCAGGTTGACGCGGCGAACCGCGACCGTGACCATCTCCGCGCCGCTGGCTTCGAGCGCACGCGCCGTTTCCTGGAAGGATTTGTATTTTCCCGTGCCCACGATGAGACGCGAACGGAAGGAGCGTCCGGCAATAATCAATGAGTCCGACATGCAATCATTGTAATGAAAGCGCCATACGCGAGTACACGCCTTATGCGCGGACCGCTTCGAGTCGTGAGTACTGTGGCCTGATAACGCCGGTTGAGGCATGATCGGTCCGAATCGTGGATGGATGTGACGAAGTTCGCTAGTCGGGACTTGGAGGACGATCCTTGCGCAGTTCGCTTGCAACACGGTGAGCTACTAGCCGCATCGCCTCGTCGGCGGCTCTGATGTCATTATTGTCCTCCACCGGAGCGGCGGCGGTGCCTTCAGTCAGCGTTCGAGCAGTACCGACTTCGAGAATTGTGAAATCCATGGCCAGGGTTTGGTTGGCATTGGTGTTTCCGATGATGACTGGAGCCGGTTGAGCCCCGTCTGGACCGCCCGAAATGCCTGGGCCATGGCTAGGGTCCAGCAGTGTCGTGAGCACGAAGTATTGACAACCCTTCCTTTCGGCCTCGGCGCTGGCATCCTCACGGGAACTGGCCTCCAGGGAAACGGCTTCCAGGATGATGGACGACTTGCGATCGGCTCGCAAACGCTGCAGTTCTCGCATTAGTTGATTGCGCTCCCAAGTGGGACTGCCCGGGTGGCGGGATCGGTTCGTCATTGCGGCGATCCCAACGCGGATTATGCGTCTCTGGTCAGCCGTGGATGGTTTGTTGCTGGACTGAGCGAAGGCCGCGCCAGCTACCAGCGTGCCCGACAAGACGATGCAGAGACCACGATCCCAGCGCATAACGCCTCCCAGGATATTCGCCTGTACTTCAGTTAGTGTATTCCGCCTTCGAGCGCAGAGAACACGCCAAATAGCACCTCGGGCGGCGTCGCTTGTTCGCGCAATCGCGATAGCAGTCACAACCTAGATCAATTCGTCCGATGGTCACTTGTCGGCAATTCGGAACACAACGCTTTCCGTGAACGGTTAGCTGTCACGTGAGACTGTTGTCCCCACACCCTATGGCGCGGTCGCCGCGTCCGCCTGCGCATATAGTTCATCGATCTGGCGGCGGTAGCGGTCTTCAATTACCCTGCGGCGGAGTTTCATGGTTGGAGTCAGGGCCCCGTTGTCGGCGGTGAATTCGTCGGCTACGACTAGTACCCGCTTCAGTTTTTCGAAGCGCGCCAAGCTCCCGTTAATGCCCTCGACGACCCCTTCGTAAAGCGCTTGCACCTTCGGATGGGCGATCAGTTCCGCCCGCGAGATGAAGGGAATGTTGTTCTCCTTCGCCCAACTTTCCAGCGCGACAAAGTTGGGCGAAATCATCACCGCTGGGAACTTACGCCGGTCGCCCAGGATAGCGGCGACTCCCACTAACGGATTGAGCTTCATCGAATTCTCGATGGGTTGCGGCGCAATAAATTTTCCGCCGGAAGTTTTGATGAGATCTTTCTTGCGATCAGTCACGGAAAGATATCCATCGGCATCGATGTTGCCGATGTCCCCGGTCTTGAACCAGCCATCCACCAGCGCCGCCTTCGTCTCTTCCGGGCGGTTCCAGTAGCCTTTGAACACCGACGGTCCCCGCACCAAAATCTCGCCGTCCTCCGCGATGCGAACCTCCAGATTGGGCAGAATCTTGCCCACGGTCCCAATGCGGTGATTGGCGGGAGTATTCACCGCGATCACCGGCGACGTTTCCGTGAGCCCATAGCCTTCGTGAATGCGGATGCCGGCATCGGCGTACCACTCGGCGAGTTCGCGTCCCAGCGGGGCACCGCCGGAAATAAACGTTTCGACCTTCCCGCCCATACCCTCGCGAATCTTCGAGAAGACGAGTTTGTTCGCCAGCTTCCACGTGCGCGACGTGGGAATTTTTCCGGCAAGAATCTCCGGCTTATAGCGGCGTCCCACAGACAGAGCCCAATCGAAAATGGCGCGCTTGGGCTGGCCTTTGGCTTTCTGCTCCGCCTGCGCATAGATTTTCTCGTAAACGCGCGGCACCGCAACAAAAATGGACGGCTGCACCTCTAACAGGCTCGCGGGCAGCCGGTCTAAAAAGGGGCAATAGGCCAGCGTCACGCCGTAATACAGCATGGCGAAATCCACGTGACGCGCCGTGATATGGCATAGCGGCAAGAACGAAATGCTGATCAGTCCGGGCCGCATCTCGAACCCGGTCAGCGAGCACTGAATGTTGGACGCGATGTTGCCGTGCGTCAGCATCGCCCCTTTGGAAGTGCCGGTCGTTCCAGAGGTGTAGACGATCGTGGCCAGATCATCGGCAGCAATGGAGCGCGCCCGGCTTTCGATCTCAGCGCCGAGGCCATCCGGTCCCTGCGACGTGATCTGCTTCATGGTCACGCATTTGCCCGCGAATGGAACAAGATCCCCGTTGAACTCCAGTGGATCCATGACCACGAGTCTTTCAATCTGCGTCTGGGGCAGAATCGACAGGATCTTGTGCAGTTGCTGATCCGAAGACAGAAAGATGGTCCGACAGCCCGAGTCATTCAGGACAAACGCGGTCTGTTCCGCAGTCAGCGTGGTGTAGAGCGGGACTGTTACGGCCCCGAGCAGCAAGCTGGCCATATCGGCCATGGGCCACTCCGGCCGATTCTCGCTGAGAAGGGCGATGCGATCTCCCGGTCGAACGCCCCAAGCGTGCAGCGTGTGCGCCGTCCTGACGACACTTCGGCCAAACTCGCGGGACGTGACCGGCAGCCACTTCCCGGCCTCGCGGTACAACATCATGCGATCAAGATTGCGTTCGACCGCGGCGAAGAAAATGTCGTTCAGAGTAGCTAGGCTCATTGCGTCTTTCGGGGCCCTGAGGCGGAGCCCGTGCTTGCTTATGTGCAACCGGCTCCGAACAGAACTTTACTGTTTTGCAGGTGGTTTGGGCAATGCGTACCGTCACACCATTTAGGTACTTCCCGGTTTACCGCACGGCCAAGCCGGGGGTATGCTGATTCATCACTCCTATGGGGAGGTTCAAGAATGCAAAGACTACCCTTAGCGCTTCTGTTGGCCGGCCTGTTTCTGGCGACGACAGCCGCGCCAACCATGGCGCAAACTAAGAAGGAGGATTCGAGCATGCCCAAGGTGGGCGACACAGCGCCGGACTTCACGCTGAAATACTTCGACGGCACTGATCTGAAAGACGTGAAGTTAAGCGACTACCGCGGCAACAAGAACGTCGTGCTGGCGTTCTATATCTTCGCTTTCACCGGTGGTTGAACGCAGCAAATGAAAAACTTCCAGCAGAATCTGAAAGCGCTGGAAGCAGCCGACACCCAGGTCCTGGGTGTGAGCATGGATAGTGCCTTCGCCAACAAAGCCTTCGCCGACCAAATTGGAGTAACGTTTCCCCTGCTCAGCGATTGGGGAGGAAAAGTAACCCACGAGTACGGAATCTACAAAGACCAATACCAGGCGGCGCGCCGCGTGAACTTCCTGATCGGAAAAGATGGAAAGATTCTGGAAGAGCAGGTGGATAAAGACGCCATCGATCCCAAGAAAATCGTGGATGCCTGCCAGCGTCCCAAGCTGAAAAACTGACCGCCGCAACAGCCCTCGTAGAGACGTAGCTTGCTACGTCTCTGCCGGCGGCATTCCGGACGATGACAGAGATATTGCCGGCAACATCTCTATGGCACAAGTCCGCCACCACCAAGCACTTCCGTACCCGAGGAAACTTAACTGTGTCTATTGTGTTTACAGAGATGTCGGTAAAATTACGACATACGGATTTCCTGTTCGTCGGGGCGAACATATGAAGACACGCAAGTTGTGGAGTTGGATTTTCTTAATGGCCAGCTTTGCATTTATCCTAAAGGTTTCTGCCACGGCAAAAGCACAGGATGACGGCCAAGATCAGAGTCAGAATCAAAATCCTAATCAAAGCCTGGATCAGCAGCAGGATCAGGACCAGGATCCTCCGGGCCGCGTAGCCCGGTTGAACTTCTCCCAAGGTTCGATCTCGTTTCGACCGGCAGGCGAAGACGACTGGGTCTCTGGCGTGCCCAATCGACCCATGGTCACGGGCGATGACCTGTGGGCGGACGAGGATTCCCGCGCCGAGGTTCACATTGGCTCGACGGCCATCCGTCTGGGCGCGAAGACCGGAATCACTTTCCTTACCCTGGATGACCATACCACGCAGCTCCGCCTGGCTCAGGGATCGCTCATTGTGCGCGTGCGGCACGTCGACGACGATGACAACTATGAGATCGATACGCCGAACATCGCCTTTAGCCTGTTGCAGCCCGGCGAGTACCGCGTGGACGTGAGCGAGGATGGAAGTCAGACCTTCACCACCGTCTGGCACGGACGCGGGCGAGTCACGGGCGGCGGGTTTACGTATTCGGTGGTTGCGAATCAGTCTGCAACGTTCACTGGAAGTGATCACTTGGATTATGAACTTGCCCAACTTCCCGATCGCGATGATTTCGATACCTGGGCCTTCGAGCGCGACGATCGCGAAGATCGCGCCGATTCGGCAAATTATGTTTCCCGAGAAATGACCGGGTATGAGGATCTCGACGAATACGGTGACTGGAGCTATGTGGCCGGCTACGGTCCCTGTTGGCGCCCGCGCGCCGTCGGCATAGGATGGGCGCCATACCGCTTTGGCCACTGGGTCTATGTCGGACCGTGGGGCTGGACGTGGGTTGAAGACGAGCCTTGGGGCTTCGCTCCCTTCCACTATGGGCGCTGGGCATTTGTAGGCAACGGTTGGTTCTGGGTTCCGGGACCGGTTGTAGTACGTCCAGTGTGGGCTCCTGCGCTGGTGGCATTCGTAGGCGGCCGTCCGGGTTTCCGCTTCTCAGCCGGTGTTGGCGTGGGATGGTTCCCGCTCGCTCCGGGAGAAGTTTATCTTCCTGGATATCGCGTAAGCCGCGCGTACGTGAACAATGTGAACGTCACCAATACGACGGTGAGTGTCACGAAGGTGACGAACGTCTATAACACCGTGATCGTGAACCGGAGCACGACAATCAACAATGTGACGTACGTGAATCAGCACGTCGCCAATGGAGTCACGGTCGTGTCGCACGAAGCATTTGTCAACGCGCGGCCGGTGGCGCAGAACGTAATGAGGGTTGATCAGAGGGAGATCGCCGCGACCCCGGTCAGCCACTTCGTGGCCGCCGAGCCGATCCGGACCAGCGTGATTGGCGCTGGACGACCCGCACCAGTCAGGCCGCCAGCGGCAGTAATCAGCCGTCCCGTGGTTGCGGTTAGGACGCCTCCGCCGCCACCGCACCCGATCGAGCAGCGGCAAACGCAGGCGGGTGGACATCTGAATCAGGAAGCTCTGGTGCGTCCGATGCGCCCAACCCAGCCCGCCCAAATGAATCAAGGCGGCCGACCCAACGACGCAGGACGGCTTCAAAGCGTTTAGCCCGTCCAACAGCGGCAACAATCAAGTCAGGCAAATGCCGCAGACGCAACCGCGGGTCTACGAGCAGCAGGGAACTCCGCAGCCCGAGAATCGCGGCGCGCAACAGCCGGAGAACCGGAATCCACAAACGCAAGAAAATCGTACTGCCCAGCCTGCGAATCGCGACTTCCGGCCAACGCAGCAGGAGCAAGTGAGGCCTGCTCCGCAACCGACGCATCCGCTGGTTCGCCCTGTGCCGCCGGTACAGGAGCGTAGCCCGCAACAGGAGCAGCAGCAAGAGCAGAAATTCAATCAATGGCATCAGCAGCGGCCTGCCCCTCCGCCGCCGCGCGAGCCGTCGCGGCCAGCGGCGCCGAAACAGGAGCCGTCCAAGAAAGGCCGTTGACGCTGACGGGCTGCTTGCGATGTGATAGGTTCGCATGAGAGGCGCTTGCGGACCAGGACTACTAATAAAGGCAACGCCGGGAGAATCGCAACCTCTCCCGGCGTAGTCTTTTCTGGCCGGGCGCCTTTTCCGGGAGAGCAGCGACCGAAGCAAAATGACCGAAGCCAAGCGTCCCGCGATTAACTGGATGGATGTCCTGTGGCTGGTGTTGCTTGCCCTACTAGCCGTCCTGCCGCCCGTGCAGGCGTACCAGAAACAGTTCATCTTGCTCGGCTTTGGCATTCTCCAACTGAACGAAAGCTGGCTGATTGCCAGAGTCCCCAGGCGCGGGCCAGCCTATCTTGTCCTGCTGAAGATTGTCCTGGCCACGCTGCTGATTCTTCACACCGGCGAAATTCCCATCAACAGCTACTACTATCCCATCTACTACCTGCCCGCGGTCACTGCAGCGGAGTATTTCGGCCCTTGGGCCACGCTGCTTTGGACGTCGCTGGCCTCCGCCGCCTACTGTTCCTATCTCTACCCCGCGTTGCAGGAGTACGAGATTACCGCAGAGGACTACGGGCGGCTTGCGATCCGCATCGTTTTTTTCTTTCTCGCAGCCATGGTAGTCAACCGCTTTGTAGTCGAGAGCCGGCGCCAGACTCTACGCTATCAGGAACTCGCCGAGACGCTAGCCGAAACCAACCGCCGCCTGGAGCAAGCGCAGGCCGAGGCCCGCCGTTCCGAGCGCCTGGCCGCGCTGGGCCAGCTTTCTGCAGGACTCGCCCACGAGATCCGCAATCCGCTGGGAGTGATCAAAGGCTCGGCAGAAATGCTGACTCAGAAGCTCGGCGACTCCAATCCGCTGGCTACCGAACTGTCGGGATACATTTCAACCGAAACCAACCGCCTCAGCGCGCTGGTCACGCGCTTCCTGGATTTCGCACGCCCGCTCCACGCCGATCTGACGCCGCAAGACATTACCACCGTCCTCGACCGTGCCCTGAATGATGTCGCGCAGTTCTGGAAGGGTGCGCCGGTTCGCGTGGAGAAAGAATATGAGACTGGTCTGCCGCTCGTACCGCTGGACGAGAGCCTGTGCGAGCAAGCATTCGTTAACATTGTGCAGAACGCCTACGATGCCATGGGCGCCCGCGGCGGCATGCTGCGCGTCCACGCCAGGAAATCGAGCGCGGCGACCCGCGACGGCGGCAACGTGGACGGAGTCGAAGTGCGTATTGCAGACACCGGACCGGGCATTCCTCCGGAACTGCGAGAACAAATCTTTAACCCGTTCGTGACCACAAAAAAAAACGGCGTCGGCCTGGGATTGTCCATCGTCTCGAAAATTATTGACGGACATCACGGTACGATTCGCATCGAAACCCCTGGCGATCCCTCCGGCGACGGAGCAACAGGCCCGGATGAATCAGGCTCGGGCGGAGCAGGTCCCGGCGCCCATTTCGTGATATTTTTCCCCGTCGCGACCGACACGACCGCAGTGGGAGAAACTGCTCATCTGGTGATCTCGTGAGACTTGCTGAATCGAGGAAGATGCGACCATGCCGGCAATTCTGATTGTCGAAGACGAGGCCAAGATGCGCCGGTTGCTCGAGTTGAATCTCGGCGACGACGGATTTACCACGTTCTCCGCCGAAGACGCCGAAACCGGCCTCAAGCTGCTGCGCGAAAATCCCATCGATCTCGTCTTGACCGATCTGAAACTCCCCGGCATGAACGGTCTGGAATTTCTGCAAACCGTCAAGCGCCAGAACGCGGCTCTGCCCGTCGTCGTGATGACTGCGTTTGGCAGTGTTGAAACCGCGGTCGACGCCATGAAGGCGGGCGCCAGCGATTACGTTCTGAAACCGTTTTCCCTGACCGAGATGCGGATGGTGATCCACAAAGAGCTGGATGTCCGCAATCTGCGCGAAGAGAACCGCTCGCTGCGCGAAGCCTTGGGCAAGCGCTATTCGCATCCCAACGTTGTCGCTCGGAGCCCGAAAATGCAGGAGGTTCTGGCCACGGTGGAGCGCGTGGCCCCCACGAACTCCACCGTGCTTCTGGGCGGCGAGAGCGGCGTGGGAAAAGATTTAATCGCCCGCGCCATCCACGAAAAATCACGCCGCGCTTCAGGCCCGTTTCTCAAGATCAACAGCTCCGCGATCCCGGAGAATCTTCTGGAGAGCGAATTGTTCGGCTTCGAAAAAGGAGCCTTCACCGGAGCCGTCGCCAGCAAACCTGGCAAGTTTGAACTTGCGGATAAAGGAACGCTCTTCCTCGACGAGATCGGCGACGTGCCCCCGGCAACCCAAGTGAAATTATTGCGCGTGCTGCAGGAGCGCGAGTTCGAACGCCTTGGCGGAACCCGCACCGTGAAGGTCGATGTGCGCCTGATCGCGGCCACCAACAAGGATTTGCGCCAAGCGCTCGAGCAAGGCACATTCCGCGAAGATCTCTACTATCGCTTGAATGTCGTACCCATCGACATCGCGCCCTTGCGCGAGCGCACGGAAGACATCCCCGATCTCGTGAACCTGTTCATCTCGCGTTTCACCGGAGAATCCGACAAGCCCGTCGAAGGCATTACGCGCGAGGCAATGCAGATTCTCGTGAACTATCACTGGCCCGGGAATGTCCGCGAGTTGCAGAACATTGTGGAGCGCGCATGCGCGCTGGCGAAAGGAGCCGTGCTCGACCCATCCGACATCCATCTGGACGTGCGCCCCGCGAAGGCGGCAAATGGCCCCGGAGGATTTCTTCTCGACGGCATGACCCTGGAGCAGTGGGAAGACGAAATGGTGCAGGAAGCGCTGCGCCGGGCCAACGGCAACAAGAGCCAGGCCGCGCGCATGCTGGGTCTCTCGCGAAACGCCCTGCGCTACCGCCTCTCGAAGATCGGCATCACCGACGAGGCGGACAAAGAAACGTAGGTGGGTACTCGACTGTTTGGGAAGCGGCGTCCCGTACCACTGGCAACATCCTCTAGACGTGCGATATGCTAAAGGTGTTTGGCAAACCGCGTTCGATACCACTTTGTTGAAAAGCCCCGACTGACTATCGGGGCTTTCGTGTTTGTGCCGGAAAAGGGAGAGCACGGAGCATCGTGCGGTTCGTGTAGCGATGTGATTCCCTAATGGTTGGGTCTTAGATTCCAGGAATGCCCTTAAGGTTGGCGAGATCCGTAGAAGTGCCGACCACATTTCTCTGGTACACTGGCGCGCATGGACCCGACCAACCGCAGAAAATTTCTTGGACAGTGCGCCGGCGTGGCAGCAGGAGCTTGGCTCTTACCTACATTTGCTCGCGCGGCGGGGAGTTCTGGCCCGTCAGTTAAGTTTCCTAGCGCTCCGCGAGATCGCGTCTCCGTGGCGGCGTATCCGTTTCGTGAATTCATCGTGGGTTGGAAAGGATGGGATGGGAAGAGTCCCAGCACAGTGCCGGTGTCGCAACAAATGGAACTGAAGGATTTTGCGGCGCACGTGGCAGAGAAGTTCAACGTCCACAAGATTGAGCCTTGGAGCCGCGTCTTCCCGTCCACAGATTCGAAATATCTGGAGCAGTTCCGCGCTGCGGTGGAGAAGGCTCACTCCGCAATCGTGGACATCGCGGTGGATGAGGAGCACAGCCAGTATTCGCCGGATGCGGCCGAGCGAGAGCGGGCGGTCGCTTCGAGCAAGAAATGGGTGGACGTAGGTGCGGCCCTGGGTTCGCCGAGCATTCGTACGCATGTGCAAGGAGCCAAGGATGTGAAGCCGGACGTGGGGCGTGCTGCCGATACTCTGGCGCGCGTGGCGGAATATGGGGCGAAAAAGAATGTCGTCGTGAATCTTGAAAATGACGATGCGGTGAGCGAGGATCCGTTTTTTATCGTGCAGGTGATTGAGAAGGTGAACAGTCCCTGGCTGCGGGCCCTGCCGGATTTCGGCAACACGCTCAACACGCATGACGACGATTACGCGTATCGCGCCATCGATGCGATGTTCGCGCATGCATATGGCATTTGCCATGTGAAGGATGGCGAGGTTGATGAACAGGGCAAGGCGACGCACGTGGACCTGGCGCGCACGTTTGCCATTCTCAAAAAACACGGATACAAGGGATACTGCTCGATTGAGTACGACGCGCCGGGCGATCCCTATAAGCCGACGGCAGAGTTGGTGGAGAAGACGATAGAGTTTCTTTCCTAGCGGGAACAGCAGATTCCTCGCTGCGCTCGGAATGACAAGCTTTAGGTTGTCACCATATCTGGGGAATTCGACAGGCAGAGAAACCATGGCAGGACAGGGCATTCGGCGGCGGGAAGTGTTGCGCATTCTTGGGACGGCAGCGGCTGCGGCTCAGTTTCCCGGATTCAGCAAGTGGGCATTCGCCTGCGGTCATGTCGGCAATGCGGCCTTGCAGATTAAGCCTGCAATTTATCATCCGCAATTCTTCACGGCCGCGGAATACGCGATGGTCGAGAGACTGGCCGAGATGATCATTCCCAGCGACGGCACGCCGGGCGCGAAGGAAGCGGGCGTCGCGGAGTTTATTGATTTCATGGTTGCCAGCGATCCTGAGGTGCAATACGGGCTTCGCATGGGGCTGGCGTGGCTGAACGCGCATGCTAAGCAGACGGATGGGAAGAGATTTGTGGAATTGACGCCGGAACAGCAGACTTCCCTGCTCGAGCCGCTGGGGTTCAAAGACAAGGCGCGTCCGGGCGAGGAGACGGGGCGTCAATTCTTCCGCATGATGCGCGAGTACACGGTGACAGGCTTCTATACCAGCGAAATTGGATACAAAGCGCTGGATAATCCGGCGCTGAAGTTCTACGCCGAATCGCCGGAGTGTCCTCATCACGGCGATCCGAAGCACGCGCATGTTGCGCAGGCTCATTCCTGAGTGAGGTTGAGACCTCTTAAGAAATCATGGCCAAGCAAATCTACGATGTGATCGTGATTGGAACCGGAGCGGGCGGCGGCATGGCGATCAAGACGCTGTGCGAAGCAGGTCTGAAAGTGTGCGCGATCAACGCCGGGCGCCGTCTCGATCCGGAAAAAGATTTCCGCTATCACCGCATGCCTTGGGACATGAAATACCGCGGGCTCGACGATCCCAAGCGGCGCGCCCAATCCTTCGGCTATATGGACAACGAATACACCAAGGCCGCGTGGGACCACGAGATTCCGTTCACAGTTGCGCCGGGGACGAGATGGATGTGGCCGCGTTGCAACGCGGTGGGGGGCAAGACGAACTTCTGGGGACGCAGTTCGGCGCGCTTCGGCGAGATCGATTTGCGGGCGGCCTCGCTCGACGGCTACGACGTGGACTGGCCTGTTACGTATGAAGAGATCAGTCCGTTCTACACACGCGTGGAGAAAATGATTGGCGTGGCCAGCACGGTGCAGAACCGGCCGAGCAATCCGGATGGCTCGTATTTACCGCCGTTTAAGTTTCGTTGCCTCGACTTCATTCTGGAGGCGGGCTGCAACAAGGTGGGTGTGCCGTACTTGCCGGATCGTTGCGCGCAGCTTACGCAGCCGCATGAAGGGCATCCCGCGTGCCATTACTGCGGAGAGTGCACTACCGGCTGCGATGTCGGCGCATTTTTTTCAACTCCATATTTCCTGCTGCCGAAGGCGGAGGCGACGAAGAATCTCGACTTGCGCACGAATGCGCTGGCGAAAAATGTTCTAGTCGACCAGAGCGGGCAGGCGACTGGAGTGGCTTACATCGACCGCGAGACGAAGCAGGAAGTTGAAGTGTATGGGCGCGCGGTCGTGGTGGCGGCGGGATGCATAGAATCGTCGCGAATCATGCTGAATTCCAAGTCGCGGCACTGGCCCAACGGAATTGCGAATTCCAGCGGGCAGGTGGGCCGCAATCTTTGCGATCACCTCTATGGCGAGTCGGCGCGGGGATATCTGCCGCAGTTGCTGGGCCAGCCTAGCTTTCCGGACCATGTCGCCGACAGCACAATTGCGTGGATGCCGCGCTGGCAGAATCTGAAGGATCCGCACGAGGAAAAATTCATTCGCGGATATTCGGTCTACCCCGACGGCGGATGCACAGAGTTTCCATGGTTTGCCAATGACCTCGACGGTTTCGGCTCGTCGTTCAAACGAGAGATTAAGCGGCGGTATCCCTCGCCGGTGACCTTCGGAATTCAAGCACCGTCGCTGCGCTCGGATACGAACTTTATGGATCTCGATCCCGAGGTCAAAGATCCGTACGGGATTCCTGTGGCACGCATGCACTTCGAGTGGGACGAAAATGTACTTAAGATGTGGGAGCATTCCAAGCAAGTATGCGCCGAGGTGTTGCGCGCGGCTGGCGGGGTCCTTGAGGGCTCCGGTGAGGATCCGGAGATTCCGGGCTGGAGCCTGCATGAAACCGGCACATGCCGCATGGGGAACGATCCAAGAAAATTCGTGACCAATCGTTTTGGGCAGACGCACGACGTTCCGAACTTGTATGTGTGCGATGCCAGCGTCTTTCTGAATTGCACCGACAAAACCACCACTATCAGCATTCTGGCGTTCTCGTTGCGCACTTCCGAATATCTGATCGAGAATTTCCGGCGGGGCGAGCACAAGGCCGCGTGAATGATCCGACAGGGAGTGAGCTGAATGACTTTTCGTGAGAACTCCACCGGATTCACCGGCACGATTTTTATCCGCATCGCAGTCGGACTGATTTTCTTCACTCAGGGCATCCTCAAGTACACTGACGCGAAGATGGGTGTGGAGCGGTTCGCGCGGATCGGATTCCCGCATCCGGCGTTTACCGCGCACTTCGTGGGAGCGTTCGAAATCGTTTGCGGACTGCTGGTCCTGGCTGGATTGTGGACTCGCATCGCGGCGCTCCCTCTTCTCGTCGTCATCTGCACGGCCCTCGTGAGCACTAAGATTCCGGAGTTAACTCGCACTGGCGAGGGATTCTGGTTCATGGTGAGCGACGCTCGCACCGATTTTGCGATGCTCATGTGCCTGCTTTTCCTCCTAGTCGCGGGGAAACGAACGGGTGTTAACGCAGTTTCTTCTCCGCACGCAGAGCCTCGGGGAAAAGAACGGTAGGCCGAGAGTGCCCGAACGGCAAGAAAATGCAGACGGCGGACGCGACGCTCCCGTCCCTTCCTACACGGCTCCGCAAACTTGCAACGCTCTTCCGGAAAACTGCGGGTTGGCGCGCTATTGTTGGCGGCTTACCGTTGATGGTGGTACTCTGCGAGTCCAATCTTCATTTCCATTCGTGAGGAGAAACAATGAAACTGTCTAGGATCTTTGTGGTCGTTTTGTTTCTTGCGTTTTGTGTTGCAGCATGCGCGGCCGACCGGAAGTACATCGTGAATCCGCGACCGGCAGACTTCAAGGGTTTACCGTTCAGCGACGGCGTGCTCGTGGGCAACACGCTGTACATCGCGGGACACATTGGCCTCGACCCAAAAACCGGCAAGCCGCCTGCGAGCGCCGAGGACGAGGCCCGACTGGCGATGGACGGAATCAAACAGACGGTCGAGTCCGGCGGGTTGACGATGGACGACGTGGTTTCTGTTCAGGTTTTCTGCACGGACCTGAAGTTCTTCGACACGTTTAACGGCGTTTACAAAACGTATTTCCACGGCGATTATCCGGCCCGCGCCTTCGTGGGAGCTTCCAACTTGCTGCGGGGCGGGAGATTCGAGGTGCTGGGAATCGCGGTGAAAAGGTAGAAGTAGCCTCCCCCACCGCCAATCGATTCGTTTTTTCTTCGCCTAGGGATACTTTTGTGATAAATGTAGGACATGCGCAAAGCCGTCAACCATCTTAAAAAGAGCGACCCCGTCCTGCGCGGCATTATTGAGCGCGTGGGGCCGTGCCGCATGGAGTTTGGGCTGCCGGAGTTTTGCAGCCTGGCCGAGGCGATCGTCTACCAGCAACTGAATGGCAAGGCGGCCGTGACCATCTTCAAGCGCTTCGCGGCGCTCGCAGGAGAGCCGCTCACTCCAGAGGGCATTCTCAAGCTGAGCGATGAGCAACTGCGGAGCGTTGGATTATCGAAGCAAAAATCGGCATACCTAAAAGATCTTGCTGCGAAGACGATAACTGGACTGCTCGACTTTGCGCGACTGCCCGAACTGCCGGATGAAGAGGTCATCCAGCATCTGACGCAGGTGAAGGGTATCGGCGTGTGGACCGCACATATGTTCCTGATGTTTTCTTTGCGGCGTCCGAATGTACTGCCTACGGGCGACTATGGGGTGCAGGTGGCCATTCGCAAACACTACAAGAAACGCAAGCTACCCAAGCCGAAAGATATGGAGAAAATCGCGAAAGCATGGGAGCCATATCGCAGCGTGGCTTGCTGGTATATGTGGCGGAGTTTGGACATCAAGACCATATAAAGAACAACGCCGCGTTGCCTCTGTGAACCTCTGTGCCCTCTGTGGTTAAATGGTTGGCGATGGTTGATACGAAAATCCGCGTTCTAGTGGCAAAGCCCGGACTCGATGGCCATGATCGCGGGGCGAAGGTCATTGCCCGTGCGTTGCGCGATGCGGGCATGGAAGTGATTTATACCGGCCTGCGGCAGACCCCGGAGATGATCGTGACCGCGGCACTGCAGGAAGATGTGCAGGTGATCGGGCTCTCGATTCTGTCCGGGGCACACAATGCCATCGTGCCGCGCGTGATGGACCTGCTCAAGCAGAACAAGATGGACGACGTGATCGTGGTGGTGGGCGGCATCATCCCGAACCAGGATATCGAGGGGCTGAAGAAGATAGGCGTGGCAGCGATTTTCCAACCGGGCACGGCAATGGACGACATTGTCCAGTTCATTCGCACGCACGTGAAGGGACCCGGCGTGCCGGCGGCTGGCTAATGGCCGAGATCAATGCCTCCCGCGCCCGGGAGATCCTCTCTAAAACTGTCGGGCCGGTGCCGTGGTACTGGAAGACCTTTCCCGCCTTCCGCTCTTTGGCGGGGCAGCGTTTCATCTGGACACATCACGGCGATCAAGGCCCCATCGCGCACCTGGTTACTCTCGGGCTCGTTCAGGAACCGGACAACGCTCGCCTTGCACTCAACACCTACTGCCGACCGTTCATGGTGCCGCCGCATTTCCTTGGCATCTGGTGTCCTGAGGGACGCAATATTCGCCTAACCTGCTTCGATCCTGATCAGTTGAAATCGTTTGATCTGGCGGAGGTCGCGGGATGGTTCAAACCATCGTCGGACCGCATTTACTCGGCGACGGCTCCGATGGCGGATTTCGAGGTACCGCTCACGTTAGGTCCGGGCATGCACCAGATCGATACGCCCGCGGAATTCGCGACTGTGGACGAACTGATCGTCCCGACGAGCTACAAGGCGATGTCGAACGACGATCCGGCCTTTGCGCTTTTTGTTTTCTACCCGCAGGCGAGATTGTTGGAGGTCTTGCCGCAGAAGTGGTTTACTTCCGCGCAATACCGCGTGGGGCAGCAATGGATCACGCGCGCCGCTCGCGATCCCGAGTCGCAACGTATCGTCGGCGAATGCTTTGGCGTGGGAACGTTTCTGCTGGAGGAAGATGGCTGCCGGCTGGCGGAGTGGGTGGAGCGCAGCGCGTAGCTTTTGGCTCTTGGCTTTTGGCGGAACAGTTTTGGAATTCCCGGCATTGATGCCCTTGTCTGGTTTTCGAGTTGACGAGCACCAGGGAGTGTGTGTTTTGCGGCTGTGGTCGAAGGATGAGACCAACCGCCTCACGCGTAAGTGTGTGCTCTCGCTGACAGATGCGGTCGGCGAGTTGGCATGGGAGAAGCGGCCCATCGTGGTTGCGGGAAACGAGAGATTCTTTTCCGCTGGCGCGGAACTGGAAGAGATCTCTGCCCTCGATGGTCCGTCGGCGTATGAATTCTCCAAGTTGGGGCAGGCGTTGATGGAAGCGATTGATCAGTTCCCTGTTCCAGTATATGCGGCTATCTCAGGATACTGCATGGGAGGCGGGCTCGATCTGGCGCTGGCCTGCCATCATCGGATCGCATCTCCGCATGCCGTGTTTGGACATCGGGGTGCGGCCCTGGGGCTGATCACGGGCTGGGGTGGGACCCAGCGGTTGCCTCGTCTGATCGGCAAAGGACGCGCCATGGAGATGTTCGTCGCGGCGGAAAAAGTCACGGCCGCTCAGGCGTTGCGGATGGGACTGGTGGACGCGATTGCCGCCGATCCAGTGGCGGAGGCGGTGCGTCGCATCGCGCAAGGGCACGGCGAAAGGTTTGTTTGATAAAGTATCCGGGCTAGGCGTCATTGCACGCCTCCGCCCGGCTGGTATACCGTAATCAGTCGCTCCTTCGACCCATGGCTGACGGCAACGAACCTTCTACAAACTCGTCTTCTCCGGCAAATGTGCTGACCACGACGATCGATCCTACGTCCGCGCGCTATGAAGCCAATATGCGTTTTCTAGCGGACTTGATGTCGCAGGTACGCAATGAAGGCGAAAAGATCTGCGAAGGCGGAGGCGCCAAGGCCATCGAAAACCAGCATGCCAAAGGGCGTCTGACGGCGCGCGAGCGCATTGCGCTGCTGGCCGACCCGGAGACGTTTTTCGAGCTGGGTCTTTACACAGCGCACGGCATGTATGAAGAGTGGGGCGGCGCACCGGCCGCGGGCGTGATCGCCGGGATGGCGCGGGTCGAGACGCGCATGGTCATGGTCATCGCCAATGACGCCACCGTGAAGGCGGGCGCGTTTTTCCCCATGACTTCGAAGAAGGTTATTCGGGCGCAGAACATCGCCATCGAGAATCGCATTCCGACAATCTACCTGGTCGATTCCGCAGGCGTATTTTTGCCGCTGCAGGAAGATGTGTTTCCGGACACCGACGATTTCGGGCGCGTGTTTCGCAACAACGCGGTGATGTCGGCGATGGGCATTCCGCAGATCGCCGCGATCATGGGCATGTGCGTGGCGGGCGGCGGCTATCTGCCGGTAATGTGCGATCACGTGCTGATGACCGACGGCAGCGGATTATTTCTCGCGGGTCCGGCGCTGGTGCAAGCCGCGATCGGGCAAAAAGTTTCGTCGGAAGAATTGGGCGGCGCGGCGATGCACTCGGCCATCAGCGGTACCGTCGACTTCCGCGAACCCAACGACCAGGCTTGCATTGCGCGGATTCGCTCAATTGTGGAGAAGTGGGGATACCGGCGCCTTTCTCCATGGGACCGCAAGAAACCTGTTGAGCCAGAGTTGGCCGCGGAAGAAATCTATGGAATTTACGATTCGTCGCCGGCGCGGCCTTATGACATGAAAGAAGTGCTGGCGCGCGTGCTCGATGGCAGCCGCTTTGACGAATACAAGCCGGAGTACGGAAAGACTCTCATCTGTGGTTACGCCCGCATTGGCGGCTTTGCGGTAGGAATCGTGGCCAATCAGAAACTCCATGCGCACCAAACCGATCATGAAGGCCACAAGCGAATCGAGTTTGGAGGCGTGATCTACACCGAGTCGGCCGAGAAAGCGGCGCGCTTCATCATGGACTGCAATCAGAACCTGATTCCCCTTATTTTCTTTCACGACGTGAATGGATTCATGGTAGGGCGAGACGCGGAGTGGAGCGGCATCATCAAGGCGGGCGCGAAGATGGTGAACGCGGTTTCGAATTCCGTGGTGCCGAAGATTACGGTGATCGTGGGCGGATCGTTCGGCGCCGGGCATTATGCGATGTGCGGGAAGGCGTACGATCCACGCTTTGTGTTCGCCTGGCCGACGGCGCGCTATGCGGTGATGAGCGGCGACTCGGCTGCGGGTACGCTGGTCGAGATTAAGGTAAAGCAACTAGAACGTGGTGGGAAGAAGCTAAGCGAGGAAGAGAGAAAAGAACTGTATGAGTCGGTGAAGCGTACCTACGAGGAGCAGACTGATCCACGCTACGGTGCGGCGCGGCTGTGGATCGATAAAATCATCGATCCTATCGAAACCCGGGACGCGATCACGCAAGCGTTGGAAGCGGCGGCGCTGAATCCGGATGTGGCGGAGTTTAAAGTAGGCGTACTGCAGACTTAACGTTGGTCACGGATTTGCACGAATGAACACGGATCGGAAACAAAATAAAGCAATTCTTAATCGGTGAGAATCCGTGCCAGTCCGTGGCTGAAGAGTTTATGGCTGGTCCCGTAAAACTAATTGAGTGTCCACGCGATGCCTGGCAAGGGCTGAAGGGGCTGATTCCTGCCGAGTTGAAGGCTGACTACCTGAAGGCATTGATCAGCGTAGGGTTCAAGCACATTGATGCGGTGTCGTTCGTGTCACCCAAAGCCGTGCCACAGATGGCGGACTCGGAAGAAGTTCTGAAAGAACTTGACCCGCCGGATGACGTAGAAATCATCGGGATTGTCGTGAATGAAAAGGGCGCGCAGCGGGCGATTGAGACGAAGGCGGTATCGACGCTGGGATTTCCCTATTCGATTTCGGAAACGTTTCTGCGCAAGAATCAGAACCAGTCACCCGAGAACGCGCTCGAAGAACTGGAGGAGATTCAGAACAAAGCCGACGATGTGGGACTCGACGTCGTGGTCTATATTTCGATGGCGTTCGGGAACCCATACGGCGATCTGTGGAATCCCGGAGAAGTGATCGAGGCCATCTCGCTGATGGAAGTGGACAATTTGCGTATGATCTCGCTCGCTGACACCGTGGGCATGGCGAGCCCGCAGCAGGTCAGCGAATTAGTCGGTGCGGTAACGGCGAAGTACGACTACCTCGAGATTGGCGTGCATTTGCACAGTCGTCCGGAGCAGGCGGCGGAAAAGATTCTGGCTGCGTACGACGCGGGCTGCCGGCGGTTTGATTCTGCTTTGGGAGGACTGGGCGGGTGTCCCTTTGCGCAGGACGCTTTGGTTGGTAACATCCCAACTGAGAAAGTTATCGAGACACTCACTCAGCGTAGAGCGGAGTTGCCCCAACTGAAGCCGTTGGATTCGCTGTTGAAAGCAACCGCGGGAATCGGCGCGAAGTTTTCCAGTTTCCACCCGGCAGATTAGGTAGCAACGGATTCGCGCGGATTATCATGGATAGTTCGATCGAATTCAATGTTGACAGGTGGAATTCGTGGCGGAGTGCGGAGATATGGGCTATAAGACGGTACAACTCGCGTACGACGGCGGCGTGGCCACGATCATGCTGAATCGTCCCGAGAAGCGCAACGCAATCAGCTTCGAACTGATTGACGACTTGCTGCGCGCGCTGGATGAGGTGTCGAAGTCAGAGGCAATCATCCTGATCGTGACCGGAGCGGGCAAGGCTTTCTGTTCCGGGCTGGATTTGGACAATCTGAAGGCGCTGCTCGGTCGTTCGCCAGCGCAGAACCTGCAGGATTCGCAGACCATGGTGCAGTTGTTCCGCTCGCTGTATGAGTTCCCGAAGGTGACGATTGCTGCGGTGAACGGGGCGGCCATCGCCGGCGGGACCGGACTGGCACTCCTGTGCGACTTCACGCTGGCTGTTCCGGAGGCGAAGTTTGGCTATACCGAAGTGCGTATCGGCTTTGTGCCCGCGATTGTTTCGACATTTCTGTTGCGACAGGTGGGCGAGAAGCAGGCTCGCGATCTTCTGCTCGCAGGAAGAATTTTCGACGCGGAGGAGGCGGCACGCATGGGGCTGATCAGCGAAATTGTTCCGGCAGAGAATTTGATGGCGCGCGCGCGCGCGTTGGCCGCGTTGCTGATGGAGAACAGTCCGGCATCGTTGCGCGCGACCAAGCAGTTGCTCACCGACCATGGCCGCGCGGAGCTCGACGCTCAGATTGAGTCAGCCGTGCGCGAAAACGCCGCGATCCGCACCACCGCGGACTTTCGTGAAGGGATTTCTTCATTCCTGGAAAAGCGCAAACCGGTGTGGTCAGGGAAATGAGTTCCAACAATCACCACGCATTTCATGAAACGCAGCTGCGCGTGCGCTATGCCGAAACTGACCAGATGGGCGTCGTCTACCACTCGAACCACCTGATCTGGTTCGAGGTGGGCCGCGTGGAACTGATGCGGGAGATGGGCTTCTCCTACCGCGATATGGAGCGAGAGGACGGGTGCTTCATCGCAGTGGCCGAAGTGAAATGCCGCTACCGTGCTCCGGTATATTACGACGAAGAAATCGTGGTGCGGACGCGGCTGAAGGCGGTGCGCGAGTCGGTCGTCGTGTTCAGTTACGAGCTCGTGCGTGCAGATAGCAAGACACTGCTGGCGCAGGGCGAGACCACGCACATCGTCACCGACTCAAAGATGAAGGTAGCGGCATTGCCGGAGAAGTACTTGACGGCGTTCCGCGCGTCGATGGCAAAGTAGGTTTTGCGTTTCTTGCGACGGGTAAGGGCTACGGACGTTTGGACATTTTCTTGAATGCACTCCACATCAACGGGAACGATCTCACGCTCGAAGCGGTGCGGGAAGTCGCAGGTATTGAAGCCCGCCGTGCTGTCCTGCTCTCCCCGGACGCGCGGCAGGCGGTCAACCAGGCACGCTCCGTGGTGGACGATATTGTCGCCAGCAACAAGGTCGCCTATGCCATCACCACTGGCGTGGGCAAATTGAGCGAAGTGCGCATCGCCGGCGACCAGATTCGTGAACTGCAGGTCAACCTGGTCCGTTCGCATGCGGTCGGCGTGGGCGAACCGCTTTCGCTAGCAGAGACGCGCGCCATGATGCTCTTGCGGGCGAATTCGCTCTCCAAGGGCCATTCCGGCGTTCGCGCGGTCGTCATCGACACGCTCTGCGAGATGCTCAACCGGGGCGTCACACCGGTTGTGCCGTCGCAGGGCAGCGTAGGTGCGAGCGGAGATCTGGCTCCGCTGGCGCACCTGGCTCTGGCGCTGATCGGCGAAGGTGAGTGCTTCGATGAGAAAGGCGTGCGCGTTCCGAGCGTGGAGGCATTGAAGCAGGGGCAGATCAAGCCACTGGTGCTCGAGGCCAAGGAAACCATCTCGCTGATCAATGGGACGCAGGCCATGCTAGCGGTCGGCACTCTGGCGTTGCTGGCCGCAGAAACGCTGGTGGACACTGCCGACGTGCTGGGCGGGCTGTGCTGCGATGCGCTCAAGGGGACCGACGCGGCTTTTGACGAGCGCATTCACAAGGCGCGTCCGCATGCCGGACAAATAAAGACCGCAGCCAACTTGCGGCGCATGCTGGAAGGTAGCGAGATCCGCGAATCCCATCGCAAATGCGGCCGCGTGCAAGACGCCTACTCGCTGCGTTGCATACCGCAAGTCCACGGGGCCGTGCGCGATACCCTGGCGCATTGTCGCGGAGTGTTTGAGACAGAAGCGAATTCCGCAGTCGACAATCCGCTGGTCTTTCTCACCGATGCAAAGAACGCTGAGGGCGATGTGATCTCCGGCGGAAACTTTCATGGCGAACCGCTGGCCTTTGCTCTGGATTTTCTGGCCATCGCGCTGAGCGCGCTGGCCGGCATCAGCGAGCGGCGGATTGAACGACTGGTGAATCCCGCGCTCAGCGAGGGCCTGCCACCGTTTCTTGCCCCGGGCGCCGGCCTGAATTCGGGCTTCATGATGCCGCAAGTCACGGCGGCGGCGCTGGTCAGCGAGAACAAAGTGCTGGCGCATCCCGCATCCGTCGACTCGATCACGACATCCGGGAATAAGGAAGACTACGTCTCCATGGGCATGACAGCCGCGATCAAACTGAAGCGCGTAGTGGATAATACGCGGAACGTGTTGGCGATTGAGGCGATGGCTGTCGCCCAGGCCCTGGACTTCCTGGCTCCGCTCAAAACTTCCAAGCGCGGGCAGGCGGGGCAGGCGGCGATCCGGTCGGTGTGCCCGACGATGGAAGGAGATCGGGTAATGTACGCGGATTTCGCGCGCATTGCGGCGCTCATTGCCAGTGGTAAGGTGGCAGAGGCACTGCGATAGGATTTGAGACGAAACTCGCACCAGGATTTCGGAATGAAGACTCTTACGGAATATCTGAAGTTTCATACCAAAACGCACCGGGCCTACGTACACATCACACCGCAGGTGGAACAAATCGTCGGCAAGAGCGAAGTGCAGGAAGGCATGGTTCTGGTTTCGGCGATGCACATCACCGCGGGCGTGTACGTCAACGATGAGGAGAGCGGTCTGATCGAAGACATCGACCAGTGGCTAGAGCATCTGGCTCCGTTTCGCAAAGGCTACAAACATCATGAAACAGGCGAGGATAACGGCGACTCTCACCTGAAGGCGCTGCTGATCCATCATGAAGTGATTGTGCCGATTACCGCGGGCAAACTCGATCTCGGTACCTGGCAGCGGATCTTCTACGCCGAGTTCGACGGACAGCGTGACAAGCGGGTCATCGTGAAGGTTATGGGAGAGTGACGAGATGTCGGAAGAACTGAGCGAATTGCAGGAACATGCCGAGCATGCGAAGCACGATCCCACCCTGGCGCCGATCTCGGTGACCATGGCTGTCCTGGCCGTACTGGTAGCGGCGGTGTCCCTGCTCGGACATCGCGCCCACACCGAGGAGGTTGTGCTGCAGGCGAAATCGTCCGATCAATGGGCTTTCTATCAGGCTAAGAACATTCGGCGGCATACGGACGAGCTTTTTGTCGATTTGACTTCGGTGGAAGCCACCACCGATGCTGCGGCTCTGGCCAAGTTGCGCGACAAGTATTCCGGGGAGGCGGCGCGCTACAAGAGCGAACAAAAGGAAGTCGAGGATAAAGCTCGCGAGATGGAGGCGGAGGTTGCCCACGAGAGAAATCGGGCGGATCGATTTGACCTGGCTGAAGTCTTCCTGGAAGTGGGATTGGTGATTACGTCGATCACGCTGCTCTCTGGGCGAAAGTTCTTCTGGTACTTGGGGATGTTGCTGGGAGTCTTAGGAATCGTGGTGGCAGGCACGGCCTTTTTTGTGCACTGAAGCGGAAGGCCAATCTCCGAAACAGTAAAGTCGGGTAGGTCCGCCTCAGCTCTCAGGCAGCTTTCTGTTTCTTCCCCAACAGTTTGTTCAACACGCGTATTCCTCTGTCGATGTGCTTTTCTTCCATCAGGAATGGCGGCAGGAATCGTACAACGGTGTCCTGTGTGCTGTTGAACAATACGCCCTCGGCTAGCGCTGCATCCACGATGGGACGGGCCGGAATCTCCAGCTGAATTCCCTGGATGAAGCCGCGGCCGCGCACTCCCGTCGCCGCCGCACGCTTCTCCACCAGTCCGTTTAACTCCTGCTGCAAATAAGCTCCGACTCTGCTGACATTCTCCAGCAGTTTCTCGTCCTCGACAATCGCCAGGAACTCGAGGGCGACGCGGCATGCCAGCGGACCTCCGCCGTACGTCGTGCCATGCTGTCCCGGAGAGATCGCCGTCGCGAATTCTTCCTTTGCGATAAAGGCGCCCAACGGTAGTCCCGCGGCAATGGGCTTGGCAATGGCGACGATGTCTGGCGTCACGCCGAAACTCTGAAAAGCAAAAATCGTTCCCGTGCGTCCCAGCCCGCACTGAATTTCGTCGAAGATCAGAGCTACGCGGTAACGGTCGGCTAGCGCGCGACACTCGCGCAGGAACTCCACCGAACACTCGTAGATTCCGCCTTCGCCGAAAATCGGCTCCAGCACAATGGCGCAGGTATTGTCGTTCACCGCAGCGCGCAGCCCTTCCAGATCGTTCTGCTTCACAAACGTCACGTCTTCGAGCAGCGGCTCAAATCCCTTGCGGTGCTTGGCTTGTCCCGTAAGCGACAACGCCCCGAACGTGCGGCCGTGATACGACCCTTCCAGCGCCACCAACCGGCACTTCGCCTCTCCCCCGGCGCGATGTCCCGCCAGCCGTGCCAGTTTGATCGAGCCTTCGATTGCCTCGGTCCCGCTGTTCGAAAAAAACGCGCGGTTCAATCCCGAAAGAGCACACAACTTCTCCGCCAGCGGCCCCTGGTACTCGTGGTAGTACAGATTGGAGACGTGCACCAGCTTCGCTGCCTGTTCCCGAATTGCCTTCACGATCCGCGGATGCGCGTGCCCTAGCGCGTTCACTCCAAGGCCAGAAACAAAATCCAGATAGCGCTTGTCCTCGATATCGTAGAGAAACACGCCCTTGCCACGGGTGAGCACGATGGGATAGCGGTTATAAGTCTGCAGTAAAAACTGCCGCTCACGTTCGGCGATCTGTTCGAAGGTATCCATAGGAAGATTCGATTTTACCGGAAAGGAGCGGTTCGAAGGAGTTCTGCCTATGTGAATCTGGCACTATTTGGGCCGAAGGGAGAACGACGAGCACCGCGGGACCGCCTGGCAGCTCACCTTACTCTCGTGGAACGCCGCCACTTGGCGTGCAACCAGACGAGGATTCCCAGCGCGCAGACCTCGATCGGACCAGCAGGAATTAGCTCGAAGCTCAAAACGCCAGCGAAATGTATTGTCGCAGCATATGCGCCCCATATCATCCCACCGGCAGCGATCAGGCTTCCTAAGCGCTCTTCCGTAGAAATGCTGACAAGATGTTCCTGGCCGCTCGGCTTAATGGCGGGCTTCGGCACAGGCGCGTACACCGGTTTCCGCTGTAGATCCAGATAGCCTTCGCGTCCCCGGTCCCAGCCCGGATCGTCATTTTGAGGGTAGTTTTTCACTGGGCTTACAGTGCCACGAAAACGGCTTTCGGGGCACGTTACTGAAGTGAATGGCACGTTACTGAAGGGGATGTATTGCGGGATTGTCACCCCCATGGGTGAACAGATAGCGGAAGATCTTCCACTCCTTGTCGATGTAAATACTGCTCGACCGACCTCAATACAGCGGCGGCTGCCCTTCCGGCCGCGTCTTCCAGCGGCGATGAACCCACAACCACTGGTCGGGGTACTTCCGCACATAGTCCTCAATCACCTTGGTGAACATCCGCGTATTCGCGGCGATGTCGGCCTCCAGATCGCCCGTGCGAACCAATTCGAGCGCGGGATCGAATCGTAACACGATACTTCTGCGAGGCTGGATCCCAAATCGTGAATCCCGGAACTACTGCCGCGTCCGTGCGCAGAGCAATGCGGGCTAGTCCGCTCGCCGTACAGGCGGGAATGCCAAAGAAGTCCACGAAGATTCCCTGCGGCGGCGTCATATTCGTATCCATCAAAATACCGACAGTTTCCCCCGCCCGCATCGCCGCCAATAAACCGCGCACGAAATCATCCTTGTCGACGGTCTTGTTCCCATGCATCGTACGATATTGCTGCAGCAACCGGTCGAGATAAGCATTATCCATGGGCCGCATGACGATGTGCAGCCAGTGACCATGCAGGGAGTGGGCAAAGGCAGAGAGTTCCCATCCGCCGAAGTGCGCGGTCAGAAACAGAACTCCTTTTCCTTGGGCGTAGGCCCGCTCGTAATTCTCCAAACCTTCGTACACTACGACCTCGTCGACATTTTCGGGGGTGTATTTGGGAAACTGGCACAGTTCGGCGAGTTGCCGGCCCAGCGAAGTGAAAACTCCACGCAGAATGCGCGTTCGCTCGGCCACACTTTTTTCCGGAAACACCATCGCGAGATTGCGCATTCCGACCTGCCGCAGACGGAAGTGCAATAGATAAACAACCTGGGCGAGGCCGATGGCGAAAGCACGCGAAAGAGGGCGCGGCATCAGACCCAGGATCTTGATGAACGGCCAAGCTGCCGCGTATTCGAGTTTCCGCCGCATCAGGGGAAGCGTGACCGTATCACCCGGAAAAATCGCTTGTCAAACTGCGGAAGGGAAAGTGAAGCCATCCGGGGACAGCCGCTCCCGGCTGTCCGGTCGAGCGAAGCTCGGCTCCCACCAACCGGCCAGCAATCATCTGAGAGTTCCTATTTAGAACGTGCGTTCGGGAAGCCCGACGTTGCCGGCCTACTTCGCCGCTTCCTGCGCCCAGTTCGCCAGCGTAGTCAGGAAGGGATTTGCCGCCGGCGGTGGATCAACCGCCCCGGTTAATGCCGCTTTGAAAGTGACCATGTGCCCGTAGAACTCTCGCGTACTGTCCTTGTCCTGCTTCACTACGGCGCCGTTCAGGCTCACGCCGGCAAAAACTCCGCGCGCACGGGAATAGGTCAACACCTGAGCGCGCATCTTCCAATCCGTATTGCCTGCGGCGGCCCGGCCCACCGGGCCCGCAGCCACCGAGGCGTCGGCGCCCAGCGCAAACTTGCTCGACAGCAGATGCTGCATGCCATCATCGTTCATGATCAGCATCACCAGGTCGACCGCCTGTCCGCCGATCTGAAAGCCGACGCTGCCTCCCGTGGTCATGAAAAATGCAGGCGCACTCCAGCCCTTCGGCGTGCGGCAACTAGCCAGCCCGCGGCCATACTTCGCGCCTACGATGAACCCGCCATTCAACATCGACGGCACCACCGCCACGCACTCCGCTTTGCTCAGTATCTCCCGCGGAATGCCTGAGTCTGGGGCCGACTGGATTTGATTCAGCACGTCCGCGGCCGCCTGCACACGATCGGAGGCCTTCGATTCTTTCGCCTGATCATCCGCTGCGAACGCAAAGGTGTAAAGCGACAGGAATACTGTCAGCAGAATAAGTTTTTTCATGGCTCCTCACCACATAGATCCACTGGGATCTGTTATTTGGATTGTAAATGAAGTCTGGCTCACGAGAACCGGTTGGAGTTTCTCATTTGCTTAAGAGGGGCGATCAAACATGGGCAGGTCAAAGGGACGCCGGAGACGGAAAGGAACAAAAAAATGCGGGGCTGAAAGCAGTGACCCTAATCGCCACTCTCAACCCCGTCTCCCAGGTTCTGTGGTAGGTGAGGCGAGTATGCGAGAAATCGCAAAACCCGACAAGATTACGAAGGTAAGTGCCCGCGAGTAACCCCCATTTCGAGGCATACACTCAGCGCCCACGAAAGCAAGCGTGTTTTTGGCTAGAAGCTAGGGGCTAGGGGCTAGCAGCTAGAAGCTGTTCACTTGGTCGCGACCAGCGAATGCGTAATGGCATGCACCGACAAGGCGATGCGGTTCTGCACGCCCACTTTACGCATCAATTTCGCTACGTGCGCCTTCACCGTGCGCTCCTCGATCCCTAATTGACCGCCAATCTCTTTGTTAGAGCGGCCGGCCACCAGCATCTCCAGCACTTCTTTCTCGCGGTCGGTGAATGTGACCCGGCCCGCCGGGAAAATCCGCCCCGGTGCCGAGGATACGCGCTCAATGAACATGGACAACACTTTGCGCGGAGCCCAAACCGATCCCTGGTTCACGATGCGAATTGCCTGCGCGAACTCCGCTGGGGTGGCAGCTTCGTCTACATAACCCTTGGCCCCAGACGCAATCGCTTTCAGAATGGTTTCCTCGTCAATTCCGGAACCGGTCACGATAATCCGTAAATCCGGCCGCGTAGCCTTCAGGCTGGCCATCACGTCAAACAGGTTTTGTCCGTTACGGTTGCCAAGCAGGATGAGATCGACCGCTTGCAGCGTGCTGATCTCGGGCAGTGCCGCGGAGATGAGTTCGAACTCGGGCTCGGAGTCGAACAATGCGCGGAACCCAACAAAGCGCAATGGATCGCTTTCCACCACTGCGATTCGGATTACTGGTTTTCTGGCTACTGCTGCTTTCATAGGTTTCCCTGTAGGGCTAGATTCTTTTATCAGCATAGTAATAATTCGGCATATTGCAAAGAGAAGGTGACCGAAGTGAAATTACGGGAGTAACATGGAAAAATAAGCCTGAACGCCGCATTGGCAGCGGAAATTAAGACAAGCGTGGACATTGAGCGCGTGACAGCACAAAAGGTCTAATTCCCAAGGAGAAACCGTTCGCATGAAAAGGTCGATGCAACTGTGGGCCATCCTCACTGCTGTTTTGCTAGCTGTAGGCACGCTGTCCGCTCAAGACGCTGCGCCTTCCCCAACCCCGGCGACGCAAGCTCCGGCGTACCAGCCCAAGTTCCCCGGCGACCCGGCCCGTTCCGACTCCGAAGCTGCGGCCTTGGCATACATGCGAGTTGTACTGCGAGCGCAGCGCCGCTTCAACAAGCAGTACGATCACTTCGCCACATCGCTGGCGGAACTCGTGCATTCGGGATCGTTCACCAAGCGCATGGTCAATCCCGACCGCGGAGACTACACAGCAAACTTCAAGGGAAAGAAAGACAGCTTCGTCCTCACCATGAACCCGAAGAATCTGGATGCCCAACACCGTTCTTTCTATGCGGAAGATGATGGCAAGATCCACGCCGACGAAGCGAAGGCGGCGGATGCTAGCTCCCCGGTAGTGAAGTGATGAAACCGGAGCCTGCAGTATCCCGGTTGCATCGAGGCCACCCTACATTGCCAGTCCCTTCCCAGCTGTGTTAGCCTCATGTCGAGGGATCACTTTGCAGGACAAAGTACCCATGGGGCTCGACCGCAAGGAAACCGAGGTTTACCGACGGCTGGATCCAGGACGGCTCCCTAAACATATCGCGATCATCATGGACGGCAACGGTCGTTGGGCCAGGCGGCGCCACATGCCGCGCGCGGCCGGACACCGTGCCGGAGTGACGGCCGTGCGCTCGACGGTTGAGACCGCGGCGCGCATCGGCATCCCTGCGCTCACGCTCTACGCATTTTCCGAAGAGAACTGGAAGAAGCGTCCGCAGAGTGAAGTGAACTTTCTGATGGGCCTGTTGAGCCGCTATCTGAAGGCGGAAGTTCCTACGCTGAACAAGAACAATATCCGCCTGGAGTACATCGGGCGGCAGCACGAACTACCGGAGGACGTACAGGAGCGCATGGCCTGGGCGCGCGAGGCGACAGCGCGGAACTCGGGCATGGTGCTCACGCTGGCGCTGAACTACAGCGCCCGCAGCGAACTGGTGGACGCATTCCGCTCGATTGTGAATGCGGCTGCGCAGAACGGCGGGATCGAGCACTTGCGGATCGATGAGGACACAGTAGGCCGCCATCTCTATACACGGCATCTTCCCGACCCGGACCTGGTGGTGCGGACCTCGGGCGAGATGCGGTTGAGCAATTTCCTGCTATGGCAACTCGCATACGCTGAAATTTATGTAACCCCGACGCTATGGCCGGATTTTCGAGGTGTGCATTTGCTCGAAGGCATCGCGGAATACCAGAAGCGCGAGCGTCGCTACGGTGGCCTAAACCATGGCGATGGACACGCGCATCTGGAATCTTCGGCGGTCGCGCGCAAAACTTAACCACGGAGGACGCAGAGATACACAGGGGTAAAGCAGTCCTCTGTGATTCTCTGTGCCCTCTGTGGTTAAATTCTTCAATTCGTGCAAAGATCGTAAGCGCGCAGCCATTACGGGCGCAAAACAACTTCCCTTGCTCAAACGCATCGCGACCGCGGTCGTCCTGATTCCGATTGTGCTGGCGCTCATTCTGCGGGCGCCGGTTCCTGTCTTGGCGGTTGTAGCGGCCGTTGTGGCGCTGCTCACGATCCATGAATTTCTCAAGCTGACGGAATCTTATGGCGTGCAACCGCTCCGCGTGCCGACTTACATTTTCGTGGCAGTCTTTTTTCTGTTGTTGGCCTTCAATGTGGGAAATGAGAAGCCGCTGCTTTCGACGGCGATTTTTGTGTACTGCGTGGGATTCGCCGCGGCCATTGCGCCGTTTCTTGCGCTCAGTATTTTGATGCGGCGCGAAGAACTGCGCAGCGGTTATCCGGCGGCGGCGGCCTCGGCGTTCGCGTTTACTTATATCGCGCTGCCCATGGGGATGCTGGTGCAACTCCGCCAGCAGTGGGCAGGCGCATTTTATCTGCTGTATTTGCTGCTGGTGGTTTGGGCGGGAGACATCTTCGCGTACTTCGTGGGCAAGTCGATGGGCCGGCATCTGATGGCGCCGCGTATCAGCCCGAAGAAAACCTGGGAGGGCGCGGCGGCATCGCTGGTGGCGAGCGTGGGCGTGGGATGGCTGTTGTTCCACTATGCTTTGCCTTTGAGTTCGGCGCTTCTCGGTGTAGGTCTGATCGCGCGGCGTGATGGCCTGTTCGGACTGGGGCAGCCAGCCATGGGACCGATACTCCTACTCACGATCGCGCTGAATGTGGCCGCCCAACTCGGCGATCTAGTGGAGTCATTAATCAAGCGCGGCGCCGGAGTGAAAGACTCGGGAGCGATCCTTCCCGGCCACGGTGGCATGCTCGACCGTATCGATGCCTTGCTCTTTGCCGCTCCTGTATTATGGTTCTATACGGCTTGGCGTGTGATGCAATAGTCCCCTCCTCCCCCACGAACCCAGGCCGACGCGTAAAATCGTAAAATAAGGAGTTTGTGCCAACTCTGCAGTAGCAACTTGTCCAGCATGAAACGAATTGCCATCCTAGGATCGACGGGCTCGATTGGCCGCAGCACGCTCAGTGTGGCCGAGTCCTATCCCGAGCGGTTTCAGATTGTGACGCTGGCCGCCGGGTCGAATATCGAAGCGGCGTTTGGCCAGGCCTTGCGCTGGCGGCCGCGAGTGATCTCGATGGCCGCGGAGTCCGACGCCGACGCTGTGCGGGCCCGCCTGAAGAAGGAAAGCATGGGCGAGATCGAGGTCGTGCACGGCGCGGCGGGGACCGTGCGGGTCGCCACACATCCGGAGGTTGACTTTGTGGTCAGCGCCATCGTGGGAGTGGCTGGACTGGAGGCGACTTACGAAGCGGTGCGCGCGGGCAAGATCCTGGGCCTAGCCAACAAAGAATGTCTTGTCGCCGCGGGAGAGTTAATTACCGCGGAGGCTCGACGGCAAGGCAAACCTTTGCTTCCCATCGACAGCGAGCACAACGCGGTCCACCAATGCCTGCGCGGCGGGCGCATGGACGAAGTCGAGCGCATTTGGCTGACAGCCTCGGGCGGGCCGTTCCTCAACACGCCACCCGCGGAGTTTGCGTCGATCACCGTCGAGCAGGCGCTGAACCATCCCACGTGGAAGATGGGGCGGCGCATCACCATCGATTCAGCGACCCTAATGAACAAAGGGTTCGAGGTGATCGAAGCGTGCAGATTGTTTCACATGCCGCCGGAAAAAGTGGAAGTAATTGTGCATCCGCAGTCCACAATTCACTCGATGGTGGAGTTTGTGGATGGCAGCATACTTGCTCAATTCTCAGTGACCGACATGCGGCTGCCGATTCTTTACGCCCTAACCTATCCCGAGAGGATTCAGTCGGATATGCGCTTTGCAGTGCGTGACTTGCGTCATCTGGACTTCTGCCCTCCGAACCTGAAAAAATTCCCCTGTCTTCGTCTCGCCTATGAGGCAGCAGAAGCCGGAGGCGCCAAAACGGTGGCGCTGAACGCTGCGGACGAAGTTGCGGTGGCGGCGTTCTTGGAAGGCAGCATCGGATTCAACGAAATTCCCAGGATTATCGAGGAAGTTCAAACAGTAACAGATTCCGGGAAGCTGGAGTCGATTGCAAAAGTGCTTGAAGCGGACGCCGAAGCCCGTCGATTGGCCCAAGAACGGGTGGCAAAAAAGAAAGAGCGGCCCAGGGCAACATCTTTCGTCTAGTTTTGGAATCTAACTAGTTGGGGAGCGCGTATCTCGATTATGTCTGATTTTTTTACCTCACTCGTTGCGGTGGTTGCGGTTCTGGGCTTCATGATCCTGATCCACGAGTTCGGCCACTATATCGTGGCCAAGTGGCTGGGAGTGCGGGTGGAGCAATTCGCCATTGGATTCGGCAAGCGGCTTGTCGGCTTCCGCAAAGGCGACACCGACTATCGAATCAACGCCATCCCGCTCGGCGGCTACGTCAAGATGAGCGGCGAAAACCCCATGGACGAGCGCTCGGACGATCCGCGCGAGTTCATGAATCATCCCCGCTGGCACCGCTTCCTGGTCGCGATTGCCGGACCGACGATGAATATCTTGCTGGCGATCGTTCTGCTTACCACCGTCTATATGGTTCACTACGAGTATCCGGCAGTGTTCGACGAGCCGCCGGTGATCGGATGGGTGTTGAAAGACACAGCTGCAGCCAAGGCCGAGTTTGAGATCGGCGACCGCATTACGCACATCGATGATGTGAAGAACCCCACATGGGAGCAGGTCCAACTGAAAGAAGCGTTGAGCCCGGGGCAACCACTCGATGTCACTGTGGACCGCAACGGGAAGACGCTTGAAAAGACTATCGTGCCCGAAGCCGCGGGTGTCGATCAGATCGGTTATGCGGGCTGGGCGCCGAAAGAAGACACGGTTACGATCGTCGACCTGCAAGAGAACATGCCAGCGGAGAAAGCTGGTCTTAAAGAAGGGGACAAAATTCTCGCCCTCGACGGCAAACCGGTACCTGCTCTGGCGGAGATGATCGAAAGCCTGGAAATCACGAAGGACAAGCCGATCACGCTCACCGTGCTTCGGAACGGCGAGCAGAAAACATTTGCGCTTCAGCCGGTTCTTTTGGAAAAGCGCTATCGCATCGGCATCGGGACCGAGCAGATGAAGGTGAAGACGCTGCCCTTCGGCGAAGCATTGAATCTGTCGCTGCATGAGAATCGGCAGAACGCACTGCTGATCCTGGAACTCGTCAAGAAAATGGCGCAGCGCAAGATTTCGATGCGCTCGATTGAAGGCCCGATCCGGATTGGCCAGGCAGCGGGCGAAGCGGCTCGTCGCAAGGGCTGGACTCCTCTGATGGGCTTAACCGCTGCCATCAGCCTGAATCTTGGCATCTTCAACCTGCTTCCCATCCCTATCCTCGATGGCGGCGTGATCCTGTTCCTGCTGATCGAGGGTCTGATGCGCCGCGACATCAGCATGAACATCAAGGAGCGCGTCTACCAGGCAGCCTTTGTGTTCCTCGTGCTGTTCGCGGTGATGGTGATCTACAACGATTTGATGAAGACGATTCCCGGGCTGGCAGACAAACTGCCGTAAGGTTTTCGCGAGTTTGGGATTCATGCAAGCCGACGGCCAACGATGGCCGTCGGCTTGTTCGTTTTACGCCGTCTTCCTGGTTGGCGGTAGCAGTCGCTTAGACTTGGGCTGGCAAATCGCCGTGGGAGCGGGCGGCTTCACTGCCCGTGCCGGAACCTTGGCGGCTCGCACACTCGCTATTTGCGCGGGTTGAGACGCACCGAAGGGATCGTCGCTGGTGACGCCGTTCGGCAGGGCCTGGATCGCGTTCTGGAATTTCGGCCACGCGTTTGAGGCCGTGTCGGACGTTAGGTTGGCGTAAAGCTGGGCCAATGTTCCGGAGTCGCCCAAAGCCACCATCTCCGGAGCAATCTTGTCGAGGCCATAGCTCTGGCTCATTAGCCAAGAGAGAAATGCCATCCCGCACCCGATGCTGTCGCCGTTCTGGTCCGTGGGGTCGGTCTTATCGACGAAGTCTGGTTCGCCATCCTGCGCCCACTGCGGAGCCGTCGCAAAATCCGAAAGCGCGTTGTGGCTGATGACCGCGGCGCACCAGCGCGAGAGGGCTTCCCCAGTGCTCAGGCCGCACAGATTTCCATTCATTGAGCACTCGCTCAGTTCGGCTTCAAACAGGGCGGAAACGCGGGCCGAGTTGCCAAACGAAGCGTCGACCTCGATGGCCGCTCCCGTGGTGTAATCGCAGCCCATATGGTCGGCGCCGCCGGTGCCATCGGTGGCGTTTCCCAAGGCGAAGACAATGACGCTGACCGGGCCTCCGGGCGTTCCGAAAATCGCGTCGTTGGCCCCCACCACGCGATCGGCATCGTTGAGCAGATCCTGGGCATTCTGCATTCCCGGCTGACCGAGTGTGGGGTCCACGTACACGGTCACGCGGCCGCTCGGACTGGTTCCTACTAACTGGGAGGTACCCGTGTAACTGGGCCATACGGGCGCGGCAGGACTGGCGCGGTTGATGTCGACTGGTTTCTTCTTGGTGCGCGTCGCCTTGATGCGATGATTCGGACTCATGGGAATAGCCTCCACTTCGGACAAAGTATGGTGACGAATCGGAGCGGCGCGTTACATCCCCGTCTTTCGGCCAGAGGTGGGAGCGGTCGTTCTTACAGCTGAATGGAATACTGGATCCAATGATTTCACAGACGCTGAGACAGAGCAATCTGTTACAGATTCCGAGCTCGAATGCACTTCGGGCTCCGGGCCGCGGTGAGAAATGCGGAAACAGTAAATCGCGGCAGGATAATGAGTCTGTGTTCAGCCTGAGGCCCGGGAACCCACTTTCCCCGTGATAAAATAGAAGTTCCCATATGGCCAATATTCAACGCAGAAGGACCGTGACCGCTGTTGTCGGAGGTGTGCGCGTAGGCTCCGATGCACCGATCGTGGTGCAGTCCATGACCAATACCGACACGGCGGATGTTCCCTCAACTGTGCAACAAGTGGCGGCTCTGGCCCGCGCCGGGTCGGAACTGGTGCGCGTCACCGTGAACAACGACGAGGCAGCAGCAGCCGTTCCCCACATCGTGGAGCAACTGGACAAGCAGGGCATCCGTGTACCCATCATCGGCGACTTCCATTACAACGGCCATGTTCTGCTGACCAAGTATCCCGAGTGCGCGCGCGATCTGGCCAAGTACCGCATTAATCCCGGCAACGCCAGCATCGGGCGGACGGGCGACTCCAATTTCCGCACCATGATCGAAGTCGCGGTGAAGTATCAGAAGCCGGTGCGCATCGGCGTGAACTGGGGATCGCTCGACCAGACGCTGCTGACCCGCATGATGGATGAGAATTCGCGGCTCCACGAGCCGAAGGACGCGCGCGAAGTGACTATGGAAGCGATGGTGGTGAGCGCGCTGAATTCGGCGAAGCTGGCACAGCAATTTGGCTTGCGCGCCGACCAGATCATTCTCAGCGCAAAGGTAAGCGGCGTACAGGATTTGATCGATGTCTACCGCGCGTTGGCTGCGCGCTGCGAATATCCGCTGCATCTTGGACTCACGGAGGCAGGAATGGGCGCGAAGGGCGTGGTCGCGTCGAGCGCGGCCATGGGCGTGGTGTTGCAGGAAGGCATTGGCGACACGATTCGCGTCTCGCTGACGCCTGCTCCGGGCGGCGACCGCACTGAAGAAGTCCGTGTAGCGCAGCAGATTTTGCAATCGATGGGCATTCGCAGCTTCACCCCTCAAGTTACGGCTTGCCCGGGCTGCGGGCGCACCACCAGCACGTTCTTCCAGGAGATGGCCGAGCAGATTCAGTCCTACCTGCGCGAGCAGATGCCGTCATGGAAGGGCCGTTACATTGGCGTCGAAGAAATGAAGCTCGCTGTGATGGGCTGCGTGGTCAACGGTCCCGGCGAATCGAAGCACGCCAACATCGGCATTTCCCTGCCCGGCACGTTTGAGGAGCCCAAAGCGCCGGTCTATGTCGACGGACGGCTGTTCACCACGCTCAAGGGCGATCGCATCGTTGCGGAGTTCATCGGTATTCTCGATGAATATGTGGACTCGCACTACGCGGTCAGGGATGCGGTAAAAGAAGAAGTTCCTGCCAAGGTATAGCCGTTTCCAGTCTGGTAAATGGCATCTGATGTTGATTCGCGGCCGGGGCGAGACGCGCCTTCGACAAGCTCCGGGCAGCTCTCGGAACAGCCGCACCGTTCCTAAAGCAGCTACTGTCCAGTCAGCAGGAATACCGGGTTCTGAAACGGGGGTTCGCCGTTCGGCGGTGCGCTGGCGGCGCTGAACGGAGCAGGCAGATCGGTCACCAGCGTATCTGGCGCATTTACACCCACAGCGATCGTGTTGGGCACGGTTGCGACGATTGCCACGGTACCGCCATCGCACATGCTGGCATAGACGCGGCTGCTATCGGTTGAGGCGGCCGCAGACATGCGGAAGCGGGCCGAGGCTGGAGTGTAAGGGATGACCGGCGCGCAGAATGCAGCCGGCGCCAGGGCGAATGGCTGTACTCCCCCTACCGGAAGTGGCAACGAAGGCAGGAGAGGAAACACGGTGGTTTTCACACCCAAAGTACCGGCATCGAATACGGTTACTTGCGGAATCACACAGCCGGCAGCGGTGACATTCGGATCAGGGCACGACGATGCAGACGTGACATAGCTCGCCACGTAGAACCGGGTGCCATCCGCCAATGCCGCCACGGATACGGGCATCACCGGACTATAGGAGCAGGTGCCTCCGCTGCATGGCGCAGTGGTGGGGACCGGCGGAGCGGGAATACTGATCGCTCCGGTCGCGCTGCCCATCGGTGTGGGCGGGTCGGTGGTCGCGTCGAAAACATAGACGGCCCCCGCGGTAGGATTGGTTACATACAACCGGTTCAGACTTTTGTCGTAAACCACAAAGTTGGCGCCCGCGCCTCCCACGGACTGAGGAGATCCCGGAATCACCGCATTCGTATCCGTGCGAATCGTATAGAGTTGCCCATCTCCCTGAGTCACGACGTATATGCGCTGGCTATCCGGGCGCACCGCCGCCCACGCCGGCGTGTTGCCGACCGGGATCGTGGCAAAGGTTGTCAAGTCTTGAGGAGAAAGATCCGTGACCATATTGGTGCCCTGGTTGAGCACGTATAGATTCAGCGCGTCAGGGGTCTCGACCATCGCGACCGGGTGTGCGCCTGCGGAGAGATACGCGATGTTGGTGATGCTGTTCTGAGAAGTGTTGATGACCGCGACAGAGTCGGTGCTGCTGAAATTGCACTTCGGGTCGTTCTCCACTCCGTAGTTGGCCACAAAGACGCTGGTGGCTTGCGAGGTTGCGACAAAAGCAGGAAGGTAAGAGCAGGTGAAGGGCTGATTGGTGCTGGGGTTGATAGCCCCGATGTTCGGCAGCGTAATGGTGGTCGTCGTACCCAGCCCGGTCGCAGTGGAACTATTACCGGCGGGAAAAAACGCAGTCACGACGTCGGTGTCCCCCTGGTAGAGACTTCCCGCGCTCGCCACGAAAACCCGCGAATCGTTAGGCAGAATGGCCGCGTGAGTGGGATTGACGCCCATGTTGGCCTGGCCGATATCGCTGTCTCCCGATACGTCGATCTGGAGCGCGGTGCCAAGGTTGAAGGGCACGTTGGCGCTGATCCCAAAGACGGCGTGGTAGTTCTGCGGATTCGGTGGAATGATGCCGACGGGAATAACCACCGGGCGATAGACCTGACCACAGGAAATTTCGAGCCAAGTCGCCAGCGCGATCGCTGCTACCCAGCCCACACGTCGAAAACTCATCGGCACCCCGAAGAAGAAGTTCTGGTTCGAATGATTGCGACAGAAGCGATTATTGTAACGATTGCGCGCCCTCCGCGCCAGCCGAGAGCGGTCAGCTCTCAGCCATCAGCTACTCAGCTACACCCTCTGATGCCCGACGAATGGGCCAAGTTGGATGAAGGAAAATGCGGATTTTGGGGAGTCATCTTGAAAGGAGCCGCTTTTCAGACGAACGGACGGAAGGATCGCGTGAAGATTTCGCGCGGTCCAAAGACGATAGCTGACAACTGCCGCTCTATCCCCTGCCGCGTCGCGCCTTGCCTGCGGCTGCCGCGGGAGCTTCTGCCTTTGCCGTCGCAACGGGCTTTTTCTTGCCTTCCATTTGCGCCAGGCTCTGCTTCAACGCTGCCATCAGATCCACGACCGGGGCCAGTTTTTTCGGCTTCTCGACGGCAGCGACTTCTCCGCCTTCGAGCTTGGCCTCGATCAGTTTTTTCAAGTTTTCCTGGAACGTGTCTTTATACTTCTCGGGATCCCACTCGTCCGCCAGCGCTTCGATCAACTGATGGGCAACTTTCACTTCAGCTTCTTTCAACTCCACGTCGGGAGCGCCGAAGCCTTCCACCTTGCGCACTTCCTCGGCGTAATACATGGTGTGCAGCATCAGTCCCCCTTCGTGCGGGCGCAGGAACACAGTGTATTCGCGGTTGTGCATCGTGATCTTGGCGATGGCGACGTATTCGCTCTCTTCGAGCGCCTTGGTCAGCAAAGCGTAAGGACGCCGGCCCGCCTCCTCCGGCATCATGTAGTACGACGATTCGAAGTAGACGGGATCGACCTCAGTCGACTTCACGAATTCGAGGATCTCCATCGTCTTGGCCGTTTGTGGCTCGATTTTCTTGATCTCCTCGGGCTCGATGACGATGTATTCGTCTTTGCGAAACTCGTAGCCTTTCACGATCTCGCTGCGGTCGACCACGACGTTTTCCAGCGGACAGATATATTGCTGCTTGACCCGCTGCTTGTCGGGGCGGTGCAGCATGTTGAAGGAAATGCCGCTACTGCGCGCCCCAGAAAACAAACGCACGGGCATGGAAATGAGTCCGAAGGTTAAGTGACCAGACCAAACCGACGATGGCATAGCTGCTCCTCGTAGGAAGTTCCCGAGGCAACGGCGCCTGTCCGGCTTCGGGGACCGAGTAGCTAAACTGAACAGCACGGAGAGTTTAGCCTAGAATGCACCTTTGATGCACCAAAATGGGGGCGCGGAGAATCGAAATTCGAAGCCGGAGGGGATGGGGTCGTCCAGCGGCGGGTACTAGACCTTGTAGTTAACTGGCGGGCTTCCGTCCTCCTCATCATAGCCAATTGCGGGAACCGCCCCCGAACCATGTCACAATGACAACCTAATATGGAGAACCTTGCTGTGCAATCGTGCGCTGCGTGGATGACCAACACTATCCCGGATGGCTCGAGTGTGCGTTCATCGACGTCGAAGGCCGCCGACACACTCTGATCGACAAGGTACCTGTCTTCAACCTGAATGATCTCGACAGCAAGAGTTCCTACTCACAACTGGGAGGACTTCATTGCGAAGTCCTGAAGAGTTGGCGCAATTCTCTGGGAAGAGGACTGGTCCGCATTACCATAGACAAGCCTTTCGTTTTGGAGTCGACTGAAGAACTGTCGGAGTTCGTCGTGCTGGCGACGCAGCTCCCAGACGTATCCACACCGAAAACAAAACAGTAGGACAGTTCTCAATCGCTTTCTTGAACCCTGCAACGACATCCGATCATCTGGTGATTTAAGACTCTAGTCTTGGAGACTGCATGAACGACCTGCGCTATCCCAACGGCAAATTCAGTTACGACGGACACCTCACCGAAGACCAGAAGCGCGCTTTCCTCGATGACATCGCTCAGACTCCGGCGAATCTGCGCGCTGCGGTCAAAAGCTTATCCGAGGCCCAACTCGACACGCCCTACCGTCCCGGCGGATGGACCGTGCGCCAGGTCGTGCATCACGTGCCCGATAGTCATCTGAATTCGTATGTGCGGTTCAAGCTGGCCCTCACAGAAGACGAACCGACCATCAAGCCCTATGCAGAAGATCGCTGGGCTGAACTGGCGGATACGAAGACGACCCCGGTGGAAGTTTCGTTGACAATGCTGGAATCGCTGCACGATCGCTGGCTGCGCCTGCTGCGGTCGCTTACGCCGGAAGATTGGAAGCGCACTTTCCGCCATCCTGAACTGGGCGCGATGACCTTGGAGAAGACGCTTGCCCTGTACGCATGGCATGGTCGCCATCATGTGGCGCATATCACCGCTCTGCGGGAACGTGAGGGATGGTAGACGGAGGGCCTTCCAGCTTTTAGTCCGTGATTCCGAGCAATGCGAGGAATCTGGGTTCTTGCTGGTGACGAGAGAAGCCTAGATCCCTCGCTTGGCTCGTTATGCCAGAGCTTTTATGTGATTCCTACCCGCCACAGCAAATAGCTCGTCGCTTCGCGAAGCACCGCGAGCGCTCGCGGCCACACGCTGTGAGGCCGCGAATCCAAGCGTGGCGCTACGTAGACCCGCGCAACGCCTTCATGCTCCAGAAGCTTGCGGATGCGGAAGACGTGGTAAGCGTCGCTCACCGCGACGCAACTGCGCAGGCCGTTCGCATGCATGATTACGCCCACGCGCACAGCGGATTCCGAAGTGTCGCGGCCCTGCGTCTCCGCGATCAGGTTGCGCTCCGGAACCCCATGGTGCATCAGGTAATCACGGCCAACCCCACCCTCGCTGAAACTTGGATCGGCAGCGGCGCCACCGGTAGTGATGATGACCGGCGCCACGCCGCGGTGGAACAGATCGAGTGCATGGTCGAGACGCGCCCGCAGCACGGGAGATGGGCGCCCCGAGTATTCCGCCGCTCCGAAGACGACAATCGCATCCGCTGGATGAACCTCCTGCAAGGAAGCCGTGTGCACTATCCGAGCCGCTGTGATCATCAGAAACGACAGCGCCCCCACGGCGGCCAGAACCAACAGACGAAGCCACCAGCGTGGTCGCGAACGCTGGTTGGCGCCTTCATCGGTCATTCTTCGGCGTTCATCCTTGGCCGTTCATCCTTGGGCGAAGAAGCTGGAAATCTCGTCGGCGGGAATCGCGCCTTCGCGAATGATGCGCCAGCGCGCGGCTTCGTCGCTGAGATCGACGATGGTCGAGGCCACGTCCCGCGGAGAATCGCCTCCGTCGACAATGATATTGAGGCGGCCTTTGAGTTGATCGCGCACCTGTTCCGCGCTGGTGCACTCCGAAGCGCCGCTGAGGTTCGCGGAAGTAGCCGTGATCGGGATGGCCGCCGCCGTCACCACAGCCCGCGGAATCTTTGCATTGGGCACGCGCAGTGCAACGTTGCCGGTATTGGCCGTGACTTTGAGCGGCAAGCGCGACCCTGCCTTGACGATAATGGTCAGTGGCCCCGGCCAGAATTTCCGCGCCAGAGCGTAGAACTCCTCGGGCAGCGGTTTGGCCAATTCCTCTGCCTGATCGGTGCTTTCAATCAACAGCGACAGAGGCTTGTGGCGCGAACGGGTCTTGATGTCGTAAACGCGCTCGACCGCGCGCAAGTTAAAGGGATCCGCCGCCAGGCCATAAAAAGTGTCGGTGGGCATGCCCAGCACTTCGCCGGAACGGATCTGATCGGCGGCGTATTTGACCAAGGACGATTCAGGGGTCTCGCTATTAATTTTTACGATCTCGACGCGCACGGGCGTTCCCTTCTCTACTTGCTGCAGGCTCGATTTATTTAGACCGCGAAACCTACCATAATACGGCAAAACGCCGCAAGATGAAGGCGCAGCGTATCATGAGTCACCAGAGATGACTCCTGCCTCGCAATCCGCGCCCAGCGCCCAGCACCGGCTTCGCCGCATCGAAGGCCGCCACAACGCCCTAGTGAAGGAACTGCGCCAGGCGTTCGGGCGTGCCGAACGCACGGAGGACGGATGCTGCGCCATCGAAGGCCTGCGCATCGTCGAAGAAGCAATCCGCAGCGGCCTACGCTTTCGGGCTGTCTTTTTCAAGGAATCGGCGCAGAACCTGGCAGAGCGTCTCCTGCCCCAGATCGGCGCCAACGTCGACACTCTGCTGCTTCCCGACAAACTCTTCGACGGCACCGTCCCTAGCGAAACACCGCAAGGAGTGGCTGCGCTGGTTCGGCTGAAGGAATTCTCTCTGGCAGACGTGCTGGAGCGGTTGCACGTCGGCCCAGTCATCGTTCTCACGGGGCTACAGGATCCGGGCAATCTGGGGACGATCCTGCGCTCAGCCGAAGCGTTTGGCAGCGGAGGCGTGGTGCTGGGCGAGGGCACGGTCAGCCCGTTTAATTCGAAGGTGATTCGCGCCTCGGCGGGATCGATGTTCCGGCTTCCGGTGGTCCTCGCAAAAGCCGCGAGCGGGTTGGAAGAAATTTCGGCGAAGCTGCGCGCGCAGAGTGTGCGTCTAATTGCGACGTCATCACACAAGGGCACGCCGCTCGATCAGGCCAACCTTACCGGCCCTTCGGCAGTTTTCGTTGGGAGTGAGGGCTCGGGCCTGCCCCGTGCGGTGCTGGCGCAAGCGGATGAGCTTGTCGCAATCCCGCACATGCCACAGGTCGAATCCTTGAATGCAGGCGTGGCAGGCAGCATCGTGCTATATGAAGCAGCGCGGCAACGGCGGGGCCAGTAGCTACGCAAGCCCGCCTCCGTCGACCACGAGCGCCGCACCCGTGATCCAGTTCGACATCGGACTCACGAGAAACAAGACAGCATTGGCAATGTCGTCGGGAGTGCCAACGCGGGCCAGCGGACGATTTGCGACCTCCCGCATAAACGCCTGCATGTTCTCGCCAAGCTGGGCGCATTCGCTGAGCAGCATGGGAGTTTCAACATCTCCCGGGCACACACAGTTCACGCGAATGTTGTTCTTGCCGTGATCGATGGCCATAGCTCGCGTCAGGTTCACGGTTCCGCCTTTCGCGGCGCAGTAAGACGCGGCCCGCGGGCCTCCCTTGAGCGACCATCCCGAACCGATGTTGACGATGCTGCCTCCGCCGTTACGGATCATGTGCGGCACAACTTCGCGCGAGAGCAGATAGATTCCCTTCAGCGTCACATCGAGGGCGAAGTCCCATTCGTCCTCGGTGAGTTCGACGATGTCTTTGCGAATAGCGACACCGGCGCAGTTGCAGAGAATGTCAATCTTGCCAGTTTTCTGAATAATGGTCTCGACAGTGCGCCGGCATTCGGCGGCGCTGCGGACATCACAGTTTAGGAAAACCGCTGGGCCTCCGAGAGCTTCGATTTCTGCGGCGCTCTCGCGTCCTTTGATGTCGTCGATGTCGAGCACGGCGACGAATGCTCCCATCTCCGCTAGTCGAATCGAGATGCCGCGCCCGATCCCCGACGCCGCCCCGCTGACCATCGCAACCTTTCCCTCCAGCGAGAGAAGGTTGGCGGCGCGTTCTTCGACGGTTCTCGATTGCGTCTTCATGGAACCAAGTTGTGTGACTACTTCTCGCTTGAAGCGGAACTGCCACGGCAGAACCTTTGCAAGCACCGCGGATGCGCGGGCTGCGGATCGAGCGATTTCAATTGCTCTAGGATCGCATTGTGTGCGGCGGCAGTTTTGGTGACGACCACCCAAAATTCGTCGTGGCTGATATGCACGAAATAGTCCTTGCCTGAGGGTGCCAGATAAGCGTCCCATCCAAATACGAAGCAGGGGAGCAGAAACGCATTCAGCTCGACGAATTCATCACTCCGGAACCAATGTCCGGGGGCGACATTGTCAGTTTTTCAACTAACTTCCACCCGATCTTCTCCAATCCAGGACTGCCAATATTCCACAACGTGAGCCAAAGCAACGCGCCGTTGAAGTTCTCTTCCGCGTCGGTGTTCAGCAGCGACAGAACCCTTGTGAAATAGGGCACCCTCATCGGTGTCTCAGGGAATTTCAGCTCGATACAATTTGCTTCTGCACTGTCGTAGTAAAAACTTCGCCAATCGTCGTCGATGTTAAGGCCAGTCGCCCACCAATTCTTTTTCTGGAACTCTCTCACCTCTTCATTGGTCATCGCGTTCATGAGCGGTTCCTTCCTGAAATGGCCGGAACTAATATGGGACGGGGATGATACGCTAATTCCTTTCTTCCAGCGCTTTCTCCGCCGATTCCAGCGTGCGATCCACGTCTTCGTCCGTATGCGCCAGCGTGACAATCGAATGCAGAGAGGCCGACGGCGAGGCGTACACACCGAACGGAAACAGTGACAGCACGAACTTCTGAAACGCGGCGCGGTCGACGAACTGACAGAACTCGCGATAGTCGCGAATCGCGGGCCGATCGGTAAACATCAGCTGAAACATCGGACCTGCATTCTGCACGACGACCGCCAGCCCTTTTCTCTGGAAAAGATCTTTATAGCCCTCACACAGCCTCTCGGCAATCCGCCAGGTATGGCGGAAGGAGGCATTGTTATCCCGAGTCAGCACGCGCAAGTTGGCCCGCGCTGCGCACATTCCGATGCGCGAACCGTTGTGCGTGCCGTAGTGCAGAACCCCTCCCCACTGCAATGCGTCCATCACTTCGGCGCGACCCACGAGTGCGGCCACCGGCAAGCCGCAGCCCAGAGCTTTGCCGAAGGTCACAAGGTCGGGCGATAGTTTGTAATATTCCTGGCAGCCTCCGGGAGCGATGCGGAATCCGGTCACAGTTTCATCCAGAATGAAAAGAATGCCCCTCGCCTTAGCGAGTTCCTGCAGACCCTGGAGATATCCTTTCGCCGGCGGAATCACGCCCATGTTCGCCATGATGCCTTCACTGATGATTGCCGCGATCTGGCCGGGATGATTTTCAACCGCACGCTGCAGCGCATGCAGATCATTCCAGGGAACGACAATCGTGTCGTCGAGCGCGGTTCGATTCAGGCCCGAGCTGTCGGGAATTTTCACCGGATCGCTGCGCAGTCCCAGGGCGCTCGGCGGCAGGACGTTGGAACTGACCAGAAGATCGTCGTGCCATCCGTGGTAGTGTCCTTCGAATTTAAGGATCTTCGGCCGTCCGGTCACGCCGCGCGCCAGGCGAATCGCGGCCATCATCGCTTCCGTGCCGGTGTTCGCGAAGCGCACCCGCTCGGCATTCCGAACCATGCGTTGCAGCATTTCCGCCACTTCCAACTCAACCGGAGTTGCCGTGGCAAAGTGTGCACCGGTGGCGGCAGCTTCGACGATGGCTTCGACGATCTCCGGATGCGCGTGGCCCAGAGGAAGCGCGCCGAAGGCCATCATCCAGTCGATGTATTCGTTGCCGTCGACATCGTAGATACGCGAGCCGCGGCCACGCTCCATGAAGATGGGATACTTGCCGAAATTCGCCGGGCCCCGCGAAGAGGAACTGCTGGCCTCGACCAGAACGCCGAGTGTGCGCTCGTAAACCTGCCTCGATTTTTCCGTACTGAAAGCCAATTGGCCCCCCCCGCAGTTGACCCGGCGCTACGTTTCGACTTGCTATGGTACCGCAGACTCCCCGTCAGGCGCGCCGTCAGCCTTGCCTCCGCAGGTAACCATTACTGAAATCTCAGTGCAACTTCCGCCTGCTTGCACATTCTTACTCTGAATGGCCGGCACCCTCGAAACATCCCCCGGCGACAGAGACGCATCCCCCCGAGTAGTTTCAATGAGGCTTACACCATGAAAAAGTCAATTCGCGCCGTGTTTTCGCAACTCAGACGATTCGCTCTGAGACCGTTTTTCCCCTGCCTTGTGGCCGCTTCCCTCTGTTGGGGAGCGGCAGCCCAAGCCCAAGAGAAGCCGACGGAGCCTTCTCATATCGCGGGATGGGTTGTGATTCCGGTAGACGAATACCGCGTGCTGCGGGCAAAGGCATATCCGGTCGAGCACGATCCCGAACCGCCTCCGCTAGACGCAACGCTGACGCGGGTGGACTATGACCTGCACGTCGCCGGCGATCTGGCTGCAGGACGGGCCAACCTGACTGTGGACGTTCTAAAAGACGGATGGGTGCGTGTCCCCGTGCCAGCGGGCTTGCTGGTGCGCGATGCCCGGCTTGATGGTAAGCCAATATCGCTGGTGCCGGGTGCGCCAGGCAAAGGCGCAACGCATCTCTCGGCGCTTCTATCGCACGCTGGACGCTTCGAACTGCTCCTCGATGTGGATGTGCCGGTCACGTCCTCTGCGGGCGACGAGAGCATTTCCCTGCCTTCTACGGAATCAGGGGTGACCCGGGCTTCCGTCCTGCTTCCGCAGCCGGGGATCGAGTTGAAGGTCGGCGGAGGATTGCTCTCCGAGAAATCGGAGACCTCCGGCGAAACCACGTGGCTGGCTTACGCGCGCGGAAACGAGGCGCTGACATTCACCTGGCGCAAGAAGACGGAAGATCACCACGTCGAACTGCCGCTGCGGCTGCGCGGTTCGCTGACCCAACTGACTAGCCTGGCAGAAGACTCGACGTCCATTTATGCCGAAGCGAATTTTGAGGTCGTACAGGGGGCTGCGCGCGAGGTGCGAATCCAGCTTCCAGAAAAAGTTACGATCAACCAAGTCTCCGGCGCGATGGTGGCCGATTGGGAAATGAATAACGGCGAGCTTGACGTGACCTTCCTCGAACCGGTCGAGCACAGGGCGCGCTTTGTCATCAACGGCGAGACTCGGCTTCCACGAGACGGAATCATCGACATTCCGCTGCTACGGTTGCTGAACACGGAACGCGACACCGGCGGCGTGGCCGTGGAAATCCTGGGCGCCGGCGAGATCAAAGATCAGAAAGCGCAGGGGCTGGAGGATGCCGATGCGACCGATCTCGGGGAGATGGTGGCGAACCGGCAATCCCCGGCTCTGGTCGCATTTCGTGCGCGGTCGGGCGAAACGGGCGCCATGCGGTCGTTGAGCGTGAACGTTGCGCGCTACGACCAGCAGGCGGTTCTGATGGCTAACATCGAAGAGGCTCGCTACCAGGTGCTGATGAGCGCCGACGGGAAAGAGTTGGTGCAGGCGCGCTACGCAGTTCGAAACAATCAACGGAACTTTGTGAAGGTTACGCTGCCCGCGGGGGCAACGGTCTGGAGTGTCACGTTGGCGGGAAGGCCGGTTCGTCCAGGCCAATCGCCCGACGGCAGCCTGCTGCTGCCGCTGGAAAAATCGCGGGGCGGAGACGACGCGTCCGCGTTCGCCGTCGAGATTCTGTATCTCACGAAAGCACCGGCATGGAGCGAGAAAGGCCGGGAGAAAGTAACGCTACCGGCGCTGGATCTGCCAATTTCCCGCACTGGTTTGCTGCTGTACTACCCGCCTCAATTCCGGGTTTCGGCCGAGCCGGGAACATTTCACACGCAGGAGTATCAGAATCCAGTTTCCGCGGCGCTGGAGCCACGGAAGAGTGCGGTGGCGAACGGGGTTTTGGCGAATGCACCTGCCGAGACTCCAAAACAGTTCGATCGAATGCAACAATACGCCCAGCTACAAGGCAACAATGAAAAGGAGAAAAAGGACGCTACTCAGGCTCTCCTCGACACATTTAAAGCGAAATCGCTGGCCGGAAAGGTAACCGGCATTCTGCCGATCAACGTTGCATTCCCCGCATTTGGTCCGTCGATATTCCTTGTTTCCGAACTCACCAGCGAGAATCAGTTTCCCGCCGCAGAGTTCAACTTTCAGCGTGGCAAAAAGGGAGGTGTACGATGAAAAGCATATTTCTAGTGGCGTTGCTGCTCTGCTGCGTGTGCATGGCGCAAGAGAAATCCACGCTGCCCTTGCCCGATTCTGGCAATGTCACGCTGACGCTCGACGAATACAATAGGCTAGTTGCACTCGCGGCGAAGCCGTCGAAGCGGCCGGACGTCTCTCCTCTTCCGTACTCCATAAAGCATGCCGATGTGAAGCTACGGATTGAGAACGACGGAGTGCGGGGCACGGTGCAACTGGAGGGAGAAGTCTTCCGCAAAGGCGTGAGCAAAGTTCCGCTGACCACCGGAATGACGGTTCTCGATGCGCGCCAAAACGGTAAGGGCCTTCCCTTGCTCCAAGAGAACGGTACGCACATCGCACTTCTATCCGGACCGGGCGAATTTTCCGTCGCCCTAGACTCCGGCTTGCCACTGAGAATTGAAGCGGGGCGCGCTTCCTTCAGTCTGCCCGTGCCGGCCGCTGGCAGCGTGCAATTGGCGCTGGTAATTCCCGGAGACCACACCTTCGCAAACATCAGCCCGGGCCTGATCACCAGCCGCAAATCGGAGGATGGACACACCGCGATTGAGGCCACTCTGGTTCCCGGACAGCCCGCGACCATCTGGTGGACTACGCGCGAAACGGTGGTTCCAACCGTTCCGCGAGAAGTTCGGTTTCTGTCCGATGCCAAGACGCTCATCTCGGTGAGTGAGGCAGAGATGCGGCTGGCCGTGCTCGCGGACATCACGGTTGTGCAGGGTGAGCCTTCGCAATTCCAGGTGGAACTGCCTGCCGGATACGAAGTCACCGGCGTAACCGGTGCCACGCTCGATTCCACGGAAACTCAGTCCGGAGTTTTAACTCTGAAGGTAAATGCGCCCAACCAGCGTAGCCAGCAGTTCCTGATATCGCTGGAGCGCTCCATCAGCGGCGCGAAGGCCGATGCGCCATTCCTCAGTTTCAAGGCGGCGCAACGGGAGACTGGCGAAGTGCTGGTCGAGGGCGCGGGCACGATAGAACTAACTGCGACGGAGGGCGGCGGCCTCAAACGCATGGACGTGAAAGAAGCGAATCCCTATCTGCGGTCGCTGGCGCATTTCCCGCCCCAGGCGGCATTCCGCTATCACAGGCAGCCCGGCGAAACTCCCACCCTCGCGCTGCAATGGGTGCGGTTCCCGGACGGTAGTGTGCTCGCAGCCGTGGCTGAGAGCGCAGTAGTCACTACGCTGGTCACGTCGGAGGGAAAATCGCTCACCGAAGTGAGACTAATCCTCAAGAACCAGGCGCAGCCATTCCTGAAAGTCAGTCTGCCCGCGGACGCTACCATTCTTTCGGCGGATGTGGGCGGCGAGCGCGTGAAGCCGGTGCAGGGCCCGGACGGAAACCGCGTGCCGCTCCTGCGGCCGGGATTTCATCCGACCGATTCGTATACCGTTTCGTTCGTGTTCATGCATTCGGGCGCTCCGTTCGCGAAGAAAGGCGGTGCCGACCTGAGCCTTCCAAGCATGGACATTCCGATCAGCTTGCTCAGTTGGGAAGTCTTTCTGCCGGAGCAGTACAAAGTGAAAGATTTCGGCGGCGACGTGATTGCCGCCAATCTTGTGCCCCAACCGTTTCGCGAGGAAGATGCGGTCAACGCGCAAAGAACTCGCGACTCTGAGTACAGCAATGCAAGAGTGGAAGCTCTTCCTGGACAAATGGGAGGCTATGTCGTCGATTCCAGCGGAGCCATGGTTCCCAATGCGCGCGTCACGATCACCTCGAAGAGTGGAGCGGCCAGAACTGCCGTGACCGACGCTCAGGGCCGGTGGTTGATCGCGGGACTGCCCTCGGGAAACTTCAAAGCCAAGGCGGAGATGGCGGGATTCCGATCCAGCTTTTTCAACCTCAACTACGATGCCAATCAGCCCTCCATGTATAGCTTTCCTCTAAGCGTGGCGAGCGCCACCGAGACGGTGGAGGTTACCGCCTCGGCCCCTCAGATCCAAACGGATATGGCGGAGGTGGAGGTTTACGGCGCCGTAGCTGGCCGCATAATGGGAGACAACGTCAGCCAGTTGACGATGACGCGTCCCGGGCTCGCAAATCGAAACACCGCCTCCGCCAACGTTCTCAACTTGCAGCGCCGAGTTGCGGGCGTATTGCCGGTGTCCATCGATGTGCCGCGTACCGGCACTTCGTTCAGCTTCGTCCGGCCGCTGGTTCTGGATGAGGAAACGAAGGTGACTTTCAGCTATAAAAGCAGGTGAAGTACGAATGGCTAATGGCTATTGATCAGTCATCAACAATTGGCCGTCTGCGGTCTTCGACTGACCACAGATCGCTGGTCACTAGCCACTAGAGCCTGCCGCACCCGTGACGAACCTCCGCGTGTTTACCGGTTTTTTGCGGATGGCATAGAATGTTCGTTCACGAGTCTCGCAACGCATGAGCAATCCTGGGCTCTGGAAAACGTGGCAAGGCCGCGTAGTCGACGGAAAATTTCCGCTTCGGCAGTGGCTGGGCGGGTCTGAACATAGCGCAGTCTTTCTCACGGAGCGGCCAGGACAGACATCTCCCAAGGCCGCAATCAAACTGATCGCGGTTGACGGCGCCGCGGCCGACCGCCAACTTTCGTGCTGGCGCGCCGCGGCTCAACTTTCCCATCCTCATCTGATTCGCCTCTATGAAACGGGACGTTGTCGGCTCGACGGTACGCCACTCCTTTATGTCGTCATGGAGTTTGCAGAGGAAGACTTATCGCAGATTCTTCCTCAGCGGCCCCTGGCGCCTGCCGAAGTGACCGACCTGCTTCCCCCGGTTCTGGACGCGCTTTCCTATCTGCACGGCAAGGGATTTGTGCATGGGCGCATCAAGCCGTCCAACGTGCTCGCCATCGGCGATCAGTTGAAGCTCTCTGCTGATCAGGTCGTTCCTTCCAGGGAGTTGAACTCGGCGCGCAGGCGGCGCGACGCCTACGATGCTCCCGAAACGGCTGCCGGAATCGTCTCGCCCACGGGCGACGTGTGGTCAGTCGGCGTCACCCTGGTGGCCGCGCTGATCCAGAATGTATCTTTCGCCGAAGCGGGGTCGCCGAACGATCCCGATCTGCCCGGGACGATTCCAGAACCGTTCCGCGGCATTGCGCGCGAGTGTCTGCATCTTGACCCGAAGCGGCGATGCTCGATTGCGGAGATCCAGGCGCGGTTGCAGCCTGCGGGACGCTCGGTGCCCGCTGCGCCGCAGGCTCTCCCGCCTCCCCGCAGCTCCGTAAAACCCGGGCCCGTCGCCGCCGCGGTGCTGATGATCGCAGTGCTGGTTGCGCTGGTCGTGTTCCTTTCCCGTGGAAAGAACGGAACCGCACCCCCTACACCCACAACGCAGCAGGCTACGCCTCAAACTGCACCTCAAACTGCGCCTGCACCGAAGCCCAATCCAGCGGTTCGCGAACCAGTTGCTACTCCGAAGAAAACTCTCGCGTCTGGAGGCGACGTCATCCATCAGGTTCTCCCCGAGGTTTCTCAGAATTCACGGAACACGATCACAGGCGTAATCAAGGTCACTGTGCGGGTAGAGGTGAATCCGTCGGGCAAGGTTATAGCGGCGAGACTCAAGACTGCCGGGCCTAGCAAATACTTCGCCGGTCTGGCTCTGAAAGCGGCGCAGCGCTGGGAGTTCTCGCCACAACCCACGACGAGCACGTGGCTGCTCCAGTTTCGCTTCAAGCGAAGCGGAACCCAGGCTTCAGCCGAACGAGTCACGCGCTAGCGTTTATCCACCAAACGCAATTTCCATACGATCTGCCGCACCATGCCGAGAAGCAGTTTGGCATCGTAGGTTTCCAGTTTGAAACGCAAGATCAGGCGGCGGGCTTTCTTCTCGAACATGGCGTCCGTCCCCGGCTTCACGTAGCCGCTGATCCGCAGCGCCTCCAGCAACCCTTCGGTGATCTGTTCGGTTGCGCCCGCGGTCGCCGGTTTGAATTCTTCCGCAGTTGGCCCGAGAGGCGTGGTCCGCGCCAGTTCGTAAAGACAAACAGCGACTGCCTGCCCCAAATTCATGGAGATGTTTTTCTGGCTTGTAGGAATGTTCAGTAACCAGTGACAGTGGCTGAAGTCCCGGTTTGTAAGCCCGATTTTTTCGGAGCCGAACAACAGAGCAACCCGCTCAGTCTGTAGTTGAGTGCGAATCGCTGTACCAGCATGCTCGTCAAGCCGGCGCACCGGCTGCTGCAACACACGATTGCGCACCGCCGTCGTTCCCACGACCAGAGCACAGTCCGAGACAGCATCGGCCACGGCCTTATATTCTTCTGCCTGATTGAGCAGGTCAGAAGCGCCGACCGCGGAACGAGCCTCGCGAAACCCGGCCGCATAGGGATTCACCAGGCGCAACCGGTGAGCGCCGAAGTTGCTTATAGCACGAGCCGCAGCCCCAATGTTCAGAGGATTGCGCGGGCGCACCAGCACCACCACGAGACCGTCCAGTTCCGATTGGCCAGGCAAGGGCTCAATTTTACGACAGGACGATTCGTACCGAGCGGAAGCCGACGCTATATGGAGTCCCTTTGTTGTGCAGCAACTCTGCGTCCGCAGCGCCTTTTGACACCAAGCCGAAATTGTAAAAAAAATGTCAAAAACGCCAACCGTGAGCCTATTTTGCCGTCAAACCGTTGTAAGCTTCAGAGGTCGATCGCTTCCGATGGGCTATTTGGGGACCCGGAAGTTCTCCCTCGCACACAGGACAAACTATTTATGGGGAACCTCGCTACGCCGCTCACAACCGCGAGAGCAATGAATCCGGCTGCCACAACCAAGCCCGCCGGCCGCATCCTTGTCGTGGAAGACGACCCCGCAGTTCAGAAAGCCCTTCGGCGCCTGTTCGAAACTGAGGGCTACACCGTGGAAACGCAGTCCGATGGCAGGTCCGCGCTCGACAGCTTCCAGTCTGCGGCTCCGGCGGCCATTGTTCTCGACCTGCGACTTCCTAAGGTTTCGGGCCGCGACGTGTGCAAAGAGATCAAGACGCTGGCCCCGACGCTGCCGATCGTCGTTTTGAGCGCGGCCAGCGACGTCTCCGACAAAGTCCTGTTGCTCGAGTTGGGCGCGGACGATTACGTGACCAAGCCTTTCAGTCCGCGAGAACTGTTGGCACGCGTCCGGGCCGCGCTCCGCCACACCGCGCGCACTCCCGATGTGCAACTAGTCAGCTTTGATGGCATCTCCGCCGACTTCAAGAAAATGGAAATCAAGCGCGACGGGAAAGTCGTGGTTTTGACCGCCCAGGAATTCAAGACGTTCCAGTTTTTGGTGCAGAATGCCGATCGCGTCATCAGCCGCGACGAACTCCTGAACGAAGTCTGGGGTTACCAAAACTATCCTTCTACGCGTACGGTCGATAACCACATTCTCAAACTACGCCAGAAACTGGAGAAAGACCCGTCTAGCCCGGTACATTTCCGCACGGTACATGGCATGGGATATAAGTTTGTTCGCTGATTCTCGTGAACCCGTCTCCCCAGCCCGTGCCCCATTCTTCTCCGGCTGAGTCTGGCGGTGCACTTCTTCCGCGCTTGCGCCTGCGCACGCGTTTTCTGCTTTCGATGCTCCTCATCACCACGGGCCTCACCACCACCAGCCTGCTTCTCGTGCAGCGGAGCATTCGCAACAACGTTCGTCAAAGTATTGCGGTCAATCTGCGCAATTCCGTCGCGGCCTTCCAGGATTTCCGGCACGAACGTGAAACTATGCTAACCAACGACGTGGCCCTGCTCGCAGACCTTCCCATTACGCGCGCGATCATGACCAGTCCGTCTCCGGTCACCATCCAGGATGCGTCGCAAGACATTTCTCAGATCGCAGCCAGCGATCTTTTTGTGCTAGTCGATCACCGCGGTCAGGTCGTCGCCCTGCATACCAAGTCTCCAGGGTTCACCCCGGAGGCGGCGGAAAAATATTTCCAGCAGTCGCTCGATGAGGATCGAGGAGAATCCAGCCACTGGTGGCTGGGAGAGCATCATCTCTACCAGACTTTTATCGAGCCCATCTATCGCGGCACGCGGACGGACGGAACTTTGCTCGGCTTTCTCGTAATCGGGTACGAAATTAACAATCGCCTGGCTGCAGAAGTCAGCAAAGTTGCCGGCAGCCAGGTTGCCTTTTCCTGCGGAAACGAAATTGTTGGCAGCACGTTGACCTCGGCACAGCTGCAAAGCAAAAGCATTCAAGATCTAATCGTAGGGTCGGTCCATGATGACCTACGCGACATCGAGATCGGCAGCGAACGCTTCCTTACCACTTCTCTCCTTCTATCGGGCTCTCGACCGACGCCGGTCCGTCTCAGTGTCCTAGGTTCCTACGATCAAGCCACAAAGTTTGTCGATCAACTGAATCGCTATCTTCTTCTCCTGGGATTGGCCGCAATCCTCGTCGGCAGTGGATTGGTGTTCTTCATTTCGCACACTTTCACACGGCCCCTTGGGAGCCTGGTCGCCGGCGTACGCGCCCTCGAAGGCGGGGACTTCCATCATCCGCTGGATCCGCGGGGCGGAGACGAGGTGGCTGAATTGACCCGCGCCTTCGACCGCATGCGTACCAGCCTTCTGAAGACTCAGCGCGACCTGCTGGAGTCCGAACAACTTGCCACCATCGGACGCATGGCCAGCTCCATTTCGCACGATCTCCGTCATTCCCTCGCTGCCATCGTCGCCAACTCCGAATTCCTTTGCGACAGTCACCTCACGCCGGTGCAGCGGGAAGAGTTGTATCAGGAAGTTCGGTCTGGCGTGAACCTGATGACGGACCTGATCGATTCGCTGCTCGAATTCGCCCGCACCCGTGAATCGTTGAACCCCACCTACGCCAACGTCTCGGAAACGATTCAGCGCTCCGTTCAGGCAGTCCGCCTGCACCCGCGGCATCACCTCCGGTCCATCAATGTAGTGTGCGGAGCGCAAGTTTCAGGATGGTTCGACCAACGCAAGCTCGAGCGTGCTTTGTACAACCTGCTCTTGAATGCTTGCGAAGCCGCTCCCGCCGTAGGAGGCAACGTCGAGGTTACGACCGCTGAAACTGCGGGTTCCATTACGATTTCGGTCGCAGATAACGGCCCTGGCATCGCCGAAACCATCCGCGAGCGGCTGTTCCATCCCTTTGTCAGCTTTGGCAAGGAGAACGGTACGGGATTGGGCCTGGCGGTCGTGCAGAAGATCGTGCAAGATCACGGTGGCGAAATTGTTATGGAACGGACGGTCCAAGCGGGAGTCCAGGCTAAAACGGTCTTCCGAATCGTGCTGCCCGGGCGGATGCAAGATGCCTACCGCAACGCCAGCGAGTCCGCTGTGGAAGAGCCTTCGCTTGTACCCGCACAGCAGGATGATGCCAGCCAGAATTCGATTTCGCATCCGGGCCCATAGGCACACTTCCTCTCTTCACCAAGTGCCTGAACCCCGGAAGGTGTAGGAGGACTGTGTGAAGAGCCTTAAGATTTTTGCGGTTCGCGGCGCCGCGTTGGCGGTCGCCGCTTTCGTTTTTTCGGGAACGTTCGGCCAGGGGCAGGACGCGTCCACGACTGCCCACGCGTCGCCGGGTGAGAGCGCAAGCGCTGTGAGTGACCTGCAAGATCAGGTCCGTCAACTTCGAAGTCTAGTGGAACAGATGCGCGCCGAAAATGCCGAGTCCCGCGCTGAGATGCACCAGTTGCGCCAGGACCTGCAAGCCACACGCGCCCTCCTGGAACGCCCTGCAACGCCAATAGGCGGCCAGTCTGGAGCGGTCGTGGCCCAGGACGAGGGACCGCGCGCTGCATCGGGCGCATCCAGCACATCTACTGCCCAAGCCTCAACCGCACTGGAAGAACGAGTTCAGAAGCTGGAAGAATCCACCTCGCTGATCGGCTCGAAGATCGACGAACAATATCAGACCAAAGTCGAGACTGCTTCCAAGTATCGCGCTCGCCTCCACGGCATCGTCCTGATGAACGCCTTCCGCAACATTGGCGGCTCCGACAATCTGGATTTCCCGAGCTACGCCCAACCGGTCCCCGGGGGCGCGCCCCAAGCCACTCTCGGAGCGACGCTGCGCCAGTCGGAAATCGGCCTCGAAGTCTTCGGCCCGAATGTCGCCGGCGCGCGCACATCAGCCGATGTTCAACTCGACTTCGCGGGAGGATTCCCGGCAACCGGCAACGGCGTCAACTTCGGAATCGCCCGCCTGCAGACCGCCAACCTGCGCTTCGATTGGGAACACACCTCTGTCGTTGCGGGCCAGGATTCTCTGTTCATCTCACCTCTTTCACCAACTTCCTTCGCATCGCTGGCCACGCCCGCGTTCGCCTTTGCCGGAAATCTTTGGGGCTGGACGCCGCAACTTCGAATCGAGCAACGCTTCTCGGTTTCCGACCGGCAGGCTGTGACCGTAGAGGCGGGAATTCTCGACAACCTGGACTGGGAGCCTCCCTACAATTCGTTCTACCGCTCCGCCCAAGCGGGCGAGTTGTCTGGACAGCCTGCCTACGCATTCCGCACGGCATGGTCACGTCCGGTGCGGGAGCGTCCTCTCAGCTTCGGCGTCGCCGGCTACTATGGCCGCCAGAACTGGACTTGGGATCGCTACGTCGACGCTTGGGCCGGTATGGCGGATTTGCAGATTCCAATTGTTTCGCGTTTGGCTCTCTCCGGTGAGTTCTATCGCGGCCGCGGCATTGGCGGGCTGGGCGGCGCAATCGGGACGTCCATCCTGTACGGCGGCGATCCGAATGCGCCCTTCACTCCGATCCGCGGCCTCAACACTGCGGGCGGATGGACCCAGCTAAAATTCCAAGCGACACCGAAGCTGGAGTTCAATGGCGTAATCGCCGAAGACAATGCATTTGCGGGCGACGTGCGCGGTTTCGCCACCGATCAAAACAACTTCGGAGAAATTCTGGGGCGCAATCGTGGCGCTCTGGGGAATGCTGTCTTTCGTCCTCGCTCCGACCTCGTACTGTCTGCGGAGCTCAGACGATTGCGGACTTTCCCCGTCTATAGCAGCAGCAGCGTAACCAATCAGGTCAATCTATCCGTGGGGATTTTGTTTTGAAGATTCGCCCGATCTATCGCGGACCATTGGTCTTCGTTGTGCTGGCAGCAGCAACCGTCTGCGCGTCCGCCCAGCACGCGATGCTTAAGGCTCGTGTGGAGCTGACCAGAAATGGTCATACCCTGACCAACGCTTCGCAAGCAGTCGTCTGGTTGACTCCCGTGGGAGCGACGGCGGAACCACCACGACAAAAAGTCTCCGAGATTCCGCAACTAGTGCAGAAGAACAAGAGCTTCCATCCATCGCTGCTGGTGATTCCGGTTGGGGGTAAAGTGGAGTTTCCCAACCACGATCCGTTCTTCCACAATGCTTTTTCGCTATTCGAAGGAAAGCGCTTCGACCTGGGGCTTTATGAAAGCGGGACCACGCGCTTCGTTCAGTTTGACAAACCCGGCGTCTCTTTCATCTTTTGCAATATTCATGCGGAGATGAGCGCGGTAGTCATTGCCCTGGCAACGCCCTACTATGCCATTTCCGATTCGCGAGGAAACCTCAGCATTTCCAATGTTCCGCCGGGCCGCTATGAGCTGCAGGTATTTCACTCTTCGGTCGCACCCGACGCTCTTCGTGCCCTCAACCGGGAGATCACAGTAGCTCCGGGTGCGACATCGCTTGGAACTTTCACGCTGGCCGAGTCTGACCTCACGCTCGCTCACAAAAACAAATACGGCCGCGATTATGACCGTCCCGAACCCGACAGCCCTGCCTATGCGCGACCGTGAGAGTCAAAGTTTCAAGGTTTCAAAGTTGCAAGGGTTCGGAGGTTTCACAGAAGTAACTTGCGTTCAGATCCGTAGAGACATTGAAACCTTGAAATTCTGAGACCTTGAAATGTTTTTCAGAAAACAGAGAGGGCGTGCCGATTAGCACGCCCTTCCCGCCTCTGTTTCTTCACTTCATTTACCAACAACTTCATTTACATCAAGTTGCTGCTTCCCTCAGAGACTTACCGTCTCCAAGCTTTTTAGCGATGACCTCCGCCATGTCCGCCACCACCGGAATGGCCGCCACCACCAGAGTGTCCGCCGCCGCTGGAGTGTCCGCTGGAGGAATGTCCGCCGCCGGAATAATGTCCACCACTCGGCGCTGAATAGTGCCCGCCGCCACTTGGGCTTCGGCCACTGCCATAGACAGGTGCACCCCGCGATCCGCCGTAGCTCGGGGCTCCGCGATATCCACCGTAGCCAGGATTAGCCCCGCGTGAGTATCCGCCGCCACCGTATGAAGGGCTAACCCCGCGCGAATATCCGCCGTAGCCACCCGAGGGTGACCGCACAATCGGCTGCCTCATATCCAACTGTGGACGGGAGGAGGCGGATCCACGCCCGTAGCTGCCCCCGCCGGCGTACGAACTGTTGCCCCGCGCACCCATTGAACTGGGCGAACTCGGCGCAGTCCGATTCCAGTAACTGCCACTGCCGCCGCGCGCCGCAGGCGCGCTCGATCCGCTATCAGATCCGCCTCGCGATGCCTGGCTGCTGGAGGGCGGCGTGAATGGCCGGTATCCGCCGCCGTTGCTAGGAGCAGATTGGGGCATGCCGCGCTGCGATTGCACATTGCCAGAACCCGTGTTTCTGGAACCCATGTTTTCCGAGCCCATGCGGCGTGAACCCACGTTGGAAGAGCCCATATTCGTCCGTTCAGAATTTGCAGAGCTCGACGAACGAGTGCTGCTGCTCGGTGCCGTGAATGGACGAGATTCTCCACGGTTTCCATTTTGCATTGACGACTGCTGGCCCGCATTTCGATTCGCGGAGTTGTTCATCTCCCTTCCACCCAACGTACCCGCGCTCGGCTTCTGCATGGTGCCGCGGACAGCGGCGGATTGGCCACCGCTCGCGCGGCTGCCTGCTGGAATCGCACCCACATGATTCTGCTGCATCGTCTGGCGCAGACTCGCGGTCTGCTGCTGGAACGACGCTGGACGCGCCATATTGTTATGCGCCGAGCCAAAGAAGCGCTGCGAACCAGTGTTCCGCATGGTGGACGGCGCTGCCGCGCGTCCGCTCGCCGACAAACTGGCGCGAGAGGGAACCACAGGCAGATTACCCGCCATCATGCGAGCTCCATTCAACTGTGCGCGGCTCGCTCCTACGGCCGTCACCCGGCCAGAGCCGAAGTGACCCGCATTCACGGTCGACATAGCCCGGCCAACGTGGTTGTCATGGAGGTTCGCGATATTCGAGTACCGCATTCCGTTATGCAGCGGCGCGAAGCCACCATAACGGTTGTAGCCGCCCCAGTGGTTGCCCCAGCCGCCACGGAAACCACCCATCATGCCAAACCGCCCGCGGTATCCACCCCACCAGGGATGGAACCAGTCGCACGGCCCAATCGGAAGCCAGCCAAAGCCGCCCCAACCGCCAAAACCAAATCCGAAGCCAAAGCCGCCGCCCCATCCAAAGAACGACACGTACGCGGGCGACCAGAACGGGTTGTAGCCTGCATATACCGGGCCTGGCCACCAGGCCCACGCATTGCCGTAGGGGAACCAGCGGCCATAGTGATATGGCGCCCATCCCCATGGCTCGTAGCCAACCCAAGTCCAGCCGTAATAGGGCTCATACGTCCAGTTGCCATCGCGATACGGGACCCAGCCATCGGGCTCGTTGGGAACCCACACATCGCCGTAGTCCGGGACGTTCTGCCAATTGCCATAGGCGTCCAGATCCTGCGCTCCCGTGTAGCGCCGGTTGGTGTGGTTCCAGGAGTTCGCGTTGCGGATCATGTGATCACGGTCGCTATTCCAGCGATCCCAATCGTCGCGAGCTGGAGCTGAAGAAATCTTGTACTGAGCAGACTCGCCATCGCCGCGCACCGTGGCCATTTCTCCCTCGTGGACTTCGGTGCTTCCTTGCGGGGTGGCAATCTGCGCTTCGCCTTGGCGCACAATCACGATCGTGTCTCCATCGGGACGCACTTCGATGCGAAAGACTCCATCATGATGCGCGGGATGAATGGACACATTCGGCGTATCGATCTCGGGTTCGGCTTCGCTGTCCTTCGAAACGCTGAAGTCCGCGATGCCCTGACCCAACTGAATCTGAATATTCCTTTTGGTGAGGTTGGCCATGTTGGCCTGGGAATTTGGGCCCAGGCGAAGGATGTTGGCAAAGTCGAGTTGCAATTCCGCGCGGGCGTTGTCGCCAGTCGAAACCTTGTCGCCGGTCATGGCCGGCTGATTCAATGTGGCTGCCGACCAGTCGCCGGAGTCCCCGCGCTGCGTGGACACGTCGCCGTGAATCAAGCTGATGCGGGCCACGCCCTGATCCGTCTGCGCCGGAGCTTCGCCTTCCGGTCCGCCGGGCTGAGCCTCGGTAGGTTGGGCGTCACTCGGCTGCGTGTCACTCGACTGCGCATCACTGGGTTGGGGATATCCCATCTGACTATCACTCGGCTGGGAATAGCTCGGCTGCGCGTTCGGTGCCGGAGCCTGGCCAATCTCCATCGGCGCACTGGGCTGATCTGAAGGCGCTGGGCCTTCGTTGGTGGTTTGCGCAACGGCACTGATCGTCAGCGCTCCCGAAAGCGCCAACGTTAACGCTGCCAAGCTTGTCATGAATCTACTTTTCATAACCCACCTCTGCGAACCGGACCTGACTCTATAACCCCGCATATATAAGAATTTCTCTGCCGGAAGAAGAGGCAACTGCCATGCCAAAGAGCGTCGGAGGAGTTCTTTGCAACTGGTTTGTTTTCAATAGAGAAAGAGTTGAATTCAACGGGCGGAACTGCCGAATTCAATGGACTTGGCCGACCTCAGCCAATGGTGGTGGTTTTCGGCCACTTACCGGCTAGCTAATCTCATCAGATGTCGGCTTTCCTGGAAGCACTCAATCGTGCAGAACTACATTAAGCAGCGAACTGTGGACCTGCAGGGCGCCCTCTGTACCGCCCGCGTAGTGAATAAAACCCAGCTTCCTGAATCGGTTCATAAAGAAGCTGACACGGGAACGCGTGGTCCCAACCATCTCAGCCAACGTCTCCTGACTGATCTTAGGTACCACGGTTTCCGGAATGCCTTCCTTGCCGAAATGAGCGAGCAATAGCAGGACGCGGGCCAATCTTTTTTCGCTGGAGTTGAAGAGTTGGTCGACCAAATCCTCTTCGTAGCGGATATTCCGCGCCAGCAAATAGGCCACGAACATCTCAGAAAGCGCAGGTTCGCGATGAAGCGCGTCCATCATCGTCTTCTTCTCCACCCGGAGAATCTCGCAATCGGTCATTGCCGCGGCGGAGCCCATCCGCAACAGCTGACCTGCCAGCGAACCCTCCCCGAAGAAGTTCCCTTCGTTTACGATCGCGATCGTTGCTTCCTTGCCGATCTTGGATACAACGCTGAGCCGCACTTTGCCTTTCTGCACAAAAAAGACAGCGTTCGCCTCGTCTCCTTGCGCAAATATCGTTTGCCTTTTCGGAACAGCCAGAATCTTCCTGCCGTCTCCGATGGTCGCGAGGAAAATGTCGGGGTCGAATGCACCGTTCTTCTTGGCTGCTACCGTAGGGTCCTCTTCTTCTAGTGCGGCCCGCAGAGGATGATTTAATTCACTTAAATCGTTCGCGCCTCACTGCGTACTGTACTTTAGCGTACTCCAACACGCTTCCGAGAAGTGATCATTTTTGAGCAGTTTTGCTTCGCCGCCGGTCTCACAAGGGAGCTGCAAAACCCACGGACAATCACACCGCCATTTATTACGGGGAGGCTATGCCACCAAGCGTTCAAGTCGGCACGATTTTGACGAAAGAATGGCCCGGGATAACGCAGCTTCTTGGGCTGGAGAGTGAACCCTTCTCGGGGGAATGGAGTCGGCTCAAGGTTCTCGATGGCTTCACACTTGATCGCAAGATCCATGCTGCCGGCTGGAATTTCTTTTTCATGGCGGCAGAAGTCAAGGTGATGTTCTTTGGCTCTCTTGGAACGGCGAAGATCCAGAACGCGTTGCAGCGGATTTTAGAGAAGGTAAAGCCGCAACAGTTTAATGGCCTCGAAATCACTGAAATAGTTGCCAGGCGCTTCCTCAGCGTGCCCTACGTGAGCGTTTCCGCGCACTCGCGGCATATACAACTGAGTTGTTACCTCGCTTGCGCCCTGGCGCGGCAGACCTTCCAACGCAATGCGAAATGGGCCAAAGGGTGAGCGCAGCTTCGCTACGGAGAATCGAGCTTTGAAACCTGATGCGGATCACGGCAAGCGGGAGACTTGCGAACAACCCATGATTGCTATTCCTCGGCAAGCAACTTTCCCAGGCGATCAAAGCGACTCTCCGCGAACGAACGACGATCGGCGATCCATCGCTCGACCACGCTAAGGCCTCGCTATTCGATGCGACAGGTGCGGATCCTCCCAGTCTTTTCGGTGTGCACGAGCCCGCTTTTTTCGAGGACCTGCAAGTGCTGAACTACGGCGGCGAGAGTGATGTCGAGAGGCTTTGCCAGCCAGGAGACAGAAATTGGGCCTTCGCTCAACTTCTCAACAATCGCCCGACGGGTGGGATCGCCCAAGGCATGGAAGACGGGAATTTGTCAACCCTTTCTGGCCCGCCAGCCAATTAACATTCGAGCTAAGAAACTGCTTGACAGGAAGTTTCAGAGGGCGCTATAAACTCGTCGGCTCAGCCAGAAATCGTTTACTCAATTGTGAAACTCGAGCGAGGCGAAACTTTGTGCCGGACGGGAGAATTTCCTGTGCTGGTGCCCGTGGTCACCTCTGGTTTTGTTGCTCTAGCTGTATTCACCATCGAAATACCTGCGGCTGATTACAAGGCTAATCCATTGAGGGAGCGATGAATCGATTTTCTTCCGCCAGACGAGAGTTCCTGAAGCAGGCTTCCAACGCGGGCATCGCGTGCTCCACGACTGCTCTATTCGCGCCTACTTTGTTTGCGGCTGCGAGATCGGCTCAAGCCGTTCTCTCGTCTAGCGGACCCACCCGGGTTTTCGTCAATACGAGACGAACCATTGCGCCACTGGACCGCAATTTATTCGGCTCTTTCCTCGAACACTTGGGACGTGCCATCTACCAGGGGATATACGACACCGGATCGAAGCTCTCTGATGCCAACGGATTCCGCAAAGACGTTCTCAATGAAATTCGCCAACTCGGAGTTCCGATCATTCGCTATCCGGGAGGGAACTTTGTCTCCGGATACAACTGGCTCGATGGGGTTGGACCCAAGCAAAACCGTCCCCGCGTGCTCGATAAGGCTTGGGACACTATCGAGTCGAACCAGTTCGGGACCAATGAGTTTCTTGCCTGGTGTAAGGCAGTTGGTACGGAACCCCTCATGGGGCTGAATCTGGGGACCGGAACAGCTGAAGAAGCGGCGGCGCTTGTGGAATACTGCAATTTGGAGAAGGGAACACGCTGGAGCGACCTGCGGCGCCAGCATGGCATTCCCGATCCTTATAAGGTGCAGCACTGGTGCCTGGGCAACGAAATGGACGGTCCCTGGCAGATCGGACATATGACGGCCAAGGAATATGGTCTGAAGGCTGCGGATGCCGCCCGGCAGATGCGCGATGTCGATTCCTCTCTAAAGCTTATTGCTTGCGGCTCAAGCGGTCCATTTATGCCGACTTATCTCGAATGGGATCGCGAAGTGCTTGAGCAGTGCTACCAGTATGTAGATGGTCTCTCTCTGCACCGCTATTTTGGGAACGACGACCGCGAGACCGGCGGTGACACTGCGAAATATCTGGCCATGAATTTGAGTATGGAACGTCAGATTGCCGAGACAGTCGCGGTTTGCGATCTGGTGCGCGGGCACAAACGCTCGCCCAAGAAGCTGTGGCTGTCTTTCGATGAATGGAACGTTTGGTATCGCGCTCGAACCGGAGATGCTGTCGATGGCCACAGACAAGAAGCGCCGCATTTGTTGGAAGAAGTCTACAACCTGGAAGATGCGCTGCTGGTTGGAGGACTCATTAATTCGCTGATGCGTAATGCGGATCGAGTAAGAATCGCTTGCCTGGCCCAGTTGGTCAACGTAATCGCCCCGATCATGACGGACGCGAACGGTTTGTTCCAGCAGACTATCTACTACCCGTATAGCTGGGCACTGCAATTTGCGAAAGGTGCAGTGCTGAATCTCATGGTGGAGTCTTCCACGTATGAAGTTTCTGGCATGGACCCGGTAGCGCATCTGGATGTCGCCGGTTCCTTGGATCACAAAGACGGCAAACTCTCCCTCTTTATTCTGAATCGCGATGTGTCGAAGCCGCATGAGGTTGAGGTAGTCTGGGAAGATGCTGCTCCTGCGCGTGCGATTTCGGCGTCCCTGTTGACCGGCGACGACCTGAAGGCCTCGAACAGCTTTGCCGCGCCGCAACGAGTTGCACCGCAATCATTTCAGGCGCCGGCTGCTTCAGCAGGTAAGAGTAAGTTTGAAGTGCTGGCACGGTCGTACACCGTCATTCAGTGGTCGCTGTAGAAGGTGAGTGAAGACACATGACTGAAAAAGCAAGCATCTCGCGAAGGCAATTTGTGGCCTCGGCGATCTCAGTCGCTGCTGCGTCGTCGCTGCCGAACGGTCCGGTTTTCGCTGAGATCGTCGCTGATGGAAAGGCGATGTCCCAGGCCTCGGCGACGCTAACGCATAGGCCGGCCTGGAAGGACCAGGGCATCGAGAATCTCGCAAAGTCGCCGCACGCAAAGCTGCGGGATATTCCTGTGCGTGCCGTGACCATCACCGGCGGTTTCTGGGGGCCGCGGCGCGAGATCAACGCGACCAAGAGCATTCCCACCATGCACGACTTGCTGGAGGCCAATGGCCGGATGAATAATTTCCGCCGGCTGGTGGGCAAGAGCAGCGTTGCGCAGAGCGGCCCTGTGTATTCCGACTCCGATGTTTACAAGTGGACGGAGGCGGTTGGATTTGTGCTGCAGTCCGGCGATCGTCCTGCGCTGCGCGCGGGCGCGGAGAAGCTCATCGACGAGGTGGTTGCCGTCCAGGAGCCCGGCGGCTATTTGAACACCTACTATCAGGACGACCGCAAGTCTCTGCGAATGCTTCCGCAAACCCAGACGACGGGCCATGAGTTGTACAACATCGGCCACATGCTCCAGGGCGCTATCGCTTATTACCGCGCGACAGGCGACCGCAAGCTGCTCGATGCCGGCATTCGTTTCGTCAACGATTTTCTAATGCCGAATTACGGTCCAGCGCCCAAAAAGCCCATCGTCTCCGGCCATCCCGAAATTGAAATGGGTCTGATCGAGCTCTACCGGATTACGGGCGACAAGCGCCAACTCGACTTGGCCGGCTACATTCTGCAGGGAGACCCGCGCATTGAGCTGCCAGAACATCGGACTATTTACATGTTCAGCGGAACTCCCTTTACTTCACGGACCAAGATGCAAGGGCACGCAGTTCGGGCGATGTACGCCTGTTGCGGCGCCACTGACTATTACATGGAAACCGGGGATCCAACGTACTGGCAAACCCTGGATAGGCTCTGGAACGACACGACCACCACGAAGATGTATGTTACGGGTGGAGTTGGTTCCCGGTCTGACGGGGAAGCGTTCGGGGATGCCTACGAGCTGCCCAATTTCCGCGCCTATGGCGAAAGCTGCGCCGCCATCGGCAACATGATGTGGAACTGGCGCATGCTGGCGGTCACTGGAGACGCAAAGTTCACCGACGTTATGGAACGCGCTCTGTACAACGGAATCAATTCCGGGATGTCGCTGGACGGCACGCTTTATTGTTACCGCAACCCGCTCGCCTTCGATCCGTCGACGGGAGACAAAATCCGGAACACATGGTACGACACGACCTGCTGTCCGCCGAACCTCGAGCGCACCTTTGGGTCGCTCCCCGGATATTTCTATAGCACCAGCGCGGATGGAATCTACGTGCACCTCTACGACAATTCCGAACTAAACTGGCACCTGGAGAATGGCGTTGACCTGAAGGTTACGCAGAAGACGAACTATCCCTGGGACGGTGGCGTGGAAATCACCGTCGCTCCCACCGAACCTTCCGACTTCACCCTTTACCTGCGCATTCCTGGCTGGGCCGAGCACGCGCAAGTCGCCGTAAATGCCAAGGGGCTGACGGGTGCGACACCGGGACAATACCTACCGATTCGCCGCCGCTGGTTGCCGGAGGACGTTATTCAGCTGAAAGTGGAAGTTATGGCCCAGGTGATTGAAGCGAATCCTCGCGTAGCGGATGACACCGGGCGAGTCGCAATACAGCGTGGGCCCCTGATCTACTGCTTGGAAGAGATCGATCAACCGAGTGGCGTGTCCCTGAGCGATGTAGCAGTGAATCCTGGGCGCCAGCCAGCAGAACAATTTCAGACTGAGTACCGGAGCGACTTGCTGGGTGGAATGGTTGTGCTTCATCACAAGGGCGCAGTCTATGAACGGGGAGCATCGGAGAAGAAGCTCTACTCCCGCTACAGCAGGGAAGAGAGAACTCGCAGTGTCCCTCTGACCTTCATTCCCTATTACGCTTGGGCGAACCGTCAAGCGACCTCAATGCAGGTTTGGAATCTACTGTTGCAAGCCTAGCTGAAGCCGAAGATTTACCACGCGAGGTGCAGGAGGGATAGGCCTTGCCGAGGCAATATCAAATGCAAGTGGACAGCCCCGTTTTGGATTCCTATCCATGCAGGTGAGTTCAGTAGCTGCAGTTGTCCGGCCTCTTGCAGGCGTTCGTACTCACCTGCAGAAGGCGATTGCGGCGAGCCCATCACCTTCCAGGCAGTGAATGCATTGCTATGGTCGAGGTCTACTCGGAAATGTTCGAGGAGACTGCGTGTTACATTGCCAGGCAAGCCGGTGATTTCCAGGTCAATGGGAGCAGCAGGGAAGGGAACATCATCGTCGTGGTAGTTCCAGACCAGGATTTCAAGCTCTCGGTTCTTGCGACTCGCAATCGCGTTGATGTCAGGCAGCGTCCGCACGCCGCTGCGCACAACATCTTCAGTTGCTAAGCTTCCTGAGCTGGTTACCTTCACGCGTTCAGTGCCCAGGAGTCCCAACATGCGAAAAGCGTTCAGGACTGGCTTGTCCACCCCATTCGTCGCCAATTCGCGGAAACCTGCGAAGTAAGGCTGGTCCTCAAACTCAAAGGCCCAGGTTACGGCTCCCAGAAAATTGATGTGCTCTTGGCGGGCTAATGCCAAGATATTATTCAGAACCTCGACGGTGTAGGCGCCGTACAGCGACCCATTGCGATACAGATTCTGAGGATTATTCTGGGCAGAACAGGCCGCACAACCCTCCGGATCTGACTCTCCCAGGATGATCGGAGTCTGCCGCCACTCTGGAAAAGATGCCGTGATCTTGAATCCCTGCTCGATCGCGGCCAGTTGACGGCTAATTCCCATTTGCACGTGGTCATTCTGCCATGTCGGAGATCCTTTCGGATGAAAGCTAATAAAGTCGAGATGCGATCCCACTCTGCCATTTGCGTAGTTCTTCTGGTGCGCGCAATGCTGGAGAAAGGCCCGTAGAAAGTCTGCTGCTTTGGCGTTGCCCGGCCCCGTGGAATCCGGTCCTCCAATCCTCGCGGCCGGGAGCGCCCGCAAGACGGCTTCGACAGTAAAGTCGTAAAGCTTGAAATATTCCTCGGACGTTCCTTTCCAGTATCCAATATCGGGTTCATTCCATACTTCCCACAACCAGGTTTTGGTCTCAGCATCGCCATACCGCTCGCGGAGATGGCGAGCGAATTGAAAAACCAGTTCGGACCATTTCTGATAGTCATTGGGCGGATAGGCCCATCCCGTGTAGATGTCGCCGATCCTGTCCCGCGGAAAGTCGTGACGATAGGGCTCCGGGTGGGTGGAAAGCGCCTTCGGCATGAAACCAATTTCGACGAGCGGCTTGATACCGGCTGCGCGGAACGTATCGAAGATCCGGTCCAGAATCACCCAACTGTAAATCGGATGTCCAGAAGTATCTTCCGAGTAGACGTTGGTCGATCCCCATTTCAGGGACGCAGATCCGTCCCCAGTCGTCAGCAGATTGTGAGTCCGTACGTAGACCGGCGCGGTATTCGCCGCCGCCAATTCTCCGAGCAGCTTCTTGCCGTTCGGAGCGTAGGTGTAATTGGGCTCGTCGTATCCGAATAAGTTCCAGACAGGCGAGATCGGTCCCTCCAACTGGTCGAACTGTACCTGGATATTCACGCTCTTCGGAGCTTGCTGAGGCCAGCATAGTTGGCTGATCAGGAACATGAGAACAACGGAGAAAGGAAGATGCTTCTGCTTCTCACCAGGGCGGGAACGCAGCAGTCGCATGCGTTTTCTCAGCAGTGCGCCGTTGCTGGCGCGCACAAGCGGTCCGGCAAAAGGATATTCTGGCATTCCTTAACGGGTAAAGAAGCTGTAGACGGTGGCCGTGTGATACCGCTTACAACCCACTGATTGCGATCGATCGCACGACTTTCTGAAACGTCATCGCTGCTCCTCGCTTGTGCCTTTACCGCTTGGCCTGGCCCGTCGCGGATTCGGCCTCCGCGATTAGTGTCGGCAGGATGTCGCCCATACCGTCGCTACCCCGCTGTCCCAATGCGAAATACAACCTGCTGTATAAAGGGTACAGATGGTCGTAAGTGCGTTGCGCCGAATCGTCCGGCAGGAACGTTCGGTGGGAAGGGCAAATCTTATCCTGCGCTTCCTCGATCGTCTTGAAAGTGCCAGCAGCCAAAAATGCAAAGATTGCGGATCCCAAGCTGACCACGCTCTTGCTCGGAACCAGCACGGGGCGTCCGAGTACATTGGCATAAACTTGGTTTAGGAGGGCGTTCTTCTGGGGAATTCCCCCCGCATTGATCACGCGTTTGATGTTTACCCCATGCCCGGCCATGCGATCCAAGATTACGCGTGTATGAAACGCCGTTCCTTCGATCGCTGCGAAAAGCTCATCCTGAGCTGTGCTCTGCAAGTTCCATCCCAGCGTGACGCCGCGCAGGTTTGGGTTCACCAGCACTGTGCGATCGCCGTTATCCCAGGTCATGCGCAGTAGGCCAGTCTGTCCTGCGCGATAGTTCTCGAGGCCCGCACTTAATGTCGTTACATCGCTGCGGGCACGGGAAGCGATCGCACTGAATATGTCTCCCACGGCGGAGAGTCCGGCCTCGATCCCCGTGCGCAGAGGATGTACGCTGCCGTGTACGACGCCGCAAACGCCGGGAACAAGGTTCACCGAGGGACTGATTCCAATCATGCAAGTCGATGTGCCGATGACGTTCACCATGTCGTCAGTTCGGCACCCAGCACCAATCGCATCCCAGTGCGCGTCGAAGGCGCCTACAGGGATTGGAATCCCTGGTTGGAGCCCCAACTTTGCTGCCCAACTGGAAGAGAGCCTGCCCGCGATTTGGTCGGAGGTAACGTACTCGCCCTGCAGTTTGTCGCGGACTCCCTTCAACAGCGGATCCACCTTTACCAGAAAACTTTCCGGCGGAAGGCCACCCAGTTGTGGGTTCCACAACCACTTGTGCCCCATCGCGCAAACACTGCGCTTCACTTTTTTGGGATCAGTGATGCCACAGAGGGTAGCCGCGACCATGTCGCAATGCTCGAAGGCGGAGACAAATTCTGATCGCTTCTCCGGGTTATGGCGGAGCCAGTGCAGAAGCTTGGAAAATCCCCACTCCGACGAGTAGACCCCACCGCACCACTTGATGGCTTCCAGATGTTCCCGGTGAGCCGCTTCGGTGATCTCCGCAGCTTCGCCCTTAGATCGGTGGTCGCACCACAGATAATACTCACCGAGCGGCTGGATATCTTTGCCAACCGGAATCACGGAGGAACCCGTGGTATCGAGCGCGATAGACTGCACTTGGCTCCCGGTAATGCCGGCCTTTTTCAGAGCCTCACGCGTCGCCGAAGCCAGCGCCCGCATGTGATCCTCATGGGATTGGGTCGCGTATTCCGGATCTTCGCGCTTGCGATGCACTGGGTACTCGGCGGTAGCGGATTCGAGCAACCCCCGTTCGCTGTCGACAAGAGAAACACGAACGCTCAGCGTCCCGAAGTCGACTCCAGCCACGAGGGACATCAGCAGGCTCCGTTTTCACGGTTGTGATGATGCATGTTCCAACGAAGATAGTGGGTGGTGACTTCCTGCACGGCGGATGCGACGGTGGAAAGACTGGCGGCCACGTGATGCTCGTATCCCCGCATCTTGCCGGTTCGCACAGTGGATGGGAGAAGTCGCGTCATCACGGGAAATAGAGTAATCGTTTGCTCGGAATAAGCGCAAACTAGATTATTCCCATGTTCTGTCAATTGCAACCTTCTTCTGAGACATGGGGCAATTCTCCCACGAGCAGTGGGTGCGGAATGTTGAAAAGAGGGAGGCGGTACTAACGCAAGGTCAAGGCCGCAGCCTTACGAGATCCCCTGGCCCGGTTACCCTTAAGGGGTTCGGTCGTGTTCCTGCCGGACGGGGCCAGCGCGGTTGAACGCCTGAGCACCAGACTGGTGATTAGTTCGTATTTGTGCCGCTGACGTGAGGACGGCTCGCTTTCGACCTCATTCAACAGGGCCTGGAAGGCAATCTTGGCCAACTCGCGTTGGGACATCTGAACCGTCGTAAGGGGAGGAATTGTAAATTCGGCCAAGCGGATGTCATCGAATCCGACTACAGAAAGATCATCCGGAATCTTGATGTTCTGTTCGTATGCTTCCCGCATTACTCCGATGGCGGTCATGTCGTTAGAGCACAGCACCGCAGTGGGCCGGTTAGTTAGCCGGTTAAGCTCCAGGAGGGCTTGCATCCCGCCCTCCATCCGATGATCTCCGATTACGATCAAGTCAGAAGGGAGCCCGATTTCCGTCATGGAAGCTTTGAAAGCATCTCGCCTTGCCAAAGCAGACTTCAAATGCAGCGGGCCAGTAACAAAGGCGATGCGGGTGTGCCGGAGGGCAGCGAGGTGTTGTACCGCCTGACGAATTCCGTTTTGATAGTTGATCTGGATATTGGCAATGCCCGGGACATCCGGTCCCACGTCGACGAATACCAGCGGAACTTTACGGAAACGAAGGTGCTCGAGCAGTGTTTCTTCCATGCCAAACGTCAGCACCGCGACCCCATCCACGCGGCGTTCGATCATGCGCCGAACCGACGATTCCATCCGCTTCGGATCATGCACCGTCGAGGTGATCAGAATCTCGTAGTTATTCTCGACCGCGAGATTCTCGAACGTCTGCACGATCTCCGGAAAGAATGGATTGGTGATTTCAGAGACGATCAATCCGAAGATACGACTCCGTCCCAACACCAGGGCACGGGCCTGCGTGTTGGGATAATACCCTAGTTCGTCCACCACCTTCCACACTCGCTTGGCAAGTTGTGGATCAACCGTGGGAACACGGTTAATCGCTCTGGACACGGTGGCGGTTGAAACTTTCGCTCGCCGGGCGATCTCACGGATATCCATAGGGTTGCGGGGGAAGGGTCTAGTGCGATAAGCATCTTACCATAGCGCTGCGTGCAACTTCGGGTCCGTCTCTTTCACGATAGAAGGCGTAGAAAACGTTTGCCACCATCAAAGGGCCCATGAGATTAGCTGCGAACCGCCGAC
>CAVPQE010000006.1:0-28947 GCA_963707205.1 uncultured Acidobacteriaceae bacterium
AACCATGGGTCTATCTGAGGCTCGGGGCCTAGTGCTTTTTCGGGTTATCCGAGGGGGCATAGGGGTTACACAGAGACTGGGTGCCACAAGCACCGTGTCGTCTACAGGCCATAGTCATACTCACCCTCGAACCCGAGCGTCTCAAGAACCGACTGGCCACCACCAGAGAAGATCACCGGAGATGGAGGGGCTCTTCACCCGAGACGCTCAAGCGGCTTGCGATTTCAGTTTTTCTGCGTCGAAGTTTTCTCCCTTCTTCCACAGAGTCAGCGTAATCGCTGCAATCTTGCGCGCTAGCGTCAGACGCGCCATGGTCGGCTTGATGCCTTTGGCCAGCGCAGCTTGGTAGAAGTCCTGGAACGGTCCGGGACGCACACTGGCCATGGTGGCCGCTCCTTTGAATAAACCTTTCAGATCATGGTTGTGGTCTTTGTTCAGGCCTCGAATGGAAAGCAGTTTCTTCGAACGCCGCACCTGACCTTCGACTAAGCGGTATTCCGCACTGATGCGGGTTTCCAAGGCCAGTCCGCTATAGGCCCACAGTTGTCGCTTGCTGCGGAAACGATGCGGAGTCTGCATCAGCGCCACGGCCAGCACCGAGCGAATCGGGCCTAGATAGGGAATCTGTCGCAGCTTCGCGGTGATGGCATGCTTGCGACCCTCCGCCAACAGTTCCCGCCGCGCTTGCTGACGCAAGTGTTGCAACATGTCCAGTTGCTCATAGAGTCGTTCGGCCCGACGCCGCACGCCGGCTTCCCGGATCTTGTCCAGCCACTGCGCTCGATGCCGACGATAGTAGACATCTCTTCCCGCACAGGGAATCGCCCAGCTGCGATACACCGCTTTCAGCCGGTTCATTACCCGAGACAGGTCTTTGACGATCGTCAGATAACTCCGGGACAACTCCCGTAGCATCCGCACGCCGGTCTCGCCGTGGTAGACCGATTTGAGTTGATTGCCGCGTAACAACTCCGCCAGCTTGCGGGCATCGATCCGATCACTCTTGTTCCCGTCCTTGAGCAACGCGTTCTTCCGTGGATTGCACACCACTAGTTTGTCGACGTGCGGGTTGAGCAGATCGTACAGCCAGACGGACCAGGTTCCTTCTTCGAAGGTCACCGACAAAGTTCCGCGCAAGCCTGCGAAGAACTGAAGAATCGTCGCCGCTTCGGTCTCGAGAATGGACTCCATCACTAACTTACCAGTGGAATCCATCACCGCGACCACGATGGTTGCTTGATGAACGTCGAGCCCAATATACTTTTCACTGCTCATAGGGTGCTCCTTTTCGTAGGTGGTGGTGCGAACAATCACAACCTACTCCAAGAGGGGCGCCCTTTTATAATGCGGTTTCGCCACTAGCGCTACAATCTTTCGCGATGTAATGCCTGAACGGGTGATGTTCTGAAAGAAGGCACGATGTCGATCATTAGGGATGCAGCACTGCTACTTGTATTCGGTGCACTCTCGGCTGCAGGACTAGCACCCCAGCAATCGTCGGATTCGCCCGTGCTGGGGGCGGATCTGCCGCTCTATCCCGCGCTCGCCCGGCAAGCGAAAACGGAGGGAAAGGTAGAAGTGCAGGTCCAGACAGGTACCGATGGGAAAGTAATCTCAGCGGTGGCGGTAAGCGGACCGGGCATTTTGAGACAAGCAGCTGCTGACAACGCCAAGACCTGGAGATTTGCACCCGGACGGAGCGAAGTCACGGTTGTTTACGAGTTTAAGATTGAAGGCAAGGCCGAAACGAACGACCCGTACTACAAATATGGCAAGATTATTTTCCTCCGGCCAAACTCCGTCGAGGTGGATTTTTCCCCATTAATTTTGGTCAGAGATTAGCCGCACGATTCGCCGCCTTCGCTACCATGCGATGACTGATGAAGTACTACAACGGCTCAGGGCGAGCGTAGGTCAAATGAAGCGTAATCGCCCTGTAGCTGTTGAAATATCCCCATTTCACTCATTGACCTGGGAAAAGGCGAGCAGAAGGCGCAAGCCTGTGCTAACGCCTTGCGGTCCAGAGGCTACCCTCATTGTGACGTTTATTTTTCAACACAACTACTACGCCTTCGCATAAACTTCCAATTGCTGTGATGGCTCGGGGCATCATCTTGCTTTTGATAGCGGCCCTCATCGTTGAGGTGCTGTTCTGCCGATGGCTCGCCAAAAGGAAGTGGAGACCGGGAACAACCCGCATGACCGTAGCAGCCGGAATCGCTTCTCTCGTTGGCCCTGCTTGCGCTGTCGTTCCTTACACCGACTATCTCCCGGCCTTTATGAGGGATCTCGCGGGCGTGTGGCTGTTGGCTGCGATCGGGGCCATCGGCATTGGGATCGGCGTTTTTGCGTTCAGCACGAGCAGCAAGGTCGCGGGTACAATTTGCGTCCTGACCAATATCCCCGTCCTCGCTTACTGGGGATTCATAGCCGGCTTTGTCTCCATGGGTGGATCGAGGTGAGGCATACTGCCGCAGAACAGTGATTCAAACAGACAGGATTCGACCGTAACGGTTGATAAATCCCCATTACACTTGTTGAGCCTGCGACGGGATTTTGGGCGTAATCGCCGATTACAAGAGTTACTTCAACATCTTGCAGGGGCACTGGCGAGAACCCTTTTGAAGATCGGGAATCTAGTTCCGCTTCTTAGCCCCGTTCGTCTTCTTTGGCGCGGCCGCCGGCACCGCATATTCGCCTTCTATGTCAACCACTCCGCCATTCTCGTTCTCCGTCGCGGTGTACGTGCCTTTGCCCCTAATCCCCTTCAGCTTTCCAGTCCCGCCCGTGAACGCCCAAGTGCCTTTGACGCGCTCAATCCAACTTTGCGGCTTCCCGTCTTTCACAACGGCCCAATGGAAGCTGAGGTAGAACTTATCGCCGTTGTCCATATTGCCGACATAAGTTCCACTGGTTGAGGCTCGAGTGGGGCTCGTTTCTGCGAACGCAACGTACGTTCCATCCTTCGATTTTCCACCCACCATTTCCATCGGAGTCGACCACGTGCAAGTATTTTTCTCCAATGTCAACGTATGTCCGGCCTGGTCCCCAGCTTCCGCCGTGCCGACCACCTCCGGCTTCGGGCATTGCATCTTGCCGGTAACCTTGGTCTGCGCTGCAAGCGCCGATGCAAACAACAACGCCAGACCCACCATGCTCACAATGCGTAGTTTCATCGAGCCTCCCTCAGGATCTTGAACCGGGATTTCCATTTTGGCTTCCCGGCCGACTGTAAGTTTTTCCTGCTTTCACGACGTCCAGGATCACCACTCCGTTTGGTATGGCAATGCTCACGCCGGGGAGATACAACGAGAGTCGATTCGAGTAGCCATGCCTTACCTATTCTTTGTGCTCCCGGGGCTGCTCGTAACTTTCAGAATCGCATGGGTGCTCCGTCGACCCGCATCGCTTGAATCGAAGGGTCGCCAGCTAGGATTGACCTTTCCGCGTAGCATGGGCGGCGCAGTCTTAAGAGCAGTTCTTATCTCGGTGCTACGTTGGCGTCAATACTGGGGTTCGGCTCTTCTGGGACCGCCGACAGCATCGTGACGCGAAATCTCCATGACACTCGTCAACTTCATTCACTGCACGCTCAATCCACCGTCCGTACATCGTCCGGCAGCATCAGGACGAAGGTGCAGTTGCGGGTGGTCATGGAACAGGACAGCGTGCCGCGGCGGAAGACCTTGACCGGCGTATCGTCAGGAAAGGTGAGATGGTAGTCCGCGGTTCGGAGCGCTTCGCTAAACGACTTCAGCTTCTCGTCGCCGCTGACAAATTTCACCGAGTCGACTCTCGCGGTTGAGCCTCCGCCGCCACTCAAGAGAATGAAGAAATCGGCATTGCCGGTTTGCGTGGCCTTACCCAAGTCAATGGTGCTGAGGTGCTGCAGTTCATCTTTGTAGCGCGCCACCGCAGCATCGGCCTTGGCGTCTCCGCCGGCCAGAGAGGCCAGGCGGCTGCGCGTCTCGGGATCAGGCCGCAGACCATTCATGGACAGCGCGTAGGTGCGCAGCGCGCGATCTTTGTCGCCGCGCTTCTCATAGATTTGCCCGAGATGATCGCCCACCTCGGCGTGATGACCGAGTTCCCAGGCTGCGGCAACGTATTTTTCTGCCTTATTGAAATCGCCTTCGGCGAAGTGCACCCAGCCCAGCGTGTCCCAGTAAGCAACAAGCGATGAAACGAGGGACAAGTCGTTTTGCGAGAGGCGGTCGAGTGAGACATTGCGCAGAGCCGCCGCCGTAGCCGACACCGCAGATTCGGCATACTGCTGCGCCCGGTCGAGATGCGAGTCCTTGAGCGAAAGTTGGTAGGCAATGTTGTTCCACACGTTGGGCGTGGCGGCAAGTTCGACGGCATGATCGAATGCGGCCAGGGCCTTGTCGTCCTGTCCAAGATTGAGGTAGGCATTGCCTAGAGTCACCTGCAAATCGGGACTCTCCGGAGTGAGCGACGACGCCTTCTCCAGTTCCGCGACTGCCAAGTCGTATTTATGCCATTCCTCATACATTGCACCCAGGTTGGCGTGGGCGAACTTGTCGAGCGGATTGTTCTCCAGTTGTTTGTTGAAGGCCTTTACCGCGTCGTCGTACTTGCGCTCGTTCCAATAAACGCGGCCGAGATTGTTATAAGCAAACTCGTCATAGGGATTGACTTCAATCTGCTTCTGGTAACAAGCGATCGCCTGATCGTCCTGCCGCATCGCGAAATATATTCGCCCCAGGTTGTTCCAGGCGAATTTATTCTTGGGATCGACTTCCGTGGCCCGTTTCAAAAGCACAATCGCTACGGGCAGGTTGCCACTGTCCGCAGCCGCCTTGGCACTATCGACCAGATCGTCGGCTTTCATGTCTGCGGGAGGAACCGGGGCTCCAGCCACCGTGCTTTCGACCGAAAGCTTCTGCGCCAGATCCGCGCCCACGGCGCGGCGAAAGGATTCGTAATCCGACGATCGAGCGACCGGCAGTTCGTCCTGGCGCAGGATCAGCTTGCGGCCGGCGACGAAGACATCGCCGTCCACCTTGTAAGTAGCTTCGTATTCCGCGTAATCGCGTTTGAGCGAGAACGCCAGGGGCACATGGGCGGTGTACTTGGCGGGCAACTCCAGTTTGATCTGGTACGAGTATTCCGCTTTGGGGCCCAGCTTCAGCGGCTCTGTGTCCGCGTCGTTATCGTCGTCGCCATCGACATCGGGCAGATTGAATTGCACCAGCGGCAAAACAATTTCCGTTTTCTTCTTGGACCAGTCGAGGAAATTCACTTTGGAGACGTCGTAGGACATGGTGAACGGCTCGCGTGTTGCCGCGGGATCGCTGATCTTAAGATTGGTAATGTCTCCGCCGAGACCGACGTTCACATTTTCCACTACCCGTTGCCAGTTGGCCTGCGGCACGCGGCGGAACACCGAACGAAGCAGCAGTTCTTCGTCGCCGCGAAACTCGTAGTGCACGTGGGCTTCGAGCTTGCCGATCTCGTTGATCTTGCCATCGATCTTCGACACTTCGGTGTCGGGCATGGGCGTGTCCGCTGGCGTCTCTTCGAGATGAGGCGCGACTGAGGATGGCGGCTCAGCCGGCGGGATCACCAGCGCCTGCTTCTTACGCAGCGAGTAAGCCAGCAGGCGAAAAGGCGCGACCTCGCTGGTCGTATCCATCCAGACTTCCTCTTTCCCCAGAGGAAGCATGGTGATGACGTGATCGAACTGCGAGGGCGAAGGAACGTCAGGATCGAGTTTGCGGGTCGAATTGATCAACACGGACCAAGCGTGCAGGCCTTCGGCCTCCAGCAACGAAGCCAGCAACGTGTGCTTGTCTTTGCAGTCGCCGTACTGGTCGTGAAGCACCTCGGAGGCCGGATGTGGCTGGTAGCGGCCGACTCCCAGTGAGAGGCTGACGTAGCGGAAGTCTTTTGCAACAAAATCGTAGAGCGCCTCGGTTTTTTCGAGATCGCCATTCAGGCCCTTGGTCAACTCTTGCGCTTCGGCTCGAACTTCGGGGGTGGGCGCACGGCGGTCTTTTTCCAGGCTCGCGTACCAGCGGCCAACTTGCTCCCAGCTTTCGAAGGTCGTTAGTTGGATATCGGGCCGGTCCTCATCGGGACGGCGCTTCTTTTTCTTTTTATCTTTTGCTTTCGCCGTATCGTCGTCGCGCTCTAGATGAGAACTCGACCAGCGATAAATGCGGCGACCGTTTTCCTCCGTGATCTTCGGGTCGAATCCCGGCTTGCATTTCAGCTTCAAGGGGCGGCCGGCGGGGACATCCACGTCGACGGTTTCGTCGAGGGAAATGTTGCTCTTGTCGAAGTCGTAGTCAGCCCAGAATTGTCCGGCGGCCAGCGGCGTGTGAATCACCGTGACCATGTCGTATTCCAACACCTCGCCGGGACGCAGACCGGGGACGGTGATGTGCTTCTGACGGTAATCGGTATAGACAGGAGCCTCGCGCTCGATGGGAGCGCTCAGATCCTGCACGGCATCATCGCCGGCCTTGACCACACTGCCATCCGCTTTGAGCACGCGTACGTAGGGAATTTCGACGCGCTCGTTGGCGGAGTTGTAGCCCTCCAGCAACTGTCCCCACTGCTGCACGCCGGCTTCGCTCTGCACGCGAATGCGGGCCTTGGTCTCTTTCCGTCCGGTGCCATCGGCCTCAAAGCGGTAGTACGAGTGCATCTGCTCGATGACGAAGGATTCCTCCGTATAGTCCGGAGTCTTCACCGCGTCCGCAGCTTTTTCTGCAGCCGTTCCGGAAGGTAGCTTGTCGGATTTCTTCGATTGCGCTGGTGTGGTGGACTGCTCAGCAGGAGCAGTAGAACCCGGCGACGTTCGGCTGGGCTGCTGGGAACTTGCGCCGGCGGTCAGCAGACAAGAAAAGAAAAGAGTGAGGCAAAGATCGCGCATAGTTTAGTTAGGAGAGGAACCCTAGTAATTATCCCACGTTGTAGTTGGTCCGCGAGCAAAGCAGTCTTGGGAACCGTAAAGGATAGGAATCTTCACAAAGCAGAAGGGCACTGAATTGGGGAAGATATTCAATGCGGGGGCGGCGGGTAGAAGTTGCGATTGTCATATCACGATAATTATTTTGAATAATAATACTGTGATTCTAATTACATTTTGTGCTTCCGCCCGCGTCAATCCGGGGTAAAATTCCGCTTAGATAGTCTTGCTTCGCCGCGACGCGAGGCAGGCGTGACGCATAACGTATTTGCGCCACGATCTTTCCGTCGGAGGTTCTTGCATGGAAGATCGGGCCCCTGTCGTTTCTGCTACTGATAATGACCAGTCCTCTACTTCTACTTCCACCAGCCGGCAACATGAAGGCCGCGGAGCGTGGGTTCTGACGGCCTACGGCGTCTCTGGTCTAGCCTTGTTCGGAGTTCTGGCCTACTTTTTCTCGGACTTCATCTCTCATTAGTCCGGGCCCGTAGTGTCGAACGGGCGTGCGCGTCCGCGGATGCGGAGAAGGTGTACCCTACGGGCCGGTGAATCGAGTTTAGATTTGCGTTTTCGAAAGCCTGTCTGCTGTCTGCCGAAACTCTGCATGGAACGTGCTACAATGAGCGGCCTTCGGTTGTCGCTTCGGCACCCGGCACTAACCCCACGCAAGGATTGCGAACACGCACGGAGAAATCTGTGGCCAAGACTCCCACATCCAGCCCGACGCCGATCACGTACGCCGACGCCGGGGTGGACATCAGCCGCGCGAATCGCACCAAGCAGCGCATCAAGTACTTAGCGCATAAGACCTTCACTCGGGGCGTACTGAGCGAGATTGGCGGCTTTGGCGGGCTATTCGCCGTGGACAAGACGAAGTACACGGACCCCGTGCTGGTATCGAGTGTCGATGGAGTTGGCACCAAGCTGAAGATTGCCTTTGAGATGGATCTGCATTCGACCGTGGGCGCCGACTTGGTCAACCACTGCGTCAACGACATTGCGGTGCAGGGCGCGGCGCCGCTGTTTTTCATGGACTACCTGGCCACGGGCACCCTCGATCCGTCGATTGCGGAGAAGGTTGTGGAAGGCATCGCCGATGCGTGCAAGCACAACGGCTGCGCGCTGATCGGCGGGGAGACCGCCGAGATGCCGGGCTTTTATCCGGATGGAGAGTACGACCTGGCGGGCTTCATTGTGGGCGTGGTCGATCGCGAAAAAATCATTACCGGAAAAGACGTGCAGATCGGCGACATTATCCTCGGCCTGCCTTCGAATGGCCTGCACACCAACGGATATTCGCTGGCCCGCAAGCTGCTGTTCGAAGTCGCACGCTATTCGACGGATACCTACGTCAACGAGATCAAGAATAAAGTCGGTAACGAATTGATGCGCACGCACAGGAGTTACTGGCCCGCGCTCAGGAAGTTGATCGACGGCCAATGCGTCGCGGCGCTGGCGCACGTCACCGGCGGCGGCATTACGGAAAACCTGCCGCGCGTGCTGCCCCGCGGAACGGCTGCGGTCATCGAATTGGGCACGTGGCCGGTGCTTCCGATCTTCGAACACTTGCAGCAACTTGGGAACGTGTCTCAGGACGAGATGCTGCGAACCTTCAACATGGGACTGGGAATGCTGCTGGTAGTGCCGTCGGCGAAATTCAAGAAGGCCCAGTCGGTGCTGGAGCGGGTGGGCGAGAAAGCTTACACCATCGGTCGCATCGTCAAGGGCGAGCGCAAGGTGACCTACAGCTGAGACCTAACCGCGTTCGGACAGATCTCGAATCGTGCGAAGCATCTTCTGCTCCATCACGAAGTGGGCGGGCTCCCAGAACAATCTGCCGACCGCGCGCGAGGCCAAGGTAGGCGGCGTAGTGCCACGCACTCGTGCAATCAGGCGGCTTTGTCCGTCGGCCAAGGGTTCTAGCGTGAAGCTCCAGAACGCCTCCTGAGCCGGTCTGCCGGCCTGCAAATTTTCCCAATCGTTGGGGCTGACCATCACGAAAGATCGCCCGGGCAGCACAGCTGCAGCCACCATGCGGGCCTGCCCGCCAAAACGCTTCGGAGTACAGAACCAGACCGTTTCGCCCGGAGTTCGTGGCTTCCATTCGGTGGCGAGACGCTCCAGCTTCGGCATATCGCACCGAAAGGCGTTTTCCAGAAAGGTATAGCTGTAGAATCCGCTGCGATCCTGCCCGATCTGCATCAGCCAGGGCCACACCTGCTGCGGGGAGGCGTGAATCGTAATCGCATGCGTTGCCTCTCCCGCATAGAGCGGGAATAGATCGTCGCCGGGCAGGGTGGCGTGGACCTCCGCCGGGGTCGTGCCCCAGCGCAGACACCAGTTGCGCAGGCCGAGTTGGTAGACAAGTCCGGCAGCAAGCAGAGCCGTCAGAAGCACAAGGGCAGACCGTTGGAGCCATTTCTTCATGACCATAGCCTTGCGACGAAGGTAACGCCCGCCCCGGCGAGCCGTCTGTGACGGCAGATACAGCGACTCATCCTCCTCTTTCTCCGTGACTCCGTGCCTTCGTGGTGAATTATGATGCTCCCAATCCTCAATGAAATCTCTCGGCATACTTCTTTCCGGACGCGGGTCGAACTTCGTCGCCATCGCAGACAGCATTGATGCGGGCCGAATTCCTGATGCGCGGATCGCAATGGTCATCGCGAATAAGGCCGACGCGCCGGGGATCGCGACCGCCCGCCAGCGCGGGCTGAATGCGTTGGTGATTCCTTCCAAAGGCAAGCCGCGCGAGCAGCACGACCGCGAAGTTGTGGCTGCGCTGAAGCAAGAATGGCGTCGATTTAGTCTGCCTTGCGGGATATATGCGGCTGCTTTCGCCGTGGTTCGTGCAGCAGTTTCCGCACCGCATTCTGAACATCCATCCGTCGCTGTTGCCCGCGTTTCCTGGGCTTGAAGCGCAGGAGCAGGCCTTCGCCTATGGGGTGAAAATTTCCGGCTGTACCGTCCATTTCGTGGACGAAGAGCTCGACCACGGGGCCATCATCGTGCAGAAGGCGGTAGAGGTGCTTGATACGGATGACGAACACACGCTCGCGGCACGCATTCTGGAGCAGGAACACATCGCCTACACGGAAGCGATCAACCTCGTTCTGAGGGGAAACTTTAAGATTACGGGACGACGGCTGGTGACAAGTCAAAAGGCAGAAGTCAGAATGCAGAAGTGAAGATCCTGCAGGTGATCAGTCAAAAGAAGTCAGAATGCTGAAGTGAAAATCTTGTGACATCCGTCACAGCTTTCTCTAACCGACCGAGTTGATGATGGCATTCGTGGTCGCTGGTAGAGATCTAAAAGATCGAACAAAGCAGTTTGCGCTGCGCGTAATGCGCTTGTATAGAGCGCTTCCGCGTGACGAAGGGGCCAGAGTCGTTGGAAGACAACTGCTGCGCTCCGGCACTTCGGTAGGAGCTAATTACCGGGCAGCTTGTCGCGCCCGGTCCAAGGCTGAATTCGTGGCTAAGCTCGGCATCGTTCTTGAGGAAGCTGACGAAACGGTCTTTTGGCTCGAACTTCTGCAAGAATCGGAGGTCGTGAGTGTGGAAAAGTTGGCGCCCCTCGTCCAAGAGACCCGGGAGCTCACGGCAATTTTCGTGACTTCCATTTGCACCGCGAAGGGTATCGCCTCGTAGAAACTGGTCCGAAAACCTTTGCCTGTTGACATCTGCATTCTGACTTTTACTTCAACACCTTCGCCATCTTCACAATGGGCAGAGCTTCCCCGTTGCCAAGCGGAACCACCTGATTCTCGACTTCTACATACCCTTTCGCTCTGTAGAAGGCCACACCGCTCAGCGTCGCGCCCATTTCCAGTTGCGCAAAACCGGCGTCCCTTGCGGCATCTTCACAGGCATGCAGGATCATTCCCCCGATGCCACGCCGCGTCCAATTTGGGTGCACGAAAAATGCGCGGATCTTGGCGGCATCGCGCGATGGATCGAGCAGTGAGTCTTCTCGTCCGGCGAACTGATCGCCGCCGAATAACGTCTTGCGTTTGCTCCAGCCTCCGCAGCCGACGATCATAGGGCCTGCCTCTGACACTTCTTCCGCAACAAGATATGTTCCGTCGGCGATCAACTGACTATCCACGCCATACACCGACTTCAGCGCACCTTCGATCTGGGCCGGAGAATAATCTCCGGCCTGCAAGCCCCGGACCGAGGACTCGATTACCTCCCGCAGACGCGGAATGTCGTCAGCAATTGCCTTTCGCACGACAAGTGTCATCATCGTCAGCGGCGACAGCACGAGCCGCATCAATTTTTAACTTCTGCATTCTAACGTCTGCCTTCTGCATTCCTTATAATGTCTTTTCCCATGTCCACCTTCGCACCCGTCGACGAACAGCTGACCTATCTCAAGAAAGGCTCCGCGGAAATCATCCGCGAGTCCGAACTCCGCGCCAAGCTGGAGAAGTCGCGCGCTACTGGCAAGCCGCTGCGCGTGAAGCTGGGGATGGACCCGACCGCGCCCGACTTGCATCTTGGGCACACGGTTGTACTGCGCAAGCTCAAGCACTTTCAGGATCTGGGGCACACTGCCATCTTCCTGATCGGCGATTTCACCGGCATGATCGGCGACCCGACGGGACGCTCCGTCACGCGGCCTCCGCTTAGTCGTGAGCAGGTTGAACAAAATGCGGAAACCTACAAGGTACAAGTTTTCAAGATTCTCGATCCGAAGAAGACGGTGATCGACTTCAACCGGCGCTGGATGGGCGCGTTCACGTCCGACGATTTCGTGCGCCTGATGGCGAAGTACACGGTGTCACAACTACTCGAGCGGGAAGACTTTCACAAACGCTTTCAGGAAGAGAAACCGATTTCCCTGCACGAACTGCTCTACCCGCTGGTGCAGGGATATGACTCGGTCGCGCTCGAAGCCGACGTTGAGTTGGGCGGCACCGACCAGAGATTCAACCTGCTGGTGGGCCGTGAACTGCAGCGCGCGTATGGGCAGGAATCGCAGGTGGTGCTGACCACCCCGATTCTCGAAGGCCTGGACGGCGTGCAAAAAATGTCGAAGTCGCTGGGAAACGCGGTCGGCATCCACGAGCCGCCGCTGGAGATGTACGGCAAGGTGATGAGCATCTCCGACGAAATGATGTGGAGGTACTACGAGCTGCTGACGGATGTCTCGGTGGCGGACATTGAGAAAATGAAGCGCGAGACGCATCCGATGGCGGCGAAGAAGGAGCTGGCGCGGAGGATCGTGGCCGACTTTCATTCGGGGGAGGCGGCGGCGAAGGCAGGGGAGGACTGGGCGAAGCAGTTCCAGAAGGATGAAGTACCGGAAAACGTCGAGGAGATTACGGTTCATATTTCGGAAATCGTGGGATCTGTCGATCAAAACTCCCGAGTCCTCCTAAGACTGGATCGCCTCTTGGCTAAGTGTGGGCTCGCGGCATCTGCCACGGATGCGATCAGAAAGCTGAAGCAGGGCTCGGTGAGAGTTGAAAATGAAGTAACGAAAGAACCGCGAATAGTACTTCTAGGTCCGCCCCCTGTGAGGTTGGCTTTGAGAGTGGGCAAACAGCTGCGAATTGCGATCATCAGCTGGTAACCGCCAAGGACCATGTGGGGACAGCCGCCCTCGGCTGTCCGGGCGAGCGAAGCTCGCCTTTCTCGCCAGCAAGATAATTCCCGACTTGGGACAGGTTCTATCCAGCTCCCCCGAAAACTCTCAGCCCCGAAAAGATGTGGTACTAGAATCAAGAGCGCGGAGCTTCGCTCCGCGGACAGCCGAGAGCGGCTGTCCCCACATAAACCTTGTGCCTCAAGCCTTCTACCGTCGGCAGCTTCCTCATCTTCAGGTTGATGACCATCAGCATTTTGTGACTTTCTGCACTGATCGGCGGTGGCTTCTTCCGGTGCAAGTGCGCTCTTTCGTGCTGGAATCCTGTCTGCACGACAACGGAACGAAATACGATCTGCGTGTTGCCGTCGTGATGCCGGACCATGTTCATGTCATCTTCACGCCTTTGATCGATTACGAGGTCAGGGAGGTTTGTTCGCTCGCGGAGATCATGAACGCAATCAAGGGAGCTTCCGCCCACAAGATCAACAAGCTTCTTAGACGCAAGGGACGATTATGGCAACCCGAATCGTTCGATCATGTGCTGAGATCTTCCGAGGGGCCCGACGCGAAGATTCAATATGTGCTGGAAAATCCGGTGCGGCGTGGGTTGGTTGCCGAGTGGACAGACTATCCATGGATGTGGAGGAAGGATTTTGTGAATCCCTTCGCATCCGGACGGGTGGCTGCGAGAATCGCGGAGCTTCGCTCCGCGGACAGCCGGGGGCGGCTGTCCCCACATAAACTCTGAACATCGGCTGACCACTTGCCGCTGATTCTGCTACTCTCTCCCCGCACATGCGGGCTGCTGCCATCCTCGGGCTAGGATGCTCTCCGAAAGATCTGAAGCCGTTTCGATCGGACAAGAGCGTCGAATGGCGCATAGGCATGCCGGCCTCGGGCGAGCAAGCCGATGTGGTCCTGCTCTTCGGCGGTGATGGGACAGTTCATCGCCATCTGGGGCAATTGGTCCGGCTGGGTTTGCCCGTGCTGATCGTGCCTGCGGGAAGCGGGAATGACTTTGCGCGGGCGCTTGGACTGCGCCGCGTTCGCGATTCACGAACGGCCTGGCAGAAATTTTGTGAGGGCACAGGCAATGTGCGCGCGATTGACCTGGGAGTCATTTCTCCTCTGGACAGCGAGGGCGGGGTGCCCGCGCCAGATAATGTGCGCTACTTCTGCTCGGTCGCGGGCCTCGGCCTCGACGGCGAAGTGGCCCAGCGTGCCAACCGCCTGCCGCGCTGGCTGCGCGGGCACGGCGGATACGTGCTGAGTCTCGTTCCTGCGATTTTCACTTTTACTCCTCTGCCTATGAAAATTCTGACGCCCGACGACGAAAACGCGTCCTGGACGACGCGCAGCGATCAGCCTTCCCTCGTGGCCGCTTTCGGCAATACTCCCATCTATGGCGGCGGAATGAAGATCGCTCCTCACGCCAAAATGGACGATGGCCTGCTCGATGTCTGCATCGTCGGCAGAGTCGCTCCCTTGAGACTCCTACGCCTGGTCCCGACCGTTTACAGCGGCCGCCATCTAAACATCCGGGAAGTCGAATACTTCCACGCCGCCCGGGTGCGGGTCGAGACCGAGCACCCGCTTGATGTTTATGCCGACGGAGAATATGTTTGCCGCACGCCCGTGGAGGTGGGCGTGCATCGCGCAGCGTTGAAGATAGTGACGCTGTAGGCCGCCCTGCTTTGGGTCGTTCCCGAAATCCCGCTAAGTGCTAAACTTTCTTCATGTCTGACGGACGCTCGCGCACCCTGCTCTGGGTTCTGATTGGCGGAGGAGCTTTTTTCCTCTTCGTGCTGGCCGTATTCACACTGGTCTATCTCACGCTGCACGCGGGCGGAGCGGAGGCGGGCATCACTGCCTTCGGCGACCGCATCGGCGTGGTCGATCTCGACGGCGTCATTCTTTCCCCGCAACCGGTCGTGGGCCAGCTTAAGAAGTTCGCGGACGACTCGTCGATCAAGGCCATCATATTACATGTGAACTCCCCCGGCGGTGGCGTGGCCGCATCTGAGGAAATTTATCGCGAGGTCAAGCGCATTCACAGCGAGAAGAAGAAGCGCATCGTGGTTTCCATTGAAACCGTGGGTGCCAGCGGTGCGTACTATGTGGCGTCCGCTTCCGACAAAATCTACGCCGACCAGGGCAGCATTGTCGGGTCCATTGGCGTGATCGCACAGTGGGTGAATTACGGCGATCTGCTCAAGTGGGCCAAGCTCAAAGACGTGGTGCTCAAGACCGGCGAATTCAAAGACACCGGGAACCCGGCCCGCGACCTCACTCCCAACGAGCAAGCCTACATGCAGTCGCTGATCGATAATATGTTCGGGCAATTCGTCAAGGCAGTGAGCGAAGGCCGCGGGCTGAAGTTCGACGATGTGAAGTCGATCGCCAACGGCAAGGTGTGGACCGGCGAGCAGGCCATGTCGATGAAGCTGATCGACGGCGTCGGCGACTTTGAGACGGCGGTGGCCGACACTGCGAAGTCGGTGGGCATCAAGGGTGAGCCGACCTTGGTGCATCCGGAAAAAGATCGCAAGACCCTGCTGGATCTTCTGCTCGGCGATGTCTCCCAGTTCCTGCCCGGGCGCGAGAAGATGCTGGAGCAGCAGGTGGGATTCTATTACCTCTGGAAGTAGGATCTCCGCCGAAACCTGGCTCGTTCGCACCCACGGAACGGTGTGTCACTGGCGTATCCATCCCGTAACTTGCATTAAACCCCTGAAATTTGAGAAGGTTATGCAAGATGCGGGTGCGGGCCTCCGCGGATCGGAGAGCTTGGCGCGCGTTCGAGGGTTCCGGGATCACAGCGGCGGATCGGAGGTTTGACGCGACCGCCAGGAAGAACAAAGAGGGACGTATGACCAAAGCCGATCTGATTGACGAAGTCTCGCGTTTGGCGGAACTTACGCGCAAAGACAGCGAAGTGATTGTGGAGACGATCTTTGACAGCGTGGTGCGCTCGCTGCGTGCCGGCGACAAGATCGAGATCCGCGGCTTTGGCAGCTTCCGCACTCGCCAGCGCAAGCCCCGGGTCGGCCGCAACCCCAAAACCGGGGAGCGCGTGGAAGTCCCCGCCAAGAAAATTCCATTCTTCAAGCCCAGTAAGGAACTGAAAGACCTGGTAAACGAGGGCAACGGCACGGTACCTGTAACTCCCGCACCGCCTACAACTTCTGTGCCTCCGGCGGTGTAAACCTACTGCGACCAGACCAGGATAGCGCTGCGACTCGAGTGTCACTCGGCACCGAAGGTCCGAAACAAGAAAGTACTCCGAGCCTTCGGCAGGAGCGGTTTTCCGTTGAACGTCGCGACGCCCTTTTCATATCCGCCGACGACATACTTCCACCCGAACAGAGTTCCTCCGGTCAACTTTAGCCAGTAGGTCCGTCCTGGGGTTACGTCGATGCCATCTTTCGGGATTACAAACATCGTGGGGTCGCAGTCAGACGCCTGAACCGTCTGGGTTACGACTGCCACTATTTGTCCCTTTGCATCCATGACCGTCAGGGTCAATTCATCCTCGGACGGACCGGCATTCCCCACCACGAGTTCCACCTCGACCCCCAACAATCTTGGCAGCGAGGGCGTAAATGACTGCTCTGCGTCATTGACCAAATTCGTCCAGGCCCTGTCCCATCGTGCCGTATTCACCTGGTCCGGCTTCATCGAGACACCTGGCGCAGCAGCTGCCATCGCCGAACCGAAACGGCTCACCCTCGCGGTGGTGGATGTGCCGTAAAGTGCCAGCGACAGCGCCACCGCTCCAACCAGTAGGTTGTGTTTCAATTTCATGCAGCGTCTCCCTCTCGCATGCCTCTCTTTCAGCGTCACTCTGCCCTGAAGGCAACTGGGCCCTTGACTGGAACGATTAGGGGAATCAACCTTGCACCGTTGCTCAAGGAGGCTGCTGCCGCGGAGTAACGAAGCTACGGCTTAGTCCCCAAATACAGGTCTGCAACCTTCAACGCGAGCGCCTGCGGATCCACGTCGGCGCGATTGGCCAGGATGATGATCGTCAATTCGTCGTCGGGAAAGCGCTGAATCGTCGTCCGGAAGCCAATCGTCTCGCCATCATGCGACATGCGTTTGTGGCCGTGATAGGGATCAACAAACCACCCGAAGCCGTAGCTTACGGGCTTGCCATCCGGAAACTTCGCCGGTCCGTCCGTGGGCTGCACCGGAGTCAGGGCTGGCCGCATCTCCGCTTCGCTGAGCAGCGTGTGCTGGCGCAGGCCGCGATCCCATTTGGCCAGATCGTCGATGGAAGAATAAATCCCGCCATCGCCCAGCACGGCCGATGTCGGGCTCTGATCGGTTTCGTGCCAAGCGCCGTCAATCTTGGTGTGGCCGTACGCGCGGTGCGGCACTTCGTTCTTGCCCTTCTCGTACGCCAGCGTGTTCTTCATTTTCAGAGGGATGAATATTCTTTCCTGAAGAAACCGGCCGAAACTCTCGCCCGAAACTTTTTCCACGATCATCGCCAGGACCGCATAACCCGAGTTGCTGTACTCCCACTTCGAGCCCGGCGCAAACTTGCCGCTGGTTTGCTGCTCGAGCAGTTTCAGCACGCCCGCGTCGAGAATCTGCGGAACTTTTTCGTCGGGCGTGTCGGGATATTGCTTCATCAGGAGTTCCTCGTAGTCCGGCAGTCCGGAAGTGTGGTTGAGCAAATTGCCAACCGTGATGGATTTTCCGTAGGCCGGAAACTCCGGAAAGAAGTTGGTAAGGTGGTCAGTCGTAGTGCAGCTTGCCGTCGTGAGCCAGCAGCATGATGGAGGCAGCCGTGAACTGCTTGGTGAACGATGCCAGCCGAAAATTCGTTTTCGCATCGATCGGATGCGGAGCGCGCAGATCGGTAACGCCATATCCGCGGCGGAAGACGGGCTGTCCGTTGTGGACGACGAGGACGGCAGCGCCAGGAGCGTTGCTGGATTTCAGAGACGCGAAGATGGCATCGATCTGGCTGGAGGAAACCTGGGCTGAGGCGGAAACGGCGCAGTAGGCGAGCGCTAACAGCAATGCGGTTGCGAATCTTGTCTTCAAATCAGAGGTTTTCTCCATCAGCTTATTTCTGATTCGGGCTGCACGCGTGGAGAACGTCCAAAGAGTTTTTTCACTATATCGTGCCTCGCTGCAAGTGCCCCGATGCTGTATGCCAGACCAGCATAGAAAGGCGCGACAACAACCATCTGTTGCACAACCCGGATAAGGTCGCCAGCAACAAAACCATGGGTAAACGTGGGCGCAGATCGCTGAATGACGAAAAAATATGAAAACCGTGTCGAAGAGTGGGGAGCGAGAATCGAAGCGTAGGGCTCGGTGAATGTTAGTAGCTTGTACGTGAGTAGGAGAGCGGGCAGAATCCAGGCATACGTTGCCAGCCTCCGGAAGCGCTGAGACAGGATGTAACCCACAACGAAGGCGGGAACGATGCTTGCCAGTTCGAAATGCTGAAGGTAGTCGTCTCCGGTTGGAGTGTGGCTCGACATTCCGGCTAGAGGCAGTATCCAAACGTACCAGCGGCTCAGCAGCCACGGTCCGAGATGAATGCCGCACACCGCGGCTGCGGTTGTGTGGAACGCAAACGGACCGATCCAAGATTCTCGCGGCCAAGCGAGACCAGAGCGATGGGCAAGGTCCTCTCCTTCCTGGTCCTGCGCACCTTTCCTGGCTACCCAGCTTTTCCATCCGGGCAGTACCGCCGAGTACCACTGCCACGCGACGGCCATCCCGGCCAGAACGTAGTACACAAAGAGAGCAGGGCCAAACATGCGCAGGCCAAGGAACGGCACCAGCAGGATCGCGGCTATCGCGGGAACGGTGAGGCTCAGATGACCGGTGACGACAGCTCGCGATTCAAGTGCCCTATCCATAGTGCGGCGCAGTATAGCGCCGCGCATGCCAGTCGTCCACACGATTACACTGATCTAGGTCGCGAGATCCTCACACCTCGACCATCATTCCCGAATTCCAGCCACTCCCATCATCCGCCCCGTTTTGCCTTTCTCCGCGCGGTAGGAAAACAACAATTCCGGATGACAGTTGGTGCACTGTGAAGACGCCTCAATACTCTTCGCCGACACGCCCGCGGCCAGCAACTGCTGGCGGTTCGCCTCCACCAGATCCAGAAAAATCTTCTTCGGCAGATCGCTGTGCCCGGGAGCGCGGGCGCTTAGAAACAGAAGTGGATATTTTTCACGCACCGGATCGGACTCTTTGACCTCACGGAACAGGCTGGCCCCATACTCAAACTGCGATTCAAATTTGACGCGAACTTCTTCTCCGACTTCATAGCAGCAGCCTTGAATGCCGGGCCCAATCGCGGCCTTGAGGTCGCGCGGACGGCTACCGAAGCAGCGATGCATCTCGCCTACGCCTTTCTCGACGATGCGCTTCACCGTGCCACGCCAGCCCGCGTGAAAGACGCCGACCACGTGGCGCTTGGCGTCCACAAGAATCACGGGCAGACAGTCGGCGGTCTGGATGGCCAGCAGCAGGCCGGGAGTCGCGGTGATGAGCCCATCTCCGCTGAGCGGCTCTTCAGGAATCGAATCCACGCGGCGAATGACGTCGGAGTGAATCTGGCGTAGCGTGATCAGCGGCCACAGCGATGTGCCAACTTTCCGCGAACCACGGCGCTGGTGGGTGACCGCCCCAAGTTCGCGGAGAAAGGCGGCTCGGTTCCGTGTGACCACCGACCGGGCGTCGTCCTTAGTCAAGCCCAGATTGAGATCGCCCCTGCCGTAAGCGCGGGAAGACCCGCCCATGCGTGTGGAAAAGCCATGCACCAGCCACGGAAGTGTGTCGAGATGCTCGGCACGAACAATGGTGAGGTTGGATTTGATGGGGGCACGGGCTGGCACACATCTATGTTACCTGAGGGTACCGTGTGGAAACTCGTGTCCGCTGCTCTTGGCTTTGCTTTTGCCTTGGCTGGCCAGCCCTCCTAAAATCAACTTCAAAGGTAGCGGACAGGAGTGTCCGTTCCCCACTAGTACTTCCAACTCTTCAAGTCCGCACCTGGCGGAGCTGTCTCCTCCATGTGTTTCACCATCTCGGGCCAATAGTGCTGGTTGAATCCTACCGCCGGATCGTACTCCCCCGGATAACAGTGCGGCTTGCGCACGCCGAACTCGAAGCTGCCGTGGTAGTAAGGGTCCGTGGTCGTGTCAAGAAAATCTTTCAGCAGATGCACCGCCCGATCCAGATAAAACGAGTCGGCTTCACCGACATAAAAATGCAGTTTGCCGGCGAGTTTGGGGCCCAGCGCCTTCCAGTCGCGCTGCATGATCGCGCTGAGATCGTAATGCTCCTTCCAATATTTCGCGGTCTCGTGATCGATCTCACCCGTCCGCTTGTTGAAGATGGGCTTGGGGTAGCCATCGTCCCCGACCGAGCTGAATACGGCCTGCCATATATCGAATTGCTCGCCGGAGCGCCCGTGGGTTCCCTGCACGAGTTCGTAGCGATTCATCTGCTCCATGGTCGAGAGCACGAGCCCGTCCGCTTGCCGCATGGATGGCCGCGGCACACGCGCGTATGGACTTTCGATCCAGAACGCATTTTTGTCGTCGTAAAGATTCGTGGTCATGTAGGCGCGGAAGTCGACAACGTCAGGACAGAACACCCACGCCCCGTTGTAGAAATCCGGATAAAAGACTTGCGAGGCCAGGCTCTCCCAACCGCCGGTGGAACCGCCATAGACGGCGCGCGCCCATTCCTGACCGATGCCGCGAAACTGCTTCTCGACATTGGGGATGAGTTCCTGCGTGATGGCATCGCCATAGGGGCCAACGTTTTCTGAGTTCACGGCGTAGGAGTCGTCGAAGTAAGGCGTGGCGTGCTGAATAGTGAGCACGATGACGCGCGGCAGGCGGCCCGCGGTCCAGTCCTGATAGAGCTTATAGCCCGCCTTCGCGGCGCGATCTCCGCCCTTTCCACTATCTGTTGGCGGCTGGGTGCGAAAGGCGATCACCGCCGGCAGGTCGCGATGAAAATGATCCTGCTCGACGATAAGCGGAAAGTGAGCGTCCGGATGCTCTTCAAATCCGTCGGGCAGCAAAACGACGGCTCCGAGATAAATCGGTCTTCCCCAGAACTTTGTCAGCAGATCGCTTTGAATGCGAATGTGCTTGACCCACTTGTTGTCGACGATGGCGTGCTCGTCGTTGGCGCCGTCCCATCCCACGACCGAGTCAACCACCTTAGGATCGTCTTCCACGGGTGGAATTTTTTCGGTGAGCGAGATACGGACTGTTTGCCCGGACTTGGGATCGATGTGCACCTTTTGCGGTTTGCTATACAGATTGCCGGGCTTCACCTGCCAGTGCTGGCCTTCGCCTTTGTCCGGCGGCAGTTTGAGGGTGCGGCCGTTGCCTAGATGAAAAGTCTCATAGATGTTGAGAACGGCCTGGACCCAGTAGTCGCCCGGCGGGACATCGTTCAGACTCTCGGCGGGATAGCCCAGTGTCGCAGCCTCAATCACGGCCGGCACGCCAGGTGCGAGTCCGTCGACATCGACCCCGAAGACCTGCTGTGAATCTGGCGTCTTGAAACTGATCTGGAAGCGCGGCTCCTTTTCGTCGTTGTTGGAGATCAAGAGCAAAAGGTGGCCGTCCAGCGGTGCCGCGCTCATCTCCCGGGCAAACGAGATTTCAAAGTGCTGGCTGGCCGGCTTGGCAACAGGCTTTGCGGTTGCAGCATGGGCCGTCGCGCAGAAAAGAAAGACGATCCAGAATGAGTTTCTCTTGAGCATTTAGCAGATTCCTCGGGCGAAGGCAGACATTATCAGCGGGGGCGGCGCGGGGTCAAGACAAGGGTCCGCGTTTGCCCGAGTATCCGGCAGTCCGCTATAGTTTTATCCATGTTTGAGAACTTCACCGCTACCGATCGCTGGACGAAGAAGCAAGTGCATTGCGTTTATCAGGCCATGATCGTCGCCATCGCCACGCGGCACGCCGACGCGGTGGACATTAAATTTCTGGTGGATGGGCGAAGGGTCTGGGTGGCGCTGCCGCATCCGGCGTGGGTGGAATACAAGAAGCGCACCGGCAAGGCCATCACCGATTCGCTGGCGGCGGAAATTGCCGGGCATTACCTGAAGACCGCTCTCGAGTCCGGCGAAGGCGTCGGGCGCGAAATGTACTCGCTGACGGTGGAAGAAACGCTGGCTCACCTCGACGCCGCCGTCTCTGAGATGCAGGCTCAGCCGGCGTAAAAGTGTGGCGCGGGCGCCCCGCCCGCGAACTTGCTAGCGGCACCTCGAAACTAAATCACCACCGCTTCCTTGTACTCCCCAAACACCCGCCGCATCGCGTCGGAAATTTCGCCCACGGTCGCGCAGGCCTCGACCGCGGCCAGTATGCGCGGCATGACATTTGCGCCCGACCGCGCCGCGTCTTCCACCCCGGCCAGCGCCGCCTTCCACGGGCCGGCGTCCCGCTTCGCCCGCAGCGCCTGCACGCGTCCCACCTGCTTCGCTTCCAGCGCCGGATCGATCCGCTGAATCGGGATCGGCTTTTCTTCCTCCACCTCGAACCGGTTCACTCCCACGACGATGGCCCGTTCGTCATCCACCGCCTGTTGGTATTCGTAGGCGGCATTTTGAATTTCCTGCTGCACGAAACCGCGCTCGATCGCCTTCAGCATGCCGCCGAGAACTTCGATCTTCCCCAGATATTCGGCTGCCCGCTTCTCGATTTCATTGGTGAGCGATTCCACATAATACGATCCCGCCAGCGGATCGATGGTCTGTGGGGCGCCCGACTCGTAGGCAATGACCTGCTGCGTGCGCAGTGCAATGCGCGCCGCCTGCTCGGTGGGAAGAGCCAGCGCCTCGTCGTAGGAATTCGTGTGGAGCGACTGCGTCCCGCCCAGCACGGCCGCCATCGCCTGAATCGCCGTGCGCACAATATTGTTTTCCGGTTGTTGAGCCGTCAGCGTCGATCCGGCAGTCTGGGTATGGAAGCGCAACATCCACGACCGGGGATTCTTCGCCTTAAAATGCTCCCGCATGATGCGCGCCCACATCCGCCGCGCCGCGCGGAACTTCGCCACTTCTTCCAGAAAACTGTTATGCGCGTTGAAGAAGAAAGAAAGCCGGGGCGCGAACTGATCCACATCCAGCCCAGCCTTGATCGCGGCTTCCACGTAGGCCATGCCGTTGCCCAGCGTGAACGCGACCTCCTGAACCGCGGTCGATCCCGCCTCGCGCATGTGGTAGCCGGAGATTGAAATCGTGTTCCAGTCGGGCACGTTCTCATTGGCCCAGGCAAACATGTCGGTGATGACGCGCATGGCCTGCTGGGGCGGATAGATATAAGTCCCGCGGGCGATGTACTCCTTGAGTACATCGTTCTGCACCGTGCCTGACAGCTTGCGGATGTCCCCGCCCTGCCGCCGCGCAACGGCCACGTATAGGGCAAGCAAAATCGACGCCGTTGCATTGATGGTCATCGATGTAGAAATCTTGGTCAGCTCGATGCCATCAAACAGGCGCCGCATGTCGTCAATGGAGTCGATCGCGACACCGACCTTGCCCACTTCGCCCGCGGCCAGTGGATGATCCGAATCCAGCCCAATCTGCGTCGGCAAATCGAACGCAACCGACAAGCCCGTGGTCCCATTGGCCAGCAGATATTTGTAGCGCTTGTTCGACTCCTCGGCATCGCCCATGCCCGCATACTGCCGCATGGTCCAGAGCCGCCCGCGGTACATGGTGGCCTGCACTCCGCGCGTGAACGGATACTCTCCCGGATAGCCAACTTCGCTTTCATAGTCGCAGCCTTTGAGGTCGGCCGGGGTATAAAGCGGATTCACCGGAATATGGGACGAAGTCTCAATCTCGGTAGTGCCTGGGCGGGTTTTCAGCTTTTCCGTCATCGGATTTCCACCTGACATCCTCTTTTGAATGTCGCAGGAACAGTCACGCTCGCCGCGGCGCATTCAAAAACAAGCTCACGGACGCTGACTTTTCCTTCTCACCCTCCAAAACGAACTGAGCCCAAACCAGGCAAACGCTACTGTGAAGCAAAATGCAATCGCGACCCGCCCGGCGGGCGCGCGCCCGGCAGCATACTTCATATACTCGCGGACCCCCGCGATGCCGCCAAACACCGCCATCGCCAGGAACACTGTGCCCGTCACCTCCAGCCACAACTGGTGTGCCGCGAGCCCGAAAGATCGTGCGGCGGTGCGAACCCCGCTCATCACTGCGCTGAATGTGCGGCTGCGTCCGGCCTGCTGCCCGGCCACGCGCGCCACCACCCCCAGCTTTCGTAAAGCAGAAACCTTATTCACGGCCTCGATTTTAACAGCCCGCGGGGATACAATGGCGCCACGCTAGCCAGAGGCGAACCGTTCGGCTGCCGATGGCATCTAACGTTGTAGGCTGGCGATTTAGTCCAGGGGGACACAGTGGATCCACAACTCAAGCAACTCATGAAAGAGCTCGGCGACGCTATCAACGAATCCTTGTCCGATTCCGAGCAGATCTCTGAGGTTGTCTCCCGCATTAAAGAGGGTGGATACGACATCTTCCTGGTCCTGGAAGCCACCATTGGCGTCAGCAAGCAGGGCGAAAAATCGTCCGACAAGACCTCGCTGGTCACGACTCTTTCCACGAATCCTGAGTTCAAGATCAACGATCAGGATCTCAAATTCCTGAAGTCACTCCGCATTAAGATTGAGGAAGAGAAGCACGACCCCGATAAAGGGAAGTAACTCGCCCCTAGAAGGCACTCCGCCCACTCACGTTGCCAACAACTGGTCCCCCTTCAATTCCCTTTCCTTTTGTTCTTTTTGTGATTGGAGGCGCCATCCAGTCCCCACAAAAGCAGATGGCACTTGCGGCACATGTCGTTCGTTTCCGTGTTTTGGTTCAGCGCATCTTCCGGTATCGCGGCCCCCATCTTGAGAAGGTGCAACTGCGCTCCGCCATGCGCCTGATGGCAACTGACGCACGACATCTCTCCACCGGTGAGCGGATCGCGACTCCCACTCACGGGATGACGCTCGTAAGGATGTCCCATGCTGTCGTTAGCCGTGAGCGCGATCGTCGGCATATAGCGCGAGGGAACAGTCTCTGCGGTACGGAGGTGACAACTGAGGCAAAGCTCATTCACTTTCGCGCGCAATAGCCGCGGATTTGCCGAGACGTGCGGATTGTGGCACCGCGTGCACATCCCAGAAGCGTAGGGGAGATGCGGGTACGGGAAGGTCGCCGGCTCATGACACTCAAAGCAAGCGACGCCCTTCGCCTGCTTGAGAACGACATCACTCCCATCCGCACGGTTCTCGATGCTGTGGCAGGAAACGCATCCCTGCTTAACGGCGGGATGAACGTGATCTCCGGTGGCATGGTCAGCATGGCATTCCAGGCAATTCGAGTTCGCGTCGACCCGAGTGGGGTGCGGCCCTGCGTAGCAGAGACACGAGCCCAACAGCCAAGCAATACCCACTCGCAGCGGGAGATTCATTGAAGTCCTCCATCAACGGTCCTGGTTTGAATCCTGCGCGGTCCCGGTCATCGCGCCCGCAGGTTTGAGACGAACCAGGTACGGCGAAAAGGGTGTGACTTCCAGCGCCAATTTATCTTTGGCCGAGTAGATGCGAGGCGGCCGCGCCTTCACGAACTTCAACTGGCCTGCCCAGGGATCGAGTTTTACCCGGCTGCCCAGCGGCAACGCAACGATCTGCTGCGGATTATCAAGTTCGAGCGCGGGTGCGCCATCGGCGACTGCACTCATGAACGAAACGCGATTGTCGGTCACCAGGCTCTCGCCCAAGTTCGCCCGGGTGAGGTTGGGCAACTTCTTACCGTATTTGGCCAGGGCTTTCAGGAAGAGCCCGGCTTCGACCAGGTTGTCTTTGTAGGGCGAGTTGGCCAGAAACTTCTGCCCGAGCGCGTCGGCCTCGTGTTCTTGCTCGGGGCTATGTTTGAAATCAAAGAGCGGCAATTGCTGCAGGCTGGGCACGACCATGCGATCGTTGAACGCGAAGCTGCTGTCCAGGTCATGGCCCAGCGCCGCATGGGCCAGAGCGTGGGCCAGAATGACGGCCAGCGCGGCTTCGTTCGGCAAGGCGTCCAAGAGTCCGCGGCTGATCAGAATCGTGTGGCCGATCGTAGCTACTTCAACGGGCGTTGTGGGAATGATCCGGCAACGAACCTGGGGATCGAGAACAATCTGGTTGGTCACTTCCAGATTGGTGATCACCGTTTGCAGAACTTTGTCGACCTCGCCCTCAGGCACGATCAATCCAAGTTCCTCGAGCTTGATGATGACGTTGTCTTCGGCGCGGCGCTGCCAGGACCGCTGAATCTCCAGCGGACTCTGGTCGGGATTCTCCGACAAATCCTTGGCGGCTTCCGGATCGACCACAATCTCTGTGAACTCTGATTCGCGGCGGGGGGCCAGATTGTAGCCCCAGATCCGGGTCTGAGCCTTCAGGCGGGGATTCTGCGTTTGCGGTTTGTTGGAGTCGAATTCCTCCGAGTAGACCACGGCCGGAAGCCATATCCCCGCGCGCAGATTCATTCGCCAACTGTCGATGTGAAAGGTGCCATAGCTTCCGTTGAAGCGGACAATGTTGTAGCCGTTATCCTCCACCCAGATAGCGCCTTTGAACCGGCTCGCGTTCTTATCTTTGCGAGGACTCACTTCGAAGATCAGGCAACGTACTTCTCCCAGAAACTCGCTCTGCATGTACCGCAGTTGGTAATTCTTGCGGTCGAAGCCGGTGCGATCGACGAAAATCATGCTGGAGAAGCCCACCGGACTCAGCGAATACAGTTTCGAAAACGAGCCCGCCATCCGCTCCACAAGGCGCTTATCCAGATAAAACTCTTCCTTCGCCTGCTGAAATTGAACTCGCCCCAGAAAGTAACGATCTTCGGACGGAACGAATCCCAGGGTGGCGTCGGGTTGCATGCGCTGCAGATAGGTTTCGACCATCGGGCTGTAGCTGCGCATGGTGGTGGCTAGGGCGCGTTCGTTGGCGATGATTCGGTCAATCGCTTGTTCGGGATTGGATTTCGGAGTGCCTCCTGCGAAAACGGGAATGGAAACAAGCAGGATAATAACCATAAGAAAATAGTGCCGCGTCATTGTCCGCCTCCTGCAGATCTAGGTCGTGGGACGGGCCACAGGAACGAGTGCGACATCTGAGCCGAGCGTAAGCATCATGGCGGGGGAGGGTAACGCTGGAAGCAAGGCAGGATCTGACCTGCGGAACGCGGGAGAGACTCCGCTTCCGGCCAGCACAAGCGAAAGGACAGACTGCCGAGGCTTTGCATAAGCCTCTCTTCTCGGAAAAGGGAAAGGGCCGAAAACGGATGTTTCCGAGCGCTAGGGGGAGAACAGGCGTGATTCTAGCGGCAGAACGTTATCTGCACAGTGAGGCAACTCACTGGAGGGCGTGATTGGCCTCATAGGTCAGGGGCAAGTGGTTTAGTGGCAAATCACCTAGGCATTGACCACTGAGCAGAGTAAGCTTGGACGGCGCTGGCACGGGAAAAAGCGCAGGAACTGCGAACAAAGACACGACTCCAAGATCAGATATTTCCGGTTGCGCGAATTGCCGCTCGTATGTGATTGAAAATACTAACATTCAAGGACAAAGGAGATGGCAGCCAGCGTGCCATCTAGAGTTCTCAAATCAACCGGCCAAGGCGAAGATAATCAGAATGATGGCGAATGCAGCGAAACCCGACGTTCCTCAAGGCTGGAGGACGACGCAAGTCTATGCGATGGCCGCCGTCTGCTTGGCCATCGGGTTGGTTCTAGGTTATTTATTCCGCGGGTCGGCATCTCGCCCGGTTCCAACCTCAGTGACCACTCAGATGCCAGCCGCCGCCGGTGCTCCTGCCGGCCAACCGCAGATGCCCAGCCTGGAAGACATGAAGCGCATGGCCGACAAGAAGGCCGAGCCCCTGCTCGCTAAACTGAAGACCGATCCCAACAACTCCGATCTGCTCAACCAGATTGGGACTCTCTATAAAGCGACGCATCAATTCAAAGAAGCAGCCGGATATTTCCAGAGGGCCATCGATGCCGATCCCAAGAACGTGGCCGCGCGCACCGACCTGGCTTCGTGCCTGTACTACGAAGGCGACGCGGACGGCGCGATCAACCAACTTCAGCAATCTCTGCGCTACGATCCCAAAGATGCCAATTCTCTGTTTAATCTGGGAATGATCCGCTTGCAGGCAAAGAACGACCCCAGCGGCGCCGTGGCCGCCTGGCAGCAGTTACTCAAGTTGAATCCCGCGCTGGCCGACGACAAAAAAGCCGCAGTCCAGAAGTTAATTGCGCAAGCCCGGAAACCCAAGGCGAGCGAATAGACGTTCCCGAGAGCAACTCTCCCCACACCTAGCAGTCGGCTCAGCAAGTCATTGGTCCTCCTTCGCGCCTCGCTGGCACGAGACCGGTACTGCGAATTCCGCTTATTCAATTAGCGCACTCTCAGAAACGCCTGCCTCGCAGCGATTCGCGGCAAGCGTCGAACCACATCGCGCGAAGGACAGAGGAAAGAAATGACTGTCGTAAGGGCGCGCGTCCTAAAGTTTCGTACAAAAGGCCGATGTGGTTGGTATGGCCATTCCTGTACCTAATCAGCGTCTTTACCCACTTTGCCTGCTTCTTCTGTTTTGCGCGGGAATTTCCCCCGCCCTTGCCGGCGATCCCGCGAATACACCTCCCGCACCAACGCCAGCGAAGTTCGCCTGAGCTTTTCCGCCATGGACCAGAACAATCACGGAGTGGCCACGTTGCAGCCCAACGACTTCGCGGTGGTTGACAAAGATGTTATCGTCCACAATTTTCAGAGCTTTACTCGCTCCGACTGGACGAAGCTGGAAATCGCCATTCTCATCGACGTCAGCGAATCCGTCACGCCACGCTTCCGCCAGGAGATCGCCGACGTTTTGAATCTGGTTTCCCAGACCCCCGGAATCCCTGACGAAAACCTTGCCATGTTCTCCTTTCACGGATTGCAGCCCGCGCTGCTTTGTGCCGGAGATTGCCGCGCCTCCCGTGCCGCCGAACAACTCCCGGCACGACGCGCCGGCGCCCTTACGCCCTTGTTCGACACCATCGTTTTGCATCCGACTTCTTTTCACGCCATGGCGACGTCCATGCCGAAAAAGTCCTTATCGTCTTCTCTGACGGCGCAGACACAATCAGTCGAAACTCGCTGCGCGATGCCATCGACGCCTCGCTGAGCAATGAGGTTCAGCTTGATGCATCGACCTGAGCCAGCCTTCCCACTCTTCGCCCGGCGCGGCGGTTCTGCGAAGTCTGCCAGCGCCACCGGAGGCCGCTATTTTCCGCCTCCAGACAGGGCCGGCCACGTACTAAATGTAATACTTGAAGGTTTTCAGCAAGTTATACGGTTAGCTATCGAC
>CAVPQE010000007.1:0-305185 GCA_963707205.1 uncultured Acidobacteriaceae bacterium
TATGACTGAGAGACACGACAAAGCCGACGATAAGAATGCTGCCCGGCGAGAAAGGATTATCAAGAACCCGCATTCCGTCACGAGCGCGTTTTCGAAACTATGGCGCTGTCGTGCGGCAAAGTCGAACCCACTGATTTTCACTGCAGATTCCATCGGAGGGCCTCGTAGTCTGCTGCCATCTACGCCATCCGTGCCAGAAGCTCGCGAGGATCCTAAGCTTCGTCTTTTGCGGCAGAGGTTTCTCGCCGCCGAGGCACCGTTCACCTGGAGCTACGGGGAACGAGCATGCTTCCCTCCTTGTGGCCGGGCGATCTGCTCACGATTCAAAGCGCAGCGTGCGACGAACTCGTTCCCGAAGACATCGTCTTAGTTCTGCGCGACAACCGTTTCTTTGTTCACCGGTTGGTCGAAAGGCGACAAAGTCAGGATTGCCCTTCTTGGATCACGAGGGGCGACGCAATACGCCACAACGATGCGCCCGTAGCCGCATCCGATCTCCTGGGTCGAGTGGCGAGGATTCGCCGTGCCAATCGCAGTTTTGTTCCGAGTCGGCGACTCTCGCTGCTCCATTCCGCTCTGGCGGGGATGCTGTTCCGCTGGGACGGATTCCGCAATCTCGCGTTGCGTATTCATGGGGCGCTCTTGCGCGTAGGTTCGACGTTCGCCGGGCAGCTTTTTTCGGGGCGTCTTCGGTGCACTCCGCCGGATTCCCAGTATTTCTCCAACCCGTACTTCTCATCAATGACGACCACCCTCGCCACGACCTCCCAAGAAACGTATCCATCGAGATCGGCAGGATGCCGATAGCCGTGCGCAGTTCCCGCTTTTGAGATGACTCCCGCCAGACTCGCGATCTGCGGAAAGAGTGTTCCAAGCGGCAGCGTTGGTGGAGATCTCGTCGATGCGGTAGCTTTCGACGGCTCGGTGACCTGCTACTTGGCCGATGTCTCGGGGCACGGCATCGCGGCGGGCGTTCTAATGAGTATGGTTAAGAGCGCGGTTCGAACAAGCTTGTCCAAAGGCGAGCCTCTGGTTGATGTAACCTGACATATGCACAGAAGTGGGCCTTGTCTGAGGCTGTCTGCTGAACTCTGGCCCTCATCGTTTCTGCTAGTTCGCGTCTGGAATGTCGGCTGAGTTTCTTCTTCTCTCGACTTCTATGCTCCCTTCGCGGTAAGTGTTTGTGCCTTCTGGGTTGGTCGTGCATAGGATTTTATGCATAATCAGCCTGACAGCGGCGTAGCGAACACCGGCAAGAAACCTGTTGGGCCCGCCGTGATGTTGCGGAGTCGATCCATGAGCCGCTGAAACAATCCGCGCTCCTGATATTGATCGCTGTAGCTGATTCCCACCCGCCCGGCGTGCCGCCAGATCTTGGCCGCCACAAACAGAAAACGCAAACGCGCCGTGGCCAAGGTCGTGTGCTTCAGATCGTCGGTCTTCACGGCTTCTTCCCGGTTGAACAGCAGCAACCAGCAGTTCAGATTGTAGGCCAGCATCACCAACTGGAAATGCACGCAGTTGGTCGCCCAGCGCCCGGAAGGATGCGCCGCCAATCCGGCATCGTTGTTGGCTTCCTTTATCAGATTCTCCGCCCCGGCCCGCTGATTGTAGAACCAGACCAGCAATCATGGTCGGTCCATGTTGGTGACGAACACCCGGTAGAGGTACTGCGGGGTGTCGAACAGTTGATATTGCTCGCGCTTTTTCGGGCTTCGGGTCGTCGTTGCGGTAACGCAGGGCGATAAAGCGGTAGGCTTTGCCCCAGCCTTCCGGCTGGTACCAGAATTCGCACTGCTGGTCGGCGTCGGTCTTGGGCGATGGCTTCCAGTCGGCGGCTTGCAGTTGTTCCACCAGTCGCGAGGTCTTGCGCGCCACCATGATGAATTCTGCTTTGGCTTTCTCGTAGGCTTCGACGGCCTCCCAGCAATAGAACCCGGAATCGGCCCGCGCAAAGATCGCCTGACAGCAACCGGGCAGGGCCGCGAACACCTCCGCAAATGACGGGCAATCTGCTTCCCGTCGGGCCGGTCGCCGTTGCGCAGTTCTCCCGAGATGTACTCGCGGGTCTCGGCGAGGAAGGTGAGAATCGGCTGATAGCTTTTCTTCCCTTTGTTCTTCGGGTTATACCCCTTGCGTCCGCCCATCTGGCTGCCGTAGAGGGTGTGCACGGTGGTATCGGTGTCCACGGTGATCGACTACAGCCGACATTCGCGGCTTCCCACACCCGCTCCCGCAGGACGCGCTGCAACTGCAACAGTTGCCGCGCCACGCTCAGATGCAGCGACGCGAGAAACCGCCAGAACACGCTCTGCCCCGGCAGGCTTCACCTTCAGCACCCCGGTCAGCATCGGATCGTTGGCCACAAAGCGGATGTGATTGAGGCGGGAGAACCCAATGTAGATGGCCAAGACCATCGCCAGCACGAATTGATAGATGGTCATGACACGCGGGATGCGCTTCACCCTCAGGGTTTCTTCGACCAGCTTCTGGAAACCCAGCTTCTCCAACATCGTCGCCACCGGGAACAAGCCGCCGTAGGGAGTCAGATTCTTACCATCGAAGTCAAAGTGGGTGGAAGCCGCAATTTTATTGGGTTCCGGGATATCTGCTGGAGAGCCTTGATTGGCGCGGGTTTTGCCGCTATGCTTCTTTTCGTTCTTCACCTTTTGGGTGACCTCCTGGAAATCGGCTCGCGAAGCGGCTACTTCGCCGCTTCTCTGTTTTACAACAGGATTTCCGGGGTCCCCAAGGTGTTTGCTGCCTCAGCATTTCTCCATCAGCTCAAATGCTGTGCATAGGTCAAGTGTAATGCAGCGCTTGAACGAGGTCCTGTTGGATCTTAAGGAACCGGCGATGTACATCACGTTCGCATGCCTGCGTTCCGCGGGCGGGGACAGGCTGGAGTATTCGCTGGCGGGACACCCGCCAATCCTCCACTATCATGCCTCGAACCAGAGCGTCTCGGAATTAAAAATGGAGCAACTGCCCATCGCCATGTTTCCTGCCGTGAATTTCCAAAGCGCAATGATTACGATCGCGCCTGGTGATCTACTGGCGGTTGTGAGCGACGGTTTCCTGGAAGTCACAAATGCCAACGGGGAAGAGTTCGGCAGGGGAGCGCTGGAAAGACTGGTCGCGGGGAGCGCCACGGAACCGCTCCCGCAAATTATCGATCGACTCGTCGCAGAGACAGCTCGCTTCGGAAGCCAGCAGGACGACCAAACGATACTTCTGGTCAGGGCTCTTGGGCCTGCGGTTTCTTGACGCTCCTTGATGCCCACGAGCTGAGCGTTAGGGGCTTTCGAACACCGTCGTTGCGCCCGGCGTGTCGCGGTACTCCGTATTGAGTGTGTGCAGGGTCGGTCAGTGTTTACAGATCTGCGACATTGAGCTCGATACACAGGCTTGTCGGAAATTGCCGATTGTTTCCCAATTGATCCAAGATGACGGGCACCCTTCTAATCCGATAAGGTAAGGATTGCCGACAATCCATCCTGAATCGTCGGATCCGTTGGAGCGCCATTTGTTTGAGGCTATAATCGCGCGCACATAAAGTGTCCGACCTCCAACAGCGATTAAACAAACTCGAGAAACAGAATCCAGACAGCCAGGACAACCTAACCAGAATTGGTTGCTCCTGAGAGGGAGGTTTCATGAAGAGCGCTATGCGACTGACGGGCGGTCTAGTGGCTTGCTTGGTGGTGGGAATCTTCGTGGCTGGTTGGCGCACGGGAGCGGCGGCTTTCCCTAACAGTTCAGAAGGCGTGGCGGCTCACTCCGATAAGCCGGAAACAAAAAACGCGAACTCTTGGGATCCGAACGCTGCGGCCGCTTACTTAGACCGGCGGCAATCGTGGTGGATGGAATGGCCCAGAGCCCAGCGGGACCATGAAACTGTCTGCGTGTCGTGCCACACCGCTGCTCCTTATGCTCTTTCGCGTTCTGCTCTTCGAACGGCCCTTGCCGAACAAGCCCCATCTCCGAACGAGCGACGGCTGCTGGACAGCGTCACGAAGCGCGTGCGCCTCTGGAAGGAGGTTGAACCGTTCTACAAGGATGCGGACCGCGGGCCATACAAGTCGGTCGAGTCGCGCGGAACGGAATCCGTTCTCAACGCACTGATTCTTTCGAGCCGTGATGCGCAAGACGGCCAACTCAGCAACGAGGCGCGAAAGGCGTTTGAGAACATGTGGGCCGAACAGCAAATTGCCGGCAAGCAGAAAGGCGCATGGCTCTGGCTACGCTTTAAGAACGAGCCGTGGGAAGCGGACGATTCGGACTACTTCGGAGCCACGCTGGCCGCCGTCGCCGTTGGTATCGCACCGGGAAACTATCGGGCAACACCCGAAGTCCAAACCGGCCTCAGGCCATTGCGGGAGTACCTCAACCGCGAATTTGCCGTGCAAATCCCTATTAATCGAGCCCTTCTCTTGTGGGCCGCCGCGAAGCTGCCGGGACTGCTCGAACCAGATCGGCAGAAGGCCATCATTGGCGAGCTTCTGGAAAAGCAGCGGGCTGACGGTGGCTGGAGCCTGTCTTCTCTGTCTGGCGGCTGGAAGCGCGCGGATGGAACGTTTCAGGAAACGACGAGCGACGGATACGCGACGGGGCTGATCACCTTTGTTCTTCAGCGGGCCGGGATTTCGCCGGAAAATGCCAAACTGAAGCGGGGGCTCGCGTGGCTCACTGCGAATCAGGACAAGAAGGACGGTTCCTGGGCGTCCTACTCTCTGAACAAGAACAAAGAGAACCACATCAGTCCGGAGACCGCGCTCTTTATGAATGACGCAGCCACTTCGTTCGCTGTGCTCTCTCTGACTGCCGCCAATCGTCGCTAAAGAACAGTCGCCTTGTCTTTACTGACTGTGGCCGGATAACGGGCAAGCCTGAAGTTATCGAAACGCATTCTCAGTTTCTTGTTTGCCGACCATCCTGCAGGCAACGCCGCAGTCGCCCTACCCTGTGGCGTTTTCCGTTACCTATCCGGCGCGGCCGAGCTGAAGATTGATTGACTCTGGCGTGTCGAGACACATTGCCCTTCCATGGCCGTTCACTGCGATTCCGGTTCACGACGCATTTTGCCAACTGGCACAGAGGACGCTGCGCATTCCATGAAGAGATATCAAATAAAGACTCTTGACAGATAATCTGTATACAGACTATTATGAAAATCGGCAATGAAATCAAACGTGAATGCACAACTGAAGCAGCGCGATTCCGCCCTGGTTCGCGAGAATCTGGGTTTCCTTTTGCAGCTCGCACACCGGCGAATTCAACGGAAATTGAATCAGGAGCTGCTACCTTCCCAGCTGGAAGCCCGCCATATGGCCGTGTTGGCTCTCATTCGAGATCATCCGCTAACACAGCGTGGCCTCATTGACCGATTGGAGATAGACAAGTCTTCTGCGGTTTACATTGTTGACGATCTGGAACGCTTAGGGTTGGCCACGCGCGAACCGGACGCCAACGATCGCCGCGCCAATGCTGTCCAAATCACCCGGAAGGGTCGAAAGTTCTTAGCGGACGGCCTCAAAATCGTGCAAAGGGTCCAATCCCGCGCAGTGAACTCCTTTACTGCCGCAGATATCGCATCCCTGCGAGACCTTCTGAACAGGCTGCTTGAGAATCTGCCCAACGCTTCGCCTCGACAAGAAGTAGAGAAAGAGAACTAGGAGACGTCTATATGCACTTATCTGATCAGCTCGTTGTCGCTTCGTTTATTGCATTGCTCGGCATCGCAATCGGTGGAGGGCTTTATGAGATCCTCGCCGTCTATCCGGGCTGGAGCCATGACCCCGCGCCGGCGACCCTCAAGGATAAATTGCGAGCCTCAGGCCAGTCTGCGGCTTCACGAAAGTTCTGGCCATTTATCTCCCCGACCTTGCTATTCCTATCGATCTGGAATTTTGTTCTCGCTCTGCATGCTTCCGGAGAACTTAAGCTGTTGTGGGCAGCGGCCGGCGCTGCAATCATTGTCAAGAGCATTGCTTCATACGCCTATTTTGTACCCACGATGATGCGCAAGTTCGAGCGGTCACGCATTCAAAGCACCTCGGAACTGACGAAAGCAGTAAGGCGATGGACGGTCTTAAGTCCACTCCGCCTAGGCATCGAAGTTCCTGCATTGTTTTGCACACTTTGGGTTTACGCGCATTTACGCGCACAGTAATCCTCGAACCCTGGGAGCCATCCTTGCGACTCTAACTCGCATGGCTCGCGCCGCTATCGAATTCGGCTGTTAGGAGTGCTGTCGTTTGTCTCGCGCGAGCCGAGGGTGCAAGTTGGTGGCGCGAGCAGCGGGCCCTGTGTAGCTTTCGACCGGCGGCGTTATACTCTGCCGACTCTCAAGCGTGGTGTGGAGGAGGCGAGTATGCGCAAGCGGCTGGCATTGATTCTTTTGAGTTGCGTTCTGTGCGTGGCGGCCACGGCACAACAACCAACGCTCACTGTGGGAACCGCGACAGCAGTCACCGGGTAGACCGTTACCGGATTCATCGAAGTGTCGGCGGGGAGCGACGTGGGCACGAATATCCCGGTTGCGGTCATTCGCGGCCCGAAGCCCGGGCCGACTCTCGCCCTGGTGGCTGGCCGCGCATGGCACCGAGTATGCGTCCATCATTGCGCTCGAAAAGCTTATACAGGAACTCAATCCCAGATATTTCCGGGACGGTCATCATCGTCCCATTGGTGAACATCGCGTCATTTGAACAGAAGGTGCCGCACGTGAACCCGGTGGACGGCAAGAGCATGAACCGGTTCTATCCGGGCAATCCCAATGGAAACGCAGACCGAGCGCGTATCGTGGGCGATGACGAAGCAGGTCGTGGAAAAATCCGACTACCTGATTGACCTGCGCGGCGGCGATCTCGACTAGCAGCCCGTGGCAGAACTGCTGAAAGATTGCGGGGAGTGAGCTGAGGTGGGGCAAGTCCGCGATGGATTCCTCTGCGGTTCAGCGGCGGGCAGAAGCGGTCGGATGCGCGGAACCGCCTTCCGCGGGCCCAGCAGAAAGCGCAAGAGTTGCAAAAACAACTGCCCCGCCCGGTTTTTCAGCTCCCGCGGCGTACCCGCTCCCAGCATCTTTCTCAGAATCAGGCTCAGGTTGAACCCGCCCACGTGGATCAGTTGCCGCTTCAGAATATTTTCGTGTCCGCGCAGATGGCAGCGCCGCAGCCCGCCCGTTTCGTAACAATGCGCGAAGCTGCGCTCGACCAACTCGCCGCGCCGCCGCAATAAGCTCTTGCCGTACTCGCCCCGCACTCGCCGCCGGTTCGCGTACACCGCTTGCTGCTCCGCCGCCTTGCCCGCCCAATTCCGCTGCCCCTTCTGTTTCTTCTCCGGCATATAACTGCGCACGCCGTACGCCTTCATTCGCTTCACCACTGCGCCACTGTGATAGCCCTTGTCAGTCACTGTCTCTTCGATCCCGGCCAGGTTCACTTTCGGTGGGTCATGGGGCCGTAACTCCGCCTCGCGCCCGACCTGCTCCGCCACCGCCATCCCGGCTTCGCACAACGTTTCATCGAGCGTGGTCGTGTCGCCCTGGTCAGCGCCTTGCAGCGTGACCGCTACCACTGCGCCCGTGTCCAGATCGACCGCGTGCTCGGCCTTGTGCGCCAAGTGCGTGCGCTTGTCTTTCATCTTCGCAATGCGTGCGTCGGCGTCCACCGGACTCTTCCACTCCTTATTCGAGGTGCGTTTCTTGCGCTTGCGATCCAGCCGCGCCAAGTCTTCCCGCGTCGGCGTCGCGATGCCCGAGGCCTTCGCCAGCCCCCGCAGAAACTCTTCGTAACTCTCGCCCGTATCGCGCCGCACAATCGAACGCATCGCCGCGTTGGCCTCCAGCGTCGTCGCGTCGATCCCCAGCCGCTGTCCCTGCAAGAGTCCGCGATCCGCCAGCAGCCCCAATACCCACGTGAACACCGCGCGATGCGTATCGATGTCGATCAATCGTCGCGTCCGCGAAATCGTCGAATGATCCGGCGTGTATTCATCCAACCCGATCCGCAAAAACCGCCGCAATCCCAGCGAATCCGCCACCCGCCACGCAATCCCCCGCTCCGCTCCGATGCCCTCGAAATACCCGATCAACAGCGCCCGAAAATACACTCCCGGTTGCAGCGACGGACGCCCCAGCCGCGCATGATAAAACCGCGCGCACAACCCTTCCACAAACTCGTCGAACCCCGCGCCCTCCAACAACTCGTTCAACCGCTCATAAAACGGATGCCCCGGCGCTCGCGCCAACTCCCTGTGCGCAATCCAAATGTCTTCCTGCTTCTCCCCGCCAATCCGCTTGCTCATCGCCATACCTGCAGTCTATCCGGCAGCCCTGTGGATCACACCATCTTTCCGTCGCACGTACCCAGACTTCCACCACGGGCTGCTAGGGGACATGCGGGCTTGTCGCGATGCGTATATCCCTCACTGCGTTCACAACCGTGTCCGGGCGTTCATTGGGAATATCGTGTCCACTATCCAGCACAATAATTTGCTTTCCCTTCGTGGAAAGGTGAGCCAAGCGCGCTTGTAGCTCGTCTACCCAAATTCGGTGAAAGTCATCGAAGTCCTGCTTGCTCAGACCATTGCTTGGGATTTGATCGGAATTCTTTCCACCAGTTAGTACGATCAAGGGCTTATCTGCGATATTACCCGCAGCACGAGCTTGTTGTGCGCTGGTCTTGATCATTTCCAGTTCGCTCGCTCTGGCTTGGAGATACTTCGATTGGAGGATAAGGTAGGCATTCTCGCCAAGAGTTCCCCTCGACCATAGCATTAGGCGGGCAACACCGAGGTCGATAAAAACGGGAGCCCACCTCGCCTGTTTCTTGTAGCGTTTCAGTTCCGACTCGTAGATTCGGCCCCATGTTGCAGGCAACAATTCGTACTGGTCTTCCTGCGTGGCATCCACGAGCACAATTCCCACGACCTGATCGGGAAATTCTCCATTGAACACGCGCACGGAGTAACCGCCGAAAGAATGGCCCACTAGCACGTAGGGCGGTGCCTCACCAGCATGTTGTAGAAGGGCGTGCAGTTCCTGGGCAATTTGCGCGCTCGTGCGTGGCATTGGGCCTGCGTCACTGCCCCCGTAGCCAGCACGATCATATGAGCAGACACGTGAAAACCGTGCAATCTCCGGTTGCACATGGTTCCACTCCACCGACACATCACCGAGTCCGGCTTCGAGAACAACCGTTGGACCTCCCTTGCCGGTACAGTTGATTTTGAGCCGGTAGCCGCCAACGTCTACTAATCGCCCAGCTTCCGGGGAGCGGCGAGCTTCGGCGCGCGTTGCGATGAACTGATAGGTTGCGCCCGCGACGGCCAGGAGGATCACGAGGCCAACGAGAACTAGGGCAGCATTGCGCAGCAGGCGAATCACTTCTCGACAGTCCTCAGTGACCATTCTAGCTGGGGTAACCATAGCGCAAGTTTGCGCTTCTGTTCGCCCCTCCGCGATTGGGGTTAATGAGATGGTCCGCCGCCGAGTAGGATTACGGCTCGGCAGTTCACATCAGGAGGATCATCACATGCACATCGCATCCATCGGCATCGATCTGGGCAAGACCACCTTTCACCTGGTTGCATTAGGAGAGCGGAACAAGGTTCTGGTTCGCAAGAAGTTCTCCCGTGCGGCGCTGCTAACGTATACCGCGAACCTGCCCGCATCGCTGATCGGGCTTGAAGCCTGTGCCGGAGCGCACTTCTTGGGTAGCGGCTTGCGAGCACAAGGGCACCAGGTGCGACTCATCCCGGCGCAGTTCGTCAGACCCTACCGCAAGTCGAACAAAAACGACTTCATCGATGCCGAAGCGATCGCCGAAGCCGTGACCAAGCAGAACATGCGCTTTGTGCAGATCAAAACGCAGGAGCAACTCGATTGGCAGGCCATGCACCGTGTGCGCGACCGACTGATGCAGCGTCGCACGGCGCTGATCAACGAGATCCGCGGATTCCTGCTGGAACGCGGCCTCACCTTCGCGGCACGGCCCATCTACCTGCGCAAGAACCTACCCACAGTGATTGAAGATGCCGAGCAGAACCTGAGCCCGCGCCTGCGCTGGCTGCTGGATCGGCTGTGGCAGGAGTGGAAGCAAACGGAGTTAGATATTAAGGCGATCACAGACGAGATCGAGCGCATTAGTAACGACGATGCGCGTTGCCGGCGGCTGCGCCAAATTCCCGGCTTTGGCCCGCTGGTCTCCACCGCAACCGTGGCCGCCATCGGCAACGGAGCTGCTTTTCGTCGGGGACGTGACTTCGCGGCTTGGGTTGGCGTGGTGCCACGGCAGTACTCCACCGGCGGCAAGCAGAAGTTGTTCGGCATCAGCAAGCGCGGCAACATCTATCTACGTCGCATGCTGATCCACGGTGCCCGCGCGGTACTGCTTCGCGTTAAGTACGATACCGGAGGATTCGGGCAGTGGGTGCATCGGCTGGCCCAGCGTGCTCCACGTAATAAGGTCGTGGTGGCGATCGCCAACAAACTGGCTCGCATGGCCTGGGCTGTGTTGTCCAGCGGCCAAGAGTATCGACATCAGCCGCTGCAGCTGCCGGCTGCTTGATGGCCGTGGAAAAGACGCTGTGCTTGGAAAGCACAGAGCGCTTTCCACTTTCCCACCGCCACGACGACGAAGATTGCAGAAAGTGCCACCAAGGTCTGCTGAGGAGAGAAGGAGACGAAAGAACAGTCCAACGGCGTGCCGGAAAACCTGAACGCTCAAACGCGTCCCTAGTGACCGAGGGGTTTAAAAGGACCGGCACGCGCGGATCATCATCAAGTGCCCGGAGAAACGATTCTCCACTAAGAGGCCGGATACATTTACGCAGACTGTCCCTTCGCCCAACTTCAAACCTCTTGCAGTCCGGCGGCGGACCATACATTTGAGCGTAATGGGGATTTAACGCCAACTGAGCGCAGGATTTGGACTTGGTCGCATCGGGTCATGGGAGCGAGGGCACAATCTGATTGCAGGTTGCATACAGGTCATTCAGGAGACTCAATAGTACTTTGTCGTTTAGGCCAAGTGCTGTCTCGCCGATCGACCCCATCCCGCCCAAGGCTCGGGCAGTCCGCGCTGCTAGTGCCTTCAAGGCAACAGTGTCAGGCACACGCTCAAGCTCTTCACGCAAAGCCTGTACTGCTTTCACTAGTGCGTGTTCATGATGAAGCCTCAATAGAATCTGTGCTATTTCTAAGTCAGCAGAGTATCGCGACAACAGTTGTTCGTTCGTCATTGTTCGTACCACAAAGGCGGGACAACCTTAACGGGGAAAAGCAACTGTTGCAAGCAGGCCGTTACACTCCCTTGAAAATTACCCGTTACACTTGCATTGCGTTTTGGGTAGCTAAATGTGTTGCGGTGATTGCGACGTCGTAGCCGAGCCTGCGGAGTGCCTGCAGCAGCATTCGCGCACGTTTCTTCTTGGTTTGAGCATCAGGTTCGCTGCCTTTCTCAATAAATCGTGCCCCCTCATGTAAGATCTTCCAAACCACACGGCAGAGGCGATGGGCGATCGCCCAGATCGCGGACTGATACCCCAACCGAGGCAACAGACGCCGGAACACCACCTGAAAATAACTGCCTCTCTTCTTGACGGCCGCGTGGGCCGCCTGGTTCAGGACCCGTCGCAGATACTTGTTCCCCTTGGCGGAGCGACTACTGTGGTTCTGCTCGGCACTTTCATCTTTTCCGGGACAGGTTCCCACCCAAGAGGTCAATTCCGCGGCCGAAGAGAACGTACCGGCCTGTACTCCTACCTCCGCAATGATCTGCTGTGCCGAATCCACTCCCAAACCGGGCACTTCTGCCAGGCGCATCACTGCCTCTTGATGCGGCTTCATGCCTTGTGCGATCAGGTTGTTGAGCTTGGCGATTTGCGTATCGATTAACTGCAGCCGCTCCAACTGCAGCGCCAGCATTTCCCGGTGCATGGGCTGCGAGCTTCCCGTCAACGCGTCCAGCAATTGCTCCTCGGTGCATTTCAATCGATTGTCTCCCAAGGCCGCCAATCTCTTGGCCTCGGTCTCGCCCGCGGCCAAGGCCCGCAGAATGCGAAGCCCGCTGGCACCTAGCAGATCAGTTACTACACTGGACAGCTTGATACGCATCTCTTCCAGCAGACACTCCATCTGACTCTGCAGTCGTATCCGGTCGCGTGTGAGTTGCATCTTCATCCGCGTCAGGTTCCGCCAAATCCGCTGCTCCCCATTCGGAACAAAGCTCAAGATCAACTCGTCAGCGAACAGCCGTCGCACGAGCCGCTCCGCATCTTTGAAGTCATGTTTGCGTCCCCGTGGAGCACGGTTGGAGAAGGCATGGGCCAAATGCAAGAGCATATGCGGCTCCAATTCCAACCACACCGTCCGCCAATATTGCGCAGTGGATTCCATGACCGCTTCTTGCACATCTTGCGCTCGCAACCAACTGGACAATCGACTCAGGTCGCCCGGCAAGGTGGTACTTGACCTATGCACGGCATTTGAGCTGATGGAGAAATGCTGAGGCGGCAAACACCTTGGGGACCCTGGAAATCCTGTTGTAAAACAGAGAAGCCGCGAAGTAGACGCTTCGCGAGCTGATTTCCAGGAGGTCACCCAAAAGGTGAAGAACAAGAAAAAGCATAGCGACAAACCCCGCGGCAATCAAGGCTCCCCAGCAGATATCGCGGAACCCAATAAAATTGCTGCTTCCACCCACTTTGACTTCGAGGGTAAGAATCTGACTCCCTACGGCGGCCTGTTCCCGGTGGCCACGATGTTAGAGAGGCTGGGTTTGCAAAAGCTGGTCGAAGAAACCCTGACCATAACGCGAATCCCGCGTGTCATGACCATCTATCAATTTCTGCTGGGGATGGTGTTGTCCATCTACGTGGGGTTTGCCCGCCTCAATCACATCCGTTTTGTGGCCCAGGACCCGATGCTGGCCGGGATCCTGAAAGTGAACGGGCTACCGGGGCAGAGCGTGTTCTGGCGGTTTCTAGCCTCGCTGAATCTGAACCTAGCGGGGCAACTGTTGCAGCTGCAGCGCATCCTGCGCGAACGGGTGTGGGCAGCCGCCAATATAGGGCTGAAGTCGATCACCCTGGACACCGACACCACCGTGCACACGCTCTATGGCCGGCAGATGGGGGCCCGCAAGAGTTATAACCCGAAAAACAAAGGCAAGAAAAGCTTTCAGCCTATTCTCACCTTTATGGCCGAAACCCACGAATACGTTTGGGGAGAATTGCGCAATGGCGATCGGCCCGATGGGAAGCAGATCGCACGCCATCTGCAGAGTGTCTGCGCGGCCTTGCCCCAATGCATTCAGACGATCTTCGCGCGGGCCGATTCCGGGTTCTATTGCTGGGAGGCAGTCCAAGCCTACGAAAAAACCAAGGCGCACTTCATCATCGTGGCCCGCAAGACCTCGCGTCTGCTGGAACGACTGCAAACCGCTGACTGGAAGCGCTCCCGCAAGACCGACGCCGACGAGCAGTGCGAATTCTGGTATCAGCCCGAAGGTTGGGGTCAGGCGTACCGCTTTGTCGCCTTGCGCTATCAGAAGAAGGAGAAGAGCCCCCAAGAGCGCGAGCAGTATCAACTCTTCGACACCCCGGAGTATACCTACCGGGTGTTTGTGACGGACATGGACCGGGCCATTGATCTGCTGGTTTGGTTCTACCGTCAGCGGGCTGGGGCGGAGAACCTGATCAAGGAAGCCAATAACGATGCCGGATTGGCGGCGCATCCTTCCGCGCGCTGGGCCACCAACTGCGTACATTTTCAGCTGGTGATGCTGGCCTACAACTTGAACTGCTGGTTGCTGCTGTTCCAGCGGGAAGAGGGAGTGCGGGTGGACGAACTGGATCATACCCGCTTGGCTACGGCGCGTTTGCGTTTTCTGTTTGTGGCCGCCAAGATCTGGAAGCACTCCGGGCGGGTGGGGATCCGCTATAGCGACCAATATGCGGAGCGAGGATTGTTTCAGCGGTTGATGAAACGACTTCGTGAGATCGCGACGGGGCCGTCAGGTTTCTTGCCGGCGCTCGCCACGCCCCTGTCCGGCTGACTTAAATGCATAAAATTCTATGCACGACCAACCCAGAAGGCACAGACACTTACCGCGAAGGGAGCATAGAAGTCGAGAGAAGAAGAAACTCAGCCGACATTCCAGACGCGAACTAGCAGAAACGATGAGGGCCAGAGTTCAGCAGACAGCCTCAGACAAGGCCCACTTCTGTGCATATGTCAGGTGGTAAATCGCCGCCGCTCCGGCTTCTCTTCCGGACTAGTCGTTTCGATCACCACTACCATTAATACTTTCTTGTGTACGTCAATCCCCGCCATCTTCATCGCTTCCTCCGGGCGTGGAAGCGGCAGAACGCGCGAAACAAAACTTACGCTCCCTTACGTGCTACCACCCTTCCCGGCAGGAGGAGTGGCGCGACAACGATTGGTTCAAAACGCGCGTTCCAGATCAAACTCCGTCACGGCCTCGATTTATCCAGAGCGTAAGCGACCTTTGCCGTCCACGCTCCCTTGATCCTACGCGCACGAACTCGATCCAATTTTCATCCCAATGGGTGGGCCGAAGGCCCATGTCTAACTCCGTCGAAAATCCTGTCCCAGGACCTAGACAGCAGGGTTGGCCGCAAGTTGGTTTATAGGGGTGATGGTTACCTCATAGCCGAGCTTGCGGAGGGCTCGCGCCAGCATCTGAGCACGTTTTTTCTTTTCTCGGGGACCGACGTCGTGGCCTTGCTCGATAAATCGGACTCCCTCATGCAAGATCTTCCAAACGAGACGACAGAGCCGATGAGCAACCGCCCAGATGGCGGACTGATAGCCTAGGCGGGGCAGCAGACGCCGGAACACGGCTTGAAAATGACTGCCTTTCTTCGCCACAGCCGCGTGTGCTGCTTGGTTCAACACGCGGCGCAGATATTTATTGCCTTTCGCGGAGCGACTGCTGTGGTTCTGCTCCGCGCTTTCCTCCTTGCCGGGACAGGTTCCCACCCACGACGTCAACTCCGCCGCCGATGCGAACGTACCGGCCTGGGCCCCTACTTCAGCAATGATCTGCTGAGCAGAATCCACACCCAAACCGGGCACTTCCGCCAATCGAATCACGGCGTCTTGATGTGCCTTCATGGCTGCCGCGCTCATGCTATTGAGCCGAGCCATTTGCTGATCGATCAACTGCAGCCGCTGTAGCTGCAAAGCCAACATCTCCCCATGCACGGGCTGCACTCTTCCCGTCAAAGCATCGACCAGTTGCTCCTCGGTGCACTGCAGCCGCTCGCCACCCAGTTGCGCCAACTTCTTCGGGTCGGTCTCTCCGTTTGCCAAAGCATGCAGAATGCGCAACCCGCTGGCGCCCAGTAGATTGCTGACGACAATCGACAGCTTGATCCGCATTTCTTCCAGCAAACACTCGATCTGGTTCTGCAGTCGTACTCGATCGCGCGTGAGTTGCAGCTTCATGCGGGTCATGCTCCGCCAGATACGCTGTTCCCCGTTGGGCACAAAACTTAAGATCAGTTCGTTGGCGATCAGTCGGCGCACCAACCGCTCGGCATCCTTGAAATCATGCTTACGCCCAGGTGGAGCACGGTTGGAAAACGCCTGCGCCAAGTGCAAATGCATGTGGGGCTCCAGCTCTAGCCACACCGACCGCCAGTACTGCGCAGTCGATTCCATCACCGCCTCTTCTACTCCCCGCTCCTGCAACCAGAGCAACAGGCGGTGCAACTCGCTCGGCATCGTGACAAACCGCCGCCGCGCTGGTTTCTCTTCCGGCGTACTTGCATCCACCACAACTACCATCAAAACTTTCTTGTGTACGTCAATCCCCGCGACCTTCATCGCTTCCTCCTGGCGTGGAAGCGGCAGAACGCACGCGAAAAGAATTACACACCGTCACGTGCTACCGGCCCGCCTTCTCGGAGGGCCGGCGCGACACAGATTGGTTCAAAACGCGCGTTCCCGATCAAACTCAAAAACGGCCTCACTTCATCCAGAGTGCAAACGACCTTCGCCGTCCACGCTACATGAGCGTACACACACACTGGCCTCATTTTCATCCCTATGGGTGGGCCCCAGGCCCATGAGTAACTCAGAACCCGGAGTGGTGGGTGAGGAGCCAGCCGCAGAATGTCGCTCACGACCATTCAGATTGGCGAAAACTTTACGCCCCCCAAATTGTGATTCTGACCACAGAACCGCATCGGACGATCGTGCTACCGTCGTGCAGCAATCGACAGACCTTCCTTCCCCCAGATAGGAAGACTGATGTTGCGCCACGAGCTTAGAAGCAAGGTAGTTGCAAGACTGACCAATGCCCGATCCGAACTTGAAGATGCGTTGAAGCTTTCAATTCCAGCGGCACGATACGATCCGGTCGTGATTCCCGAGCCCGCACGCAACAGGCTCTCAGCCATGATTGACGACCTTACAGGCGTGCTCCGTCAGATCGGAGGTTCGCAGTGACGGGATGGATCATGGCTTCTGGCGTATGTTGTTCTTACCTAAGGTACTGGCCGCGATCAGTACAACTGCGAACCACTAGCTGTCAAAACGACGGTCGAGAACGTGACTCATGCTGTCGGTGATCTGCCTTCAACAATTTTGACTGCATATTTAGCGGCGTGGTCGAGAACTCAAGTTGCTCTGGCCACTGCCACGCCACCCTCGCGTACACGATGTCATCGCCGCTTGAGCCGAAGATTCTGATGCCGTTTTCGAAGTTGCCCGGCGTATCCACTGCGACCCACTCAGCGACCCCATCGTGGACATTCAGCCAGTACAAACCCAGCCAAACCTCCGACCCATCGTTAAGACTGCTGTAGAAATCTCCTGAAGCAGTTCTCGCAAAGCCGGATGCCTCCAAATCGCTGGGGCTGCCGTCCGGCAGTTGAACGCGATACGTGCGGAAAGAGTTCGCCTCTTCGTCGTATGCGATGAACTGACGCCGCTCTCCGTAGTAAACCCATGCCTTGCGCGCCGTGCAAGCTACAGCCGTACCCCCTGCAACGTGGTATCCAAAAAGCACGCGGTTCCCAATCGCCGTCCAGTCTGGGGCAACCTTCAGTAGGCCCTGCGTAAAACTGTAGTGCCTGAGAATTGAATAGGGAATATGGGGACCATGATTTTCAGAAAAATCCCACCCAAAGACCCAGACAGTGCCATCCGCGGCGGGACAAGTCATTTCTGCCATGAATGGGAACGTGGTGATCTGCCGTATGACCCTGCCCGAATTGTCCAACAGCGCCACGAATGAACTTGGCGTCCCGGCCTTGTCAACGAACGTGGCAGTAGCGACAGCGCCGCCGTCTTTGGTCGCAGCCGCATCAGTGACGCGAATCCTGTCCAAGTTCGGCGCAGTGAGGGCCGTCTTGAATGCGACTGTGCCGTCGCGGTTGGTCATGGCCACATTGGGCACTTCGCCATGGGAATAGATGCTGTGATACGTCGCGTGGTCATTCCACCAATGTGGCCCGTCAAACTGCTCGGCGATGCTGACGCCCGCGACCGTTACGCTTGCATGAGGTGGCGGGAGAAGGTGTGTTTCGAGTTTTGCCGAGTGCGGCGTGGGAGCTACACTTTGCTGAGCTTGCGCCAAACCCACCCAGAGTAGAACGACGAGGGCACATGAAATTCGGCGCATGGGCGATCCTCTTGCCGAAATTCTACTACACCGAACAGGAGCCACACTCATCGTTGTGGAAGGTGACGCGCTCGATGACGCCGGAGATTTGCTCGGTCGCGGCCTGCGGTCTGGGATCGCGACAAAAAGAATTGCGCTTTTATTCGTCGCCGCTGCCGCCTTAAATGGCGCCGACTTCGCCGTGACTCGCGCCAATCTGCAGAGTGGCGGGCAGGAATTGAATCCGGTGGTCCGCATCTTCGGCCAATCCTCTGCGGGGCTCGCGGTGAACTTTATCGGGGAAACCGCGGGCGTGATCAGCCTCAGCTATTTCTTTCACAAGACCGGCCATCACAAGCTGGAGCGGGTGGTTTCGATCGTCAACATCGGAAGCTCCGCTGGCGCTGTGAGCTACGGACTGGCGCATCGATAGTACGAAAGTCGAGATCTGGACTAATAAACTAAAAGGCCGCGCCCACGGGCGCGGCCTTTTAGTTTGAAAGACGCCATAACCGGCGCCTTCCGGTGGATGGTTAGAAGCGAACGCGAGCGCCCACCTCGATCTGTCTCGGCTGGGCTTCGCCGGCTTCCAATGTGCCGAAACCGCCGCCGGGCGAAGCTCCGTCAAATAGCCCCGCGGTGCCGATCGGATCGAGCCACTGGTTATGGTTCAGGACGTTGGCGAAGACGCCCTGGAATTCCAGAGTAATGCTCTCCGCGATCCTGATGTTCTTCTTGAGGCTGAAGTCCATATTCCAGTAAGGCAGGCCGTTGAGAATACCCGCGCCACCGTCTCTGGTGTCCAACCCCAGAATCGGGTTGCGCCAGTTATTTGCCTGGGCCGTCCCATCCTTGAAGATGTTGCGGGGCAGCTGACCCGTACCTGCGTTTTGATTCGGGTCATTGTAGGCGTGACCGCTGGTATAGGGTCCAATCGGGATCGCGTTCTGGTTGCTGAAATAGTTGTTGTTGTCGCCCGAGCCGAACTCCTCGCTATCTCCGGTCGTGGTGTAAACCTCGATCGGAGTGCCCGAGCCGGCGGTGAAGATGGTTGCGAACGTCCAACCACCTGCCACGCGTCCCAGCCATCCCGACTGCCCTTTGTAGAAGGGTGGCGAGTACACCAGCAACGCGTTGTAGACGTATTTCCGGTCGTAGCCTTGTCTGCCATACATCTGGGACAGATTAAAGACATCCTCGGCAGTGTACTCGCTGGTGGCTTGGACGAACGCTCCTTCTCCGAGAGCTTTGGACCAGGTGAAGTTCGACTGCGCCGTTAAACCGTGCCAGTCGGCGATTTTAATGGACGCAAAGCCCGCGTTATAGTTCCCACGGCCAACGCTGGCGTTGAGCGCGATGCCCGACGACATCTGGCCGTTGCCCCCGTAGACAGGGCTAATACTTGCGGGGATCGGCGTGTTCATCATGGTGCGTGGGAAGTTGAACGGGCCATTGTCCAAATCGCTCCACAGGTTCCACACGAGAGCATTAGTGAGATTAGTAGTGGCGTTGGGATTCACAGGTGCGCAAGAAGAGCCCGGGCATCCTGGCCCGTAGCTGATACCTTCATTGAAGACTACCGCCTGAGTGCAACTGGAGAAACCCTTGCAGTAAGGAGAACTCGTTCCCCCCAAGGCGGTCTCGAAGAAAGGTTGCGCCGTGACGGGTGTGGCAACGGTTGGGCTCGCCCCCGCGCAGCCGCCGCCGCCGAGCCCAGCGACGCCGCCGCAGTATTGCAGCACCAAGTTCTTGTAGGCATTGGCAAAGCTCTGTCCGCCCAAGGTCATCATGTAAGGAACTGCGTTGATGTCCAGCGGCAGGTACTCGTGGGTGATTCTACGTCCGATGTAGCCCAATTCCAGCGTAACCCTGCGGGACAACTGGCGCTGGATGGTAAAGTCGAATGAGTCAATCACGTTGGGCCGGAAGTGCGGGTCCAGACCTTCGCCGGCGCCAGCCGCAATTGCGTTGTAGCCAGGAAAGTCCGGTTGGGGCAGCGTCGGACTCGCTGCCGGGAGCGGTGCAACCAATCCATCGGGTCCGATACGAAAAGCCGAAGTCGGGCTAGCCGAGTTGTTCGAGCCGCAACCGGCGGCGGTCGCGCCTCCTATGCACTGCACAGGCTGGATCAGTCCCGTGCCCAGCAGAGGAACCAGCACCAGGTCCACACCGTTCAGCCGGCCATACTGGCGGCCATACCCGCCGCGAACTACCGTATTGCCCAGGATGCCGCTGGTGGCCTTCGGAGACCACGCCACAGCGACTCGCGGGCTGAATTGACCGTAGAATGGGTCATAGGGATATTTCAACCCGTTGGCCGTGTCGCCCACCAGGGCAAACCCAAGCTGAGGGTTGTAAACCTGGCCGTTAAGCGCGGCCCGCTGACGAGATGACAGGTACGCCATCGCGTCGAGCTGCTGACCGGAAGCATCCACCACTTCAATCTGCTTCCCATTCTTTTCCACTGGCGGCATTTCCAGAGCGTAGCCCAAACCATAGGTCAGCGTGAAGGTCGGCTTCATGTGCCAGGTGTCGCTGAAGTAGACGTTGTAGTAGGGAATGGTGCTCTGGTCGAAAGCCGGGGTTAGTGGAGGGTTCAAAGCCAAGTTCGGGCCGGAACGGGTATAGGCGGTTTGCCCGATCGAAACGATGCCCAGTGCTGCCGCCATAAGGGAATTGCATTTCGCGGACGAAGTCATGATGGTCGCGGCTGAGCCGGTTGCGCAAATCGGAAACTCCGAGGACAGTTCCGATCCCGAAGATCCATTACCCAGCTCATACACGGGCTGGTAGTTGATTCCGCCGCCGTTATCGGTGCGCTGATGCCAGTTGAAGTTGTGCTGATAGGTACCGCCAAACTGGAACAGGTGATTGCCTTTCAGCATGGAAACATCGTCGCGGAACATGTGATCTTTTCCATCCCAGAAACGGGTACGGGTCTGCTGCGTGTTCACGTTATAGGGGCCGAGATCCTGAGTTTCTGACTGGCCGGCCTCGATTTCGAGCGCCCCGCCCAAACCTGCGCACAACGTGCAACCTTGGATGACGTCGCCCTTCCGCCCCCAAGCCCACCAATTGCGCAGAAAGCTGTAGTGGAAATCGTTCGTCGTGTTGTTGGTAATGTTGGTAGTCAGACCGGCAACCAGATACCAGGGTTCCACCGGATCACTGGACAGGGAAGCCGGAGTGCCCAGTTTATCGCCCGCAAAAGCGCCCCCGATATCCACCTGGTCTGAGGTGGCCTGCGATTGGTTGAAATAGCGGTAGCTGGCCATGAAATGTTGCTTGGAGCCAAAATCATGGTCCACGCGCGCCACGGCGAACTTGCTCTTCAATGGGAGACTAAGCGTCCCTTGGAACCCTTGCACGTTCACTCCATCGCACTGGGAACCGGCTGCGCAGGCGGCATTCGACGCCGGCATGTAGTTGTTCCATATTTGTGAAACGATGGGATTGAGCCCGATGCTGCGCGGATCGTTGGCAGCCAAGCTGTACGTCTGGCCAGTCTTGACGTCCGTCAAAAGGCCTGCCTTCAAGTTTGCAGAGGGAACGTTTCTGGACCAGGTTTCGGCATTCGGATACCGAAAGCCCTCAAAGTTGAAAAAGAAATAGGTTTTGCCGCCAAGAACTTCTTTTGGGATTAGAGGTCCTCCAACTGCGAACCCAAAACGGCTGTAATGATAGCTGGGAAGGCCGCCGGTTCCGGGACCGTATATCAATCGATTGTAGCTATTCTGCCAGGTATTTCCCGACCAGTTGTTGTCTTTGTAATACTCGTAAGCCGTGCCATGAAACGAGTTAGTTCCGCGCTTCGTGACCACCTTGATTTCGGCTCCGGAAGAACTGTTGAAATCGGCGGTCTGGTTGGCGGTATTGACCTTAAACTCTTCCACGCTGTCCGCCGGAGTGGGCATCACGCCGGACGGTTTGTTGTAGCTCGTATATTGAGCGGAAACGCCTCCGGTCGGGTCGCCGATGGTGTTGGCGGAGACACCGGATGTGTACACGCTGCCGGCGCCGTCCATATCATTGGTGTTGTTGCCGCCATCCAGTGAGAAGTAGTTCTCATCGACGACCGCGCCCGCAACGCTGCCGTCCGGGGCAACGCCAGGCTGTAGCTCGATGAACGTATTGACGTCACGACCGATACTCGGCAGGTTGTCGAGCGATTCACTCGTAAGAGTGTTGCCTACCGTGGCATTCATGGTCTGCATTTCGTTGCCAACCGCGGTGACTTCGACCACGACATTAGCGCCTCCGACTTGCAAAGCCATGTTCACGGTGACGACAACACCGACTTTTACCGTGGTCTGTGTCTTACTAGTGGAGAAGCCTTGCTTGCCGATAGCCATATCGTAGAGCCCGGGAGGAATGTCGACGAAAATAAATCGTCCCGCATCGTTGGTGGCGACGGAACGCGAAGTCTTAGTCGAGGTATCGGTAAGAGTCACCGTGGCGCCTGCGACGAGCGCACCTGACGGATCAGTCACCGAGCCCGCAACCGTGCCGGTGGATGTCGATTGAGCCCAAGCGGACGGAGCGCTGCTCAGCCAGAGTACGGCTGAACAAAGAAGGAAACATGCGAACAGGGAAGAGAAAAGCTGGCGACGGACGCGCATTGCAAAGCCCTCCAAGAACGAAGAGTGATTCCCGCGAAGACGCGGAAAATTCTGTCACGCCACTACTTTTGCTAAGAGGCCCGGGGGATTCGGAGTTCAGAACATGTTGCACTCTGGACTCGAAACCCGCTAATAGGTCGGGAACACTAACACCATTGAATGCACAAAAACAAGTATTAATTGTATGGATTCGGTTTTTTGATTTGATTCCCTTTAAGTAATTGACGACAAACGAGATCTACCGATCGCGGAAACAGAGGGGCACTGATCTGAACCTTACTTGCTTTTACTTGTGCGAAGTCGCCTGGGCCTCACGCATCGTTGGAGAACCACCGCGGCCGCCCGTCGGGCCAAAAAGCAGGATCATCTGAGGACGGCAGGCGGTACTCCATTACGGGCAAGAAGAAATCGTAGTAGTTCATGCCAGCCTTAAAGCCATCCACGTAGATGTCGCGAAACGAGTGGCACTGCGCGCAGATCATGGTGCTGTGCGTCGAGTCCAGGCGCGCGGGGTTCACAATTGTCCTGGTGAGAGGCGCACGGTCGGCGTTTGTAAGTTTGGCCCCAGTCGCCCCGTGAATGATAGCGCCAGTTGTGAAGCACCTGTTGGACCGCGAACTCAATTGCAGTACCATCAATGTGCTGTGGAGAAAGCGTTCAGGACTCTACCTTGTAGACGACTCACATTGTGTGTACTTGGTGTCTGCGTCGCGGCTACGGCCTGTAGTTCTCACCGCCGGGGAATGGGTTATTCGCCACCAGAGCCTCCTAAGGAGGACGAGTCTCTGGTTTTGTATTCCATTCCTTTTGATACCCCGGAAGAACAACTCCTGCGAGAATTCAAGCGTTATTACGGCCAGTTTAAGAACTTGAGGGACAACAATATTCCGATTTCGGAAGAAGCAATACTCGATCAAGATTACCGGGAATGTGCAATCGCATTCAACTATTGGCTTTCGTATGTGATAGGTACAGTCCGCGAGAGAGGGGAACTGGTGTCCGCGCAAGGAGGATCGGAGCCGGACGAAACGAGGGAATATTCAGAACGAGCACACGCCGTATCAGATGCCTTGGACAAGTTTGACCATGATCTTAGTTCTATTCTCCACCTGCCTTCTGAAAACAAGCAGGTATCCGATCGAAGAAATAGACCTTACAGCTTAGGGTACAGAATCATCGACCGCTTTCGTGGTTGCAATAGTTCAGCGGCTCAGGTCGTAGCCAATGAGCTCTCAGACTACTCGTGGGATGGAGCCCCGTTCGTAGACTAGAGGCAACCTCGTTTCAAAGTCTCGCATGTGTCAGTGTCTGTGCTCCTTGGCAAAGCGCGCAGTTTGCTTGACCAGCTTGCCGCCTGACTATTTCTTTTCCCACTCAGGAAAATCTAGAGCGTCCCGCTTGAGAACGCGAATGAGGGCCAGAGCGTCCGCGATGGCCTGGCGCTCGGCAGCGTGATCAGAACTGCGTGAAATGGCTTGCAGACGATTGAAAATAGCGGTTTCTGCAGGTGTGTCAACTCTTCTGTGTAAACGGCCAGGTTGGTTTTTGGGGATGGGTGCGCGAGGGAAGGGGGCAATTTCCCCTTCCCTCGCTCAGCGATTTTAGAGAGGGTTTGCAGTTCATGACGCCACCCGCTCTAGGGCCGGCATCCGTTCCGGCCAAAGAATCGTGAAGTGGTTTAACGCTTCCCGCCAGTGATGAATCGGCATCGTCCACTTCTTGGCCGCCTGCCGCAACGCCAGAAACAACAACTTCAGCGCTGCCTCTTCGTTGGGGAATCCGCCGCGGGTCTTAATGATTTTGCGCAGCGACCGATTCAGCGACTCTACGCTGTTGGTGGTGTAGATGGCGCGGCGAATCTCTGGCGGATAGGCGAAGAACGGCGTGATGCGCGCCCAGTTCCGCCGCCACACCTGGCTCACACTGGGATAGGTTTTCCACTTGCTCTCCAGTTCCGCTAGATGCTGCTCGGCCTCCTCCGCCGTCGCCGCACGATAGATCGTCTGCAGATCGGCCACCACCGGCTTGCGCAGTTTCCAGGGCACGTAGTTCAGCGAAGCCCGCACCAGATGCACGATGCACAGCTGCACCTCGGTGCGTGGATACACCGCTTCGATGGCTTCGGGAAATCCCCTCAGCCCGTCCACGCAGGCGATGAAAATATCCTTCACTCCGCGATTCTGTAACTCGGTCAGCACCTGCAGCCAGAACTTCGCGCCTTCGCTCTGTGCCACCCACAACCCCAGCACTTCCTTTTGGCCCTCCAGGTTCACACCCAGCACCACGTAGATCGCCTTGTTCTGAATGTGGCCTTCGTCGCGCACTTTCACCATCAGCGCATCCAGATACACGATGGGATAGACCTCTTCCAACGGTCGCCCCTGCCAGAGCTTCACTTCCTCCACCACCGCGTCGGTCACGTTGGAAATCAGCGTCGGCGAAACTTCGATCCCGTAGATCTCTTCCAGGTGGCCCTGAATCTCGCGCGTCGTCATCCCGCGGGCGTACATCGAGATGATCTTGTCGTCGAAGCCCGTCCAGCGGGTTTGCCCCTTGGCCACGATCTTGGGATCGAACGTGGCTTGGCGGTCGCGCGGCGTCTCCAACTCCAGCTCGCCGAACTCACCCTTCAAGGTTTTTTGGCTTTTCCCGTTCCGCGAGTTGCCCCGGTGGTGGCCCGCCGGATCGTGCTTCTCGTAGCCCAGATGCTCGGTCATCTCGGCTTGCAATGCCCGCTCCAGGATGGCTTTGGTCAGCTCTTTGAGCAGACCGTTCTCCCCGATGATATCCTCGGGTTTCTTGTAGTCGGTGAGCAGTTCGTCGATCAGCTTCTTGTCGATGGCCATGGGATTTTCATTCTCCTCTTCCCCTGGCCGTTTACACAGTTCTATTTACACCCTCGTTTCTGCAGCGCCCACCCGTGACTTCAATTTGTCCTTGTCAACTTCGACCAGGGCCTCTTGTAAAGGCTTTTGCCAGTCCGGATATTTAATAACTCCATCGTCTTCGCTTCCCAATCGGTTTTCCACGGTTAAACCCCATTTCTGCAACGCGAATGTTCCCCCCTTGCATGGGGCTCATTTTTTTTGGCGGGAACTCTAAGGATTACATTGTTATTTCGGATCTCTTTCACTTCAGGAAATGCTTCTTGAGCTATCTTCTTCACTACCTCTACCGGAATCTGCTCGAAATGTGTTTTCACCCTTCGCATTCCAATCTCCTCCTTCTAGTCACCCACAAACACTAGCAGGCTGGGAGTCATGCGGGGTCATATCCTTTGGGAAGCGGCATTTGCCGTTAGCAGGGGAAAGTTGCTCATTTCCCGACACTTGTACCCTCCCTTTGTCGATGGCGAGTTTTCCGGCGCGGCGAGGGAAAGCGTATCGGTGTTTTATGGCCCGAGTTCTTACTTGCATACCTCGTTACGCTGTCGTACTATTTGCGTCACGTTAGTTTAACGTTTGTCGCGCCCACGGAGGATGCCCGATGAGTCCCAAGACCCACAATGCCCCAATGAACTTCACGACAATGTCACAGCCGGATGTTCCTCAAGGCCGGAACGGAAAGCACAAGCAGATTGTTACCAAGATTCTTTCGGATCTTGCTCAGCTGCCGGATGGCGTCGCACTCAAAGTGCCCTTAGCAGCATTGGTTGAAAGCAAAGAAAAGGTACGATCAGCGTTGAATCGTGCAACTCGGAAAGCGGGACGCGATGTCGCTACTGCAAGCGACGCTACCTTTCTGTACGTATGGAACACAAAGTGAAATGGCATCTCCTAACTCGCCGCGAGTCATCTAACACAGTCGCTGGTTTGTTAGCGCTATCCCGCGGAGGTGGAAGTGAGCACTTCTCCTAGCAACTCCGGTCTCCAGTTGATGCCGTCCATCGCGCCCACGCCTGGCTCTCACCAGGACGGACATTTCGTTCAGTTATATACGGACGATGGGTTTCTTCTCGATGTGTTGAGCCGATTCATCGGAGGGGCCATCGCGGTAGGGGATGGCGCCGTCGTCATCGCTACCCAGGCGCACCAGGATGGACTTGCGCAGCGGCTGACAGCACGAGGCGTGGACACAGCAAAGGCGATCAGCCAAGGGCGTTACGTCCTACTGGACGCGAATGAAACTCTTCCCAGACTTATGGTAAATGGCTCGGTCGATGAGACCCGATTCATCAACACTATCAGCGATGTTCTGACGCGAGTCCGAAACGCTGCTGACGACAAAGATTCCCGCGTTGCCGTATTCGGAGAACTGGTGGCGCTATTGTGGGCGGACGGAAAATCCCTGGAGGCTCTGCGGGTCGAGAACTTCTGGAACAACTTGGCTCAAAAACATTCGTTCTCGCTTCTTTGTGCCTACCCGATCACCGGCTTCAAAAATGAGAGACACATCGAGCCATTTCTGAAGATGTGTGCGCAGCACTCCAGCGTGGTTCCCAGCGAGAGCTATTTGGGGCTGAGCAGCGTCGAGGAGCGACTTCGCGCCATTGCTCAGCTTCAACAAAGGGCTCAGGTGCTGGAAAGCAAATTGACATTGCAGGAAAGCGAGGACCGGTTCCGATTGCTCATAGAGGGGGTGCAAGATTATGCAATTTTCATGCTAGATCCCGATGGCCGCGTCCGGAACTGGAATAAGGGGGCAAAACGTATCAAGGGGTATGACAGTGCGGAAATTATCGGCAAACACTTCTCGTGCTTCTACCCAGAAGAAGATTTGCGAAATGGCAAGCCACAATGGGAATTGGAGGTTGCCGCAAAAGAAGGGCGATTCGAAGACGAAGGCTGGCGTGTGCGTAAAGATGGTTCCAGGTTTTGGGCAAATGTGATCATCACGGCCATTCGAGATGATGCCGGCAAACTGATCGGTTTCGGAAAAGTCACGCGGGATTTCACGGAAAGAATGCAGCTGGAGAGGACCTTGCGTGAGGAAGTTGCTCAAAGGCGAGAAGCCGAACTACATTTACAAAATTCGGAGAAGTCACTGCGCCAATTATCCCTCCACCTGCTCCGCACGCAGGATGAAGAGCGGAGACGCATCGGCAGGGACCTTCACGACAGCCTTGGGCAATGCCTTACGGCGCTGAAGATTAAGCTGGATATGTTGGCATCCCTTACCGGACGAAAGAATGATGAGGCAGCTTCCGAGATTGCAGAATGCGTTCGTTTGGCGGAGGAGTCGCTAAAGGAGGTTCGAACCATCTCCTACCTCATGTATCCTCCCATGCTTGAAGAGATGGGCTTGAAATCAGCGATACGGTGGTATGTTGATGGATTCTCGGCACGCAGCGGGATCAACACCACTTTCGAAGTTGACAATGACCTTGGTCGCCTGCAGCGCGATGTGGAGCTGGCACTATTTCGAGTGCTTCAGGAGAGTCTCACCAATGTTCACCGTCATTCTGGAAGCCAGACTGCACACATTAGACTGCTAATGCGCAAAGGAACGGTTACTCTGGAAGTGACCGACACAGGAAAAGGAATTCCGTCAGGACTCTTGGAACAATCTGGCCAAGACTGGACGGGGGCACTCGGAGTGGGATTGCGAGGCATGAACGAACGCATGCGGCAACTGGGAGGTTCGCTCGAAGTAGTCTCGACCGAAAAAGGCACCGCAGTGGCTGCAACGGTTCCAGCGGCAGAATACTCCTCTGCGCAGAAGAAGTCCGCCTAATCCACCACGCGTACGCTTTCGGTTTTGCGTGGCACTCGAATCATCAGCTTGAGCCTGCCTACCACTTCCGGCAGCCGGGTCCGGTCCCCACTCTTCGCGAGTAAAGTCAGCGGTACGACCTGATGGAGAGCGAGGACGGCGGCTTCATGGGCGCGGTTGAGTTGGACCGCAAGACAATCGACGCAGCACCTGCCACGCCAACCCCTGAGCCGCAACTGACTACTCGCGGACAGGATCAGGTCGGCCCTGCATCTTCGCCGAAACAGTAGGTAATCTGCGTTTCGCCCACACTTAACCGATCTAGGTCTTGCAAAATCCCGTAACACTCAGTGACCGGCCGCAAACTCCACCACCTCGCGCTCTGCCCACCGGCCATCGTCGGCCGGGTCGCCGTTGCGTTCGCCCAGAAACGCGCAGTGGCCGCCGTCGTCCGTTTCCACGTAAGTGATGTTCGGATTTGCCGCAATGCGGCGCAAAGTTTCCGGCTGCATACGAATGAAAGGATCATTCGCGGCATGAATGATCAAGGCGGGCACGGCGATCCGGTTTACCACGTTGGCGGCCGCGGCCCGCGCATAGTAGTCATCGGCCCCCGCAAATCCGCAGTAGTACGCGGTGATGCGGTCATCAAACATCCGCAGGCTGGAAACGCCTCGCAAGCGCGAGACGTCAAACTTCCCGGGAAACAGCCGTGCTTTGAGGCGGATTCTACGGAACAATTGCAGTAAAAAGTAATACTCATAAAGCCGGTTGCGCGGCTCATGCAGCGCGTCCGCGGACGCCGCCAAGTCGATCGCTGGACAAACCGCCGCCACCGCTCGAAATTGTGGCGGCCCATCCTTTCCCCACTCTCCCGCCAGTTTCAGCACAAGGTTTCCGCCCATCGAAAACCCGATCAGCGCGAACCGTGAGATGCCATCGTTCTCGAGCACGCCTCGCACTACTGCGGCGACATCGCCAGACAAGCTCGAGTTGTAGAGCGTGGGCGCACAAGCATCCATTCCGCCGCAGTTGCGCTGGTTGATAAGCACGACGTTCATCCCCGCGGCCAGCCCGTTGCGGGCCACGCCCAGCATGTACTGCGAGTCGGAAGACCCTTCGAGGCCGTGGACAACGATCAGGGTCAGGGCCTGTCGGCGCTGTGCTTCGCCCTGCCAGTAGCACCAGCACCGAACTTTGATGCCCGGCTCAACCTCAACCAATCGTTCCTCGCCGGGAGGCAATTGAATCCTGCGCGGCAGCAGAAAGCTGGCAATGGTCTGCACGTGCCCGCCGCCCAGCCACCGGCGCGAACGGAACGGCGCCCGGTCTGACCAGCGCCGGGCAGAGTCTGGGATTCGAAAATCTGGAATTGGAGAATCTGGAATTTGCGAAGTCCCCACAAATTGATTCTAATAGGTTCTGGAGTTACCCATGCCCATCTTCGAGTACATCTGCAAGGAATGCCATCACCAGTTCGAGACTCTCCTTTATGGCAAGGAAAAGGCGGAGTGTCCCAAGTGTCACGCTACCAAGCTGGAACCGCAGCTTTCCGTTTTTGCGGTGTCCGCAAAAGGTTCGTCGCCTTCTGCGTCCCCGGCACGTGCCTGCGGATCCTGCGGCGATCCCCGCGGCCCCGGCGCCTGCTCCCTCGGCGATATGAACTAGCTCGCCCCGCTAGCCTGCATTCAGAGGCAGGTTGCAGTTGCGCGTGCATAGTTGTTCGAACGCACCTGCGGACTCAGCAGAAGTTGTGGAAGTGGGTAAGAAGGTTAGGAAACCGAAACTTCAGATTTCGTGCGCCGCACGCCGTTGCTCTTCATCCTCGCGTTTCGATCGGCGCTGAAGGGCGGGAGTCGCTCCACCAGATACCAGGTTCATCGGGAGAGAGTTTCTTCTGGAGGGCTCGACCCCAGCATCTCGGCAGTCATCAGGCACTCCGACAATGCGGGCGAGTGGGGATCGAGGCGTTGGGCTGGCGTTTCTCGAAGGATGTCTTCTTTTCTGTAGAGCACGAGCGTGCCCGCCGGGTCATCGCTGGCTACGGAATCCACCAGGTTAGCGGACGGAGTTCGCATAAGGAAGAGGGAACGCGCCCTTAACCGCAGGATCGAACCGATTCCGGCATCATTTCTCCACGTCGTCGAGCAGAGAGCGGAGTTTGCCGGAGCGCGAGGGGTGACGCAGTTTACGCAGAGCCTTGGCTTCGATCTGGCGAATGCGTTCCCGAGTCACGTCGAACGACTGGCCGACTTCTTCCAGCGTGTGTTCTGAACCGTCGTCCATCCCAAAACGCATGCGGATGATCTTCTCTTCTCGCGGGCTGAGGGTGCGCAGCACGTGCGCGGTGCGTTCCTTCAGATTCACGTTCAGGACCGCTTCGGCGGGCGACATTTTCGTGCGGTCCTCGATGAGGTCGCCGAGATGTGAATCGCCCTCTTCACCAATCGGTGTCTCCAGCGAAATCGGCACGCGCATGATTTTTTTAACCTTGCGCACCATCGCCTCGGGGATGTCCATCTGCTTGGCAATTTCCGCCGACGTGGGTTCATGCCCGGACGCTTGCACCAGTTGCCGCGAGGTGCGAATCAACTTGTTCACGACTTCAATCATGTGTACCGGCAGCCGGATGGTGCGCGCCTGATCGGCGATTGCCCGGCTGATGGCCTGGCGGATCCACCAGGTCGCATAGGTAGAAAACTTGTAGCCGCGGCGGTATTCGAACTTGTCCACCGCCTTCATCAGGCCGACGTTGCCTTCCTGAATCAAGTCGAGGAACTGAAGCCCGCGGTTGCCGTACTTCTTGGCGATGGAAACCACCAGACGCAGGTTGGCCTCGATAAGTTCGCGCTTGGCCTGCTCCGCATTCATGTCGCCCTGGATCATTCTGCGCTGTGTGCGCTGCAGATCCGAGAACGTCATTCCGGCCTCCTCCTCCAGCCTTTTGATTTCAACGCGATGCTGCCGCTGGGTCGCACGGTAGTTCTTCTTGAGTTCGTCGCTGCGCGTCGCCGTAATCTTGGCTTCCAGGGTGACGATCTGCCGCTCCAGAGAGCGCATGAGTTCGATGGTCTTATTTACCCGCTCGATCAGACGCTTGCGCTCCGCGTGGTTCAACCCAAGACTCCGGATGATGAGCGAAATCCGAACCATCTCGCGAGCTAACTGTCCGCGACAACGCCGGTATTCGCGCGGTTTCTTTTTCGCCGACAGGCTCGCCAGCCGTTCGGCCAGCCGGAGGGAATTTTTGTAATGCTTGTTCAATCGGTCGATGCGGCCGGTAATGTCCGCGACACGCTGCTGCAAAATCTCATCGGTGATCTCTTCCTCGTCGATCACTACAGTGTCTTTGATGGAGCGCAGGCCACGTTTCAAATCCTCGCCAATAGCCAGCACCTGCTGGATCACAATGGGCGAGCGCGAAAGGGCTTTCAGCGAAGTGACCTGTCCGCGCTCGATGCGCTTGGCAATCTCCACTTCCTCCTCGCGGGTAAGCAGGGGCGAGGCGCCCATCTCGCGCAGGTAAACCCGCACCGGGTCGCTCGTCGACTCGGCGGCGCCGGGAGTCAGGTCAAGTTCGACCTCTTCACTATCGTGCGCCATGCGTTGTTCCAGCGTGGAAAAAGGCGAGTGCGGCTCGCCTTCCACGACATCAAGGCCCCGCGTGCCAATGGAGCTCAGCATGTCGTCGACGTCGGGGGAATGCGCGTCTGGTGGAAGCAGATCGTTCACCTCGTCGTCTGTGACGCCCGACTTTGTGTTTTCCAGCATCGATCGGTTCTTTATGTCGCCTATCGCCAAGCAGAATGCCTCTTCGGTGCCTCTGTATGGGGAGAAGAGAACTTGGCTACTATAGTGGCAAGTTCAACAGAAAGCGGGAATTAGAGCTTTATTCATGCTAGCACAGGCGTCCCGGCATTCCTATGCTTGAAAAAGGTCGCATTTTCCGAGGCTGAAGGGCTGCTCTGCGAGGATAGTAACGCCTTCGCCTCAGGGAAAAGCGCGTTCTGTCAGGTTCGAACATTTTTCCATCAACCCTTGAAGCGCTCGGACAGGTCCTTCCCTCGTGCATCTACCGGGGAACGGTGCTATGGACGGGTGGAATCGCACTTGCTTCCGTAGGCGTCAAGCGGGAGAGATCGCAATAACCGGAGCCCTTCATGCACGCCGCATAATTTCGCTGGTGTTCGGCTTTGGTTAATGCACCAACTTCAGCTGCGCTAAGCGCCGAATAGTCGCAGGTTGCGAGGCCATCCTTGCACTCGGCGAGATTACGACGGTGCTCGGCCAGGCCTACGTCGCGGGATTCCGAAGCTGTCAACTGGGAGTGGTCGCAGTCGCCCCAGCCGTCGCTGCAATTCGAGAGGTTGCGCTGCTGTTGCGCAGAAGTCACTCCACTGGCTTCCGCCGGAGTCAACTTGGAGTGATCACACGAGCTTACGCCATCCCGGCAATCGGACACATTGCGCTGGTGCCCCGCGATCGCTACCTGATTCGCCTCGGAAGCGGTCAGCTTGATGCTGTCGCACGGCCCCAAGCCATCCTTGCAGTCCGAAAGGTTGCGGTCGTGCTCGGCGGCAGCTACCGTGCGGGCCTCGGTCGGGGTCAAGCGCGAGTGATCGCAGGATGTAAATCCGTCGGTGCAGTCGGAGACGTTCCGCTTGTGGTCGGCTACAGCCAGTGCAATTGCCTCCTGCGGCGTGAGTTTCGAGCGGTCGCAGGCCTGTGAACCGTTCCTGCAATCGGATACGTTGCGCTGATGCTCGGCGCTATTGAGATCGACCTGAGCCAACAGAGAAAACTCGCACGTCTCCCAGCGATCGGTGCAGGCCACGAGGCGGTCACTGAGTTCTGCTGCTCCCGAGGGTTTTTGCTGCGTGCCGCTTGCGGCGGCCGCCGGCAATTGTGGCGGAACAGTTCTGGACGCTTCGCATGCTCGCCGGCCCGTGTTGCACAGCCCTAGACTGTCCCGCACGTCCGATGATTGGCCAAATGCAAGCGCAGACCACAAGATGACACAGGCCACGTGGACCCAAAGAGATTTTCGCAGAAGGAGTTTCATGTCTTGCCGCCTTTCTGAGTTATACGGCTTCGAGAGCAATGAGAGAGGAGACGCTCGTCCCCAGCATCATGATGGCCCAGACTGGCAAGAATGACTGGTCTGAATTGCTCACTTGCAGACCCAATACCTTCTGGAGCCTCCATCCACCGTGCCCTTCACCTTCCCGAGGAAAATGGAGCAATTTTGCACAGAATCGCCGGCCGCGACCTGTCATGCTTGGGTCTGGCCAGGGTAATAACGCGGAATTTCAACCATGTCCTTCGCCCCGCATCCGTTTGTTGCCAACCTTCGCAGCCTGCGTGCCTTCCTGGCCGCGTCCCTGCGGAAGTTGCTGAAGATGGAAGCGCACGATGGCGACTTCGCCTCGCAGCGAATGTGCCCGTTTTGTGGACTGATCACGCCGCGCCACGAAACCTGCTGCCTGGAGTGCGGCAGGTCTCTCAAGCCAGCTTAGGGTGAAAGTGCAGAATCTAACCGCTCGGCGCAATCCAACGTTCGACGAACGCCATCTGGAGGTTTACTGGATCGATGGCATCTGGCGTTTGCCGCTACCATCCCGCTGTCTATTTGTGGAAGCGTCGCTATCTGGGCTCGGCAGTTTTCGAATTCGCCCGCGTGTCGGCACGAAGCTGTTCTGCAGTAAAAGAGTTTCCGCAGGTGCTGCATCTCCACTTGGCGTTTGGTCTGGCCATGATTCCCTCGCTCGGGCTGCCCCGGCCACTTTCGCTGGGACGGAAGGCCATCACCAGATCGCCACCGCATTCCAGACACTGTCGCTTGGTCATGGTGTATTGTTACTCTAACGCTGAAGATTTCTCTGGTCACAAGTGCACACTTTTCGACGTGGAACAGTTCCTGCGGCGTCGAGTGAAAAATCAAGTCTGTTCAAAATTGAACACTTTTTAAAAATAGTCCGCGTTATCGTGAACCAACTGGGGACTCTCAATGAGAATATCTCTCCGGGCGCTTGGCTGTATCTTGTCGCTCCTGATCGGGTTAGGAGCCAGGCAGTTGGCAGCCGCCCCCTTGGATCCACCCGCAGCAAGCCCTGTCCCGCTGCTCAGCGCGGAAGAAATTGTGACCAAGATGGTCGAGAGAAATCTGGAACGCGCCCGCGCCCTGGGCGCCTACCAGGGAACTCGCGTCTATCGCCTGGAATATCGCGGCTTCCCTGGCTCCAGAAGCGCCGACATGATCGTGGAGGTAAAGTATCGCTCTCCCGGAACAAAAGATTTCAGCATCCGCTCCGAAAATGGCTCCAGGCTCATCATTGACAGGATATTCAAACGGATGTTGCAGACGGAAAAAGAGGCGCTGACCGAGGAGAACCAGAGTCGCGTCGCCCTCAATCAGGATAACTACCGATTTGCGCTAGCCGGGTTCGAGAGCATGCCCACTGGCCCATCCTACATTCTTTCCGTCGAGCCCCGAACCGACAACAAGCTTCTATACCGCGGCCGAATTTGGGTCGATGCCGAGGACTTCGCCGTGGTGCGCATTGAAGGCGCCCCGGCGAAAAATCCCTCATTCTGGACGAAGGCAACAAAAATCGAACAGGTCTACGGCAAGGTGGGCAGCTTCTGGCTTCCGTTGTCCAATCGAAGCAGCAGCGAGATCCGGCTGGGAGGGCATGCCTCCTTCACCATTGATTATCAGGACTACCAGATCACAGCCGCCAGTCCGCTGCGTAAACAGGGCGAGTTTGCAGGTTACCGATAGCGCTCTTGCTGAGCGGGAGAAAGATGGGGGAACGCTCAACCGTGCAGCATAATACTTAGAGGGGGCGCTCCCAGAATTTATCAGTGCAGAGGGATTTTATTGGTCGTCCTTCCTTGTGCTGCATTGAACGGCTGGCCCGTCTCAAGTCATTCCTGCTTCGAACTGACGGACGTCTTACCGGAATTATTCTCTCTTAGCAGTATGGTAAGTGAGCGCAACCGAACTCGGACAGCGCCGGGACCGAATCCTTTGAAGCTCTTAGCTTCTACCTCTGTGAACCTTCAGCCTCTTTCCGGAATCCTTACGTAATGCTGACTTCCGTATACGTGCCGTACACCTGCCGCAAGGCTTCGCAGATCTCGCCCACGGTGGCGTAGGCGCGGACCGCGTCCACGATATAGGGCATGGTGTTGGCGGAGGAGACGTTGCCGTTGGTGCCCGCATGCGGCCCTTGGGCTGCGGCCTTCTTCAGCGCCTCAAGGGTGCGGTGTACCTCATCATTCGAGCGACGCGCACGCAGAGTCTTCAGCTTCGCCGACTGCTGGCGGGCCACGGTCTCATCGATGTAGAGAATATTCGGCGACTCCTCTTCGATGACGAACTCGTTTGCGCCCACGATCACTTTCTCGCGGGCCTCGACCGCGCGCTGGTACTGGTACGACGCCTCGGCAATCTCTTTCTGCGGATAGCCGCGCTCGATGGCTTTCACCATGCCGCCCATGGCGTCGAGCTTGCCGAAATAATCGCCCGCGCCGCTTTCCATTTGGAGCGTTAAGTTTTCCAGGAAGTATGACCCGCCCAGGGGATCGACCGTCTGCGCGACTCCCGACTCATAGGCAATAATCTGCTGGGTGCGCAGCGCGATGCGGGCGGCTTCTTCGGTGGGAAGAGCCAGAGCCTCGTCATAGGAATCCGTGTGCAGCGACTGGGTTCCGCCCAGAACGGCGGCCAGGGCCTGGATCGCCACGCGCGCAATGTTATTCATGGGTTGTTGCGCGGGCAGAGATACTCCCGCCGTCTGAGTATGGAATCGCATCAGCCAGGTGCGCTGGTTCTTGGCCCCGAAGCGATCTTTCATGACGCGATACCAGATCTTGCGCGCGGCGCGGTATTTGGCGATCTCTTCGAAGAAATCGTTGTGCGCGTTGAAGAAGAAGCTCAGGCGCGGACCGAACTCATCGACATCCAGCCCCCGGCGGCGCGCCCACTCCACATATTCGACGCCGTCATAGAGCGTGAACGCCAGTTCCTGCAACGCGGTCGAGCCCGCCTCGCGAATGTGGTATCCGCTGATGGAAATTGTGTTGAAGCGCGGCGTGAATATCGAGCCGAACTCAAAAGTGTCGATCACCAGCCGCATCGAGGGCGCCGGCGGATAGATGTATTCCTTCTGCGCGATGTATTCCTTGAGAATGTCGTTCTGAATCGTGCCAGAAATTTTCTTCCAGTCGGCGCCCTGCTTTTCCGCAACGACCAGGTACATGGCCCACAGCACTGAGGCGGGCGAGTTGATAGTCATCGAGACGGTGGTCTTCTCCAGATCGATGCCGCCGAAAAGAATCTCCATGTCTTCGAGCGAATCAATGGCGACGCCGCACTTGCCGACTTCGCCTTCGCTGGCCGGATGGTCGGAGTCGTAGCCCATGAGCGTGGGCAGATCGAACGCGACCGAAAGTCCGCTGCCGCCGTGTTCCAGCAAATATTTGTAGCGCTGGTTAGTCTCTTCGGGCGAGGCGAAACCCGAGAATTGCCGCATGGTGTAAAGCTTGCCGCGATATCCGGTAGCGTGAATGCCGCGCGTGTAGGGCGGTACGCCGGGATAGCCGAGATGGTTTTCTTCGCTCCAGTCCTCCGGCAGATCGGCTTGCGTGTAGAGACGGCGAATGGGCACGCCGGAAATCGTGGTGAAGCGCGCGTGGCCGTGCTCGTCGAGATTTACGCCGGTGGGCGCGCCTATGGGACGCTCGGGAGATTTTTCCAGCGTGGGCGCGAGCGTCTTCTCCGCCCATTTCTTTTCGGCGTCGGAAGGATGGCGGTTTTCAAAAACGTCGGCGATCGGACTCTCGGCCACTTGCGGCTTAGGCTTCTTTGGCATGCGAACCCCAGTGCTCTATTTCGATGATAGGGAAGTGAAGGCGCCGGAGCAAGGTTGGAGGCATATGGCAAGAACGACCGGTCGGTCAAGGAAGTTGTGACGCGGTGTTCCTCGGCGCCACCATCACGACAGTTTGCGCGAGAGTTCCCACGCCTTGGCGTATTTCCACGAGACGTATACGGCATGATAAAGGTGCAGCAGGAGTCCTTCGCGGCCATCAAGAAAGCCGAGGCGGAAGATGTAGTTGTAGAGGAACGTCGCGAACGGTCGCAGCATGACGTTGATCACGCTGAAACGAACTTTACCGCCGGCCTCCGCCACGACCATTTCCGCGCCCAGAGAAGAGTAGCGGTTCATGTGCTCGATGTAGTCGGCGAGCGTGGGGTAGGAGTGGTGGAGGAGGGCGGCACTGAGTTTTGCAACTCTCCCGGTTACTTGAACGCTTTCGTGGACTGGGCGCACTGCAAACCGGCCTTTGCCCTTGCGGAAAAGACGAACCTTTCTATCTGGCCAGAAGCCGCCGTGCCTGATCGGTCGTAACAGGAATATGTTCTGTCGGGGCATGGAAAATGCGTCCACAAACACCGGCCTGTCGGGTGGCTGTTCTGAGCGGAGAAGAATCTGTCTGCCAAGAGCCTCCCCAATCTCCTTCAGGAGTTCCGGGCTGACGGCCTCGTCGGCGTCCAAGCTCAATATCCAAGCTCCGGTTGCCTTATCGATGGCTGAATTCTTCTGCGCGGCGTAGCCCTTCCATTCCTCCACGAAGACCTTCGCGCCGAATGACTTCGCGATCTCAATTGTGCGATCCGTCGATCCAGAGTCGACTACGATGACTTCCTCGCTATTTCGCGTACCGTACGCGTGAAGGAGCGGACTGATGCTTTGCAGCGTGCGGCCGAGGTTCGCTTCTTCGTTGTGCGTAATGATGACGACTGAGATGAAGGCGGAAAGGGTCATAAGTGGAATGCGACCATTCGACTTCGCAACTCGGAATTGTCTCACACGGGAATCTGTTACTGAGGTGCGCCCTCAGCGGACGGTGCTGCCTTGCGCCTGCTAGCTTCTGACAGCAGGAAAACGATCAGGATAAGCAACTCCGGTTCAATGGGATGGCGGTAGCGGGCGTGCGGAAATACGAAGTAATATACCGTGGGATAAGTCAGCACCAGTCCCCCGAAAAGCCATGCCCCGGGCCGCTTCTGGCGTATCGCACGCCCGAGTCCCCAGAGCGCCAGCACGGACGTTGCCAGAAACGCCGAGGTGCGGAAGTCCACCGGGACGACGCTGCTGGTTGGTCTGGGAACACCATTCCAGTAATAGAAAAAGCGCTTCAGGCTGATGACCGCAAAGCGCGCCGGATGGGTGTGGATCCAAGCGAACGTGAACCGTTTGCAGGACTCCGCGTAAGCGAGCTCGCCCATTCGTTGAAACTTTTCCAGCTCCAGTTTATTGAGATTGGGCTGGAGGTAGGCCATCAGCATGCCGTCGGCCGAAGGGCCGTTGCCTAAGCGGATTTGCAATCCGAAATCATCGCGAAGAAAGACGAAGCGTCCGAAGACTTCGTAGTTCCGCACCACCCAGGGAGTCAGAACCAGAAAGAACACGACGGACGAAAGCGCGACACCGCTGAAGGAGGACAGTCCGCGGCGGTAGCGTTGCCGCCAGATCCAGAGCCCGCAGAACGGCAGGAAGGCCAGCATCGTGGGATTGGCCAGCGCTCCAATGCCGTAGAGTGCGCCAAATAGAATCCAGCCTCGCAGGCCCTCCCAATCCTGTAATTCCAAAGCAAGCAGGAATAGGCACGCGAGTACGAGCGGAGTGAAAGTCGTGTCCCAGATCCAGTGAACCGACCAATACCAAACGTAGGGACACAGCGCCCACGTCCCCGCAGACCATAGGGCATTGCGTTCGCCGAACGTTTTGTGCGCGATGAAAAAAATCGGGATGCAAGTCAGCGTCGCGAACAAGCTGTTGATGCTCAGCAAGACCCAGGCGGAAGCATGCGTGTAGATGCCGAAAATCTTGAAGACTCCGCCGATTAGATAGGGATAGAGCGGCGGCTCCCAGGCAGTGGGGCCGGTGTCGCCTTCGTAAGGACTGCTAAAGCCGTGGCCCAAAGCAATGGACCGGCCGACGCGGCCCATCTCCCAACCAAATTCGAAGTGGTCGTCGCCGGGACGGGTTCGATACTGATGGAAGGCTGCGATGGCCGCCAGCTGCAGCACAAACGACAACGATAAGAGCCAGAGGAAGAACCTGGGGAATGCAGGCCGGGAGGATGTCGCCATCGCGCGTAGTTTATCAGGCGTCTTGCGGCACACCGTCGTTACAGAGGGGATGACGGGGAATTTCGAAAGACGGCGCTAGCCGCGGGATTGGGCCTGGTAGGTTTCGATGAGGTCGCGGATGCGTTGCGCGTCGGCTTTGCGGTGGCCGTGGCTGGTGATGGGGTCGGTGCCGCCGGTGGATTCGATGACGATCTCGGACCAGAAGACGCCGGTGGAGATGTGGACGGATGCGATCTTCGTCATGCCAATGCTCTCTTCGTTGCTGCCGAACAGGCGCGACTTGATACGGGTGACGCGCTGCGGGCTGATGACGAGGCGCGTGGGGAAAAAGAAGTTGCCTTGCGTCCAGCGGCTGGCGGTGAAGGTTTGGGCGGGAGAGCTGTCCATGGGATTGTCGGGGAGTGTGGGCATCGGTTTTTCTTCTTGGATACTAAAAATCGGTTCCGCCAGCTCTTGTCATTTCGAGCGCAGCAAAATGGTCCGGTTTGCGGAGTCGAGAAACCTGCTGTTTCCTATGCTCAAAATGACAGGGCCGCGCTCGAAACTAGAGGGAAGTAGAATTCCCTTACACCCACTCGAGTGCGCCTTTTCTCCATACCCAGATGTAGCCGACGATCAGGATCACCAGGAAAATCAGCATTTCCAGCAAGCCGAACAGGCCGAAGGCTTTGAACCGGACGGCCCAGGGGAAGAGAAAAATTGTTTCCACGTCGAAGACGACAAAAAGGATCGCGATGATGTAATAGCGGACGGTGTAGCGTCCGCGTGCGCTGTCGATAGGGTCGATGCCGCATTCGTAGGGCATGAGCTTGGTCTTGCTGGGATTCGAGGGACGCACCAGTTTGGCGAGCAGCAGGGTAATCGGCAGGAGCGTGCCGACGATAGCGATGAAGATGAAGATGGGGACGTAGTTTTGCGGCATAGAGAACCTTACTTCTGCAATCGGCGCAGCAGGCCATAGTAGCGCTGTTACGGCTGGCGTTCAATAGACAACAAAACACCTTTGACCACAGAGGCACCGAGGTACACAGAGGAGACCTTCACCCGATCTCGGTGCCTTCTGACATGCGGCGGTCTACGAGAAGCCGTTGCGCGTCAGGGGCAACTCTCTTACCCGCCTGCCGGTGGCGGCGAAGACGGCATTGCAGAGCGCGGGAACAAACGGAGGCACGCCGGGTTCTCCGACTCCTGCTGGCGGGGCAGTGCTTTCGACGATGTGGATGTCGACCTGGCGCGGGGCGTCATTCATTCTCGCCACTTGGTAGTCGTAGAAGTTGGACTGGTCGATGGCGCCCGCGGTCGCGGTGATCTCACCGGTGCGGGCGATGCTGGTGCCGAAAACTGCAGCGCCTTCGAACTGCTGGCGAACCATCTCAGGATTGGCGACGATACCGGCGTCGACTGCGGTATAGACGTGCGGAATGCGGATGGCGCCCTGGTCGTCGACTTCCACCTCGACGACCGTCGCGACGTAGGTGAAGAAGCTGCGGTGGACGGCGATGCCCATGCCGGTGCCTTTGCCGGATTTCGTTTTGCCCCAGTTGGCCTTTTCGGCGGCGAGTTCGGCGACGCGGCGGAGGCGTCCAAGGTCGTAGGGATATTTTTCGCCGACTCCCGGCGGGCCCTGCGGGCCCACGTCGAGTGTGCGGGCGGATCCGATCAGCGTCAGCAGGTAGTCGTAGGGATCGCGGTTCGCGGCGTAGGCGAGTTCGTTGGCGAAGGACTGCACGCCGAAGGCGTGATAGATGTTGGCGACCGAGCGCAGCCAGCCGATGCGGACGTGGGCGGCGGCCGGTCCGTTTTCGGAGCGGAAGTTGGGGACTTCGAAGGGAACGACGTTCCATCCCATGGACATTTCGCCGGCGCCGCCGTAGACGTCGTTCTGGGTGAAGGTGGATCCGATGGGAGGAAAGACGGAGCGTTGCAGCCAGGCTTTCGGCTTGCCGCTGTCGTCGAGCGCGGCTTTCAGATACATGGCCGCTACCGAGTGGTAGTAGTCGAACTTGATGTCGTCTTCGCGGCTCCAGATGACTTTGACGGGCTTGCCCGTTTTCTTCGAGAGCACCGCTGCTTCGACGGCGTAGTCGGGCTTGGATTTGCGACCGAAGGCTCCGCCGAGAAGGGTTACGTGGCAGACGACGTTTTCTTTCTTCAAGCCGAGGGCCTTGGCGACTTCTTCCTGAACGCCTTGGGGATCTTGCGTCGGAGACCAGACTGTAACCTTTTCGCCTTGAACGTCGGCTACCGCGACTGGAGGTTCCATGGAGGCGTGGGCGAGGTGAGGGGCGAAGTATTCGGCTTCGATGATCTTGCCGCCTTTAGCGAATTCGGCATCGGGATCGCCGATGGTGTGGACGACTTTGCCCGGCTGGCGGGCGGTTTGCTGCAATTCCTTTTTATAGTCGGCGGAGTTGTAGGCGGCGTTGCTGCCATTGTCCCATTCGATTTTGAGGCGGTTGCGGCCTTTAAATGCGGCGAATGTGTTATCGGCGATGACGGCGACGCCACCGAGGGGCTGGAAGGCGTGCGGCGGCTTGAAGGGATCAATCGCAATGGTTTTCTTTACGCCGATGACTTTGAGGGTGGCGGAGTCGTCGACCGATGTTACTTTTCCCCCGAGAACCGGCGGGTGAGCGATGGCGGCGTAGAGCATGCCGTCGACGCGCACGTCCATGCCGAACAGTGGCTTGCCGGAGCACACGTCGGTGACGTCGTAGCCGGGCGCGGGTTTGCCGATGTAGCGCCATTGCTGCGGCGATTTGAGCGTCAGTTCTTCTTTCTTCGGGACGGGCTGTTTGGCGGCGAGAGAGGCGAGTTCTCCATAGCCGAACTTGCGGCTGGACTTCTTGTCGGAGACGACATGGACCGGATCGGTAACGCATTGCGATTCTGGAATGCCCCACTGCTTGGCGGCGGCGCACACCAGCATTAGACGGGCGCTTGCACCGGCTTCGCGCAGGACGTCAAAGAATTCGCGGACGGAGTGGGAGCCGTCGGTGTCTTGCGAACCGTAGTTGGCATCGCCGTCGGCCTGAATCACGTGCACGCGATTCCAGTCGGCATCGAGTTCATCGGCGAGGATCCGCGGGAGGCTGGTGCGGACGCCGTTTCCCATCTCCGAGCGGTGAGCCACGATGTAGACGGTGCCGTCGGTGTCAATGCCGACGAAGACGCTGGGATGGAACGCGGACGCGTCGACGGAGCCGGGCGTGCTGGCGGTTGCGGCCCACAGAGGCTCGGGAACGATGCGAGCGCAGAGGACGAAGGCTCCGGCGGAGAACATACCCTGCAGAAAACCCCGGCGGCTGACATTTTCGATGGCGATCATGCGGTCTCCTTCGCCGCTGCTTTGATGGCGGAGCGGATGCGCTGGTAGGTGCCGCAGCGGCAGATGTTGCCGGACATCGCCGAGTCAATGTCCTCGTCCGTGGGCTTGGGCTTTGACGAGAGCAACGACACGGCCTGCATGATTTGGCCGGGCTGGCAGTAGCCACATTGCGGGACGTTGACCTCGGCCCAGGCTTTTTGCACGGGGTGAGGGCCGTGGGTCGAGATTGCCTCGATGGTGGTGATTTCAAGACCTTCTACCGTGCTCATCTGCTTGGTGCAGGAGCGGATGGCTTTTCCGTTTTGCAGCACGGTGCAGGCGCCGCATAGGGCCATGCCGCAGCCGAATTTTGTTCCGGTGAGTCCGAGGATGTCGCGCAGGTACCAGAGGAGCGGCATTTCGGGGTCGCCGTCGAAAGTCTGGGCGCGTCCGTTCACCTTGAAATGAACCATGGGGCACTTCCTGGAATGTGGGTTGGGAAATTTATCCGGCTATTGTACTGCTAGCGCAGCGACCCCTGAAAGGGTGTACGGGGATTTCAGCGGCACTTGTCGGGGAAGAGGAATACCGTGCGGGCCAGGTCGGATTGCAGCGTGGCCTGTTGATAGTAGCGAGTGAGGATTCCGTCTTTCCATGTGAGCAGGTCGGGATTGCGCCGGGAGAATTCGTCCCAGTCGGCGGCGGGAGAGCGCGCCATGCGCTCGCGGATGAGGAAGAAGTAGGCGTGGGTGATGGTCTCGTGGTAGAGCTGCGTCTTGCCGCGGGCGGCGGCATAGCGCTTCAGGGCGCTAGCGAACTTGTCGAGCGCTTGCAGCGGCGGGTACTGAGAGAGATAAGCGAAAGCCAGGCGGACGTGGTCGGCGTGGTGGAAAGAATCTTCGGCGATGGCATCGGATTCGAACTTCTGGATGAGTTCTTCACCGATCATATTTCACCTCTCCGAGTAGCGCTTGCCGCCGAGGCCTTGACGCTGTTGGCCGGAATTTCGGCTTGATCCTCCATCCAGAATCGATACGCTTCATCCAGCACATGGTTGACGGCCCCATCGTTTTGCACGAGCCGCTTCGGCATAACCGAATGCGAGAACAAATCCGCGATGTTTTGCTGTTCGCTCACGAAGTAGGCATGGATTTCGTCGTGGCTCTTCCCGAACTTTCTCGCGTACTCCAGCAAGAACTGCTGATCGATTCTCGGCTGGATTCCTCGTTCCCAGATGGCGTGAGGAGAAGCTTGAAGCAACAGCAGTTTGCATCCGAGCGCGGCCAGTCGATGGTCGACCGCTGCAACATCGGTCCACTTCACGATCCCCGGGCGGACGCAGTGCGTGAGGTGCAGAGTGTCAATGATCACAAAGCACCAGGGGCGGGCATGTTCCTGCACACTGTCGCGAAGCCAATCCAGCATAGCGACGATGCGATCGAGGTGCCGCAGGTTCTCCGCTACGGTCAGGGTACCGCGATCTTCCGGGATGGCTAGTGGACCATAGGTGTGCGATTGCGCCAGATGAATGACGGTCCGAATCTTTCTGGGCGCGGCATTGCCGACATGATGTCGAATCAGAGCATCGATCAGCGTCGACTTGCCGACGCCGGACGTGCCTTCAACCAGCAGAGCCTTGAACGGAGCCATAGGAATCAGTACCGGTTCACTTTCCCCACGCGATGGCGAAGGCTGCGGCGCCGTAGATGACCAGATTGCCGATGCCGTACATGCCGTGGAGCAGGTGAACGAGGATAGCCATCACGAAGACGGCCACTAACAGCCATGCGCCGCGAATGGCGGTTTGAGGAATCAGGAGAAGGATGGAGCCGAGGATCTCGCCGAACCCGAGGACTAAGCGGATGAAGCCGGGCATGTGAGTGCGGGCAAAGTCGTGGGCGGCGCCGGGCATGACGAAGAGTACGGCTTCGATCAGGATCACGACCCCGAGGGCCCATTGCAAAACGGTCAGAGCGACTTTCGATTTCACGAATCCCATGGAGTCTCCTCGTTTTATTTTGTTTTTTCTGGGGCGCGTGGGCGCGGAGATCTCGCCTTGATTTCCTTCAGGCGGTGGCTGGCGCTGGAGTCGAGATCGAGGCCGTAGAACTTCTTCAACTCGCGAATGCGCTCGAGCGAGGCTGGACTGAATGGAGTCTTGCCGTCGAAGGCGTGCAGCACGATGCCTTCGAGGACGTCGCCGAGTGTCATGTCGTGGTACTCGGCAAAGGCTTTGAGAACTTTGAGAATTCGTTTTTCGATGCGTACTCCGGTTTGCACGCGCTCGACGAGAAGCTTGGGATCGTCCGTCATGTGTACCAATGTACCAAGGTACCAACATAATTGCAAGCCCAACTTTTCGCTGGCGAACACTTGGTTCATCCTCTGATCTTGGTGCTCAGACCGGCACCGTTACCAGCGTTACTTCAAAAGAGTGAATTCTATTGGTTGGCGCAGGTGCCACCCGCTTCAATAGAACGGAGGCGTTATGAAAAGACTGTGCTGGCTCGGGGTTCTTCTGTCGGCGTTCGCGGCTTTAGCGGCTGCGCAGGATAAGGTTTTTGACTGGGTTCGCGCCAGTGATGAGGCAGCGCAACTCGATCCCATGGATTACCACGCGGGGCGGGTGTACCAGCCGGGAAGCCAGGGTGGAAACCTGCACGTTGACATTCAGTCGAAGCTGCCGGTCACGATTGCGCTGGCCCCGAACGATGAATGGACGGCGGCGCTGCAGCATCCGGGTGACGCTCCACGTCTCGAATTCATGTGCATTCGGGAGCATGTGGTGGACACGACCTACGAGTGTCACCTGCCGAACGACCGGCCGATGGTGCTGCTGGTGCGGGATGAGCGCAGGCCCGACCGCGCTCTGGTGCAGGGTATCGGGGCAGTGTTCGGCCACGGCTCAGCGCGATTTATCTCGCCCAACGATCTCAAGATCACGTACTACCGCTGGGACTGCGTGCAGAATTGCATTCAGCCGGAGTTTCAGTGGTCGGTGCTGGTGAAGGAGAAGTATGAACTGTCGTCGGCGCCGAAGGTTTACAGTCTGCTGACGCCGGAGCGGGACGGACAGCCGGTGTGGATCCGCGTCAAAGCGCCCGTGCCCATGACGGTCGCGCTGCTGCCTTCCGATGTTGCGGACAAGATTTACGATGATCCGTCGGGCCTGTCGTCCGCGTTGGAGAGCACGTCGTGCAAGCAGCGCGGAGTGCAGACGCTTAACTTTAATTGCAAAGTAAATCTGGCGGATGGCCGGCAGTCGCTGGTCGTCGTGCCCGAAAGTCACGGAAATGTTCCGCACAAGAAAGCAGAGATCGAGATGCAATCCATGCAATGCACCGAGAATTGCGATCTGCTGAACAAACAGCCGCAGTAGAACCTCTTTTGATAGGAAGTAAAGTGATCGTCTCGGCACCCGCGAAAGCTCTTCGCGGGTGCGTCGTTCTTGTGCGTCGTTTTCTGCCTCGGAGTGATTCTGAGCCCGATGCCCAAAAGCCGCGAAGCGGCGAAAGAAGACAGCCCACGGCGCAAGCCGTGGGTCGTAAGTGGCGGGATTAACCAGCCCCGAAGGGGCGGAAGAAACGGCGGGCTGGCCCACCTCTGGTTGTGATGTTGTCGGCATCATCACAATGAGGCTGCCCCACCCTTCGCGATTTTCGAAGGGTGCGGTCACGTACCTCAATGCGTTGGAAGCTTTCGCCATTCCGTTTGCGGCTGGCGTCGCTGACGAAGACATCGGGTATCGAGAAACTGCGAGGCCGTTCTGTCAGGGCGCCTTGGCGTACATGCCTGTTATCTTCCAACTCCGAGCGACGAACGCCGGGCTACACCGCATCCGAGGGTAGTGTCCTAGCATTGCGTTGCCGGCCTATGACGTAGTGAAATTGACAGGAACCTGCTCAAGAACAGCATTGGCGAACAGTTCTCCAGAGTGCGTCGGTTGTAGGTCAACAAAGGTACAATTTACGAAGTAAACATTCTCCATTATGAGCGGCCCACCTGCGTATCGAATCTTTAAGTGATTGAATATGACGTTTTTTAAATGGTATCCGTCGATCATTACCTCGCTGGATTCTGCCGCCCCAGAGACCAGCAGGTGAGCATGCCCACTTGGAGGTCGCGTGTCGCCAATTTTCTTATAAATGAATGCCTGATCGATGGGAACATATTCCGGTGACCAAGAAACCCCCACGGGTGGTTTATATGTGAGGTGAAGCAAGAACCGGTTCATCGATACTTCTGAATTTGTTACAAAGGATTCGTGTCCAAGGGGTGAGTGATCAGCATTCAAGAAAGAGCGGTAATTTATAATCTGCAGCGTTACTCGCCAAGCCAATTGCGAAATCTCCCGATCTGCCGAGTCCGAAAATCCAGCAACGGATTGTCCTAAACTAACCAACGTGGCGACATCGATCTTACGTTGAGACTTCTTGGCGGCGATGGCTAGTTGCGCCGAAAGCTTATTCAATTGGATCTTGGTATTGCGCTTTTGATCAGCGTCCAATTGCTCGAATCTGCCCTCTAGTTTTCCTATTTTCTCGGATAATTCTTTAAGTTGTTGAGTAGAGCGTATTTCATAAATAGGTTCGGCCTCATGGCAGATACTTCCGGATGAGGCGGGTTAGGTGATGAGCTTCTGTCATGAAGCAGCGACAGAAGCTGTTGACGGAAGAGCAGTGGGAGTTGGTGGAGCCCATGCTACCCCCGCCCAAGCGACGGCGGGACAACCGGGGCCGGCCCTGGGCATCGAACCGGGGGTGTTTCGAGGGCATTCTGTGGGTGCTGCAGACCGGCGCGGCGTGGCGATTCTTGCCGGACGAGTTTCCCTCGCCTTCGACCTGCTGGCGGCGGCTCAAGCAGTGGGAAGACGAAGGCGTTTGGCTGAATGCGTGGCGCACGCTGCTGGGGGCGCTGGATGAAGAAGGTCTGTTGAAGTGGGACGAGGCCTTCCTGGATGGCAGCTTTGCTCCGGCGAAAAAAGGGGCTCTGCCGTCGGCAAAACCAAGCGGGGCAAGGGGACGAAGTGGATGGTACTGGTCGACGGTCAAGGTCTTCCGCTGGGAGTTCGGTTGGAAAGTGCCACTCCGCACGAAGTTACACTTGCGGAGGCCACGCTCGCCGAAGTTTCGGTTCCGCGGCGCCAAGGCCGTCCGCGGCAAAAGCCGGAACGGGTGATTGCCGACACCGCCTACGATTCCGATCCGCTGCGCGAACGACTGAAGAAACGCGGCATCGAGTTGATCGCGCCGTACCGGGAGAACAATCGGCACCGGCGCTACGAAGATGGGCGCAAATTGCGCCGCTACAGGCGGCGTTGGATCGTCGAACGCACCAACTCCTGGCTGGGCCAGTTCCGCCGATTGCTGGTGCGTCATGAGCATCTGCTCTCCACTTACCGCGCCTTCTTCTATATCGCGTGCTTCTGGATTACTCTGAGGCACTGTTTATGAAATACGCTCTAATTGGAGAGAGCTTGTTGTCAATATTCCCATTGACTTCCTTTATCCCAGGAATCAGCTTTGCATCAATAAGCCCGTTCACGTGCTCATCCGAACTTCTTGTTGCGCTATCGACGTTACGAAAATGCACCATAAGGGAGACAGTAACAATACCGATTATTAGGGTGATTATCGGTGCAACCCACTGGGCCACGTTTCCGTACCAATGAGGGTTCCATGGAGGTTGTTGTCCAGCGGGGGTTGTTGGTCCAGGAGGTGATGTGCTCATACGCGCAGGGAAAATTATTAAGTTAGGAACCTTGACTATTCGCTCGCAAATTGCTGCTTGCATTAGGCACACTCCAACTCCAACTTATACGCTTTGAAAGCGTTGCCCAACGCGACAATTCAAAAGGCAAAAGCCCGCCTGCCAGCGGGCCGTTCTGTCTGCGGCAATACTACTCCTAGGACAATAGCTCGTCTATCGTCCAAACGTGATCGGCAATTCCAGCCGCCATGCACGGCGTTTGCTTCAACGTCTGATGGACGCGGCAGAAATTGTAAAAGCCGAAGTGAAGCGCGATAGCGGCTTTAAGGTACTCAATTTTCTTGGAGAACGCATTTGTGAGTCTCGTAAATCTGCGGCTCATCATGCGAAGCGTTAGATTCTGCCGCTCAATATAGCTGGCGCTAATGTGCTCTCGGTCGAGGCGGGGCTTCTTTATTGCGCTTCAAATTGTATACTTGCTCGGGCATGAAGTCAAGAAGTATCTTGACTTCTTTCTCGGGCAAGTATAGCGTTTCGAATTATGACCGACGAACCCTTCAAGTTGACATCAGATGCGGCCAAGAAATTGTCGCGCCTTGGCGCGGCAAAAGGCGGGGAAGCGAGGGCAAGCAAACTCTCAGCAGAAAGGCGTAGGGAGATTGCAAGAGCGGCAATCCAGGCAAGGTGGGAGAAAGCAGGGAAAACTCCCCCGCCGCAAGCTACACACAGGGGCAATTTCAGAGAAGATTTCGGCATTGACGTTGATTGCTACGTCCTTAATGACGAGGCCAAAACAGCAGTCATCAGTCAGCGCGGAATGGGAGCCGCTTTGAGGCTCGGCGAGGGCGGACGAAGTCTTCCAAGATTCGTGTCTGGGAAAACGGTATCCGAAGCCTTGGGGGTGGAACTGCTCGAAAAGATAAATAACCCCTTGATTTTCAAAGGCCCGCCCGTGGTGGGCAATATGCCTCCGATAGGAAAGATTTACGGCTATGACGTAACGATCTTGATTGATGTTTGCAAAGCGCTCGTCAAGGCAGAATCCGAAGGCAACCTTCTGAAGAGCCAAAATAATATTGCGAGGCAAGCACACGTCATTCTGGGCGCGTCCGCTAAAGCAGGAATTAAGGGACTGGTCTACGCACTCGCTGGCTACGATGCCACGAAAGAAGAGGTTATTGCGGCATTCAAGGTCTACGTACGCGAAGAGGCGCGAGACTACGAAAAGGAATTTCCGGATCAGTTGTACGAAGAATGGTATCGGCTGTACCAACTGCCCAAGCCGGAACGAAGTAAGCCTTGGAAGTTTATGCACCTTACGGTAGATCAGGTTTATAGGCCCTTGGCGAAGAGTAACGGCAAGATTCTGGAACTCACGAAACTGCAACGCGAAAGTAGCAACGCCCGTTGGAAGAAGTTACATCAATTCCTTTCGGAGATTGGCGTGAAGGCTCTCCGCACACAACTCGGGCAACTGTTGGGAATCGCCCGAATATCAAAATCGAAGCACGAATACGAGAGCCACTTTCAGACCTTGTTCGGGGAGCAGTTTAGTTTGTTTAAAGATGAGCCGGAGCCTCAGCCGTGACGCGCTGGCGGACTGCCCTTGCACGTCCGCCACCAATTCTCAGCAACGCAGTGCTGGGACACTACCCATGCGAGTGCTCCTCATGAGATTGTATGCGAGCTGGAGCAAACGATTGGCTGCTGAAGTGACCGCGCCCGTAATGCGGGCCATGCAGCAGTTGGCTCAGGATGCAGGGGAGGACCGAATAAGACCACTTGATGAAGGCTTCTAAAGACCGGGTTCCCCTGGGATTTACGCATCCAACAAGGAACGGGTGGCCCAGGCTTTTGATCTCGCTGGCAATACCGACACGGTTGGTGCCGCGTCCTTCGCGCACGTTGCAAAGGGCGGGAGTCGGGCAGTAGCCATACTTGCCGGGCACACCGCATCCGAGTGCTCCTCGTTTTTTCCACAACCTTCCACAAGAAAAGACCAGAATCTTGTGACGAACAACCTTTACTGGGGATTCAGAACGTCCGACGATGGGATTGTGCACATGGTTCTCCAGGATCCCGTCACCGGTTCCACCTTCGGCGTTCGAGGCGGAATCCGCACCGCTAAGTCCTTATTCCGGAATATTTTACGTGCAACTCCCCGCGAATCAAGATTTTGCAGCCGCCGTGGCCTATCTCGTCGTCCCAACTGCAAGCGAATCAAGACTTTGCCAACATCGATATCAAAAAAAATGTCGATCCATACCTCCCGCATTCAAGAGACATGGGAAAGGAAACCAGTCTTTCAGGATGGTCCGAAGGCATTGTTTATAATCTCCCTTCATCGCAACGACAAAAGGACCCCATTGGCACTCGACGACAAGATTTACGAGCTGCGCCGCGAGAAGTTGAAGCAGATTGAGGCGCTCGGCCAGCCTACCTACCGGACCAAATACGAATTCACCCACACGGTGGAGCAGATCCTCGCGAAGTACACGGAGAAAAGCGGCGAGCAACTGGAGAAAGAGCGGGTCAATGTGCGCGTGGCGGGGCGCATCATGGCGATTCGTCTGATGGGCAAGGCAGGGTTCGCGCACCTGCAGCAGGACGGGAAGAAGCTGCAAATTTATGTGAAGAAAGACGCGGTGGGCGACAAGGGCTTCGAGTTGTACAAGCTGCTCGATCTGGGCGACCACATCGGCGTGAGCGGATATCTGTTTCGCACGCGCACCGGCGAACTGACCGTTCACGTGGAGGAGATCACGTTTCTGAGTAAAGACCTGCTGCCGCTGCCCGAGAAGTGGCACGGGCTGACCGACGTGGAACTGCGCTACCGGCAGCGCTATGTCGATCTGGTGATGAATCCGGAGGTGCGCGAGGTTTTTTTGAAGCGGACCAAGCTGGTGCAGTCGATGCGGCGGACGCTGGATGCGCACGGATTCGTGGAAGTCGAGACGCCGATGATGCAGCCCATCGCCGGCGGCGCGGTGGCGCGTCCATTTGTGACGCATCACAACACGTTGGACATGGATCTTTATCTGCGCATCGCGCCGGAGCTTTATTTGAAGCGGTTGGTGGTGGGCGGATTGGATCGTGTCTATGAGATCAATCGCAACTTCCGCAACGAAGGGCTGGGATGGCGCTGGAATCCGGAGTTCACCATGCTCGAAGCCTATCAGGCCTACACCGACTACCAAGGCATCATGAATGTTACGCAGGAAGTTATCACCGAAGCCGCGAAGGCCGTCAACGGCGGCACCAAATCGAAGTGGAGCGATCAAGAGATTGACTGGGCCAACTGGCACCGCATGACGATGCGCGAGGCGATCATCCATTATTGGCCGGCGGCGGCGGGCGCGAAGCCGGAGATGAGCGACTTCGCCAGCCCGGAAGGCGTGAAGAAATTGGTCGAGCGGTTCAACGCCGCGCACTCGCACATGGCGTACGAACCGAATGCGCCGGCGGGGAAGACGATTGCGGCACTGTTTGAGGCGGCCGCGGAAGCGCATCTCACGCAGCCGACGATCATCTACGAATTTCCGACCGCGGTGTCGCCGCTGTCGAAGCAGAAGCCGGATGAGCCGGACTGGACCGAGCGCTTCGAGATTTTCGCCGGGCCAGATGGAGATTTCCAACGGCTTCAGCGAACTCAACGATCCGGAGGACCAGCGGCGGCGGTTCGAGGCACAGTTGAAAGAACGCGAGCGCGGCGATGATGAGGCGCACCAGATGGATGAGGATTACATCCGGGCGTTGTCGTACGGGATGCCCCCGGCTGGCGGAGTGGGCGTCGGCGTGGACCGCTTGTGCATGCTGCTAACCGATTCGCACACCATTCGCGATGTCATTTTGTTTCCGCTGTTGAGACCGGAGAAAAGCTTAACCACAGAGGACACAGAAGGCAGGTAGGAAAAGCGGGAGAGTTAAGAGCTTACCTTCCTGGTATTAACTTAGGGGTACCTGATAATGCACTGTTAGTAGTGCATCCACAATTTTTATACTTGTGGTATCGAATTTGGGCTCTGAAGTGGCGGCGCTACCGTAGTGTCCGGGACCTTGCGGGACACTGGGTCGGTAGCGCTTTGCTGTGTGTGGAAGTTCGCGTTGCCCAGCACTGCCTCCCTGCGTGATCAGAAAGCTAACTGAATGCGGTTCATCAGCACGTTCTCATTATGCAGGGGAGCTACCGTCGACGAGGCCATTCGGAAGCCCGTGTGCTCGTAGTCGGTTTCGAGTTTGACGTAGCGATTCAAATACCAGTTCACCCCCACAGCCTGCTCTTTCGCCGATTGCGGTGCGGTTGCGGGATTCGCGAAGTTTGGGAAGGCATCGCCGTCGATGCGCAGTTGACTGTAGCGTAGGGCGAGTTCCAGTGCTCCGAAACGGCGAAATCCCAGGGCGTGCTCAGTAGCATTGCGCGGGCGGACTCCGGCGTAGGAGTTCTTTTCTCCAGTGAGCATGACCGATCCGGCAACCTGCCAGGCTTCGTTTCGCACCCGCTGGGTGAGGCTCTTGTTCAGGATTTCCTGGGAAGAAATCACATACTCGCTCAGCAGGCCTATGGGACCGGCGTAGTAATAGGCCTGCGGGGCGAGGCGATTATGCTGGCCATTCGCGGTCGCGGTCGAAGAGTACTTGAAGAAAGTGGTCTGCCCCATGGTTTTCAAGCCGGCGATGGTGCCATGCTGATCTCCCGCAGAACCGGCCACGCCGAGGCCGAACTGATGGAGGGCGCTTAGGCCGGTGGCGGCAAAGGGATGGAGAAAGAGCCGTGCCACAGCTTCGTTGCCGTGAGACCACTGAATGAAGGGACCATTCGAGCCGTCGCTCGATCCGTTGAAGTAGCCGGCGGCGTATGAGATGGAGTCCGAAAGAACGGAACCTGAGACTTGCGCGCCGATATAGCGCAGCGGGACAAGATCGGAAGCCAAGGATCGCTCGGCGAAGGTTAGCTCGCGGTCGGAGCGGAGGACTTCGAGTCCGACGGGCTCTTTGAATTTTCCGACGCGCAGCCTGGCGAACTTAACCGATTTTAATTCGAGAAACGCTTCCTGGATCTGATAGGTACTCTGTCCGAAATCCGGCATGAATCGGAAATCGACAGCATTGAACAGCGTGCCTTCAAACAAGGGACGGATGCGGCGGAACAAGAATGTGTCCAGTCCTTCGCCGTGAATGGTATGGGTGAACATCCGGTCGTCCGCCTGGGCATAGCCATGAATGTGCAGTTGGGTGGCGCCGTCGTGGGTTGAGAGCCACATGCCGTCGCGGCGAAATGCCACTGGGGACGCGCTGTTCTCCAAGGCGATTGAAGCCGGTTCCACCGCGGCGGCGGACCTGTCATCCGAAAGTGCGGTCTGGGCGGGCGATGCCGCGGTTTGTGCGTCAGCGCCCGCCGCCAAGGCCACCAGCGTGAGGGCAAAGAGGGGAAGGCTTCGGTTGATTCTCATGTCGATGTTCGTCATAAAGGCAACCATAATAATAGACATTATTCACATACATGACAATACAAATGGGATTCCCATCCCGCCGAACAGACCCAGCGCGAATTAGATCTTGAAAATCAAAAACTTAGCGATTGTGCAGCGGGGAGAGTCGGGGGGATGTGCAGGAGATTGCGCTTGATCGGCGAGGAAAAGTTTCACAGCGACGGGGGAGAGAGGTCAGGCAGAAACCCGCAGCACCAGCACGGTGATGTTATCCGGACCACCGCGCTCCAGCGCCATTTGTACTAACTTCAGGCAGGCTTCCGCGGGCGGATTGGCCTGCGCAATGCTTGCCAGTTCACGATCGCCTACCACACCCCATAGCCCGTCAGTACAAAGGACCAGCGTGTCTCCCTCTTCCAAGGGGAAGGGATGATCGGGAACGTGAGGCGCCACGTCGCGGCCGGACCCGAGGGCAGCGGTGAGAACGTGACGCTGCGGGTGGGACTCCGCGTCTTCGGGGCGCACGATGCCGCTCTCCACCAGCCGGCCGACGTAGGAATGATCGCGCGTGAGCCGGGAAATGGATCCGCCGCGAATATGGTAGAGGCGACTGTCGCCAACGTGGGCGAAATGGAGCTGGCGACCTACGATGGAGAGCGCGGTGCAGGTGGTTCCCATTCCGTAAAATTGCGGATGTTCTATGGCGTAACGCTGAATATTCTGGTGAGCGGAGTCGAAGGCCTCGCGCAGGGTATCTTGCGGATTGGCGCCAAAAGCATTGTCGTAGACGTGGCGCACGGTCTCGACTGCGAGGCGGCTGGCCTCTTGTCCGCCTTCGTATCCGCCCATGCCATCGGCGATCACGGCCAGGCGGCCCTTGCGAAGGAATTCCTCGTCGCTGTCGGGCTCCCAATAGAGGAACGAATCTTCGTTATTGCTGCGCTGGCGGCCGACGTCGGTCAGACTTGCCGCTTCAATGCCGGGCTTTGGAGCTTTGCAGTCAACTGCCATAACTGAGGAGCGCTCGTGTTTGGTGGAACCTGGGCGCGCCGAATCCTGATGCAATTATCTTGGTGCGATTACCTTGATGCGATGGAGAAACCGTTTTGGGCTCCGGTCATTATATAGGGAAGCTCGAAGCCTTCACCTTCCTTGCGGGACCTTCACCCGCCGGTGAGGTTTGCATAGGGTATCACGTGCACTGTCAAAGCGGACCTCGAGTTCGTTTTTGTTCCGAGGCACGGAAGGGCCGTGCAGCTTGCGGATCATTTCGTCGTTGCAATCGGATCGGTGATTTGGCAAGCCGCTTGTCGACGAGTTACCATTTCGTCACTCCAATGAAATTTTTCACGAAAATTATCTCGCGCGTTCCTACCCTGTGTTGGCTCACACCCTTTCTCGCCGGGTCGCTATTCTTGGACTCCTCAATGGCGCAAACGACTCCGCCGAGCACTTCGTTGCCCAGCGAAACTCCGGCCAAAGTCGAAGCGGCAACCGACAGCTTCGACTACGTCAGGCGGGATGTGATGATTCCCATGCGCGATGGTGTGAAACTGCATACGGTAGTTGTGATTCCCAAGGGCGCGAAGCACGCGCCCATCCTGCTGACGCGGACGCCCTACAACGCTAGCGCGCAGGTTAGTCACGCGCAGAGTTCCCACCTCGGTCCGATTCTGTACGGCTACGACAACGCCGAGGATGTCATTGTCGAAGGGGGATACATTCGCGTCGTGCAGGACGTGCGCGGCAAGTACGGATCGGAAGGCGACTACGTGATGACGCGTCCGCTGCACGGGCCGCTGAACCCGACGGCGGTCGATCATTCGACTGACACCTATGACACCATCGACTGGCTGGTCAAGAATGTTCCGGAGAGCAATGGGAGGGTGGGCATCCTGGGAATTTCGTACGACGGTTTTCTGCCGTTGATGGCGCTGGTAAATCCGCATCCGGCGCTGAAAGTTGCAGTGCCCATGAATCCCATGGTCGATGGCTGGAAGGGAGACGACTGGTTTCACAACGGAGCGTTTCGCGAACAGAACATGCCGTATGTCTACGAGCAGGAGGCGACGCGCGACAACAGCGCGTTGTGGTGGACGGATCACTTCGATGACTACGACGTGTACTTGCAGGCCGGATCGGCAGGGGAACTGGGCCGGCGCCATGGGTTAGAGCAAATCGGCTTCTGGCGCAAACTGCTGGAGCATCCGAGCTACGATGCGTGGTGGCAACAGCAGGCCATGGACAAGATTCTGGCCGCGCAACCGTTGAAGGTGCCGGTGATGCTGGTCGACAGTCTGTGGGATCAGGAAGACATTTACGGAGCGACGGCGGTTTACAAGGCGATCAAACCGAAAGACACCAATAACGACAAGGTATTTCTGGTCATGGGGCCATGGCATCACGGGCAGGAGATTGGCGATGGCAGCACGCTGGGGGCTTTGAAATTCAATAGCGATACCGGGCTCTATTTTCGCGAGAACGTTCTGCGGCCATTTCTCGATCAATATCTGAAGGATGGGGCACCGAAGGCGGACGTATCTGCTGTAACGGCGTTTGAAACGGGAACGAACACGTGGCGTCGCCTGCCCTCGTGGCCCGCGGGATGCGCCAGCGGATGCACGATCCATCCGACGCGGCTCTATCTTGAGGCTGGGATTGAAGTTAGGTTTTGGCGCACCGAAGAGTGGGGACGCAGCGTTCGACGAATATGTTTCCGATCCAGCGAAGCCCGTACCCTTTCGATCGCGGCCGATTCAACCTGTGGGATACGGCGACGGATTCACTTGGTCGCAATGGCTGGTCGACGATCAGCGGGAGGCGTCGGGACGTCCGGACGTTGTCGCCTTTACGTCGGATGTGTTGAAGGAGTCGTTGAAGATCAGTGGGCAGCCTTCCGCAAACTTGATCGCGTCCACCAGCGGAACGGATTCCGACTGGGTGGTGAAGGTGATCGATGTGTATCCCGATGAGGTGGCGGGGCAGCCGGGGATGGGCGGTTATCAGCTGATGATTTCCGCCGACATCTTCCGCGGGCGCTATCGCGAGAGCCTGGAGACGGCGACGGCCATTGCGCCGGACAAGCCTTTGCTTTACCGCTTCCTGCTGCCGACGGCGAACCACGTATTTCTGCCGGGGCACCGCATCATGGTGCAGGTTCAGTCGAGCTGGTTTCCGCTGTATGACCGCAATCCCCAGACGTTTGTGCCGAATATTTTCTGGGCCAAGCCGGGGGATTATAAGAAGGCGGTGCAGCGGGTCTTTCACTCGGCCGATCAGGCGAGTTTTATTGAATTGCCATTGGTCGAAACGCGGTGAGGGGCGGCGTGGGTCGCAAGAACTTCATGCGAATAATAGTGCAGATGATGAGTGGTCTGTTGCTGCTGACCGCGCCGCTGCTGGGGCAGGGGACGCGGTTATGGGTGTTGCGCGCTCCGGGAGAGATGGTCGAATACGATCCTGCCACATTTGCGGCGAAGCAAACGGTTAAGGTTCCAGCCGAGGCGGTGCAATCGCCGGAGAGAGTTCGGGTCAACCGTGGGGGGCAAATTCTGCTTGCGACGCCGGTGACACTTCCGCTGGCGGAGGAAGACGTGGCGTCGGCGCACAAGGTGTGGGTTTGGAACGGACGCAACGCGACGACGATCGATCAAGGTGTGACCCGAGAGGTCCATGCCACGGGATCGAATCAGGCGGTCACGGAGTCGGCTCCGGTGCCATTTCTTTCGGCCGACGGCGCACGTTTGTTCTGGTTCGCCAACCAGGCGCGGCGGTTGCAGCGCGAGGGAGTGGATCTTTCGACCACTACAACCTGGCAAGCCTGGCAAACGGATCTAAGTGGCGTGGGTCGCGAGGACTTGGCCAGTGCGAAGTTTCCCGATTGCCGCTGTGCGACGGGGACGTGCGAGGAGAGTTGTCCATACGGCGTGGTTTGGGCGCCGGAGAGCGGGGTGGAGAAGTTTTTCCTGATGACCCAGTTTGTCGCGGGACAGACTGAGCCGGAATACAAGGCGAGCACGCGCTATCAGGAACGGGGTGGGAAGTGGACGGCCGATCCGTTGGCCGAGCCTTTGCAGCGGGTGCTGGATGCGTCGCCTGATGGAAACATGATTCTCGAGGCGATTCCGGACACCGGTTGCTGCGGTTGGTCGAATCAGAGTAACGATCAGACGCTCGTCCTGAGTAATGGCAAGAAGCGTACGGTGTTTGACGAACAGGCGACGTATAAGAATCCTGACTATGACGTGAGTTTCTACACCTCGAACGCGCGGCTGTCGCCGGAGTTGGGATACGTGGCGATGACCATTGTGTCAACGGCGGAATCCAACAAGCCCATTCAACTGGCGGAGCAGGGACAGGCGAATCCCGAAGAGTCACAGCGGATTCGGAAGGCGTTGAGGGAATTGCCGGCGGTGGAAGTCAAGAGCATGGAGGATACGCCGCGGCGGGTCGCGTTTGTGCCCCATGCGGTGATGGTGGGTTGGATGAGCGAGAAGGAAATATTGATTGTCGAAGATCATCTGCTCGTGGCTTACAACGTGGGGACGGGATCGCGGCGGAAGTCGGTTGTCCGGGTGGAGGATGCGGCGCGCGTGTTTTTGCGATAGATCAGTGAGCCGAGCTTCGCTCGACCGGACAGCCGAGGGTGGCTGTCCCCACATTGCTAAGGTCGCGGCCGGAGCCAACTCGGCTTTTCTACACTGCGGCCCTTAGCTTTCCTGCGCGATAGATTATCCAGCCGAGAAAATTTGCTGCCAGCACCACTCCGGCGATCTTCAGGGAATAGCGCGACTGGCTTTCGACGCGAATGACCGGGAAGATTGAGAGCGTGACGAAAAGCAAGGTCACCAGAAACCCCGACCCTGCCGCCACACGCAGGGCAAGGCCTGGACGGATTCCGCTGGCTTTCGGGGCGAACATAGGAATGGCAAACAGCGCCAGATACGCGATGCCGTAAAAGGTGAAGCCCCAGGTCAGGAGAAGTTCGTAGGCTTCCTGCTCGCCGACGCCGATCAGGGCGGCGACGCTGGCAGCCAGAGTCGCACCGCCCAAGAACAGAATCGAGTTCACGGGCGTTTTGTAGCGGCGATGAAGACGCGCGAACCAGCCGGGTAGCAGGTGGTCCCAGCCTGCGGCCATGGGCAGGCGAGCGCTGCCGCTGAAATAGAGGCTGAAGGTGGAGAGATAATTCGCCAGCAGAAGGAAGATGGCCACCGGAACGATCACGGCGCCGAAGGTTCCAAAGCCGCGGCGCAGCGCCTGCGGGATGGGGCCGATGACGTCGACGGCGTCGGGCGAAACGTAGGCCAGAATCGCACTCGTCGCGAAAATATAAATCAGCGCGATGACCGGCGCCGTGATCAGGATGGAGCGTCCGATGTTGCGCGCGGGATTGCGCGATTCCCCGGCGAAGATGGCGACGTATTCAAAGCCACTGAGAGCGCCGAATGTCATCTTGCTGAACACGCTCAGGGTGAAAACTGTGAGCGGGGGCGCAACCAGGCGAAGCGGATGAAACGTGGTCAGAGTTCCATTCCGCACATTCACGAACGGAAGGGCTACGAGTACGACAACCACGATCAGCACAGCAATGCTGCCTGCATTGTTGAACCACTTGCCGACGCTGAAACCGATGCCAGCCAGCACCATTTGCGCTGCGATCAAAACCACGGAGGCTGCGAGGACGGCCCACTTGTTGTCGGCCATCCAGGCGAGCGAAGGCACGGCATAGGCTACGAAGGTCGAGGTCACCAGGCCGATGATGGCAACATACAACATGATGAAGAGCCAGAGATTCCACGCCACCAAGAAACCGATTTGGTCGTTGAAGGCGAGACGCGCCCATTCGTAGAGGCCGCCTTCGAGGGGTATCAGGCGGTTGAGATGGGCGACGATGAGCGCGAGTGGAATGAAGAAGAGGAGCATGGCCGCAAGCCACAGGACAACATGGGCGGGACCGGCCTTGACTGCCGTGCCGAAAAAGTCGGGGACCACTACGAGCAGGATCTGAGCGAGGATCAGGTCGAAGAGACCGAGTTCCTTCCTGAGGCCGGCGCTGTGGATTTGGACTTCGGCCTCTGCTGATTGTAGAGACGGGTTGTCTGGGGTCGCCAAGTTGGGTCTCGGTGCAGGGAAAGTCAAAGTCTGCACCCTATCTCGCCAAAGGGCGAGATAGGGCGGGGCACCCTCGCAGTCTTCCTTTCCTTAATCTCACTGGGTTTTCATTTCTTTTCTGCCGGCTTCAGCAGTAAGTCTTGATAGTCGAAGCTGAAGTCGGCCAGCGGTGAGACTGCGGCCATTCTTGCGTTGTCGATGCTCCCGTCCGGGTTTAACGCGAAGGTTACGAAGGCGTCCTCGATGGTGCGCTCGCGCCAGTGGGCTTTGAAGGTGTCGTGTTGCCAGGGTTGCAGGTCACCAATCATGGTGGGCGTGTGATCGAAAGTCATCACCAGGCCTCCGTTTTCCAGGCGTATGGTGATTGGTCCGTACCACGCGTCGGTGTAGACGCCGGCATATTTCTCTAAGGGAAGGGAAGGCTTGGAGTCGGCGGCGCGGGCGGCTTCGGCCTTCTTCATGGTCTCGGCGGCGTCCTTTTCTTCAGTGTCTTCCCTGGATTTGAAGGCGGCGATCCAGTCGGTGGGCGGCAAATGAAAGTAATGATCGAGCACGTGGAAGAGAATGGAATCGAAAGCGCCACCCGCTTCGGCATTGGTGAGCACGACGACGCCTAGATTTTCTTCGGGCACGAGCATGACGCGGGAGACGAATCCGCCGACGCCTCCGGTGTGGCCGACTAGCTTGCGGCCGTGATAGTCGCGCAGTCCCCAACCCAGGGCATAGTCGGCGAAATTTGCTTTCAGTCCGGCGAGGGCGGGCGGAGGATCGCCGATGGGAAGAATGGTTTGTGGTGACCACATTTCTTTGGAGCGCTGCTCGCTGAACAGGCGGCCATCGCGATCCGGGAACTTGCCGCGGTTCAATTGCAACTGCACCCATTTGGCCATGTCGGCGGCGCACGAATTGATGGCGCCGGCCGGTCCGGCGTTGTCGAGCAGTTCAAAAGGGATGACTTGCAGCTTGTTCTCCATGCGGGAATGGGGAAATGCGACGTTATCGCTGGGCTTGATATTGGCGTTGGTGACGTTGGAGTGAGTCATGCCGAGCGGCGTGAAAATGCGCTGGCGAATGTAGTCGTCCCAGGAGATGCCCGTAATGGCGGGGATGATTTGTCCCGCGGTCATGTACAGCAGATTGTCGTAGGCGTAGTGGCTGCGGAAACTGGAGGCGGGCTTCATGAAGCGCAGCTTGTAGATGATTTCTTCGCGCGAGTAGGTGGTATGCGGCCAGAAGAGGAGATCGCCTTCGCCGAGCCCCATGCCACTGCGATGGGTGAGCAGGTCGCGGATGGTCATTTCGTGCGAGACATAAGGGTCGTACATGACGAAGCCGGGGAGACGCTGGTAGACGGGATCGTCCCAGGAGAGCTTGCCTTCATCGACCAGCGTGGCCAGGGCAGCAGTGGTGAAAGCCTTTGTGTTCGAGCCGATGCCGAACAGGGTGAATTCGTCGACGGGCGTGGGATCGCCCAGCTTGCGGACACCGTAGCCTTTGGCGACGATGATCTTGCCGTCTTTCACAATGGCCACGGCCATGCCGGGGACGTCGAACGTCTTCATGGAAGAGGCGACGTAGGCGTCGAGATCGGGGGGCGCGATGGTTGAGGGCGCGGCGGACTGCGCTTCCACAACGCTCACAAGAGTCACAGCAAGGAATACGATTGCGGACCGTTTCAGGCAAGTTTGTAGCATGCATCTCTCCGGATCGTTATTAGCTGCGAGAATTACGACGCGGAGATTAGAACACAGAAGCTGAGATTCGCCGAGAGGGTCTTTTTGTTCATGCGGGAACTGAGATCAGACGCGCAGGGGCAGAGCGTAACTTATTAGGGAGTGTTGGCGCGCATCAGAAAAGAGATGTTGCCCACTTTGTACAGAACCTTTCCGGGAGAATCTGGGACGGCGCGCACTTTCCTCGCACGCACTGCTTCGAAAGCAGCTACGAGTTGAGGAAGAACTGAGGGCGGAGCGATTGGAATGTTGTGCGCGCCCAGTACCAGTTTGACCTGGGGCGCAAGAGCCGCCAGTCGCCGAATAGACGCAGCATACGCATCGAGATCGGTTTCCGGTCGGAAAAGCCAAATCGGAGCGGGATAGTAAGTGTCTCCAGTGAAGAGCAGGCCATTGGAACGATCAATCAGGGAAATGGCGTCGGGAGTATGACCCGGCGTGGTAAGGACCTCGAGCGTGCGGCCACCCAGATCGAAGCGATCGGTGTCGTGCGTGTAGGCTGTGATCTTCCATGGCCGGGTGGCATACGCCTTCGCGTTGAATCCCTCGGGCAAAATGCCACAAATTTGGCCAGGCGTAATTTCCGCTTGTGCGTCTTCGCGCGAGCCGCGCGCGTTCTGCCGCGTGAAGTCAGAGTCGATGCCATAAATGGTTTGGAATTGCCAGTTGCCGCCCACGTGATCGTTGTGAGTGTGGGAGTTCGCCACGATGATCGGCAACTTCGTGAGTTCGGCCGTCACTTTCTTAATGTCGCTTATGCCCATGCCAGTATCGAAGAGCAGAGCTCGCTGTTCGCCAACGATCAGATAGCTGATGACTTCTTCGGCCTGATGCGGCTCGTAGATGGCGAATACGTCGCGTGCCGGCTTATAGACTTCGAACCACGCATCGCTGACGGGAATGCGCTCGAGACTTTTGTACTCGGAGCGCGGTAGCGGGCGGCACCACTCCGGGGTGGTGTTCTGAGCGACCAAAGGCGCTAGGATGGTGTAGCCGATTGCTAGGATGGGAATGCATTTCAGCTTGGAAAATCTCCAGTACATGCGTCGCGCCTCGTGGCTGATGTTGGATTGCCCGCCTGAATGTGCGGAATCGTAAATTATAAAGGGATGGCCTTCGCTGGCAAGGAGCACCATGGTTTCACGCGATTTTATATTTTGGGAAGTGGATGCGCAGGTCGACTTTTTGTTACCAGAAGGGAAACTGTATGTGCCGGGGGCGGAGAAGTTGCTGCCGAATATCCGGCGGCTGACCGACGCGGCGCGACAGGGGCGGGTATTCCTGGTGTCGCATGGAGATTTTCATACGCCGGACGATCCGGAGTTCAAGATGTTCCCGCCGCATTGCGTGAAGGGGACGGCGGGGGCGGAACTTGTTCCCGAAGCCCTGACTAAAAAAGTTGTGCGGGTGCCGAATGACGTGGAGGCGAAACTGCCCGAAGATTTGTCGCAGTACCAGCAAATCCTTCTAGAGAAGCAGACGCTGAATATTTTTGACAGCCGGCACGCGGACGCTCTCGTTCAGCGTCTCGGAAGTCACGCTGAGTTTGTGCTGTTTGGAGTGGTGACGGAATATTGCGTGAGCTTTGCCGCGAAGGGTCTGCTCGAACGGGGCCGGCGCGTGGCCGTGGTGCAAGATGCGATCGAAACCCTGAAGCAAGAAGACGGAAAAAAGACGATGGCAGAGTTAGAGCGATTGGGAGCCAGACTGACGACTACGGACCAGGCTCTCAGAGCGCTGGGCCGCTGAGAGCCTGACCGAGCTGCTAGTGCCGGTCGCCGTGGTTGTGACGCCAGGTCCAGTATTGCTTTTGTTCTTCGGGAGGAAGTCTGCGGAAATCGCGGTGCGGGTCGCGATGGGTCTCGTGCGCCCAGCGATTGTAGTAGACCACTTCGTCCTGGTTCCACACGTGATAGTCGGTGTAATAGGGATCGTACACGCGATAGTAGTGATGTTCGCAGGCGATTCCTGCCAACGACGAAGTCAGCGCGGCTGCTAGCAGCAGTGAACTCAAGGGATGCGAACGAAGGCTCATGTTTATCTCCTCGGTAAAACAAACACTGTTCAGCCTAATTAGTTGCTGAAAAAGTCGTCCCTGATTTCAGAAAAGTGTGCGGAACGTTGACTGTCGAATCCTATCTCCTTTCTTCCGAATGATTTTCCTAGGGAGCGGACTGTAATAGACTACAGTATCTTCGAGTAGAGGAAAAACAACATTGGCCGACCCGTTGCACACGCTGCTGGATTTGCCGGAGCAGGAAAAAGCTGAACGCGGGCTGCAACACACGCCTCGCGAAATCTGGCAGCAGCCCATTACCTGGAGGAAAACATACGAGCGCTGCCAGAACCAGCGCGCCGAGTTGAATGATGTTTTGCGGCGTGCCGGAATCGGCCGCGGCAACACTTCCTCGCCCACCGTATATCTGGTCGGGGCGGGCACGTCGGATTACACGGGCAGGGCGCTGGCTCCGTTGCTGCGCTGGCGATGGAGTTGTGAAGTTTGGGCCATCCCCAGCACCACGCTGCTGACCGAATTCGAAGACTTTCACCGTCCCGGAAAAGAATATCTCTGGATTTCGTTTTCCCGCTCGGGGGAAAGTCCGGAGGGTGTGGCGCTGTTGGAGCAGGCGCTCGACCGGCATCGAGAGATCCGGCATCTGGTGATCACCTGCAATCAGGATGGCCCCATGGCACGACTCTGCACGCGACATGCGGACCGCGCTTTCGCTCTGGTTTTGGACGATGCGGTGAACGACCGCGGCGTGGCCATGACCAGTTCGTTCACGAACATGGTTCTTGCCGGGCAGTGCGTGGGGCATCTGGAAGATCATGCCCAGTTCGGCGAGGTGGTCGCGCAACTGTGTGAGACCGGGCGGCGGTTTCTTCCGGTTGCGGCCGAAGCCGTGGCCGCGATTACGTTGCTGGGTTGTACGCGGACCTGTTTTGTAGGCGCGGGAGTGCTGCGGGCGGTGGCTGATGAATCCGCGCTGAAAGTTGTGGAACTCAGCGGCGGCAAAGTTACCACTTTGGCGGAAACGCCGCTGGGGCTGCGTCACGGGCCACTGTCAAGCGTCGATGGGCAAACGCTGTTTGTGGCCTTCCTGTCGAGCGAGGCGCGGCGGCGTGGCTACGAACTTGATCTGCTGCGGGAGATTGATCGCAAGCGCCTGGGGCGGGTGCGGGCGGTGGTTACAGCGGGCGGGGGCGAGGACGTGTTGTCGTTGGCGGATTATTGTTTGTCTCTGGATTGCGGCGCCATGTTTCCCGATTACTATCGGCCGGTGCTGGATGTGATGCTAAGTCAGTTGATCGGTCTGTTCGCGTCGATGCGATGCGGGCTGAAGCCGGATCAGCCGAGTCCCAGCGGAACGATCACGCGTGTGGTTGCGCCCATCAAGTTATATTCCTGAAGTTCCTTCGCGCTAGGCCGCCCCAGTATCTGCGGTTCCCGGCTCATACGGACAGAACGGGTCGGTGCCCAATGCATCGCCGGTATAGGCAAAAGCCCGGGCGCGCGATCCTCCGCAGATGTGACTGTATTCGCATGCGCCGCATTTTCCGTGGAACTGGTCGGGGGAATGCAGGGCGCGAAAGACGTCAGAGTTGCGGTAGACGTCGACCAACGAACCGGTGCGGACATTGCCGCAACGGAGCGGCAGGAATCCGGAGGGATAAACATCTCCAAGGTTCGAGACGAAGACGATGCCATGGCCGTCGCGAATCTGGAAGCCCTTATAGACCGAAGTGGCCTTCATATCAGGCGTGGCCATGCGGGACGAGCGCATCATGTCGATCGCGATGCGGCGATAGGATGGGGCCTCGGTAGTTTTGATGGCGAACGGCGACTTGCGCGAGAGATCGAATACCCAGCGCATAATGGATTCGCCCTGCGCAGGCGGGACTTCGTTCAAGGCCTTGCCGCGTCCCACCGAAATCAGGAAAAACAGGCTCCAGCGCATGACCGGAAAACTGGTGCGCAATAATTCGTAGATGGCGGGCAGATCGTCGGCGGTTTCTTCCGCGACCAGAGTGTTGACTTGGATGGGAAGGCCGAGCCGTCCGCAATGGCGCGCCGCTTCCATGGTGCGCTCAAACGTTCCCGCGACGGCGCGAATGTTGTCGTGCTTCTCGACACAGGAGCCGTCGAGGCTGAGGCCAAGGCTTTGAATTCCGTGCGCCTTGAGCTTGGTGATGGCGTCGTTGGTCAACTCGGGAGTGGCGCTCGGAGTAATGGAAACTTCCAGGCCCAGCCCGTTGGCATAGTCGATCAGCGGGTAGATGTCTTTGCGGCTGAGCGGATCGCCTCCGGTCAGAATCAGGTGTGGCAGGGGATCGCCAAAGCCAACGAGCTGGCCCAGGAATCGCCGGCTTTCTTCGGTGGTGAGTTCGAGAGGATGAGCGGTGGGCATCGCTTCGGCGCGGCAATGTTTGCAGGCCAGACCGCAGGCCTGAGTCATCTCCCAGTAAACCAGCATGGGATTTCTGGAAAAGTCATGAGCCATGCGGCCCATGTTTGGAGTAGTGCCGGCGACGACCATGGTGTTGCCCCCCTTCGGCGAAGCCCACAAGCAAGTTCAGAGTAATTTCCGGTAGAGTAAAAGGCTGTGATTACAATCACACCCGATCGTGACCAATTTCGCAAGAAGCGCCGTGTTTTAAGGTTTCAGTACGGAGAACAGCAGATTCAAGCGCTTTAGGAGCCTTCAGCCTGTGCGCGCGAATTTTTTTTTCGCCCCGCTGGGGCTTGCCCGTCCTTCCATTGGCCCACCCACGGCTTACGCCGTGGGCTGCATTCTTTCGCGGCTAAGAGCATGAGTGGGTACTACTGTGGGCCAAGCAAACAAATGCCCGGGTCTACGGGTGAGCACATAGACCCGGGCGGCTGTTCCGGTCTAATGGCGAACCGTAGAGGGGAGACCCCGGCTCTCCGGCTAGAGGCCAGAGAGTGCCGGTGAGCGGATCACTCACCCTCGCATTGTGTCGCGGCTGCCCGGTTGGGCAGCGCGGATTCGCCGTTCGGAACAGCGATCCCAACCACTCGGGCCCCCGACTACTTTTTCTGCGCTTCGCGTATGTAGGACACGACCGCTTTGACCTGGTCCGGCGGTCACGCCCTTGTTGGCGAACGCGTGCATAGCTTTCTTGTCCTTGCCGCCGTTGGCGATCATATCCGTCAGATCGGCGTCGGAGGCTTTCTTAGCATCGTCGGAAACCAGGCTGGGAATCTTGGCAGCTGGTTTCCCTGTGAGGTCCGCACCATGGCACATAGCGCATTTTGTCTTGTAGATGGCTGCGCCGTCATCGGCGGCCCACGACAGATTGGGCAAAACCAGGAATAACGCCACGGCGATCATCCCGATCAGGATTACGAGCTTCGACATCTTCATGATTGCTTTTCCTTTCAGAACCTTAGTTGTCTCGCCTCTTCGTCCGCGCTGAAGCAGGAGAATCTCGCAGACGAGTTTCGAGACTCGATAAGAATGTGCTAACCGTCATGCAGTTTCTATGGAAGCTGGGGTGTCGGTCAGTGATTGCAGTCACGCCGAGTCGTGATCGTGATCCGGCTCTAAGTCGGGGTGGGCCATGAACATCGCGTCAAAAGACTCGCAGTCCGCGTCATATGCCGCACTGGCGGAGTAGGGAAGCATCCCCGATCTGGGGTCTGGCGCATAACCTAGTGAAAACACAGTGATTGACACTAATCGGCTGGGACGGGTTCTTTGGCAAACGGCTTGCGCTTCCATAGTTGCAACTTCCGTCCGAGGTGTTCGTCGTGGAACCTACGCTCATGGTGATCGGACTGAACCACCGCACCGCCCCGCTGGCCATGAGGGAGCGTTTTTGGATCGGCGAGAACCGGCGCTACGAAGTGCTGCGACAACTGAAGAGTGCGGAAGGCATTGAAGAAGTCGCGGTTCTTTCGACCTGCTGCCGCACGGAATTCCTGGTCTGGGCCAGCGAGCCCACGATGGCAGCGAATTCGGTCCTCCACTTTCTGGGTGTTGAGCACGGCCTGAAGCTGAGCGAGTGGGAGCACTTCTATCGCCTGCTGGACGAATGCGCCCTGACCCACGTTTTCCGTGTGACCTGTGGACTCGACTCCCTGGTGTTAGGGCGAGCCGCAGATTGTTTCGCAGGTGAAAGCGGCGTGGGAGCAGGCCCGAACCGTGAGCGCAGCCGGACCATTCTTGAATGCGGTGCTGGAGAAGGCGCTGGGAGTTTCCAAGCAAGTGCGGGAAGGTACGGCGATCGAAAAGCTGTCGGTGACAATTCCGATGGCGGCGCTCGACTTGGCGCGGCATATTTTCGGATCTCTCAATGGCCGAAGAATATTGCTGCTAGGCACGGGCAAGATGAGCGAACTGTCGGCCCGCTACATGGTCGACAGCGGAGCGGGCTCCGTGGTCGTGATCGACCAATCGCCCACGCGCGCCTGCGAATTGGCAGAAAAGTTGGGAGGGACGGCGGCGACCCTGGCGGACCGCTGGAAGTGCATGCTGGGCGCTGACATCGTCATTAGTGCGACCGGATGTCCGCATGTGGTTCTGACTCGCGAGGAAGCAGAAAGAATTGCAATCGAGCGCAACCGCGTCGCGCTCGTCATCATGGATATTGGCATGCCGCGGGATGTTGACCCGGACGTGCACAGAGTGGACGGAATCCTGCTCTATGACTTGGATGGTCTGGAGCGCGCGGTCAAGAACAATGCGACGGAACGAACGGCTGCGGCCGCAGAGGCGGAAAGAATTGTAGCTGCGGAGGCGCAAGCTTTCCGCGGCAAGCTGCAGGCGGAGAGTGTGGTGCCGACGATTGTGGCGCTGCGCCATCGCCTCGACGAAATTTGCCGGCAGGAACTGGAGTCCTTCATCGAGGAGCGCGGGCCGTTTACCCGGGAGCAGGATCAGTCGCTTCATGCAATTACAGCGCAAGTCATACAGAAGATTGCCAGCTCCCTGGCTCGCGAACTCAAGGAACTTCCAGAGAAGAAGGAACAGGAGCAGATGACCGCTGCGGTCACCCGCCTGTTTCACCTGGAATCGCCGGAACGGGCGCCTGCCGGCACCAGTTCGGAGAAACGGGAAAATGAGCGAAGCAAAGGTGCAATCGCAATTAACTACTAAGCCGGTCGGAGAGGTTGCCAGCAACGTCCCTACGAAACTCTGGACGGGCAAGCAGGCCTATCTGATGGCGGCGTTCTGCCTGCTGCTGGGCGTGGCGCTGGGATATTTGTTTCGTGGGTCGGCGTCGTCTGCCGCGCCGCAAGCCGTAGCCTCGACGACTACGCCGCAGGGAAGTGGCGTCCAAAAGCAGCAGCCCGACCCCAACGCCCAAGCCGCCTTGACGCAGGCCGCCGCGCCGTTGCTCGAAGCCGTGAACAAAGACCCCAACGACTTCGATTCGTGGGTGAAACTCGGCAACCTGTATTACGACGGACAACAGTTTCCCAACGCGATCCAATACTACGAGCGGGCTCTGGTGATTCATCCCGATAATCCGGATGTTCGCACCGACATGGGCACGGCATACTGGTACACGGGAAATGCTGAAAAAGCTCTGGCCGCGATGGAAACCTCACTGAAATATAGGCCGGGACACCCACAGACCCTGTTCAACCTGGGCTGGGTGCGCTGGCAGGGCAAGCAAGATCCCAAGGGCGCGATTGAGGCATGGCAGGAATTGCTTAAAGCGAATCCCGACTATCCGCAGCGGCAACAGGTTGAGCAGTACATCGCCAAGGCGAAAGAGCACGCTTCGCGCGGCTAGACAATTCGAGAAATCGGCGCTCCTTCATATCCAATTCATACAGCGCCACAGGGCTTCCGAAAAGGAGGCCCTTTTTTCACGCATGTTTTGCACTAGGAACAGGGTACGCCCTTTACAATACTCGACAGAATCTGGCATACCTTTAATCGCTTGTGCGATTATGACTGGAGTGTGTCAGCGACATTCGCGGGCGGGCGCCCGAAATAAGCTGAACTAAGGCGAGCCGCGCCCATTGATCTGGCCGTTTCCCTCAGGAACCGCTACTGGAGGAATCCATGAAGTTCGCCTCTTCTGCTACTCGCCCTTCTGTTCCGGGCTCTTCCAGTGTTCTTATAACTTTCGGACTTGTGTTGGCAGTAGGTCTAACCACGGCTTGTGGTTCCGGAGGATCCAGCGGAAGCCCGAAGCTGACCGGGAACACATCCGTGACGGTGCTGCTGTCGAGCACGGCGAATGATCAGCTGTCTGAATTTGATCTCGGTTTCCAGAGCATCACTTTGACTAGCCAGTCGGGAAAGACAGCTACTCTGCTATCGTCGTCTACGTCAGGACCCCCGGTCGGCGCTGAATTCATGCATATCAACGGCACGGCTGAACCGCTGGTGACCGCCAGCCTTCCCCAGGATGTTTACACGGGCGCGACCGTGACGCTTGGCGCGGGCGATTTTGTTTGCCTCGCACTCGGTCCCGTAGATGGCCAAGAATCCCTGTCTACAGCCACCTACAGCGACCTCGGGACGCTCCCCTATACGGTGTCCCTAACTTTAGCAACGCCGCTCACGATTACCGGCACAAGTATGGATCTCTTGCTCGACTTGCTGGTTTCGCAGTCAGCGACAGTTGGTGATTGCTTGAACGTCGACGGATTTTCTGGCTTCTCGATGACGCCAACGTTCAGTCTCACACCGCTTACGTTGGGATCTTCCCCCACGAATTCCGCCAACGGCAAAGTGATGGGAGTCGATGGAGAGATCACAGCAATCCGCTCAAGCGGCAACAGTCTTACGTTGTCGATACCCGACTACGTCCCGGTGGCGGCACCGCTGCCTATTGCTGTTCGGTCTGATGGCAATACGATGTATCAAGGGATCAGCGGCCTTTCCGCCCTGACAGTGGGGGCGTTCGTCGATCTGGATGGGGCGATTCAATCCGATGGCTCTCTGCTGGCGACACGGATTGCTGTGGAAGACAGGTCTGCCGTCGACGTGTTCCGTGGTCCGCTGATGGAAGTGACCCCTTCGGTATCGGCACTTTTCATGCATGCTCGCGAGATGCAGGGCGCCGGTCTGCCCGGCTTCCCCAGCGGCGAGTCTCTGTCCTTCAACTACGGCAGCGCAGCTTTTCAGATCTCCGGTCAGCTTACGAACGTGGGAAGCCTGCCCTTTGTGCCCAGCTTCAATGGGTCCAACATGGTCCCCGGCCAGGAGGTGTATGTTTCCACGGCCTCGTTCCCAAACGGCGGACCCTACCCGGTCGTCACCACGATGACGCTGATGCCGCAAACCATCAATGGCACGGTTACGGCGTCGTCGCCGAGCGGCAACTTTACCGACTATACGGTATCGCTTGCGTCTTACGATTTGTTTCCAATGCTGGCCGTACAACCCCAACAAACGACAGTTGAGAACAACCCCAGCCAGGTCGAAGTCTACGTCGACAGCAGCACCCAGTTGCTCAATACGCAGTCGCTCGCCGCAGGCAGCACGCTGCGCTTTTATGGGCTGGTCTTCAATGACAACGGTACACTGCGCATGGACTGCGCACAGGTCAATGACGGCGTGGCTGTATCACCCGGGTCGAATGCAAGCGGTCATTTGAATGTCGGAGAGGCACAAACCATCCGCCGCGCATCCCCCGGCGGGCTGCAACAAATGATCACAACCGTTACGCGATCTCACTACGCATCCGTCGTCCGCCCAAGCCTTCAAATGAGAGTTGCAGACCTGTACACGGCGTAGCGGCTAAGCGGATGAGTTTTCGGAGGGAATCGAGTCTGCGGCGGGTTCGTCATCTCCCGCCGGGACGAGTTCGAATTTCTTCAACTTATAGCGTAGCGCGTCGCGGCTGATGTCCAGCAGGCGGGCGGCGTGGGTCTGATTGCCGTTGGCCTGGCGCATTGCGAGCTCGACCATGGCACGCTCTACCTCTTCCAGCGACGTGCCTTCCTCGGGAATGTAGAGTCGGGGAAGCACGCGGCCGTTGGCGAGTTGTTTGCCAGCACCATCGGCAGGCGTACTGCTGTGCTCGAACGCGGTCAAGCCGCTGCGAGCGGCTTCGCCTACGGCAAACGGCATGTAGACCGGCCGCAGAATAAACTCGTCTTCCAAGATCATCGCTCGCTCGATGGAATTCTTGAGCTCACGCACATTCCCCGGCCAGTTGTGCGCCAGCAGCAAGCGGCGCGTCTCGGGGCTAATGCCGCGGATTGCCTTCTTGAACTTGCGGTTGTACCAGTCAATGAAGAAGTCGACCAGCGGCAAAATGTCCTCGGTGCGCTCGCGCAGTGGCGGAATGAAGATGGCGATAATCGCCAGCCGGTAGTAGAGATCCTGGCGGAAATGGCCTTCGCGTACGGCTTTTTCCAAGTCGCGATTGGAGGCGGCGATGACGCGCACATCCACCTGCATATCGCGCACTCCGCCAACGCGGCGAATCACCTGATCCTCCAGCACGCGCAGCAGTTTGGCCTGGAGCAGGGGCGAGAGTTCCCCGATTTCATCCAGAAACAAAGTGCCGCCGTTGGCGGTTTCGAACAGACCTTTCTTCATCTGCTTGGCGTCGGTGAAGGCGCCACGTTCGTGGCCGAAGAGTTCGGCTTCCATCAAAGTCTCGGGTATGGCGGAACAGTTAATGGCGACGAAAGGACCGTTCTGGCGAGTGCTCTCGTAGTGAATCGTCTTGGCGATCAGGTCTTTGCCCGTGCCGCTCTCGCCCTGAATCAGAATCGTGGTGGCTTCGCTGGCAGCGACTTTTTGGACGAAGCTCATCAGCTCCATCGTCTTCGGCGACACGGCGACGACTTCGTGATACCCGGTGTGCCGGCGCACCTCGCCGCGCAGGGACTGCACCTCGGTACGCAGCCGGGAAGCCTCCAACGCATTCTGGATGGTGACGTGTAATTCCTCGAAATCCAGAGGCTTGCCGATGAAGTCGTAGGCGCCCAGCTTCAACGCGCTCTTTACGTCGTCCAGTTGCGGATCGGCCGTAATCATGATGACGGCCGGGGCCTCGGGGTTCTTCTTGAGCTGTTCGAGAACTTGAATGCCGCTTAAATCCGGAAGGCGTACATCGAGCAGAACCAGGTCGGGCGATTCGTGCTGCGCCAGGCGAAGACCAGGATCGCCAGCCGCGGCTTCCACGACCTGGTATCCCCACTCCTCGCATTTCTGACGCAGCGACCAGCGCACCAGGCGCTCGTCGTCGATGATGAGAATCTTCTCGGCAGGCATGCTCTTTTAGCTTACTACGGAAGGGCAGGGAATGGCTGGGACGCATGGAGGGCAGCGCGATAAGACGAACCTTGCAGTCCATCGAACTACGAAACCGTGCTTTGAGCCTCAGCGCGGCGCAGGGGAAGAATCACCGCGAACGTCGTACCTTTGCCGACCACGCTGGTGACATCGATACGCCCGTGGTGGTCTTCGACGATGCGGCGGGCTAACGACAATCCCAGGCCTGTGCCGTCCCCTTTGGTGGTGTAGAAGGGGCGGAAGATGTTAGGCAATTGATCGGGCTGAATGCCGCGGCCGTTGTCGGCTACTTGGACCACCGCGGTGGCTCCCAGGGGCTTCACGGTGACCGTGATTTTTCCGTTCGCGTCGATCGCCTGCAGAGCATTCAACAGTAGGTTGAGCAGCACTTGGTGGATCTGATCGCTGTCGTGCTCCACTTCAGCCAGAGAGGGATCTTTTTGGAGAGAGATCTCGACGGACTTCGCCAGCGCTTGCTGGCGGCCAAGCATCACGGCATGTTCGACCGTGGTATTCAGGTCGCTCTTGCGGACGGTTGGGGGGTGCGGCCGCGCCGTCTGCAGCAGATCGGTGACGATGTGGTTGATGCGGGCGATCTCTTGGCGAACGTCTTTGACCACAGAACGCGCGGGACTGGTCGCCGGCAGGTCGCGGCCAATAATTTCGATGACGCCGGCAATCCCTGCCAGAGGATTGCGGATTTCGTGGGCAAGGCCAGTGGCCATCTCTCCCAGAGTCGCAAGATGTTCGGCGCGCGACATTTGGGTGCGGTGGAGGCGTTCGATCTCAACCCGGCTTTCGCGTAACTGCTGAACCATCTGATTGAAGTTGCGGCCCAGGTCGCCAATCTCGTCATTGCGCCGGGCGAAACTTACGGCCACGCTGAGGTCGCCGCCGCCGAGCTGCGCGATTTTCTGCTGCAGTTCGACCATGGGACGCTGCACGGTGTAGGTGAGCACGACGAGGAGCGCGCCGCAGATGGCGACGGCGCCTGCGCCCGCGACCAACAGGACGATGTGGCGTTCGGGATCGCGCCAGGAAAGCGTTGCCAGCAAGAACAGCAGCATTCCGCCCAATAGAACGCAGGCGATCGGGACTAGCGCTTTGATCTCCCAATTGATACGAAGCCAGGGGAGTTCGGGGTCCTCGGAGGTTGTTCCAGCCGGAGCCGAATCATCCGCCAGAGGTCCGGTTGAAATCGGAGCCTCCATCAAAGTTGCGCCGGAATACGCCGTGCTGTAAAAACCCGCACGTGAACGCGGAACGGCGGCAGCCACATCTTCAGCCGGGTTGCTCAGATCTGGTTGTTCCATCATAGTCTCAGGCATACGCGTGCAATCCTGGCAACAAGTAGGTCACGCCGAAGAAAGTGAACATCACCACCGCGAATCCCAGGATGGCGAAGTAGGCAGCACGCCGACCCCGCCAGCCACGAGTGATGCGCATATGCAGATAGCCGGCATACACGAGCCAAGTAATCGCCGCCCACGTCTCCTTGGGATCCCAGTTCCAGTAGGAACCCCAGGCCCGGTTGGCCCAGTAGGCGCCGGCGGCGATCATCAGGGTGAGCAGGGGGAAGGCAATGCAAATGGTTTTGTAAGTGATTCGGTCGAGCGCGTCGGCATCGGGCAGCAACCTCTCCAAATCCGCACGCCGCCACAGCAGCAAAAGATACAGCAGGTTGGCGAAGATTCCGCCGACCAGGGCGGAGAGAATGAATGGGCTTGCCGCTAGGCTGGTGGCATAGAGACCGTCAGCGTCGAGTGATGGATATACTCCGTCCCGTACTCGCGTCACAAAAAATACCAGCGCTAGCGACTGCAACAGAATGCTGATGAAGACCGCGCGATCGGCGACCGCCAGCAGGCCTTCATTCTTTTTTACCCGGGACACAATGTAGAGCACCAGAGGCGCAAGCACGGCGGCGAAAACCAGCAGCATCAGCCAGCCAAGATCGGGGATCGTGACGAATAGCCGCACGCCGCGCGAGACGAACACCTCCGCCTTATTGTCGGCGTCCCATGCAATCACGTTGAGCCCGCCCCACTTTTCGAAGCGAGTCAGGACTGCGGCGTAAATTCCGACCGTAAACGTGCTAGTGGCCGCCAGGAACAGTTCCGTTTTCACTTTGTCCTGGATCAGGAACATCATGGCCAGCGCAAAGCTCAGTGCGCACGCCGCATACGCCAGCATGGCGAGGGTAACGTGGACGTGCAGCCAGGTGGATTGCAATGCGGGAACAAGCGGGCGGACTTCGCTGGGCAAAAGCTGCATCAAGATAACGCCGACAATGGCGACCGGCATGGTCACCGTGCCGATGACCTTCACCCCGTAACGTTTTTCCGCAATCAGGGTGAGGGCGGCCAGCGTCCACACGAAGCTCAGCAACATTTCATAAATGCTGGCAAATGGCGGATGGCCCGCTTCATACCAGCGATGGGCCACGGCTCCGGTGTTGGCCAGGAGTCCAGCCCATGTCATCAGAGAAGCGAACTTGATATAAGAGTCGGTTCCGGTCACGCCGAAGCCCAGATACAACGCGCCCGCACCGGCGTAGAAAACCAGAGCGGCATACAGCAGGTTGGCTTCACTGAGAATGCTTCCACTCCTGACCACATTCAGAAAAGCCATGAACAGCAGGAACGCCATTCCTAACCCCACCATCACGACCAGCGTTGTGCCGGTCGCGGGATGCTGTTCAACTTTTGCGCGTGCCATACACTTCCTCCGTTGCCGGACTCATCTGCCGGCGATCGATGTGGCCTGTGCCTGGGCAGAGGCCGCGACTTGCGGTTTCAATTGCTTCTGAATCTCTTCCACCACCTTCTTGAACTTGTGTTCGAAAGCATCGCGATTGCGATTCGCGGTGCCCCCGACCCACAGCGCGGTGCGGCCTCGGGCATCGACCACGGGAACGACCCAGAAGCGCATGTGAACCACGTAGAACACAAAGGTCAGGCCGAGGGCCATCAGCACGACTCCTGCCCATACCGCAAACTGGCCGGGTTCGTGCGAGACTTGCAGTCCGGTGTAGAGCCCGGTCTTCAGATCTTTCGGATCGAAAATGTAGGGGGAGGACGCGTTTTCGTCGACGCCGGGAATTTCCGGCAGCCACACGTTGACGCTGGTGTTGGCCTTCTTCGAAGTCACGATCATGTGCACTGCAGGGTTCGCTACGTCCTTACTGCGGGCGTAGACCCGCCCATCCTGCACCACGAAATCAGGAATGAACTCCACTAGTTGCACGCTGGTGTCGGCATCGAGAGCGACAGTTTGGTTCATTGTGAGGGAAATTTCCTGCGGCGTGCGGGTCGCGCCAGTTGCCGGAGTCGCATTCAGAATAAGTTGATCGAGCTTCCCGGTGCGGCCGTAGCTGGCCTGGTAAAAGCGCAGTCCCTGATAGACCAGCGGATCGTTGACCACGATTTCTTTGCGCGACATTTCCCGTCCGGCATCAACAACCGCAAGCTTCGACCACCAGCGCTTCGGGCTGCCGTCGGCGTAAGTCTCTTCGCCCGTGCCGTCGCAGCGGATCGAGAACGGAATGGTCCGCAGAGAGCCGTCTTTCATTTCGATCTGGTTGCTCGCCGTCCCAGGACTCAGCGTCAGGAATCCGCGCCAGCCGTAGAGTGAATCCACGATGAAGCCCAGGAAAATCAGCAGCAGGCTGGCATGAACGATGTACACGCCCATCTCGGAAATACGATTGCGCTCCGAGAACAACGAGAAGCTGTCGGTGCGGACGATTCGTTCAGCTTTCAGTCCCATGTGCCGGAGGGCGCGTTCGGCGGCGCTCAGTCCCTGCTCTTCGTCGGCAACCGGAATCTGTGCCTGCGTCGGGAGAACCTTGCGGAAGCTTTCGTCGGGACTCTTGTAAGGACGCGCGAAGTATCGCCAGGCGTTGGGGAAGCGCTGCACCGACGCCGCGATGATGCTTAAGCTGACCAGAATCATCATGGCGATGAACCAGCGCGTGTGGAAAACGTCGGTCAGACCCGTGACATCGAGAAAGCGCAGCATGGCGGGGGAATAGGCGCGCTGCATGTCGTCTGGGTCGGTCATCGGGCGCTGCAAGATGACCGTGCCCGCCGCGGAGAAGATGACCACCAAAATAATTAGAACGACGCCGGTCTTGATGGAACTCAGCGTCTGCCAGAGGTTGCGCCACGCAGAGCGAAGGGACAGGGCCATATTCGTTTCTCTTCCTCGCATCTTGCAATGCACGTTCCACGCCAACATTCGGAATTCCCAACAAGTCGTGTGTAATCAATGGATTGAGGTCGCGTACACTCTCTCTTTCAGTGGCCCGCGTGAGGCATAACACTCATCTCTGCAGCGTCCCGATGAGAATTCACCCAGTTCTCCGCAAGTCTGTGATTTCAATCACAAATAGGTTGCTATCTACCCCTACGGAGCCCCCGTATGGCCGACGAAAAAGGCATGCGTGATTTCACCGAGCGGGTGTGGGAGAAGGCCCATTCCTCGGAGCTCCAACCCGAATCGTCCTCATTCCAGCCAACGAGGGTGTAAGGTAGAAAGTTAGTTGTTGCAATAATTTACAGTTCCATCCGTGACCGGTAGTTGTTCCACAATCACAAAGGCGAGGATCGTGCACATACAATGGTTGGTAATGGCCCCAGCGCCTCCAAGTCGCCTTCTCCCCAGCCGAAAATCAAGCATCGGTCAGGCCCTCCCTCGCCTCCTCCAATTGCTTGCATTTCTTCTTGTGATCGAGGTGATGCCGGCGCTGGCGAAAGAGCATCCGGTTCCTCTCGACAAGAATGTCGACTCGGCGAAGTGCCTCGAATGCCATGAGGATAAGACGAAGGGTAAGGCAGTCCATTCGGCGATCGCGACCGGCTGCCTGACCTGCCACGAAGTTCGGGTCAGTAAAGACGTGACCCGCATCAAGCTGATTACTTCGACTCCCCAGGCACTGTGCCTGAGTTGCCACGCAGATAAAGACGCCTCCACTCTCAAAGGGACGGTGCATCCTCCGGCCGTGCGCGACTGCATCAAGTGTCACGACCCGCACACCAGCGACAACAAGAATCAGTTGCTGAAACCTGAGTCGGGGGACAAAGGCCAGAATCTCTGCCTCGATTGCCACAAACAAGGATTGAACGTCCCCGAAAAAGGTAGCCGCCACGCCGCGCTCGACATGGGATGCGACACCTGCCACACCACGCACAAGGTCGGCGAGGTCGGCAAGGCTGAGTTCGACTTTCACTTAACCAAATCCGCTCCGGCACTCTGCATCGACTGCCACGACGTTAAGGACGCAAGCTTGCAGAAGGCCCATCACGATCAGCCTTTTGCGACGGCGGACTGCACCAGTTGCCACGATCCGCACCAGTCGGCTGCGCCGAAGTTAATGCGGCAGTTCCTGCACCCGCCCTTCGCGGACAAGTCCTGCGAGCTCTGCCACGCGCCAGCCAAAGATGGTAAAGTAGTGCTCACGCAAAGCGATGTGAAGTCGCTGTGCGTGACCTGCCACAGCGATCAGGCGGCAAGAATTGACAAGGCCAAAGTGCCGCATCCGGGAGCGGCCGGAGACTGCACCGATTGCCACAATCCCCATGCCAGTCGGCAGCCAGGTCTGCCCAAGACGAACGCCGTGGACATCTGCCTGGCCTGCCACAGCGATCAGGCCGAGCAAGCCAAAAAGCATTTTCTGCATCAACCCGCGTTCAAGCAGGGATGCGCGACCTGCCACGAACCACACGGCGGCGAGAACGATCATCTGCTGCGCGCCGCGAGCGTGAATGGACTCTGCCTGGAGTGTCACGGGCCTGATTCTCAGCCAAAGAAGCTCGAATCCGAGCATGTGCTCACGATTTTCAACGGGAGCGTGAAGCTTCCCGAAGACTATTTCGTGAAGAACAAAGTCGTGGTGCTGCCGCTGAAATATGGGCGCGGGCATCCGGTGGAGGGCCACCCGGTCTCCGATGTCGTCGATCCGACGGACATTACCAAGACCAGGAAGCAGATGAACTGCCTGTCGTGCCACCAGCCGCATTCGTCAGCGCAGCCTGATCTGCTGATCAAGGATCAAGTCAACAATTTGGCGTTTTGTTCCAGCTGCCACAAAGATCTGACGCGGAGGTAGTGCCATGAGGAAAACGAAGTCGATGCCACGAGCCAGAGCCAGCCGGATTCGCAATCCCAAGAGCCCGGTCGTACTGTCGGTTCTTCTGGGACTGACCCTGCTCGCGCCGCTGGCGGCGTTCGGCGGCAAGAAGAAGAACGATGCTCCCAAGAAGATTCCGGTGATCGATTACTCCAACATCGTGTGGCCGAATCCGCCGGCCATCGCCCGCATCCGTTACCAGGCGTTTTATTCGGCGCAGAAGCTCTCGCAGGTCGAGACTCCCAACACCAAGAAGCAGAAGTGGATGGATCGTCTCGCCGGCACGCAGGCGGCCAGCGAGAGTGGAAAAGTTCTTTTCCAGCTTGCCGAGCCTTACGGCCTGGCGGTGGATTCCAAAAATAATCTCTACGTGGCCGATCAAAAGGTCGGCGCCATCTTCATTTTCAACACGGAAACGCGCGAGGTCGAGCTGATCAAGAATAAAGTCCACGCCCATTTCGTGCGCATCATCGGTTTGGCCATGGACGACAATGACCGCCTGTTCGTCTCTGATCCCGGCCTGCACCATATCCTGATCTTCGATGCGAACCACAAGGCCGAAGAAATTATTACCGAAGGCATGGTCGAGCCCGGCGCGCTGGCGATCGACAGAGAAAACCGCCTGCTCTATGTAGCCGACGTGGCCCTGGACCAGATACTGGTCTACGACGCCGACAGCTTCAAACTGCTGCGCAAGATCGGCACCACCGGACACAACCACGAACTCACCACGCCGGGTGACTTTGCGAAACCTACAGGCGTCACGGTCGACGCAGATGGCAATCTCTACGTCTGCGATACCATGAACAACCGCATCGAGATTTTCGACGCCGACGGCAAGTTCGTCAGCACCTTCGGCAAAGCTGGCGATGGCCCGGGATACTTCGCGCGCCCCAAGGGAGTTGCGATTGACTCCGATGGACACATCTGGGTCGCGGACGGCCAACAGGATCGCGTGCAGGTCTTCAACCAAGAGACACAGTTGCTCATCACCTTTGGCGGCCATGGTCTGCTGCCCGGACAGTTTCAGGGACTGGTGGGCATCGTCACCGACAAGAACAACCGCGTATTCACCTCGGAAATGTATCCTGGCCGCGTGCAACAGTTCCGCTATGTCACCGACGCCGAGGCTGAGCGGGCACGCAAGGACCGCGAAGAGCAGCGCGTGAAGAAAGCGGCGGGAAACAAGGAGATCGTCCCAGTGACCCCGCCCACCGCCGAAGCCAAGAGCCCGCAGAGCAACTAGCCGTCTGAACGGTTGTCAGGTGGGGCGGACACCCTGTCCGCCGCTTTTGCCCGTGGTGTTGCCCCAATTGGTTCAAAGGGAAAAGAGGAGGTTGCCCTACTCTTTGCGGTTTTCGAATGGGGAGAGGCATGGACAGCTGCGACTTTCTGGCTGGATTGCTCTCCGGCCACCGCCGGGGATGAGAGTCGAAGAAGGTGTATATCGTGTTACGATATGTATTCTGAAGTATATCGTGGTACGATACATGCGATGCATCCGCGCTGGTGTTGCGCGCATCTCTTCTATTAGGTAGTCAAGGAGAACGGCAGATGTTGGGGATGAAATTGGTGCGCCTGATTGAAGCGCACTCCGAAGCGTTGTCACGCGGGTTGACCGAAAAGATTCGCAAGTCGGAGCGTACCTCCGACTTCCGCCGGATCCCTCCCAAGGACTTGCGCCTGGCGGCGGCCGAGGTTTATCGCAACCTCGGAGAATGGCTCCTACAAAAGACGGAGGGCGATATCGCGAGCCGCTTCCGGGCCATCGCCGCGCGACGCGTGTCGGAAGGAATCGGACTGCATCAACTTGTGTGGGCCCTGATGCTCACGCGCGACCATCTATGGCATTTCCTGCGGCGGGAGGCTTTTGCCGACAACATCGTGGAGCTCCACGGCGAGCTGGAGTTACACCAGATGCTGAACCAGTTCTTCGATCGCGCGGTCTACTACGCCATCCTGGGATACGACGAAGCGCGACAGCAAAGCACTCCAAAGAGCGATTTGGCAAGAGTCCAGGAGCTGGCTGTTTCCATTGGGCTGATGTCTGAGCGGAGCACGCCGCCTAAGATCTTGCAGGATGATCGCCTTCCTTGATGCCAGCTTGAAGATAACAGCGGAGTGTCCCGTCTGACGCGTAACCGGATAGCGCTCTGCGTTGGGGCCGCCGGCATTCTGTTTCACCCGATTCCCATTTCGGGAATCCTCCCCACAAAACCCAAATATTTCCGTTGCACTCCCCGCTCCCCCACGTAAACTAACTCTGAGTATTCCCCGTTTCCAAAATAATGGCGGAGCCCCCCGGCTCCGCCATTTTCGTTTCACCAAAATTTCGCAGCACTCGTTAGAAGGAGTTTCGATGTCCACCGATGACCCCAACCGCCGTCCCCGCAAACCGCGCAAGCCCGCCCCCCGCAAAAATACCAAGGTCACCGGAGAACGCTCCGAAGCCGCCTTCCTTCACCAAGCCGCCAACCGCGGATTCGGCGTCGCCAAGCCCTGGGGCGACAGCCGCCGTTACGACTTCATCCTCGACAACGGCGCCTGCCTCCATCGCGTGCAAGTCAAATGCACCGAATCCATCCGCGCCCGCGCCTACGAAACCCGCGCCACCTACACCACCGGCAAGGGACGCGCCGCCTACACCAAACAGGACATCGACTTCATCGCCGCCCACGTCGTCCCCCTGGACATCTGGTACATCATCCCCGTCGAAATCTGCACTCCCGCCCCCATGCTCCGCTTCTATCCCCACCGCAAAGCCAAAAAGATGCGCCTCGAACCCTACCGCGAAGCCTGGCACCTCCTCCAATCCCACGACGACACGAAGATAGAAATTCAAGCCTGCATCGACGAACGTGAATATGTGGACGACGCAAATGTGACTCATGTGGGGACAGCCGCCCCCGGCTGTCCGCCGAGCAAAGCTCGGCAAGGTCGAAGTGGCGCGGGCGCCCCCGCCCGCGAACTGCCTGGGAAAACGAAGGATTGCGATTTTGACACAATCAACGACTGTCATTCCGGCCCAACCGACGATTGTCATTCCGAGCGCAGTGGGATGATTCGCCCAAGCGAATCATCCCCGAAGTCGAGGAACCTGCTTCTTCCTTCCACGAGCAAACCCGTCCGCCTCCCCAAGACCGCCGCCCCCTGGCCCATCCCGCCCCTAAGAATCCTCGCCACCCGCAAAGGCAAACACATCCTCCCAGACTCCCCCGACGGACTGAGGTACGTACGGGATGTTAACCCAGTCCACGCGTGAACGGCAGATTGGACGGGCTGGATGCATCATCGAGAACAGGCTTGGTTGGAGTATAAGGGTCAAAAAGGATCACGAGTTCAGGCCAGTAGCGACGGCCCTGCGATACCGGCATGGACAATGGAGACATCCTGTGAAGGAAAAGGACATACAAGCTATCAACGCGATTATCAAGGCGTGTATCGCGAACGCCGACGGACTCCTTCACTCGGCGAAAGATGTTCGAAAGCCCGGACGGAACCATATCGCGTATCACTTGGCGGCCCTGGCACTCGAGGAAATTGGGAAGGCTACCATGATCATCATGGGGTCCCTGACGCCAGAGTCGCGCCTTGCAGATGAAGATCACCGATCGCCCGCTGATGCCATCGAAGACCACGAGAAAAAGCTGTTCTGGGCATTATGGACCCCAGCCTTCGCAACCGAGAAAATCTCAGTCGACGAATTCCGACGCCATCAAGACGTCGCCAGAAAGATACATGAGACTCGCCTCAAAAGCCTCTACGTAGACCCCAGTGCGCCCGGACTCGCCGAGCCTACGGACGAGGCGTTAGATGCCCTCTTAGAACTAGCGGAAGCCAGGTTAGAGATGGACCGACTTAAGGAGATTCGCGAACTGGACGACAAGAGCCGGGAGGAAATCGAGTGGCTCTTCCAAGCCACCGAAAATCCTCAGATGCAGTCCATCGTGTTCAGCCCACGGAGCCTCTCAAAATTGACGGAGCTCCAGGGGGATGCTAGACAGTGGGTCACTTGGCTGCGAGAAACCGTCGCCGCAATGGAACTAGCGAGCCGCGAAATTATGGAGCGCGAGATGAATCGCGCGCAGCCCACCGGGAAGGAAACCCGGATTCCGAAATGGCAAGTGAACATCCGCCTCAAATCGTGGGCTCATTCCATGAGGGCTAAACCGTTGTCCGCATGGAATAAGAAATCTGCCTGGATCAAATTCTTTCCAAACACCGCCAATAAAAACGAAATTCTCGTCCAGTTCACGCTGCACAAGACAATCCCAGTGCAGCTCCTTTGGCAATCTGGAATGCAGATGTCCTCGATGATCGTTCTTGCATTCAACATCGGCACCGTTGGATTCTTCTGGTGGTACCTGCCGTCGTTTGTGTCGAAGTTCTACGAACAAATTCTGGACCTGGAAAGCAAAGCTAGAGTCACCGTCGAGCGAAGCCCCCAACTGGTAATAGCGTGGCCGCATCAGGCATTGAAAGAGGCGCAGCTTTCGACCATCTCTCTCGTACTTGCCCACCTTATACACATTGACCAGGACAAGTGGGCTGCATACGCCAGATATTTCCAGGCGCTCGGCATGCTCGCGAAGAACGACATCTTTGGGCAGCTCGAACACACCATTGTTATAGGGTTCTACGAGGCCCTTCGCTCTGGCATGGCCGCCTATCGCGACTGGGACGGTGAAAACGCGACGTTCGAAGCGGCAGCAGAAAGCTTTATCGCAAGCTCGCTGCTGAACAGCCAACTAGGCGGCGACCTACGCGAAACCCTGCGCCTCTGTGCTGAACTAGCAAATCAGCGGACGGCGAATCCCAAGATCACACTCGATGAAGTCGCCAAAATGAAGGTTTACTGCGATGTCTACTTTGTGAAGAAAGCTAGCCAGCAGATGGCGGAGCAGGCGAGGAAGGAAAAGGCGCAGCCAGGCACAGGCGAAGGCACCATTTCGTCGGCATGAGGGGCGGCCCCCGCCCCTCGCGGATTTTCGAAGGGTCGGCGCCACTGCAACCGCACTTCACTCGTCTCTGGCCCCTTTCTTGACCGCTTCGAATTGGTTGATCTCCACGGTGCCTTCGGGGAAGCGGGCGGTGATTTTCAGTTCTCCGCCCATGGCTTTCACGAAATCCTGCAGCGTGCTCACGTACATATCCGTGCGGCGTTCCAGCTTCGAGACGGCGGCCTGATTCACTCCGAGGATCTTCGCCAAGTGTACCTGGGTCATGGCTCGCGCTTCGCGCAACTCGTCCAGCGGCATCTCGGCGAGCATCTTCTTTGCCTTGGCCTCAGCCCGCGCCCGCGCCGCCGGCGACATCTTCGCTTCCAGTTCACGAAAATTCCTAGGCATCCTGTTCCCCCCTTTTGGCCCTACCGTTTCTTCCGAGTCTCTTTCTCAATCTGCCGCAGGTGTTCGGCATAAATCTTGTCGGCACGCGGGACGAACTCCTCATACCAGCGATCATTTCCGGTCTTGTCGCCTCCGATCAGCAGGATCGCAATCCGCCGCGGATCGAAAGCAAATAGCGTGCGATACGGCCTCCCGTTGTGTTGGGTGCGGAGTTCCTTCATATTCGGATACGCCGACGTCGTTACCAGATCTACGTGCGGACGGTTCAACGTCGGGCCGCGCTCCCGCAGAAGCATCACGCTGGCTGCAACATCCTCCTGCTCCGCTTCATCCAGCGAGTTCCACCATTCATAGAACTCGTCGGTGAATTCGACCTCCCACGCCATGAGTGTAGTATTCCATATGTGGAATAGTCTGTCGAGGGAATATTTATAACCTGCATGATATATACGTATGATATATACTGCTTGGAAAGGTTTGTATGCCTAAGACCGATATCGCCAAGCTCTTCCAAAACGGCCGCAGCCAGGCGGTGCGGCTGCCGAAGGAGTTTCGGTTTGAGGGAGACCGCGTGCGCATCCGCCGCGTGGCTCAAGGAGTGCTGCTCGAGCCGCTCATCCCGGACACCGCCCGCTGGTTTGAGGAACTGGACCGGTTTAACTCCGAGCCGTTCCTGCCCCGCGGACGCCGCCAGCCCGTCACACCCAGGCGAAAGATTTTCTAGTGGACTACCTGCTGGATACGAACGCCTGCATCGCCCTGATCAACGGCCAGCCGGCGACGGTTCGGGCGCGGCTGCATAAGGCCACCGCCGGGGGCGATCACGTTCTGGTGTCGTCCATCGCAGTGTTCGAACTCTGGTATGGCGTGGGCAAGAGCACGCGGCAGGAATTCAACCGCAAGCGGCTTGAGACGTTTCTGGCGGGGCCAATTCTCGTGCTTCCATTCGAAGATGCCGACGCCCGCGTCGCAGGCTCAGTGCGCGCAGTCCTCGAAGCCGCCGGCAAAGCCATCGGAGCATATGACGTCCTAATTACCAGTCAGGCCCTGCGCCATCAACTAACACTGGTGACGGCTAACGTCTCGGAGTTTTCACGAGTGAAAGGGCTTGTCTGGCAAGACTGGGCCAAGTCGTAGCGAGTTGCCACGGTACAGAATTGTGGAGAAATCTCCGACACAAACTCTTGTCATTCCGACGCGCGAGCGAAGGCGAGACAGGAGGAATCTGCTTTTCGGGGGTCAGTCCCCTTTGCTTTCAACAGTTTAGACCCATATAATCCCCCACAGCACCGCTAAACCCCAGATTTCCACCGTTCGTTGGGATATGGATGCGCCATTCCTAAGGCCTGCAATAGGATAGGTGCAGATCAATACCCAGGGAAAAGTGTAGGAACCCGGTCGGTAGGACCGGGAGCAATTTCCCGGGAGAGCCACAGGTTTTGGGTAATGTCTCAGGTTCGTCCGAGGCGCGGCCAAAAACCGAAGCAGATTCGCAAGTCAAAGGGATAGCACTAACCAATTGAGGGTTGGTTCCCATCCCGATGAAACACAAAGCCAGAGGCCAAAAGCCAACGGCTAAAAGCTAGAAGCCAGAAGCCAGGAGCTAAAAGCTATCATGCGCAAGCCGATCAAATACGTAGAGAAAGCAGTCGTCGTTGCCGCCAAGGGGACATGGGCGGTATTCGAGCGCTTGAATCGCATCAAGCCGAATCCGTCGCCCACGCCGAAGTGGTCGGAAAAGCCGCTGCTCAAGTCGTACGAAAAGTCGAAGCCGCCGCTGGGCTGGCCGCGGACGACCGATTCGCTGTGCCCGAAGTGTGTGCCGGAAATCCGGCAGCAGATTCTCGACGGGCATCTGCCGCATGAAGTGCTGATGAATGAGAAGGTCGGCGAGATCAAGGCGCAGATCGTGGAGCGCGATGGCAAGATATTCATGGTCAAGGACTGCCCGAAACACGGTCACTTTGAAGACTTGATGTCGATCGACACCGAGTTCTCGAAGCATTTGGAGGACGTGTTCCCGGGCCGCGACATCCTGGCGCACGCCGACGAGAAGCTGCATCATCACGGATCGTCGACGGTGAAATACGGGCGCGGGTCGGTGCTGACGATCGATCTGACCAACCGCTGCAACATGATGTGCGATCCGTGCTTTATGGACGCCAACCAGGTTGGGTTCGTTCACGAGTTGACCTGGGAAGAAATCAAGACGATGCTCGACAACGCCATCACCATCAAGCCGCGGCGGCAGATGAGTGTGCAGTTCTCGGGCGGCGAGCCCACGTTGTCGCCGTACTTCCTCGATGCAGTTCGTTACGCGCGCAAGGTCGGATACAACTCGGTGCAGGCTGCGACCAACGGCATTGAGTTTGCCAAGAGCTTTGAATTTTGCCAGCAGGCGGTTGAGGCTGGCATGCGCTACGCCTATCTGCAGTTTGACGGCATCGGCAACGCGGCGAATGCGCATCGCATGGTCGGCAACTTGTTTGACGTGAAGCTGAAGGCGATCGAGAACCTGCACAAGGCGGGCGTGGAAATCGTTCCGGTAATCACGATCGTCAACGGAATTAATAACGAGCAGGTGGGAAGAATCGTCAAGTTCGCGCTCGACAATCCCAAGACGATCGGCTTCCTGTCGTTCCAGCCGGTTTCGTTTACAGGACGCGACGAGGCCGTGACCGACGAACGCCGCGCCGCGCAACGCTATACTCTTTCGCACCTGGCGCACGACGTAAAAAATCAGACCGGCCTCGGCGAACCCTCCCGCGACTGGTTCCCGATCAGCTTCATGGGAACCTTCAGCGACTGGGCCGACCTGATGCACGTCAACGACGTCAAAAACGATTGGGGCCAACTGTCATGTGGTTGTCACCCTAACTGTGGGACTGGCATGGCGGTGATGATTGATAAAGAAACTAAGGAGGCCGTGCCGGTTACGGCGTTCTTGAAGGGGGATCAGCTCGCGAAGGACATCGCGAAAGTGAATGATGCGGCGCGGGGGAAGTTCCTGACCGTGTTTGGAATGGCGCTGTGTCTGATGAAGAACTACGATCCGTTCCAGGCGCCGACGCACTTTAAGCTGATGGACCTGCTGAAGAAGTTCGACAAGAACTTTAATGCTACGGGAAAGAATTACGGGAAGGTTGGACCGGACCGCACGGTGGAAGATGTGATGAAGCGGCGGCAGGACCGCTGGAACTTCCTGTTCATCGCGGGCATGTGGTTCCAGGATCTGTTCAATTACGACTTCCGGCGGACGGAGCAGTGCATTATTCCGTACGCGACGCAGGAAGGCGAGATTTCGTTCTGCGCTTACAACACGGGCGTGGGATGGCGGAACATCATCGAGAAGATGCACATGACGGCGACGCTCACGAAGTGGTACGAGGAGCATGGGCGGCATGAGATTTTTGCGGGCGGCAAGAAAGTGAACATGGAAGACGCGACGCACTCGCTGCTGTTACGGGATGACCTGGTCACGACTGAACTGCAGCACGATCTCGACAGCCGGGGCATTGCCAAGAACGCACGTGAAGAGAAGGTGCGGGCGCGGGATGCGAAGCAGAAACAAACTGCCGATGGAAAGGCGCGTGGGCCGGAGAAGAATGATGAGGCTTACAACGCTCGCATGGCGTCTCTGTATCGCGAAGTCGTGCTGAAGGAAAAGCCGGTGGTGGCGGAGAACGGATTCATTCCGCTCGGAGCGCTGACCAAGCCGAGTGGGAATGGGAACGGGCACTCCGCAGAGGACGCGAACGGGGCATCGAAGCCGGAGATTGCCGAGCCGGTGGCGGGGGATTGAGCTGCTAACATCGAGCTTCAAACATGCGGGCCGCCTTCGGGCGGCCCAAAGTTTTGTGATCGAGAAAAGCAGATTCCTCCCGTTGGTCGGAATGGCAAATCAGTAGTCAATGTGATCCAGTTTGTACTTTGAGTCACCTGATTTGCGTGCAAGTGAAGTGAAGGTGCCCCACCCTGTGTCTGCAAGAAACGCAGACACAAGAGTGGGGCACCCAGGGTCGATTCGAACTGGGTTAATGAGAGAGGGATACTGCGGCGGCGTTCGGGTTTGGCCGGGTTTTCAATGTGGGGAGAGCTACGCTGATGGTTGTGCCGGTTTTGATGGAACGGATTTCGAGACGACCGCCTAGCTCGCGGACACGCTCCCGCATGCCGGTAATTCCCACCCCGGCAGTGCCCACAGAGGCGTTGAATCGACGCAGGCGCTCTTCGGGAATGCCTTTGCCGTTGTCGCCCACTTCAAGTTCGAGTTGGTCGGTGTCGCGCTTGAGCCGGACGCTTGCGGCCGAGGCTCCGGAATGGCGATGAACGTTGGTAAGGCTTTCCTGCAGAACGCGGAACAGGACGAGTTCACAATCTCTGGGCGGCCGCTCCATTTTTTCCGGAATATCGCAATCGACTTGAATTCCACTGCGGCGCGCAAATCCCTCGACAAACCAACGTGCGGCAGAAGCGATGCCGGCTTCATCGAGCAGCGGAGGGTGCAGGAGGTACGATGTGGTGCGTACTTCCTGCAGGGCTTCATCTGTCAGCGCATTCAGATCGTCCACCAGGCGCACCAGATCGGGCGGGGCTGTGCCGATCTGCCGGACTAATGCGATCGACATCTTCATCGCGGCGAGGGTCTGCCCGGCGCTGTCGTGCAATTCCCGAGCGATGCGGCGGCGTTCTTCGTCCTGCAGGGTCATGAGGCGAAGGGACAGATTGCGCAGTTGCTCTTCCTTCTGTTCGCGCACTGTGATTTCGGATTCCAATCGAGCCAGCGCTCGCGAAAGGTCCGCGGTACGCTCTTCCACATGCTGCTCCAACTCGTCTTGGGCCTGGCGCAACTCGTCTTCGGCGCGTTTCCGCTCGCGAGCCTCGGTGGTAAGAGCAACAATGGTCTCGTTCAGTCGCAATTGCTTGCTCCGGTTGGCCTCGCCGAGGGCGATCAGGACGGCGCACACCAGGAAGCAACCAACAATGGCGTGAAGTTCGGGCTGGCGGATGAGCGAGAGCGAGTGGCGGGGATCGACAAACCAATAAAAAATTCCCAGGAAACCAAGAAGGCCGCTGAGGATCGCAGGCGCGAAGCCGCAAACGACCGCACAAAATGTCACCGTGACGTACAACGTGACGTAGAAAGCGACGTGCCCGAGTACAGGGTCGAGGATCCAGCGGAGCACGATGGCGAGGACAGCGGACGCAATGGCGATCGCGTAACGGTCGGCGACGCGCTGGCGCGGAAGAGGGGTAAGAATTGTCAAGATACGCACGGAGAATATGCCTGCCATACAGCCTCACCACTCAAAGCAAGTGGAATGAGACACCGTCGCTGGTTGGAGCGTAACGGTGCGATTCTCGATTTCGCAAACAGGAATATCCAGAGCCCTAAGCTACAAGATGCATGGAGTCGGAGGACGGTTGCATAAATGTCGTGCGGGATGCGACAGACAAGAACAGACTCCTCCCGGCGGTCGGAATGACAAAGTCCGGGGACGACGGCGAAACATCCGGTTCGCGCGCGACAAAGCTTGAACCGCGAAGGTCGCGAAGGAAGCGCTAAAGACGCAGAGGGGAATTCAGCGTTTGTAGATGGTTGTGTCGGGATGATAGTTACGCCAGTCGAACCAGTAATCTTTCAGGGCGGGGACACGATCGAGGCATTTGCCTTGGGACGGTCCGGAGATGGCGCAGCCCTGGAAATTCCACTCACTGGCGGTCGCGGTGTCGAGCAAGGTCCAGGCGGCGGGTGCGGCTTTCGATGCGGATGAACCGTCTGCTTTCGGAGCGGCTAATACCACAGCTTTGGTCTCAGTGGGAACGGCGGAATTAGCTGGGGTCGAGGTCGCGCTTTTCGTGTCTGCCTCGGTCTCGCCTTTCAGGAAAAACTCGGCGTCTTTGCCGTCGATGCGGCTGATAAAAACGCGGAAGGATTTGCCATCGGGGCCGACGGCTACGAGCAGTGGCGTGCCGCGGACGCGATCGACGACTGGCGATTGTTTGACGAGGGTGTCCCAGGGATAGGCGCGGCTGGCGCCGTCGAGTTCCAGTCCTACGACCACGTCGCGAGACTTGAGTTCGGTCCCGGGAAAGCTGATCACAACTGGAAGCTTGGCCACTTCTGGTTCCCAATTGCTGTCGTACTTTTTCAGATATTTTGGTACGGGAGCCAGCACCGTGCCGTCGGACAGTTCGGATTTCCACTCGCCGAAGGTCAACTCGTCACTCAGGACGAGTTCGAGCGTCGCGCCCTGCAACGGACCGTAGATGGCTTTGCCGGTGATCTGTTGCCACCACGTGCCGGTTTCGCGATCGCGCATCAGGAAGTTCTGGTTGTTGATGCCGGCGAGATAAAAGTGCAACACTCGGCCGTTTACAGTTCGCGTCCACACCAGACCGGTGTGACAGAGCGTTCAATAGGTGACGGCCACCGGGACGCCGGCGATGACATCGTTCAATACATGGTGGTAGGCCATTTCACGGATGGGATAGGCGCGAGCCTCGGAGCCGTAGCGGATGGCAAGAATCATTTCTCCCTTGTCGAGCTTGCTGGCGGAGGCAGACTCGAACTGCGGGGTGTCCACGGGATGGAAGATCCACTCGAAGTAGTTGAGGCGGGACATGACGGCGGAGAACGCGACCAACACCATCACCGAGGCGAGAACGATCTTGCGCGATTTATTGGCGGCGTCCCAGAGGATGAGCGCGAACACGAGACAGAGCAGAGCGGCGGCAAGAGTTTCCCAGGGAGCGCGTTGACGGAGAGCCATGGCCAGAGCCAGCGACGATGGAGTCTGGTGGTGGAACGGACGGATGATGAAGGCTGGAACGAAAAAAAATCCGATGCCCACGAGGGCGGATGCGGCGAAGAGAAACCACAAAAAGGCGCCACGGAAAGAGAATAATGGCATGTCGTGAAGTCCCCAGAGGACACAATTGTAACGAATTGCGGGGAAAGAAAATGCCCCGGCTGCGCAGAGGCGAAGCCGGGGCAGTGGAGCGAGTTCCGAACGTTTACTGCGGCGTAAAGTTCTGGTGGTAGCTAAGGCTGTCAATGTCCTGGAACTCCGGCGTGGCCGGGGGCAGGTTGGCCGGGTTCAGGAACAGCACGTCAAAGAAGTAGTTACGGGTGGGCGGGCTGTACACGTCGCCGCCGGGGCCGTCCTTATAAATGCCCGTGTTGTACTCCGCGTAGTACATGCTGACCAGCGAGCCGTTGTAATGCAGGGTTATGTTGCCTATGTTCTCGAGATAGCGGAGGAAGTTGTGCATGCCTCCGTCGGTTCCGAGGTCCTGCGCTGCGTTGGCCCAAGTCGGCTGCGGGAAGGGAATGTTCTTGCCGGCAGAAATGGCGGCGCGGTAATACGCGTCCACAGTGGGCTTGCGATTGCCGGGGGTGGTTGGGTAGATCAGACTGCCGGCATCGGTCCACTGATCGGACAAAAGAGTGACCGAGTCTGCGATGATGGCAGCGGCCGAGTGGGGCGTCTGAGTGGGAGGTGTGGCATTCGCGGTTCCCCAGAACGGATCCACCGAGCTGGTATTGTAGTCGCCCTGGACGTACACGGGGTTTTCGGAGGCGACCGTGAACCCGCCGCAGCCTGTGGGGTTGGCGGCGCTCTGCGAGCATCCGCTCGCGGTTGGCATGACCGGCAGGTAGCTTACTTTTGTCGCCGGGTTCATGCCACCATCGACCAGCTTCAATACGTGTCGGGCTCCGCTCACAGGATTGGCCATGCCCACCTGATTAGTAGCGCTCAGGGTTAAGGCGCCCGCCGCAGTGAGGGGGGTCACTGTGGTGAGGTACTGGGCGCAGTTTATGCTCGTGCTGGTGACGGGACCCGGGTTTGGAACGCGAAGGTAAGGGTTCAGGGGGGCGGTATTGGTGTTGACGCCGAATCCATAGCCGATATTTTTCTCGCCCCAGTTGTCGAGAAATCCGTTCTGATCGACATCTTCCGGCGAATAGTTATAGTAGGTCTTGGGTTCCAGATTTCCGTCCGGCGTGGTGGAAGTGAGGTTCTGCGTTGAGTTCACTACATCCTCGATACCTGATTCTCCGTTGATCACGCCTGCCGGAGTCTGTCCGCCGTTGGAGGGATGGGTGGAAGGCAGCATGCCGCGATGATCGGAGAAGTAGAGAACGTAGCCGTTATAGCTGGTGTAGGGTACGGCGGCGCCAGTGGTGCCATTCCCCATCGTCCCGTTCAGCCACCGGGTCAAGTTGCCCACGTCGAGCTCAACGGCGTTCATGATACCGTTGACCGAGCAGGAAGAATAAGTATTGTTGCCGCTCGTGGCGTTTGCCACCGCGTTGTCGCGCATCTCGCCTTCGCGCGCATCATAGAAATTGATGGGATACCAGTTATTGTGTGCCGCAATGTTGGCGGCTGATACCGCGACCCCAGGCTGGAGCTGCTGGAGGATCAAAATTGCGTTGGAGTTGACGGCATTCGTCGCCGGGGCGGTGGGCGGAGTGTTGAAGGGCTGGCCGAAGCCGAGGTTCAGCCACTCTTTGGTAACGCCTGTACAGGTTGTCGGTGCGCTGCACCACTCCACGCGAATCCAGGGGCCGGTCATGGTTGCGGGGCTGGCCGGGCCGACTCCGTAAGGGACTGTAAGTTCCCCAATCAGCGGAATCGCGTTCAACGCAGTCCAGGCGCCACCCGTTTGATGCCCGCTGTCGGTGTAGGGGGCCTGCCAGCCGTTGGTGCCTACGGTCGCGAAGCCAACGGACTCGGTTGCGCCTCCGCCGGTAAGAGTCACCGCGGCGTTGGTGAACGGGGCAGTGCTCCAACCGATCGCGTTGGGGAACTGGACGTCCTGTCCGTCCGCGATCGCGCCGCGCTCGGGGTGAAGGTCCACCTGAGTATCGGCGAGCAGAATGCGGATTTGCGCCTTGTTGTACAGCCGCGAAGTACCGAGCGTGCTGGTGTTAGACTCGCCGACCTGCGGCTTGCGGACAATCGAAATGGGATCGGTGCAGGGCGGCGGGTTGCTGGTGCAGCTATTCTGCACAAAAGGCAACTGCATGTTCTTGGCGCCGGTCAGCGAGTTGACTACGAAACCATTCAGAGTCCCCGAGGAAATGCTGGGGAAGTTAGGGTTCTTAGCGCCGGTGAGAGTGGGATAACCGCCGCTCCAACTAGCATCGCCAGGAACCGTTCCGGCGGTGGGAAGGTTCTTGCAGTTGGGGCCGGGAGGAGGAAACGTGTTGAGCACGCAGCCCCCGCTGGCTATGGGAACGTATACCGTGCCGTTGTAGTTCGTTGTGGTCTGCCAGCCGTTTTCCAGCTGATCCATAATGATCTGCTGAAAGGCTGAAATTTTGTCGTTGAATACAAGCTCCTTGGTGTCGCCGGAGGTGAGGAAAAGGTTCTGGTTGGTGTGAACGCGGCCGCCAAAGCTAAAGTTCGGGCCGGCGAAGTAGCTGCAGTCATAGCCGCAGAACACGCCAAACTGAAACACCGGAATCAGCGCGACTTCCACCTGACGGGTGATGTTGACCGAGGCACCGGAGGGCCGGGTGCCGATCACCTGCAATGTCATGGGAATGATTTCTGCGTACAATCCCTGATTCGAACCGGAGCTAACGGTGTTATAGCTGCTCTTGGGAGTGACTCCGTCTAGCTGCAAGGGAACGGTGATGGTTTCATTGTAGGTCATCCCGCTCACCATGGCCGCAGTGGGGGGAAAGTTTCTCAGATTCTGAATCGCGGGGTTGAGGGGGTTCTGGTACTGAGTGTACAGGGCCGAGAGATCGGACGTCAGCTTCTCCATGCCGGACTCGGCGCCGTAGTAGGCGAGATTGGCCTCCAGGTCATTGCCGCCCATGCGGGATTCGCTGGTGACCGTGAACAGAAGGCCAGCGGCCACGCCCGATAGCAGCACCAGGATGAGAAGGGCCGCGATCAGTGTGAAACCCTGCGAATTGTTTTTTTCCAGTCCCATGTTATTTGTCTCCTGCCCCAAGAAAACGCTACTGATAACTATTGCGAAATGCCATATTGCGCGCGCTGACGGAAGTCGCCAGATACAAGTTCTGAGATTTTTTCAAGTTATTGACGAGGCTTTGCCCCATGAGCAGAATGTTGACCTTTTGCATCAGGTTGGGAGAATCACCCACGCCGAGGGGGTTGGGCTGGTTCGCGTCAAGCGCGGAAGTCGTCGAGTTGTAGATGTCATAGCTGAATTGCAGGTTGATGATGTCATCGGCTACCGGCACGGGGCTCACGGTTGGGCTCAGTCCATTGACCTGGCGCATCAGGCGAGGAGTCTGCCCGTTGGCCGGAACCGTCAAGTAGTAAGTCACCGCGAACAAGCGGTAAGCGACGGTGCTCAGTCCGGTGGAAATGGCCTTGATGTTGTTGGAGGTGGCGCCGCTCTGATTGATATTGAGAGGATCCGCATCGGCAAAAGTGATGACGGTCGCGGAAACGTTGGTGACTTCGCCGACGGCTGCGCCCAGAACGTTGCTGAGATAGATGAGGTCCCCAACCTGAATTCCACCGGCTCCATTGATGGCCGGAGGCGGAGGGACGTAGACCGGATTTGGGGTCAGAGTAATGGAGCCCCCATTGCCGGGAACGGTGAAGGCGACGTTGTACTCGAACAATTGAAAGTTATAGTCGCAATAGATCGAGGTGATGCTGTCATTGATCGCGGCCGGCGCGGCCGGAATGACTGCGTTTGCCTCCACGCCGTTGTTAAAGCCGGGGATAATGCCGTACATATAATTGCCGTTGGGGTAAGTGTGGGTCGGCACGTGGCAAATGCCGGCCTGATCGCAACCAAACTTGCTCGCGCCCGATCCTCCGAGAGGCAACTGGATTCCGCCGGAAGGCAGACCGGCTCCTGCCATGCTGATGTCCTTCACCATGAGATCAATGGCAGCGCGCATGTTCTGCTGAGTTTCGGCGCGTTGCATGACGACCATGGTGGAGTCCATCCCGGTCTTAAACAGGCCAGCCATAGCCGTCATCACAATCAAGCCCAGTGCTATGGCAACCATGAGCTCCATCAGGGTGAAGCCGCCTTTTGAGTTTTGTGTAGGTATCTTCATATTTTTCGTCCCTGGCCTTTAGCGGAAGGCCGAAATTAATGCGGTCACGGTATAACTGCGCGGCACCGAGGATGCGCCAGTGGAGTAACTGACAGTTACAGTAATCTGCTTAAGATTAGGATCGATGGTGACGCCGTCGGACTCGAGTACGGTGCCGATCGCAATCGTGCGGGTGAAGTTGGAGAGGCTGAACGCCTGGTCATCGGCCGTTCCCAGGATGCCGTCAGCGCCGGGAAGAGTGACGCACTCCGGTCCGGCAGGGCAGGCTCCGGAGGCAGGAAAAGGAATGTCATCGGCGGTGTTCACCAATCCGTCAGGGCCGGCGGACCAGAGTGCGACAGGTCCGTTGGTGAAGATGCCGCCGGAGGCGATGTTGCCGATTTCCGAAAATGTGATTTGCTGGGTATTGCGCGCGGTGTAGATGCTTTCCATCGCCTCCAGCGCCTTCTGGCGTGCGATGAGGTTCTCCTGAGCATTGTTGGTGACTGCGACCGCAGTGCCAAAAACGGCGAGCAGGCCGACAATGCCGACCGTCAGGATCGTGACTGCAATCATCGTTTCAACCAACGTGAAGCCGCGCTGGCCAGAGGTGTGAGATGGGCGTTGCGTCATTGTTGTATCCACGTGTTTCCAGGGTTATTGATGAGCCGCCATCCCCGGACTCTTCCCGTGGTGCCGAACACCGAGATGGCGCGCGAGCTGTAAAGATCCCCCGGACGGCTGAGGTAGATGACTCCGTTATTGAAGTTGCCCAAGTCGTCCTGTGCGGAGCCGTCCGGATAGAAAATCAGACAATCCTGGCCAACCAGTCCGCATGCGTTAAAAGTGATCGCTGCGGTTCCGGTGCCGAAGTTATCCGGCCCGGGGTTAGGGAATCCCGCTTGTACCGCGAACTGAATATCGGGCGGCAGATTGTAGGTGGCCACCGTGACCGGAGCCGGCGACACCGGGACGGCAAACCGCCATTGCTGCACGGTGATGGTTCCAGGAGGCGTAAAAAAGACGATGTAGCGGATGCTCTGGGTGATGGACAGATTTCGATAGTTGCGGATCACCGAGAGCGTAGTGTCATAGGCGGTGTGCACATGGTTGTCTTTGTTCGAAGGCATCATCGCTATGAATGCAACGCCCGCCATGATCAGCGAGATGGCGACTACGATCACCATTTCCAGCAGTGTGAACCCGCGATTTCTACTCGGCTTCATAGTCTCTTTCAGGGGGGAGTCGCAACCTGTTGAAGGCGCTGGCGTCCCCGTTCGTCATGTCAACACGGTGGAGATTCGCGCTTCCATCGCGGACAACAGAACGGACTCGCGTTCCTTCATCGCGTCATTGATCATCGTAGGTAGGGGTTGCAGTGGCGTCAAAGCACGAAGGGCCAATATCGCGGCGTCGGCCTTTTGGATGAGAAAGGGTTACTGATGTCACCGATTGACAACACATCAGTTAAGGGCAGGGAAGCCGTGCGGGCGCCGCGGGGAGCATGACCCTGGTAACTTGTGAGCGGAACGGGCAGAACCTAGGATGTGGCCAGGTATGACTCTATCCGCCTTACTAGTGTCTGTTGACGAGGCATCGGGCCAATTGCTGCAAAGGGCTCTGAAGGAACTCGGCATTCGGGGGGAGACTTGCCCGGACTTCGTGCGCGCCGGGATACGGTTGGCGCAGGAGCGGTTCGACGCGGCGATTCTCGACGGGAAGTCCAGCCAGCAAGTGATTTCCCTGTTGCGGGAAACGCGTTTGTCCCGGAAAAATGATGGGACGCTCGCCATCGCGGTCCTGGAGGGACAGGAAAGTATCCGTGAGATCTTTTCGCTGGGCGCAAATTTTATTCTCTACAAACCGTTGGCCTACGATCAGGCGCTGAGCAGCCTGCGCGCGGCGCGCGCCGTAATGCACAAGGAAAAGCGCAAGAAGGCCCGCGCTACCGTGCATGCGCACGCCACGATCGATTACGCGAACGTGGAGCAGGAAAGAGCAACCCTGATTGATCTGGCGGAAGACGGCATGTCGGTGCAGTTCGGGAAAAAGCTCCCCCCCGTCAGCAAAGTATATTTTCAGTTCAAGCTGCCGGGTCAAGCGGCGAATATTCGGCTGTCGGGTCAGGTAATGTGGCAGGACTGGAAGGGCCGCGCGGGAGTGCGATTTGTGGACGTGCCGAAGGCCTCGCGCCTGCTCCTGGCCGATTTTCTCCGCGAGAATCTGCCGAAGGAATCCTCCCGAGAACCATTCCGCGATGTAACCGTGGAGATGGAAGAGTCCGTACAACTGGGAGCTGTAGCGGTCGCCGAGCAGACCCATGGAAGCCGGACTACGCATGACACGGTGCAAGTTACGGTGGCGCCCGAGAGTGCTCAAGCAAGCCATGTCGATCCCGACAACCGGCGCACGCAGACCCGTTACGCTTGCCGCTTGGGTGCAGAGGTCTACCGCCAGGGAATTTCGGTTCCGCATCGTTGCTGCCTGACTGACCTGAGTTCGGGGGGATGCTACCTGGAAGTTCCGCTGCCGTTTCCGCCCGGGTCGCCACTCGAGATCGTGGTGCGAACTTACGAAATGAAATTGCGGCTGCGGGGAGCGGTCCTGACTTCTCATCCTGGCTACGGCATGGGCGTGGCGTTTGAATTGGACAACCAGCAAGAAAAGGCCAACCTGAAGAAGTTGACTGACTTCGTCGCGACGACGACGGACCCCTCCCCGTAGGCTATTGAACCTGCATGTAAGTCATTGGTAGCTCATTATGCAGGGGCTCTCGTTTTTTCTCTTATGGCTCGTTGTCGCAATATATACGCCACTCGGCGACTCTTCAAGGCGCGTTAGTTGGTTGGATTCCATACGACCTTATTTCCGAGCAGCGGTTAGTGGAACCTATTCAGTGCAGACTGGAACAGACCCGGAAGCCCTCCATTGATTCCTGTTGATGACTCGCGAGTTCTGGCGGAGTGCTCCAGAACCTGCTGAATGTGCACGTCTACCTGTCTGAGCACGGCAGGCGCTACGGCGCAACCGTCGGTTTCATAAGTAAGCAGGGGCATGCCTTGTTGCAGGCTGAGCGGCTTGAGGATCGCCTCTGAGATACGAAAGGGAAGGCAGTTGAAGGGTCCGATCAGGATGATGCCGTCGTAGCCTTCGTGTTCCGCATCCAGGCCCTTGCCTACCGTGGGAGTGACTTCGCCAAAGATCTCAGGGGAAACGTGATCCGAGCTCTTTTCGAACATGGCAGCAAGGTCATTTGGTCTGGAAACGAGCAGTCCGGTCCTGGAGAACAGGCCGCGATAATATTCTTCGGTTTTGCGTCCGGACTGATAAGTCCACCATTGCTGCAAATACTGTTGTCCGTCGGGATCGAACACTCTGGTGCAAGCCTTGGCTAGGGCGAGGCCTCCCGGCTTCAGGCCCCAGTCGTCTGCAGTTTGCCTCATCCCATCATAGGCGACATAGAAAAAGAGGTCGGTCAAATCCACGGGTTTGAGGATGATGCCCCGTGATGCGTAGAGGTCAGAGACGCCATCCATGAAGAACGGGCTGAAGCGAGTAAAGAAGTCCCCGGTTACAACGACTCGCGGGCAATGAGAATTGCCGGCGACAGATGCTTCACCAGAACGGCGGGGTCGAATCCCAAATAGTCGTTTTCCCGATCAGGACTGAGCATGAACACATCGCTCAACTGATGCTCGACGATGAATCGCTCGAAATAACCCATGTAGGATTCGCTGACGCACGGAGCGCCACCGCGAACCATGTAGAAACCTACGATCTCGCCGGGTTGACGATTCTGATGGATTTTTAGAAGTTGTCCGATGCACAGAGGCAGCGGAAGACATTCCCGGCCGGAGGTAGACTGCAGCCCCAGGTCGAGTTGGCTCCGATCGACGGGAACCACTTCGCCAGCATGCAAGCCCAGCCAGCCCGCGGCCATGGCCATTGACTGCGCGTGATATTGGGAGAAGTTGAGAAAATAAAGTTTTACCCGCGGGTCGGTGAGCCGCACTCGCTCGCCATTCGAACGGATGACGCTACCGCCCTTGGCCAGCCGACAAGGAGTGAAAGACTTGGCCAGGCTGGTCTGCGCGGCGTGGTAGTTTTGCACGATTCCGAGAAAAGCTTCCAAGCGCGTTTGCACGCCAGCGTCGGCGGTGTGGGCGTCGATTTCGAGGATCAGATATGGTTTGGATCCGAGCTCGGACGCGAGTATGGAATGGGTGAATGCATCGATCGTGCAACTGAAGTTGCTCACGCTGAGAAGAAAAAGGTTGGAGCGCTGCTTGGCGAGGGATACCGCGTTCAAGATCTGATTTGCGAAATGCCAAACCGTGGGTCCGGCGCCGACCGGTACAAGGCAATCCGCGGGAATCACCGACACTCCCATGCTCGAAAGTTTCTTGCCCACCGATTGTGAGGCTTCCGGTGCGTAGGCGTTGTAGCTGTGGCCCGCCAATAAGATCGCCGGCTTATTAGCCGCCAACGCCTGCGCGAGAGCCTTCCGGCCCAACTCCATCAGAGCGCACTCGGCTTCCGTCTGGTCTCGTACTGCCGCTGCCCAAGCTTCGTCGGCCGATTCGCGGGAGACTCCCAATTCGCGCACTGCCATTTCTGTCATGGCCGTACTCGCGGTGTATCCGCAGGTGAAATCCAGCACAGGCGAAAGAAAGTGAGTATCGGGAAATGCTTTGGCCAGGAAATACGGGCCAGCTTGGGTGATCGGGCAAAGGTAGGAATCCTTGCAAGAGTTGTGCTGAGGCATGCGCACCACGTTCGGCAAGAAAACCAGGCGCACGCCACGCTGTGCCATATCCAATACTGCGCCATGTGCGATCTGTGCCGGCAAACAGAAACCAGAATGCGCCCTCAGATCGCCCCGCGGGTCCACGGCGGACAACACGACCTCCATTCCCAAAACAGAGAAAAAAGTCGAATAGAGTGGAAATAGTGAGTGCGTGGTTAGCGCCAGAGGAATGCCGATGCGGGTCTCGCGGACCAGCGCCTTTGCAGACGGGTAGCCAAAGGATTCCTCAAGAAACGACTTCGCGGTCTCGTACGCCGGCCCAATGCCCCAACGAGCGGGTTCCTTCGACTCCTGCATCGGATCTGGATGGACATGCTTGGTAACGCCATAGAGTATCGCGGCTCGTTGTTCGACCAGGTCGGGCGCCGGCGCGATACGGGCTTTTCTCTTCCACACGTTTTCGAACAGACTGCAGCGGCCGCCGAATGGAAACCGCCGTCCGTCCACCTCGAAGCGGTCAATGTCGCAGTACAGCTTGCACGCCCGACAGGTGAATCGACTCACGAGTTTCATGTCCGCTGCCGCGAGAATCTGAAGATCGGTATCCTCCAGGCCGCTTGACCGCTCGAGGGCGAGCAAGCCTACCCCAAGAGCTCCGAGTAACTCCGGGTTAGGTGGGATCACGATTGGGCGTCCGACACTATGGGCGAACGCGTATCCGACCGCCCGGTTCAGAGCCACTCCTCCTTGCAGGAGTACCTTCTTGCCGATCGGACGTTGCCCTTTGACTTTCGTGAGGTAGTTTTCAGCGATTGCGTATACCAGCCCCGCAAGAATGTTGTTGTGCCCCTGGCCCTGCTGTTGAGCGATGCGTATGTCGGAATTGATGAAGGCCGTGCAAGTGGTCTTGAATTTCACGGGCGACGAAGCAGCCAATGCGATTTCGGCAATCTCCGACACACTGATCCCGAGATCACCGTGGGCGCTCTCCTCCAGAAAAGAACCTGTGCCCGCCGAGCAGGCGTTGTTCATCGCATAGTCGATCGGTACGCCGTTTCGTAGGTAGATGTACTTGGCGTCCTGACCGCCGATCTCAAAAATCGTGTCTACGTCAGGGGCAAAATGTGTCGCGCCAGCGGCATGGGCCGAAATCTCGTTGTACACGTGCTCGGTGCCCAGGCAAGCGCCGACCAGTTCTCGGGCTGATCCCGTCGCGCCCACGAGGTCCACCGGGCGATTGCCCACTTGGCGGATGAGCGCGTTTAGGCACTCGCGGACCGCGGCCACAGGATCGCCACGCCAATGCGAGGCCACAATAGCGCGTGTCGCAGGATCGAGCAGGACCGTCTTTGTGGTCGTCGATCCCGCGTCTACTCCCAAGACCAGCGGACCGTCAGGGGGCGCCTGCCAGGACGGGGCGGCAAGCACCTGCACTCGGTCTTTGTAACGATGAAGTGGCGGGAGTTTCTCGAAGACCGGGGGATGGGAAAGCTGGGGCGATTTGTGCAGCGGCCGATCGCGAGTGAGCAAAGCCGTGCCCCACGCCTCGAACCAAGGACTTTCTGGCAGAACGACCAACTCAGTGCCGGCAAGCTTACCGCGCAGCGCTTCCAGCAGTGCGGCGTTGCGGGTTACGCCGCCGATTAGCAACACGCGCTGTAGCGAGAGGTGGCCTTTCTCGAGAAGCGCGACGACCTTATTTGCCATGCTGTCGAGGAGCGTGTGCAGGATGTCTGCAGGAGTAGCCTCATGGCGGTTGAGCTTGTGGGTAACATCGGACTTGCAGTGCACCGAGCAGCGCGAAGCTAGTGGCACAACCTTCCCGGTGAACGAGAGCCGGATCGCCTCGTCCATGTCGAGTCCCATCCTGCCGAGCAGTTGTACGAAGAACTCGCCGCTGCCCGCTGCACATTTATTGTGCGACAAAACATTGGTGATCCTTCCGTCCGCGAGCATGTAAACCAGAAAAGATTCACCGCCCCAAAGAAACTACGGCGTCAAATTCGCCTCCTACATCTCGCAGAGCACGCTGGATGGCGGCGAACTCAGAGATTTGTCCTCGATGACCGGATACGCCGAAATATTCAGCGGCGGCGAACTCCGGCATCGCGAGCAACTCCTCGAGAATCTCCAAGGGGCGTCCCTGATGGGCCATGACTATGGCATTTTTGGCATCGGCTCGGACCACCTTTACAGCCAGTGCGCCGATATTGACGCCTACACAGGACATCACGGCTCTCGTGTCAAAGAAGTGGGATGGGAGAGTCTCGCATTCGGGGAGCATGCAGAGCCGATGAGCATAAGTCTCCCCTTCCTGAACTATACTCCTGAACAGTAGCGCAAGAGAGGCTATTCCGGACGATAAACGCCGGTGCCCGATAAGCAGCGGCTGAAGCCGTTGTGAACCTCGCAGCGGTTGCTGAGGCGAGGCCCAGTGATTTTTCCGGCAAGCTGCGAGCGGCTACTTCGAGGCCGCTTCTTCGGCAAGAGCGGTCTTGAAATAATTCAGCGACTTGCGCAGGCCCGCTTCCAGATCGATCTTCGGCTCCCATTGCAGCAACTGCCGGGCCTTGGTGATGTCGGGACAGCGCTGTTTCGGATCATCCTGCGGCAATGGTTCGTAGCGAATTTCGCTCTTCGATGCCGTCACTTTCAAGACCATCTGCGCGCATTCGAGGATGGTGAATTCGTTCGGATTGCCGATATTCACCGGCAGATGTTCGTCGGACTTCGAAAGACGCATGAAGCCGTCGATTTCGTCGCTGACGTAACAGAAGCTGCGAGTCTGGCGGCCGTCGCCGTAGACGGCGAGGGATTCGCCGCGCAAGGCCTGCTTCATGAAATTGGGAACGACCCGTCCGTCGTTGAGTTGCATGCGCGGACCGTAGGTGTTAAAGATGCGCACGATGCGCGTGTCGACCTTGTGATAACGGTGGTAGGCCATGGTCACGGACTCGGTGAAGCGCTTGGCCTCGTCGTACACGGAACGGGGGCCGATGGAATTGACGTTGCCCCAGTAGGTTTCCTTCTGCGGATGCTCGAGCGGATCGCCGTAGCATTCGGAGGTGGACGAAACAAGATACTTGGCGCCATATTTGTGGGCGACGTCGAGGGCGTGAAATGTTCCGAGAGAACCGACCTTGAGGGTAGGGATGCCATGAAGGGTGTAGTCGACCGGACTGGCGGGGCTGGCAAAATGGAAGACGTAATCGACTTTGCCCACATCAAACGGTTCGCAGATGTCTTTTTCGACGAACTCGAAGCGCGGCTCATGATTCAGGTGCGCGAGGTTGGCGCGGCGGCCGGTGAGGAGGTTGTCGACGACAACCACGGTCCAGTTTTCTGCGAGCAGAGCATCGCAGAGATGGGATCCCAGAAAGCCGGCGCCGCCGGTGACTACCGCGCGTTTTGAACTCATGCTTTCTTGCCGTTCTTTAAGACTGCAGCGGGAACGCCATCGGGGTAAGAGGGCGCGCGTCCCACGCTGTAATAGCTGAAGCCTTCCGCGGCCATCATCTCGGGATCATACAGATTGCGTCCGTCAATGACGATGGGATACTTCAGTTCCTGGCGGAGGCGGTTGAGATCGAGGTTGGCGAATTCCTCCCACTCCGTGAGGATCAGCAAGGCATCGGCGCCACGGGCCGCTTCATAGGCGGAGTTGGCGAAGCCGAGCCCGGAAGGAATCACTTCCTGGACACGCTCCATGGCTGCTGGATCGTAGGCGGTGATCTTACTGCCTTCCTGCAGGAGTGCCTGTACAAGAAAGAGGGCGGGCGATTCACGGATATCGTCAGTACCGCCCTTGAAGGCGAGGCCGAGTACGCCGAGGTTCTTGCCGCGCAGCGTCCAAAGGGCGCTGCGCACTTTCCGCAGAAAGCGCTGGCGCTGGTCTTCGTTTATCCGCATCACTTCATCGAGCAGGCGGAAATCGTAGCCGGACTCGCGCGCCACGGCGCGGAATGCCATAACATCCTTGGGAAAGCAGGATCCGCCGTAGCCGATCCCTGGGTTCAGGAACCTAGGCCCAATCCGCGTATCGGTTCCGACGCCGTGGACCACCTGATTCACATTGGCCCCGACGGATTCGCAGACCGAGGCCACGGCATTGATGAAAGAAATCTTCATGGCAAGAAAAGCGTTGGAGGCATGCTTGATCAACTCGGCGCTCTTGGTGCTGGTCACGATGATCGGAGGAGGAATCGAAGCCCGGTCGGGTTGGGGAATGGCGTCGCTGCGCTCGTAGTAGCTGCCATTGGTGAGAGGAGCGTAGATTTCGCGCAAAACGACGGCCGAGGGATCGCTGTCGCAACCGATTACGATGCGATCAGGAAACAGGAAGTCGGTGACCGCGGTGCCTTCGCGCAAAAACTCGGGATTAGAGGCAACGTCGAACGACTGCGGGTCGGTGCCGCTGCGCAGGATGATCTTGCGCACCCACTCGCTGGTGTAGACGGGAACGGTGCTTTTCTCGACGACGACCTTGTAGTCGTTGATGCCGCCGGCGATTCCGCGGGCCACAGATTCCACATAGGAAAGATCGGCCTCACCGCTCTCGGTTGGAGGCGTGCCGACGGCCACAAAGATTACCGAACTGAGGCGGACCGCTTCCGTCAGGTCGTCGAAAAAGGTCAGACGCTGTCCGCGGTGGCGGGTCAGAAGCTCGGGCAGAAATTTCTCATGGATAGGGACCTGGCCATTCCTGAGCGCCGCCAGTTTGGGTTGGTCATTGTCTACCAGAATCACGTCGTGACCCAAGTCGGCAAAACAAGCGCCTGCCACTAGCCCTACGTATCCCGAACCGACAACCGCAATTCGCATGTGAAACTCCCGTGATCGAATGTCCTGAGACAGCTTTCGTTTGGGATGCTTCCGCTAAGAAGCTTGGGGGAATCCAGGAAACACCCTGGGAAAAATCATTCATGTCGCCTTAAGATTGCAATGATTCTAACAGCATCAAGCCTAACATCAGGAGGAGAGAAAAGACTCTATCACTGTGGTTCTATTGCATTTTTTCTGCCGATTTGGGACGGCGTCCTTAGGGCCTGTGGACTGATCGGCGACGGTAGTCTGAGATCGGCCATGCTGGGTTTGGCCGGGATTTATGGCAAAAGCGGACCCACGACCCAGCGCCTCGGAAGACCCAGGGAAGGGTCGAAAGGGCGACGTGCATATTGACAACCCGCTGTTTTCGGGCGAAACTCCGCTACAGACGGGGATTGTCATTTCAACTGATCATCGGTTATGCTGCAACCTTCGACGTCGGAACCGGATCCGTCGAAACCTATTCTAAGCGCGACTGGAGTGCTGCGCGCCCAGCCCGACGATGCCCGTTTCGAGACCGATTTGGCGCAGCTGGCGGCACGCTTTGCGCAAAGCGGGACTGGTCTGTCGCCGGAACTTTCCACCGATCTGGCATTGGAAATCGTGCTCAACGAAGTGGTGGAGCAGGCCTGCCTGACTACGGGTGCCACGGGTGCAGCCATCGCCCTGGAGCGCGACGGGGAGATGGTTTGTCGCGCCAGCAGCGGTGCGACGTCGCCAGCGTTGGGTTCGCGGCTCGATTCCGCTTCGAGGCTTTCCGGGGAATGCATCCGAACGCACCGGACCCAGCGCAGTGACGATGTTTTGGCGGATGCGCGGGTGGACCCCGCGGCCTCGCAACGGCTGGGGGTACGGTCGGTGATGGTCATGCCCCTTCTCCGCGGGGATGAGGTGGCGGGATTGTTCGAATTGTTTTCCTCCCTGCCGCACGCTTTTGGAGAGCGGGATGAGCGCACCTTAGAGGCGCTGGCGGTTCGTGTATTGAGCAGCCTGGAATGTGCGGCCCACCCACTGCCACCGCAGAACGAGCCTGTGCTGCTTCCTGAAATCCAGGAAATCATTCCAGAGATTCCGGAGAATTCTCCCGAGCGCGGGACCGACTTCGTTTCTTGGGCTCTGAGAGGGGCGGTTCTCGTTTGTACGGTGATGCTTGCGCTGCTGCTAGGCCGACATCTTGGGACGCCCAAAACGATGTTGCGCCCGCATCCAGTTGCGCCTCCATCTGCGGTGAGCCCAGCACCTACTGTAATCAGCCCACCCCTGGACGCGATCACGGCCGGGAAGCAGGAGGGGACGGCGGCTGCTCAACCATCCGCTCCCGCTAAAGGCAAGGAGAGAGCTGTTCCTCCGGGCAGCTTGCAAGTCTTCGAGAACGGCAAAGAAATATTTCGCATGCCGCCGGGACAGGGCGAGACTGAGCAGAATCCGGCTGAATCGTCGTCACCGGCGCTAGGAAGTGGATTGCCGCGCGCCTCTTCCGCAGAGCCGGAAAAGGTAGTTGAGCTCTCTCCCACGATGGCTGAGGGCAGTCTGCTGCATCGCGTCGAGCCGGAGTATCCAGAAGATGCCCGGCAGCAGCAAATCCAGGGCGCGATCGTGCTGGACGTTCACATTGGCGGGGATGGGGCGGTTCAGGACGTTCAGATCAACAGCGGACCGCCGGAGCTAGCGCAAGCCTCCATCGATGCCGTGATGCAATGGCGCTTCAAGCCGCGCCGGGCAAACGGACGGCCAGTGCCGATGGAGACAAGAATTACGCTGAACTTCAGACTGCCGCAGCAGTAAAACCTTAGTCGGGCAAGTTTCAATCGAGCCTTGTCGCACTACGGGCTGTGGTGCGTCCGGCGTCAACCCTCCGTGCTAAACTTATGAACTCGCCGAGTCCGATCCCGGCCTAGTTCGGACCGTTCCCTCGCGGTCCGTTTCGCAAAGAGGAAGTATGAAACCAGCCGTCGATCTAGCTAGCAGTGTTTCCACCGATCCCTATCAGAAAACCGTCTGCTGCCTGCGCTGCGAACAGAAACTGCAGCGCTATCAACTGTGGCGTGCCAGCCCGGTTCCCGGCAACTCACGCTATGCGATTCTGTCTTGCCCGCGATGCGGGCATGTAGAGTTCGTTTTGGATTCCAGCCCACTCCTGCAGAGCCTGGAATTGGTAACGATTGATGCCGGAGATGGCGACTAGACGGGGCGAGCGAAAGCTCGTCAACTCGGACTCGCAGTGATAAAGGTCGGGACGGGCGCCTCCAGATTCGGCGTAAGTTGTCCGCAAGACGACGCAAGAACGGCGCTCGTGGGACATTCGTTGGAACTGAACGGCTTAGAACGGAATATCTTCGTCCGTGATCGGCCCAGTCCCCGCGCCCGCTGGTTCCGGCTCGGGCGTTCGCTGGTCGAAGTTGTTGCCGCCACCGCTCGCAGAGGAAGATGCTCCGCGCGAACTTCCAGCGAAATCGCCACCACCGCCCTCGCCGCGTCCGCCCAAGAGAATCAGGTCGCTGGCCACAACTTCGGTCATATACTTCTTCTGCCCTGATGTCTTATCGTCCCAGGAGCGGGTTTGCAGGCGTCCCTCGATGTAGACCTTGCCGCCCTTTTTCAGATATTCGCCGGCAATCTCGGCCAAGCGCTGCCAGAGCACGACGTTGTGCCACTCGGTGCGGTCTTGCCACTCGCCTGCTTTGTCTTTGAAGCGCTCGTTGGTGGCGATGGTGAGCTTGGCCACGGGTGTGCCCTGTGGTGTGTATTTGACTTCGGGATCTTTCCCTAGATTTCCGATCAGTTGAACCCGGTTCAGACTCTTGCCAGCCATATCGGTGCTCCTTTGCAGGGGTTCACTATAACAGAATGAGCCCGGTGGAGATCGTGCTGACTGTGACAATACAGGGCTCACAGTGTCATTTTGGGTCTTGTGTGGCCAAAATATCGCAACCTAATACTGTAGCCGAAGGAGGTTCATACGGGTCGCCGTTCAGGTTATAATTTCGCTCATGCCTCCTGCACCCGGCGCCAACAAAGCCGTTGGAATGGTTCCCGACGAGCTCAAGTTTGAACCGAAGTCGAAAGGCCTCGCTACCCCGCGGAAGAAGAAGCCGAAGGAATTGGCGGTCATCACCGAATGCTGCACGGGATGCGCGGGCTCGCCCGCCTGCGTCGAATACTGCCCAGTCGAGGACTGCATGTTCTGGGTGCCCGACGAGGACAATCCGCCGTTCGGTCGCATTCAGATTGATCCCATCCTGTGCATTGGCTGCAAGAAATGCCTGAGCAAGGGGCCCGACGGTTGCTTTCTCGACGGCTGTCCGTGGGACGCGATCGTCATGGTCGATACGGCAGAAGTGGAAAAAGAAGTTGGGCCGATGGCGATCTGAAGAGCAGCTGTCAGCTGTCAGCTTTCAGTTGCAGCAAATCCCACTTATTGCCGTAGAGATCCTCAAAGACCGCGACGGTTCCATAGGCTTCTTCGCTCGGCGGGCGGCAGAATTTCACGCTGCGGACAGTCATCTCACGATAGTCGCGCCAGAAGTCGTCGGTGTGCAGGAACAGAAAGACGCGGCCGCCGGTCTGGTTGCCGATGCGGCTGGCCTGCTCGGGGTTCACTGCGCGGGCGAGCAGCAAGTCGGTTCCGGTTGATCCCGGCGGCCTCACCCGCACCCAGCGCTTGCCGTTGCCGAGGTCTGTGTCTTCGATTAACTGAAATTCCAGCTTGTTTGTGAAGAAGGCGATGGCTTCGTTGTAATCGCGAACAATCAGAGCGACGGATCCCAGTTTTTGCGCCATGAGTGCTTTCGTACTGGAACGAGCCGTGGAGACGTTGCTGCAACGTATTTCCGGGGTCGGCACGAGACGTAGCAAGCTACGTCTATACGATCAATTCATGCTTGCTCGGGTTCGGATTGCTTTTTCCGTCTCTAGCGCTTGCTGGCGCACGTGATCGGGAATGTTGGGCAGATTTCGTTCGTAGGGACGAATTGCGGCCAGATTATCCATCTGCCCGACCAGATAGAGCGCCCGCAGAGCTTCCCACACTTGCTCCGTGCCTGGATCGACTACCGCGATTTCTGCGCCTGCGGCGACGTTCGCGCCCGGTTGCGAAACCGAGCGGATCCGTCCGGGAATTGGCGAGCGGATCTCGATCGGCGCTGAAGCGCCCGGAGTCGCCAGCTTGGCAAGCAATCCGCCTTGATGGATGGCTGTGCCAGGGCGGTCCGCATCGACGACGTGACCACTTACGGGAGCATTGATCGCGGCTGACTGCAGCAACGCCACAATCTGCGGACGGCCGGTCGCGTCGCCGAAGCGTACCAGTGACAGCGCTGCGTTACCGCGTGCCATGGGGGAAGAGTCGGCAAGCATCTTCCGCAGCGTCTCGTGAAATCCCGCGCCCGAGGTGTCTTGACCCATGACCCAGGCGTCCGTGTTACGCACTTCTTCTACCGGATAGACGGCCAGTCGTATCAGGTCGGGATACCATTGCCTTACCGCAGCGTCGGCGTGCGACATGCGCTCGCCCATCTGCACCAGCGCGTGCTGAATGTGGCGCGGCTTCTTGTCGTCGTGGAGATACTCGGTTAGCTGCTGGTCGGAAAGGTGACGGCCAAACCACGTATTCCACCAGAACAGGAACGGCATGAGGACGATCAGCCAGCCAGTGGCGAAAAAGAGGATCTTCTGCGTGCGCGACATGCCGCGCTTGGGCTTGGACCCCGCTACGGCGGAGCCATTAGGGTGCAGCTGTGGATCGGGATTCGGAGCGGAGCTTTCGGATTGAACAGACATGTCCCGCCAAGGAACTATAACAGAATGCAGCGTCAACGGAGGAGACCGCAGAGGCGACGGACTCGGCATGCTGTGCCCGCAGGGCTCACTCCGCCCGCAGCATGTACCACGAACTCAGCGCGATGCAGATAAACATTACAGTGATACCGACAAGAGTAGTTCCCGTCAAGGCGGCGAGCCAGGTTCCGTCTATCGCCGAGAGATGCTTCAACCCGAAGTTTGGCAGCCATGGAGGGCGCAGCGAGAACTCAAAAGCAATCCACGGCGCCGCGAGAATGGCGAGCGCATAAGCGCAAGTGCGAGCGATCCGGATCGGCAAAACCGCTCTTGCCAACGCCTTTTCCCTTGCCATCACCTTGGCCTTTGCCCAGATTGCGGTTGCATCCGTGGTGCGCAGTTCGTGTTCCAGATGGGCGGCGTCCTCCCGTAGAAACTGCGTGACCAGCAGAACGTCTGAGCAAACCGGACAGCTGCCAGCATGAGCCAGAAGCTCAGCATTCAAGGCGCCGCTGTGCAATGCCGTGACCACGGTCTGTTCTTGCTCGCAGTAATGTTGGCTCATTTGCATCTCCCGATACTCTTGCGCGAACTCACGCCGATCAATTCCGCCAGCCTTCGCCGGGCCCGGAACAGCAACAAGCGTATGCTGCCCGTGCGCAGCCCGGTACAATCCGCGATCTCCTTGTGATTGGATCCTTCTACATACGCCAGCCACAACAGTTGGCGCTCCCGAGGCTTCAGGCGCTGAAAACCCTGCCTCATGCCCAGCTTTAGATCGAGATGCGGCTCATGCGCTACCGGCTCGGGCGCGGCCTCTAGCACCGCTTCTCGCGGACGGCGCCATCGGTCGCGCAAGAGGTTGGTGGCGATCTGGAACAGATAACTCCTGGACTGGCGGTCGTCCATTGCCGGTGCCTGGGCGGTCAGAAAGCGACAGTACGCCTCTTGCCACAGCTCCTCCGACAGATCCCGTTCTCCGCACGCGCGCACAAGATACGCCAATAGCGGTCGCGCGGTCTGCGCGTAGAATGCGCGGAAGGCAGACTCATCCATCCTGAGCCCGCTTTGCGCACAGCGCTCGTCAACTTCTTCCGGTGCGAGCACAGCGAGTTCAATGTTCATAGCGCGAGTCTGACGTTCATCCGGCATGGCGGTTCTTTACCGCTCACACCCGGCTGCCGTTGAGCAGGCCAAAGGATTTCGAAAGATAGTAGGAAGCCGCAGACGACAGCCCAAAGCCCACGCCGAGCATGGTGATCAGGGTGCCGAACACCAGAAAGCCCTCGTCAGTTCCCGCTACTCGACCACGCAGAAGCAACAGAGCCACCCCCAGCGAGATCATGACGATAGCGGTTTGCATAGCTCCGATGATCCGGGTATACGGCGAGACGCTTTCTACGCGCAACGACTCGAGCAGCTTTCTCCCGGCATCGGTTTGGGCATAAGCCAGTAAGTCCTGGCCCGAGCCGACTTTTTCGAGCAATTTGGTTTGCACCTCGGCCTGCAGTTTGGCAATCTTAAACCGCCGGATGGTACTGAACACTACCCACGCCAGCCAGGCAAAAAAGCTGAAGATAATGGGTGCGATTACGATGTCCTCGTTCATGGGAAGCTCCTTTAGGGCGCGTCCGGATTCATAAACCGGGCATTCATCCGCCTTCACCTCCTAGAACGTTTGGCAGGCTGTTTGGTTAACAATACGAGGAAGGAATTTGAATAGTTCCGGAGTTCTCTGGCCGGGCCGAGGGGTCCCGTCTACTCTACATCCGCGTCGAGCACGCGTTCTTGCTCGAGGTAGTGGGACATGGCGTATTGCGCTAGAAGCGGCGTCTGCAGGCGGATTTCAGCGCCGATCCACTCACCTTTGGCATGCGGAGCGTCGGGCGGGTGATTGCAACGTCCGCCACTGCCGAACTGGGGACCGAAGTCCGCGCTCTGGATCTGATCAAACTGGCGGATCTGGCGCCAGGCGGCATCGCCGATGGTTCCAGAGACATCGATTTTTAGCTTCAGTGTGGGCATGAGGATCTCCCGCGCAAGCGGCCCTCAGGGGCTAAAGCCCAGGTCGTTGCGTTCCTTTGCGGCACGGCTGAAGCCGTGCCCTTCCCAATTTCACAGAGCTAACGCGGTCCTGAAGGGCCGCTCTTCCACAAAAACTAACTGTGCGGGAACCATTGGTAGAGCATAAAGTACACAATCACGCCTGTGACGGAAACGTACATCCACAATGGCCACGTCCAGCGGGCGATGGCGCGATGCTTGTCGTAGCGGGCCTTCAATCCACGGCTCAGCGTGATGATTGCCAGAGGAACAATCACGATGGCCAGCGTGACGTGCGAAATCAGAATCGCAAAATAGACTGGACGCGCCCAACCCTCGCCCAGAAATCGAATGTTCCCCACTTTGTAGTGGAAGAAGAGATAGCACACCAGAAACAAAGCCGAGGCAATCACCGCGGCAATCATGCAGGCGCGATGCGCGGCGACGCGTCCGCGCCGAATCAGGCCTCGTCCGGTGAGCAGCAGCATGGCGCTGGTTCCATTCAGGGTTGCGTTGAGGGCGGGGAAGAAGGCGTATTGTTCGGCGATCATGCGGCGGGCCTCGTACTTCTGCGGTTTGCCATCAGCAACGCCAGTGCGAACATGACCAGCGAAAACAGAAGGAGCGTGGCCATCGCCGACGGAAGCGGAAAGCTGGTCTCAGCGGCCGGATACAGAAGGCCGCGCAGGGCCTCCACTCCGTAGGTCAGAGGATTCAGGCGCATGATGATCCGAATCCATCCCGACGCACCGGCGATAGGGAACAGCGCCCCCGACACCAGCCACAACGGAATCAGAAACAGGTTCACGATCCCGTGGAAGGCCTGCGACGAATCCATGGGCCAGGCGATCGCGAAGCCAAGCGCGGTCAGGGAGAACGAAACCAGGAGGACCACTACCGCGACCAAGAGCATAGACAACGGTTGCAGATGGACGCCGGCGAAGGGGGCGAAGATCAGAAAGATCATGCCTTGGACGGCCGAAAGCGTCGTGCCGCCCATCACCTTGCCGAGCACAATCGCGGTGCGCGGCACTGGGGCGACCAGCACGGAGAGCAGGAAGCCTTCTTTGCGATCTTCGATCACCGACATCATGGTAAAGATGGAGGTGAAGAGCACGATCATGATGAGCGCGCCGGGATAAAAATAATCCAGGTAATGCTGCTGGCCGGGGCCGCCGCCGGACCGAAATGAAGTTCCGAATCCCGAGCCAATGACCAGCCAGAACACTAGCGGCGACGCCAACACGCCAACCACACGCGTGGGTTGGCGATAGAAGCGCACGATTTCGCGCCACCACAGAGTGAATGCCGGCAGCATTACGCCCGCGGATGCGGGGCTGCCCATCGGCCGCGCCAAGGTTGTTGCCTGGGTCGCCACTATGGATTCGCCTTCGCAGCGGGAGCAGTGGTCGTGGATGCTGGTTTCGGCGCGGCTGCGGCCTTCGCTGGCGCGGCAGCCTTCTTTTTGCCAATCCATCCGCGGTCGCGCATTTCCCAATACGCGTTCAACAGGAAGCATGCCGAGAGCGTCAGCAGGATCAGGGTCATGAAAAGCCCGTCGACCGTGACTGAAAATGGCGAGAGCACAATCATCCCACCTGCGAAGATCCACACCACACCCGCCAGTGACACTACACCGAGCACTAGAGAAAGCACCAGGATTATTGGACGCAAGCTACCTCCTCTTTTTCTTTTTTGGTTCGGAACTTGCTTCGTGCTCTTCACTCCAGAACTTGTGTCCGGTGCGGTGGATGAACACATCCTCCAGCGCGGGTTTGCTCACGGAGATTGCCTGAATCTCGCCGGGGAAGGCCTCAACCACGTCGGGAACAAAGCGATGGCCGCCCTCGCGCTCGATGCGCACTTGATTGCCCATGACGGTCGGTTCGAGGTGGAAACGCGCACGAATGTGCTCGGCCAGCAAAGCCGCGTCGTGGGCAGCGTCTAGCATGATCACGTCGCCACCGATTTCGCTTTTCAGTTCTGCTGGAGTGCCCAAGGCGACCAGATTTCCTTCGTTCATAATGGCCAAGCGGTCGCAGCGTTCGGCTTCTTCCATCAGGTGCGTCGTCACCAGCACTGAGACGTGCTCTTCATCGCGGAGCATCTGCAGATACTGCCACAAGTCGCGGCGTGCGCCTGGATCGAGTCCTGTGGTGGGCTCATCCAGCAACAAGACTCCAGGGTGATGCAGCAGGCCTTTCGCCAGCTCGATGCGACGTTGCATGCCGCCGGAAAATGTTTCCACACGTTCTTTTGCACGGTCGGCCAATCCCACTCGAGTCAGAATCTCTTCCACACGCTTCTTGAGCGCTGCGCCGCGCAGGCCATAGAGATGGCCCTGGTGCCATAGGTTCTCGTATGCGGTCAGCTTCCCGTCGACACTCTGCTCCTGAAATACCACGCCTATCTGCCGGCGGAGACTTGCGGCATCCTGTGCGGCATCGAATCCCATGACGACAGCGCGGCCTGCGGTCGGAATCATGAGCGTCGAGAGGATACGGAACAGCGTGGTCTTGCCGCTGCCATTGGGACCGAGCAGACCGAACAACTCTGCTGGTCGAACCTGGAAGGAAACGCCATTCAGCGCGGTGCGGTTCTCATAGCGATGGACCAGGTTTTCAACGGAGATTACGGACGCGGCGGTGTGCTTGGGTTCGGGACCGGCATCGGCGAGTGCAGAGACTTTCGAGACCAAACGAATATACCCCTGAGAACTGTAACCAGTTTACGACATCCCGTCGAATGTTAGGACGGGCGGTAATGTCTCAGTTTGCCGGTTCTGACCGAAAAGGCGGTCGAGCTTCGCTCGACGGACGGCCGAGGGCGGCTGTCCCCACATGGATATTTCCGGGAACTGAGCGGGCTTGCATCGTTCACGCGACTGAGGGATCCCGCTCGGCCTGCGATAATCTTTCTTCGAATGCGACCGGGACATGCCTCCACACCTGGATGGCCAGAATCACAGTGGTCGCGAGCAACAAGGCTCCCACCGCGACATGCGCCACTGTCGAAACCACCATCGGAAGCTCCGGCTGCACTGCGTCCCGGCCCCACGCCACGCGTGTCAAAAACGCAGTAAAGCCAAGGCACAGCTGGGCGATTACCAGCGACAGCATCATGATCGCGGGGCGACGAACGGCTTCGATCTGCGGATAGACCGTGAGCGCCCGCACGGATGTCCACGCCAGTACGAACGAAACCACAACGGCGTGCACGACGTGGGGCCACCAACTTAAACCGTGGTGACGGAACATGGCGCCCAGAATCAACTGGACGTACAGTACGAAAATGGAAAGAAGGGTTAACGTAAATAAGCTTGGACGTCGCTGATCGAACTCCACGGGAGGCTGCTCTTCGATCCACTTTCTGCCGGTGAACACTGCCAGAGCAACGGCAATGCAGAAAAATGTTTGCGCCAACGCGGCATGCGCCGACGATACAGCTGGCGGCAGGTAGAACAGGACCGTGATGCCGCCCAAAATCCCCTGGGCAATCACCGTCCCCAGAGCAGCAAGGCCCAAAACCCGCAGCCAGCGCCGCTTTTCCACGCGCCAGGTCCAGACGGCGAGGATGATCGTCAGAAGTCCCGCGCCTTGAGCAATCATGCGGTGGGTGTGCTCGAATTTCACGCCGCCCACCAGTTTAGGAATTTTGTACCAGGAACCGAACGAGGTCGGCCAGTCCGGTACCGAGAGTCCGGCGTCGTTGCTGGTGACCAGCGCGCCCGCGATGATGAGAAGAAAAGTCCAGCAGGCAAGGATGACAGCGAACCGATGATGCCCGCGATTATAGGATGTCGCGATGGCTTTCAGAGTAGCGCCCCTTGGATCTGTGGGTTCATTGGATCTGTGGGTTCAAGAGAGGGCAGAGCAGGTCGCACGGTGAGAGCAACCTGCTCCGTCCTAACTTTCTCGGTCGAACCCGGTATTCTACCACCGGAGTCGCTACTCGCCGGCGGCTTTGAAGCTTTGGTCGACCGTCTTGGTTTCTTTTGGAGCGACTGTCACTTTCTGGTCCTGCTCTCCGAGCTTTTCCTGGACAAAGGCGAGGGTGTAGTCGCCTGGCGGAAGGCCCTTGATCTCATACTTTCCGTCCTTGTCGGTGACGGCGAAGAACGGACTCTTGACCACGTTGATATACATTTTCATCCACGGATGCTGGTTGCACTTCACGGGCAGCATGACTTCTTCGCGCGCGAAATTCTTTTGAATGTCTGCGGAAGACGGTGGCTGCGACTCGTTCCACTCCCGATTGTCTTTCGGCGTGGGATGGATGTTGTGGGTCGTGGGATCGTCGTTCTTGATGTCCACGGTTTGGCCTGCCATTACGCCTAGGACGTGCGGATGATAACGGCAGCCCTTCTGCTCGAGCACCACGGGATCCTTGGGAACATCGAAGGTGCGGTTGCCGAGTCCGTCTTTGACGTAGACGAAGACGTTGGCGAGATCGCCGCCGGAGACGACGATGTTCTCGGCTTCGTTCGTGCCCTTGCAGCCCGGATCCTGGCTCATGTCGATCTTGGACGGTTTCGGAGCCGTTCCGTCAAACTTGACCGTGCCGTTGATGGTGGCTACAGTCGCGGGATCGATTGGGGTGGCTGCGGGAGCCGCCGACTCCGCCATGTTGTTGTTCGACTGCTCCGTATTTTCTTTCTTGTTACAAGCCGCCAGCGTCAGCAGCGCGCATACGGCGAGCATGCTGATCACCATCGTTGCCCAACCTGTACTCTTATTCATGATGTCGCCCTTTCTTTGGGGAATGTGGCACCGGCGTCGCGCCCGCGCCGTGGAAAGCTAACAAAATGCAAGACCACTCATCAAACCGCACATTCTACCGCGAACCGCCGCTCGCTGTATGATGCGATTCCAGCGTTGCCTGTTTACGATTACTCGACGGCTGCTGCACGGCCGCCTTCGCCCGCGGCATGGAGGCCGCCACCCGCTTTTGTTCTTCCGGCGTCAACTGGAAGATGTAATCGGTCAGCAGTTTGCGATGATCCCCCTCGAAGCCGTTGAACGTCGGTGGCGTCGGTCCAGCAAAGACCCACTGATTGTTCTGCTGTTTGAATAACCCAGAGGGCATCGACGTGCCCGGGCTGACCGCCTGTGGATCGGTAATCCATCGTTCGACCCAGTCCGGCTTCAGCCGCTCTTTCGCCAGAAGGAAGTTCGGTGCGGTGGCAATCTTGTCATGCGCCGGATCGCCGGTGGCGTGGCACTTGAGGCAAGGCGCCGCCGTGCTGGAAAACAGGCTCCGCGCCATGTCCGTTTCTTTGGTGGTGAGCGTCGGCACTTGCTCCGGAATGTAGGGAAGCGGCTGCTGCGACAGGGCTTCGAAGAATCGCACCAGTTTTCTCAGTTCATTGTCGGAGAAGGAGAACGTGGGCATGCGAACTTTCAGATACGGACGCACGCCGTTGCGGTTCGTATCGGTCGTGCTCAGTGCCGGATTCGACAGGAATTTCCGCAGCCATTCGGGATCGACGCGAGCGCCTTCGGTCAGCAGCTTTGGCGGCAATTGCTCCTGCGCATCCTGATACTGCTTCAGCCCCATCAAGATCGTTGGTTGTCCGGGAATGAACTGGTGGCATCCCATGCAGTTGTACTTCTTGACGATCCACCAGCCTTCCTGAATGTCATGGCGCGCGTCGCCCGGCTTGTACTGATAGCTGGCGGGCAGGGAAGTCTCCTGACTTCCGAGCAGGAATGTGGTGAGGTCGAGCACCTGGTCTTTGGTCAGGTGCGGGTTCGGCATGCGCGAAGCTTCCGTCTCGCTCTTGACCTTGCCTTGATCGTAGATATTCGGTTCGGCGAGCTTATGCTCGAAAAATCCCTTGTGGTCGTACCACGGTTCTTTTGCCGGACCGTCGGGGAGGCGCGCCAGGTCTTCCTTGCTTTTGATCGGCTCGGCGTCCTTGCCGCCGCGTTGCGCGACTTCCGTGAACAGCGCGAAATCCAGGCGCTCAATGGGCTTGCTGCCTTCAAAGGTCAGCTCGGTGCCGATGCGTCCTTCATCTTCGAAGCCTGCAATCTCATGACACCCCGCGCAGCCAAATTGGCGCACCCACTTCTTGCCTTCCGCTTTTAGAGACGGATCATCCATGAACGACGCATCCGGATACGACGAAGGTTCCTGCTTTTTCTGCGTCATCAGGTACGTGGCGATATCTTCCGCGCCCTCGGGACTCAGGCGCAGGCTGGGCATCACCGTCATGTTCTGCACTTGTAATTCGTGCCCGTCGTTGGGGCACTTGCTGTGATCGAGGTCGAAGACGTAGGGCAGGCCCTTCTTGGCGTAATCCTCGGGGCCGATGTCCTTTTTCTCGTACGGGCAGTAAGGTCGCGTTCGTTGGCGGGCGTTGTGAATCCAACGCACGAGATAATCGTAGTTCGCCTTCTCGCCGACGCGGCTCAGATTTGCGGCGAACGTTCCACCCTGCGTCTGATCGCCTTCGCCGATGGAATGGCAGGCCAGGCATCCGCGCTCCTCAAACAATTCTTTGCCGTGCGCGGCGTTTCCCGGGTTGTGCTTGGGCAGTTCGTCAGTGAGCGCGTCTTGCCAGATGAACGCCGAGATGGCTTGAATCTGATGGTCCGTCAGGCGGAAGTTCGGCATCTTGGTCGTGGACCGGAAATCGGAGGGCTTCTTCAGCCAGACTGGAATCCAATTCTTGTTCAGCTTCAGCCGCGCGTCTTTCAGGTTCGGGCCAACCTTTTTCTCGTCCTGCATCAGGCTGTGCGACTGGAAGTCGAGTTGTTGCAAACGCGCGTCCAGCTTGCTGTTGGCGACTCTGAGATCGACGGCTTGGCCGTTCAATTTGTTCGCTTCGTCATTGGACGCAGCGGCGTCAGCCTGCTTCATTAAATCCGCCGAATTCTTCACGTTCTGATTTTTCTGCGTTTCAATCTGCTTAATCTGTTGCGCGACCGAATTCAGATCTTCGGGCTCCTTGTCATAACCTTCGTAGCGATGGCAGCCCATGCAGCCGCGTTGGCGGAACAAATCCTTGCCATCATTGATGGTGTGCCACTGCACGTCGCCGCTGGCGAGGACCATGTCGGCAGAGTGGCAGGTTTGACATCCCGCTTCGGAATTTTCTTTGGGATAAAGCGGCCACAGCCAGTGCTCGTAATTTCCGTGCGCCTTCTCGATACTGGTGGTCGCGCGGCCATTGCCCTGATGACAGGGCGAACAGCCAAACTTCTCCGGATCGTGAATCTGCAGCAACTCCGGCTGGGTATGGCTGGCAAAGGCCTTGGCGTATTCGTCCGGTTGCTTCTCGCCTTTTGCCATCATCGCCGCGGCGGTGATTTTCAGGGGCTCGCGCGTGTTCATGTGGCAGGACTCGCAGCGGTCGACGATGTTGGCGTCGGCAACATTGATCTGCACAATGGCCGGATCCCATTCCGTTGCCCTTTTCTTCAGGCCCTGAATTTGCTGCGGAGTCAGGTCGACCAGGTGGTCCGAGATGTATTCGTCCATCTTGGCCTTGGCCGCGGTCCTGGGCTTCAGCACGTCGCCGAGTTCGAGACTCAGCTTGGTCCGCTCGTCGCGGATTTCGTTATAGGTTTCCTCCAGTTGCGGAAAGGTGAATTTCTTCCTGGTGCCGTCGGGAAACTCGACCGTGGCCTGTTCGGCTTTGTACTTGTCGATTTCTTTTTGCTTGCTGGCTTTTGCCGAGGCGCTGGTGCTGGTTTCCCACTCATAGGTCAAAGCGTTTACATAGGCACGGCGATCGGTGAAGACGCTCTGCACCGCCAGCAGACGCGCGCTGGCGTCATCGAGTTTCTTGCGAGCCTCCTCGGCTTGCGCCTTGGAGTCCTGATAGGCCTGCTCGTAAGACTGTTTGAGAGCGACGTACCGCGGATCGTGCTCGACAGACTGCTCTGACTTCGCCGACGTCGACTTGGCCGTGTCCAGGAAGGCGCTGTAGCGCTCCTTCCATTGATCCTGGAAGGCCTTCCACGGCCGCTGTCCCCAGGCCTCGTCGTACAAAGCCCAGAACAGCGTGGCAATGAGAATGATCGTCGCAAGCACATAGTGGATGGCGTACGACTTGCCGGTGATTGGATCCTGCTCGGGAATCGGTTTTTCAGGCACCAGATTATCCCTCTTGGACTTTAAACACCATCTTCGGAAACCAAGGGCATCAAGCTAACGGCTACTCGCTAGTAGCTGCCTTTGTCACACGTTAAACCACGGCGTAATCCATACATACTTGATGTGCCACAACAGCCGCAGTCCCATCTTCAGGGGCAACGCGACCATGGTCAGCAGAAGGAGCTGCATGATGGAAAATTGCAGGAGGCTCATGCGTTGGAAATCTTTTCCCATGCGCCGCCGGAACAGGGAATAAACCAGCCCACCGCCGAGCAGGTAATATCCGCCCACCACGATGGCGCCGAAAATGCCTTTGCCGAAGTTCGACGTGATCCCGAAAATATCCGGCAGATCGCGGTTCACTTCGTAGATCAGGCGGTTGTGGTCCCAGGTTTGCCCTGGCCAGAACCATTGCCAACCGGGGCCGCGAATAAACGTTCCGATGATGATCATCGCGACCCAGAGAATGATGAAGCCGAAAAGAAATGTCGAGATGGAAAACTTGCGCTGCTTCCAGGTGTAATAGCCGCTGCCCAGGGGGTTGGTATCGATGTACGGGATCACCATCAGGCCAATGATGATCAGGGTCGGCATGACGACGCCCGCAATCCACGGATCGAAGTAGACGAGCATCTCCTGCAGTCCGAGGAAGTACCAGGGAGCCTTCGCAGGATTCATAGTCAGATTGGGATTGGCCGGTTCTTCGAGCGGCGCGTTCAGGGTGATCGACCAGACCATCAGGATGATAGTGATGATGATCGCGGCCAGGAATTCAATGCGCAGCAGAAATGGCCAGACGTGTACTTCCTTCTGCCAGCCGGCTTTGAAGGGCCACGTCTTGCGATGGTGAGTTTTGGCCATCGCGGGATCGGCTTCGAGTTGCTCAATTAATTGATCGTTGGCGCGCGCCTGTCTCACTGCCAGATAAATGTAGAAGGCCAGCAGCGGGATCAGGCCTACGATCGGCACATTGTCGGGCGCCGAGCAAATCTCCCAGAGTTGTCGCCAGTCCATAGAGTCTCCAACCACCATGTGACGACAGCCGCCCTCGGCTGTCGGCCCGGGTAAAGCCCGGCGGTTCGATGCGGCCGTCGAGTTTCGCTCGACTGGACAGCCGAGGGCGGCTGTCCCCACATAAATCTTCTTACTCTCCCGCGGCTTTCGGGCCGCGCCGCGGCTTGTCTGCTTCGGCTTCCAGCATTACCGGAGCCGGGCCTGAAATGCCGCCATCTTTTCGGACGCGCCAGAAGTGGACAATCATCAGCACGGACGCCACAATCGGAATCCCGATGCAATGCCAGATGTAGGAGCGCAGCAGAGCATTGGCATCTACGATCGATCCGCCCAGCAACCCGAAGCGCACGTCGTTGTAGGGTGTCATGCCCAGCATCGAGCCGAACGGGCCTTCATGCCCAAGGAGCGGCGTGGCGCGCGCCATATTCGTGCCGACCGTGACGGCCCAGAAACCGAGTTGATCGTCGGGCAACAAATATCCGGTAAACGATAGGAGCAGAGTAAACACCAGCAAGAGCACGCCGATGTTCCAGTTGAATTCGCGGGGCTTCTTGTAGGAACCGGTCAGAAACACGCGGAACATGTGCAGCCAGACGGCAATTACCATCAGGTGAGCGGCCCAGCGGTGCATGTTGCGCAAGATCTTTCCGAAGGGCACATCGTGTTCGAGATAGAGCACATCGCGGAATGCCTGCACCTTGGTCGGGTGGTAATAGAACATCAGCAGCACGCCGGTATAGGTGAGGATGATGAACAGATAAAACGTGATCCCACCCATGCCCCAGGTATAGCTGTAGCGCACGGCGTCGCGATTGATCTTCGCGGGATGCAAATGCAGGAAGACGTTCGAAAGCACGCCCAACGCCCGATTGCGGGGCGTGTCGTCATGCTTGTGGCGGAAGATTGAAGTGTAGACCTGGGTCTTGGTCGGATCTTTCAGACCGTCAATCTGTTCCTTCGCCTTAGTGGGGATGTCAGTTTTGAGGGCGTTGATATCGTCTTTAACGCCGGTCCTGACCCGCTCCACGAGACCGACCTTGCCGGTCCTTCCGTTCGTGCTGCTAGTGCCGCCGCCGTTGGTGCCGTTTGGATTTTTTTCGTCAGCCATATGAGTTCCAGTTCTTCGTTGTACCGATAATTGAGCCCGTAGCGGCCTTTCGCGGGCGAGGCGCCCGCGCCACATTTACACTCCCGTTAAGAACGCTCCTGGATCGTTGAAGTGCGAGGGCTGTCCCTTTGGCCACTGATAGAGGCGCGAAGTGTCCACAATGATTTGTCCATCGGGTGCCAGATCCAGATGCGCGCGGTCCATCGGTCGTGGCGCCGGACCTTCGAAGTTGATTCCTTCACTGTCGTAGCCGCTGCCGTGGCAGGGACACTTGAATTTGTTTTCGCTGGGCTTCCAGTCCGGCGTGCATCCCAGATGGGTGCAGCGTGCATAGATCACGAACAGCCGATCGGGCGTGCGATCCACCCAGATGCGGTATTTCTGCTGGAACTTGGTATCGACGCCGAGGGCGAATTCTGACGGGTAGCCAATCTTGAAAACAGAATTGGGTTCGAAAAGAGTGCGCGGCAGGAAGAAGCGGAAGAATGCCAGGAACCACGCCATCAGGAACCCGGTAACCATGGTCCACACGAAGCGGCGACGATGGCGGTCAATCTCCGTCGAAGGAGCAGTCCCGGCCACGCCCGCGGCTGCGGCCGCTTTCGAGGTTCCCACTGCCGGGCTGCCTACATACTTCGTGGCATCCTGCGTCCCCGTGGATGCGGGTCTCGTCGCCGCGGGTTTCGCTGCTTCGGGATTCGGATTGACCTTTCCGGTCTCCGGCTCCGCCATGAGGCTCCCTCCTATGACTTGATGACTTGGCCCTAATCCAAACCAGCGGCCGCCGCGTACTGCGGCGCCGCCAACGTCCTCCCAGCACTGCCAATCGGAATCAATGTATGAACTGCCTGGCCCAGGGCCTGGTGCACGATCTGTCCCAGGGCTTGGATAAACTTTGGAGAATCATTGAGGCCGGCGCTCATCTCAAAGCGCGTAATGCCTAGACGATGCGCCTCTTCCCGCGCTTCATGATCAATTTCTCCGAGCGTCTCCACATGATCGGAAACGAATGCAACCGGAACGACACACATCTCGCGCACCTGCTCGGCCGCCAACTGGCGCAGGCTTTGGTGCAGGGAAGGCTGCAGCCAGCGGCTGGCGCCCACTTTGCTCTGATAGCAGAGGCGGTGCGGGTTGCGCCATCCGCCGCGCTCAATCAGAAGGCGCACGGTTTCTTCGATCTGACGCTGGTACGGATCGCCCTTCTCAATCACTGACATGGGTATGCTGTGCGCGCTGAAAACAATTTCCGGCCGCGTGGGTTCGGGGAATCTTGAGAGTGCCTCGTTGACCTTTTCCACCACGGCATCGAGGTATGTCGTATTACGATAGAAAGTCTCCAAGCAATGCACCGGTACGTCATCGGCGAACAGCCGCCGCCACTCGTTCAAACTTGAACCAGTCGTAGTGAACGAATACTGCGGGTACAAAGGTAAGAGCACAACTTCCTCACACCGGGATGCCCGCAGCTGCTCAATTGCTTCGCGGGTAAACGGGTGCCAGTAACGCATGGCCACGAAGCAGTGCGCATCGAGGCCCTGCGCGCGCAGTTCGGTCTCCAGCGCTCGCGCCTGTCGTTCCGTATGGCGCCGGATGGGCGAGCCGCCGCCGATGGTGGCGTAGTGATGCTGTACCTTGCGCGCGCGGGTGGTCGAGATGAGCTTGGCCAGGGGTTTACGCCCGATGCGGGCAAAAGGGAAGTCGATGATATCGGGGTCGCAGAAGAGGTTGTACAGAAACGGTTCAATCGCTTCCAGCGTGTCGGGTCCACCGAGCTGAAAGAGAACTATCCCCACACGCCGTGCTGTGCGCGTCATTTCCCCAGAATCCCCAGAACGAGGCAATGTACTCCGAACCGAGCGTGCGAGTCAATGGTGGAATTGAAAAAGCTTGTTGGCCGGAACACTCTGGAGTCAAAACGAGCGGGGAATCACGCAGCCGAAACTTCCTTGGACATTTCTTCGATGACTGCGTCGGCAAACTCCGAGGTTCCCGCTTTGCCGCCGATGTCGCGCGTCAACTTTTCGGGATGACGATACGTTCGCTCCAGCGCATTGCGAATTTGCGTGGAGGCCTCGTGCTCGCCGAGATGGCGCACCATCAACAGCGCGGACCGCAGCAACGCGGTGGGATTGGCCAGATTCTTGCCCGCGATATCAGGCGCGGAGCCATGGACGGCTTCAAAAATTGCGCATTCATCGCCCAGGTTGGCGCTGGGAACGAATCCCAGCCCACCCACAAAGGCTGCGCATAAATCCGAGAGAATATCTCCGTACAGGTTTTCCATCACCAGCATGTCGTACTGGTAAGGATTCAGTACCAACTGCATGCAGGTGTTGTCCACAATGTGTTCGCCGTAGGTGATCTCGGGGTAATCTTTCGCTACGGTGCGGCAGCAGCGCAAAAACAGGCCGTCCGACAATTTCATGATGTTCGCCTTGTGGATGGCGTGGATTTTCTTGCGCTGATTGTTCCGCGCATAAGCAAATGCGAATTTGGCAATCCGCGTTGATGCTTTCTCAGTAATGATCTTCAGGCTTTCGACCACCCCAGGCACCACCTCATGTTCCAGACCAGAGTAAAGACTCTCGGTGTTCTCGCGTACGATGATCAGGTCTACGTCCGGATAGCGTGTGGGAATATGAGGCAGATTCCGGATCGGGCGGAAATTCGCGTACAAATCAAATTGTTTGCGGAGCGCTACGTTGATGCTCGCAAAGCCGCCGCCGACCGGCGTGGTCACTGGGCCTTTTAGAGCGACGCGTGTTCGCTCGATCGATTCCGTCAATTCCTTGGGGATATACTCGCCTAACTTTTCGTAGGCTTCCGCACCGACTGCGAAGGTTTCCCATTCAAACTTCACCCCGGTCGCTTCCAGGATGCGAACGGTTGCCTTCGTTACTTCGGGCCCGATCCCGTCTCCGGGAATCAGCGTTACTTTGTGACTCATGACTGCCTTGTCCCCATCCGCTATTAGTGCTCGATCAGAACTTTGCGGGAAACCCTTACGGGGTTTTTACCTTCACCAAATCCTTCAACTCATTCATGAACTCTTTAATGTCCTTGAAATCGAGATACACGGACGCGAAACGGACATAGGCCACTTTGTCATAGCGACGCAGGCGGTTCATGATCAACTCGCCCAACTCGCTGGTTTTGCGCTCGCGCTCGGGCGACTCCATCACGAACGACTCGGATTCGTTCACGATCTGCTCCAGTTTGCTGATTGGCACCGGACGTTTTTCGCAGGCACGCAGCAATCCATTCAGAACCTTCTGGCGGTCAAACTTTTCCCGCCGCCCGTCTTTTTTTACCACCATGTAGGGGATCTCATCGATGCGCTCGTAGGTGGTGAAGCGCTTGCCGCACTTCAGGCACTCGCGCCTGCGGCGGATCGATTCCGCCTCCTTGCTCTCGCGCGAGTCGACTACCTTGTCATTGGCAAATCCGCAAAAGGGACATTTCATGGCGCTGGCTTCGAACTCCGACTGGTCGGACCATCCTCCTGCTCATTGTCAGTTCGACGCTTGAGCAAGCGAAAGAAAGGAGGAATCTGCTCCTCTAGCGTTCTCCGAAATTGTAACAGTTGCAGTGGATGCAGAAGGCTGAGCTGCGCGGAGCCAGTGCTAAGGCGAGCACCTGCAGTTTTGGAGGGACGCGCCGAGAAAACAAAACGGCGCCCGCACCCCCTGCGGTGCGAGCGCCAGTTTTTCCCCATGCCTTCCCGGTGACGGAGGGCCTGAAGCCTGCGATCCCGGCCGGCGGGAGACGGAACGACCGCCACGGGGATCTGATAAAAAAATGCCCTACCCTCAGCCTCGCTTTGTCATTAAAGTGTCAGCAATTTGTAAAAAGTAATGAAAGAGGAGGCCTGCAGGGGCGCCCTTTCATTCGCGGAAGTAGTAATCGCGCGGCACGCCATCAAACCGCCCGCTCCGCATGCAACATTTCTTGAAAACTGCGTCCAGAACCGCAGGGGCAGAGGTCGTTTCTTCCGAGTTTTTCAACCAGTTCTTTGTCGCCGTGAACCACCCGGAAAGCCCCGCTTGACGCGTGTTTCGGAAGGATATCCTCGGCGCCGTTTACTGCTGAAAAAACTCCTGAGTGTCTTTCTTGTTAGTCATAGTAGTCTCTCCTTTCAACGAGAACCGATTCCAGAATAGCATCTTCGACGACGAGCTTCATCCGCGTTGATGCGTGGCGAATCGAAGCTACACCACGAAGTACTTCGCCCCTGGATGATGAACCACAATCGCCGACGTGCTCTGCTCGGGCTCTAACAAAAATCCGGAAGTCAGGCGCACGCCCACATTTTCTTCTGGCTTGAGGAGTGCGAACAGCTTGGTTTGATCCTCCAGGTTGGGGCACGCTGGATAGCCAAATGAATACCGCGAGCCACGATACTTTTGATGAAACAGATCGCGAATCTCCGCGGCGTCCTCCCCCGCAATTCCAAGTTCCTCGCGTATCTTTTTGTGATGCAGTTCTGCGAGAGCCTCGGCGGTTTCGACGCTCAGGCCGTGCAGGTAGAGGTATTTTGTGTACTCTCCGCCTTCAAACAACCGCTGCGTCTCCACACTGGCCTTCGATCCAATCGTAACCAGCGAGAGCCCGATCACATCCATCTTTCCCGAAGCCTTGGGCGCGAAGAAGTCTGAAACAGCCAACCGCCTGCCCTCGCGCTGTCGCGGGAATGTGAAGCGCAATAGTTCTTGTGGGACCGGGTCTTTAACCCGGTCAGGCCGAGCGGAGCTCGGCTGCTCCTGCGGCGCATACACCACGACGTCGTTTCCATCAGCCTGGGCAGGGAAGTAGCCATACACAACTTTGGGTTCGAACAATCCTGAACCCGCGACTTCATCTTCCAGCTTCCGCAAGATCGGGCGGAACTTCTCATCGACCAAGCGCACATAGTCGGACTGCGAAGCCGTCTTCAATTGCCATTGATTCTTGAACAGGGCCGTCTGGTTGATGTACTGAAACACTTCGCGCAAATCGTAATCCTTGCGGACGCGCACGCCCCAGAATGGTGGCGCTGGAATATTCGGAGCATCTCCCACCACCGGGCTCCGTTCCGCAAACACTGGTCCCGTCTCTTCGTCTACTGCGGCGGCCTTTGCATACTCCTTGACCGTCCGACCCTCCGTGAGCCGCGTTTGTTTCGCGCCATTGTCGGTGGCCAGGTCCTCCATAATGTGCAAGCCGGCAAACGCGTCGTCGGCGTAGAAGACGGCATTGGCGTACTCGCGGCGTAGGTCGTCCTCCACATACTTGCGTGTCAGTGCGGCACCGCCGCAAATCACGGGGAAGGCAAGCTTCTGCCGCTCGAGGTCCTGGATCACGTATTTCATTTCGAGCGTCGATTTCACCAGCAGGCCGCTCAAGCCGATCGCGTCGGCTTGATTTTCCTGCGCTGCCTGAATGATCGTGTCCCCCGGCTGCTTGATGCCGAGATTGATGACCTTGAATCCGTTATTCGACAGGATGATGTCGACGAGATTCTTTCCGATGTCGTGCACGTCCCCTTTCACCGTCGCCAGCACGATCGTGCCTTTCTGCGAACCCGCCTTCTTCTCCATCTTCGGTTCGAGATAGGCGACGGCCGCCTTCATCACGCCGGCTGAATCAAGGACGGAAGGCAGTTGCATCTTGCGAGCGCCAAACAAATCGCCGACGGTCTTCATGCCATCGAGCAGGACGGTATTGATCAATTCCAGCGGGGAGTAATTCGCGAGCGCTTCTTCCAGCAACCGTTCCAGGGATTTCTTGTTCTCGCCTTCGCCTACAGATTTCTCGCCGTTAATGATTGCGAATTTAAGCTTGTCTTCCACCGACAGCGTGTCGACATGTGCGGTGGTCGAAGCGGCCGGCTTTCCTTTCATGCCGGCGAAGTGCGCCATGTACTTCTGCAGAGGATCGCCTTCGGAATTGGCGTCCCGGTGTATGAGCTTGCGCGCCAATTCCACTTCTTCCTGGGGAATCTTGTACAGCGGATAAATCTTGGTGTAGTTCACAATGGCCATGTCGAGCCCGTGATCCACCGCTTCGTGCATGAACACCGAGTTGAGCACGCGCCGCGGATACGCATCCAGACCAAACGAAATATTGCTCACGCCAAGGATGGTCTTCACGGAAGGCAGTTCTTTCTTGATGCGTTCCACGGCCTTCAGTGTTTCCATTCCGGCTGTGCGGTACTCTTCCTGTCCCGTCGAAATGGGCAGGGTTAAAGCGTCGAAGATCAAGTCCGTGCCATCGAGGCCATACTTCTTGGTGGCGAGATCGTAGATACGGTGTGCAATGGCAACTTTCTTGTCGGCGGTCAGCGCCATGCCATCTTCATCGATGGTCAGCGCAATTACGGCCGCGCCATAGCGCTTCGCCATGGGCAGGACCTTTGATGTGCGCTTCTCGCCGTCTTCCAGATTGATGGAGTTGATGATGGCGCGCCCCGGGATACGTTTCAGGGCTTCCTCCACAACATCGGCCTCGGTCGAATCCACGAGGATCGGGGCTGGAACGCGGGTTGCGATCTTTTCCAGGATAGAAGTGACGTATCCCTTCTCATCTTCACCCACGATGGCGCAGCACAAGTCCAGCATGTGCGAACCTTCGTTCACCAGCCTCTTGGCCATGGCCAGAATGTCGTCGTACTTCTTGCCCTGAACGAGCTTGCGGAAATGTTCGACGCGCGTGGTCGTGTTCATTTCCTCGGCGACGATTAACGGTTTGGGTTCGAGGTCCAGAGGAACGGTGGTATAGGCGCTCGATGCAGCGCCCGCGCGCTTGACGTCGCGCTTCGCAGGTTCGACGCCAGAAACCGCGTCCACCACGGCTTTGAGATGCTCGGGAGTTGTGCCGCAGCAACCGCCTACGATGCGGACGCCGTAGTCTTTCACAAAGTGCTTGTGATACTCCGCCAGGTCTTCCGGCGACAGTTTGTACACCGCATGCCCGCCGACATTTTGCGGCAGACCCGCGTTGGGGAGAACTGAAACTTCCTTGGTCGAATTGAGCGCGAGATAGCGGACCGCGTCATTCATTTCTTTCGGACCGGTTGCACAATTCAAGCCGATTGCGTCCACATCGAATGGTTCAAGGGCAGTCAGGGCCGCACCGATTTCGGTGCCCAACAGCATCGTCCCGGATTCCTGCAGGGTGACCTGAACCGTCACGGCCAATCGCTTGCCGGCTTTCCGCATGGCTTCCAGGACGCCGATGGTGGCAATCTTGACTTGCAGAAGATCTTGCGCAGTTTCGATGAGGAGTACGTCGACCCCGCCTTCGATGAGGGCGGCGGCCTGCTCTTCATAGGACGCCACCATTGCCTCGAAACCGATGTGACCAAGCGACGGCAGTTTCGTGGTTGGGCCCATTGAACCAGCGACGAATCGGGGCCTGTCCTTCGTCGAGAACTGCTGCGCTACTTCCTTGGCGAGTTGCGCGGCCTTTACGTTGATCTCGCGGACGCGGTCGCGCAGATCGAATTCTCCGAGGACAATTCCGCTTCCGCCGAAGGTGTTGGTCTCGACGATGTCGCAGCCCACGCGGAAAAAGTCCGCATGGATGTCGCGAATGATGTCGGGACGGCTCAGCACCAGCACTTCGCTGCAATTCTCCTTGCCCCAGTAATCGTCCAGGGTGGGATTGCGCTTCTGAATGTTGGTTCCCATGGCGCCGTCGTAGACGACGACGCGCTCTTTCACAGTCTGTAGAAAGTCAGCCATTTGTCCTCAGTAAAATCTGCGTTTCTATGGCAACGCGCTCACACATGCACGAACGCCGGTCTCGAGGACCGGCGTTGGTTGAACTTCGAAACCTGTTTCGAAAGTCTAGCTCCCCGGTACCATCTGCGTGGGGGCGCCACCATCCACGTCGGCCTGATTGAATACGATGTTGGCTCCCATGTGTGCTGGCCGGGGGGCCAGCATTTGCTCCTTGCGGTAGACCAGATTGCTGGCATTGAAAGTCGCCAGCTCGAATCCGTGGCCGTGGGTGATGGCATCCGTGGGGCAAGCCTCCACGCAATACCCGCAAAAAATGCAGCGGTTGTAATCGATGTTGTAGACCTTGGCGTAGCGTTCGGCGCCGCTGACCCGGTTCTGGGCGGTGTTTTCGGCGGCTTCGATGTAGATGCAATTCGATGGACAGTTGGCGGCGCAAAGGAAGCAAGCCACGCACTTTTCCAGTCCGTTCTCATCACGCTGCAGCACGTGTGCGCCGCGGAAGCGGGCTTCAATGCGCGCGCCGCGCAGCGGACCTTTGCCATCCGGATAATTTTCCACGGTCGTAGGCTGGAACATCTCCATGAAGGTGATGCTCATGCCTTTGGCAATGGCGGCGATATTCTTCAGAACCGGCATACTTATTTAGTATACCGAAAGAGGCGCGAAATCGTCCCGCGCCGGGCGGCGCGGTAGTGTCGCAATTTGCCGATTCTGATCGACAGGCGGTCGAGCTTCGCTCGACGGACAGCCGAGGGCGGCTGTCCCCACACGGTTGTTTCCGCACTAGTCGTGATCGGTTATGTTTACTTCGTCGCGGGAACGGTGGGGGCATGTTCCGGCACGGGTGCGGCACTTTCCAGCCACGCGGTGTACCAAAGGTCCAACAGCATCTGTGATCCGGCAGCGAGGCGATGGGTGGTGAAGTCGAATGCGGCGGGAGAACCTTTTCCGGTAAATCCACCGGCCTTCTCCAGCGCGTAGACATTGTCCACCAGGCCATTCGACTGCCTTAGGTAGGCGACGTAACGTGCGAAGGCATCATCGAGGCGCTCGGGACTCTTCACCAGCCCGGCAAAATCTTTGGCGGTGATGTTTGCGCCGACGTAGGCGGTCTCAAACTGGGCGTGTATGCCGTGCTGAGTGGTGTATCCGTTGGGATTGGGGCCGACCCAGCCGTTGTACTGGATGGTGGTGTGGAGAGGCTGCGCTCCATCGGCCACGTAGTGGCCGAGCCAGCCGGCGTAGAAGATGATTGCCTGCTGTACCGCATGCGTAGGCTGATGCGCCGCCAGTCGCTGCCGGTATTCGCGGAAGCCGACTTTCAGACGTCCATAGACTTCCATCGTGATATAGGGCTGTAGACCGACGCGCTCGGGAAGGTAGTCGTCGGGATGGTCCGTGATGGAGGCGCGCTTGTCGTAAAGTTTGCGATAGAACTCGTAGCGGCCGGGAGGAAGCGGGTCGAGCCAGGAGACGCGTTCGAGGTCAATGAAGTGGTCGGGCTCCTGAGAATTCTTCAGGGCAAACTCCGAGGGACTGCGCCAGCGGTCGGGTTCCGGGCCGAGGTAGGCGATCTCGGCCACGGCGCGGCGCAGGAAGCGCGGCATGGTGGCTGGAATCTTTTGCGCGGCCACGCGGTTGATGGCGGTGTGTCCCTCGTTGCCCCAGGCGAACGCAGTCACGCTCTGCAGCAGAACGAGGGCGATCAGCGCCAAGTAGACCAGCCCTCGTCCGAACCGCCGATTTTTCATTTCACGATGCAGAAGTCGTCCGCTCCTCTCGCTTCCAATCAGAACACCAAATGCATCTGGAGCTGCAGGAAGCGTGGACTGCCAATCGTGTGCTGGATCAGGCCCAAGCTACCGTAGGGGGGAATCTGTGGCGGACCTTCGTAATTGGGAAAGAAGGACACGTCGTTGTTCGGAGTATCGAAATCAGCATGGTTGAAAATATTGAAAGCATCGGCTTCAAACCTCAGCAGGTAGCGCTCTTTGATTTGGAACATCTTGGACAAGCTCGTGTCGAAGCGCACCTGAAATGGGCCTCGAAAAGTGTTCCGGCCTGTACCTCCATACAAGGATTCATAGAGATCGCACCCGGTACTGTCGCAAGCGGGAACACCGTTGGTCCCCGGAGCCACGAACTGAGGTGCGAAATCAGCTGAATTGAGCTTGCAAATTGTCGTCGAATATCCCTGGCAATTCGCGCCAGGATGTGCTGCCTGCTTGGCAGTTACGCCCGGTGCCAGCGGCACAATGGGATTCCCAATTTCGTTATCGGTGCCGTAGTACAGACTCGCCACCGAGCCCGTATAGTCATAGACGCTGTAGGGCTGCCCGCTTTGCGCCACAGTCTGGCCACCAATGGTCCAGCCATTGACCACGTAGCCCCACGCCCCGCTGTCCACGATCTTCGGAATCGTATAGCTGTAGTTGATCAGAAAAGAGTGGGTCAGATCGAAATCCGAGGAGGCATAATTTGCTCGGGGAGTGAGCGGATTGTTTCCGGTGACAAAGAGACCCAAGCCGCTCTGCTCGTCAAGCGAGTGAGACCAGGTATAAGACGCGGTGAATTGCAGGCCGTTGGAGAGGCGCTTGTGGGCCTGGAGCTGCAATGCATCGAAGTTCGATATGCCCTCCGCCTTATACAACACCGAGTTCTGGTCGTAGCCAGGATAGGGCACGCGGATTGGCGCATTGCCTGCGTATTCGTTCGTATAGATGGGCTCGGTATCCAGGGGGAGTGGGAGCCCGCCGTAATAGTTCTGGTTGGCCAACGGACTCGTGCCCCCGTAGGAACTGGTCTGCCCGTTCACCACATTCGTCGGTGTGGCGATGAGTGGTTGGTTGAAGGGAATGGGCAGCACCAAATGGGTGCCGTGACTACCGACGTAACCGACCTCGAACATCCAGCTGTTGGAGGGCTGAAATTGAAGGTCGAGTGTCCAGTTCTGCGTATAGGGCAGTTTGTTATTGATATCGTAACCGCCAAACAGGAAAGGACCAAACAGGTTGCTGGTGGGCCAGCATCCCGGGTAACCGCAAGCCGTCTGCTCGAGGTTCGGGAGGTAGGAGAGGAAGGCTGCTCCCGTGGCTGGCGGCGGCGGTGGCAAAGTCGTGCCGAACGGCTGAGACAGCGTCGCGCCCCTCGCGACGGAGATCGGTTGGACGAAGGGAGGCGCGAGCGTGACGCCGAAGGGGCCGTTAAATCCGGACCCCGCGCTCGGCGACAAGTAGCTGAATATCTCGCCGCGGTCGTAGTAGATGCCGTACCCTGCGCGCACGGTGAGCTTAGACATTGGAGACCATGCGATGCCGATGCGAGGCGCGAAACCCCACTGGTGATTTTTCATGAGCGAATTGCTGGCTCCGGGCGTGGCGCCAGTCTTGTTATTCCCAGCGATTTCAAAACCAGACCCGGTAATTACGTCAGTCCCCGGGTCGCAAGTGCCATAGTTGTACTCAGTCAAAGCCGGATCCGCCGGAACTCCACCGACGGTGCATTGCACGTAACTGTATTTAGAGGGGTCAAAACCTGTAAGCTTCCCGTATTTTTCCGAGAGCGGCCCGTCGATATCCCAACGCAACCCGGCGGTTACCGTGAGGTTTTTCCTCATTTTAAAGTTGTCGTTAATGTAGGTGCCGACGGTATCGGATCGGTAGTAACGGTGAGCCGAACCAGCGAACTCATCGCCGCCGTGCAAGTTGCCTTCTACAAAGTCGAGGAATCTGTTGAAGTCAACCGTATCGGTATTTGTGTTGTTATTGAGGACATTGAGCTGGATGTGGTCCCACGTCGTCCCGACACTCAGGATATGTTTTCCTTTCACCCAACTCGCGGAAGTCCCGTATTCCCATTGATTCTGGAACATGCCACCATCGCCAAAGCTGGTGCTGGGACCAAACTCCAAACCATTATTGATCGTAGGGTCCGACGTGGAGATGTCGAACTGAGGAAAAGTCGCCGAGCCAGGCAGAGTAATGCCCACCGAACTTGGAGTAAATCCTTTTGTTGTATTCGCATAAGCTCGCAGGCGAGTGAAACCCACATGCTGTTCCCAGGTGAGGTTGGGGGAGAGCACGACGGAGTTAGAGAGGGAAAACACCTGGCTGCCGGCGGAAAGCTGTTGTGGAAATCCCAGCAGCGAACCGACCGCGCCAAAAGGATTGTTGGTGGGATTGCTCTGAATGTAATATCTCGCGGCCAAGCGATCCTTGGAACTTACAACATAATCGATCCCGATGATTCCTTGGGTAACGGTGGCTTGCGTGTTGGGGCCTTGCACGACGGCATCGTAGCCTAGCGTGACGGCCTGCGTCGGAGTGTACTGTGCGCTTGGTATCAGATATTGCCCGTTGGGAAGCTTGGCACTCAGGATGTTCGAGGCAGCGCTATTGATCTGGCTCGAAGTAATGGTGGTGCCGTAGGTCGCCTGAATCATGTTAATGATGCCCTGCGTACTGCGGTCATCCGTCAAACCCAGAGGCACGGTCACATCTTTGGTGGAAGCCTGCGCATCGGCAATGCGCACTCCCTGATAGGACCCAAAGTAGAACAACTTGTCCTTGATGATCGGCCCGCCGATTGTCCCGCCAAAAGCGTTCCGGTTCAGGAAAGGACGAGGCAAATAAGGCTGATTGGTGACAGGGTTGATGCCAGCAGCATTGTAGAAGTACGGTGTGGCGTTCATATCGCTGTTCTGCCACTGTTCCCATAGTGAACCATGCAGCCGATTCGTACCAGACTTAGTCAGCACGCTGATGTGCGCGCCGCTGTTATTGCCCTGTGAGGCGTCGTACTGCGAGGAGTTTACGGCGATCTCCTGAATGGCATCGGGAGGCGGAGTGGGAAGAGCCTGGCCAATCGCTCCATACACCGATGTGCTGGTTTGGATGGTACCACCCGCGCCGAAGTTCTCGCCGGTGTTGAGCACGAAGCGGTTCTCGCCTACCTGGCTGGTGGAATTGCCATTAAAGATGTTGTTTGTGCTGATACCGTTCAAGGAAAAGCTATTGCTGGTGTCCCGGTTTCCATTGGCGAAGATGGCCTGATTGCCCAGGCCCGTGTTGGCGCCCCCTCCACCGAGGAAGTCCGCATGAACGCCAGGGCTAAGAATTGCCAGTTGCGTGAAGCTGCCCGTGCCGAGTGGTGTGGTTTCGATGGTGTTGGCATCGACGACATAGCCGATCGTGGTGTCCACCTGGTTCATCAAGGGAACGGCGGTGACTTCCACCGTGGTGCCTATCGAGCCCACTGCCAGAGTTGTATCCACGGTCGTTGTACGGCTGCCGAACACCAGGATTTTCGTGTGCGTTTCCGTTTTGAAGCCGTCCTTGGTGACGGTGACTTGATAGGTTCCGGCGGGAAGATCCGGAATCTGGAAAGAGCCGTTCTTGGTATGAGCAACAACTTCGAGGTTGGTCGCGATATTGACCGCTTTCACAGTGGCGTCGGACACGACAGCTCCCGACGGATCAGTCACCGTGCCGGTGATGGCGCCCAATGTTTGCTGGGCGGAGGCAAACTGCGTTAGGAACGCGAGCGCCAAAGTGACCGCAAACAGGGCGCGCAGGGACTTCGAAGGAGATGCCAAAACACCGATGCCGGGCGTATGCACGGTAGAGCCTCCTGTAATTGGGAAGCCGTTATAACAAAAGCAATTGGCGAGATTCAAGCCAGTTCGGTGTAAAAAACGATCAATATTCGATGAATTTTTCTTCAGGTATCAAGAAGATTTCTTTCTGATCCTGAGGCTGCAAAGGCGCCTTTTTCGGGGCGCCCGGGACGCGTGGCCTTAGTCAAACGGCGCACGCCGCGATCGCGTTATTCTGGAGACGTGACTGAGCAAAACAAGCAAGCGCCGCGGCCTGGCGTCGGTCTTTGCACAAACTGCCGCTTCATGCGCCTGATCGAGTCGGACCGCGGGTCCACTTTTTATCTCTGCGAGCGCTCTGCCACCGATACGAACTTTCCCAAGTATCCGCGCTTGCCGGTGCTGCAGTGCGCTGGGTACGAGCGCCTGAGTGCAGACGCGTCGAGCCAGTAGTTCTCCCGATCCTCCTCATCAGGGGCGACAGAAGTTGTGGTGCTTCTTATTCGTGACCGGCGTCACTGCGCGCATTGACGGGTTGCCGCAGTATCGATCCTGTTTCCAGGTTTCCTGACCTTGGGAAGAGAGGAGTCCGATCATGCTGCTGAAGATCCTTGGCACCGGTGCCGTCGTTCTATTTGTCGTTTGAGTCATTGCCGTGCTCCAGGGCTGGAGCAAAAGCACAACTACGGATCATTTCGTTGGCATGGCGTTCATCGCAGCGTTCGGCGTCGCCGCGGCATGGGGCATACGAACGCTGTTTGGTCTGGGACACTGACGTCGTGGTGCCGAATCACTCGATTCCAAGTTCTTTGGCTAGTGTTCTCCACTTGCTGTCGACCAGTGCTTTCGTCTTCGAATCCATAACGATCTCATCGGGCCACGGACGGGCGAAGCCTTCGCTAGCCCACTTGCGCGTGGCGTCGATGCCCATCTTTGATCCGTAGTCCGGCAGGCGCGAGGCATGGTCGAGCGAATCCACCGGGCCCAGGGTGAATTGAATGTCGCGCTCCGGGTCGATGTGGTTCAGGACTTTCAGAGTGACGTCACCGATATCCTGCACGTCGACGTCCTCGTCCACCACCACAATGCACTTGGTAAACATGGCCTGCCCCAACGACCAGACGGCGTTCATCACTTTTCGGGCCTGTCCTGGGTACGACTTCCTGATCGAGACGATCATCAGGTTGTGGAAGACGCCCTCGATGGGCAGGTTGATGTCCACCAACTCTGGAATTGTCAGCCTCATCAATGGCAAAAAGATGCGCTCGACCGCTTTGCCCATGTAGGCGTCTTCCTGCGGCGGCTTGCCGACAATCGTGGTCGCGTAGATCGGATCTTTTCGGTGCGTGACGCAGGTGACGTGGAAGACCGGATAGAGATCTTCGAGCGAGTAGAAGCCGGTGTGGTCGCCGAACGGGCCCTCGCTACGAAGTTCGTCGAGATTCACGTAGCCTTCGAGGACGATTTCGCTGGCTGCTGGAACCTCAAGGTCGACGGTTTCACATTTCACCAGATCGACGGGGGCTCCGCGAAGGAAGCCGGCAATCAGGTATTCCTCAATCTCAGGCGGCGCAGGAACGATCGCGGAAAACGTCACGGCAGGTTCGGTGCCGATGGCGACGGCAACTTCCATCTTGCCGGATGGGCGGTCGCAATCGGCAAGCATGCTGCCGCCGGAGCTGCGCGCCATGATGTCGACGGCAGCGCGAGAGGCATCTTTGCGAGGGGTCGCCGAGCTTCCCTCTGGCTGGACAGCCGAGGCGACTGTCCCCACATGGATCGTGGACGCGGCACGGCGCAGTGCTTCGCGATAGTGCTCCGCGGCAACTTTCTGGCGCTGCCAATGCATTCCCGCGGTGCGCTCGTCATAAACCTGCATTCGGTACATGCCGAGATTGCGCTTTCCTGACCTAGGATCGCGCGTGGTGACCAAGGGGAGAGTAATGAAACGGCCGGCGTCTTTGGGCCAGCATTGCAAGATGGGGAATTCGAGCAACGAGAAATTGTCGCGCTGGATGACTTCTTTGCACGACCCGGTCGGTACCGTGCGCGGGAAAAACTTTCCGGCTTCCGTCAGCAAAGGAAGCATCTTGAGTTTGTCGAGGAAACCTTGGGGAGATTTGACATCCATGAACATGCGGATGCGAGCGGCGACCTCGTCGAAGGAGTTGACGCCGAGGGCGAACCTCATGCGGGCGTCGGAGCCGAACTGGTTGATGAGGAGTTGGGAACCGGGATGTCCTTTGAGGTTTTGAAAGAGAAGGGCTGGGCCACCCTGGGCGCCTTTGGCATCGCGACTCTTGGAGACGCGGTCGGTGATTTCAGCAATCTCAAGAATGGGGTCGGCTTCGGTTTGGATGCGCTTCAGTTGGCCGGTGCGGTCGAGCGCGGCGATCCACTGGCGGAGGTCGTCGAAGGGCAAAGGTTTCCTCTCTGTGACCGAAGATTATAAGGGATTTGCAAAACAGAAAACTTCTTTGCCACGGATTCACGCGGACCAACATGGATTGTCAAAACCGCGACAAATGATCCTCACCAAAACATCCCTCTTACGGCGCTATCTCCGTTGTTCGAGCTTCACGCTCGCCGTAACCGGTTGGCCGTCGCGCAGGACTTTGACCTCGACGACATCTCCCACCTTGCTGCGGCGGAGGGCATCCGTGAAGTCGTATAAATTCTTGATGGGCTTGTCGCCAAACTGGATCAGGATGTCTCCCGCTTTCAGTCCAGCCTTGGCAGCAGGCGAGTTCGGTTTCACGTCGGAAAACTTCACGCCGTTTTCGGTTTGGCCAAAGTCGGGAATGGAGCCGAAGTAGGGGCCGTAGCCGCCACCGCCTCCGCCCGCTGGCGGCTTATCTTCGGCAACGACCTGGAATGCCGGCGCTTCTGGCGCCTTCGCCAGGTGGACCGCGACGTTTCCGATCATGTCGAGTAGGCGCGCAGCAGAAGGAGCGTTGATCTTGTCCCAAGTGTCGGAAGGTTTGTGATAGTCGGAGTGAAGGCCTGAGAAGAAAAACAATACCGGAATCTTCTTCGTTACGAAGGAGGTGTGGTCGCTCGACGAATAACCGCCGGCGGAATATTCGATCTTGAAAGGCGTGTCTTTCTGGGCCTGTTCGAGGACCGATTTGAAGGTCGAGCCGGTGCCGACTCCGCCGATGTAAACCTTGTCATCCTTGATGCGGCCGATCATATCCATGTTGATCATGGCCACGGCTTTGGCGAGAGGGCGCGTGGGGTCCTGCACCCACGCGGCGGAGCCTAGAAGCCCGAGTTCTTCCCCGGCGAAGTTCATGAAGAGGATGCTGCGCTTCAATTGTCCGCGCTGCGGTGCGAGGAGACGCGCCAGTTCGAGGACGCCGGCCGTGCCGCTGGCGTTATCGTCGGCGCCGGGGTGGATCTGGCCGATCTGGGATGGAGCGAGCGAATCGAAGTTACCGCGGCCGAGGTGATCATAGTGCGCGCCGATGATGACGTATTCGTCGCTCTGGCCGGGCAACCACGCCAGCACATTGTTGACCGTGGCGCGGGTGGTTTCGATGTCGATATGCAGCGACAGGTGAAGTGTGTCGGGGAAGGCGAAGGATGCGGGCTTGGTGGCCGAGTTGATCTTCTCCTGAACATCTTTCAGTGATTTGCCGGCTGACTGAAACCAGAACTCCGCGACTGCGTTCTTCGCCTGCACCACGACAATACCGACATTTTCCGGGCCGCTGACGCTGCCGAAGCGCGTCAGGAGGTCGTCTTCTCCGTCGCCCAGTTTGCCGTTGAGCACGACCACGGCTTTCGCTCCGTGATTGCGCGCATTGATGGCCTTGGTGATGAGCTGCGAGTGCTGGGTAAGTCCGTGGTTGCCGCTCTTTTGCGCGAAGCCCGACGGTTCGTACCGGAGGACCACCACGATTTTATCTTTCACGTCGAGCCCGGCATAGTCGTCATAGTGGAATTCGTCGGCTGTGGCTCCGTATCCGGCAAAGACTAGCGGGGCCGCGGCTTGGCCCGAGGCAGAAAAGCTGAAGGGGACAAAGTCTTGATCGATCTTCAGATCGTTTCTCGAACCGGCTGCTTGCACAACGAAGTGGTTGTCCGATTTCAGGCGAGCACCGGTGACGACCGTGAAAGCCTGCGCGTAGCCGTTCACTCCAGCGGGCTGCAGGCCGAGTTCCTTGTATCGCTTTTCAATCAGATGCTCGGCGCGCGTCAGGCCTTTGGTCCCGGCACCCCGGCCTTCCATCTCAGGCGCGGCGAGCGACTTGATGTCGTTGAGATAACGTGTGGGATCCGCCTGCTGAACCGACGTCGAGGCGGCTAGGAATACTGCAACGGCGAGTAGAAGCGGAACGCGAGGAAACCTTAGACGATTCGGCATGATGATCATTTTGTGAACAGAGAATCGTATGAGGCAGGGCGGGAGGCGTCAATGAGGCCGGATCATGTAAGAGTGTCAGGATAGAGCGCCCGGCGGCAAACCGGGCAGATGCTGTGGGTGAAGTCGGCTTCGGTATGGTTCCGAATGTAAGCCTCCAGGTTGTGCCAGGCGCCCTGCTTATCGCGGATCTTCCGGCAAGAAGCACAGATGGGCAGCAGACCGCTCAGGGACTTGACTCGTCCCAAGGCTTCCTGGAGTCGGTTGATCAAGCGCTCGCGCTCGGCTTCGGCAGCAGTGCGCTCGGTGATGTCGCGGATGATCATGCAGGTTCTGGAGTCTCCTTCGGGGCTCTGGAAAACTACCGACGAGATCTCGATTGGAAAAAGACTGCCGTCTTTGCGTCGCGCCCGCAGCTCCCCGTGGGCCCTGCCGGTACGTTGCCGGTCGGCGATCAGAGCCGCCAGCCGGGGATCGGAAGCATCGATCAGCCCGTGTCGGCCCTCCTGCAAAATCTCTTCGCGCGTTCGGCCCAGAATTCGGCATGCTGCTGGATTCGCGTCGAGGATCGAACCATCTGGTGCCGTCAACATCAAGCCGTCGAGGCTGTTCTGAAACAGCAGGCCGTAGAGAGACTCGCTTGGGACTGTGGCCGGAATTGGTGCTTCTGGCGTCTTGCTGGTCATGAGTTTTGGTTCTTGCGGATATCAGGTTTCGCGGCGCCCGAGTATCGCGAGAGGGCCGCCGAAAGTGAGGAGAATTCTATGCAAGATCGCAGGTCTAACGCAACCGCCGATGGGTAAGGCTCATTCCCCCACTAGTTATACGGATAAATGGGCTAGCGTCTCCTCGACCCGTCTCCACGCGTGAGTGCGTGGATCGATTAGGTCAAAGTGACCGGCTGTGGGAATCTCGAGCAGGTGGGCGTCTTCCTTGTCTTTGCCTGGGCGCTTTTGTTTGGCGGCGACATAGTCGCGGCTGAAAGCGGGGGGAACGACGTCATCGGCGGACCCGTGAATCAGCCACTGGCGGGCTTGGGGAATGGAGAGCTCCATGGGGTCGGCTTTGCGATAGTGGTCGGGAACGGCGGTCGGCGTGCCGCGGAGAAACTCGACGACGGCATCGTTGCTGAGGTGAAGCTGATATGCGCGTTGCAGGTCAACCACGCCGGCGAGCGAAACAACGCGAGTCAGGCCGGACTCGTGAGCGGCTAAGCAGAGTGCGAGCTGGCCTCCGGCGGAGTGGCCCATCACCACGATTCGTTTTGTATTCAGATTGTGTGTTTGCGCGTTTTGCACTAGGAAATGATAGGCGGAGCGGATGTCGGAGAACGTGCCGGGCCAGGCCCCGCCCTCGTTCCCAACGCGACGGTATTCGAGGTTGGCCGTTGCCAATCCTCGGGCGGTGAGAGCCGCGCACAGGTGCCCTGCGTGATCGAGATTGTATTCGGCGCGCCAGAAACCCCCGTGAATGTTGATAACAAGCGGGTACGGCTTCCTTGTTTCCTTGGAGGGAAGACGCAGATCGAGAAACTGGTTTGCGTCCGAGCCATAGGGGAGCCGAGCGTCGGTGGGTGGCGATGGCAGAGTGAGAATGTCATCGGACATGGCGGACACTTAATTCTAGTCGGTAGCGGGTGCGTAAAGTCACTATCATATGTAGCGGAGGTCACTGCGGGCGCCCGGCACCGGGGATTAACGTAATGCCGTTTTTTCCACCACTTCAGTTTAGTCACCCTGATTCGGGATTGGGCTCGGAATAGGCCATTCTCGAACCGAGGCATCTTCCGAGCACTTTCCCATCAAGGAAGGAGAGTCTCGTATGTTTGCCCGTATCCTCGAATTCACTCCGAAAGCCGAAAAGAGGGATGACCTGATCAAGACGATTCGTCAGGAAGTCCTTCCGATTATGAAGAAGCAGCCGGGCTTCCTCGAACTACTCCCATTTGTCCCGGACGCCGCAAAAGAGAAGATGGTCGGCATCTCGCTGTGGACGGAAAGAAATGCCGCGGAGAGGTACGTGGATGAAATGTTCCCGCAGGTCGAGCGAATCCTGAAACCCTTCCTGGTTGGCCGGGTTATGGTCAGGATGTACAAGGTCGAGACCACGGTGTGCCAGCATTTTGTAGAGGCGCTGACCTCGGCCGCTTAGCAAAAAGTGTGACAACTCCAGCCGGAGCGGAGGACGCTCCGGCTTTCTTGCGTTTGCGCGCGCCTACTCGTAGCGCAGAGCTTCGATGGGATCCAGATTGGCGGCGCGCAGAGCGGGGACCATTCCGCTGATCACGCCGACGACCGCGAGAATGGAAGTCGCCACGACCAAAATCATGGGGGACACAATGAGGCGGATGTCCGCGGCCTCGGCATGTTTGGCCAGCGCACTGTAAAACGTGATGCGGCCGGCCAGGATCGACACCGCATAGGAAAGCAGAATTCCGAGGAAGCCTCCGGCGGCCGTGATGACCATGGCCTCGGCGAGGAACTGGAAAAGTATGTGGTGGCGTCGCGCACCCAGGGCCTTCTCCACGCCAATTTCGCGCGTGCGCTGCGTTACCGATACGAGCATGATGTTCATCAGACCCACGCCGCCAATGCCCAGCGTAACCGTTCCTATGAACGCCAGCAGAACTTTCAGCGCCATCGTGATGATGCCGAACTGCGAGAGTTGCTTCTGGGCGTCGAAGACGAAGACGGCGCGCTGATCGTCGGGTTTGAAGTTGTGCGCCGTGGCCAGCGTTTCCCGAATTGTCTTATCCAACTTATCGTGGTTAAGGCCCGCCGAGTCGAGCCAGATTCCGTCGAGATAGTGATTATCCTTGAGAACATCCATGGAGTTGTAGGGGATGTAGACGACGCGATTGTTATCGTTGTCGCCCTCTTGCATGCGAGGCGCTCCCACTCCGATGACCTCAAACGTGACGCCATCGATACGGATGGACTCGCCGATCGCGGGCATGCCGGAGAAAAGCTTGTCGCGCGCTTCCGACGCGATGACGGCATAGAGACCGTGCTGCATGTTATCGGCATCGTCGAGGAATCGTCCCTGCTCGATGTCGAGGTTCCAAATCTCCTGGATCGAAGGGTCGAGGCCCATCACGGGAAACGTAAACGAACGATTGTTGTTCTGAACCGTGGAATCCTTCTGCAGCATGCGAACGACGTGGCGGCAGAGCGGAATGTTGTTGCGCAGCAGTTCAATGTCGTCATTGGTGAAGCGAACCTGAACGCCCGCCTTGTTGCCGCCCGCCTGCTGCGAGGTGCGCCCGGGGAAAACTCCAACGGCAGTCGCTCCGAAGCTTTCAAAGATGGTTTCGATAGCCTTGCCGAAGCCGTTGCCGTAGGAAAGAAGCAGGACGACGGTGGCGATGCCCCAGGCCATGCCTGCCATTGTGAGCAGGGTGCGGCGCAGGTCGTGGCGCATGGCGGAGTACGCTTGTTGCAGGAGATCGCGGTGCATGGTTATTCCTTGCGGAGGGCCTCCACGGGCTCGAGCAGCGCGGCGCGCCGCGCGGGATACAGGCCAGCGGCCACGCCTGCGACTCCGAGCGAAACCACCGCCAAGGCTGCCGTGGATGCGACCAGCTTAGGGGGATCGAAGCCCTGACCAAGATCAACTCCCGCAAGCATGGCCATCAGTCCCGCCGCGCCTGCGATGCCAATGCCTCCACTCAACAGGGTCAAAAAAGCTCCTTCCACGAAAAACTGGAACATGATGCTGGAGTTGGTGGCGCCGACGGCTTTGCGCAAGCCGATTTCGCGAGTGCGGTCGGCGACGGCAACCAGCATGATATTGATGATACCGATTGCGCCTAGAGCGAGCGTGACCAGTCCCACGCTGCCGAGGAACATGTTCATTGCGTCAAAGATCTTGCCGATCTGGTCGATGGTCTTGATGGTGTCCCATTCGTCGAAAGAGTCCGGATTGTTCGGATCGAAGCCGTGGTTGCGGGCGATAATTTTGTGGACTTCCTGCTGCGCAGCCTCGTGCAAGGCGCGCGACTTGGGTTGATAGTTGATGAAAGAGATCACGTCTGTGCCAATTCCGGTATTCAGGGGACGGAAGTAGTCCTGCATGGCATGAAAGGGGACGAAGCTGCGCAGGTTCAGATTCATGTTGTCGCCATGGCCGATTTTTTGCAGGATGCCAATCACGGTGAAGCGAACGCCGTTGAGCAAAATCGTGGCCCCGACAGCCGGGCGTCCCGGAAACAAGGTGCGCCGGACTTCGTCGCCAATGACGATTACAGTGCGCTTCTGCAAGTCATCCATGGTATTGATCCAGCGGCCCTCGTTTAGAGGCAGGTAGCGGATCTGATTGAAGTTGGCTGGCACCCCCATGATCTGGCCGCTGGCCTGGAAGAAGTCGCTCACCGCTCGGACGTCGCTGCGGGAAATGACGGGAGCGGCGGCGCCGACACTGGGGCATTCGCGGAGAATGTCTTCGTAGTCGCGATAGGTCAGATAGTACTGGCGCAAGGCGGTGAAGCTGCCCTGCATCACGGGAGCGCGACCCGACCAGATGAACATCACGTTTTCGCCCAGGGAGTCGAACTGCTTGCGATTGCCGGCGCGGAACCCTTCCCCCAAGCCGACCAGCAGCAGCAGGGAACCGACGCCCCACGCAATGCCGAACATGGTGAGGAACGAACGCAGTTTGTGCGCCCAGAGGGCGCGAAAGGTCTGACCGACGATGTCGAGGATGAGGTGCACGTCTACCTAAGCATTATACGGAGCCTAAGGTCTTAAGGGTCCCGCTGTGGATACCGATCTTGAGACGCTTGGTAAAAGGCCGAAACACTACTTCGTCACGCCCGCTATGGTTGGACGTGCCAAGCGCTGATATGTTTGACGCCGCTCATTGGGAGAAGTTCCCACTTTTTGCATCGGACTTCAGACTTCTCGGTCCCCTCACACAGCGCTTTGGGGCCGAAGTCGGATGTCGGATGTCCGATTTTCGTTCCGAATCGTGCGCGAGTTGGTTATTCTCTAGCGGGATGACGACGCTTGCCCTGACCGAACTGCTGGGCGCCACGGTGTATGACCCGTCCGGCGCTTCCAGCGGGCGTGTGCGCGAGGTGACGCTGGCTCCGCAGGAGGACCGTTCCCGGATCTCGTCCCTGATTGTGAAGACTAAGTCAGGGAACCGGGTGTTGCCATTTTCCGCGGTTTCGGCGATCAATGGGGGCGTGCGAGCGACCACGGCGGCGGGTGAGTGGCAGGCAGCCAACGGCACAGAAGGCCTGTTCTTGCTGGAACGCGATCTCCTTGATCAACAGGTGATCGACGTCAACGGACGAAAAGTGGTCCGGGTCAATGATGTCGACCTGCAGGTGGACGCGCCGAAGGATAAGGAAGCAGACCGGACTCATCCCGTGTTGCGGGTCCTCTCGGTTGACGTGGGAGCACGCGGCGCCGTCCGGCGCCTGTTGCGCGGCGTGGCGCCCAAAACGGCTTTGCAGGCACTGCTCGGCAGAATCCCTTCTCGCAGCATTCCCTGGAATTTTATCGACGTAATCGAGACTGACCCAGCTCGGCGGGTCAAGCTGAAGACCTCGTATGAGGGCCTCGCCAAACTTCATCCTGCCGATATTGCCGACATCGTAGAAGATCTGGCGCCAGATGAGCGCCAGGCGGTGTTTCAGACCTTGGACGAAGAAACGGCGGCCGAAGCCCTAGAGGAGGTCACCCCGAAGGTTCAAAAATCAATCGTCGAGTCGCTGGATTCCGGCAGGGCTGCTGACATCGTCGAGGAGATGGATCCCGATGCTGCCGCCGACCTGCTGGCCGATCTGCCCGAAGACCGTACCGAACAGATTCTGGTCCAAATGGAACCGGAGGCGCAGCAGGACGTCGTCGAACTGTTGGAACATCGGGAAGAGACGGCCGCGGGACGCATGACCACCGAGTTCCTCGCACTGCCGGTTGCGGCGACGGTGCAGAATGCAATCGAGTCAATGCGTGAATTCGAAGGCGGGGTAGAGGCGGTGAGCACGATTTACCTGGTGGATTCGCACGGAACGCTGACTGGCGCCGTTCCGCTGGCCAGACTGGTTCTGGCGGATCCGTCGACCCCGATGCTCTCGCTTACCCAGGAGCCGCTTGTCCTCGCCCATGAGGGCGTCGCGGAAAACGAGGTGGCGGAGTTGTTCGATAAGTACAATCTGCAGACTCTGCCTGTGGTGGATGAGCACAACAAGCTTAAAGGCGTCATCACCTCGGATGACGTGATCAGCATGTTGCGCGCGAAGCTTTAAAAGCTGATCCCGCCTTTGACTGCCCAGTCTCGTCAGGAATCCGCTCTTTTGTTTACCTCCAGAGCACTTTTCGTTTGGTCAGATTCCTTGTGTGCATTTATCCTGTGGCGTCATTTGCAGCTGTAATCTGTTCCATCCATATGTCTGCGAAAAGTGCGCATGAGGTTTCTAAAACGTTCGAAAACCCGGATCCTGTTGGTCCTGGCTGTCGTCGGACCGGGTTTCATCACCGCGAACGTCGACAATGATGCTGGTGGCATCCTGACCTACTCGCAGGCCGGGGCACAATTCGGACATCTTCTGCTGTGGACCATGATCCCGATCACTCTCGCTCTGATCGTGGTGCAGGAGATGTGCGCCCGCATGGGCGTCGTCACCGGTAAGGGTCTCAGCGACCTCATCCGCGAGGAATTCGGGCTCCGCATCACCTTCTTCATGATGATCGGGATCCTGATCACCAACTTCGGCAACGTCGTGACCGAGTTCATCGGCATCGCCACCAGCCTAGAATTGTTTGGGCTGTCCCGCTTCGCGACCGTGCCCGTGTGTTGCGTCATCGTGTGGCTGATCGTGGTGAAGGGCCAGTACAAGAGCGTGGAGAAGGTTTTCCTGGCCGCGTCGTTTTTCTACATCACTTACATTTTCGCGGGAGTGCTGGCCCATCCCATGTGGAAAGACGCGGCCATTGCGACCTTCAAACCCCCCGCCCTGACGGCGCTTTCGTGAGCAGGCCTATCTTTACATGGTCATCGGCGTGGTCGGGACGACGATTGCACCCTGGATGCAGTTCTACTTGCAATCGTCGATCGTCGAGAAGGGCGTCCCAAGCGGGGATACAAAGCTTCGCGCCTGGACGTCGTGACCGGCTGCATTTTTACCGATATCGTCGCCTGGTTCATCATCGTGGCCTGCGCCGCCACGCTCTACGTTCACGGCTATCGCGACATCAAGTATGCCGCCGATGCGGCGCAGGCTCTGAAGCCGCTGGCAGGGGATTACGCCTACATTCTCTTTGCCGTCGGCATTTTCAATGCGTCTTTATTCGCGGCGTCGATTTTGCCGTTATCCACCGCCTACACGGTGTGCGAGGGCCTCGGCTTCGAGTCAGGAGTAGGCATGAAGTTCGGGGAAGCGCCAGCATTTTACTGGCTCTACACGTTGCTGATCGTGGCCGGGGGCGCCGTCGTCCTGATCCCCGGCCTGCCGCTGGTCAAGATCGCCGTGTTGTCGCAGGTGGTAAACGGCGTCGTGCTGCCTTTTGTCCTGATTTTCATGCTGCTGCTCATCAACAAGAAGGAATTGATGGGCGAATACGTGAACACGCGCCTGTTCAACGCGGTCGCCTGGACGACCACGGTCGTGATGGTCGGGCTAACTGTGGCCTGGTTCTGGACGCTGCGCTCCGGTTAGTTTGATGAATGTTATGTGGCGCGGGTGCGGCGCCGGGTGCCCCATGTCTCGCGTCTTTTGCGAGACGTGGGGATTTTCGCGCAATCATCTCGTGCGCTGGGACTCTTTGCGCCGGGATAACGTCTACAGCAGTTTTCCCGCAGCCAGATCCCGCACCAGCGTCAGATCGGCTTCCAGGAAGTCGTACTTCGGCAAGTTCTTTGCGGCTCGGCCCACTGGATGTCGCGAAAAATCCGGTTCTCGATTTCCCTCTGGTACTCGCGCACGACGAAGAAGCGGAGCTCGACCATCCCCCCGTTCGGATACTCGTGCTGAATGCGTTTGACCTCGTCTCCGATGGTGGCCAGGATTCCGAGTTCCTCTTCCAGTTCTCGACGCAGGGCGGCGCGGGGCTGTTCTCCCTCTTCGATCTTTCCACCGGGAAACTCCCACTTCAGCGGCATGGTCTGGTGGCGCGTGCGCTGACACACCAGCAGCTTGCCTTGTTTTACGATCAGGCCTGCGACGACGCGCTTCATGGCTCACGCCCAACGGTCGTTTGGAGCGCGCTGGCCACGGGATCAACGCAACTGGTGAAGGTGAAGGCAAAGGCGGCAATGCCAACCGAGCAGTGCAGTTCCAGTTCATGTTCGCCGAATTCGTGGTTGTCTACGAGGAAATACATGCGCGCCGCGTCGGCCACGATATAGCTTTCTTCCGCGTCCCCGGTCGCGCTGGGGCGGAAGCGCGTGTCTCGAGTCGCTTGCTTGTGGGTCAGCGGCTTGCCATCCTGCAAGACAACAACCTCAGCCGCGGGGGCGTGCGGGCACGCCATGACCAAGTTTACGGCGGAGGCATCGTATTTCAATCGCAGAATATGAGGTCCGGCTTCGGTAGCCTCGAAGTACTCGGCGGTCGAGGCCCACCGTCCACCGGCATAGAAAAAGTTTTCTTCTAGCTTCCCAGTGAAAGCGTAATCTGCAATCTGATCGTCCTTGAAGCCACCTTCGTTGCCGATTCGTCCGCGACGATGTCCTAAGTAGAGTTCGCCGGACGCGCGATAGCAGATCGCGCCCGCATGATCTTCCTCGCGCAAGGGCTCCATTAAGGCCGGAAGGTCCAGGTCGGGATCAATCTCCCACAGCAGTTCCTGAATCACCTGCTCGCACTCCCCGTAGCCGCCTTCTCCGAAGTGGCCGAAGCGGAGGTATCCATCTTTGTCGAGCAGGTACTTGGTCGGCCAGTAGCGGTTCGCAAAGGCCTTCCAGATTTCGCGATCGCTGTCGATCACGATTGGATAGGTGAGTCCGAATTCACAAATCCCGCGCTCCAGGTTCGACTTGTATTGCGCGAAGGTAAATTCGGGTGTGTGGACTCCGATCACGGTGAGGCCTTTGTCGCGGTATCGTTCGTGCCACGCCTGTACATAAGGCAGAGTGCGAATGCAGTTGACGCAGGTGTAATCCCAGAAGTCGACTAGCGCTGCGCGTCCGCGCAACTGCCAGAAGCTGAGCGGAGCGGAATTCAGCCACACCCGGCCGATTTCCGGGGCGCGTACTTTGCCCTTTTCGACTCTCATGATGTGACTTTCATGCCTATCAATGTCCGGCGGTTTCCAGTTTCTTCCCCACGAGCCCGGCGCAGTGCTGCACAAGATCCTGATGTTCGGAAGTGAAAGCCGCGGCGAAGTGGCTGTCGACGTCCAACTCGCCTACTACTTTGCCATGGACAAACACGGGAACTACGATCTCCGATTTGGTTTCCAGCGAGCATGCCAGGTAGCGAGGATCTTTGCTGACATCGTCGACCACGACTGTCTGACCGCTGGATGCGGCTGCGCCGCAAATGCCCTGATGGAGCGGAATGCGCGTGTGCGGCGTCATGGCACCTTCGAAGGCGCCCAGGGCCAGCATGGGCGGTTGCGCGCCCGGCTCGAGCATGTAGAAGCCTACCCAGTTATATTTCAGCATGCGCTCGTGCAACAGTTTCACCATCGTCTGCATGAGTTCTTGGGCGCTGGGGACGGCCTGCGCCATGGCAGTGAGCTCGTTGCGAATTTCTTCGATTCTGCTACCCGTGGGCATGAATGAAATCTTAACTCACTGCGTCGAATTCCCGCCCGCTGGAAGCGCGAACCGCTGTAATCTGCCGGATTCCTTTCGTGCAAGGGAACAGTTCGGGATGAATCGCGAAGTTCAACGCCTGCAAACCCTGAAGCAGTGTGGGTGCGGGGGTATTGAGAAATTCATCGCGAATGCAGAAGATGCGACGGGAGAGTGCCGCTGCCGTCCGCTTCCAGCCCCGCTCCTCGATGATTTTTTCCAGTGGGACGCGCTCCCCCGCGCCGCACCATGCGGCAATGATTACTTCCGGGTCGAGGCGTTGCACTTCCTCGGCCGAGGCCTGGCGGCCAGGAGTGCCCATGAAATCCCCGCCAGCGGCTTCGACCAGTTCCGCGACCCAGGTTTGCGAAGCGATGATTGGCTTGCCCCATTCCTCGCACCAGACTCTCAGCCGCGGAGTTGCAGCGGTTCGGCGGCGCACTTCGCTGATCTCGCGCTGCATGGCCGCAATTACTTCTTCGCCCCGATCGAGCGCCCCGACCGTACCTGCCATAGTTGCGACGTCGGTGTAGATATCCGCCAACGTCTTCGGAGCCAGGCCAAGAAACCGCGCGCCCGCTTTAAGAATTTCGCTGACCGCCTTTTCTTGATAAGGAACAGCCGCAATCACGAGATCCGGTTGCGCGGCGACGATCTGGGCCGTGTCGGCAGTCCATGAGTCCGCCAGGATGATGCGTGAACCGTCAGCGACCCCGGGGACTACGTCCGCGCAGTATCGAGTGCATGCCACTACGCGCCCCATTTCGCCGATCGAGTCGAGGATGACGGTGGCGCTCGGCTGCAAACATGCGATGCGTCGGGCAGTGTGTGAGCAGGGCATGATTTTAAGGCTGAGGCGGATTTAGTTGGAGTTGGTTCAGGGCTGCCTGCAGCGCATCTAAAGCCAACTGCGCGGCGTGCATCGAAGCCTGCGGCAAGCCGCCCACCGCCGCGATCAGAGTGTCGCGCTTGAGGGCACGAGATTCGTCCGGAGTGTGCCCAGCGACCAGTTCAGTCAGAGCCGAGGCGCAGGCCATCGAGGGCACGCATCCCCTGGCCTTGAATCGGATTTCCGCGATGCGCCCAGACTTGATTTTCAGAGTAAGACGAAGCACATCTCCGCAAACCGGGTTCTCAATCTCCGCAATAGCGTCAGCGTCCGGAAGCTCGCCGGGGTTGCGCGGATTCTGGAAGTGATCGAGCAGTCGCGCCGAGTACATATTGTTCAAATTGTACCTGCGCCCCGCACTGTCCGGCCGGGGATTGCCTGATGGAGGCTACTCGCGAGTTCCGTCGGGGAAGTAGATGGTCCAGCCACGCTGGCGGGCGGCGGTTTCGAGGTCGGGGTTGGGATTTACCGCGAACGCGTGTTTGGCTATGGCAAGCATTTCGGTGTCCCAGCGGGAGTTGCCAAAGGCGGCGTCGATGTCTTTCTTGACGACTTCGCGCAGAACTTTAGGTTTGCCGGGCCCCGAGGGGATGCAGACGAGGCGGTCGGTGATTACGCCGTTCTCAAGCGGGACTTTCGTCGCCAGGATGTGGTCTTCGGCAATACCGAATGCTCTCATGCCGGCGCGGATGACCCATTCGTTCGAGGATGAAACCGCCCAGACGTCACAGCCGTTCTCCCGCAGTCGGCCGACCAGTTCTTGCATCTCGGGAAAGATCTGGCCGGGAAAGGCGTGCTCCATGAAATCCGAGGCGGCCTTCATCATTACGGCCTCGGTCATGCCTTTGTGCATGGTGACCATCTCGCCGCACATCTCATCTTCGCTCACCTTGCAGGCTTTGTACTCGATGTAACGGGCGCGCATCGCGCGGCCAACTTCCGCTGGCACGATGCCCTGCTTGATTTCCCAGTCGAAGAATCTTTCTCCCGCATCGCCCGACCAGAGGGTACCGTCGCAGTCGAAGGCCGCGACCCGCGGTTTCAGTTGCAGCACGGATTCGAGAAAGTCGTGCCTGGTGAGATGTCGGGATTGCGCCCCAGAGGTTTTCATGCACTTCGACGATAACGTGTCGACGCCCGGAACTGCAATTGTTCTATTGGCAGGAGATTGGCTATGAGGATTTCACCAGCAGAGCGGCGTAATCCTCGGGAGTGTTGATGTTCAGGGCCACAAAGGGGTCGCTTACGGCCACATACTGGATGTGGTCTTGATAGCGGTGTTCCACGTCGCGAGCGTTGGCGGTCGGCGACGCCTGCAGAAAAACTTCGATCAATTCGCGGCCCAAAAGATAAGGATGCCCATGTTTGCCGGAAAATTCGGGCACGACTGCCCAGATGTTTTGCGGAGCGGACTCGTAAGCATCCCGCAGCAGGAGTACGGTAGCCGTGCTGACCGGCGGGCGGTCCACCAGTGTGATTACGGCAGCGTCGCGACCACGGTTGAGGACTTCGTGCAATCCAACTTGCAGGGAACTGAATTGGCCGCGGCTGGGATCGGGATTGGTGACCAACGATGCTCCGTTGGCGTAGGCAATCGGCGCCAGAGTCGATTCGTTCTTGCCCGCCACAATGAGGATGAAGTCGGTAGAGAGCGTTAGCGACCGAATCGCCGCCGAAAGGAAAGTATCGTTCGAGAGGGGCTGCCCGTCAGCTCGAGGCGGCCAGGGGAGCAGGGCTTTGTCCGTACCCATGCGCGACGATTCGCCTGCGGCAAGAATCACTCCGGCAAAGCTCGGGGCGCGGGACATGTGCGGAAGATAGCAGAAAACGAGGGGAAAGTCAGTGAGCGGAGACACTCAGAGGGTCTGGTCGCCATCTTCCAAAGCTTGGACTGGGGAAACCGTGTTACCTTCCTGCCGTGCGCCTCTAAACCAGCTCAAATGCGGCAGGGCGGCAGTCGCGTGTCGGCGGAGCGCGATCAATTCGGCAGTTATCGAGACGGCAATCTCTTCCGGCGTGATGGCGCCAATATCAAGCCCGACGGGAGCATACACTCGGTCGAACAGATGTGCGGGCACGCCCTCTTTCTGCAGAGTCTTGAAGATTTCGATGACTTTGCGCTTCGAGCCGATCATTCCAACGTAGCGTGCCCGCGTTTGTACGGCCCAGCGCAGGATGCGCATGTCATCGCGGTGTCCGCGCGTCACGATCACGATGTAGGAAGACTCGTTCGGGTCCAGTTTCTGCGTGGCCTCGTCAAAACCGAGGGCGTGGACTTCGCGAGCAGCAGGGAAGCGTTCTTTCGTCGCGTACGAGGATCGATCATCGGTCACCGTGACTTCAAATCCAGCATTGGCCGCTGTTTGGCAAAGGTTGAAAGCCACGTGGCCTGCACCGAAAACATAAAGCATCGCTGGAGGTAAAATAGGTTCCACGAAAATCTCCAACGTCCCGCCGCAAACCAGGCCCGTGTCGTACTTTGGATCCTGGTTCAAGTCGAACTTTAAGGTTCGGGGCTTCTCCGACTCCATGACTTCGCGCGCGGCCTGCCAGACGTCAGCCTCCACACATCCGCCGCCAATCGTACCCACAATCGAGCCGTCATCGCGGACCAGCATCTTGGCGGTGCGGAACGAAGGAATCGACCCGCGCACGTTGACGATGGTGGCCACGGCGCCGCGGCGGCCCTGGCGGCGAAGCTCGACGATTTGTTCGTAGATGTCCATTGCGAACCGCTTGCAATTGTGATTATCAGTCGGTTAACAGGGACGAGTCAAACCGCGCAACCTGGGCGGGAGTCCATGCGCCGACAGGTCGCGGACGGGATACAATCCTTATGAATTTTGTAGGCAATAAGAGATTCCGCATGACTCGAATTCATTCTCGCGGGGAGAGCTGCCTTGAGGAGCATCAAACTACCGTCCTTCTATATAGCAATTGCGATCCTGGGGCTGCTCCCGCTTTTGAGCGCGCAACAGTCGAAAGGCACTCCACCTGCTCCGGTGCCTCCACAGTTTGCTGCGGCCGAAAAGGTGTCATTTCGAACGCCGGCGGAGCAAGCTTCGAGAATGTTATCGATCAGACCGTCACGCTGTGGAATTTCACCGAGTATGTAAGGGGAGCGATGCCGCTGAGCAATCGGGATAAGAACTTTGATCAAGCGATGACTACGATCGTGAACCGCAGGAAGATTCTGGCGACCCAGCCTGCCGCTCCGGCGGCTGCACTCAGGAAATAGACAGCTCATTATGAAAGCCGTTCGCATTCATCAATTTGGCGGGCCGGAAGTCTTGATGTATGAAGACGTCCCCGATCCTCAGCCGCGCAAGGATCAAGTTCTGGTGCGGGTGAAGGCCTGCTCGCTCAATCATCTTGACGTGTGGGTCCGCAAGGGACTGCCCGGGGTGAAACTGCCGCACATCCTGGGCAGCGACATCGCAGGCGAGATAGCCGAGGTCGGCGAGTATGTCAGCGGCTTCACGACAGGGCAGCGGGTGCTGATCGCGCCCATGCATTTCTGCGGACACTGCGTGAAGTGCCTTGCGGGATTGCAAAACCAGTGTCGCGAGTTCACCGTTCTCGGCAATGCAGTCGACGGCGGAAATTGCAGTTTGATCGCGGTGCCCGCGGCGAATGTGATTCCGATTCCCGACGTTCTCGATTTCAACCAGGCTGCGAGTGTTCCGCTTGTGTTCGTCACGGCGTGGCATATGCTGGTGGGGCTGGCCAGCGTTCGGCCGGGGCAGACCGTGCTAGTACTGGGTGCGAGCTCAGGCGTGGGCATTGCCGCCATCCAGATTGCCAAGCTGTTTCACTGCCGCGTAATCACCACCGCCGGCGACGAAGCGAAACTCGAGAAGGGACGCGCGCTGGGGGCGGACCACGGCATCAACCATTACAAGCAGAAGATTTCCGAAGAAGTCCGGAAGATAACCAACAAAGAAGGCGTTGACATTGTGGTCGAGCATGTCGGCGCGGCCACGTGGGACGAAAGCCTGCGCTCCCTCAAAAGCGGCGGCAAGCTGGTGACGTGCGGAGCAACCACCGGACCCAGCGTGGGACTCGATCTGCGACATCTGTTCGCGCGCCAGCTGACCCTGCTCGGCTCCTATATGGGGACCATGGGCGAACTGCACGAAGTGCTGGGCCATGTATTCGCAGGCCGGCTGAAGCCGGTGGTGGACCGGGTCTTCACACTGAGCGACATCCGCGCGGCCCACGAGTACATGGAGAAGAGCCAAATGTTCGGCAAGGTCGTCTTGAACCCTTAGTAAATTAGCTATCCTTTCTTCTTGGGAGGCTCCGGTTTAGGCTTTTTTCCCGCACCTCCGCCGCCTGAACCGCTGCTCTCAGTAACGACCGTATTCTTAGTTAGATCGACCGTGAAGCTGTCCGCTGCCTTGGCCGCGGGTGTGCCCCCGACCGAATAAGGGGCGGACAGGTAGATTCCGACTATCTGGGTCTTGCTCACCTCCAGGCGTAGAAATCCGAAATTATCCTGGTCGTATTGTTCGAGGGTCAGGCCCTTCCCGACTGACAATGGCGCTTTCGGATACGCCCCCTGCACCTTCTGGAGTTTGCCGAGTTTGGTATAGCCTCCAGCGCCGGCTACGACATAGGGAATCTCGAATTGTCCCTTGGGCCCCTGCACCACATTCGTGAAGCGCTGATAGCTGTGGACGTGTCCCGACAAGATCAGATCAGGGTAGCGTTTGACGGCCTGGAACGCTTTCATCAGCACCTGGTCAACCGCGCTGCTTCCAGAATGCTCAATATCTCCGGAAAATGGCGGGTGATGAACGGTCACGATCAACGCAAGATTGGGATTGGCGGCCGTGAGTTCGTTCTGAAACCAGTCAATCTGATCCTGGTGAATCTCCCCCTCTGTTTCTCCAACGTTGGAAAACAGACCGATGATCGTCGCCAATGGCGTAGTGAAGGTCCAATAGACATTCGGCAGATCCAACTGCGTGCGATTCGCCCCGGTTTTCAGCGAGCCGAGCTGTCCGGGATTCTTTGACATGAAATTCTGCACCCAACCGTCGAGCGGCACCTTGTTCGGGTCGACGGGACCATCCTGCGGATCGTCTGGCTGGCAATCATGGTTTCCTGGGATAGCAACGATGAAGCACGGATAGTCTTTATAGGTTTGGTAGAAATTGTCGCCGTACATGCTAATGTCGCCCGCGAAGTACACCACGTCTCCGAGGTGATAGAAGAAGGCGGGTTTCCGGTTAGCGGGCAGGTTTTGCGCGTCCTGGGTCATCATTTCCGCAACAAAATCCTGCTGCTGGCCTCTATGATCCCCAGTGTCTCCCACGGTGTGAAAGACCAGAGTGCTGTTCGCAATTGCGTTGACGTCAGTGGCTGGGAGCAACTGCGACAGGTCAAACCTGTAGGGTGGCGGGCCGTTGGGGGTGGGAAGGGGCTGGAATGGGTAATGTGGAAGTTGGATGCCGACCGCCTGCACTTGGAGCTTGGCGGCCGAAACCGGAGGGACGTGACTCTGCCGGTGGCCAATTCCCTTACCGGTGCTGAAAGAGCGCAATCGACTCATGACTATCTCCTTTAAGCTTTTCGTTAAGACGCCTCCGTCCCGTACACACGATGAGTGTGCAAGGCGCAGCTACCCAAGAGACCGCACTTAGATTGTTAGTTGCAACAGGGGCCGAAAAAGACCAGCCGAGGGGAAAGATTGGCAAAAGCTTAGCAAAAAGCTTAGCGCAACGGTCACCCGTGTCAAGGGATTTCGATCGGCAAGCTAGAACTGAACTGCGCTTACCGGGTAGAATAATAACAGAATGTCTCACGAATTGAACTTCGGACCTTACGTTGACGTTGAGAACGGCAGGAAGACCGTCAAAGACCTTACTTACGGAAATCCCACCCCCGAGGGGGTCGTGCTCACCACACTCGACTCCGCCGTGAACTGGATGCGCAAGAGTTCGATCTGGCCGATGACGTTTGGTTTGGCCTGTTGCGCCATCGAGATGATGTCGATGGGCGCGGCGCGGTTTGATATTGCGCGCTTTGGCGCCGAGGTGTTCCGCCCATCGCCGCGGCAGAGCGATTTGATCATCATTGCCGGCCGCGTGTCGAACAAGATGGCGCCGGTCATCCGGCAGTTGTGGGAGCAGATGCCCGAGCCGAAGTGGGTAATTTCCATGGGCGCCTGCGCCACTTCAGGCGGCGTGTTCCAGAACTACGCGCTGGTGCAAAGCGTGAATCAGGTTATTCCGGTGGACATTTACGTCCCGGGCTGCCCGCCGCGTCCTGAGCAGCTCATCTACGCCATTACGCTGCTGCAGGAAAAAATTCAGAAAGAGCGCGGCACCATCAAGAAGGCGCTGAATTTGGTGTAAGACCCCTATCGGTTTTCCTTGCCGGCCGCGCTATAATGTGCCCAGTTGACCCCTGGGGTGCTTTATGCAACGGCTTCGCCTCGCGTTCTTTCTGTTTCTCCCCTTCCTTCTCCCTGCGATCCTTGTAAGCGGCCAGAGCAAGAATTCAGCCCCATCACAGGGCCAGCCGTCAGCGCTGGCGTCCAGTACTCAAGCGCCTGCGCCCCCCATTCCTGCCAATGCTCCGCGTATGTCGAGGCAGACGCGCCTCGAAATTATCCGTGACTTCGAGACGCAGATTCTTTATGCGCGAACCATTTTTCCTATGGGGACAAAGGGACTGAAATTGAAGAATGGCGTGACCTCGCCCACTGGTCCGGAGCTGCAGCAGGCTATCGCTATCTGGGGACCGGCGATCAAGCCGGGCGATCCGGCTCATATCTCCTACGTACAGATCAGGGACGACCACATTCATTTTGATCTCAACGGCGGTCCGGTTCATCGCAAGAAGTGGTACGAGCGCGTGCAGATTTCGGGTGCAAACGGGGCGCCCGTGCAAATGGGGCCCGATCAATCGGCGCCCAATCCGCACGGAACCTATCTGGATGTCTACTTCGACAAATATGTCCCGGAAATGACGGCGCGGCAGTTGCGCGATCTGCTCTATCCCGTGCTGGATTTCAATGCGCGAAACAAAGAGGAAGCGTATCTCGACACTGTGCCTCCCAAGGTGAAAGAAGCTATCCAGGCGCACCATGTGCTGGTGGGAATGAATACGGAAATGGTATTGCATGCCAAGGGCAAGGCGCCGAAAAAAGTGCGCGAGAAGGATGGCGACACCGAATACGAAGAATGGATCTACGGGGAACCGCCGCAGGACGTGGACTTTGTCCGCATTGTGAGCGATGAAGTGGTGCGTGTTGAAACCATGAAAGTCGGCGGACAGAAGATCGTGCGCACAGAAAAAGAAGTGATCCTTCAAAAGCCTGACAAGGATACCGAAGCCAAACAGGAGGACCGGCCGGCGAATGCCCCCAGCCTGCGCCGTCCGGGAGAGGATTCTGAAAACGCTCCAAAGCCTTCCGATGGAGCGTCTCCGATCCCACCCGCAGCGCCACCCGATTTCCCCCCGCCTTCGGGGAATCCGGGACCGGGCGAGTTCGCAAGCAGTCGCAAGTAAACCGCCTGTAGCAGGGGGAAGAAACTCCGCCTGCGACGCTCCGCCCAAGTGCTGAAATTCCGCGAGTCCCGTGTTGACAGCCTAGATTCCGGTATTCCCAGGAACAATGAAAGGCATCCTATGGGTGTCTCACCATTCTGGAGAATCCGAGGAGGGGTACCGGATGAGCACTGAGCCGTCGGAATTGATGATGGATCTCTTGAGAGAGCTGGCGTTGCTGAAACAGTTGGACGAGAAGCACGAAACCGGGGTGGGATCGGACGTGGACACTGCCGAACTTGAGTCCAGGAAAAATCGACGGCGGGAAATATGCGAACAAATCAAAGCCCTCGGTGGACCAATAGGTTAATCATCGCTTCGAGGCCCGCGAAAGCACTAGCAAAGCAGCGAGAGCTGCGGCCTTGTGATCCTTAGTCCAGGGTGGGCCGATCGACCTTCCCGCGGTTGCGATCCGGTGCTGCACTCGGCGTGCTGAACTTCCAAAGGCCGCCCTCACTCGCTCCTCGAGTTCCCGTTCACGAATTGCCTCGATAGAAATTTTCAACCGTGCACAAGCGTTCCGGATGGCGGTGCGAAAGAATTCGCCTTCCGCGGTATGAATCAGCGGATGGGACGCGAGAATTTTTGCTAGTGAAGGCAGCGGGCGACCGGAGGCTAGCAGCACGGCAGCACCTGCGATTCGATACTCGCGACCGTCCAATTCCCGGATCACCTGCGCGATAGCCGCCAGAGCTAGGCGTTCTGAAACGGCCGCGCAGTTCTCAATGTGACTTTCCGACTCTGTGGATCCGAGGCCCGCGGCGTGGTGATAGGGCTGGTTCGCACCGGGCATTCCTCCGTCCGTGATGATGATGCGTTTCCGGTCGACGATCTCTACCGAGTCGGCGTCTCCGGTAATGGCCACGAACACTCCCCAACCGGAATGCATTCGAAAGCCGAGAGCGGCGCGCTTCATGCTGCACGTTTTCCACAACAAGTGTACCAAGCCCAGCCAGACTTATTTCACAGCGACTGTCGGCGCCACATCCACAAAAGAAAAGGTAAGCGAAACGTTTGGATACTCCTGCGCGTCGACCTCCACGTAAGGATAGACGAAGTAGTTCAGCGGCTTGCCGTCCTGGGCGGGAGTCAGTAGCAGGTCGCGGCCCATGCTGAATTGCACGCGGTTTACGTCGTGCGATCCGAAGAAGTAGTCGCGTTTTTCCGGATGCTTCCAGGCTTCGGAGATGTCTACAGGAATCCATCCCTTGCCGTCAATGTAGAAATCGGACCAGCAGTGATAACCGGCAATCTCGGAGGAATGCTGGTCCGGCGGCAGAGGGAAGCCGATCTCGAAGCGAGCCGGAATGCCCTGCGATCTTGCCATGGCGATGAACAGGGAATGGAAGTCGGTGCAGTTCCCCTTCTTGGCATCGCAGGCATAGAGCACGTCGCCGTGTCCCCAGCCGGTTCCGGTCTTGTCATAACGCATGGTGGTGAAGATGTAATCGTAAATGGCGCGTGCCTTGTCGAGCGGCAGCGTCTTGCCTTGCGTCACTTTGGCCGCGAGATCTGCAGGCAGTCCGGTGATAGGTACAAGCGCGTCCGGTTGCAAGTCTTCGTGCCGTTCTTTTGTTGTTAGAGACGCGGCCACAATGTGCGCAGTGGGATCGAGCGCGACGCGTTCGTGGCGAACAACGTCGTACCCCACGTCGAAGTGCAGCTCTGGCTGAGTCGCGCCATTGGTCTCCGCAAAATAAATCTCATCGCCGTATTTCGGCTCGCGGGTTTTTTTCAGCGGGAGATCACCCTCGGCGGAAATGATTTTCACTTCCTGGTAGGCGTCCGACTGGGCGGCGGGAATCCAGATGCGAACCTTCTTGTCGGCGGCCAAATTCTTCACCGTAAAAGCGTAGTGAAATGTGAAGTGGCGTGTGTCTTGAGCAAAGGAAACGACGGCAAGAGCACACAACAGCGACGAAAGGATACAGAGCTTGCGCAGCATAGGAGGCTTCCTTTCATGTCCTCAACGGAGAACCTGGAACTGAGAACTGGTTTCAAACGACACACGGGCGTCTTAGAAAGGACGCCGTCAAGTGAAGCCGCGCTTTGGGCTGCGCATGGAAATAAAGATGCCGAAAGGGTTCCGGCGATGCAGTATTTTACCGCCCTGCTTGCTGTGGAAAAGGTACATAAGTGGCAGCACAGGCGTCTACGTTAGAATGCCTGCGTGCCTGCAGCCATTCAATGCCGCGACCTGCGCAAGACTTACGACGGCAAAGTTGAGGCCGTGCGCGGTCTGAATCTTGAGATCCAGACCGGCGAGTGTTTTGGCTTGCTGGGGCCGAACGGGGCGGGCAAGACTACGACTATCGAAATCCTCGAAGGGCTGCTAACGCCAACTTCCGGAGAAGTTTCCATCCTGGGGCACAGCTGGAGCGAGAATGAGCGCGAGATGCGCGAGTGGCTGGGCATCTCGCTGCAGGAGACGCGCCTGTCGGAAAAGCTCACCGTGCGCGAGACCATTGAACTGTTCGCCAGCTTTTACCGCGAGCCGCGCTCGTCCCATGAAGTGCTCGAACAACTGCAGCTCACGGAAAAAGCCGACTCCTGGGTGGGAAAGCTGTCCGGCGGGCAGCGGCAGCGGCTGGCAGTCGCGACCGCGCTGGTGTGCAATCCAAAAATTCTGTTTCTGGATGAGCCGACAACCGGGCTTGATCCCCAGAGCCGACGCCAGCTATGGGATATTATTCGCCAATTTCAACGCGACGGCGGCACTGTGTTGCTCACCACGCATTACATGGATGAAGCGGAGCGCCTCTGCGACCGTCTGGCCATTGTGGATCACGGGCAGATCATTGCCGAGGGCTCGCCCGCGGATTTGATCGAACGGCTCGGCGGACATCACGTGGTGGAATTTTCCATAAGCCGCAACTCCGATGGCGCGGCATTACAGGCCTGGAAGGGATTGCCCAGCGTCGAATCCGTGCGCGAGGACGACGGCATGGTCGCGCTCAATGTGAAGCACCCGCACTTGACGATTCCTGCTCTGCTCGATGCGATCGACAAGCAGGGAAGTCATTTGCAGCATCTCACCACGCGGCAGGCCAGTTTGGAAGATGTTTTTGTACGGTTGACGGGACGCCATCTGCGGGAACAGTGAATCGCCCTAATTTATGAGCGTTGCACAGGAAACACCGGTTACTAGAGCAGCAGCGCGGCAGCCCCGTTCGCCGCGGCGGAACGGACGCTGGGCTGGCTACAGCCATCTGCTGATGGCGCGCATGCTGGAGCTGAAACGCGAACCGGAAGTTGTCTTCTGGGTTTTCGTGTTCCCTCTGCTGCTTGCGCTTGGTTTGGGAATTGCCTTCCGTAATAAGCCTGGCGACGCCGCGTCGGTCGCAATCGTCGCAGGAACCGGCTCGCAGCATGCGCAAGCGCTTCTCGCGCGTTCGCCGCAGCATGCACTCTTCAAGATCCAGGTTTTGCCAGCCGACGAAGCGCAAAAAGGATTTCGCCTCGGCAAGTTCGACTTGGTGATCGAACCGGACGGCAAGGGAGGATTGGAGTATCGCTACGATCCGGCGCGTCCCGAGAGCGTCCTGGCGAAAGCCGAAGTCAACGACGCATTACAGTCCGCAGCTGGTCGCGAAGACCTCGTGCCGACGAAGGCGGTGACTTCGTCCGAGCCTGGTTCCCGCTACATCGATTTCCTGATTCCAGGATTGTTGGGGATGAACCTGATGAATTCTGGCATGTGGGGCATTGGTTTCGCGCTGGTGGATATGCGGCAGCGCAAGCTGCTCAAGCGTTTCGTGGGCACACCTATGCGCCGGGGAGATTTTCTGCTGGCCATCATGAGCAGCCGACTCTTGCTGATGGTCATCGAGGTTGGGCTGCTACTGGTGTTCGGCGTGATTTTCTTTCATATACGCGTTCTCGGGTCCGTATTCTCGATTGCCTTGCTGGGAGGGCTGGGATCGCTGACTTTTGGCGGCATCGGCCTGCTGACCGCGAGCCGCGCGCAGAAGATCGAGAGCATCAGTGGCCTGATTAACCTGGTGATGATGCCCATGTGGATCTTCTCGGGCGTCTTCTTTTCCTACGAACGGTTTCCAGCAGTGATCCATCCGCTGATCAAAGCTTTGCCTCTGACCGCACTCAACGACGCCTTGCGCGCCAGTATTCTGGAAGGCACCCCGCTGCTGCACCAGTGGCTGCGCTTGGTAGTGCTGGGACTATGGGGCGGAATTTCATTTGTGCTGGCGCTGAAATGGTTTCGCTGGACCTAGCTGAGGAATTCCTGAGTTTGACTGGAAGCTCCGCTTGAGCCCCGTCCGCAAATCTTGAATAGAAGTTACGAACGAGGCCGTCTGCGGTGCTTGCGAAATAACTACAATTACGACTTGACTAGCTTGGCGGCTTGCTTCCGCACTTTCGCCCAGCGTAGTCTTTGCGCTTCGGCAATGCGCCGGCGGGCGTCCTTGCTCAAGGTACGGCCCGTCTTCTTGAGCGTCTTCCCGCTTGCATGGCCTAACGCGTCCAGCGCCTTCCCCACTCTTCCCATCTCTTTTTCGAGACGGGAGTACTCGTTCCGCAGGGAAGAGACTACCTTGTTCAGGTTGGTCATTCATTACCCCCTAATAAATCAAGACTAACATGGAGGAGTCGGAATCTTAGGAAGATTAGAATCAAGATTAGAAAGTCTGCCGCCTATTGCTGCGCTACCGTCAGCCGCAGCATCCCTTGCACCTTGCTCCAGTCGTCGGTTTCGCGGTGGAAAACCACTTCCCGACGCGAATCCGCGTATCGCGGATCCAGCAGCAGGAATTTATTGATCGTGTCCAGTTCCGTGCCGGTGTTAGGATCATAGTCCTTGGTATAGGTTACTCCGTAGCAGACATACACGTGCGACTTCCATTCCAGCAGCAGGGCATGGTTGTCGTGCAGTGTACCGATTAACATCCCAGAACTGATGGCCGCCGGCTCGAAATATTCCGCCGTGATCATGATCGGCCGTCCGTCACTCAACAGGTGCCTGCCTTGCAGCTTCGAGGCAACGTCCTTCAAAGACAAGGGATCGGCCCTTTCGGCGCTATCTTCAAGCGCGGAGTCCTTTCCGCAGCAAACGCTTCTGTCATGGAGCATGATATCGAGCGATGTCAGCAGCACGTCTGACGGCTCGTGGGAGCGCGCCATCAGGACCCACAGACCGCTCACGCGGACTTCTTGATTGGGGTACGATTGCCCGTACGCCAGGCAAGCCACCGCGAGGGACGCCATGCGGACCACGGTAGGGAGAGCTAACGCCCGAAAGCGAAGCCTGGTCACGGATGAACTCCGGCTAACCTGCAGTGACTCTATCTTAGTCCAATGCGATCGTAGCCAAAAATCGCGGCGCCTGCCGCGCCTTGGTGGCCTGCTCGAACGAGTAGGCCAGCTTGATCAAGGCGGGCTCGCTCCATGGGCGGCCAAAGAATGAGATCCCGACCGGCAAGCCGGAAATAAAACCCGCGGTCACGTTGATGTTGGGATAACCCGCAACCGCGGCTGCGTTCGAACTGCCTCCGGCGGAGTGGTCACCGTTGATCAGATCTGTGAGCCAAGCCGGACCACCTGTGGGAGCCACAACTGCGTCAAGCTTGTACTTATCCATGAGCGCGTCGATCCCTTCGGTGCGGGCCAGTTGATGATTCTTCGCCAGCGCATCCACATATTCTTTGTCAGTAAGTGGTCCCTTGGCTTGGGCCTTGAGAAATAAATCCTGGCCGAAGTAGAGCATCTCCTTCTGCCGGTTGCGATCGTTGAAGTCAATGATGTCTTGTAGGGTACGGACCGGCGCGCCCGGGCCAAGTCGCGCCAGGTAGGCGTTGAGGTCGGCCTTCAGTTCGTACATGAAGACGAGCAATTCGCTCTCATCGAACTTCCCCAGAGTTGCAATATCGGCGGGATCAATCAGCGTCGCCCCCTGCGCCTTCATTACGCCGAGCGCCTGCTCCATAAGCGCGTCCACGGCATCGTTGAAGCCGAAATACTTTCGCGCTACGCCGATGCGGGCGCCTTTGAGACCGCTGGGGTCGCAGTACTGCGCGTAGTCGGTTTGCGACTTGCCCGCGCTTACCGCCGTCGCTGCGTCGTCGGGATCGACCCCAGTGAGCGCACCTAGAAGAATCGCCGCGTCGCGCACCGTGCGGCACATCGGGCCCGCGCCGTCCTGGCTATGCGAAATCGGGATGATGCCGCCCCGGCTCACCAGGCCCACCGTTGGCTTGATCCCTGCAAGGCCATTCGACGATGACGGACAGACGATCGAACCATCAGTTTCGGTTCCAATGCCTGCGGCGGCAAAGTTCGCCGAAATGCCGGCACCCGTGCCGGAACTCGATCCGCAAGGATTGCGGTCGAGCGCATAGGGATTCTTCGTCAGGCCGCCACGTCCGCTCCATCCGCTGGTTGAGTGGCTGGACCGGATGTTCGCCCACTCGCTCAGATTCGTTTTGCCCAGGATCACCGCGCCCGCCGCACGCAACTTCTGTGCTACGAAAGAATCCTTGGGCGGTTTCGAGCCGATCAGGGCCAGCGATCCGGCCGTGGTCATCATGCGATCCGCGGTGTCGATGTTGTCCTTGATCAGCACCGGGATGCCATGCAGCGGACCCCGCGGTCCCTTGGCCTTACGCTCCTGATCCAGCGCGTCGGCAATGGAGAGCGCGTCTGGATTCACTTCGATGACCGCGTTCACCGCCGGGCCGCGCTGGTCGGTTTCGTCAATGCGCTCCCTGTATTTCTCGACCAGCGACCGTGCCGTAAATTTGCCCGACTTCATTCCATCCTGCAGTTCCGGAATTGTGATCTCATCGAGTTCGAACGGCTCGAAGTCGACAGACGGCGGTACCGGCGACGAAGAGATCTCTCGGCCCGTGCTCAGTGCAGGATAGAGCACTGCGGCCGCACTGGTAGTCAGAGCGGTCTGCAGGAATGAGCGGCGGTTGGTGGCTGAACTGGAGCTTGAAGTATTCTTGGTCATTGTTCTTGGATGTTTTTGAACGCGACGAACATACTAATGCAGGCGGCCAGAAAATGCAGGCGCATGGGTCCGCCGCGTTGCGAGAACGTGTGCCGCCGGCCGTCCTCTCGGCTGTACCGAGGGCCTGCCATGAGCCTATCGAACACGCGTCTCACCCTCGGCACGGCGGGCAAGGTCGCTTTCTTAACCTGCGCGCCTGCAGCACGTCCACCCGCAGGCGCTCGATGCTACCGCACCGTGGTTGTGGGCAAGTGAATCCAGATGATAAGCTAACCTCGTTCATTGATCGTGAGCGGGAGTAGTTCAGCGGTAGAACGCCAGCTTCCCAAGCTGGATGTCACGGGTTCGATCCCCGTCTCCCGCTCCATCTTTCAACAAATTACAGTTCGAAAAGTGGACTGGCGCATCCAGTGGTGCGCCAAAACGACCAAAGTTCTCAAGGCCGCCCCTTTGATCTCGGGCGGCGCCGTTTTGTCTGTCTTTTTTCAGCTCCTCCCTGAATAACAGCACAAAATAACAGCACAGTCCCAGCGCCGATGGTCAACGTAACAGATGCTCTCGGATGTCGGTGCTTCGACTGCTGCCGACACCAATGGCGGACTACATAGCGGTTTGTCGGCTGTGCGACGGTTTACTCAATCGCGAAAAATTCTCATAAGTGATGGAGGGAAAGGAACATAGGCCAGCCCGAATCGTGCTTTGAAACGATCTCATTCTGGAAGCTGGCGTGCACAATCTCTTGCACGCGGAGTCGAAGGACAGGTCGACTGTTCCACTTCCGCATTCTGAAAGATAAAGATTAAGGAGAATGATTCAATGAATAAACATAGAGGTCTTACGCTTGCGGTCATCGCTTCCGTATTGATGATGACCGGCGCTGCGTTGGCGAGAGATAAGAATCACCATGGCGTTGTAATTCCGGAGACACTGCAGGTGGGAACCAGTCGCCTGGCAGCCGGGCAATACACCATGGAGTGGAAAGAAAGTGGATCTACGGCGGAGGTAAGCTTCCTCCAGAACGGAAAGAGCGTAGCGCAAGCGCCCGCGAAGATCGTCAATCTGAGTCGCAAAGCCGAATTGGATTCAGTGACCATGAAGACCCAGAGCGGCGATACACAATCTCTCGAGGAGGTTCAGTTCAGCGGAAGTAAACAGGCCTTTTCCTTCAGCGATACTCCGTCCGGAGAGTGAGCTCTCCGCCGGTTCAAGAGCGGGCAAAGGCCCGCTCTATCTTTCCTTCAGCGTCTCTTTGAACTTAGAAACGGATTATGCCGTCTTCTTCTTTTTTCGTCCCGTCCAAACTCATTTTTAGAATCGCATTCTTTGGTCACAGCATCGCTCTTGGACCTGTGGGTCGGGAAATGTCGATGCCTCGACAAAGTTAAGTCGCGGACTATCCACATTCCCGAAAGCAAGATGCTAACTCCTTTCGCTGTTCCAAGATCCTTGACCACTGCAGAGTATGTCCATTGGTAAAGAACGTGCCCTTACCTTCGGCAAGTGGGGACCGCATTCTTATAAGTCCATGAAGTGAAACTGCGGAAACATATTGCTGATCCCCGCGTGAGGGCGTGTTGCTGGTTCGTGCGCTGGGAGGAGGATGGGATAGTTCCTCGCTACCGCAGAGACCGGAGTGCTGCGGCAGGCTGGTCAGCCAAGTAAATGTCGCGCCGAAGGAAACCGCGGAGGGAGGAAGCTCCAAGTGAGACAGGGGCGACACTCTTCAATCAGGTTGCCGCGCAATCCCTAACCTTCGCATCTTGTAAATGAGCGTGGTTCTCGGCATGCCGAGACGATTCGCGGCGCCAGTCAATCCACCGAGCACCCACTGGGTATCACGCAATGCTTGCAGAATGTGCTCCCGCTCAGCGTCTTCCAGTGTGACGGGCGGGGCGGGAGGATTTTCGCGTGGCCGAGTCAACTCGGAAATGGGTGCCGACAAAGAGTTGTGTTGCGACAGGATCACCGCCCTCTCAATAAAATTCTGCAACTCGCGGATATTCCCCGGCCAGTCGTAGCGCATCAGAGCTTCCATAGTTTCCGGGGGAACGACGTCGATCTTCCTATTCATCTGTTTGCCGTAGTGCGCAACGAAATGAAACGTAAGCAGAGGGATATCCTCGCGGCGTTCGCGCAAGGCAGGAAGCCTGATGGGGAAGACATTGAGCCGATAGTAGAGATCGGCGCGAAATGAGCGGTCTTCTACCATCTTCCCCAGATCCTGATTGGTTGCGGCTACCAGGCGAACGTCGACCTGAATCGAACGGCTGCTTCCCAGTCGTTCGAACTCCTGCTCCTGCAAAACACGCAGCAACTTAGGCTGCAACTCCAGAGGAATATCGCCGACTTCATCGAGAAACAACGTTCCCTTATCAGCAACCTCAAACCGGCCAACCTTCTTCGCGATCGCCCCAGTGAAAGCACCCTTCTCATGGCCAAACAGTTCACTTTCGAGCAAACCCGATGGAATCGCCGCGCAGTTGAGTTTGGCAAACAAATTCTCGCGACGAGAACTGAGGTTATGAATGGCTCGCGCTACAAGCTCTTTGCCCGTACCAGTTTCTCCCTGAATCAAAACGGTGGAGTTGGTCGGCGCCACAGTCGAGATATGCCGCAGCACTGCCTGGATGGCGGGAGTCTCTCCCAGAATCTCGTCGAAGCCGCGTTCGGCACGAATCTCGGTGCGCAGGTAGGAAGTCTCGCCCGCCAGTCGTTCTCTTGACTCGTCGACTTCGCGGTACTGCATCGCGTTGTCGAGCGCAATCGCAACCTGATTGGAAACCTGCTGCAGGAAATCAGCATCTGCTTCCGAGAAACGACGCGGATGGCGGTCCAGCAAATGCAGTACGCCGATCTTCCGATCCCCTCGCACGAGAGGCAGAAAACAGCCTGATTGCACGCCTTCCTGATAGTTCAATTGCAGCGAACTCACATGTAATGCCCGCGGCGCGGTTTCAAACAGGACGGGTTCCCCGGTCCGGAACGCTTTCCCTGGGCTCGATCCTTCGATGGGCAATTGCATTTCTTCCTGCAGGAAGCCTCGCCCTTCGGGGAAATCCAGGCCATGGATTTCCAGTCGTTGCTTCTGCAGGTCCGGCAAGGAAAGGCAAGCTCCGTCACACTGCATCGCCAGCCGTACCCGGCTGGGAATCACTTTGAACAATTCCGTTAATGACAGGTTCGATACCACCGCGTTGTTGACGTCAAGCAGCAATTTGAGCCGGTCCCGCTCACGGGACACTGCTTCCTGCAATTGCGTGGCCTCCTGATGGTTCAATGCGTTCTCCACGGCAACTGCGACGTGGTTGGCAGTTAGCTTTTGAATCTCAAGTTGATCGAGGGCGTACGCGTTAGGCGATGTATGACCCAGACTGAACGCCCCCAGTCGCCTGCGCGGAGTGGTCAAGGGAACACTGCAAAAGGATCGGACGCCATATTCCTGCATCAGTCTGATCGGCCGCGTAAATCGAATATCCCGATCCAAGTCGTCGATGACTAAAGGTTGTTGATGGGTCCACACCCAGGCGGAAGGAGACTCGTCCATAGAAAACTCCATTCCAGGGCGGACACTATCGGCGCCGTCTGATTCCAAAATATGAACGCGCATCACGTTTTGTGCCGAGTCGTAGAGAAGCACGCTCAGGTAGTTAAAGTCGATAATAGGATGAAGTCGATGAGCAAGGTCGGTAAACAATTCCTCCAGGGTCCGGTGTGATGCGATGGCGGAGGATACCTCCAGTAGCGCGAGATAGCGTCCGGACAGGGCATTGTCTTTTTCCTCTTCAACACTCTGCATAAAATTCGAAATCCTTCCCAACCCCAAGGCATTGCGTCGGATGCTGTCGATGTGCAGACCCCGCGGAACATCCTATATAAAATTCAGATGAGGGAACAAGCGCCTTGGATTCACAAGCGCTTTGCCCTCAATGATCTGGACTGCCGTGCTTTTGCCGAGTATGGATTGAGAAATGCACGTAAGTAAGGCAGCCTGGGAAAGCGCATTACTAACAACGGGCGAGAATGGAGCTGAAATGGAAACGAGACAATTGGGCAAGAGCGATTTAATGATTACGCCGATCGGCATTGGCGCATGGGCTATGGGTGGAAGTGGATGGACCTGGAGTTGGGGGAGGCAGAACGATAGTGATTCGATTGCGGCAATTCACGAGGCGCTCGATCGCGGCATCAACTGGATTGATACCGCGGCCGTCTACGGTCTCGGACACTCTGAAGAGGTGGTCAATCGAGCGCTGCGCAGCCGCGATCAACGACCTTACGTCTTTACGAAATGTGAACGAACGTGGGACAAGAACGGGACGATTGGCGGGACGCTGAAGGCAGAATCCATTCGTCGGGAGTGTGAAGACAGTCTGCGGCGGCTGGGCGTGGACGTGATCGACCTTTACCAGATTCACTGGCCGGAGCCAGATGCAGACATCGAAGAAGGCTGGACAGAGATGGCGCGTCTGAAGGAAGAGGGCAAAGTGCGCCACATCGGCGTATCGAATTTCAATGTCGCCCAAATGAAACGGGCTGCAGCGATCGCTCCGATCACGTCTCTGCAGCCTCCCTATTCGATGCTGGCTCGCGACGTGGAGCAATCGATTCTGCCCTTTGCTGCGAAGAACAACATCGGGGTCATCGTCTACTCACCAATGTATTCCGGCCTGTTGAGCGGCAGCATGACGCGCGAGCGCATCTCCTCTCTAGATGCGGAAGACTGGCGACTACAGAATCCAAATTTCCGCGAACCTCTGCTCTCCAAGAATCTCCGCCTGGTGGAACTGCTGAGGGAACTGGGAGCAACGCATGGCAGGACACCTGGTGAGGTTGCAATCGCGTGGACGTTACACAACCCGGCAGTAGCGGGTGCGATCGTGGGTATGCGTAATCCGAAACAGGTTGCGGGCGTGATTGGGGCCGCAACTTTTCGGCTGTCCTCACGTGAATTTGAGGAGATTAAAGAGGCGTTGCAACAGGAAGTCGCAATGCACGGCTGATAACAGGAGCCCGGACGTGAACGCAGCAAAATGGGGCGGGCACGCGCCCTGGATTCGGATCGGATGAGGTCAGCCAAATCTTTCTCACCGGAACTCGCTCCTGCTCCGCGCGGTTGACGTGGAAATCAAAGTCAAAGGGGCTTTGACTACCACGTCCGCCGTGCAGAGCGTCCTAATCTTTGTCTTGGTCTTGCCTGCACCCACGACTGACCGAAGTCAAAGTGTTGTTCGCGGACGCGATGTGGCAGTTGTAGAACGTGCCGTCCGAATCGGACGATGTATATGTTTGCGAGCTCACCGCAGGACTTACGTCCGTTGCCGTGACAGAGTTCGTCACCGACGTGGAGTAGGCGACATGTCCGTCGCGCGAAACCTGTTGGCTGGCCTGGTATTTCTGCGCGGTCGCAACTGTAAAACCAAATGGGGAACTGCTGACTGGGTAGATGAAATCAACGGTAATCGGGAAGCTGAAGTTGTCGCGGGTCACCACCGTCCCCTCGTCCGTTGAAACTGCGGTTGCGGCAGACACGCGGTTCTCCACGCTGGTGTTTTGATCGAGGACGGTGAAATTGACGGTATCGAAGTCGATGGTCTGCGTGCTGGAAAAATCTCGCCGCTCGGACACCGAAGTTGTGACCTTTCCATGGGATGTCTTGACGTATCCCGCAATGGTGAAATTGCGATTGGCCGTGACGTTGATCGTGCCGGTGACTGTAGACGTACCTTGCAGATTCTCGGTTACGACAGGGGAGGGACTGGTGAGGGTGTTCTTTGTGACCGCGCCACTAATCTGGGTCGCCCCTCGGTCGAGGAAGAGCAACAGCGACGCGGTCTCCGAGAAATAGCTGTCGTCGTTGAACACGCTCAGCGCGATGGTGTGGGGTTGGCCATTGCTCAACAGTCCGGCGAAAGGTGTAAGGTTCACGCGGTAAGGTACAAAGTCGAGAGTTTGCGCCCCGGGCATAGGTACCCACTGGTCCGGCAGAAATCCGGTGAAGACCCAGGGAGAAACCGGCGCAATACCGGCCGGTTGGCCGTCGATGGTAACCTCGGTCTCGCGGAAGTCCGTGTTGCCGCATCCGTAAACTTCATTGATGCTGGCCAGGTCGTTCGGAAAGCAGGCATACCATTGTTCGTCCGTGGACTGGCTCTGGGAGATGACATCCAGATAAGCCTGCTCGGTATTGGTAGGCAGCGTAAACGTCGTCGAAAGCTGGTCGGTCGGCGACCCCAGCGTGGCCGGCAGGTTTACACCACCACTTCCATTGGGCTGGACCAGCGGAAGGATCTGATCGGGTGTCCTGTTGCCCCGATGATCGTTGTCCCGATGACCCCAGTCGTCGCCGTGACCGCGTTCCGCCGGATAAAACTCCAGATCGGCATTGACCGTGAACACTCCGTTCAAAGTATTGTAGGGGGCTCCGCAGTCCGAAGTGCAGTTTGCCAGAACGATCGTGCCCTGCTGCGGAGTCGCGAACAGCGCGCTGTAATCGCTAACGTCCCGTTCGATATGCCACGTGTTGGTCAATGTCGCCAACGGCTCGGGAGTCGTTCCAAAATAAATGTTCGCGTTTGCCAGATAAATGCTCGCTGTGCGGTCGAACTGAACTCCGCCGTTCTCGCTGAAGTCCGCCTCAAGCACAACTTTCTCCCAAGGGCCAGTACAGTTTCCCGGAGGCGTGAACTCGAAGGTCTGGGTTGACTGTGAAAAATGCGCGAACTGGTAGTTGGCAAAAAGCGGCACCACGCAGGGTTGACCGTGCGGCCGCGGCACCAGCGGGTCAGCCGTCACCTCAAACTGTGTGCCAATTTGCCGGTTCGTACTCTGGGCCAGCACCGCAGCGGTTGAGAGCAGGGACGCGAAAAGGGCGATCAATAGAAACGGGTTACGGCGTGGGCTCATCGTGGACTCCTTATGAGACGTGCTTTGGAGGGATCGTGCTTTCCAATATGGGACCCACTTATCGCATCAGTCCTGCGGCGTTGTCAAGAATTTATTGATCGAATAGCACTATATCGATCATTATTTTGGTTTATATGCAATATTGTGCGCACGGGTGGAAAGGGGTACCGGCGCGGGAACGTCATCAGACTCGAATGACCCGAATCTCCTTCCGGGTAAATGCCGCAACCATTTCATCGGACGCGCCCTCATCCGTGACCAGCACATCCACGTCGTCGATCGGGCAGATCAACGCCGAGGTGACAACGCCCAGCTTGCTGGAGTCCGCCACCACGATTACCTGTTTCGCTTGCTTCACCATGGCGCGAAATGAGAGCGCTTCGTCCGACTCGTTGGTAGTCGTTCCGCGCTCGGGATCGATTCCCGAGACGCTGAGAAACACCTTGTCGAGAAAAATGTCGCCCATAAAATTGCTGGTAGCCGCTCCGATCAGGGAAAACGACCAGGGCCAACGGACGTAGCCTCCGGTCAAATGAATCTTGAGCCCCGGCATGTTGCAAAGTTCCATGCCAATGTTGACGGCATTTGTAACCACTGTGATGTTGCTGCGATGACGCAAGCTGCGCGCCACCCAGGTCGTGGTGGTGCCTGCGGTCAGACCGATGGTTTCGTTCTCCTCGATCAATTCCGCGGCGGCCATGCCGATGTGCCGTTTCTCCTTCACAAAAAGATGTTGACGAGTTTGAAACGCCGCGTCATAGCGAAACGGTTCATAGAGAAGTTCCTGCACCAGAGCCGCCCCTCCGTGGGTTCGCCGGATCAGTCCTTGAGCTTCCAGTCGCGTCAGGTCGCGTCGGATGCTGGGAGCGGAAGTATGCAGGGAGGCGATCAGTTCTGCCACCGTCACTGAGCCCTTGTGCAGCAGCAACTTCAGAATTCGATCGGTGCGGCGCTGTTGGCGATCAGACATGAGGTTATGGGTTGGAGGCACGAGGGACCGGGCTTGCCCAGCGAACGAGCCTCCAAACAGTCAAACCTGCCATTGTAATGCCGACGGACCAAAGCACCACTCAAATCACGGCTCAACGCGAGAATAACGAACGCTCATCTAGGATCAAGCGATTATGAGCAATAGATCAAGATGCTTGATCGTTTAAGACCATTTCGATCATTTTGTTCTTGACAAAGGCCAAGACATGGTTGGATTCTGGCCTCTGAAAAGTTTTCACGACGCCTCCCGAGTATTGGTCTGCGATACGGGAGGCTTAAATCAAGCACGCAAGGGTTTTGCCGGAGCGTGCTTTTTCGGCGGATATCAATAAGGAGATCACGATGAATCCGAGAATCCAGACTCGATCTTTTCGCCTGTTCTTTGTTTTGTTGTGCGTCACGGTGACCCTGCTAATGGCGTCTCTTCAAGCCCAGAATTCGCAGGGAACAATTCTCGGACATGTGCAGGACTCATCCGGCGCTGCAATTCCGGGGGCCACGGTGACGGCCACGAATGTCAATACGAATGTGGCGCACCATTTCACTACTACGAGTGTGGGCGACTACGTTTTCGTGGACATGAATCCTGGCACCTACCAGGTGAAGGTTGATGCTGAGGGCTTCCAGGGCCAGGTGAGCAAGGGGCTAGTGCTGGAAGTGGACCAGACGCTGCGCCAAAACTTCAGCCTTCAGGTTGGGCAAGCCAAGGAAGTAGTAACAGTTACAGCCGATGCCCAGATGGTGCAGACGGACAATACGACAACGGGAAATGTGCTCGATCAGAAGACGATCGAGGAACTGCCTTCCAGCGGCCGTGATTTCAATAACCTGCTGAACCTGAGCGCGGGTGCCTCCAACGTTAGTGGCGGGTCTCAGGTTTATTGGGCGCTCCACGGGCTGAACCAGAGTTTTACCGAGGTGAGCGTCAATGGCGCGCGGCCCGACTCGGTCAGCTTTCTCGTGGACGGGGTAGCCGACACCGATACTTTTTTCTCCACGGCTTCCAACATTCCGTCGGAATCTTCGATCCAGGAAGTGAAAGTGCAGACTGGCCTCTATTCTGCAGAATACGGCCAAGGTTCAGGCCAAATTAACGTGGCCATTAAGTCCGGCACCAACCAGTGGCACGGCGAGGCTTATGATTACTTCCAGAACGATGCGCTCAATCCGCGAAGCCCGTTGCAGGCGGAACAGAACGTGTACGAAGGCGGCCTCGCTCCAAAGAATGCCCCGTTAAAGCAAAACCAATTCGGTGGAACCTTGGGCGGTCCGGTCCGAATACCCGGGCTCTATAACGGGACGAATAGGAGCTTCTGGTTCTTCGCCTATGACGGCGGAAGACGCAACCAGGTTCCGCTGAATCAAAACGCCATTCAGGTTCCGACTGCACAGGAGCGCAATGGCGACTTCTCCGACTGGCCCTATCAGCTCTACGATCCCAGCACCACGGTGTGCAGCCCAAACTGCAGTGCTACCACACGGGCGCCGATCGCTGGCAACAAGATCACCAACGTCAATTCCCTAGGTCAAAAGTTGGCGAACCTTTATCCTCTGCCCAATATCAACTGCACAATGCCGTGCAACAATTACCTGAACCCAGTTCACAAGTCCATCCAAACCGACAACGAAACCATGCGTGTGGATCAGAACTTCGGCGAGAGGGACCGGGTCTACTTCACGGGTCACATCCGGAACGACTATGAGCCAAATCCGAGCATGCTTCCTTACAGTGGGTCGACCTCATTCACAACCGGCCAGCTCTTCGGATTGAACTGGGAACATTCCTTCAGCGGGAACACTATCAACACGGCGCGCTTCGGCTACAACCACGAGTACTTCAGCAACAATCCAGAAACTGCCTACGGCCCAAACCTGCAGGCGCAACTTGGATTCGCAAATTCGCCCGTGGCGCCGGCACTTTACGGAATTCCATCCATCAACTTGAACGCACAATATAGCAACATCGGCAATGGCAACTTTGGGACTTCCACCAAACATACGTCTTTTCAGTTAGTGGACAATCTTAAATTCACTCGTGGCAAGCACACAGTTACCGTGGGGGCCGACATTCGGCTTTTGCGTGAGTTTGAACAGGATAACTATTTGGGTATCGGCAGTCTGAGCTTCAACGGCGAGTACACGGCGAATTGCGACAGCTGTGTCACTGGAACCCCAGCAGCGGGCCTCGGCAACCCGGTTGCTGATCTGCTGCTAAGCAATGCCAGCAATCTGTCGCCGCCCTACCCGCTGGGGGTCGACTACTTGCACGTAACCGGAATCAATTGGAATTTCTTCGTCCAGGACGATTTTCGAGTTACCCCGCGGCTCACCGTGAATCTCGGTTTGCGCTACGAATTGCCACCGAATTACCACAGCATTGACAACAGCGGCTGGAACGTGAATTTTGCCAACGGCGGGAGCTTGGACTGGGTCAGCAAGGCCTTTGTTAATAGCGTGGAGCAAACCGCCCAGGCTCAGGGGCTGACGGTCTACGCTCCCTATTTGAATTGCTGCGTCCCCAACACCCTGGTTCCGACTGACAAGAAAGACTTCGCTCCGCGCATTGGTATTGCTTGGAGACCGTTCGACACCGACCGTTTCGTAGTGCGGGCCGGATACGGGATTTTCTACGATACTTACATGCGCTATTACGACATGGTGCAGAACTTCGACAGCAATACGCTGCAAACTGAATTCCCGAATAATACGTACGTCGTCGGCACTGGGAGCGAGCCCGCATCCCCGTTGCCGTCGCTGAATAATCTTTGGCTTCCCAATATCACCGGCGCCCAGTTCTTCAGCACGACGCAGCCCTGGTACAGCCCAGGTTTCACTAGCCCCATCCTGAATCAGGTGGCGTGGCCCTACAATCACAATCCCTATAACCAACAGTGGACCCTCGACACGCAATATGCTCTGCGTCCCACTCTACTGTTGGACATCGGCTATGTGGGTTCTCACGGCCTTCGGCTGCCGACGCAGTTGCTCTATAACACTGCGTATCAGCCGAAAGTCCCGGGCGACTCGTGCAATTTCCTGTTCGATGCATCCCAGGCAACTGGAAGCAATGCTGCTTGCGCGACCGACCCTAACTTCCAGCCCATTGACACGCGAACGCCTCTGCGAAACCTGCCGTCCATCGTCTACGCCAACGCTAATGTCCTCAATGCCAACTACAACTCGATGCAGGTACAGTTGAGACAGCGTTTTGAGCACGGGTTGACCTACAGCGTCGCGTACACCTGGTCGAGAGCGTTTGACGAAACCTCCGGTATCAACAACGTCAGCGGGAACAATGGATTTATTCAAGATCCGCACAACATCCAGGCCGACTACGGTCCGTCCAATTTCGACGAACCCAATCGGTTGACGGTGAACGGCGTATATGAGCTGCCGGTAGGCAAAGGAGAGCGCTGGTCGCTTGGTCGGCTCAACCCAGTTTTCGGCGGATGGAAAGCCAGTGGCATCTACACGATTAATTCAGGACGGACGTTGACCGCGTACGGCTATGCGGGACCTGGTTATGACGAGATGGGAGCGCCGTTCAGCAGCCGGTACCGGCTGGATCAGTCCGGGAGCGTCAACAGCGGCTTCACGCGAAGCTATACCGAGTGGTTCAATACCAGCGTCTTCTCCACGGCTTCGCAGGGTGAGTACGGCAACGAGCGTAAAGGCCTCCTGCGTGGGCCTTACTATGCCGATCTCGACCTGAGTTTCGCCAAGGTGTTCGCCCTCACGGAAAGACAGAACCTGCAGGCACGGTTTGAAATGTTCAATGTGGGCTCGAACTGGCACCAGGGTGCCGTGTTTCCAGATGGCGGCATCGGAGATTCAAACTTCGGCTCGCTCGTGCCCAAACAAAGTTCCGCTGACTTGGTGTCCGCCTCAACCTGGGCGCACGATAACCTTTGGAGACCGCACACCATTCAGCTGAGCTTGGTATATTCCTTCTAAACAATCCGGCGGGCTGCCGGCATACTCACATGCGGTGGCCCTCGTGCACTTCACCTTCGGAGGTTTGATGCGCGCTTGAGCCCACCAGCGCCGGTGCTTGTAGCTCTTCGTATTCTCAACCCATGCCCAATCGTCTAGTCCTGGAAATCTGCGTGGAGTCGGTGGACCACGCAGTCGCGGCGGAACGTGGTGGCGCTCACCGGATTGAGCTCTGCACTGACTTGTCGTCCGGAGGAGTCACTCCGAGCGCGGCGCTGATGCAAACGGCTCGACACCAAGTGCGCATCCCTATCCACGCTCTGATTCGTCCTCGCGCCGGCAATTTTTGTTACTCCAATGATGAACTTGAGATCATGCGCCACGATATCCGTGCTGCCAAGCAGCTCGGCATGGATGGCGTCGTGCTGGGCGTTCTGCAGGAAAACGCTCGTGTCGACATCGAGCGTACGAAAGCTTTGGTGGAATTAGCGCACCCTCTGCCGGTGACTTTCCATCGAGCGTTCGATGCCTCACATAACCTGGAAACGTCGCTGCAGGATGTTATCCAGACCGGTGCCTCCCGCATCCTCACTTCCGCGGGCCAGCCGCGCGCCACGGACGGGCTTCAGACTCTAGCTCGGCTGGTTCAAGCGGCGGGGGAGCGGATTCTGATTATGCCCTGTGGCGGGATCAACTCCGACAATGTTCTCGACATTGTTCGGACAACGTTGGCTCAAGAGGTCCACAGCTCGGCAGGAGCGTCGAATCCGACCTCCGCCGGGAATGGCGGTGACTTGTCTGAAGGAAACAACGAAGCCGCTTCCGACCTGCAAGCCTCGCTTTTTGAACAAAAGGTTGCGAAGTTGGTAAGTCTGCTGGGCGGGGTGTCGCACCACGAGCCTGTGCGCTAGACAGCTGCATGTCGAGAAGGCCACGCGCGCGTCACACTCCATATCATCAGTGGAACTATGTACAGAATAGCTCTCAGAACCGCTGCCGCTTGCGTCATGGTCACGCTGTGTGCAACGTTTGCGTTGGCGCAGAACTTCACCGATGTGAAGCCCAGTCCGCAGCAGGTTGCCTGGCAAGATCTGGAAATCGGCGCGATCATTCATTTCGGTCCGAATACTTTCATGGACCGCGAGTGGGGGGATGGCGCCGCTGATCCGTCGGTCTTCAATCCAACGAATGTAGATCCTGAGCAATGGATGCAGGCCGCTAAGGCCGCCGGAATCAAGTACGTTGTATTCGTCGCCAAACATCACGACGGTTTTTGCCTGTGGCCGACCGCACAAACTCAGTACAGCATCAAGTCGAGTCCCTGGAAAGCCGGCCAAGGAGATCTGGTCCATGATGTTGCAACCGCGGCCCGCAAGTATGGCCTGAAGTTCGGTGTTTACCTCTCGCCTTGGGATCGCCACGAACCGCTATACAAAGATAGTGCCGCCTACGACGGCTATTACCTCGCGCAACTGAACGAGTTAGTCACTAATTATGGAGAACTGGTCGAGTTCTGGCTGGATGGCGCGGGCAGTGCCGGTCACGTGTACGATTTCGACCGCTATGTCGATAACCTGCGCGTGTATCAGCCGAATACTTTGATCTTTGCAGACGCTGCACTGCTCAAGTACGGTGACATTCGCTGGGTCGGAAATGAAGAGGGCGTTGCTCCCGAAGACAACTGGGATGTATTGGATCTGCGCGGCTATCTCCGCTACCGTCCCGCCGAGGCGGATACTCCCCTGCGAACCAGCCATTGGTTCTGGCATCCCAATGACGAGAAAAGTCTGAAATCGGTCAGCGAACTTTTGGACACCTACAACCGCACCGTGGGTCGTGGGGCGCAACTGATGATTGGGCTTGTGCCAGACAACCGGGGCTTGCTGCCCGACGCCGACGTGCGCCGCCTCAAGGAATTCGGGGACGCCGTTGCTTCGATCTATGCGCCGCAGAAAAATCTTGCAACTCGCGCCGCCAATGCCTCTGCATTTCGAGGAGCGGTTGATTCCGATCTCGACACGATGTGGTCGGCGCCGGAGGGATCCCATTCTGCGATCGTCGATCTGGTTTTTGCGCATCCTATTCATTTCGACCGCGCGCTAACCATGGAATGGCTCGTTGACGGACAAAAAGTACAGAAGTATGCGATCCAGATCATGGACGGTGCGAAATGGAAAACGATCTACTCGGGAACCACGATTGGCCACAAGAAGATCGACCTTTTTCCTCCCGTGAGTGCGGAACACGTGCGCCTGAATATCCTTTCTTCCTCCGGCACGCCACGAATTCGGGAGTTTCAGCTGTTCGACGGAACTACAGATTGAATCGTGTGCATAGTCGGCACGCTCTGCCGAGCGAACCTGTTTTCAACGACTCTTCCCTCTGGTACCCTGCATACCTATGCGCCTTCACCAGAGCCTGGTTCTCTTACTCTCAATAGCCGGTTTTGCCTTCGCCCAAAACGTCAAACCTGTGGCCGACCGCGTCGCCGCCCAGAACGCGCTCTTCGAAGAGCAGTACGAGTCCGATCTGCGGAACTTTCCCGAGCGTGCTACCGCCTTTGGCGACTACCGCTACAACGACAAACTGGCCGAGCGCTCCCTCGGAGCCGTTGCCCAATACCACAAAACCGACGAGGCCTTTCTTGCCCGGCTTGATGCCATTCCCACCACGGGCTTCGACGACCGGGATCAACTTTCCCACGACTTGCTGGTGCGAGTGCTTCAGCAGCGCATCGCGGATTACGATCTCAAAGAGTACGAGATGCCAATCAACCAGCAGAATGGCGTACACACCAGTCTGGCTGATCTGCCGCTCTCCGTCCCTCTCGACTCCGTCAAGCATTACGAGGACTACATCGCCCGTCTTCACCAGATTCCGCGCGTGCTCAGCCAGACCACCGAGGTCCTTCGCGCCGGCATGAAAGACCAGCTGATGCCCGTCCGCTTCCTCATCGAGAAGCTCCCGGTCCAGTGCGAGGGCATCATCAACGCCGACCCGTTCCTACAACCCACAAAGAAATATCCTGCGAGCATTTCTCCCGAAGATCAGAAGCGCTTGACCCAGCAAATCACCGACGCCATCAACACCGACGTCATCCCCGCCTACAAAACTTTCGCTGCGTTTCTGCGCGCGGAATACGCGCCCGCGGGCCGCACCACACTTTCCATCACATCTCTGCCGGATGGCGAGAAACGTTACCAAAACGATATCTATGCCCGCACCACCACTCACATGACGCCGGACGAGATTCACCAACTCGGGCTGCGCGAGATCGACCGCATCCAGACCGAGATGACAGCTATCGCCAAGAAGGAGGGCTTCACGGATCTGGCGTCATTCCGCGCCTCGCTTAAAACCAATCCCAAATACATTCCAACTTCGGCGGAGCAGATCCTCGACGATTTCCGCCGCTACATTGCACAGATGGAGCCCAAGCTTCCGCAGCTCTTCACCCTGCTTCCGAAATCGCCGGTCACCGTCGAAGCCATCCCGGCCTTTCAGTCGGCCGCTGCCACGCACTACGTCACCGGTACGCCGGACGGCAAGCGTCCGGGCCGCGTTGTGGTTGCAACCTCCAACTTCGCGCAGCGCTCGACCATCGATGACGAGGCCGTCGCTTACCACGAAGGCATTCCCGGCCATCACATGCAGCTCTCCGTGCAGCAGCAACTGACCGGATTGCCCAAATTCCGCCTGCATGGTCTGGGCTTCAACGCCTACATCGAAGGCTGGGCCCTTTATGCCGAGCAACTCGGCAAAGAGGTCGGTTTCTACAACGACCCTGTTTCGGACTACGGCCGCCTCTCTTCCGAACTCTTTCGCGCCGTGCGTCTAGTGGTCGACACCGGGATCCACTCCAAAGGATGGACGCGCGATCAGGTCGTGGATTTTATGCGCAAGTCCGGCGCCGTGGATGAGCCCACCATCCAGTCCGAGACCGACCGCTACATCGCATGGCCCGCGCAAGCCCTCAGCTACAAGCTTGGGCAGCTGAAGTTCCGCGAACTCCGCGACCGTGCCAAGAAGGAATTGGGACCCAAGTTTGACATCCGCACCTTCCACGACGAGATGCTGGACGGCGGAACTCTTCCCCTGGATCTGCTCGAGGCCCGCACCGACAAGTGGATCGCAGAACAGAAGGCAAAGTAGGTGGGCCAGCCATTCACGTCGGTTCTTGAGAGTGTCGAATGAGTACAGCCGATTCCAAATCGATACATCGATTCTGGTACTGGCTAATTAGTGCCCTTAGTGCCCTTGGTCCTTGGAGCCTCCCGCGCGCTCCTGAAATATGCTTGGTGGGCCGCAATGCACAGCTCCCTTTATGGCGTTCCCTCGGAGGCCCGAAGACTCAGGGAGGCTGATGCCAACGCGGACTTTAACTGGTGGATGTTGATGGGTCTGGCGGTAACGGCGACCATCGTGGCCACCATGCTAATCCCGCCGTTTAAGTCACAGACTCTCCCGTCTAGCGTGAAGGGAATAAGTCGGTTTGTCTTGGCGGTGGTGCTGGTCGTTGGGTTGATCTTCATAGCGGCTGCTGGAATGTCTGCGACAGGATTTTTCCTGAAATAGGGAACCGCCTCCCAGCTTGTGATTCAGAGTTGCAAGAAATTTCCGTTACCCTCGTGCCACTTCTATGGCACCTTCTGGCATTGCGCGCGGTAACCTGCGCGGGTTACTTTTGAGACCATCCTTCTCCCCCAGAGGTAACCCTGATGGGGGTTCTCGAAAAACTTCCGACGTGCATGATCGTGGGCGTATTGGTCATGATCTTTGCATGTCTCAAACGCCACACCCGTTGCGCCCGCCTAACCCTCTGGGCCGTGGGCTGGACTCTGGTCTTTACTCACTTTCTGGCGCAATTGCTGGAGCCCGCCGGCCATGCGATTTTATTCCTCCGGGCCATTGATGCCGGAGCCCTGCAATGCTCCGCAGTAGCATTTCTGGTTTCGGTCTCTTCCCTGGCCGAGGATCGAGTGAAGCGAACTGTTGCCTTGCTGGCCTTGGCGGTGCCTTCCGTTACATATGCAGTGCTGGATGCTTCTTGCGTCCACTCGCGATGGCCATACGCTTTGTTGCTGATCGCCTGCTTTAGCGGCGCCGCGTGCTCTTTTTTCTGGGTAAAGCGCGGCTTCTCCGTGTATTTGGCTGATATCACGCTGCTGTGCTCCGTGGCGGGTGCATGGGCGCTACGCGCCGCTCTCAATGGTTCTTTTCACGAAGGAACAATGGTGCTGCTGGGCATCGGGTTTGCGCTGCCAGGCGTCTTCATCTGCCGAAATTATTGGGACGCGTCGCCTGCAGTCCTGACGATTTCCGTGGGATTCTTCTGCTGGGGAGCCGTGTTCCCAATTCTCTTTCTTGCCGGTCGCTTTGCTCCGAACATGATTCTTCCGAACGCACTTTGGGATACTCCCAAGCTGTTTGTCGCTTTCGGAATGATCCTCGCGGTGGTAGAAGACAAGTCGCATGCAATTGTCAGGATGCAACACCGGGCAGCAGAGCTCAATCGTCAATCGGAACGGTTTTCAGCGATCACCTCTCGTTTGTTGACCAGCCCAGCGCCGGATACGGTTTGTCCAGAAATCGCCTCAACTATCACGGAGTTCAGCAGCTTTCACGCGGCCCTGATCCATATCGAGACTCCGGAGGGAACGCTGCGGATTGCCGGGACCAGCGGGCCGTCGCAAGAGTTCTTGCGGATGCTGCAAAAACGAACGGAGCATTGGACCGCCGGCGATCTCCAGGATTTTTGCTCTGATGCGCGCCGGATCGGCAAGACATCGTTCTTTCTGCCCTCGAATAGGTCCTCCTTTGGTGTCGCCGGATGCAGGAGTAAAGACGCTTGTCTACAAAGCAGTACTGAGCTGTTGATACCGCTAGGCTCGGCAGCGGGAGCGTGCTTCGGAAGCATCACTTTGGCTGCGCCGTGCGACGAAAGCGCGATCTGCGTGCAAGAACTTGACCGAATCGAGTCGCTCGCCGCCGATCTTGCCATCGCGGTTGCAATGAAATCCTTACACACTCAGTTAGTATGGTCGGAGAAGCTGGCCGCGATGGGTCAACTGGTCGCTGGCGTTGCCCATGAGTTGAACAATCCTCTCACTGCGATCATGGGGTTTGGCGAGCTGATGAGTGATGCCATTACTTCGGCGCGCACCAGCGATCAACTCAAGCGGCTTATGAGCGAAACCCGCCGCATGAAGCGAATTACCGACAATCTGCTTCGCTTTTCGCGCCAGAGTTCCGCGGATACGAACATGGCACACCTCTCTCCCGTCGTTCAGGAAGTGTTGACACTCTGCGAATATTACACGCGTACTTTAAAGGTATACGTAGAAACTGATATTGCGCCCAATCTTCCGTTGCTCGCGATCAATGAAGATGAAATCAAGCAAGTCCTGCTGAACCTGTTCAACAATTCCTGCGACGCGCTGCAAGGCGTTACCGGCAGCAAGCAGATCAAGATTCGCGCCTACCAGGATGGCGCTCGCGCCGTGATTCAGGTAGAAGACACCGGTCCTGGCTTCTCGAATCTGAACCGCGCGCTGGATCCGTTCTTCACAACCAAGCCTGTGGGCAAAGGCACAGGACTAGGGTTGAGCGTTTGCTACGGAATCGCCAAGAGACGTGGCGGCGACCTCAGGATAGAAAACGTGAAGCCTCACGGCGGACGTGTAACCCTGGTAGTGCCGGTGATTGAACCGCGGTCACAGTCAATCCTGGTTAAGACAGCACACGCATAGGCATCTTTGCATCTGCACTCCCTTCACCGCCCGACCTGATCTTCCATTGCCGGTTCGAGCTCACTTCGGATTATGCCCATCTCGATATAAATCGGTCGCATCACTTTCCGGATCGATTTCAGCTGAGTCGTGAACCAAGCGGATCCCGCCAGGCAAAACGCTCCCGTAATCATGACGGCGTGCGGCGCCCCGAAGCGGTGCGCGAGGCTGCCTGCCAGCAGGCTGCCGAAGGGTGCCATGCCCACGAAAGCCATGGTGTAATAGCTCATCACGCGTCCGCGCTTATCTTCCGGCACTAATGTCTGGATGACCGTATTGCTCGCCGCCATGCCCTGCATCATGCCAAAGCCCACGATCAGCATCAGGAACAACGATAGCGGGAGAAATTTCGAGAAACCAAAACAAATCAAGCCCACGCCAAACAGCGCGGCTGAGATCTGGATCATCGTGGTGAGTCCGCGAACCGTCTTGCGCAATGCCAGAGACACGGCGGAGATCAATGCACCCACGCCGGACGCTCCCAGCAGAAACCCGAGAGTATGCGGTCCCCCATGCAGCACTTTGGCCGCGAAGATGGGCATGAGCACCATGAAGGGCATTCCCATCAAGCTGATCAATGCGAACAGCGAAAGAATAGTTCGAATGGGTGGAAAGCCGGTGACGTAAGCCCAACCATCTTTCAGTTGCTCCAGCAAAGGAGCGCGAGAGGGCTTGGCCGCTACGAGGTTCACGCGCATCATCAGCAACGACACGATCACGGCAAGATAACTGATGCCGTCGATCAGAAAGCAATATCCTTCGCCTACCGATCCGATGACGATTCCCGCCAGGGCCGGGCCGATGAGCCGGGCGATATTTACCATGGAAGAATTGAGGGCAATCGCGTTGCCCAGGTCTTGTTTGTCCTCGACCATCTGCACCAGGAAGGCTTGTCGTCCCGGCATGTCAAAGGCGTTGATCAAACCCTGCAGCACGCTCAACCACAGAACTTCGTGGACGTTGATGACTTTGGCGAGGGTCAGCGCCGCCAGGGCCAGCGACTGCATGGCAGCCAAGGTCTGTGTCCAGACCAGCATCTTCCGTCGATCCAGCCGGTCGACCAGAACACCAGCAAAGGGGGCCAGCAGGAAAGTCGGAATCTGCCCGGCAAAGCTCACCAGTCCCAGAAGCAACGCGGAGCCGGTTAGTCGGTAGATCAGCCAACTGGTAGCGACGCGAGTCATCCAGGTACCGATCAGCGAAATGCTCTGACCGGCAAAGAAAAGTCGGAAGTTGCGGTGCCGCAGGGCCCGCCATCCATGGGAAAAGCGCTGCAACGCATGCTGTCCAGTCACCGCTGAGTCAGGCGAATCGATTTCCTTCACGCTACCTATTTTGGCTCAAAGCTGCGATCAAATGGGGCCGCAAATAGCTCTGAAGGTGGGTCGTGGTCTCCGAAATGGGCCACCCGTTCCGAAGTCCGAAGTCTAGTTTCCGCCTTTTGCTTCTTCTTCGCGCTCGCCGTGTACTTTCGGAACCCCGCCTGGCACCGATCCTGCACCATACATCTGCCGTTATTACTTTGGGTTAGCCATAAATCCCAAAACCGTGATTGCGATCACGGAGAACCGTGATGAGGGCCATTTGCCGCGAATGTTGCTTCGGGGGAAGATGTCCCTGAAAGCGAAGATGTGACCGCTGAGGCCACATCCCCCGGCGCGACAGGTTCGAGAGCAGTCGTGGCAGGGTGAGGCAGGGAGGTTTCCCGTGGGCACCATCGAAATCCATGAACCAGAAGTCAAGGAAGTAAAGCCTGCAAGCCGGGGGACGGCAGCGGTTCTGCCACGCACAGAACTCGTTTTGGGCCCCAAGCTGCCGCCGCGGATGATGTTTTCCGACAGCCTGCTGGAATTTGGCGTGCAGCGGAAGCGCAAGTTCTTTGCCACCACCACGTCGTTCATTATTAACATCTTGGTCATTTTTGTGATGCTGCTCATACCGCTGGCATTCACGGAACAACTCCCCAGGGCGCAATTGTTGACGTTTCTCGTAGCCCCGCCCCCGCCGCCCCCGCCTCCTCCGCCAGCCGCCGAACAGGTTCAAAGAGTGATGCGGCAAGTCCAGACGGACGTGCTCTCCACCGGAGCGTTGCGCACGCCTACGAGAATTCCTCAAAAGGTTCAGATGATCAAAGAGGAGGAAGCGCCGCCGCCGATGCCCGCTGGTGGAGGTGTGGTCGGAGGCGTCCCCGGGGGGATTCCCGGCGGACAACTGGGAGGCGTGATTGGCAGCGTCATCAGTTCTGCGTCAAGCCTTGCGGCTGTCCCGAAGTTCATTCCGGCGACGCCGCAGCGCATCCGCATCTCAGCTGGCGTGACAAAAGGGTTGCTGATTCAACGGATCGAGCCGACCTATCCGCCATTGGCCCGGTCGGCACGGGTCCAGGGCGACGTCGTGTTGAGTGCGATCATCGACACCAACGGGCATATCACGAACCTGCAGTTGGTCAGCGGCCACCCCATGCTGGTGCCGTCGGCCATCGCGGCGGTCAAACAATGGCGTTACAAGCCATATCTTTTAAATGGGCAACCGGTAGAGGTTGAGACCACAATCACCGTGATCTTCACGCTCTCCTCTTGAAGTGGGGGCGGCGCCGTCGGGGAGCGCCAGGAGTCTAAAAATGGCTGCAGAATACACCTATCGCGTCTCGGCCTGGTGGACTTCAGGCCGCACCGGACTGGCAAAATGCGAGTCCTCTCCCAGCACTATCCACTTCTCCGAGGCCGCCGAGTTGGGGGGTCTGCAGGGCCGGTGGACTCCGGAGCAACTGCTGCTCTGTGCCCTGGCAGGTTGCTTCACCACGACATTCCACGAACTGGCGCGGGTCGCGAAGTTTGAGTACACCGACCTGGAAGTGGAGATCGAAGGCAGTGTCCGCCGCAGTCGGACCACGGGATGCAATTTTAACGAAATTTTGATTCGTCCCAGATTGACCGTCCATTCCGAGGAGCAATGCGAAGCGGGACTCAACCTGCTGCGCAAGACGAAAGCGGTATGCATGATTTCGCGTGCCATTACCGTCCCGCAGACTCTGGAACCTACTGTCGAAACCGGCAAAATACCGGTTGAGGGCTGGAGCAATCAGGACGCGGGCGTGAAACTTGGGGTGTGATGGATTTCGTGGTGACGCCGGCCCGGAAGGGCCAGGGGGTGCGTATGATGTTCTCCTACAGGTTGGTGCGTCTGATTGAATCGCATGCCGATGCGCTCGCTGCAGGACTCGAGGAGAGAGTGCAGACCAGCACTCAGGTCACGCACTTTCGCGATATTCCTGCCCATGAAGTGAGAGAGCGCGTCTACGAAATTTACCGCCACTTGGGCGAGTGGCTGCTGGGCAAGAATGAACTGGATATCGAGCACCGCTACCGCGAGATCGGGGCGCGCCGTGCTCATCAGAAAGTGCCGCTCAGCGAAGTCGTCCAGGCCATCGTGCTCACCAAGGAAAATCTCTGGGAGTTCCTCAAGAGCGAAGCCGTGATGGACCGCGCGGTGGAAATCATGGGTGAACTGGAACTCCTGCAAATGCTGGAGATGTTTTTTGACCGCGCGATTTATTATGCCGTTGTGGGGTATGAAGAAGAGGTTACGCGCGCACAGCGCGAAGAAGGCGCATTGCGGGCAAGCTAGGGGAGCGGCTAACGAATGTCGATGTCGTGGGAAATGGATTACAAGAAGCGGCTTAAGACTGGTGACGACGCATTGCGCTGCGTGAAGTCCGGGATGCGCGTTTACATCCAGCCGGGATGTGCCGAGCCGGAGACGCTGGTGGAAGCGTTGATGCGGCGCGGTCCGGATCTGCGCGATGTCGAGATCGTGCACATGATGACCATGGGCTGCGCCCCCTATGTGGCTCCCGAAATGGTGGGCCACTTCCGCCATAATGCCATGTTCATCGGCGCCAATGTGCGCGCGGCGGTGAACGACGGCCGCGCCGATTACACTCCGATTTACCTGAGCGAGATTGAGGGACTCTTTGAGAGCGGGGAGATGCCGATTGACGTAGCCCTGATCGAAGTTTCTCCGCCGGATTCCCACGGATTCTGCAGCTTCGGCGTGGGCGTGGACACAACCCTCACCGCAGCGAAATGCGCGCGCCATGTGGTGGCGCAAATCAACGACAACATGCCGCGCACCTACGGCGACAGCTTCATTCATGTGAACGATATCGATGACGTCGTCGAGTCGTCGCGTCCTTTGTGCGCACTGCCCAAGCCGGCTGTGAGCGACCTGCAGATCGCTATCGCGCGCAACGTCGCCGGCTTGATTGAAGACGGTGCGGTGTTGCAAACCGGCATCGGTGGAATCCCGGATGCGGTGTTGCCCATGCTGATGGACCGCAAAGATCTGGGCGTCCACAGCGAACTGGTCTCGGATGGCGTCATCCCCCTGATCGAGGCGGGAGTGCTCACTGGGGCCCGCAAAAATTTCAAGCCGCGAAAGATCATCCTGGGATTTGCGCTGGGCACGAAGCGCCTGTTCGAGTTTGTGGACAACAATCCCATTTTCGAGTTTCATCCCACAGCTTATACCAACGATCCAGCCTTCATCGCGCGGAATGACAAGATGGTGGCCATCAACTCGGCATTGCAAGTCGACCTGACCGGGCAAGTCTGTTCCGATTCCATCGGCAATCAGTTCTACAGCGGCATTGGCGGGCAAGTGGATTTTCTGCGCGGGGCCTCGCGGTCCAAGGGCGGCAAGGCCATCATCGCGATTTCGTCGACCGCGAAGGGCGGCGCGATTTCGCGGATCGTGCCCATGCTGGATCCTGGGGCGGGGGTGGTTACTTCGCGCGGTCTCGTCCGTTACATCGTGACGGAGTACGGGATTGCGTATTTGCACGGCAAGTCGATTCGCGAGCGTTCCAAGGCTTTGATCGAGATCGCACATCCCAAGTTCCGCAGTGAGCTTTACGAATACTGCGAAAAGACCAAGTGGTTGCAGCATCCTCAGGCGGCACAGACAGCAGTATCGAGGTGAGGAAATATGGCGGGCCCAGCGCGCGGCAATATCACGATTGATGTTGAGGAGTGCAAAGGATGCGGGCTCTGTGTGGAGTCCTGCCCGCCGAAATGCCTGGAACTGGCCCCTGAGCTGAGTTCGTACGGGGTGCATCCGGCGCGCTACACCGGCCACGACTGCACCGGGTGCGGTATCTGCTTCTATTGCTGCCCCGAGCCCGGGGCCATCATCGTCTACCGGCTGATCCCGCCCCCCAAAGCGGTTGTCACCCAGACGCAGCCAGGAGGCGAACATGCGGCAGCTCTGTAAAGGAAACGTCGCGGTCATTAAAGGCGCAGTGCTGGCTGGTTGCCGCGCCTACTACGGATATCCCATCACCCCTGCCAGTGAAGTCGCCGAAGCAGCCGCACTCTACTTTCCCGAGGTCGGCGGCACTTTTGTGCAGGCCGAGAGCGAGACCGCTTCTATCAACATGGTGTACGGCGCGGCATCCGCCGGGGTGCGTGTCATGACCGCCTCCTCTGGTCCCGGTCTTAGCCTGATGCAAGAAGGCATCTCCTATCTAGCCGGTGCGGAACTGCCCTGCGTCATCGTGGACGTGATGCGCGGCGGTCCCGGCTTGGGCAACATCGCTCCCGAACAGAGCGACTATTTCGCCATGGTCAAGGGTGGCGGGCACGGCAACTATCGCAACCTGGTGGTCGCCCCGGCCTCGGTGCAGGAAATGGCGGACCTGACCATCCTCGCCTTCGAACTGGCCGACCGCTACCGCAACCCGGCCATTGTGCTGACCGATGGCTTCGTCGGCCAGATGATGGAACCACTCGACCTCGAGTATCGCGAAATCCTTGCTCCGGAAAAGCCCTGGGCAGTGAAGGGAACCGCGGAGACCCGCAAGAATATGGTCAGCTCCATCTTCCTCGAATGCGACGATCTGGAAGAGCACCAGCGGCGCATGGAAGCGAAATACATTCGCGCACAGCAAGTAGAAACACGCTGGGAAGAGTATCGCACCGAAGATGCCGAACTGATTGTCGTCGGCTATGGCATCGTCTCGCGGGTGCTGCGCTCAGTGGTGGATTATGCGCGCAAGCAGGGAAGCAAGGTCGGATTATTCCGGCCCATTACTTTGTGGCCTTTCCCCTCGAAAGAACTCTTGGCAACGGCGTTGCGGGCAGAGAAGGTTCTCGTGGTGGAACTCAGCAACGGCCAGATGGTGGAAGATGTCCGCCTGGCTTTGGACGGCAAACGGCCTGTTGAGTTTTACGGGCGCGGCGGCGGCAATGTGCCCGCCGTCGAGGAACTGTTAGCGAAGATCGAAGAGCAGATGCCAGCCTCGGTGTGAGCAGCTGGAACAGGGAGCCGGTTATGGCGGAGCACGACGCAATTCTGGAGGAACCGAAAGTGATCGCCGACAAATACGAAGTCGTGCACGCCAAGTCGGAAGTGTTCTATCCGGAGTACGAGCGTAAAAGCGAACTCAAGCATCAGACGCACTACTGTCCCGGATGCGGCCATGGTGTGGCGCACAAACTCATTGCCGAAGCGCTGGAAGATCTGGGCCTGCAGGATCAGACGATCTTAGTCAGCCCCGTGGGCTGTTCGGTTTTCGCCTACTACTATTTTGACGTGGGCAACGTGCAAGTCGCGCACGGGCGTGCTCCAGCGGCCGCTACGGGCCTGAAGCGGGCCTGTCCCGACAAGATCGTGATCGCCTATCAGGGCGATGGAGACCTGGCCGCAATCGGCACCGCCGAAATCGTGCATGCCGCCAATCGCGGAGAAAAGATTAGCGTCTTCTTCGTCAACAACGCAATCTACGGCATGACCGGCGGGCAGATGGCGCCCACCACGCTGGTCGGCCAACGCAGCACGACTTCGCCCTGGGGCCGTCGCCCGGTGAACGAGGGCTTTCCCCTGCATATGGCCGAGATGCTTTCTTCGCTGGAAGCTCCGGTGTACATCGAGCGGGTTGCGCTCTCGGACAACAAGAACATCATGAGGGCGCGCCGGGCCGTTCGCAAAGCGCTGGAGTTACAGCGCGCGGGTGCCGGCTTCACCTTCGTCGAGATTTTGTCGCCCTGCCCCACCATCTGGGGCAAGGACCCGGTCGAAGCGCGGAAGTGGGTGGGCGAGAAGATGATCCCACAATTCCCATTGAACGTCTTTCGCGACCGCACGGTGAATATTCCGAACAACAATGTCCCCCCGCGCAAGACTGTAGCCGAACTGGTTGAAGGAGAGCGCAAAGCGGCGGGCGACGCCGCTATACCACAGAAACATCACCATTTCCACGACCTTGGGATCAAGATCGCAGGCTTCGGCGGACAAGGCGTTCTGCTGCTTGGCCAATTGCTGGCCGAGATGGGCATGCGGGAAGGCCTTGAAGTCAGTTGGCTGCCCTCCTACGGTCCCGAGATGCGCTCTGGAAGCGCCCACTGCCACGTTTGCCTGTCGAAAGACCGCATCGGATCGCCCGTCCTGTCGCGCCCTGAGGTTCTGATCGCGATGAACGAGATCTCTTTGCGCAAATTTGCGGCCCAGGTTGCGCCCGGTGGGACGATCATCTACGGGCGCGGAAAGCTTCCCGACGACCTCAGCATCTCGCAAGCGCAAGTGGTCTGCATCCCGGCTTCGGAGATTGCCGACAAACTGGGCTCCGCGAAGGTGGCGAACGTCGTCATCCTGGGCGCCCTGCTCGAAGAAACTGAGTGCCTGTCTCCCGCGACTGCCATAAAAGTGCTGGAAGCGAAAGTGAAGAATCCCGCCCTGCTCGAGCTCGACCGCAAGGCGCTCGACGCCGGAAGAGTCTACATCGACCACACGGTTGCGATCGGCGCTGTCACGCAAGCCGACGGCTTCGCCCAGTAAGGGTTCAATGATTGAACGAGGGTGAGTGCAAGAGGTGCTCCACCCTTGTCGCGTTTTTGGCGACAGGGTGGGGCGCCCTGTTTTATAGCGCCGTGATTCAAATCACAAAAACGGGTGATAGGGGGCATATCGAAAGCCAGACGCAAGTGTGATCCTAAAAACGGGTGCAGGAGGTGTGTTATGGCACTCATTGAAGCCAAAATCGAAGAAAAGAAGAACGCACGCGCCGGGGGCGAAATCTTACAGACAACCGCGCTTTCTGTGAAGAACGTGCTATTTGCTACCGATTTTTCGGCAACCTCGGAAGCAGCCCTCCCTTACGCTACGGCCATCTGCCGCCATTTTGGCAGCATGTTGCATACCGCGCATGTGCTTTCTGACGCCAGCATCCTGATGATGACGGGAGGCGTGGACTACGTCAGTCTCAGCACCATCTACGAAGATGCGCATACCGAGGCCAAAGAGAAGCTTGACCAGATCTCCGGCCGGCTGGAAGGAATACCGCACCGTAACTACGTGCGTCACGGCCAGGTGTGGGAGAACCTCGCTGGAATCGTCGACGAGAACGGGATCGATCTCATCGTGCTCGGCACCCACGGCCGCACCGGTCTGGGCAAGTTGCTGCTGGGCTCGGTGGCGGAAGACATTCTGCGTCACGCTCCATGCCCGGTGCTGACTGTGGGACCGAAAGTCTGCGGGAGCGCCAAGCTGCCCGCATTTCGAAACCGGGGACGCGATCTTGCTCCCGTCGAGTTGGAGTTGCGACAGATCGTGTTCGCCACCAACTTTGCGCAAAACTCGGTCCTCGTCGCGAAGCAGGCCGTGTCGCTCGCTGAAGAGTTCCGCGCGCGGCTTACGCTCCTGCATGTGATCGAGGACTATACCCAACTGGGGAGCCGTCCCGGTCCCATCGAGGACGGCGTTCGCCGCTTGCATGACCTGATCCCAAAGAATGCCGCTCTGCAGTACCTGCCTGAAACCCTGCTGGAGTTTGGCTCCGCGCCGGACTGCATCTTGACAGTGGCGTCGGAGCGCGAAGCCGACATGATCGTGCTGGGCGCTCGTGCTTCCGCAGATGTTGGGACCACACACCTTCCCTGGTCCACGGCGCACCATGTGATTGCCCAGGCGCATTGCCCGGTGCTGACGATTCGCTGCTAAACAAGTTTCGGGATTAGAACCGAAATGAAACTGGAATGCGAGATTTTTACAAACAGACTCGGTTGCAACCGAGCTTGTCGAGCCTACAATTGTTTTTTACTCCCGATCACTGCGACTTTCATAATGGATGTTGTTGAGTTCATCTGCGATTGAGAACGAATATGCCCTCATACCTTGCCAAGCCGGCTCCCCCCAATCAGGACAAGCGTTGGAAACTGGTCGACGCCACCATACGGCGTCAGGGCCAGCAGCAGCGCGGCTTGATTGAGACGCTCCATACGGTGCAAGAGGCGTTCGGATACCTGGACGTGCAAGCGCTGCGCTACGTTGCCATGTCGTTGCGCGTGCCTCTCAGCCGGGCGTACGGCGTCGCCACCTTCTACCATTTCTTCACCCTGAAACCCGCGGGCGAGCATACTTGCGTCATCTGCATGGGCACGGCCTGCTACATCAAGGGAGCGCCGCAACTGCTCGATGCGGTGCAGCGCGACCTTGGCATTGCTCCCGGAGAGACCACCGCCGACAAGAAAGTCTCGCTGCTCACGGCGCGTTGCCTGGGATCGTGCGGACTCGCTCCCGCTGTCGTCTACGATCAGGAAGTTGCCGGGAAGGTCGGGACGTCCGCCATCCGCGAGCACTTGAAGAAATGGGCACACGCATGACGCCTGAGGAACTCGACCAGATCGCCGAAACCGAACGCCAGGCGCAGAGCCAGTTCACCCAGCGCGTGAATGTGTGCGTCGCGGCCGGATGCCTCTCCTGCCAAAGCCAGTCGGTGAAAGATGGACTCGACCAGGAAGTCCAACGCCGTGGCACGAAAGAGCATTGTCAGGTGAAGGGCGTAGGCTGCATGGGGCTGTGTTCTGAAGGCCCGCTCCTCTCCACGAGTGCTGGGGTGCTTTATAAGAAGGTGGAAGCTGCGGATGGCGCCGCGATCCTTGACAGTCTGGAGGGCACCCCTGTGTCGCGCCTGGTCTGCCCTACCGACGTGCCATTCTTCCAGCGGCAGAAGAAGATCGTGCTGGAAAATTCCGGCGTCATCGATCCCGATCGCGTCGAAGACTACATTGCGGCCAACGGCTACACGGCCCTGATCAAAGCGCTCACCGAAATGACCTCCCGCGAAGTCATCGAGCAGATTACAAAAAGCGGCTTGCGCGGCCGCGGTGGCGCCGGATATCCGACGGGCCTGAAGTGGAGCACCGTATCCAAATCCGTGGGCACACAGAAATATGTCATCTGCAACGCCGACGAAGGCGACCCGGGCGCCTTCATGGATCGCAGCGTGCTCGAAAGCGATCCGCACCGCGTGCTGGAAGGCATGCTGATTGCCGCGTATGCCGTGGGCGCATCGGAAGGATATATCTATGTGCGCGCCGAATATCCGCTTGCCATCAAGCGCCTGCGCAACGCGATTCGTCAGGCCGAGCGCCTGGGCTTGCTCGGCTCCAACATCTGCGGCACGCGCTTCAGCTTTCGGGTGGATGTACGTCTGGGCGCGGGAGCTTTCGTCTGCGGCGAAGAAACGGCTCTGATTGCCTCGGTGGAAGGCAAGCGCGGCACCCCGCGCCCGCGCCCGCCGTACCCCGCCATGGAAGGCCTCTTCGGCCAGCCCACACTCATCAACAACGTGGAGACCTTCGCCAATATTGCGCCCATCATCCGCAACGGCGGCGAGTGGTACGCCCAGATCGGCACCGAGAAGAGCAAAGGCACGAAAGTCTTCGCGTTGGCCGGCCGCGTGGAGAACACCGGCCTAGTCGAAGTCCCCATGGGAATTTCCTTGCGCGAGATGGTCTTCGAAATTGGTGGGGGGATTCCCGAGGGCCGCAAATTCAAAGCGGTGCAAACCGGCGGCCCATCCGGCGGCTGCCTGCCGTCCGACTGCCTGGACATGCCGGTGGATTACGAATCGCTGGCGCGCGCCGGGTCGATCATGGGCTCCGGCGGCATGATCGTCATGGACGAAAGTTCCTGCATGGTCGACGTCGCGAAATACTTCATGGACTTCTGCATGACCGAGTCGTGCGGCAAGTGCATCCCGTGCCGCGTCGGCACCTACCAGATGCACCGCATTCTCACCGCCATCGGCAACATGACCGCAACCCCGCAGGACATGAAAATGCTGGAAGAACTTTGCGATCTGCTCAAGCACACCAGTCTGTGCGGATTGGGACAATCGGCGCCCAATCCGGTGGTCAGCACGCTGCGCTCCTTCGCCGACGAGTACCGGGCACACATTGAAGAACACAAGTGCCCGGCAGGAGTGTGTGGCGCACAGCCTGTGGGAGAAATCGCATGAGGCCGGCCAGCGCAACCGTCAAAACGCTGAAGATCGATGGCCGTGATTTGAGCGGACGCCAGGAAGAAACCATCCTCAACGTCGCCCGCCAGAATGGCATTTTCATCCCGCGCCTCTGCGAGATGGACGGTCTCTCCGACGTCGGAGCCTGCCGACTGTGCCTGGTCGAAGTCAAGGGGCAGAACAAGTTGCTTCCCGCCTGCGTGACTGCGGTTGAGGAGGGCATGGAAGTAACGACCGATTCAGAGCGCCTGCAGGGTTATCGCCGGATGATCCTGGAACTGCTCTTCACCGAGCGCAACCATGTGTGCTCGGTCTGCGTCTCCAATGGCCACTGTGAGCTGCAGATGCTGGCCCAGCGGCTCGGCATCACCCATGTCCACTTCCCCTATCGCTATCCCAAGGAAGAGGTCGACGCCTCGCACGAACGTTTCGTCATCGACCACAACCGCTGCATCCTGTGCACCCGCTGCGTCCGCGTCTGCGACGAAATTGAGGGCGCGCATACCTGGGACATTATGGGCCGCGGCATCGACGCCAAGGTCATCACTGACTTGAACGAACCCTGGGGCTCCTCGGAAACCTGTACCAGTTGCGGCAAGTGCGTGCATGTCTGTCCGACCGGCGCCCTGTTTGAAAAGGGACGCTCGGTTGCCGAGATGCTCAAACGACGGCAGTTCCTGCCCTACCTGACCATGATGCGGGAAGAAAACGAATGAGTAAGAAGCGGCTCGCTACGGTATGGCTCGACGGCTGCTCCGGCTGTCACATGTCATTTCTCGATATGGACGAACGCCTGCTCACCGTAGCCGGCATGGCCGATCTGGTCTACAGCCCGCTGGTCGACGCCAAGGAATTCCCCGAGGATGTCGACGTGACGCTGGTCGAGGGCGCAGTCAGCAGCGAAGAAGATCTGCATAAAATCAAGCTGGTGCGCGAGCGAACGAAAACTCTCGTTTCGCTCGGGGACTGTGCCGTCACAGCCAACGTGCCGGGCATGCGCAATCCCTTCGGCACCAAGGCAGTCTATGACCGGGCATATCGCGAAAATGTGACCTTCGATCCCGGCATTCCGAACCAGATCGTGCCCGCGCTGTTGCCGAATTCGCGGCCGGTGCATGAGTTCGTCAATGTGGATGTGTTCGTCCCGGGCTGTCCGCCCTCCGCCGACACGATTTATTACGTGGTCACCGAACTGCTGGAAGGCCGGCAGCCGGACGTGAGCTCGAAGACTCGTTTTGGATCGTAGTCTGAAGATTTCAGTTTGAAGATTGTGGTTTTGCAGGCAAGGGAGACTTCGTGAAGCAGGGCAGCAGCATCGTCATCGATCCGGTTACGCGCATCGAAGGCCATTCCAAGATCACGCTTCACCTGAACGAAGACGGCCGGGTCGAGGAAGCCCGCTTTCACGTTACCCAGTTTCGCGGCTTTGAGAAGCTCTGTGAGGGTCGTCCGTTTTACGAGATGCCGTCGCTGATGGCGCGCATCTGCGGCATCTGCCCGGTCAGCCATCTAATCGCCTCCGCCAAGGCCTGCGACTCTTTACTGGCGGTAAGAATTCCGCCCACCGCCGACAAGCTGCGCCGCATCTTCGGACTTGCGCAAGTCACCCAGTCGCACGCCCTGAGTCTGTTTCACTTATCGTCGCCCGACTTGTTGCTTGGCATGGACGCCGATCCCGCGACCAGCAACATCTTTGGAGTCGCGGAGAAGAACCCCGAGCTTGCGCTGGATGGCATCCGCCTGCGGCAATTTGGCCAACGGATTATCGAGCGCCTGGGAGGCAAGCGCATCCATCCCGCGTGGATCGTTCCCGGAGGCGTGAGCGAGCCGCTCACCGAAGCCAACCGGGACGCCATTCTGTGGGCGCTTCCCGATGCTCTCGCAATTGCGGAGCGCACCCTGGAATGGTTCAAGAGCACCATGGAACGATTCCGGGAAGAGATCTCCGTCTTCGGAAACTTTCCCACGCTGTTCATGGGCATCGTCAAGAAGGACAACGGACTGACCTTCTATGATGGCAAGATCCGCATCGTCGACGCCTCTGGCCATGTGGTCGCTGACGACCTCGACCCGACACAGTACTTCGACTACATCGGCGAAAAGGTCGAGCCTTGGAGCTATCTCAAGTCCTCGTACTATAAGCCCAAGGGATTTCCCGACGGCGTCTACCGCGTCGGACCTTTGGCCCGTCTCAACGTGGCCGACCGCTGCGGTACGCCGCGTGCCGATCAGGAACTCGCGGAATTTCACGAACTGCAGCGCACCGCTGTCCTTAGCTCCTTCCACTATCACCACGCGCGGCTCATCGAGATTCTTTATTGCATCGAGCGCCTTGAGCAACTATTGAACGATCCGGAAATTCTCTCCAAGCACGTGCGCGCCGTGGCCCGGCCCAACGCGCTCGAAGGTGTGGGCGCTGCGGAAGCACCGCGGGGAACGTTATTTCATCATTATAAAATCGATGAACAGGGCCTGATCCGCTGGGTCAACCTCATTATCGCCACTGGTCAGAACAACCTCGCGATGAACCGCAGCGTCTTGCAGGTGGCCAAACACTTTGTGCACGGCAACCGCCTTACGCCGGGTATGCTCAATCGCGTCGAAGCCGTGATCCGCTGCTACGATCCCTGCCTGAGTTGCTCCACTCACGCGCTCGGCGAGATGGCACTTCGCGTCCAGCTTCTCAGCCCTGACGGGGAAGTGCTGGACGAAGTGGCGCGCCCCTGAACTCTTTCGCAAGAACCATGGCTCGCGTCCTCATCATCGCCTACGGAAATCCCATGCGCAGCGACGACGGCCTCGCGTGGCGCGCCGCCGACGCCCTGGAAGGGAAATTTTCCAGCTTGCAAGTTGAGATCGTCCGCACCCATCAGCTCGCCCCGGAACTCGCCGAAACGGTCAGCCGCTGCGAAACCGTGATTTTTGTGGACGCAGCCTTCGCCGACGCTATGGGCAATGGCTCGCCCGGGGAAATCCGCAGTGCGCCAATCGGTGTGCCGCAGGCCGCCTCTCGTTTCTCTCACCAACTTTCTCCAGCCGCGGTGATCGCGCTAGCCCACCAACTTTTTAGCGCCGGCCCTCGCGCATTCTCGGTAACCTTGACCGGCCAGTGCTTTGATCACGGCGAATCGCTCTCTCCCTTGGTCGCGGCCGCCCTGCCAGCGCTGGTGGCGCGGATTGAAGCGCTGGTCCAACAACTCCTCTCCTTCAAAACTCCCCCAGCTTGCAACAAGGCTTAAAATCAGGTCAGCGGCACTCGGCCCGCATTATGACGGTTGCGGCAAAACTCGCGACGAAACGCCTGCGGATCACTCTGCGCGGCGCCGTGCAGGGAGTTGGCTTCCGCCCCTTTGTCTATCGCCTCGCCACCGAATTGTCTCTAACCGGATGGGTACTGAATTCTTCTGCCGGCCTTGTGGTGGAAGTGGAAGGCCCCCCCGATCAACTGAGCCGCTTTGAGCACCGCCTAGAGCAAGAGCGGCCGAAGGCTTCAGTCGTGACCGTCCGCGAATTCGCATGGCTTGCCGCCGAGGGCTCGACTCGATTCGAGATTCTTGCCAGCGACCATGATTCCGGGAAGACCGTCAATGTTCTGCCGGACCTTGCTACGTGCACCGACTGCCGCGAAGAGTTGTTCGATCCCGCCAATCGCCGCTTTGAATATCCCTTCACCAACTGCACGAATTGCGGTCCGCGCTACACGATCGTGGTCGACATCCCCTACGACCGGCCCAACACCACGATGCAGAAGTTCACGCTGTGTCCCGCATGTCGCGAGGAATACGAGAACCCCGCGAACCGCCGCTTTCACGCGCAGCCCAATGCCTGCCCCGTCTGCGGTCCGAAGCTCGACGGCCCAATTGAAGATGCGGTCGAAGCTCTCCTTCAAGGCGAAATCGTTGCCCTCAAAGGTATCGGCGGATTCCAGCTTCTAGTCGACGCCCGCAGTCCCGACGCAGTGGCCCGTCTTCGTGAACGCAAGCATCGCGAAGAGAAACCCTTCGCGCTGATGATGCCGTCGCTCGAAATGGCGCGAACCTACTGCGAAATCTCGCCCGCCGAGGTGCAGTTGCTCGAATCGCAAGCCGCGCCCATCGTCCTGTTACAGCCTAAGCCCGGCACCGACATCGCGCCGAATGTTGCGCACTGTTCCCCGTACCTGGGCGTCATGCTGCCGTACTCACCCTTGCATCATCTGCTAATGGAGGAGTGTCGTTTCCCGTTGATTGCTACCAGCGGCAACCGCAGTGATGAGCCCATCGCGATCGCCAACGACGAAGCCACGGTCCGCCTCAAAGATATCGCCGACCATTTCCTGATGCACAACCGCCCCATCGTGCGGGCCTGTGACGATTCCGTGGTTCGCCTCACCCGCGGACGCGCCGGAATCCTCCGCCGCGCTCGTGGCTACGCCCCGCTGGGCATTTACATCGCGCAGAGCCTGCCTCCCGTGCTCGCCGTCGGCGGCCATCTCAAGAACACGGTCGCCATCGGCGTGGGCCAGAACGTCTTCCTCAGCCAGCACATCGGCGATCTCGAAACCCTCGAAGCCAGAGGAGCCTTCGAGAAAGCCATTGACGACCTCTGCCGTCTCTATAGCTTCAAGCCGGAGGTCGTGGCTTGCGATCTGCATCCCGACTACGCCTCTACCCACTGGGCAGAGAAGTCGGGACTTCCGCTGATCCGCGTCCAGCATCACCAAGCGCATGTTGCCGCCTGTGCCGCAGAGAATAACGTGCGGGGAGCCTACCTTGGTATTTCGTGGGATGGCACCGGATACGGCCTCGACGGCGCGATCTGGGGTGGTGAATTCTTCCGCGTGGAAGGCAATCAGTTCGAGCGCATCGCCCACTTGCGCCCGTTCGGCCTGCCCGGCGGAGACGCCGCCGTGCGTGAAGGCTGGCGTTCCGCCGCCAGTCTGATTTTCGAAGTCCGCGGGCCGGAGCGGGTAAACCCCGACGTCGGTCACCAATCGGCGGGAAACTCCCGATTGGACGAAGCCAAGGTTCGCTATATGCTCGAGCGCGGAATCAACGTCGTGCCAACAACCAGCGTAGGCCGCCTTTTTGACGCAGTAGCGAGCATCACCGGCGTGGCTCAGCAGAACCGTTTTGAGGGCCAGGCCGCCATGCTCCTCGAAAATGAAATTGGCCCTTTACGCACCGAAGGAGCGTATCCTTTAGCAGGTGGTGACTGGGGTCCTCTTATTTTGGCTGTCATCGCGGACAAGCGGGCGGGAGTCGCCGTGCCCCTGATCGCAGCGCGGTTTCACAACGCGTTGGTGGAGTGGATTCTGGAAGTTGCCGCCCACGCCGGGCCGAAGCAGATCGTGCTCAGCGGCGGCGTTTTTCAGAACCGTTATCTAACGGAACGCGCGGCCGCTGCTCTTGAATCCCGCGGCTTCGCGGTGCATACGCACCAGCGGGTTCCGCCGAATGACGGCGGCATCGCGCTCGGTCAAGCAGTGATGAGCAAAATCGGCTGACTCGGGAAGGGCGCGACTTCAGTCGTGCCAAAAAGCCAGGAAATGAGAGCGGCTTTAGCCGCTGAAGGCGCCAGGAGGTTCGAAAATGTGTCTCGCAGTACCAGGACGGGTGGTTGAAATCATGGACGACGGCGACATCGCTTTCCGCCGCGGCCGCGTCGACTTCGGCGGCATTCGCAAAGATGTCAACCTTGCCTATACTCCCGAAGCGGTAGTCGGAAAATATGTTCTCGTCCACGTGGGCTTTGCCATTAGCGTCATCGACGAGGACGAAGCGCAGCGCATCTTCAAATATCTCGAGGAGATAGGCGGACTGAAAGAGGAACTCGGTGAAATTCCTCAGTGAATATCGCGATCAGAAAGCTGCTGAACAACTGGCGCAACAGATCTGGAAGAAAGTAACCCGTCCCTGGACGATCATGGAAATCTGCGGCGGCCAGACCCACACCATCGTCAAGAGCGGGCTCGAAGATTTGCTCCCTCACGACATCACTCTAGTCCACGGTCCCGGCTGCCCAGTCTGCGTCACGCCGATCGATCTGATCGACAAAGCGGTGGCCATCGCGCATCGCCCCGAAGTGATTTTCTGTTCCTTCGGAGACATGCTGCGCGTGCCCGGTTCCTCGAAGAGCCTGTTCGACGCCAAGGCCGAGGGCGCCGACGTTCGCATCGTCTATTCGCCCCTCGACGCCCTGAAACTTGCCAAGGCGAATCCCGATCGCCAAGTCGTCTTCTTTGCCGTCGGTTTCGAAACCACCGCGCCCGCCAACGCCATGGCCGCGTGGCAGGCCGCCCACGACCACGTCGACAATTTTTCCTTACTGGTCTCTCACGTGCTGGTTCCTCCCGCGATGGAAGCTTTGCTTTCCTCAGAGAACTGCGTCGTCCAGGGATTCCTGGCCGCGGGCCACGTTTGCACTATCATGGGCTACGAAGAATATTTTCCGATCGCGGAGCGTTACCAAGTCCCAATCGTGGTCACGGGCTTCGAGCCGCTCGACATTCTGGAAGGCATCTTCATGACCGTCAGCCAACTGGAAGAAGGCCGCCACGAAGTGGAGAACCAGTACGTCCGCGCGACTCGCCGCGAGGGGAACCGCCCCGCGCAGGAACGCATTGTCGAAGTATTCGAGGTGGTGAACCGCCAGTGGCGCGGCCTGGGTGAGATACCGGCCAGCGGATTCCAATTGCGCGGCCGCTTTCAGAAGTACGACGCCAACCGTCGCTATCCTTCGTCGGCGGAGCCCGCCCGCGAATCTCCGGAATGCATCAGCGGACTGATTCTGCAAGGCATCAAGAAGCCTCACGAGTGTCCGGCCTTTGCGGTGAAGTGCACGCCGGAAAACCCGCTCGGCGCTCCCATGGTTTCGTCGGAGGGCGCCTGCGCGGCCTATTATCACTATGGCAGACGGCAAGCGAATGACCGAATTCAACCTGAGTTGTCCGGTACCCCGAGTCGCTGACGATCGCATCGTCCTGGCGCACGGCGGCGGCGGACGCCTGACCCACCAACTCATCGAAAAGATTTTCATGCCCGCGTTCGGCAATCCCATGCTGGAACAGCGGCACGACGGCGCGGTTCTTCCCGTCAACGGTTCACGGCTTGCCTTTACCACCGATTCCTTTGTCGTACGCCCGCTGATTTTTCCCGGCGGGAATATTGGCGACCTCGCCATCTACGGCACGGTCAACGATCTTGCCATGTGCGGCGCGCGCCCGCTGTACCTAAGCGCGGGATTCATTCTCGAAGAGGGCCTCGCCATGGACACTCTGCGCACCGTAGTCGCCTCCATGCAAGAGGCTGCGGCGACCGCTGGCGTGCAATTGGTCACAGGAGATACGAAAGTCGTCGACAAAGGAAAGGGCGATGGAATTTTCGTCAACACCTCAGGGATTGGCTTGATCGAAGCGAACGTAAAAGGGACAATCGGCCCAGCCTCGGTTCAAGTGGGCGACGCGGTCATCGTCAGCGGCGACCTTGGCCGCCATGGCATCGCCATTCTGTCCGTGCGCGAGGGCCTCGAATTCGAATCGCCCATCCTCAGCGACACGGCTTCCGTCTGGCCCTCGGTGGAAGCCTTGCTCAATGCCGGAATTGAAATCCACTGTCTGCGCGACCTCACTCGCGGCGGTCTGGCCACGACCCTGAACGAGATCGCCTCTGACCGGAATATCTGCATCAAGCTGGAGGAGACTCTCATTCCGGTGCAGGAGACGGTGCTGAGCGCCTGCGAGATCCTTGGACTCGATCCGCTCTATGTGGCGAACGAAGGCCGTTTCGCCGTCTTTGTTCCGCACGCGCAGGTTGACTCGGCGCTGGCGGTCCTGAACAAGGTTCCGGTCTCCGAGGGTTCGATCTGCATCGGAAAAGTGGAAGAGACGCCCGGTCGTACGGTCGTTCTGCAGAGCCGAATCGGCGGCAATCGTGTCGTCGATATGCTGAGCGGAGAGCAACTGCCGCGTATTTGCTAGTAGCGCCGCCATCCCGGCGACTGAGAGCCTGCTCGAGCGACGCCGAAGGGGGTGGGCGTCGTCGCCACCGAGCCGAAGGCGAGACGCCCCCGGGACAGCCGGCAGGATGCCGGCGCTACACTTGGAGGTATCCGTGGGATCACTAAGCATCCGTTTCGGGATTCTATGTAAGTCATTGATTCATAACCACAACCCGCCACGTGACCCAAATCACGCCCGGCGGTGAGATATATCACTGCTTCTTTCCTGTGGAAGCCGAGAATGAGGAACGGCATTATGTCTAGGCTGTACCTACGGAGGTAGGACTATGAGTTCGGTTACAACGCGCCCCGGAACCAAGGTTTCTGGGGACTACATTGAGCAGGTCATGATCAGTGTGAAGGCAAAAAATCCCGCCGAGCCTGAATTTCATCAGGCGGTTAAGGAAGTGTTCGATTCGCTGCGGTTAGTTCTGGGGAAACACCCCGAGTATCAATCCGCACGTCTGTTGGAAAGAATTGTCGAGCCCGAGCGCGTCATCATGTTCCGCGTTCCCTGGTTCGATGATCAGGGAAACATTCAGATCAACCGTGGTTTCCGCATTGAGATGAACAGCGCCATCGGCCCCTACAAGGGCGGACTCCGCTTCCATCCCTCGGTCAACCTCGGCATCCTGAAGTTCCTTGCGTTCGAACAGGTCTTCAAGAATTCGCTCACCACGCTGCCTATGGGCGGCGGCAAGGGCGGATCTGACTTCGATCCCAAGGGCAAGAGTGACAACGAAGTGATGCGGTTCTGCCAGAGCTTCATGACCGAACTGCAGCGGCACATTGGACCGGACACCGACGTCCCGGCCGGCGACATCGGCGTGGGCGGGCGGGAGATCGGTTTCCTGTTTGGCCAATACAAACGCCTCCGCAATGAATTCACGGGCGTGCTGACCGGCAAGGGCCTGAACTGGGGCGGTTCGCTGATTCGTCCCGAGGCCACCGGCTACGGCTGTGTCTACTTCGCCGCCGAAATGCTGAAGAGCAAGAAAGACTCGCTCGAAGGCAAGCTCTGCCTGGTTTCAGGCAGCGGCAACGTCTCGCAGTACACCGTCGAGAAGCTGCTCGATCTCGGCGCCAAGCCGATTACGGTGTCCGATTCGAACGGCGTTATCTACGATCCCGACGGCATCGACCGCGAGAAACTGGCCTTTGTCATCGAACTGAAGAACGTGAAGCGTGGACGCATCCGCGACTATGCAGATCACTACAAAAAAGCGATCTTCATGCCCACGGATATCAAGCTGGAGCACAACCCACTCTGGAACATCAAAGCGGACTGCGCCTTCCCCAGCGCCACGCAAAATGAAATCACCGCAAAGGATGCGGCGAACTTGTTGAAGAACGGCATCAAGCTGGTTGCTGAGGGCGCGAACATGCCAAGCACGCTCGAAGCCACCAAGTTATTCCTCGATGCCAAGATCCTGTACGGACCGGCCAAGGCTGCCAATGCGGGCGGCGTGGCCACCTCCGGCCTCGAAATGTCCCAGAACAGCGCACGTCTGAGCTGGACTCGCGAGGAAGTGGACGACCGTCTGCACAAGATCATGATCGCCATTCACAAGAACTGCTTCGAAACGGCCGAAAAATACGGCACGCCCGGCAACTTGGTGAACGGCGCCAACATCGGCGGCTTCCTCAAGGTAGCCAACGCCATGCTGGATCAGGGCCTGGTGTAGTTGTTGTTGATTATGTGGGGACAGCCGCCCTCGGCTGTCCCGCCGGGCAGAGCCCGGCAGTTGCAATAAGTATCAGCGAAATGGATCCCCACCCTTGTCCCTGCGTTTTTTGCAGGGACAGGGTGGGGATTTTGATTTTGACGTGGGAAGCCCGCCGTCATCTCTAGTCTTCATTCCCTGCCCATCAGCCAGGCTCTGGGTCGAACTGTCATCACCAGAATGTCCGTATCGCTAATCCGCACAGGACCTGGCTCTCCACAGAAGTACCAACGGAAGCTGCTCCAGCGCCATTGTTCGGGCGAAGTTACCAGGCCGCGCTTGACTGGATTCCGGTGGATGTAGCGCAGCTTTTCAATTCGCTTGCGCTCTGTCCAGACATTGAAATCGTAGAATCGGGGCAGCCAGAATGGAGTCCGAACACCGGGGGTGCCCCAGGTCTCGCTGATTTTGCGAGACCTGGGAACGGCGCTCAAGTCAATCGCTGCGGTTTCTAAACTGCGCAACAACTCCAAGCTTCAACGCTTGAATTGCTATCGACAGCGTTGCCCGTTGCGGTTCGGTTACCAGCAAATGAACGTGTTCCGGCATAACAACATATCCCAGAACCACAAGCCGGTGCCGGCGGCGCACGCGTTCCAATATCTGCAGAAATAGACCACAACGAGTCGTGCTGCGGAAGAGTGGCTGACGTTGGTAGCAGCTGAACGAGAGGAAATGCAAATCCCCCACTCCGTAGACACGGTGAAGCATTTGAGGCATGCGCGCAGAGTAGAGAAATCAGGCAGGGAAGTCTGTGACGGGTGAACATTTGAACTGTGGGACCGACTCCCAGGTCTCGCAACCAGCGAGACCTGGGGCACTCTGGCCTACGGCACTGCTTTTTCGCCACCCGCGCTGCCGAACCCGTACTCCTCCAGCATCGCCCGGCGAAACTTCTCCCGCTCCTCCGGACTCATCTTCCGGCAGCCGCGTCCGAAACGTCGCCCACCATGCCCGCCCGGCCCGCCATGCCCAAGTCCTCCGAACAGAATCCGGCACAGCGCCAGCAATCCCAGCGCCTGCCAGAAGCCCAGCGTCCGCCAGCCGAACAGCGGCGGCAACAGCCAGTTCCACAGGTGCATCACCACTTCGCCGCCGACAAAGATAAATAGCGGAATCGCTACAATCGCCAGCGGCGCAATCCAAAACCATTTCCTTCTCATAGTCCTTCCCTCATTTCGTCCGTCCCTCATTCCGTAAATTCGTCATACACCCGCTGCAACCGCTCCCGCAGATGCAGCACCGCATACCGCTTCCGCGACAACAGAGTATTCACGCTCACTCCGGTCTCAGACGAAAGCTCTTTGAAACTGCGCCCGTCGAACTCATGCGCCACAAACACTTCGCGCTGCTCTTTCGGAAGTTCGGCCACCGCCCGCTCGAGCTCAGCGAGCATTACATTGCGCGCGAAATGCGCCTCAGGTCCCGCATCCGGCGAAGGCAGCAGGTCTTCGAACTGCAGCGACTCGTCTTCCTCGTTCGCGGAGTCGATCTCGCTGAAATTCTCCGGCTCCTTCTTGCGAAACAGGTCGGTAATGCGATTCCGCGCCACGCGAAACAGCCATCCGGTCACGTGCTCAATCGGCATCAGCAGCCGGTTCGCCTCCACCAGTCGGTAGAAGACGTCCTGCAGAATGTCTTCCGCATCCAGCGGATCGGGCACGCGCCGGCGAATGAAGTTGCGCAGCCGCGACTGCTCCCGCTTGACCACCTCGGAAATGCGCTGGTCCTGTTCGAAAGCCATCCGCTCGAGTGCCATGTACTTCGGGCTCGCCACTTCGTTCATCTACTCCGGTAGACGAATGAGGGGATGCGGATATTGTACGTTCGCGAAGAAATCAGAGAAGCCGCGGAAAAACGCACAAATGCGTGTACCACCGTGGAAGAGAGGCCCTTCAGGGCCGCGTAAGCGACGTGAAATCAATATGGGCTTTAGCCCCTGCGGGTGGCGATTTTGACGTCGGACGAGCCGTGAACCCTACCTGCCGCCATCCCGCATCGGCACATAAGCCGCGCGGTACCGCAAGCGCATTGCTTTGTGTTGATCCTTCACGGTGTCGGCCAGTTTCACCGTGAGTCTTTGGCGCTTGCCGTCCAAAGCCAGCGGTTGGAATCCCAGCTGGTAGCGGAAATGCAGCCGCTGCAGAATTGTTTCTAGGGCTTTTGCGTAGGCCTCGCGCTTTGCGTTGAAAATCATCGCGCTTCAGCGTCTTCAGCGGAAGGCCGTTCTTGAGGGCAACCGTGTCCACCAGGACAAGATTGGATGACGTGTGAAAAACAATTTCCGGCTCTTGCGCTCTTGCGGATGGCGAGAGAAACGCAAGCAGGAGCGGCAGCAGCCACAAAACCTGAACTGCTCGCGGACCTCGCAATCGAGTCAGGCGAATCATGGGGCGGGTCACGTTCCAGTGGATGCGCGCACTTGTTTCCTGCTCTCACATAACCCAAGTGGCATGCGAAGGTTCCGCATCTGAAATGAGTCCCTTCTCGACACGCGCGGCCGATACTGATCGGAGAAGCGTACATTCCCAAAACGGAACCGACCTCTCTTCTTCCCTCCGCTTTTCCGTTGACTTCTTGCCAGCCGGCGATCCATTCTAAGACGTAGGCTCAAGGCCCTTGAGAGCAACATGGCTGCCTAAGTCCTTGCGGCTCAAGATTTTGCCTCTAAGTGATTGTGCCCCATAGATTTTTTCGAGTTTTGACGCTAACTCCGTGATTCCAATAGACCGAGAGGGGAGGGGGTACCCCACCGGTTGCCAAAAAGGAAATACCCTCCCGAAACGGGAAATCCGCAGGCCCGAACAGCTCTCGATCAATTGCAGCCTCCCGCTCCCCACGCGAGTATGATGAGCAGTTCACGATGAGGCCATGATCGTCCGTCCTATCGCCGAGCCCATTCTCGACGCCGAAGAGCGCTTTGAAGGCTTCGAAAACCTGATGCCCTTCAAGGTGCACAACATTCTTCTGGTCTCTAGCCTCTACGATTCCTTCATCCTCCGCGAAGATGGACGCCTCAACGAACTCCTCATCGACGAATCGCTCGAGCTCAACCTGCAGCAGATCCCCGGCATCACCCACGTTTCCAGTTGCGCCGAGGCGCTCGACCTTGCCAGTTCCAATCCGCAATTCAATCTCATCGTGACCAACCTCGCCGTCGGCGACATGAGTGCCGCCCAGTTGGCAAGTGAAGTCCGAAGCGCGGGGCTGGACGTTCCCGTAGTCGTGCTCGGCTACGACTATCGCGAGATCAAGAATTTCGTCGCTCGCAATCCCGTCACCGACATCGACCGCGTCTTCCTCTGGCAGGGCAACGCCCGCATCCTGATCGCGATCGTCAAATACATCGAAGACAAGCGCAACGTCCTGCACGACACCCGCGCCATGGGCGTGCCCGTGTTGCTGGTGGTCGAAGACAACATCCGTTATTACTCGGCCTTCCTGCCGGTCATCTACACCGAGATCATTAAGCAGTCGCGCCGCGTCATTCAGGAAGGGATTAACGTTGCTCACAAGCTCGTCCGCATGCAGGCCCGCCCGAAAATTCTGTTGAGTTCAAACTTCGAAGAAGCCGCACAATTAGTGCAGACCTATCGCGACTACGTGTTTGCCCTCGTGTCGGACGTCGAATTTCCCTGGGAAGGCAAGCTCAGCCCCGAGGCCGGCTTTGAATTGGCGCGCATGGTCAAAAGCCTTGCGCCCGACGTGCCGGTGGTTCTGCAGACGAGCCGCACGGAGTTTCGCCCGCGCGCCCATGCCGAAGGCTACTCGTTCCTGCGCAAACGCTCGCCCACGCTCCTCAAAGACCTGCGCCGCATTTTGACCGATCAATTCGGTTTCGGCGATTTCGTCTTCCGCATGCCCGACCAGCGCGAAGTCGGTCGTGCCAAAGACCTGAACGAACTGGAAGAAACTCTGCAGACGCTTCCCGCCGACAGCCTCATGTACCACGCGCAACGCAACCACTTCTCGCACTGGCTGATGGCGCGCACGGAGTTTGCATTGGCGGCCAAACTCCGGCCGCGCAAAGTTTCCGATTTCAACGGCCCCGAACACCTGCGCCGCGATCTGATCGAGTCGATCAACGAATACCGCCGCGAACAGAACGAAGTTTTGATCGGCGACTTCAAGCCCGACACCTTCAAACCCTCGGACTCCAGTTTCCTCAGGATCGGTTCCGGCTCGTTGGGAGGCAAGGCCCGCGGCCTGGCCTTCGTTCGTCATCTTCTGCGCACCCGCCGCATCGCGCGTCGCATTCCCGGCGTGCGCATTTCCGTTCCTCCCGCGGTTGTGATCGCCACGGACCTGTTCGACCAGTTTCTCGCCGAAAACAACCTCGGCGACTTCGCCCTACATTGCGACGACGACACCGAAATCCAGCAGCGCTTCTTAGATGCCGCGCTCCCCGTCACACTGCAAGAAAACCTGAAGGCATTTCTTGTCGAAGTGGGCTATCCGCTGGCCGTGCGCTCCTCCAGTCTGCTCGAAGACTCGCAATACCAGCCCTTCACCGGCGTCTACGAGACGTTCATGCTGGGCAACCAGCAAGCCAGTCTGCCGACTCGTCTCGATGAACTTTCCGAAGCGATCAAGCGCGTCTACGCCTCAACTTTCAGCCAGCATGCCAAGGCTTACGTGCGCGCCACGCCATATCGGCTGGAAGAAGAAAAGATGGCAGTCGTTCTGCAGCAAGTGGTGGGCACGATTCATGGCCCGCGTTTCTATCCTGATTTTTCGGGCGTGGTGCGCTCGCACAACTTCTATCCGGTTTCGCCGATGACCTTCGCCGACGGCATCGCGGCGGTCGCTCTAGGCCTGGGCCGCACCGTGGTCGATGGCGGAAAGTGTCTGAGCTTCTGTCCGCGCTATCCGCGGAATCTCCTGCAGTTCTCCTCCGTCGAAGACATCCTGGCGAACACGCAAACCGAGTTTTGCGCCCTTGAACTCGACGGCGTTCCCCACGGCGGTGGCCCTGGCCACCTGCGCGAAGCCCGCTTCGGGCTCGACGTAGCCGAAGCCGATGGCACGCTCCACGCCGTGGCCTCAACCTATTCTGCCGACAATCATGCGGTTTACGACGGCCTGAGCCGCCCAGGAGCCCGCGTCGTGACTTTCGCTCCCATGCTCAAGCACGGCATCTTTCCTCTGGCTACGATTCTGGAATTGTTGGTGCGCGCCGGCGAAGACGGATTAGGCAATCCCGTCGAGATCGAATTCGCCGTTCGCCTGCCCCGCGCCGAAGAACCCGCCGAGTTCGGATTCCTGCAAATCCGTCCGCTGACTCTGGCGCGCGACCATCAAGACCTTACCATCGGCGAAGTGGATTCGTCCCAATTGATCTGTCAGAGCACGAAAGTTCTCGGCAACGGCCGCATCGAAAACCTGCACGACATCGTCGTCGTTGATTCCCAACGCTTCGAGCGCAGCCGCAGCCAGGAAGTCGCCCGAGCCGTCGCTCACTTCAACGCCTCGCTGAATGCCGAGAATCGTCCCTATCTGCTGATCGGCGTCGGCCGCTGGGGATCCAACGATCCCTGGCTCGGCATCCCCGTCGAGTGGGACGAAATCTCCGGCGCCCGCGCCATCGTCGAAGCCGGCTTCCACGACTTCCGCGTCACTCCCTCGCAAGGCAGCCACTTCTTCCAAAACCTTACCGCCTTCCAGATCGGATATTTCACCGTTAATCCTGATGCCAGCGAAGGCTCGGTCGACTGGCAGTGGCTGGCCGAGCAACCTGCGCTCGAAGAACAGGGCTGTGTCCGCCATCTGCAATTTACCGCGCCGCTTCGCGTGGTCATGAACAGCAGAACCGGCCAAGGCGTTATCTTTAAGCCCGAGGTAACCCCAGGTAATATGTGAGTTTATCCGCACAGCGGAGTGTGATCTCAATCACAGCCTCCCTTCCGGCCCTCCGGACACAATCGTCTAGTCGGGAAATTCGCCATTTCTTACCCGCGGAGTGCTTGTGTTCAAAATCATCGACGCACATTTCTTAGCACCCGGTATTAAACGCTTGGTTATCGAAGCGCCTCGCATCGCCCGTAAACAGAAAGCCGGCCAGTTCGTCATCCTTCGTATCTACGAGGAGGGCGAGCGCATCCCGCTCACGATCGAGAACTCCGATCCCGAGCGCGGCACCATCAATATCGTCGTGCAGGCCGCAGGGAAGACAACCCACCTGCTGAATTCGCTGAACACCGGCGATCAGATCCTCGATGTGGTCGGACCGTTAGGCAAGCCTTCCGAGATCGCGAACTACGGCACGGTGGTCGTGGTGGGCGGCGGTGTCGGCACTGCGATGGCGTACCCCACAGCTGTAGCGCTCAAACGCGCCGGCAACCGCGTGATCTCGATCGTCGGCGCACGCAACAAGGAATTAGTGATCCTCGAACCAGAAATGCGCGCCGTGAGTGACTCGCTCATGATCACCACGGACGACGGTAGCTATGCCGACAAAGGTTTCGTCACCGACAAACTTCGCCAGTTGATTCAGAACGGCACCCGCATCGATCTGGTCGTGGCCGTGGGACCAATCGTGATGATGAAGGCGATCGCCGAGATGACCCGCAAGGAAAACATTCACACAGTTGTCAGCCTCAACCCGATCATGATCGACGGCACCGGCATGTGCGGAGGTTGCCGCGTTCTGATCGACGGCAAGAGCGAATTCGCCTGCGTTGACGGCCCGGAATTCGATGCGCACCGCGTCGATTTCGCCGTGCTGGTCCAGCGCAACTCGATGTACCGCGACGCCGAGCAGCGCTCTTTGGCGGAGTTCCAGCGAGTCACCAGCGCAGATGCGTCCAGTCAGGAACTCGAACACGCCTGCGCAGTGGCCCGGTCCAGCCGGCAAGGAGATCAACGATGAGCCCCACTGTAAAGAAGTCGTTAAACCCCTTGTCACTGAAGGAACGAATCAAGGTTCCGCGCCAACCGATGCCCGAACAACCCGCCGAGGAGCGTGCCCACAACTTTACCGAAGTGAATCTTGGCTACAGTCCCGAACTCGCCCAGCAGGAAGCCCTGCGTTGCCTGGAATGCGCCAAGCCCACCTGCACCGACAACTGCCCCGTCGGCGTGAATGTGAAAGAATTCGTCGAACTGATCGTGGTCGGCGACTTCCTCGGCGCCGCCGCCAAGATTCGCGAAGACAATGTCCTCCCCGCCGTCACCGGACGCGTATGCCCGCAGGAAGACCACTGCGAAGGCAAGTGTCTGTTGTCGAAGAAAGTGAAACCCCTCGGAATCGGCTACCTCGAGCGCTTCGTCGCCGACTACGAGAAGCGTATGGGAACTCACGTCGTCCCCAGCGTACCGCCCACAGGAAAGAAGGTTGCGGTCGTAGGCAGCGGTCCGTCGGGCCTCACCGTCGCTGGCGATCTCATCCAGAAAGGCCACAAAGTCCGCGTGTTCGAAGCCCTGCACGAACTCGGCGGCGTGCTCGTCTACGGCATTCCTGAATTCCGCCTGCCCAAGCAGATCATCCGCGAGCAACTCGACTACATGCGCGAAATGGGTGTTGAGTTCGAGACCGACGTGGTCGTCGGCCGCACCGTGACCATCGATGAACTTATGGGAGAAGAAGGTTACGACGCCCTCTACATTGGCACCGGCGCCGGGCTGCCGCAGTTCATGAACATTCCCGGGGAGCATTTCAACGGCGTCTATTCCGCCAACGAATTCCTGACTCGCATCAACCTCATGAAGGCTTACAGGTTCCCGACTTACGACGAACCCATGCTCGATCTGCAGGGAAAAGATGTAGCCGTGATTGGCGGCGGCAATACGGCACTCGACGCGATCCGCTCCGCCCTCCGCCTGGGCGCACGCAAGGCCTACGTAATTTACCGCCGCAGCGACGCCGAGATGCCCGCTCGCGCAGAAGAAGTTCACCACGCGCGCCAGGAAGGAATCGATTTCCAGATGCTGACTGCCCCGGTCGAGTTCGTCTCCGACGGCAAGGGATGGTTGACCGCCGCGCGCTGCGTTCGCATGGAATTGGGAGAACCGGACGCATCGGGCCGCAGGCGCCCCGTACCCATCCAAGGCTCGGAGTTCGATCTGCCGCTGTCGGTGGCAGTCATCGCCATCGGCACCAGCGCCAATCCCATCGTGCAAAGCACCACACCCGGCCTGGGCACGAACAAGCGTGGATACATTCAGGCCAGCGAGGAAACGCAACGCACCACGCGCAAAGGAATATTTGCTGGGGGCGACATCGTGACCGGCAGCGCCACGGTAATTCTCGCAATGGGCGCCGGCCGCCGCGCCGCCAAATCCATCCATGAATATTTGACGACAGGCGAGTGGTGAGTTCACCGGACCCAAGGAAATCACCAGCGACACCCGCCTGATTCAAAGGGCTGCTTTGACGCGCATTTAGGTTGGGGCGTGGCGTGCCCGACAGTCGTCCGGTCCCGAAGGGGCCACTGATAATAGCCCGCCAGTTCCACTGGCGGGGTGAGGTGGTCAAAACCGAGGACGTCCCGATGGGCTCCTGAACAGGTTCCCGCTCCTGCAATTATCCAAAGCTCAACTCCAAATACGTATCCGTCCTCCACCATAACAACGGAATCCGCGCCGCCCAATACTTCCGGTTGATCGCCTGCCGCGCCCGCGCCTGCTCCTCCGGCGGCAAAATGCGTGCGGTCGCTGCGAACTCCGTTCCAGTCACGGTTCCCCGCATCGTGCACGGCGCGACGCGCACCTGCGGATTGTTGCGAATCCGCTTCGTCTTCCCCATGTCGCCGCGCGTCATCACATAGAGTTTGCCGTCTTCTTCTCCAAACCAGACTGGAGTGGCGACGCCCACTCCGGTCTTGCGAAACGTTGTCAGAGAAATATATTTCTGACCTTGAATGGACGCGGGAATCAAACTGGACATACCTTCCATCTTAGACTGCGCAAGGCTCACTTGACATAGGCAGCGCCGCCGTCTCGGCGGCTAGCCTTCGGTCTAGCGCCGGTATCTTGTCTTTGCCGCGGAAGGCGACTTACTCCGTCCATCGCTACACGTATGGTTTGCAAATCCGACCTGGGGCGATTGCCCCGGCAACGTCATCTGTGTTACAAGCCTGAACATGCGCAAGTGGATGAAAGATCGATTACAGCGCCGTAAGAAGAAAGCCCCGGAGCAAGGAAGTCAGCCGGCGCCTCCGCCCCTGCAGCCGGCATATTTCGATGCGGAACAAGCTCCAAGCACAGTGCCCCAGTCTGGCCATCTCGAGTCGAGCCATGTCGAGTCTCGCCATAACGACGGCGAAGTTCCGGCCGCCTCCGAACCGGAGTTTGAAGCGCAGCCCGCTCGCGAAGAATCCGCAAACGCTGCTGAGCAACCCCGCCAGCCACTCCCTAGGGGAGAAGGCCAGCGTGGACGCGGCCGCCGCCGCCGAGGTGGACGCGGCCGAGGTGGACGCGGTCGCGAGCAAGCCGTCGCCCAGGCCTTCAGTCCTGCCGCTGCGAAGGGCATGATCCCCGACTTGCCGGTTCAAGGAATTGAAGAAGGAGCCGAAGTAGGAACACCTGAAACGGCCGAACCTCAGGTCCAAGCTACACCGCAAGCGCCCCAGGTTCCCGCCGCAGTGCCCGTGGCTGCCCCACGTCCGCCCAAAGGCATCGTCGTGCTCGCCATCGGACTACCCGGCTCCGGCAAGAGTTCCTGGTTCAAGCGCCACAACGTGGTCCCACTGTCCAGCGACATGGTCCGGTCTCTTCTGTTTGACGACGTCCGCGAGCAGCGCTTTCAGGATCTCGTGTTCTCCAACCTGCGCTCCATGCTCAAAGCGCGCCTTATCGCCAAGCGTCCCATGAATTATGTGGACGCCACGAACCTGACTCCGCAGGAGCGCCAGCATTGGATCAAACTCGCCAAGGATTACAACTACGAAGTTCACGCCGTATTTTTCGACGTTCCCCTCGATGTCTGCGTCGAGCGCCATCAGCGCCGCGATCGCGTCGTCCCCGAAGACGTTATGCGCCGCATGGCCGCCAAACTGAAAGCGCCATCCTTCGCGGAAGGCTTTGCCAAAATTACGGTCGTACGCGTGAAGAAGAAGGAAGAGAGCCAATGACGGGCTTGGTGACTTCAAACCTCTGCGCGACGTATAACGTTGGCGCCTGCAGAGTGGCCTGGAACGCCTGAAGTTCAGTGCCGGAGGGCGGGTTCCGAAAATAGCCCGGCGTTTCAACGCCGGGTAGCGTGGAGACCGTTATCGCGCTCCGGAGGGAGGGCTGAATTTGTCACATGCCTCTTCAGTCATAGGTTGCGTGCTCTCTCGGGCAACCTTCTCGCAGGTCGTGGCCGTCTTCATCCCTTCAAATGCGGCAACAACTCTTTGAACGCCGCTGACGAAGACGACCGCATCAATTCATAAATCATCATCTCGGTCGACGAGAGCACTGCGCCCGCAGCCTGCATGCGTTCCAGTCCGACCTTCCAGTTCCACTCCGTCCTCGAACTGACCGCGTCCGATGCAACGTGGACCAGATAACCCTCGCGCAGCGCTCCCAGAGCGGTCTGCGTCACGCAGATATGGCTCTCCATCCCGCACAGCAGCAGAGTGTTGCGTTTGCCCGGCAGTCGCTTGAGCAAGGCGCAAAAAGCGTCGCTGCCGAAGCAGGAGAATAAAGTCTTGTCAATTGCGTCCGTTTCCGTCAGCAGGGAAGCGACCTCCGGCACCGTTCCGCCCAATCCCTTCGCATACTGCGTGCTGAGCAGCGCCGGGATTTTCAGTATCCTAGCCGCACGAATTAAAAGCTGCGCATTCCGCACCAGTTGCTCCTTCTGAAAAATCGGCGGCAGCAGCTTCTCCTGAATATCGATGACAACCAGCGCGCAGTGCTCGGCCTCCAGCGAATGCCGTGCCATCTCAGCGTAATCCGTGATGGGACTGATGGAATCCAGGGCGGTGACCATGGCTACTCCTCAAAAGAAAGTCTGGCCATCCGATTCTACCGCTTCACCAGAAGGAGTAGTGGGAGACAAAATCTGGTCGCCGATCCACGCGGCTAACCGTCAGTTTATGATTTTCCAAGCTGCGGAAAGCCGGAAACGTGTTTCGGTTGACCACGCCTCGCTTTCAACCATAAAATCAAGATGGACTCGCGAGCGCTAGGCTTCAAAGAAACTGCCCCCTCGTTCAACGGCTAGGACACCTGCCTCTGGAGCAGGTTATCGGGGTTCGAATCCCTGGGGGGCAGCCAAATATTTCAATCCGATCTTCTCAACCTTACTTCATTTCGCCCTCTCGCTGGTTTTCAATGGCGCTCCGACCTTGCCATCCAGTACCATTTCACTCCCGGAGGAGGAACGAAAAGTGTTTTTCGGAGACTCCACAGACCGACAACCCCACTCATGCAAATGAATCGTAGCCGCAACCTTCTCCGCGCACAGGTCGCGCTTTTCGCCATTTTCCTCTGTGCTCCGGCGATCTTTGCGGCAAACAGCACGCACATCGTCGTAGTGCCTGTCGCTAACATGTACTCCGGCCCGAGCGACCAGACGGATGTCGTATCTCAGGCCATTTATGGCAGCAACGTGATATTGCTGACCGCTCGCGGAGAGTGGTCCAGAATTCAGACTGCGGATCGGTATAAAGGATGGGTACGCAGCCGACACCTCCGACTGATTCAGAGCGGCAAGGGCTATGCGACCGCCGGAGTAATCGTTCAGGTGGAGAGTCTTTTCGCCAATGTTTATCGTGAGCCCGACATCACCCGCCACAAGCCTGTTCTCACCATTCCCTTCGAGGCGCGCCTTGAGGTGATCCCAGGCGAGAATGGAACCGACGCGAAGAAGGGTGAAGGAAAGGGGAGCCACGAAGGCTGGCTCCAGGTGCGGCTTCCGGACAAGCGCAGCGAATGGATCCAGTCGGGCGACGTGGTTTCCGACCCCAAGCCTTTGTCGGTTCCCGAATCCATCGAACTGGCCAAGCGTTTCATGGGGATTCCGTATTTGTGGGGAGGCAGTTCCAGCTTTGGCTTCGACTGTTCCGGCTTCACGCAGATGCTGGTGCGTGCTCGCGGCATCATCATGCCCCGCGACGCAGATAAGCAAGCCGCGTGGACGGGCGTGATCGCGGTCCAGCGCAAAGAACTTCAGCCTGGGGATCTTCTCTTCTTTGGCTCCTCGCCGAAAGGCATTACGCATACCGGAATGTACATCGGCGACGGTCAATTCATTCACGACACTACGAACGGACATCCGGTTGTTCAGATGAGCCGGCTTGACGATCAGCCCTGGACACACCTTTGGGTCGCCAGCCGCAGGGTGAAATGAATCGTGCTTCTCCCTAATCGCTGCCGGGATGCATCGTTGCCCCTTCGTTAGCGACACCGGGGAAGGAATTTGATTTCGAATGCGTTACACTGAGCAGCCGGAATCCACATGCCTCCAACCCTCGACGCGCTGCTGGCCAGGCTCGAAGCCGCTAAGAGCCGTTTCGGCCGAAGCGCAGCCACAGAAATAAAGATCCGGCTCGATCAACTCTCCAGTCACGAGTTCCGCGACGCCAAATCGCTCATCCGCTTCCACGAGACCCTGCTTTTTCTCCGCGCCTTCCCACAGTCCGCAGCCCTCGTGCCGCGAATCGAAAGAGAGCTGAACACGTTTCACGAGAGGGTCGAGAAACTTCGCGAACTGAACGGCGACATGTCGACCTTCGACGACTTCGACACTTCTGGCATTGCTGGCACGACGATGCAAGACAGCCTCAATTTCGAGGCTGCGCGCTGGCTCGGACGCCGCATCCCACGCAACGTCGAGATTGAATGGGACGATTACGAAGACGAGCGCGCCATGGGATCGACTTGGCCGCGCTTCATTCCGCTACTTGCGGAAGATTCCGACGTGGAAGCCAACATTCCATGGCGGCAATGGCTCGATTCCGCAAGAGGGCGTGAGCGAGATGTTGAATGGCTGATCTGCCGCTTCGAGCAATTACCTGTTGGCGAAGAAAACGCGCGTGAGCGCGCGGAACTTTATGACTCGCTGCGCCTTCCCATCCGCTGGCATCTCAGAAATCTCAAACTCTCCCGCACTCGCAACTGGAAACGACCGCGGCAGTTCTACTACCACAGCGAGGCGCTGATCTCACGCAGTCAAGTGTCGCTGGCGCACGAACTCGCGCAGCCCGCTCCACGCCTTGTCAAAGTGACGCGCCGCGAAGGCGAGTCCGTCAGACACACTATTCGCGAGGTGATGGCGGTACGCTACCGCGAACTTTACGGCACGACACTCGGCGACCCGAACTCGGTGGTGCGGGCTGCACTCGGTCGCGGCGTTGTCATGTATTTCTGGAGTCTGCCGGTCGCGCGGCGACTGCCGCTGCGCGCTTACGTTGCCGGATTTACTCTGAAGAATGGTGTTCCCATCAACTACGTCGAAGCTATCGGTCTGTGCGAATGGATTGAGGTCGGATTCAACACTTTTTACACTTACCGGCAGGGCGAAACCGCTTGGATTTACGCTCAAGGTCTGCGCTGTCTGTGCGCGTTGACTGGCGCGACGACGATCTCAGTCTATCCTTATCAGATTGGTCAGAATAACGACGAAGCTATCGATTCGGGCGCTTTCTGGTTCTACCGCAAACTGGGATTTCGCAGCGGCAGCAAAGATCTCGAGCGGCTGGCGAGAAGGGAAGAGCAGAAGATCGCAGCGAATCCGCAATACCGCACTCCGAAGAAAACCCTGAAGCGCCTCGCCGAAGCGCATGTGTTCTATGAGTTGCCAGGAAGCGAGCACGGTGCTTGGGATAATTTCTCCACGCGCAATCTTGGGCTACGCGTGAATCGGCGCATGGCGCGCGAATTCGGTGGCGACAGGGCGCGCATTCGCCGCGCGTCAGTGGCTGAAGTCAGTCGTGCGCTAGACGTCAGTTTGTCCCCTTGGAATTCGGCGGAGCATCAAGCCTTCGAGAACTGGTCGCTGGTGTTGGCCCTGATTCCCAATCTTCGCCGCTGGTCGCCGCAAGAGAAGCAGGATGCAGCCAAAATCATCCGCGCGCAAGCGGGTCCCAACGAAATGCGCTATCTGCGCTTGACCCAGCAACATCCTCGCCTGCGCGAAGAACTCCTACGGTTGGGATCGAAGCGATAACTTTGTCAGACAAGAGGTCGCGTGGGGCTGCGGATGATCCTTGGGCTTCGCCCAGGGCAGGCTTCGCTCGCGCGTTTGGCCGCTGACTTTCCCGTTCTGGGACGGGTGTTTACTGTTTGGTAATCATGGTGTACCCCCCCGGTCCCTGGTCTATTGGAATCACTGAGTTGGGGGAAAATCCGGAAGTAATCCTACGACATCCATAACTTGCGGGCAAAATCTTGAGTCGCAAGGAGTTAGGGGCTGGTTCGGTGGTCTCCAGCCTTGCGTCAAGTCTATAGGATCAGCGGCACCGCGTGGGAAGTCAAGTCTACGAAAGGAGAAAAGTAAATGGGCATTCCCGTTTTGGGAACTGCATTTCCCCCTAACTTTCCTGGAAAGTTGTTCAGATTGTTGACGAGAGAAGAATATGGGAACTCAAGATCCTGTCTTGTAGAACTGAGCCATGTTACGAAATTTTTTATATCGTGACTCAAGCAATTCAGCAGGGGGGATCCTCTTCAGTTCCGCGTAATGTTTTTGCAGTCTGGCATCCAGCAGAGCGGCGGCCGCTTCGTGGTCGCGGTGAGCTCCGCCCTCGGGCTCAGGAACGATATCGTCGATGCAACCGAGTTCACTGAGGTCGGTTGCAGTGATGCGCATGGCTTCGGCCGCCAGTTCTTTCTTGGACGCGTCGCGCCACATGATGGCGGCGCAGCCTTCAGGAGAGATCACTGAATAAATCGAGTTCTCCATCATTAACACGCGGTCGGCGACTGCGATCGCCAAGGCTCCGCCGCTGCCCCCGACGCCAATCACAGTCGCAATGATGGGGACTTCGAGCCTCGCCATCTCGCGAAGATTGTAGGCAATGGCCTCGGCCTGCCCGCGCTCCTCCGCGTGGATGCCGGGATAGGCGCCGTCGGTGTCGACCAAAGTGAAGATGGGGCGCCGGAACTTTTCCGCAACTTGCATGACCCGGATGGCTTTGCGATAGCCCTCAGGATGCGGCGTGCCGAAGTTGCGGTGCACGCGCTGCTTCATGTCGCGGCCCTTCTGGGTAGCGACGATCAGTACCTCCTCGCCGTGAAACCGGGCCATGCCGCAGATGATGGCGGCGTCGTCGCCAAAGCTGCGGTCGCCGTGAATTTCGCTGAAGTCGGTGAAGATTCGTTCGATGTAGTCGAGCGATTGGGGGCGCTGAGGATGCCGCGCCAATTCGGTCTTCTGCCAGGCGGTCGGCGGAGCGTTCATCTGTTCCCTAAGCGCATCAATGCGATCCTGCAATTTGGCGATCTGACGCCGGGTCGCATCGTCGGCGCCGGGAGTCTCCAGTTCGGCGACTTGACGTTCGATCTGCTCCAACTCCTGCTGCGCTTTTTCGGTGGATGTCATGCTTTGAATTCAGGCGATAATGCGGACGCTGCCCCGTCCGCACAATTGTTCGACGCGGGCGATGAAGTTGCGGTCCGGCAGGACATTATAGCCTTCCGCTTCCATGACCACCATGAAATCGCCCTGGCGTTCCACGTCAAATAATACTTTGGCTTCGCCTTTACGCTCCAGGAAAAGCGTGTGCAGATCGTCGACGGTGGCTTCGCCGGAGGACTCGAGCGGCACCCGGATGCGAATGGCGCGGGGGAGCGGAACCTTGGCTTCTTCCAGCGGTTGGATTTCCGCGGCGGTGATCTTGGGATTTGCGCCTTCTTCGATCCGCACGCCGGCTTTGACGAGCACGGGAACTTCGAGTTTCACCTTATCGCCGATCCGTTTGAAGGCTTCGGGGAAGACGATCATGTCGATCGAACCGGACATATCCTCAAGCGTGGACTGGGCGTAGAAATCTCCGCGCTTCGACTTGAGCACGCGCACATTGCTGATGATGCCGGCGGTGACGATGGTTTCGTCTTTGCCGGTCGATCTGGTCATTGCGGCAATTTCTTCGATGCTAAGTGCCTGCAGGTCTGTCAGTTTGTCTTTGTACTTTTGCAGGGGATGTCCGCTGATGAAAAAGCCAAGAATTTCCTTTTCGGCGGTCAGGCGTGTGTGCTCGTCCCAATCAGGAATGTTGGGCAATTTGTCGTTGTGCGATTCGGCATCCTCTTGCTGGAAGACGCCGAACAGGCCGTGCTGGCCCGACTCGGCGTCGCGCTGCGCTTTCTGCGCTTGTTCCATCGCCTTGTCGAGTACGGCCATCAATTGCGCGCGGCGTCCCAGAGAATCCATGGCGCCACTCTTGATTAAAGACTCAAGCACGCGCTTGTTGAGCAGGCGAAGGTCGACGTGCTCGCAGAATTCGAAGATGGATTTGAAGCGGCCGAGTTTCTTGCGGGCGGCGACGATTGATTCGATCGCATTGCCGCCAACGTTCTTCACAGCGGCGAGGCCGAAACGGATGGACTCGCCGTGAGGGGTGAAGTTGGCGTCGGAGACGTTGATGTCGGGAGCTTCGACGGCGATGCCCATTTCGCGGCATTCGTTGATGTACTTGACGACGTCGTCGGTTGAGCCGGTGACGGACGTCAGCAGGGCCGCCATGAACTCCACTGGATAGTGCGTTTTCAAGTAGGCCGTGTGATAGGCCAGCAAGGCGTAGGCCGCGGAGTGAGACTTGTTGAAGCCGTATCCGGCGAACTGGGCCATGAGATCGAAAATCTTTTCGATCTTCTTCGGGGGGAATTTGCGCTGAGCGGCTCCTTCTACAAAGCGCTCACGCTGCTGTGCCATTTCCTCGGCTTTTTTCTTGCCCATGGCGCGGCGTAGCAGGTCGGCTTCACCCAGGGAGTAGCCTGCCAGGCGGTTCGCGATCTGCATCACCTGTTCCTGATACACGATCACGCCCAAGGTCTCTTGCAGGATCTCCTTCAACTCCGGGAGTTCGTACTCAACCTTTTTGCGGCCGTGCTTGCGGTCGACGAAATCGTCGATCATCCCGCCTTGGATCGGACCGGGCCGGTACAGCGCGTTCAGAGCCGTGAGATCTTCAATGGAATTCGGCTGGTACTTGCGCAGCACGTCCCGCATGCCGTGCGATTCAAACTGGAAGACGCCGGAGGTGAGACCTTTGTGGAAGACCTTTTCGTAAGTCTCATTGTCTTCCAGTGGAATCTGTTCCAGGTTCAGCGAGGTGCTGCGGGTTTGTGCGATCAGCTTCAACGCATCGGTCAAGATCGTGAGCGTGGTCAGCCCGAGGAAGTCCATCTTTAACAGGCCCATCTTTTCGATGGCGACCATGTCGAAGGCAGTCACGATTTCGTCGTTCTTGGTGCGGTGCAGCGGGACCAGTTCCGTGAGCGGTCGCGGCGAGATCACAACGCCGGCGGCGTGGACGCCGGAATTGCGGACCATGCCTTCCAGTTTTTTTGCGGTCTCGAACAGTTCGCGGATCTGGCCATCTTTTTCGATTGCCTCTCGCAGCTGGGCCGAGTCCTCAATGGCTTGCTCCAGCGTGATATTGAGCTGCGTGGGGACCATTTTGGCGATGCGGTCGACGTCGGCGTAGGGAATGTCCATGGCACGGCCAACGTCTTTAATCGCGGCCTTGGCGGCCATGGTGCCGAAGGTGATGATCTGGGCGACATTGTCGCGGCCGTATTTCTGCGTGACGTAATTAATGACTTCGCCGCGGCGGTTCATGCAGAAATCGATGTCGATGTCAGGCATGGACACGCGCTCGGGATTCAGGAAGCGCTCAAAGAGCAGTTCATGCTGCAGCGGGTCGATGTCGGTGATGCCAAGCGCGTAGGAGACCAGCGAACCTGCGGCTGATCCACGGCCTGGGCCGACCGGAATGCCATGGTCCTTGGCATAACGGATAAAGTCCCAAACGATCAAGAAATATCCGGGGAATTGCATTTGCTGAATAATGCCGAGTTCGCGTTCCAGGCGCTGCTCGTAGTCGGTGATGGAATGCTTCAGCTTTCCCTGCTCGTGCAGCGGGCGCAGTGTCTGCAGGCGGCGGGCGAAGCCTTCGCGGGTTACGTGGACGAAGTAGCTATCAATGGTGTAGCCGGGTGGAACCTCGAACTGCGGAAAGGGATTTGCCACTTTTTCCAGGCGAAGGCTGCAGCGCTCGGCGATAGCGAGCGTGCGCGTGAGCACCTGTGGTGAGTCCTTGAACACGCGGGACATCTCGTCGTGGCTCTTGACGAAGAACTGCGTACCGTCGAACTTCATGCGACCGGTGTCGTGAATGGACTTGCCGGTTTGGATGCACAGCATCACGTCCTGGGCGTGGGCGTCGTCTTCGCAGAGGTAGTGGCTGTCGTTGGTGGCCACGAGCGGCAGGCCGAGATCTTTTTCCAGCCGGAAGAGGCCGGGATGGATGCGGTGCTCCATTTCCAGACCCTGATCCTGAATCTCGAGATAGAAGTTCTGTTTGCCGAAAATGTCGGCGAATGTTCCGGCGGCCGCGCGCGCGGCGTCGTAGTTGTTCTCCATCAGGCGTTCCGCAACTTCGCCTTTGAGACAGCCGGAAAGACCGATCAGGCCGCGCGAGTGCTCGGCGAGAAACTTCTTGCTCACGCGTGGCTTGTAATAAAATCCATGCAGCGAGGCCTCGGAGGTGATCTTCACGAGATTGCGGTAGCCTTCTTCGTTTTCGGCAAGCACGAGCAGGTGGTTATAGGTGTCGCCTTCGGGCGGCGCGCGGTGGTCATCTTTTTTGCAAACGTAGAGTTCGCAGCCGACAATGGGCTTCACGCCCGCGTGCTTGGCGGCGTTGACAAAATGGACTGCGCCAAAAATATTCCCGTGGTCGGTCATGGCCACGGCGGGCATGCCCAACTCTTTCACGCGCTGGCAAAGCTTTTCGACATCACAGGCGCCGTCGAGCAGGGAGTAGTCGGTGTGCAGGTGCAGGTGTACGAATTGGGACATGGGTTGGGTAAAGCTAGTTACCGCAACAGGGATAGAGGAAAAGTGTGAATCGCTGTGCGTTTTAGGGGACGAACGCTCTGATGCCAGCAAAGCTGCGTCAGTCCCTCTCGATAAATAGTTGAAGAACATTCGACTCAAGAAACACCACCACAGAGTGCCGCAAACTCCAAACCAAAACAGAGGATGACCGAAGCGCCAGGCAAATGCGGTAAGCAGGACTCCAAGCGGGAACTCGCTAATAATAACCGGTGCCCATTCAAAATCGGTGAGTGCGGTCGCAATGCATCCGGCCAGGTGAAGGACTGGCAAGATGTAGACCCAACGAGGATCGAGCAATAAACGAATAATCCTATTCAATGCCCATCCCTTAGTCCGCGCCCGCCGCCGCCGCGGCCTGCGCTTGTTGCAGCAGGCGACGGGCTTGCGAGATGAGTTCTGCCACTTCGAAGGGCTTAACCAGGCAGGGGACGCTGTTTTCCTGCAGGTAGGCGCGTCCGTTGCCCGGTTCCACGCCGTTGGAAAACGTAAACAGGACGTGGCCTTTCATTCCAGGGCAATTTTCTTTGAGCCACTGATAGGATTCTTTCGCGGTCCACTGGCCGGGCATGTTGCCGTTCATGATGAGGGCGTCGAAAGGTTCTGAGAGCAGGCGAGTTTTCACATCCTGCGCGGAACGGGCGGTCACGACCGTGGCGCCTGCGCCGGCGAGCACATCGCGCTCAAATTCCAGCACGGCCTCTTCTTCCTCTACCAACAGCACGCGGCCGTGGGTCGCACCCTCATGCAGGCGGGGAGCCGGCTTGGGCACTTCGGGTACGATGTTGGCAGAAGCCACCGCGGGCAAACGCACCTCGATGATCGCGCCCCCGTCGGGAGCATTGTTGGCGGTGATGTCGCCGCCGTGTTCTTTCACGATGCCGTAGCAGATGCTCAGCCCGAGTCCGGTGCCTTTGCCTACGCTCTTGGTCGTGTAGAAAGGATCGAAGATGCGCTTGGGATCCTTGATTCCGGCGCCGTCGTCGGTGAACTGCGTACAAACGTGTCCACCGATGCAAGAGATCCGAATCTTAAGCTTGCCGGTGCGCCCTGTTTCGAGAATGGCGTCAACGGAATTGTTAATGATATTCAGGAACACTTGCTCGATCTGATGCGGGTCGGCGACGACCAGGGCAGGTTCCGAAGGGAGGTCGCGCTCGACGCTGATGTTGTTGATCTTGAGGTCGTAGTCGCGCAGGGCGAGGGTTTCGTCGAGCACTTTGCGGATGTCAACTTCATCGCGTTGCGGCTTGCGCTGGCGCGCGAAAGAAAGAAGGTTCTGGACTACACGGTGCGTGCGCTGCGCCTGCTTGAAGAGCTTGCTGACATAGTCCTGGGCGCGGGTGTTCAGGCCTTCGGTCTCGAGAAGCTGCGCATAGCCGAGGATCGCGGTAAGGGGATTGTTGAGTTCATGGGCGACGCCGGCAATCAACTGTCCGACGGCCGACATTTTCTCGCTCTGCAGCAGTTGCTCCTGGGTCTTGCGAAGATCTTCGTAGGCGCGGCAAGTCTCTTCGTAGAGACGGACTTTTTCGATGGTGGTGGCGAGCTGGCGGCTGATGGCGACGAGAAGATTCTCGTCGTTGCTGGAATACTCGTATCCCAATTGGCTGCACAGGCCCATAATGCCGACCGGGCTGTCCTTGCCCCAGAACAGAACCCAGAGCCAGGAGCGGTCTGCGTCGGAACGCAGGAATTCCGCAACCTTGGGCGGCAGGTGCGGCAAATATTCTGCCGTGACCACCTCGGTGCGCGAGCGCATCACCAGATCGCCAAAGCCTTCGGTAAAGCAGATCTCGGCCGTCCGCATCTTGTCGCGGCTGCGCGGGCCCCAGGCGGCGCGGCGGCGATAGGTGGTCGTGTCGGTATCGGACAGGTAAACCGTTCCACTTTCGGCGCCAAACAGGGTGACCACCTGTCGCAGGGTCAGGTTCAGAATCTCGTCGAGGTCGAAAGATTGCGCAGCGACGACGGCCATGGCATTCAGCGCGTTCAATTCACGATTGCGGCGCCGCATCTCGTCTTCGGCGCGACGCTTCTCCGTCATGTCGAGAACGAATCCCTGGTAGCGCTCGATGTTACCGGTCGCACCGCGCGTGGCGAAGCTGCTCTCCACCGCCAGCAGAATCGTGCCATCCTTGCGGCGCAGCGTGGCTTCGAAATTGCGCACGTAGTTGTGGGTCTCAATTTCTCTGCGGAAGGAAGCGCGCTGCTTCGGGTCGACGCAGATTTCCGAATCCAGATTCAGAACCAATAATTCTTCGCGGTTCGCGTAGCCGAGCATGCGGACGAACGCGTCATTGCAGTCGAGAAGCTGGCCGGAGGGGCCGGCGATGTAAACCCCCTCCTGTACTTGCTCGAAGAGCAAGCGATATTTCTCTTCCGCGGACCTTCGCTCAGTAATGTCGCGGACAACGTGAATGGTGCCTTTTTGTGGACTGCCTTGCTCGGTGTAGGAGGACGTGGAAACCACCGAGAAGCCGCCGAAGCATGGGTCAGCGCCCTCGGTAAACTCTTCGTCCCCGCCCATCGCGCAGTAAGGGCATCCGGTCCACTCGCCTAAAGTGTGGGGCAAGGTGGACTCGCAAGAGCTGCCGACTACGTCTGCAGCGGCTTGGCCCAACTGTTCGAGCAGCACCTGGTTGGCCTTAATGATGCGGTAGTCGGCGTCGTGCGCCAGAATGATGTCGTGGATCGAGTCGAATGTATTGATCCACTGCCGCTGCGAACGCAGGTTCTGCTCGAGCAGGCGGAAGTTTTCGACTGAGATCGCCAGTTGCTTCGCGCAAGCCTGCAGAAATTCCAATTCTTCCGGAGTCCACTGACGGCTTCCGGAACCGCCGAGCAGCAGTAATCCGATGGGCGATTTGTTACCCATGACCGGGACCATCACCAGCTGGCGAATTTTCTCGATCGCAAGACATGCTTCCGGCTCGGGACCGGCATTATCCCGAGTTGTAATTTGCGGCCCGGGCTGCGCCAACAGTTTCTGGATGTCGTCGTTGATCTCGGCAAATCCCGCGTCGCGCAGGAACTCGGAGGATAGCCCCACCGCGTGAGTCGCGACCAGGTGTCCACCTTCGACCAGACGGAACCATGCGGCCCGGACCCGGGTCAGGCGCTTCAATTCCTCGACGGCCGACTGGACCACGTTTCCGTATTGCTGAGCGCTGACCATGCTGTTAGTAATGGCTTGCACAGCGTACAGCCTACGCGTGCGCGTCCGCGACTCATCAAACGCCACAAGCAACATGCTCAGTCCGAGCGCAATCTCGGCCACCAGGAATGCCGCTTCGGGTACGCCGTCGGTGAAGGGCGACCAGGAAAGGTGGAGCAACGGCAGAAAGAGCGCGAGCAACCAGGCCGAGGGCTCCCACCGTCCGCGGCGCGCGCGGAGCAATGCAACCGATGCCGTCAGCAGGATGATCCGGTAACTGACTTCCACGGCTACGCGCAAGGGCAGGGAATCAGGCCACAACAGAACTCGGGCTCCGCCAAAGCCCACCAGGATGGGCGTGATCACCATTAAGGGAACGATCAGATCGCGGCCGCGTGTGTAGAGTAGAACGGCTCCCGCCAGCAAGCCCACAGCGAGCAAGAACGTCGTCTGTATAGCGACTAAATCGAAAGGGGCAGGGATTTTTGCGGCGAAGCAATGCTCAGCCAAGCGCGAAGTAACGAAGGCGGCCCAACCCAAAACCCAAACTTTGAGATAGTTTTCGCGGAAGGCACGCAGAGTGAGCAAAGCGGCGCCCAGCAGAATCAGCAGCGCCAATTCTGCCACTGTGGGCCTGGCGAGGCCAAGCCTTGCAACCGTATTCCAAATCGACCAGAGTGATGCGCTCATCGCATTGCGGACGTACGTCTTCCTTGTTTGTGAATATCATGATCCGGCACTTTCTCGATGGAGTTTCCGGACCTCAGTGATTACTTTCGGCATCTCGCGGGTGGGTTACAATCGCCGATAGACTTTCGTGTACCCACATGCCAGATCGCATTCTCGTAGTTGACGACGAAGAACCGATTCGGGAAATCGTCGCCTCCATGCTTGGCACTGCCGGATATGCCTGCAAACAGGCAGCTTCCGGTATGGAAGCGCTCGCCGTTCTCACTTCCGGGGAAGAGTTTGAGTTGATGCTCTCGGATCTGATGATGGCGGACCTCGACGGCATTGGCCTGTTGGAGCGCACGAAGGAAAAGTATCCCGACATGCCGGTGGTGATGGTTACCGCCGTGCACGATATTTCTGTCGCGCTGGCCGCCATTCGGAACGGGGCATACGACTATCTTTTGAAGCCTTTCGAGCGCGAGCAGCTCCTCAATACAGTCAGCCGTGCCCTGGAGAACCGGCGTCTGAAGGTGGAAAACCGAACTTATCAGACGAATTTGGAGTCCTTGGTCAAGGCGCGCACCGAGCAATTGCAGGCGGCGATGGCGAGTTTGGAGCGCTCGTATGACATTACTCTTGAGACTCTGGGCGATGCGCTGGATTTGAAAGACCGTGAGACCGAAGGCCACTCCAAGCGCGTAACCGCCTTCACCATCGCCATTGCCCGCGCCATGGGCCTGCCTCGCGAACACATCAACACCATCGCCCGCGGAGCGTTCTTGCACGACATCGGGAAAATCGCGATTCCTGACAAGATCCTGAATAAGCCAGGGAAACTTGAGCCCGACGAAATGACCATCATGAAGGAGCACGCCTACCACGGCTATCAGATCGTCAAGAAAATTCCCTTTCTGGTGGACGCCGCCGAGATTGTGTACGCGCACCAGGAGCGATTCGACGGCTCTGGCTATCCCCAAGGACTTAAGGGAGACCGGATTCCCCTCGGCGCGCGCATCTTCTCCGTGGCTGACACGCTGGACGCCATCACCTCCGATCGGGCGTACCGGGCGGCGCAATCGCTGCAGGCCGCGAAGGCGGAAATAGAAAAGTGGTCCGGCCGGCAGTTTGATCCCGAAGTCGTGAAAGTGTTTCTCGAAATGCCCGACAATATTTGGGAGGATCTGCGCAGGGAAATTCACGACTCCCAGATCTACCGGGTGGCGTATTCCACCGGGGCCAAGGGCTAAATCCGCGCTTGCTGGCCGTAGCCGGTGCCGCTCCTGGACATAGGTAGAGAGGAATATCGTCGATCTGGCAGGCTGGAAGGCAGCAATTTCCCTCTTTCTTCCATCCAATCGCATAATATAAAAGCAGGGAGATCCCAATGCCGATTCGCACTCTCCGTTTGCCCTTTCCGGTTGCTGTTCCTCTGATCGCCGTTTTCTGCATATCGATGGTTGCGCAAGACGCCCCGCCGGTTCCTGCCAATGTCGTACCCCAAGGCACGATCTTTTTGATCCAGCTTTCGGATCAGCTTGACACCAGGACGGTGAAGGCAGGCGACCATTTTCATGCTCGATTGGCCGAGCCGCTGGTCGCTGCGGACGGCCAGACAATCCAGTCGGGGAAAAAGATCAAGGGGCATGTCAGTGCTGTCGAACCCGGGTTTCGCACACGCATGATTCTGAGCTTCGATGAAATTGAGACTGCGAGAGGATGGGTGCCGCTCATCGCCACGGTTACTGGAGTTCCTGGTGAACATGGCCTAAGACAGATTGGCGAAGAGGGAGAAATCGGCCGGCAGGGAATGAGCAAGGAACAGATTGCCGAGGCGATTGTTGTGGGAGCTGGCAGAGGCGCGGCGGAAGGGGAAAAATCTGGGGGCAAACGCGGAGCCGCAGCCGGGGCGGGTTCCGGCGCGGCTGATGCAGCTGTGTCCGCCTTTGAATCCGGACACGATCTTCTGCTCGAGAAGGGGACTGCCCTCGAGATTCGGCTGGATCGCAACCTGGGAGTTGCGTCGCGATAGACGTCAAAGAAATTTGAGGACCACAGGTTACTGAGCAGCGGAGCACGCTCCGCGGCCCTCGCAAGATCCAAGCTAGGCGGCGTTCCTCTAGAGAGGACCCCATGTGGGAGTATGCTGGCACATGAGTCCGCCGGAGGTCCGCAATGAAATCCACCCGTTTTTTTCTAGCGCTTCTGCTCATCCTTTTTCTGGGCGCAACCATAGCTCGTACTCAGGATCGTCCTGCGGTAAGCGCGCAGCCAAATAGTGTCTACGTGGGCGCGGAAGGAAAATTTGAGTCTGCCCCGGACACGGCGCAGATTCAATTCAACGTATCTGTGCAGGACGAGACGTCGCAAGCCGCCTTCCAGCGCGCCTCGAAGAACGTAGAGCAGGTGCGGCAGGTGCTGCGCGCCAATGGAATTGAGCCCAAGGCTGCGACCATTGGCTTTCTTTCCGTGCAACCCGTCTATGAGTGGAGACCGAAGCAGAGAGTCATTGGATATCGTGTCACCACCGACGTTACCCTCAAGCTGAAGGATTTTGCCAAGGTCGGCCCCATCACCCAGCAACTCGCCGATGCTAATGTCAGCGAGACGCAGACGCTCAGTTACACGCTGGAAAATATCGACGAGGCTAAGAATAAGGCGATTGCGGACGCGTATCGGCGGGCGCACAATTCGGCCGATACGCTGGCTCGCGCCAGCGGGCGGACTTTGGGAGATCTTTCTTATGCTTCGGTCGATACGTTTGAAAACCCGAGGATCGTGATGCCGCACATGGCCCGGACAATGTCCGCTATGGCTGCGGCACCTCCGGCCCCGACGGAGGAATTTACTCCGCAGACCGTGACTGTCACGGCGCATGTGAATGCGTTGTTCAGTTTGAAGTAGGGCGGCCTGCGATCAGAGCCCGCCGTCCAGACCTGCGTTCCGCCGGGCTTCGCCCTGGCGGGGCAGCCGAGGCGGCTGTCGCTACATCGTTATTCACGCATCAGAGAATTGCTGGGGCGGGACTGGCTGGGGGCGGAGTTGCTCCGAGGGGATCGACTTGGAGGATCAGGCCGTCGATCTTGCGCACGACTACGAGTTGTCCCGGCGGCAAGGCGGAGGATGCGATCGCGTCCCACAGTTCGCCATGGACGAAAACCTTGCCTTGCGGCGAGAGCGCGGTTTGCGCGACTCCGGTTTCGCCCACCAGGCCTTGGGCTCCAGTGACCACTTTGTTGCGCCGCGCTTTGAGAGCGATGGTCATCAGGAAGGCGGTGATCAGGCCGAGCGGGATGCTCACGGCCAACGCGGTTAGCAGGTGGACGCGCATCTCCGGAATGGGCGAATCGACCAGAAGGAGGCCGCCCAGTGTGAGAAGCGCGATCCCTCCGATGGTGAGCACCCCGTGCGTGGCGAACTTGGCCTCGGCGGCGAAAAGAGCGAAGGCTCCGAGAATCAATCCCAGTGCGGCAAAACGTGTGGGGAGAAAATTGAGCGCGAAGGCAGCGAGCAGGATGAAGACCACGCCAACGGTGCCCGGGATGACCGCGCCGGGATGGTTGAATTCCACGTACAGGGCGAGCGCTCCTATGGCAAGGAGCAGGAAGGCGATGTTCGGGTCCATGAGTTCGTCCAGGATGTGTTCCTTGAGAGTCATCTCAAACAGAACGACGGGTTGGCCCGTAAGGTTTAGCGACGCGGATTCCCCATTGAAGCGTTTGAAGCTCTTTCCTTGCATCTGGCGGAAGAGATCTTCGGGACTCGATGCGACGTAGTCGATAAGATGCCCCGCGAGGGCCTCCTGCTCGGTGAAGGACTTGGACTCGCGTACGGCACTTTCCGCCGCTTCTACGCTACGCCCGCGCTTGGATGCAACGGAGCGCATGAGGGCCGCAGTGTCATTCTCGATCTTTCGATTCATCTCGTCGTCCGGTTTGACCTGGACCGGCCCAATGAGTGTGACCGGATGAGCGGCACCGGCCGCCGTTCCTGGAGCCATGGCGGCGATGTCAGCGGATTCGAGGATGAATATTCCCGCGGAACCGGCATGCCCGCCAGTGGGCGTCACGTAGACGATGACCGGGACGGAGGAGGCCGTGACCTTTTCGATGATCTCCCGGGTGGAGCTGACGAGGCCGCCGGGTGTATTCATCTCGATCAATACAGCTTGGTCATTGCGACGGCGAGCTTCGTCGAGGGCGCGGGCAATGTACTCCGCGCTGATGGGCTGGATCGTGTCGTTGACGACGACCTTGAGAATCTCGGCGGAGGCTGGGAAGGACAAGAGAGCAACGGTGGCGATGCTGATGATCAAACGCAACGTCATGGAGTTCTTCATAGCCACTTTGGACAACGAGTGCATAGGTCTTTCGCTTCGCTCAAGATGACAACCGGTTGCCTTCACTATTGTCCCTCTATTTGGGCGGGCTGGTGTGGATTTCTTGTGGTGTAGGCGCTGGGGCAACGGCGGAGGTGTTTTGATCGGCGCGCCATCCGGGCAGGTAGGTGCTGCCGGTGATCAAACGCGCGCCACGTTCGTAGGTGACATAGGACCATGCCCACTGAATGAAAACCAAGAGTCGGTTGCGGAAACCGATGAGAAAAAGAATGTGCACGAACAGCCAGGCTAACCAGGCGACGAAGCCAGAGATGTGGATGCGCCCGAACTCGGCTACTGCCGCGGCGCGGCCGATGGTGGCCAGGCTGCCTTTGTCCCAGTAGTGGAATGGAGGCCGGGAGTCAAAATCCCCGCCCTCTCGCCAAGGACGCGAGAAGGACGGGGCACCCGCAGGCAAATCTCTGTGCGCGTACACTTCCTTGCGAATCACTTTGGCGACAAAGCGGCCTTGCTGGATCGCTACCGGGGCGACGCCAGGAAGCATTTTGCCTTGCGCGTCTTTCACCGCGGCGAGATCGCCGATGACGAATACTTCAGGATGACCGGGCACGCTGAGGTCCTGGTGCACGAGCACGCGTCCGGCGCGATCGATCGGCGCGCCCAGCTTCTTGCCGAGCGGGGAGGCGGCGACTCCTGCTGCCCACAGGACCACCGTCGCGGGCAGACGCGTGTCTCCCGCATGGACAGCGCCGGGCTCGATCTGAGTCACGGTCGTCGAGGTGCGGACTTCGACTCCCAGGCGATTTAATTGTTCTTGTGCGCTGCGCGACAGATCTTCCGCGTAGGCGGGGAGGACTCGCGGACCGCCTTCGATCAGCAGGATGTGCGTGCGCGCGGGATCGATGGAGCGGAATTCATGGGCGAGAGCGTGGCGGGCAATCTCGGCGAGAGTGCCGGCCAGTTCGACTCCCGTGGGTCCACCACCGACGACTACGAAGTTGAGGGGAGTTGCGCTCTCGCCGGCAGCGGTTTGCCTCTCGGCCAACTCGAAAGCGAGGAGAACACGGCGACGGATTTCGAGCGCGTCTTCAATCGTCTTGAGGCCGGGAGCGTAGGGTTCCCAATCATCGTGTCCGAAGTAGCTATGGCCCGCGCCCGCCGCGACGATTAGATAGTCGTAGGGAATGTTGGCCTCAGAAGTTTGCACGCTTCGGTGGTCAAGGTCGAATCCGGTGACTTCGGCCATGAGCACTTCGATGTTTTTGTGGGAGCGCAGAATGGAGCGGATGGGCGCGGCGATTTCTCCCGGGGAAAGTCCGGCGGTGGCGACCTGGTAAAGAAGCGGCTGGAAGGTGTGGAAATTCTTGCGGTCGATAACCGTGATCTGAACGGGGGCCTTCGCCAGCGCCTGCGCGGCATTCAGGCCGCCGAAGCCCGCGCCCACGATCACGACTCGAGGTAGCGCCCTGTTGCTCATCTTGTTCTCACGGGTTGCTGTTCCAGGGTCCACCTCTATAAGATTCAGCGCGATGGCAGACGGTTCCAGAAGTTCAACGGGAGTGGAAACTCCGGCTTGGGTTCGGATGGCGATGCCTTCGGGGGCAGACCTGATTTTTGTCGCCCTGCTGGGGACGCTTGTGTTCACGCCGCTGTTGGTGCGTCTGTTGGGTGACGCGGGCATCGGATGGCACATTCGGACGGGGCAGCAAATTCTGGCGACGCACACGATTCCCCGCGTGGATTCGTTTTCTTCGACCATGGCAGGCAAGCCGTGGTTTGCCTGGGAGTGGCTGTATGACCTGGCTGTGGGCCAATTGGAAGCTACGCTGGGACTGAATGGCGTGGTGTGGTTTACGGCAGTGGTGATCGCGGCGGTGTTCGCATGGATGTTTCGTTTACTCGTTGCGCGCGGGACGAACGTGCTGGTTGCGCTGGTTCTGGTGCTACTGGGAGTGTCGGCGTCGATGATTCATTTTCTGGCGCGCCCGCACGTAGTGAGCTGGTTGTTCACGCTGGCGTGGTTCTGGATCCTCGATTCCTCGGAGCGGCATTGCTTCGATGGGAGAGGGGGACAAGTCGGGCGATGGCTCTGGGCTCTCCCACTGCTGATACTGGTGTGGGTGAATGTGCATGGCGGTTTTCTGGTTGGGTTTGTGCTGCTGGCGATTTTCTTGCTCGGAGCAGCGTGGACCTGGTTCAGAGCGCGCGAGGGGCGGATCGAGGAAGTCCTCCAGAAGATCGCCGCAGAGAAGCGAGTGCGGAATCTAGTCGCGGTGGGGTTGCTTTCCGTGGCGGCGAGTCTGGTGAATCCCTATGGGTGGAAGTTGTACTTTCATGTTTACCACTATCTATCGAACCGCTTCCTGATGGATCACATTGAGGAGTTTCAGTCGCCCAATTTTCATGGGATCGCGCAGAAATGTTTTCTTGTGCTGCTGCTCATCACGGTCGCGGTTCTGACGGCCCGGGGCCGGGAGTTGCGGATGAGCGAAGGGCTGACGGTTTTGTTCGCTGTGTATGCCGGGCTGTATGCGTCGCGGAATATTCCAGTTTCTTCCGTTCTGCTGGTGATGGTGGTGGGGCCGTTGGTGCCTGCAGTTGGTCTCGCCCGCGGATTCTCTCAGAGAATGTCTGCCGTCGAAGCGGCACTGCGCGGTCACGTTTGGCCGATTGTTGCGATTCTGGTGACATTGTCGATCGCCGCTAACGGCGGGCGAGCCGGGTCCAGTGTGCAGATGGATGCGCACTTCGATCCTAAGCGGATGCCGGAGGAGGCCGTGAATTATCTCGAGAAACAGGAACTTAAAGGGCCGGTGCTGAGTCCGGATTACTGGGGTGGATATTTGATCTATCGCCTTTATCCCAAGTCGCGCGTCGTGGTGGATGACCGGCATGATTTGTACGGCGAGGAGTTCTTCAAGTCTTACTTGAAGATGATCCGCATCGAGCCGGGATGGGAGGAATTCCTGCGAATGCATGAGAGTTCATGCGTGTTGTTGCCCCGAGACTCGGCACTCGCGAGCATTATGTCCGAGACGAAGGGGTGGAAACAGATTTACGCGGACGATGTGGCGATTGCATTTGTGCGCGACCCGGTGAATCCATAACAAAGACCGCGGCGCTACTAGGGCGCATAGGTTCTTAACGATGGCAATCAGGTTTGATGTCTCCTGGGCGAGGACAGCGGTTGTTTTCTGGCTCGCTTTGTGGACGCTCGCGCTTGCCGGGTGTTGCGGATCGTCGTCGTTCTCATCCTCCGCTTCGTCGACCCCTACACAGCCCGGGAATCCCGTGGGCACGAACCTTACACAGATCAGTTCGGATCCATACACCGCGGCTCCGGGGCAGCATGCGACCGAAGTCGAACCCCATATGTTGGCGAATGGGAACACGCTGGTGGCAGCATTTCAAAGCGGGCGCATCGCGGCGCAGGAGCAGACGGAGCGCGAAGTGATTTCGATCGCAAGAGAGATTCCAGTTGCTGTGGGCGGCGGCCGCGTCGTCAAAATCCATTTCCACTCCGTTTCCAGTGCGGGCATGGTCCTTCCATACACATCGGCAACGATGCTTGGATGGTAGGATTGCATCCTATGTCTTCCACTTCATCTCTTTCCCGGCGGTCGTTTCTGGCGTTGTCAGCGATGCTGCCGTGGGCCTTCAAAAGTGCGGCGGCTGCGCGTTCGATTCCAGTCGGACTGGAACTCTACTCCGTCCGCGATGCGCTCAAAAAGGATCCCGAGGGCACCGTGCGCACTGTTGCGCAGATGGGATATCAGGCGGTTGAGTTCTACGCCCCGTACTTCGAGTGGACCGACACCCAGGCCAAGCAGATGCGCAAGTTGCTCGACGACCTGGGCGTCCGCTGCTACTCGACGCACAACGACGCAGATTATTTCAGCCCGAAGAATATTAACCGCGCACGCGACCTGAACTTGATTCTCGGCAGCAAGTATGTCGTCCTCGCCTGGTCCGATCCGAGATCAGGTCCCGATGGCTGGAAGGCGGTTGCGGACAAACTGAACTCAGCCGCTGAAACCCTGGAGTCCTCCGGTCTCAAGCCCGGATACCACAATCACCAAGCCGAGTTCACTGGCGCGGTGGGGCAGCGCCCGATCGACCTGCTGGCGAAGAACACGAAGCCAACCGTGATGTTGCAGTTGGACGTGGGAACTTGCGTGGAAGCCGGTTCCGACCCCGTGGCATGGATCCGAGCCAACCCGGGGCGCATTCGGTCCATCCATTGTAAAGACTGGTCGCCGGACGCCGGCAAGGGCTACAAGGTCTTGTTCGGAGAAGGCGTGGCCGACTGGACGGGAATCTTCGAGGCCGCGGAGAGCGTCGGCGGCGTCGAGTATTACCTTATCGAACAAGAGGGAAGCCGGTTCTCCGAGCTTGAGACCGCGCGCAAGTGCCTGCAGGCATTCCGCGCGACCCACGGAGAGCGGTAGAATCATCTTATGCGTAGTTTGCTTTTGATCTTATGGCTGGCGTGCAGCGTGGCCGTGTGGGCGCAGAACTCCAGCCCTTCTAAGCCTGCGCCGTCGAATCAGTCGCCGGATTCCACGTCATCCAACGAGAGAACACCGAATCTGGCGCCCCCGCGGTCCGATAGCGTCAATGCCGATGCCCTGAGCGATGGAGAAAGCTCGAGCAAGGATACGCTGATTGACTTGAGCCCTCCGCCGGACGACGCCAAGGCTCATCCGCAGAGTTCCGATGTCTTGAAGGACGCAGGAAGCGCCTCAGGCAATCCAGAGGTGAGTGAGTTCCACCCGTGGAATCCACACAAGGCGGCAAAGGATATTGAGGTGGGAGACTTCTACTTCAAACGCAAGAACTATCGCGCCGCCGAGGACCGCTACCGCGAGGCGCTCTACTACAAAGACAATGACGCCGTTGCCACGTTCCGTCTGGCTGTATGCCTGGAGAAAATGGATCAGCCGGACGAAGCGCTTAAGGAATATGAAAGCTACTTGAAGATCCTGCCCCACGGCCCGCAGGCGGAAGACGCCCACAAGGCGATCGATCGGTTGAACGGAACGGATGCCCACGCCAAGGCCGGCAAGTGAAATGCCGGAGTTCGCATGAACGGCTGCTGCGACTGGGCCCGCGCCAACTCGCCGGCGCAGAATCTTTCACCTGTGTAATTTGTTGGCCTTAGATTTTCCCTTTTCGCTGCGCCCGTCGTCGTTTCCCACTCTACTCTGCTTGCCCTCGCCCAGAATCAGATTGGAAGGCCATGCAGGGCCCGAATTGCGCCCCTTCGAGCGCGCCGCCGCGTCCAGTATCCCGTCGAAAGCATCCAGGCATGCATGGATGGTTTGGGCGCGGAGCACGCCCTCGAATTGGCCCCGGATGATGAGCATGGCCGTACCATGCATCAGCGACCAGACCGCCAGCATGAGACGCGTATGTTGCCGTGGCGTACCGCCCAGACGTTTCGCCAGGCGCTCGCGGATGAGATTGAAAGAGGGCCAGGGTTCGTGCAGGGAAGGAGATTTGCCCACCGCGTCGAAGAGCACTTCGTAGGCGTGGCTGTGTTCGAGGGCAAATTCGAGATGACGCTCGAAGGCCTGGCGGAGCGTGCGCGTCCGGCTGATAGCGGCAAACAGTTCGCGCCGGGTCTCGAGGCGCAGGGAGCGGAGAAGGTCGTCGCGATCGCGATAGCGCTCGTATACCGTGGGCGTCGTGGTGCCCGCCGCCTTGGCCACGGCGCGCATGGTGAGCGCCTTTTCGCCACCGCGCGCCCACAGCCGCGAGGCCGCGCCGAGAATTCGATGTTCCAGATCAGGATCGGGATGCCGCGGCACGCGCGCCTCCAGCGGTCGGAATTATTACTTGAACTGCGTATAACTAACACCGTATACTATACGCATAATCGTATGAACTGATGACCTCGCAGGGTGAGTCTCGCCGGAGCCGCGAAATGGCAGTCCTCTCCATACGGTTCCCGGGACCCGCCTGCGTTTATCCCCAAAAGAATTGAGGAGTTGTAGATGGCAGGAGCAAGAAAACATATCGATGTCGCACGCCTGAAAGCGGATCTGGCCGCTGCCAGCGTGGAGTTGTTGAGCGCGCACTGCGCCACAGACCGTATCCGTCTCCAATATTCTCCGCAGGACATTGCTGCTTTCGGAGAGCGCCATTCCCTCCAGCGAGCGATCGCCTCCGCCGAAGCCGTCTGCCGCTTTTTTTCCGAAATCGAGGCCCACTTCAAGGGCTAAGCAGACGCGAACCCGTAAAGCGAACCTCGCGGCATCGCGATTTGCCCACTGCTAAGTCGGCGGCAACGCCCGTGAACCAACTTACTTCTCCACCCGGATGAATTCGCCGGTGGAAGCATTGATTGACACCGTCAGCTTGGCGCCCTCGCGGCTGGCGCCATAAATGACGTGCCAGATCAACTCATTGGTGTTGTGGTTCCAGTCGCAGGCATAGATGACGGGTGTTTCGGGCGCCTTCTCCAGAATCTTGTCGCCACCGTGTTTCTGCGCCGTGTCGAAAGCCTGGTCCGAATCAATCTTGAGGAACGCGAGGTCAAACACCTGTGTGGACGAGTTGGACGGACTGTAACTATCTTCGATCCCGGGATTGACGCCGCGCGCTGGTGCGCCATCGGCCGCACTGCCAGACCAGGTGTAAGATTTCTCCGAACGTTGGGCTGCCGAAGCGAAGCTGCCACGCCAAACCGCCCACTTGCCATCGTGCCCGTTCCCGTCGCTCGTCGCCGTAGATTCGAGGCGGTAAGGTTTCGCATCCGGGGCCCAGCCGCGTGCTGCAATATACACCTTTTGGAAAGCAGAACGCCCAGTGATGAGTTCGGGGCCTTCTGGTTTCGCTGGCTCCGCCGGCTTGCTGGGCTCCGACGTGCACGCGCTGAGTAGCGCCAGCAGCGTGACCACCAGCGCGGCGCATGCATAATTGTAGAAGGTTCCTCGCCCCACGCATCTTGATTCCTGACTTGGATCCTGACTTCGCTGATTCCGATTCGCTGAGAAAGCCGGTCCCAATATGTCCGCTGAGCTAGCGGTGGGCTCCGTGTGGGCGTGGCTGGCCGTCTTCATGGCATCCTTCCTGTGATAACGTTGATAGGTTTTGTTGTCGCGCATCATTCTAACCGAAAGGGCCAAAAAGGTAAGTAACCCTCGTGGACCCTCATCTCCAGAGATTAAAAGAGGAGATTGCCGCGGCGATCGCAGGCCTGTCGGCCGAACAGTTAAGCCAGCATCCGCCTGGAAAATGGTGCGCCGGCGAAGTCTTGGAGCATCTGTATTTGACCTACACCGGAACGGTGAAAGGATTTGAGCGCGTGGCCGAAGCGGGCAAGCCGCTGGCTACAACTCAAACCTGGGCACAGCGAGGACGGACTCTGGTCGTCGTGGCATTCGGATACCTACCCTCAGGCCGAGAAGCCCCGCCAGTAGCGCGTCCGCGCGGATTGCCGCTGGAGAAAGTGCGGGCAGAAATCGGAGCGAAAATCTCCGAAATGGATGCAAGCATCTCGGTCTGTGAAGAAAAGTTCGGGTCGCGCCGCCAACTGCTGGACCACCCGATCCTCGGCCCTCTCACCGCAGCCCAATGGAGGAAGTTTCATCTCGTGCACGGCTTGCATCATGTAAAGCAAATTCGGAGACTGCGAGAGTCCGGAGGTTGCTCGGCGTAGCGCCGGCTGTCCCGGGGGCATCCCGCCCGCAGAACTTGAAACAAATCGAGCGCCGGAGCAAATTCCGGCGCTCGTGTTTTGCAGTTCTACCGCTCTTACGGTTCGCTCACTGAAGCTGGTGCGCCCGCTTTGCGCGCTTCTTCCTCCAGGTCGTCGAGCTTCTGTTTGGCATCGTCCAAAGCTTTCTGTTTGTCCGCGATCTGCTGCTTGTACTGGGCATCCTGCTTATCCCAGTTTGCCTCGTTACGCATGCGATTGCCCGCATCGGCGTACATGGCGGCGGCGCGAAGCTGGTATTCGCGCTGCAGTACGTCGACTTCGCGCGCCAGTAAATCAATCTGGTCCTTCTGCGACGCAATCTTGTCGGCCCATTGCTTCGCCGCAGCTTGCTTGGCCGCTTCGTCCTCAGGAGTCTTGGCAGCGCTGTTCAACGGAGCCTTCTCTTCTGTCCCAGTCTTGGCTTCGTTCCCGGTTTTGTTCTCGCCCGCAGCCGGAGACGCATTCTCGGCCTGTGCCGCGTTCGTCTCAGCAGCATTGTCGCCGGTCGGTGCCGGCGTCTGGCCTACGATCGAGAGTTTATCTTCCTTCGGCAGATTGTCGTTATCGAAAACTTTCGGCGTGGTCTTGGTCCCGGGATCCTTGCGGATTTGCCGGGCATAGTCGCCGAGCGAAGAACCGGAGGGCGAGCTTTGCGAGGTCGACGGAGCCTGATTCTGAGCGCCGGCCGGAAGACCCGCCAGGCTGAGAAACAGTACGAGTCCAACACCACTGCATGCGATATGTTTCATAACTCCCCTTTTTCCTTTACCTTTTTCTTTACCTTTATTTCTTTCTCGCTGGCCGACGACGCCGCGCCAGTGCAGGCCGTATTTGTGAATTCAGGTCAATTCTTGGAGCCCCCCACAGCCGCTCCCTGCGCGGCGTGCTTCCTTGTCAAAAACCCTCCAATGCTGTGGTCCAATTGCGCGGCTTCGTAAGCGATGTCGGTCGCGAGTTGCTTTGCCATTTCCGGATCGCGGCTGTTGGCAAGTTGCTGCGCGTAGCCAGAAATCGTGGTCAGCGAGGTGCGCAACTGCAGCGCCATCTCGGCAGAGATTTCACCCTGTAATTCCTGCTGGCGGCGGATCTCTTCCATTTCGGTGCGGTCGTTGATCAGGCAGGCGACGCCGAGCAGGCCGCCATCTACCGTCGGCACTGCGGAGACAGTAACAGCGATGAAGCGCTTCTCCCCCGCCGGTGTCTCATATTCGGCTTCAATCTCCCGCCGCTTGCTGTCTTCGCGCAGCACGGCGCTGATCTCATCCGCCAGAAGGAGCGATTCGTCACCGCTTTTATCGGCGAAGACGCCGGACGCTGCCGATTTAGCAGAACGGACGGCAGCGCCGCGGAAAATATCTTCTGCCCCCATTCCCGTGGCGGAAGCGAAACCCAGGATCACCTTCGCCGCGGAGTTGGAAGTCTTCACCAGTCCGTTGGTTCCGAAGACCAGCACGCCGCAGGAAAGATTGGAAAGCACAGCGTGGCTGAAGTTTTCGCTGGTGCGAGCGCGATGCTGCTCGGCTTGCGATTGCACTTGCAGCTCATGCTTCTGCTGCTTGAGTTGCTGGATCACCGTGTTGTACAGGTGCAGCGGCAGAGTTTCAAGCGAAGGCGAGGCGTTCGCTAAAAGATCGCCCTCTTCGGCAATGTTCTTCCGTAAAAGGCGGATGAAGAGCAATCCCAACAAAAAAGCGCACGCGGCGCAGAAAAACACAACCAGCGCTCGCAGCAGCACCGGGTTGGCCAGTATCTTCACCAGAGTCCCCCGTACCAGTGCAGGAATCGGTCGCCGAAGAAAAACGCGATGAGCGCCATGCTTCCAAGAAAGACGCCAAACGGCATCTGGTAATGGCGGTAGACCACTTGCGCCGATTGCCACCCGCGCCTGCCGCGCCGCTTGCGCATCCGCCAGCCGCTTCATGAAGCGGTGCGTACGCTTGATCCAGACCACAAATACTGTAGTCAACCCAAACAGCGATCCCGCCAGCGACGCCGTAAAAATCGTGAAGATCGTCAGCTTCATTCCCAGGAACGCGCCCACCATGGCCATGAGCTTTACGTCGCCGAAGCCCATCCCTTCCGCGCCGCGCCAGCGCAGGTAAATTGCGCCCGCGCCGTAAATGAACGATGCTCCCAAAGCCGCGCCCAGCAGGGAATCGAGCAGAGACAAAAGCCGCGCCGAAACATCGCCGCTGAAGGGCAGACTCCCTATTCCGGACAGGAATTGAGATGCCAGATCATTCACTGGTACCAGCAGGCTGAAGACGAGGCCCAACGCGAGTCCGGGCACCGTCATCTTGTCCGGCAGCAGCTTGGTTTCGGCATCCGTGAAAATCAGTCCCAGCAGCAGAAACGCGAACGTGCAGTATTTCAGTGTCGAAAGCGTCAGACCGAAATACCAATAGCACGCCAGAAACAGCAAGCCGGTCAGCAACTCGATCATCCAGTAGCGGGGCGAAATCTTCTCTCTGCAGTGGCGGCAACGCCCACCCAGGATCAGCCAGCTCAAGACCGGAAGATTATCGTAAAAGGCGATCGGCTGCTTGCACGTGGGACACGCCGAACGCGGCGTCACCACCGACAATCCCCGCGGCAGCCGATAGATACACACGTTCAGGAAGCTGCCGAAGGCCAGCCCGAAGAGAAAAATCGACGATGCCAACACAGGGTCCACGTAGTCTCTTTAGATCGCAGGGAGCAACCCGCGCCTTCGGCGCAAGCCTCTCCTGAAGAACGCTGAGTTTCCCTGTTCTTGGTTGGATTATAAGTCGATCATGCGAGCCGGGCTAAGGTACTGAAGTCACTGGCCGAACGGCCAAGGGGCAGTAAGACATTGACCACGGGGCGGTTATGCCGATAGCAGGAAAATGGACTCAGGTTCCGTCCAGGGCGAAGCTGCGCATACTCAATGATTTTCCGGTAGAAATCATTCGCGCTGGACCCCGGAGCGCGCCCATCGCGCCCCGGAGCCGTAATCACTCTCTTGTGAGGGCCGTTGTGCTACTTCGCCTGCAGGGTGCCGATATACGCGACCAAGTTGCTAATTCTCTGTTGTACCTGCGCTTCGTGACCTTGGCTGATGCTCGAGAACAGCGGACCCCACACCGGCATATCCTGGCTGCCGTGGGAGGGCGTGGTGGCCTGTCCCCGAATCACCGCTGCGACGTGCGCCGCCGGGTACTTTCCGCTATCCTTCTGCGCCAGAAGGGTCAGATCGGTCGGCGGAGTCTTCATCGCCGAGGCTGCTGGGCCGTTGCCCTTGCCATCTTTTCCATGGCAAACGGCGCAATAGCTGTTGAACATGTCTTTGCCCGAGTTCGAAGCAGTGTTGGTCATGGGCACGTGCTTGACAGTGGGTGGAGTCTGCGCTTGCTGTGCCACTGCAAGAGCCGAAATTGCCATTAGAATCGCAGCCAGACTGATGAATTTCATAAGACGCATATCTTCCTCCTGGGCTCACGTGGCCCAAACAGCCACAACGACCCAGTTTAAGCGCAGGTCCGCATGTGAACTGTGACCAAGATCACAACCAAATGTGACGGCTGAGCGCGGAGAATGCCGTTCGATCAAGGGGATTCACAACTCTGACCCATAGCGTCGGCCTCAAGGAAAGACGAAGCGCAATAATTCTCCCTCCAGCGCCCGCGCGGAAGGCTCGTGAATCGGATACTTTCCCTTCCACAATTTCCAGTTTTGAGGAACCAGGCGGGTCTGGGCGGCGGGAACTTCCACCCAGCCCTGCGCCGTTTCTTCGCGGAGAAAGACTGAAAACGCGGGAGCTGCAGGGGATTTGGCATGGAACGATTCCGACTTCCACTCAAACAGACTCGCCGCCAGCTTCTCCGTCAGCGATTCGCACGGATCAAGACACAGCAGCCATCCCGCGCGGGCGAATCGAGGATAGTCTTCCGATGAGAATCCGGGCGGGGCATCCACCACTCTCGCGCCATATTCGCGAGCGACGCGCACCGTGGCGTCGCGCGAGCCGTGGTCTATTATCAGAATGTCGTCACAAGCGTAGAGCGTCTCCAGGGCGCGCCCCAGCCGCAGAGCATCGTTTTCCGTGTGCAGCAGCGCCGTAATTGAAGCCATACGTGGGTCGATGCTAATAGCCTATGTAACGCAGGCGCCCTCGCCTCCGCGACCGTACCCTGTGCTGCTTGCAGCGCGGTCGAGGGCGCCCGCGCCATACGATCGCACTTCACCGGGCAAGTTTTCCAGATCGTTCTAGCAGAATCACTGCGGCGAATCCCCCAGCTTCGGCCGATTCGCGTCCGGACTGGCAGCCTGCACCACGGTGATCGGCGCCTGCAAAGTAAAGTTCAACACAGTCTCCGAAGGAAGTTTGATTTGCTGGCTCTTGGAGACCTCCTGGGCGCCGGCCCCAACTCCCGCACCGGCCGCCGTGCCAATCGCCGCTCCCTTGCCGCCGCCCGCAATTGCGCCAATGATGCCACCAAGAATGGCTCCTCCGCCGACCTTCTCCGCCGTATTCTTGCCTCGCGACTTTCCTTCTTTGCGATATTGATCCGTCTGTAAGCTGTAAGTCTTGCCTCCGGAGGAAAGACTGTCCAGCTGCAGCACGACCACCGACTGCCCCGCAAACTTGCCAGCGCTCTTCACGTCGACTAGATGGCCCGTAAGTTCCGTACCCGCCGGCACCGCCTGTTCTCCATCCGAGGTGAGCGGAGCGTTTAGCGTCGCATGGAACGTGTCCCCCGTCTGATTCTTCTCGCTGTCAATCGGGTCGATGAGACGAACGGCGAGTTGCGTCCCCTGATCGATGATCAATCTTTTCGGCGCGGGTGGAGGTGGGGGAGTGGTCTGTACAACGACCGCCGCATTGTTCGGTGGGACGTCGGAGATTGGCGGCGCTGCGTTTGAGGCCGACTGGTTATCGGGATTCGTCGAACTCGGGTCATTTGCGGAATTATTGGCAGTGTTGGAATCCTCAGAAGCCCGAGCCTTCCTGCCTTTCCTGCGCACGCCAGTCATGCCTTTTTCGGACTGCGCGATGGTGGGAGCAGGCGTTGCAGTCGGCGCCGCAACCGCAGCAGGCGGATTCCCGACCTGCAAATTGTTGACGACTTCTTTCACTCCAGCCACGGACGCCGCCTGACGGCTTGCCGCGTCGCGCTGCGCATCGTTGTCGACCGTGCCCCCCAGCGTCACGACGCCGTTATTGGCTTGCACCGTGAGTTGCTTGCCGGAGAGCCCGGAATCCTGGCTGAATTTGCCTTGGATGTCACCGGAAATTTTCGCGTCGTCTGGCTTCCTCGCACAACTTGACGCCAGGCTCAGAACAATGGCGAACAAATACACATAAAAACGCTGGGACGTTCTTTTCATACTCGACTCCTGAAATGGGCCAGAAATGCGCCCCTAAATCCAGATATAAGTTTAGATGCATGGAGGCGTTCCTGCAGATGTAAATGGGACCACGCACCGTTTGCGCGCGGGAGTCCTACCCATCGTGGATCGCTGCCGAGCGACTTCAGGGCAACGGATCTCCGTGCTTAAGGCAATCGAGCGATGTCCCCGTGCGGACCTGCCGCATGGCTCCGCTCTGGTCGTCTCAGTAAATTGCCGACCACTCCGGCATGCGCGGGTGTTGCGGCACGGCAGTTAGAAAATAGGCCGCGTCGTTCGAGTCTCCGTTCAACAATGGCGGCGAGCCCCAGTGGCGGAAGGAAAGCAAAAATGCTCAGTACAAGCGCTTCTCAGCGCGAGGCTGGCGATCGCCATGGCTTTGGTAACCGGCTGGCTCGCAGCGGGCTGGCTTGGATTATGCTGGCCTTGCTCGAGGGGCGGCGCGCTTGGCACGATGGCAGCGATGGTATGGCATCGCCTGCCAGCGGCTTTGCACAAAAACGGCAGAACTTTCGTCCGTCAGTGTTCTCGTGACCGCAGTGAGGGGAGAGCATGTCTCACCATCAGGGAAGGTCGAATCGCCGGCGGATCCGGGCGCCGCGTAGCGCCGGCATCCTGGCGGCTGTCCCGAGGGCGTCTCGCCCTCAGAGTCCTGTTCCTAGTGGATGCCGCGGTTCTTAGTGGATGAACTTGTAGTCGACGATCGACGCCGCCAGTTCTCCTTTTTCATCTGCGGGCGCCGCAGTATCTTTAGCGCGCATCACGCGCCCCTGGCAGACAACGTTGCTATTCTTCTGTCCCGAAATCTCTTCCGGCATCTCAAACACCATTTCGATCAGCGCGTTGATCGGAAGCTGCTGCGGACCGTTGAACAGCACTCCACTCTGGCTGATGTTTTCGATAATTCCTTCGTACCACGTACTGGTCTTGTTGACGCGGTAACGCAGCGGAACGTCGAGCTTCAGTCGCCGCGCTCGCGGTACCCACGAAGGCCGCTTCTCGCGCGCATGGCTGCGCCGGATGCCCGTCTCCGGCTTGGCATGCTCCACCCGTTCGGTGCGGCGCATGGTTGCCCAGTCATATTTATATTCCGCCGCGCACAGCAGGCAGACCTGGTAGTAGTCGCCGTCGCCACCACGGCGCGGCCAGGAAAACTCGTGAGAGCAGCGCCCAAGCATAAGCACATCCATAAATTTTTGCGGCATGGTGTTTACTTCCGGGTCGACGAACCCTCGGATGCAGGCCCATCATCGCGCGAAGGCTTCACTTTGGATAGGTTACTTTCGTGCACAGTGAACGATAATATCCACCTAAGAGCCACAAGAAGAACAACTTACCCTGTGGATCGTTTCTTACGAGGCTCTAACTGAAGTTAGTGACCGACCTTGCGGCGTTGTACACCAATCCATCCGTGTATCATCGCCCCATGGACGGCATTTCCGCCGATCTGACTGCCTTCATCCTGGCCGGCGGCAAAAGCACCCGCATGGGTACGGACAAGGCTTTCGTCACGCTGGATGGCCGCACGCTGTTGGCGAGAGCGTTGGAACTAGCCCGGTCCGTGACGCCCAACGTGCGCATCGTGGGCGATCCTGCGAAGTTTGCGCCGTTCGCCCCGGTCGTCGAAGATGTGTTCCGCGGCTGCGGCCCGCTGGGAGGAATCCATGCCGCACTGCGAGCGTCGCAGACGAACCTGAACCTGATCCTAGCGGTGGACGTGCCATTCGTGTCGCCGGCGCTGTTACAGTACTTAATCGCGCGTGCAAGAACCTCCGCAAGTGCCACGGTGACGGCCGTGCGGGCTAAAGGAGGCTGGCAGCCGCTGTGCGCCGTCTATCGCCCGCAGTTCGCCGACGCCGCGGAGGAAGCTCTGGGCGCAAGCCGTTACAAGATTGACGCACTGTTCGACTCACAGCGGACGCAAACGGTCAGTGAAGACGAGTTAGAATCCGCCGGCTTTTCGCCAAACATGTTCCGCAACTTGAACACTCGGCAAGAGCTGGCACAAGCTGCCGAGGAAGGGAACAGCCAAAAGCTAAAAGCTAGCAGCTAGAACCTACTCATGCCCAACGACGCCAAACCCGCGCCTTACGTCGAGTTCAAAGAAGTCTCCAAAGCCTTCGGGGACAACGTTGTCCTCGATCACGTCAGCTTCGATGTGCTCCCTGCGGAAACGGTCTGCATTCTGGGCCGGAGCGGCGTGGGCAAGTCGGTGGCGTTGCATCACATCATGGGATTCCTCAAGCCCGACTCGGGACGCGTCATCGTCGCCGGCCAGGACATCACCGACTACACCGAGGAGCAACTGGAACCGATCCGCAAGAAAGTCACCATGGTCTTTCAGAACGGAGCGCTCTTCGACTCGCTGACCGTCGGGGAAAACGTAGCCTTCCCTCTGCGTGAAAGCCGCGAACTGGATGAAGAGCAAACCTATCAGATCGTCGATGGTCTACTGCAGATGGTTGGTGTGCAGGAGATGCGCGACTTGCTCCCCTCGGACCTTTCCACCGGCATGAAGCGCTCGGTCGCGATCGCCCGCGCGCTAGCCGCGCGTCCGGAATGCGTTCTCTATGATGAGCCGACCACCATGGTCGATCCTCTGATGGCGCAATTGCTCGGCGATCTCATTAAACGCCTCAAGATTCAACTGAACCTGACCAGCATCGTTGTGACCCATGACATGCGTCTGGCCAAGAAACTGGCCGAGCGCGTCGTGTTTCTGCACGAAGGCAAAGCAATCTTCTTCGGCCCCTACGCCAAAATGGAAAAATCCGACGAGCCCATCATTCAGGAATTTCTGGAACTGGATGAACTGAAGCTGGAAGCGTAAAGCAGTGACCAGTCAACATCGGCTCGTGCTGCGGACTGGCGACTGACCACTGGCAACTGACACTGCTTTTCAAAACCCCTGCTGCACCAGGTCTTCCACAGTCAGCAAACTCTCGGCGTCGCCCTTCATCATCTTCTCGACGTACTTTGCGATCAGGTCGGCTTCCAGGTTGACCGGATCTCCGGGCTTCAGGGAATGCAGATTGGTCATCTCCACCGTGTGCGGAATGATGGCGATGGCGCAGCGATTCTTCTCGAGACTTGCAACCGTGAGGCTGATGCCCTCGATCGAAATCGAGCCCTTGTAGACGGTGTATTTCTCGACGTCATCCGGAAGTTCAATGTGTAGCCACCAGTTCTCCGATTCGGCGATGCGTTCGAAAGCGATCAGCTTGCCGACTCCGTCGACGTGTCCCTGCACGATGTGGCCGCCGAAGCGTCCGTCGGCCTTCATGGGCAGTTCGAGATTTACCAGCGCACCTTCGTGAATACGCGAGAACGAAGTGCGTTTCCAAGTCTCGGGTGCGAGATCGGCGCAAAATGATCTCGGCTTGATATCGAGAGCAGTGAGACACACTCCGCTTACGGACACGCTGTTGCCGGTCTGTAATTCTTTCGGAGTATGCTCGGCGGTCACGGTGATCCGCCGATTTTCGCCGCGCTGTTCGATGCGAGTAATGCGCCCCACTTCTTCCACAATGCCAGTAAACATGAGTGACCTCCGGAATGAACCTGATATTTTAAACCTTCAAGCACTCAGCGATCAGTACTCGGCATTCAGCCAGGAATAGTCTCTCAGGGCCTGATCTGGATCGTGGGCGACTGAATGCTGAGTGCTGAGTGCTTCACTCGCCGTACGGATCGCGCAGATAGCCTTCCACCGCAAAATCTTCGCCGAAACGATGCAGTTCTATGTGTTTGACCTGCGCCGCCTGGCTCATGTGCAGGAATCCAGCTCCGGCCGCGAACGGAATCGAGCCTGAGCCCGCAAGGATCTTGGGCGCGTAATACAGAAACACTTTGTCCACGACGTCCGAGGCCAGCGCGGTCCAGTTCACCGTCGCTCCGCCTTCGATCATCAGCGAGGTGATCTCTAGTTGACCCAGGCGCCGCAGGATCGCAGGCAGGTCGGGTCGTCCGTCCGGTTCAACCGCAGGAATTGTCTCGATGCGGATTCCAAGTTCTTCGAGTGGGGCTTTCTTCTGCTCATCTGCCGAGGCGCAGAAGACCAGCACGTCGTTCTTTCGATCGGCCGCGACGCTTTGTACCAGCCGCGACTCCAACGGCAGGCGCAGGCGCGAGTCGAGAATCACGCGCAGTAACGGCCGTCGCCGCGGACGGCCGCTGCGGTCAGTCAACAGCGGATTGTCCGAGAGAACCGTTCCCGCACCAACCAGCAGCGCGTCGTTCTGATGCCGCAGTTCCTGCACGTGGGCGCGCGCGACTTCGCTGGTTACCCATCCTCCGGCCGGAATTCCGTCGTATCGATCCAGCACCTCGGCGGGTGGCGGAGCGATCTTGCCGTCGAGAGTCATGGCCGCCTTCAGCGTGACCAGCGGTGTTCCGTGACGGATGTAGCGCGCGAATCCCTCATTGAGGCGGCGAGCCTGCTCTTCAAGGCGGCCCACTTCGACGTGCACGCCGGCGGCGCGCAGTTTTTCGAATCCTTGCCCACTCACTTTGGGATTGGGATCGGGCATCGAAGCCACGACCCGATGAATTCCCGCGGCAATGAGTGCGTCGGTGCATGGAGGCGTGCGTCCTTGATGCGCGTGGGGCTCCAGGTTGATGTAAAGAGTTGCGCCGCGCGCTTTGTTGCCAGCCGCTTCCAGGGCGAGAACCTCGGCGTGCTTCACACCGCTGTAGGTGTAGGTTCCGGTTCCCAACACGTTGCCTCCAGCGTCTGCGATTACGGCACCGACGTATGGATTGGGCGAAGCTAGCCCGATGCCTTGGCGTGCTAGTTCCAGAGCGCGGTGGAGAAGCGGTTCGTCTGCGGAGTGAGAGGGCATTCAGCGAGAAATCTACCACGCAGTTCCGGCTCTTACTTACTGCTCAGAGCGAAAAGCCTAACCGCAGAGGACGTGAAGCAAAAGGGCGAAGCACGCCAAGACAGGCAACGGCTCAGGTTGCTACGTACGGCGTGGAGGAAAGTTCTGGTACGAATCCTCTTCGATCTCGGCGACTGCAGCGCCGCTGCGTCCCTTGGGGCCGCGCCGCAAAGGAGCCATCGCGTAGGCATACGGATCACCAGGAGGTGCGGGCTTCTTGCCTAGGAGACGCTTCAAGAAGTCGAGTACAACTTTGAATCGCGAGGGTTTCTCACCCGCATCTGACATACACGGCTCCTATTCAAATAGCGAATCCACAAATTCTTTCGGGTCGAAGGGCAGCAGATCCCCTGCTTTTTCGCCGACTCCAACATATCTTACAGGCAGCCCAAGTTCGCGCGAGATCGCAACCACCACGCCGCCTTTCGCCGTGCCATCCAGTTTGGTCAGGACGATGCCGGTGACTCCGGCGGACTCGGTGAACATGCGCGCCTGCTGCAAGCCATTTTGCCCTGTGGTTGCGTCCATGACAAGCAGAGTTTCGTGCGGCGCTCCGGGAATGATGCGCTGCGCGGTGCGCCGCATTTTCTCAAGCTCCGACATCAGGCTGGTCTTGGTATGCAGGCGGCCCGCGGTGTCGACGACGACGTAGTCAGCCTTGCGCGCGACTGCGGCTTGCAGGGCGTCGAACAACACCGCTGAGGGATCGCCTCCGGGCTTGGTCTTGATCACTTCGGTTCCGGTGCGTGATCCCCAGATCTCGAGTTGGTCAATGGCGGCAGCGCGGAACGTGTCAGCGGCGCAGAGCAGAACGTTCTTTCCCTGCGAGCGGAATACCTGGGACAGCTTGCCGATGGTGGTGGTCTTGCCTGTGCCGTTTACGCCAACTACCAGAATGACTTCGGGCGTGCCATCGACTTTGCTGACCGGGCGCGTGTTGGCCGCATTCAGTATGGCTAGCAATTCCTCTTTCAGAAGGCGCTTGAGTTCCGGGACGTCTTTGATCTGCTTGTGCGTGGCCTTTTCGCGCAGCTTGCCGAGGACTTCCTGGGTGGTTGTGCTGCCCAGATCGGCGGCGATGAGGGTGGCCTCGAGATCGTCGAGCGTGTTGGCGTCGATTTCCTTGCCGAAGGAGATGACTTCGTCGATGCGCTCCGCGAGGTTTTCGCGGGTGCGCGTGACCGCCTGCTTCATGCGGTCCATGAAGCTGGGCTTCTGTTCTTCCAAGCTGCCGAATAGGGTTTGAATCATAAAAAGGAATCAGTACTGATTATACGGGCAGGAACTCGCAGGCAGCGCCGAGGCGAGGACGCCCTCGCGACAGCCGGCGGGACGCCAGCGCCTATGCGGCTTCTGTTCGAGCCGATCACCCGAGAAGCCACTAGCAAAGTTGTGTTTCTTTTGCCTGCGCGGCATGCTCGGCGAGGAATCAATTCAGCCACGACTCGTTGCGCGACCGAAACACTGGCCACCTGAATCGCCACCAATACCGCCCACGCGAAAGGTAGAAAAACTTCAGATGGGCTGACTTAGTTCAGAGAACCTGAAAGAGCAAGAAGAGGTGGCTTACCCAGTCACGATGCTAGGCTGGGCATTCCTAGTTATCAAACCGTCAGCCGGAATAGCAGTACTCATACGCAGACGTGTTCCGCAAGAGAGTGGACGCGGCACTGCCAGGCGTTCTGACAGATACGGCTTGAAGATGGGTCCATCAGTAAACTTGGGCTTGGCCACGGGCCACGACAAGCGCCCCTCCCGCGTTCCATAATGTCGGCATGACAGTTCGTCGCTTGAAGACCTATACCGGAGCCCAGGGATACGTCTACCAATACTACTTCGTGGGCAAACGCGCTGCGCTGACCGACGATCCTGAAGCTCCCGCCACCGAATTTGTTTTTGACGTCACCTCCGACCGCAAGCTGACCTATGCGGTGAGCGTCTTTCTCCCTGACAGTACACGCGCTGCCTGGAGCAAATCTCACGGCCGCGCTTTGAACGACGCTGAGCAATATGCAGCAGTCAAACTCCGTCTGTTTCGAGCCTTCGACGAACTCGAAGACGTGAAGACTCACGGACGCCGCCTGACCATTGACACAAGTTTGCTCGAAGAGGTACTGGCGAGTCTGGGTGTGGAGTAGTCAGACGTGGCATGACAACAATGTTCATGTCTGTCCCTGCCGCGGACGCACCGAGACGAAATTCACCGTGCCCTTGCGGCAGCGGGAAGAAATTCAAGAAGTGCTGCTTGGAAAAGGGCGGCGGAGATAGCCTTTCCTCGGTCGCCATCCCTAAGGCCGGAGGCCCGAGTCCGAGAACTCTGAAAGCTAAAGCACCTTTGCGCCCGGCGAAGGCTTAAAGTTTCGCTCCTAAGATTTACAATCACCGTGTCATGAAAAAACTCACGTTCGTCCTGATCGTCGCGCTCTCTTGCATGGCTGGCTGCAATAAATCGGCGGGTCCAGTGGCATCCTCGAATGCGTCGTCGCCCAAGTCCTCCGACGCAGTGGAACAGAAGCTGCAGGAATATTCCGGAGCCGCCGCCACCGATTGTGGACGTCTCAATGTGCAGGCCACCGCCGATCAGTCCAAGACGGCGGCGGACTGCGCCGTGCAAGCTAACCAGAGCAAGCACCCGTTTCACGTTGCCTACGATATGCCCGGCATGGCAGTCGGCGTCGCAGGCAATGCTGAGGGCAAGCTGTTTACCGTGCAGTCGCAGGGGACGGGCTCGTCGGCGTCGCTGACCGGCGGCGACTGCCCGTCGCAATTGCGGGTTGCCGCCAGCGGACGCGTCACCTGCATCGCTCCCGGCGACATGGGCTCCATGGGCGGCAGCCACGCCGCAGGCGCGATGCCTCCCGGGATGCAAAATCCTCACGCCGCCGGCACACCCACGCCGAAATAATGATTTCATCCACCGGAAGGGCACGGGTTCACTTGTGCCGGTTCTTACCGTCTGTGATTCCAATCACATCCTTAAGTGACCCCGTTTGTTTGCCTTACGCTCGCCTGCATAGAAAATGGAGTTCAGTAGAAGAGGATTCAGGTCCCGGACCCGCGATTTGGGGTAAACTCAAGGGATTCCGGAACTTATAAGGCCTATGTCTCTGCTCTGGCTGCGCTTCGCACTGGCTTGCTACTTTATCGGACTGGTCTACGCCTTCGTGGCGCTGACGCGCACCAGCGACCTGTTCAGCCGGATTGCTCTGCATGCGGCCAGCCTGGGCATGGTCTTCCACTTCGTCTCGCTGACCGAACTATTCCTTTCGGGCCAGGTCGTCTGGGCGTCCGTGCATAACGGGGAATCACTGCTGGCCTTTCTATCCATGGCATTCTTCATGCTCATCTATGCGATCTATCAGACCACCTCTCCCGGCGTGGTCGTATTTCCCGTCGTGTTTTTCCTGACGTTCGTTGCCGCGGTCGATCAGCAACCGGTCCTGCTAACCCAGTTCGTCTCCCATAAAGGATGGCTGGCCGCCCACATCTTTTTGATTTTCATCGGATACGCTGCCCTGCTGGTCAGTTTCGGCGCCAGCCTGCTCTATCTTTTGCAGGAGCGCCGGCTGAAGGCTAAGAAAGCCACCAGCCTGATCTCGTTCCTTCCCGCACTCGAAGTGATTGACCAGATCGGCTACCGCTCGCTGCTGCTCGGGTTTCCATTCATGACGCTCGGCCTGCTGACCGGTTCGGTGGTGGCAATCTCTACCTACGGACACCTCGATTTTCTCGATCCCAAGATTCTATTGTCGGTGCTCATGTGGGCCGTTTACATGCTCATGGTCTTCACTCGCTGGAATTCCGGATGGCGCGGACGCCGCGCCGCCTTCCTGGCGACCTTCGCGTTCGCCGCCGCGCTGGCCGCATGGGCCGCCAACTATTTTTCCGCGATCCACAGGTTCGCCGCCTCATGAGATTCCAGCTCATTGGCGTGAATCACAAGAGCGCCCCGCTCGAAGTGCGCGAGCGCCTAGCGATTCCTGAATCGCGCCTGCCCGACACTTGCCGTGATCTCACCGCCTATCCCGGGATCGAAGAGGGCATGGTGATCTCCACCTGCAATCGTGTTGAGCTTGTGACGCACACCACCAACGGCGCCGCCGACCTGCGCGGATTCCTGCACGATCACTTTCATCTGGAGCCGGAAGAGCTCGACCCGCATCTCTACGAATTCCGCGGGAAAGATGCGGTTCGCCACCTCTTTCGCGTAGCCTCCAGCCTGGATTCGATGGTAGTCGGCGAAGCCCAGATTCTCGGCCAAGTCAAGGAAGCCTATGCCACGGCCCGCGCCATCGGCGCCGTTCGCGGACAACTCGACCAACTCTTTAGCCGCGCCTTTGCCGTAGCCAAGCGCGTGCGCAGCGAGACCGCCGTCGGGTCTTCGTCCGTGTCGATCGCGTCGGTGGCCGTGGAACTCGCGAAGAAGATCTTCGGAACGTTGGAAGGGAAGGCGGTTTTCATTGTCGGCGCCGGCAAGATGAGCGAACTTGCCGCTCGCCATTTAATGGCCCACGGCTGCGCTTCCATCTTCGTCGCCAATCGCACCTATGAGCGAGCGATTGGCCTGGCGCAGAAATTCAACGGCCAAGCCATCAAGTTCGACGACTTGTATAACACCTGCGACCGCGCCGACATCGTCATCACCTCGACCGGCGCGCCGCATGCCATTTTCCGTCGCGAACACGGCGAGCAGTTCCTGGCTCGCCGCAAGAACCGGCCTATGTTTTTCATCGACATCGCCGTGCCCCGCGACGTTTCGCCCGAGATGGGCAAGCTCGACGGCATCTTCACCTACGACATCGACGACCTGCAGCAGGCCGTTTCAAGCCACGTCGCCGACCGCCGTAAAGAAGCCGAGCTCGCAGAAGCGATCATTACTAGTGAAGTCGAGCGCTTCGAAGCTCGCCTGCAGACGCTTGACGTGGTGCCGACGATTGTCTCGTTACAGGATCATCTCGAAACCATCCGGCAGGCAGAAATCGACAGGGTGCGCGGCAGGCTGGGGCAGATGACGCCTGAGCAGGAAATTGCCGTCGAAGCGCTAACGCGCGGCATCATCAACAAAGTCATGCACACTCCGATCACGACGCTGAAGACGGCGGCTAAAGAATCTGAGGCCACAACGGTGGTCGACGTAGTCCGCCGCCTGTTCAATCTGCACGATAAAGACAAAGAATCAGCACCGCAGGCCGCGGCGAAAGAAAACGAAGTGGGGACGCGTCAGTGATGCCTCAGCTTCGCATCGGCTCCCGCGGCTCGCAACTCGCTCTCTGGCAGGCAAATCACATCTCGGCGCTCCTGCGTGCGGGGGGCCACGAAGTCGAAATCGAAATCATACACACCACTGGCGACAAGATCACCGACGTCGCCCTCGCCATGGTCGGCACGAAGGGCATGTTCACGAAAGAAATCGAAGAGGCTCTCGCGGCCGGCCGCGTCGACCTTGCCGTGCATTCGCTGAAAGATCTGCCCACCGAGCTTCCGCCGGGATTCGAAATCGCCGCCATCACCGAGCGCCAAGACCCGCGCGACGCCTTCTGCTCGCGCCACTATGCGAGCTTTCAGGAATTGCCTCGGGGCGCGCGCGTCGGCACATCGAGCCTGCGCCGCCAGGCGCAACTCAAGGCCGTTCGCCCCGACCTCGACATTCATCCTCTGCGCGGCAATGTCGACACGCGCCTGCGCAAACTCGAACAAGGAGAATACAACGCCATCATCCTCGCCTCGGCTGGACTGAAGCGCCTGGGCAAGACGGAACTCGTCAAACAAATTATCCCCGCGGAAATCATGTGTCCCGCCGCAGGCCAGGGAGCGCTCGGCATCGAGATTCGCAAAGGCGACGCCGCCACTCGCCGGCACCTGGAATTCTTGAACAACCCCGCTGCCCGCGCCGCCACCACCTGCGAACGCGCTCTGCTCAACCGCCTCGGCGGAGGCTGCCAGGTCCCCATCGGCGCCTTCGCGGAAATGCGCAATGGCAAACTGCATCTCGAGTCCATCGTCGCCGACCCCGACGGTTCCAAACTGCTCCGCGACTCGCGCGACGGAGACGATCCCGAGAGACTCGGCAACGACGCCGGCACGGCGCTTCTGGCTCGCGGCGGTGACCAGATTCTCGAGGCCGTCTACGGGCGCGCCTTGGCCGTCCCGCCGCAACCCTGATCGACAACCATGAGCCGCAATATTCTCCTGCAGATTCTAGGCGGATCCAAGAGTCCACCCCACCTCCGGCGTTTGGTCAATTTCTGGCCACCATTTCTAGGCGCGGGCATTCGGATCAAACACATTGCACCCGACATGAAGGCCGTCGACGTCGAAATGAAGCTGCGTTTCTGGAACGCCAATTACGTCGGCACACATTTCGGTGGATCGCTCTTTGCCATGACCGACCCTTTCTATATGCTGATGCTGATGGCAAACCTGGGCCGCGACTACATCGTCTGGGACAAAGCAGCGAGCATCCGCTACCGCAAGCCGGGAAAAGGAACCGTCCGCGCCGAATTCCGCCTGACCGACGCCCAACTGGAGGACATTCGTGAGAAGCTGAAGACGCTGCCCAAGTACGAGCCAGTTTTTTCCGTGGGAGTGAAAGACCAGCAGGGAACGGTGATTGCCGAGGTAGAGAAAGCGCTCCACGTGCGCAAGAAGCAGGATGCTGCACCCAGCGAGCCGCGAAGCGGCGAAGGAATGCAGCCCGCGGGATGAGCACGTGGGGGTTGAACAAAGCCCCGAAGGGGCGAAAGAAAATTATTCGTGTACATTCCCAAACATTTCCGTGTGGAGGACCACGCCGATGCGATCACGTTTATGCACGCGAATCCGTTTGCGATCCTGGTCTCGTCCACTGACGAGGGCCCGTTCGCCACGCACCTGCCAGTGTTCGTGCGCTCAACAGACGACCGCCTTATCATTCGCGGCCACGTTGCCAAAGCGAACCCGCACTGGCGTCATCTCGAGCAGCATTCTGCCTGTCTGACCATCTTCCACGGCCCACATGCCTACGTGTCCGCCTCGAACTACACCGCCCGCGAAAACGTTCCCACGTGGAATTATGGTGCGGTGCATGTCTATGGAAATGCCCGTGTATTCGCGTCTGCCGAAGAGTTGCAAGTTGTGCTTCACGAATTGATTGGCACATTCGAGCCTGCCTATGCCGACCAGTGGGCCAGCCTCAGCGAGACCTACCGCGAGCGCATGCTAAGTCACATTGTCGGCTTCGAAATTGCCGTCGGCAAAATCGAAGCCAAGTTCAAACTAAGTCAGAACCGCACACGCGAAGAGCAGACCAATGTGATCGCGTCGCTAAGTAACGTCTCCGACACGACGGTCTCAGGTGTGTCGCGCTTGATGCGGGAGCAAGGACTAGGCGTGAAGAAGGAGTGCGAGTGAGCCGGTGTGGAATGGGCACTTCCTTCGGCAGGCTCAGGGCGGACTCTGCCCGCCAACTTTAACCATGAACGAGAAGACAAAAGCACTGAGGAGCCAGTCCCTGCGCGGAATCCGCGTACTGGTAGGCCGCGCCAGGCACCAGGCCGGCGCTCTCTCTAGCGAACTTCGCAAGCGCGGCGCCGAAGTAATCGAGATCCCCTTCATCGAGATTCGCAAGCCGAGATCGTTCCAGTCTCTGGACGCTGCGTTGAAGAAGCTTGGCAGTTACGATTGGCTGATTCTGACCAGCGTAAACGGAGTGGAAGCGATGTGGGACCGGATGCGTAAGACCCGGGAAGGGCACGACTTGAGTCGTGCCGCACGCACGTCGAATTTAACTGCGGCTTTAGCCGCTGAGGGGTCGCTCCTGCGCATCGCCGCCATTGGTCCCGCCACCAAGAAGGCCATCGAGCAGCGCGGAGCGAAAGTGAGCCTCGTTCCCAAAGAGTACGTCGCCGAATCCGTCGTGCGCAGGCTGAAAAACAAAGTCAAAGGCAAGCGCGTCCTGCTGGTGCGCGCCAAAGTCGCTCGAGACGTCATTCCTCGCGAGTTGCGCAAGGCAGGAGCGCGCGTTGAGGTCGTCGAAGCCTACGAAACAGTCGTGCCCCAATCCTCTCGTGCCCGCCTTCGCGCCACCTTGAAGGATCCGAAAAAGCGCCCGCATGTAGTCACGTTCACTAGTTCTTCAACTGTCAGGAATTTCGTGGAATTGCTGGGCCCGCGTCAGGCGTCCAAAACGCGCAACCATGCCCTCGCTGAAGTACGAATGGCGTCGATCGGCCCTGTCACTTCCTCGACCCTGCGCGAACAAGGTCTGCCAGTCGATATCGCGGCCAAGGAGTTCACCGTCCCCGGCTTAGTGGCAGCAATCGTGCAAATGTTCGCACGGCGAAATGAACGAAAAGGTTCTCCTCAGTGATCCTCTGTCGTTAAGTTCTTGTTGCTATTCCGTAACCGAGCAACTGCAATCGGCCGGCACGACATGCGCCAGCAGGAAGTCCGCTACGCGCTTATAAGCGTCAATCTGATTTTCCACGCGCGCAAATCCATGCCCTTCGTTTTCGTAAATTTTGTAATCCACCGTTCCCCCACGTTGTTTGATCGCATCGACGACCTGCTGGGTTTCGGATTTCGGACAGCGCGGATCATGCCCTCCCGCTAACAGCAGCAGCGGCGCCTTGATCTGATCGATGAAGTTGATGGGCGAGCGATCTTCGTACAGCGCCTTATTCTTCACCACGTCTCCCATAGTCGCGAGGTCCGACTGCTGCAGCACTGGATCTTCATTTTCAATCTCGGTGAACCAGTTCACGAAGGGCACAATCGGGACGCTCGCCGCCCAGACCTTCGGGCGCCTTCGTCACCGCCATCATGCTTAGATAGCCGCCGTAGCTTCCGCCCATCACCGCGATCTTTTTCGTATCGAGATGTCCCGTCTGCTTGATCCAGTCGACGCCCGCGAGCACGTCCTGCAAATCGCCGCCGCCCATGTCGAACAGGTTGGCCTGCTGAAATTCCTTGCCGTACCCGGTCGAGCCGCGGTAGTTGGGAGCGAGCACCATGTATCCCTGATTGGCCGCATACTGCACGAAGCGGTTGAAGGAATTCATGCTCTGCGAAGTCGGCCCGCCGTGAATGTAGACGATCGCCGCATTCTGCCCGTTGCGCGCCATGTTGAAAGGCACATAGAGAAAGGCGGAGATCGTCCACTTCCCCTCGCGACTGGGATAGTGCACCAGATATGGCTCAACCATATCTTCCGAGCGCACGCCCGCGACCAGCGAATGCGTAATTGCTGCGACTTGCCGAAGCCAGTTGATAGACCCACAGATCGCCGGGGGCGGTCGGGCCATTGTGGTTATAGAGCAGGCGCTGGCCATCCGGCACTGAACGCCGAATGTCCGCCTACGGGCTCGTTCACGCCCTTCGGAAATTGGCGAGCGCCGTCGATTTTCCCGTCGCCAGATCGTGCAGGTAGATGTCTTCGTTGCCGTCAACATTGGCGCTGAACGTAATGTGCTTTCCGTCCGGCGAAAACTCGCGTCCACGAATTTCCCACTTATCATTGGTGAGCCACTTGATCTCGCCAGCTTGAACACCCCGTTCAACTCGCTTTTGGTGCCGAAGTGGAGCAGGCCGACGTTGTCATACCCATTCGGCGCGTTGGAGGTGATCAGAATATCGTATAGTGCCGTCGGGAACTGGACGGGCGATCAATGTCATTGGCGGCGTAGCGTTGCTCGCCTTCATGCGGAGTGAGCAGCGTGCACTTTCCCGCTTGCAACGTCAGCGATGAAAATGTTCGAATCCGTGCCCTTGGCCTGCTCCTGCGTATAGACAATGAATTTCCCATCCTTCGACCAGATGGGATTCATGTTTCGCTTATCCTGCGGTGTGTTGGTCGTGAGGTGCTTCACCTCACGCATCACCATGTCATAGATGTCGATCTCGTAGGCCGCAGAAGTCTTCGGCTTCACTTCATACGCCAGATATCGCCCATCAGGCGACCACGTCGGATTCAGTTCCGCGATCTCGCGCGTCTGCGTCAAGTTCACGACCTTGCCGGTCTTCGGCGAAACCAGAAAAATGTCCCACTGCTCGTCGCCGTCATAGTCGGACTGGTAGGCGATCCACTTGCCGTCGGGCGACCACGCCGGCGCCGTCTGCCGCTGGTCGCTGACCGTCAACTGCACTGGCCATCCGCCCTCGGCCGGGACGACCCACAGATTATTGCGTCCGCTCATGTTCGAGATAAACGCAATGTTCCTTCCGTCAGGCGACCATGTCGGACGTCCAACCTGGCGCGTCATCCAGAGTTTCTCGATGGTCAGACTTCGTGGCTCAACCTGCGCATTGGGCTTCGACGAAATCTTCGTCGGATCAGTAACCGCCTGAGGCAGAGGCAAAGTCTGGGCAGCGGTCTCGGTAACAACAGTGCTCATAAGGATGACGATAGCAAACACTGCGCACAGGCGCATGGCGTGGAACCTCAAAATAAGATAGAAAGGAGAGTCTAGCAGAGGCCCTTTCAGCGCTGTCAGTACCTCACGCCAACAGGTCGTGCACATCCATGAACTGTTCGACCCTTCGTCTCACGCTCGGGACATTTTTTCTGTGTGCCGCGTTCGTGAGCGTCTCCGCGGCCCGCGCGCAGAACGCTCCGGCGATGGCCCATCACATCGGCGTCGAAGTCGAAGGTGATCACTTCGCGCTCGACGGTAAGCCTCTGCAGATAATCTCAGGGGAACTGCACTACGAGCGCATCCCGCCCGAGTACTGGCGAGATCGTCTCAAGAAGGCGCGTGCCATGGGCCTGAACACCATCTCAACCTACGTCTTCTGGAACGTGCACGAGCCGCAGCCCGGAGTCTACGACTTCAGTGGATCACGCGATGTAGCCACCTTTATTCGCACAGCGCAGGAGGAAGGTCTTTATGTCATCCTGCGCCCAGGGCCTTATGCTTGCGCTGAGTGGGATCTGGGGGGCCTGCCCGCGTGGCTTCTGGCGGATCCCAATATCGTTCTGCGCAGTGCCGACGAAAAGTTTCTCGGTCCGGCGGAACGCTGGCTGCTGCGTCTGGGCAGGGAACTGGCTCCGCTACAGGTCACGCAAGGCGGACCGATCCTGGCCGTGCAAGTCGAGAATGAGTACGGCTCGTTTGGGAACGACAAGGAATACATGAAGCTCATTCTCGCCGCGATCAAAAACGCAGGCCTGGGAGAAGTGCTTCTCTACACCGCGGACGGTGGCGACGAGTTGCCGGCTGGGACTCTGCCTGACATTCACGCGGTCGTCAACTTTGGTCCGGGCGAAGCGAAAACAGAATTCGCCAAGCTGCAAAAGTTTCGACCCGGGCACCCGCTGATGAGCGGAGAGTACTGGGACGGATGGTTTGATCATTGGGGCGAACACCATCACGTCACCAACGCGAGCCAGCAGGCGCAGGAACTGGATTGGATTTTGAGTAGGGGATACTCGATCAATCTCTACATGTTTCACGGCGGAACAAGTTTCGGCTTCATGAACGGCGCAAACTTCGGCAAAGCCTACGAGCCCGATGTCACGAGCTATGACTACGATTCTCCAGTAAGCGAGTCGGGCGCGCTGACGAAGAAGTATTTTGCGTTCCGCGACGTGATCGCGAAGCATCGCCCGGGAGTGAAAATCCCCGACCCGCCGGCGCCGTTGTCCGTGATCGAACTCCCAGAATTTGAATTGAAAGCAAGCGCGCCCCTGTGGTCGAACCTGCCGAATCCTGTCGCCGTGGATACGCCACGGTCGATGGAAACATTCGGCCAGTCGTACGGATACATCTTGTACCGCACGAAGATCAAAGAGCGGATCGCCGGCCAGTTACAGATTCGCGAAATGCGCAGCTACGCACGAGTCTACGTTAACGGCAAACCAGCCGGCACACTGGACCGCCGGCTGAAACAAGATCGATTGCCGATCGAAGCCGGCGCAGAGTCGACCCTCGACATCCTCGTCGAGGGCACAGGCCGCATCAATTTCACCACCGAGTTGCGCTCCGAGCGGCAGGGAATTAACGGCCCAGTGACTCTTGCAGGAAAGGAGCTCTCAGGCTGGCAGGTCTTTCCGCTTCGGATGGACGATCTCTTGAAGTTACAGTTTTCGAAGATGAACGCCCACGCGCCGTCCGGCCCCGCGTTCTATCGCGGCCAATTCGACCTTCATGACACCGGAGACACTTTTCTGGACACGCGCGGATGGGGCAAAGGAGCCGTCTGGATCAACGGTCATGCGCTCGGTCGGTTCTGGAATCTTGGCCCGCAGCAAACCCTGTACGTCCCCGCTCCCTGGCTCCGAAAAGGAATCAACGAAGTAACTATTTTTGCTCAGGACCAGCCAAAGAGTCTTCGAATCCGTGGCCTGAAAACACCTGTGCTGGATGAGTTGAGAAGCGAGTAGATTGTCTCTTCGTCGGACGACGGGGTCTACGCTTTCGCATTTTTGTGCATCTCCACCGTGCTCCAGGTTTTATCTGCGGCATGGCACAGATTCTCCAGCGCGCAATCCGCACACTTGGGCTTGCGCGCGATGCACAACTTGCGGCCATGCCAGATGACCTGATGCGAGAACAGAATCCACTTTTCCCGGGGAATGATCCGCATGAGATCCTGCTCAATTTTCTGCGGATCATCCTGTGTCGTCAGTTCCAGCCGCCGCGAGATGCGGTGCACGTGCGTGTCGACCACCACGCCCTCCGCCAGTTTGAACCACGTCCCCAGCACGACATTCGCGGTCTTCCGTGCAACCCCAGGAAGCGTCAGAAGTTTCTCCATGGTTTCCGGGACTTGGCCGCCGAACTCCGCCACGATCTTTTTCGCCGCTCCCACCACCGACTTGGATTTATTGCGAAAGAATCCGGTGGAGCGTATGTCGGGTTCCAGTTGTTCCGGAGTGAGCGCGGCAAATGCCGCGACCGTCGGATATTTGCGGAACAACTCCGGTGTGACCCGGTTCACATTCACGTCGGTCGATTGCGCGGAGAGGATTGTCGCCACCACCAGCTCCCATGCGCTCGCGTGCGTGAGAGCGCAGGTAACGTCCGGATAGAGCTGGTCGAGCCGCTTCAGAATCTCCGCCACCCGTTCCGGGGCCACGGGATTGTAGCCTTTGACCTTCCTCAGCGTCGCAGCAGCCTTGGCCCTCGCTCTTCCTCGCTGTTGTGGAGCGACCGCCGTGCCTCCGCTTGGACGGACGAGAGCATCCTTCTTTCCAGTCTTCTTCGGGGCAGATTTGATCGGTTGTACTATCCGCGCCACGCGATCCTGACGGCCGGTGCGAGCGGGTTGACGGGGAACAACACCACGAGGCATAGCGTCTCCTTGCGGCCAAATCTTAACAGAGCCAACGGCAAGGTTTCATACTGGCCCTCGGTAACCTGCTCGGGATTGACGCTTCTCACGCTCCCCGGTAGTCTGGAAGTACTGCAGCGAGAATCAGGAATAATCCCATGGCAGTCAACTCCATCCAACTCGGGCAAGTGTGGCGCAGCGACGCCGACGGCCAGGACTACCTGGTCACCAAGGTCTACAACGAAGTGTTTTCGCAGTACGCCATGCTGCGCCTCGCCGGAATCACCGCGCCCGACGCCCCCACGGTCCGGGTGAAGGTCACCAAGAGTCCTCAAGGTGCTACCCTCCCCGGCTACGCGTTCACCCAGGAAGGCTCGTTCTAGGGGGTATTTCTGCCGCTGATTTCCGATACACTGGAAGGAAGATCTCAGTTGTCAGTCCGAGAGATCCGCGCATTTAACTGGCAACCGGCAACTGGCGCCTGGCAACTGTTCTTCGTATGACCGAAAGAATTCTCGCAGTCCTGTTCGTCTTCATCAGCAACGTAATCGCCGTCACCGGCTACGCCGGCATCGCCTTTCTCATGGCGATTGAGTCGGCCTGCATCCCGCTCCCTTCCGAATTGATCATGCCCTTCGGCGGATATCTTGTCTTCCAAGGGACATTCAAGTTGCTCTGGCTGGCGACGGCGGGAGCCATCGGTTGCAATCTGGGCTCGCTGGTCGCTTATGAGATCGGATGCTATGGCGGCCGCCCGCTAGTCGAGCGCTTTGGGCATTGGATCTTCATGTCGCGGCGCGAACTCGACTGGTCCGACCGCTTCTTCGCGCGTTGGGGATATCTTGCAGTCTTCATCGCCCGCCTGCTGCCCGTGATCCGCACCTTCATCGCGCTGCCGGCGGGAATTGCGCGTATGCCCCGCGCCCGCTTTCACCTTTACACATTCCTGGGATCGTGGCCGTGGTGCCTCGGCCTAGCCTGGCTCGGCATGAAGCTGGGCGAGAACTGGCGCGAACTGGGAAAATACTTCCACAAGTTCGATGCGGTGATCGGAGTCATGCTGCTGGTCGCGGCGGCGTGGTTTGTGTGGAGTCACTGGCAGAATCGGATCGGCAGTCAGCCGGCAGCATAGTTCGTCGCACACAACACCGACACCCTATCGTAGAGACGTTGTTCGCAACGTCTCTCTCGCCACCACTTGGGATCCCGTTCGAGCCTAGCCTGCATCGTCCGCAAACAAATGGTAGTGTACAAGCTACCAATTTCACTCCCCGGAGGGATCCCATGCGCCGCATTCTCGCCGCCTTGCTGTTCGTCACCATCGCCATGCCGATAGCCACATACGCCCAGTCTGCTCCCGCCGCCTCCGACCGGCCGTTCGTTGTCGAGTACTACTACAAAGCGAAGTGGGGACACGCCGACGAATTTCTCAAGCTATTCAAGAAGAACCACTATCCCGTGCTCAGAAAAGAAGCCGAGATGGGCCGCATCACCAAAGTCTGGATGGACCAGCCGCGCTATCACACCACCGAAGACGGCCGCTGGGATTTCCGCGTGACCATCGTCTTCAAGAACGCCACCGTCGCCAACGAGCCCTTTGACGAAGCTGCGCTGCAAAGACAGATGTATCCCGACCATGACACCTTCCAGCACGAGGAGCAGCGCCGTTTCGAAATCCTTGACGCGCACTGGGACTTGCCAGTGAAGACGGTTGACCTGGGGAAATAGTCCCAAGTACCGTGTACCGAGTTCCGGGAGCCGGGAGCCGGTTCGATAACAAAACTGCGTGAATTCGCGTGGAGGCCTTATGACGTTGGCTGTTGCTCCTCCCGATGTTTGTCAAAGGCCATTTCGCCTGACAGTTGAGCGCGTGATGAGCGCGTCGCCGCGCACTCTATTCCGAGCATGGACAGAGCAGTTCGATCGCTGGTTTGCGGTACCCGGCTCGGTTTTAATGAAAGGCGAGATGAACACGGTCTTCTACTTCGAAACGCGGTTCGAGGGCCAGCGACATCCGCACTATGGACGGTTCCTCCGGCTCGAACCTGATCGCCTCGTAGAACTGACATGGCTGACCGCCGCCACAAAGGGGGCCGAGACAGTAGTCACGGTCGAACTCGTCCCCGACAACGGCGGGACGCAACTTCGCCTCACGCACGAGGGCTTCCCAGACGACGAGTCGAAGAAGAGGCACGAAGAGGCTTGGCCGAAGGTACTCGCGCACCTCGACCAGCAACTGACGGCACGGGGCTGATCAATGTTGCCTCACAGTCGGGTCACCTTACATGAGGCCGATGCCTACCTCAGTCGATCTTGATAAAACTCGAGACCAGTCTTCTCTTGCACTTCCAAGGCAGGATGCGTTTCATCGCCAGCTGGATCTTCGCATCGCGCCCCACCAGGTAGCACAGCTTCGGATTGGGATTCTGCGCGATGGCGACGACGAGCTGGGCCGGCGATCGGGTCGGCCTTGGGAATTTTCTGGATGCGTTCCCGCATGCGCGGACTACGTTGAAGATTGGGCGACGTCTGCTTCGTAGCCTGCTCTCCCATGACAGCCCCGCGCGTCCGATGTCGGTCTTAAACGCTCCCGGCTCGACCAGCATAACTTTGATGCCGAGCGAATTCACCTCCATGCGCAGCGATTCGCTCCATCCCTCCAGCGCATGTTTCGAAGCCGAGTAGCTGCTTGCCGTGACCGCGCCGTGCAATCCTGAAATCGACGAGACGTGAATAATGTGTCCGGAGCGCTGTCGCCGGATGGTGGGCAGCGCAGCCTTCGTCATCGCGACCGCGCCGAAAAAATTCGTCTCGAACTGCAGCCGCAGTTCGTCGACTTTGATATCTTCCGCGAATCCGGCCACGGCGAATCCCGCATTGTTGACCAGAACGTCCAGCCGTCCGTAGTCGCGGACCACACCGTCGACGAAACTCTGGATGGTGTCAAATATCGTGACGTCGAGGGCACGAACCTCGATCGTCGCCGCAACTCCTGTCGCCGCGATAGCCTGGTCAAGCCGTTCGCGGCACCCAAGATTGCGCATGGTAGCCACTACGCGAAATCCGGCTTTCGCCAGTTCGATGGATATCAGCAATCCGAAGCCGCTGGAGGCGCCGGTAACGAGTGCAGTCTTCTCAGGCATTGCAATGGTGTAACACAGGCGCAGAAAAAACAGGAGCCCTACATCCAAAATAGTGGGAGAATACAATCAAGCAGACCGTCCGTTCGCATCCGAAATACGGGCAGGAGGTCTTATGCTCGCGACAAGATATCGTCTGACGCGCAATCCCTACTTTCATTTCCACCCGCTGCACACGTTGTTTTCTCTGGTAGGCACTCTGATCCTGTTCGCATTGCTGGTCTGGTTTCTAGCGGTACCGGCGCGCTAGCAGGTTCGAGCGAAGGCGTAAGCCGTGGGTGTCAAATGGAGATGAGCAAGCCCCAGCGGGGCAAAAGAACAGTTCCCGGGTGCACTCGTTCGCGCGCGAGTCTTTCCCTACCTGCCTTTTATTTCACCCCTTTTTCGATGCGCCAACTTCGCAAAGGATGTTAAACGTCGGTAACAATCTCGACGGAAATCCTTTATCGCCCCGATCAAAATTTGGAATTAGACATAATCTCTACAAGATCGATAATGTACAACATGGAACCTTTTATATCTGTTGAGGACTCACACGTAGATATACTCCACGAAATCAGCGTCCGCCTGGGCACGGCGGACGGATTTCACGAAGTTCTGACTCGCGTGGTTGAGTTTGCTTCTGCGCTGGTCAAGTGCGACTCCTGTCTGATCTACATCCTCGAAGGAGACGAACTTGTTCTTCGAGCCTCCAAGAATCCGCATCCCGACGTGGTCGACCGCCTGAAACTTCGCGTCGGACAAGGCATTACGGGATGGGTGGCGGAGCACCGCGAGCCAGTCGCCATCCCCGAGGAAGCGGCCCACGATCCGCGCTTCCAGTTCTTTCACGAGTTGCCGGAAGACAGTTACGAGGCGTTTCTATCGGTGCCCTTGATGTGCCGCGGGCGCGTAGTGGGCGTCATCAACCTGCAGCACCGCCAGCACCACGTCTACCGGCGCCGCGAGATTCGCATGATCTCCTCGGTCGGATTTCTCGTAGGAGCCGAACTTGAACTGGCGCGCTTGGAGGAAGCCAACTCCACGCTCGCCGAACAATTGCAAACCAGGAAAATCGTCGAGCGCGCCAAAGGTATTCTCCAGCGCGATCTCGGACTGAACGAAGAGCAAGCCTATTTGGCGCTGCAACGCCAGAGCCGCCAGAAGCGCAAACCCATGAAGGAAATTGCGGAAGCCATCGTGTTGAGCGACGACGTCCGAGGAAATTCACAGCTCCAGTCGACCTAGTCCGTGTGGGGCGGACACTCCTGTCTGCCGCCTTGGACGGGTGATTTTGTTTTGCAATGGTATTGTCTTGCTGGCCTTAATATCACCAGCACAAAGAGCGAGGGCGGATAGCAGGTTCGCTATCCGCCCTCGATTTTGTGGCAACCAGAGGGACTATTGGCCCGATGCCGCGGCCGTAGTTGCGGCCTTGGCAATCTGTCTCTCCGTTGCGCGCGATGGTACGGTGAAGAGGAGCGTCATGCCGAACTGCGGCAGTTGCATGGCGCTGACGTAGCTGCCGTCCGGTGTGGCTTCGAGGATGAGCCGGCTCAGATCAGACGGCTTGGTGTCCTCGGTTGAGGGCACCATGAGCAAGTACCCGGCACGAGTTCCGCTGAGCTTCCTGAGGCTCAGCATGCGTGAAGTTGCGTCGGGGTCGAAGCGGAACTCATAGTCTCCAGCCGGAACTTTGGCGTTTCCAAAGTGAACTTCGTGCGTGAGTGTGAACTTACCGCGCGCAGGCTCCTGGGCTGAAGCCAGGCTGGGCGCGAAGTTCAGAGCGGTGAACGCCAGCAACGTGGCGTATGCGAATTTACGAATCGAGGTCATGGAATCTCCTTTGTACCTTTCGTCCGTCCTGCGGCGAAAAGCGAGTCTGAAGAGCACACTGCCCGCATAAAGCCGGGCGGCGTGGGCTCAGATTTTGTGGAGATCAACGGGGTCAGAAGATTTGCATGCCGCTGCAAGGCTGCTTGCAAACATCAACTTCGCGGGAACCAGCTGCAGAGCCGGCTGCGAAGTGACCCCATTCTGAACGAACCCGGCTGGTGAGTCCAACGCAAAGAATCGATGAGCCCAATTCCTATCGAGCGCATGTAGCGACAGCCGTCCCGGCTGTCTCGCGTGGGCGAAGCCCCGCGACTCCGGAGCAAATCAGCAGGCATGCCGCTCTCTCCGCTCAATGACGAAGCGACCCCGTTGGAGCGCTTTCCTCTACGTTTGGCCGCGCCAGTTTGCCAAACTCCCACCCAATACGAGAACATACAAGGTTTGCACATCCATCCTGATCCTTACTGAGGAAGCGGCCAACCTATGGCGACACGGCAGAAGTCCGCAAAAAAAAATACAGCGCGGGTTGAAGTAAACAACGAAACGAAGTCGGAAGCGAAGTCCCGCAGCAGTTCCAAACCCAACGGCACCATGGAGCCCGCAAAAGGCAAGCTCGGCGTGATGATTCCGGGCATGGGCGCGGTCGCCACGACTTTCGTTGCCGGCGTCGAAGCGATTCGCAAGGGCCTGGCAAAGCCCATCGGATCACTCACGCAAATGGGCACCGTGCGCCTGGGGAAGCGCACCGACGGGCGGTCTCCCAAAGTCAAGGAGTTCGTTCCGCTGGCTGGACTCGACGACCTGGTCTTCACTGGCTGGGACATTTTCGAAGACAACATGTACGAAGCCGCCTCCAATGCGGGCGTGCTCGACTATCGCCTGCTCGAACAGTTAAAGCCGTTCCTCTCGTCGGTCAAACCACGCGCCGCAGTGTTCGATCACAACTACGTGAAGAAGATCGATGGCCCTAACGTGAAGAAGGGCAAAACGAAAATGGATCTCGCCGAGCAGTTGCGCGAGGATATCCGCGATTTCAGGAAGACGAGCGGTGCGAGCCGGCTGATCACCATGTGGTGCGGGTCGACCGAGTCCTACATCGAGCCGACCGAGGCTCATCAGTCGGTGAAGTCCTTCGAGAAGGCGCTGCGCGAGAACGACGAGATGATCGCACCCTCGATGATCTATGCGTATGCGTCTCTGATGGAAGGTGTGCCCTTTGCCAACGGCGCGCCCAATCTGACGGTTGATCTTCCCGTCATGCTGCACCTTTCGCGCCAGAACGAAGCTCCCATCTGTGGCAAGGATTTTAAGACTGGCCAGACGCTGATGAAAACGGTTCTGGCACCGGCGTTCAAAGCCCGGCTGCTTGGCCTGAGCGGCTGGTATTCCACCAACATCCTGGGCAACCGCGACGGGGAGGTGCTCGACGATCCCGGTTCGTTCAAGACCAAGGAAGAATCCAAGTTGGGCGTGCTCGAGCACATCCTGCAGCCAGGCTTGTATCCCGAACTCTACGGAAATATCTTCCACAAAGTTCGCATCAACTATTACCCGCCGCGTGGCGATAACAAAGAAGGCTGGGACAACATCGACATCTTCGGATGGCTAGGCTATCCCATGCAAATCAAAGTCGACTTCCTATGCCGCGATTCCATCCTTGCCGCGCCCATCGTGCTCGATCTCGTATTATTTCTCGACTTGGCAAAGCGCTGCTCCGCGTTGCGCGGCCTGGGCATTCAAGAGTGGCTCAGCTTCTACTTCAAGTCGCCGATGACCGCGCCGGGTCTGTATCCCGAGCACGATCTCTTCATCCAGCTGATGAAGTTGAAGAACACCCTGCGGCATTTGAAAGGCGAGGAACTGATCACGCACCTGGGGTTGGAGTACTACGACTAGAGCTTACAAGCCCGAGGTGGCAGTGATTTCTGATGAACCGGTAGCTTTTAGGTGGGTCTGCCGGAATCGTAAACCTTCACTCCGCTTGAGCGGAGCGTCTGCGCGAATTCAGCGAGGAGGGCTGAGTCAGCGGAGGCGAAATGCAGATCAGCATCGTTGCAAAGCATGAAGGCCAACTCTGTGCCGAGCGGATAAAAGCGGAAGTCTGAGGACCGGCCCCACTCGATTGTCCCTTCATCAAGACCTGTCCTGATGAAACGCTCCAGATCCTTCAGGCGTACGATCTCGGCCGATGCTGGTTGTTTTCCTGCGAGGTCGCGATCCAAAATGTAGCCGAATTCCACGCGAACCTTCTCCACGTTCTTGGCATCGAGAAATTCCACCAAGACGTTGAGGATGCGCGACCAAGTCGTCTCTTCGAGAGTCTCTGTCACGAGTTCGCGTACATCCGAATTCCCCGAATGAGCGTTCCCGTTTCTTGATCTTAACAGCTCTCCTACCACACGGTCTTGATCAGCGAACTCGTGCGGATTCTCTCGTCGTGGGAACCTGGGGACAGACGGGACGTTTTCCTGTTCTCTCCATCTGGGGCCGGTGCACTCCGACTGATCATGCTATAATGGCCATGGTCATATCGAGGTGACCATATGAAGGCGATGCCGGCGGGCAAATTCAAAGCGCAGTGCCTCAAAGTGATGGACCGGGTCCAGGCGACGCGCGTTCCCATAGTGATCACCAAGCGTGGCAAACCGGTCGCAAAATTAGTGCCGGCAGACGAGTTCCGCCCCGAAGTCTTTGACTCCCTCAAAGGGAAGATCGAGATACTCGGCGATATTGTTTCCCCGGTCGTGCCTGTAGAAGATTGGGATGCGCTGAAGTGATTCTGCTGGACACGCACGTCTTGGTCTGGCTGGTCTCCGATTCGAGCCGGCTTTCGCGCACTGCGGTTCGTGAGCTTCGGAAAGCAGAACGAAATGGCGAGTTGGCCATCTCTTCGATCACGCTCTGGGAACTCGCGCTGTTGTATCAACGAGGTCGTTTAAGAGCGTCAGGCAGTATTGAGTCGTCGATTCGCATCATACTCGAAAAATCGCGGGTCGAGGTGATCGAGATAACCCCGGAGATCGCAGCTCTCACTCCAACGTTTCCCGAGACTTATCCCAAGGATCCGGCGGATCGCCTGATTGGCGCGACCGCTCGGGCGCTGGGACTGACCCTGATCACGCAGGACGAACGCATTCTAGGCAGCCCGCTGATACGTTCTCTCTGGTGAGGCCTAACTGAGGCCCTTCAGTTCCTTGTACTGGTCGAACTTCTCCAGGAAGCGGTCGATATCCTTCTTCTGCAAATAGTACGGGGTCGAGAGCCGCAGCTTGTTTGGATCGCCGCCCCGGATGCGAATCTTGTGGGTCTTCCACAGCCAGTTCTCTAGGTCCCCGCGCGGGACTGGCGGGACATTGACGCTGACGATCGCGCAGCGCAGGGCAGGATCGGGCGACGTCCACGACTCGGCGCCGCGCTTCTTCATTTCGTCGAGGATGTAGTCGGCGAGATGCCGGTGACGGCGCTCGATGCGCTCCATGCCGATGTCGTTTGCCAGTTTGATGGAGGCGCGCAATCCCCACAGCGCGGGGACGTTCGAACTGCCAATGCGCTGGAAGCGTTCGGCGCGGATCTTGGTATCGTCCCAGCCTTCGGTGGCGATCGTGTTCCACAGGCGGTCGATGACTTCGTCGCGCACGTAGAGGAAGCCGGAACCTTTCGTGGCCATCAGCCACTTGTGCGGGCTTGAAGAATACATGTCGCAGCCGAGTTCGGTTACGTTCAGGCGCATCATGCCGGGAACATGTGCTCCATCGACGGCCGAGAGAATTCCTTTCGTGCGCGCGAGTGCGGCGAGTTCCTTCGCAGGCAGCACGACTCCTGAGAACGTCGTAATGTGGCTGAAGAACAGGACCCGCGTCCGCGGCGTGATCGCGTCGTTGAAGAGGTTCAGCACCTGCGCTGCATCTTTGACGGGGCGGGGAAGCGTGACCTTCTTGGTCACGACGCCGTAGCGCTTGGCCTTCAAGTCCCAGGGATGTTCGCCTCCGGGATGTTCCTGATCGGTCATCAGCACTTCGTCGCCGGGCTTCAGGTCGATCCCGTTGGCGATGTAGCTATTAGCTTCGGTGGCATTGCGCAGCAGGGCAATCTCGTCGCGCTTGCAGCCTACGAATTCGGCGAGTGGGTCGCGGAACTCGTTCCACGCCGCGTATCCCCAGATGGGATAGTCTTCGGGATCCTGCTGGTCCATTTTCTCTGTGGTGTTGTATCCGTCAAAGATGGCACGCAACACGGGGGCTGGACTCGAGCCGACCGTGCCATTGTTGAGGTAGATCTCGTCTTCGGGGATGATAAATTGCCGGCGCATTTCGGCCCAGAAGGCGTCTTCATTCTTGTCGAGGAGCGAATGGTCGGGAAGGGGCGGAGTCTTTTCGAGCTGAGCGAGAAGATTGCCGCGGAAAGCGAGTGAGGCGGCAACACCAGTGGCTGCGGTAGAAAGGAAATGACGGCGGTCGAGCAAAGGGCACCTCCTGACGTTGCCGAACTTTATACCACGCCGGCAGAAGGATGCCCTCAACAAAAGGCTGGTTCAGGCGATCAGAAGCTTGGACGGTTCAATTTCGATGAGATAAACGTAATCCCCTTCACTCCACTCAGCCCCACAAGCAACGCGACAAAAAACACGCTGAGCCGTCACAACCGGTCTGATCGTCGGCTTGGTGGCGAGTTGGAGTTTGAAGCTGTCAACGATAGTCAAGAAGAATCGCAATTTTGTTCTGATTTTGGAACAAGGGGCTGCAGAAGTCGGAGACAAGAGCGGGCGAGGCGCCGGGACAAGTCGAGGCTCAAGTTCTCGAGAAGGACGAGACGCGGGGCAATCTCGGCGCCGGTCTCTATTTACTTGGATTGAACTTCGACAGGTTCTGAAAGATTCATCGTGCGGCCAAAATGATTGCCGACTTCAATCGGTCGCCCACGATTCACGTACGCCGCGATCACGGCGGGCTAGGACCAATCCAGATCCCATCCGTTTTCGATGGCCAGAACGGTGTAGGAACCTGGGACAACATTCAGCAGATTGAAGGTACCGTCGAGGTCGCTTTGATCGCGGCGGAAAAGATCGCGGTTGCCCTCCGGATTTTTGGGGACCAGAACCACCATCGCTCCGGCGAAAGGCTTGCTGGCGCGCTTCGCCGTGCCCTCTACGTTCAGGCTGCCGCCCACCACGGTGAGCGAAACGGAGGGAGAGGAACCCGCGGTCACGATCAGGGAGTGACCTGAAACTTCGGCGCCCTCGGCTGAAAGTTTCGCGATGGAGTACTGCTTGTCGGAGCCCCACACCAGCACTTCGTACCGGCCGGCAGCGATCTGCGCCAGTTCCGCCTCTCCTTTCGGACTGAACGGTTGCACTCCTGCAAAGGCCCTGCTTCCCGAGCGCAACCCAACCGTCAGTTGCGGCGGAAGAGTCGCTTCTCCGGGCACTTGCACCGAGACCTTGACAGTGCTCAGGGCCTCGCCACTGGATGTGTCGATCTCCTCGCCATCTTTGCTGAGATCGACTCCGTTCATTTGGATTGCGGGGCCTGGGCCGTTAAGGCGGACGTTGTAGCGGCCTGCGGGAATGCCCGTCAGTTCCACGACGCCGGGCGATATCGTACGAACGCCATCGCTCAGCAAAAATGTGGAACTATCAAAAGCGGGTTGCTCAAGACGAGGAACAGAGTATCCGTTAGTGCCGTTGCTCGGCACGCGAAAAAGGAGATGGAGAGACGGAACTGGATTCAAATGAATCTCCACCTGCAGGCGCTCACCTCCGCGAATCGGAATCGGGGTTGCACTGTCCGCTTCGGTGACATCGGCGTAGTAGGTCAGCGGATAGGCAACGTCAAAAGATCGATCGACGTTTGGGGTGTCCGCGGGCTTGCCATCTGGAACGGAACCAGGAGAGCTGGACCTCGGATGGACGGCGTACCAGGGCTTGGCGCTTGCCGACAGGAAATAAGTGCCGGGCATCACCCCGGCAACCTCGTATGCTCCCTCATCGTCCGTCTGGGCGCCGCGATACTGTCGAATTTGATCCACACCGCTACTATGATCGTCGTAATAAACGGTTACCGTTGCATGGCGAACCGGATCTCCAGATTCGTCGAGGATCTTGCCGGAAATGATCGCCGTGGGCGCGAGGCGCAGGACCAGGGCCTGGGTGTCAAGGCCCGCACCGGTCACGATCGCGGTGGAGAACTGCTCGTGCTGATCGTACGAAGCCGAAATGTATCCGCGCTTCGCGCCGTTTAGATCGTACTTCCCTGCAGGTACTCCAGTGAACTCGAATCTGCCGTCTTCAGAAGTGACCAGAGACTCAAACTTCTGCGGGGTCTTCGTGTCCCTTACGATGATGCGCGCGCGGGCGAGAGGATGGCCGTCCGTTTTACTGACGACGGTTCCAGCGATTCTGTAGCCGTTGCCGGGAGTTGCTGCCCGGGAGATGCCTGGCGTTTGCGCTGAGGTCAAAGGTCGCGCTCCGCACAGACCGATCGCCGTCATCAGGCAGAGGGAGCGGATTGAGATAGAGTGAGTCATGATGGTTCACTCGATGCCGGGAATGATCTGCAACTGCACGCTGGCTTTCTGTCCGGCCGATAGATGGACGACCTGTCCCTTAGTTTCGTAAGGCCGCATCGCCTCGGCGTCGCGATAGGGAAGATTTGGTTGCTGATTCCTGAAAGCCAGTACACGGTAAGTACCCGGCGTCATTTGGGGCGAGTTGATTTTTCCGTCGGGAGATACTCCGAGTTGTTGAAATTGACCTGGGCTGTCGGGCAAAGGAATGCAATAAACCCAGGCTTGCGGCGGCGAGAATTGTGAGGAGATAGTCGAGCCGGCCAGCGCTGGCTGAGCAGCCAGGCCCGCCACTGTGCCGTCGAGTTCTGCATTATCGTCGCGCATGGTGATTTCGATCGGCGTGCTTGAACCCGAAGCGACAATGAATGGCTCGTGCAGCACATCAACCCCGCCCATGGTGGCGGCTGCCACGTACCCACGAGAGGAATGCAGTCGCAACCAATAACGGCCGGGCGCCAGATTTTCGAGAATGAGTGGATCATCGTTCGCTCCCGTTGGCGGACGAAGCGATGCATTCCCCTGCTGCGCGAAATCATCTGCTGCCTCAGCGCTGATCTGTAGATACAGCCGGGGCCCATGCACGGGGATTGAGCGCCCGCCGACGCCCCAGGTCCCTGAGCCCTGCCAATCCGTTGAAGTGAAGTCTTCAGTCACATGCATAGTGATCGAACCATTTGGAATAAGAGTCAGGCTCGGGCCTTCGGCGGACGCGCCGGCGACTGAAAGATGTACTGCTCCAGAGACTGAATTCTGTCCAAAGGTCGAGGCCTCCACCAGATAATCTCCATGTGGAAGCAGTCCCTCGATGCGCTGGTTTTGCGCGTTGTAGCCGAGCGAATAGCCGGGGCCACGGTGTCCCTGCACCGAGACAGTGATGTTCATACCGCCGTTCAGGTCTCCATTCGCTACCGGAATTCTTACCGGATAGTAGGGTTGGCGGGTCAGTGGAAGATCTGCCTGGACCGTCCGTCCGGCGGTGAGTTGAATCGTGCCGGCCGCGGCAAAATCCGAGACCCCCGGGTAATAGACGGGAGGAAAGCCGTACTGTTGACCGCCGGGAACCGTGGTGGCGGGATCGTTATCCATCCACTCGTTGGTGACCAGCTTGTAAGACCCGGGTAAGAGTTCAGCAAAGCGGAACTCTCCGTTGGAGTTCGCTCGGGCGGCGCCCGCGTGGACCCACTTGGGCATGCCATCTTGCACCTGCCGGGAGTAGATCTGCACGGTGATACCCAAGGCGGGATCCGCTTCGGAAAAAATGACGCGGCCCTTGATCAATGCCTCGGGCAGGAGGGGGACCGTGATCTCACCATCCGGAGTCGCCTCGGCCTGACTTCGGCCATTTGGATCATCCAGAAAGCCCGGCTTGCGAGCAACTAGCGATGTGGGACTGAAAGTGTAATGTTGACCTTCAGGCCCACTATCGTTACCGACTTTGGGCAGATCGAACTCAAAATGCCCTTCCCCATCGGTCAGCATTGCGAAGCTATTGCCGGGAGTTAACACGAGGGCACGAGCGATAGGAGCGTGGGTAACAGCGTTGACCACGGTGCCGCGAACGGTGCTCGGTTGCTCGTCCAGTTGCAGACTTGGCGCGGAAGTTTGCGCCAGAGATACGCAACCCGTCGCCAGAAGGACGAGGAGAAGAAAACCCTCGTGTTGAATCGTCGGACAAATTCTGATCCACCAGGGGCCGCGCTGGACCGATGATCTGTCGGCGCTTCGCAAGGCAGTCGCTCCTAATCGGCATCTTCTGGTTGGCGGTATCGAGGGCGATCGTTCTGGACTAATTTGACTTCTTTTCGGGTCGACGTCAACCACCTTGCGGCGCGCGGCCGGTGTGCGCGCGAGATCCTTCGCTCCGCCTGAAAAACGGCTACGCTGAGGATGATGCCGACTGGGAGCTTACCTCCTACGTATAACAGAGGTGTGGCATCAGAGGCACTCTATCCGTGGGTAATCTTGAGCCGAGTCGCCGAGTTGTGTACAGTCAAGAGATTATCCTCACAATGAAATCAAATTCATGCTGGTTACGGGTTGGGTGCGCTCTGGTCGCCGTGCTCACGCTGGTCTGCGTGCAGGCATTGGCCGAGGGGAAGCATCCCGCGATGCTTACACGGTTGAGCGGGGTCGATTCCGTCATTGAGCATTCGGTTGCCGATGGAAACATCCCTGGGGCTGTGCTGGTCGTGGGGCACGACGGAGCGGTAATTTATCGCAAGGCTTATGGTAACCGGGCGCTGGAGCCCACGCGCGAGCCGATGACGCTGGATACGGTGTTTGACTTGGCGTCTCTGACCAAGGTGATTGCGACCACCACTGCGATGATGCAACTGTTCGAGCAGGGCAAGGTGCGAATGAATGATCCGGTGGCAAAGTATCTGCCGGAGTTTGCGCAGAATGGCAAAGAGGACATTACGCTACGGCAGTTGATGACGCACTATTCGGGGCTGGCGCCTGACTTGGATTTGACGACGCCGTGGGAAGGCAAGAACACGGCCTACCAGTTGGCATTTGTCGAGCCGCCGGAAACGGTCCCGGGGTCAGGGTTCGTGTATAGCGACATCAATTTCATTATGCTGGGCGCGCTGGTGGAGCGGGTTTCAGGCGAGACGCTGGATGCATATGCGACGCAACATATTTTTGCTCCGCTGAAGATGACGCGGACACGGTTTGTGCCTCCGGCGTCGTGGCGGTCGAAGATTGCGCCTACGCAGTATGACGAGAACGAGCACATGCTGCGAGGAGTGGTGCATGATCCGACGTCGCGGCGGATGGGCGGAGTGGCGGGGCATGCGGGGCTGTTCTCGACGGCGGATGATTTGGCGAAGTTTGCGCAGGCGTTGCTGAATGGCGGTGGAGGGATTCTGTCGGCGGTGACAGTGGAGAAAATGACTTCGCCGGAGCAGCCTCCGCAGGCGCCGGTGCTGCGCGGGTTTGGGTGGGATATTGATTCTCCGTTCTCGTCGAATCGCGGCGACCTGCTGCCGGTGGGATCGTTTGGGCACACGGGGTGGACGGGGACGTCGGTGTGGATTGATCCGACCACGCAGACCTACATTATTTTGCTGACGAATGCGGTGCATCCGCGCGGGAAGGGAAATGCGATTGGGCTGCGGACGAAGGTAGCGACAGAGGTGGCGGCGGCACTGGCCTTGAATCCGTCGGAAAAAGAAGCGCTGCGGTGGAAGAGCATTACCGGATACAACGAGGCGCTGAGTGCGGAACGGCACATGAGCACGCGGAATGGGACCGTGAAGACTGGGATTGATGTGCTCGAGGAGCACGGATTTGATGTGCTGCAGGCGACGTCCGGGAAGAAACGTGTCGGGCTGGTGACGAATCAGACTGGCATCGACAGCCAGGGGATGCGGACGATTGATGTGCTGGCGAAGGCGTCGGGCGTTTCGCTCGACGCGATCTTCAGTCCTGAGCACGGAGTCACGGGGACCCTGGACACGACGGGCATTGGCAATTCCGTGGACGCTGCGACTGGGGTTCCGGTGTACAGCGTGTATGGCGGGACAGATGCGGCGCGGCGTCCGCCGGCGGATGTGATGAAGAATCTGGATGCGGTGGTGTTTGACATTCAGGATGCGGGGGCGCGCTATTACACGTATGAAACTACGCTGGGATATTTTCTGGAAGGAGCGGCAGCGGCGGGGATTGAGATGATTGTGCTGGACCGGCCGGATCCGGTAACGGGATCGTTTGTGCAAGGCCCGTTGTCGGATGCGGGGCGGGAGAGTTTTACGAATTACTGGACCGTTCCGGTGCGGCCCGGGATGACGATGGGCGAACTGGCGAAGATGTTTAACGCGGAGCGGAACATCAATGCCAAGCTCACCGTGATTCCTATGGATGGATGGCAGCGCGGGGACTGGTTCGATTCGACGGGGTTGATGTGGGTGAATCCGTCGCCAAATTTGAGGAGCGTGACCGAGGCGGCACTATATCCGGGAGTGGCGATCATCGAGGGCACAAATGTTTCGGTCGGACGTGGCACCGACACGCCATTTGAGTTGGTGGGCGCGCCGTGGATGAAGCGCAAGGAACTGGCGGCGTATTTGAATGCGCGGGGGATTGCGGGAGTGCGGTTTGTTCCAGTGACGTTTACGCCAACGTCGAGCAACTACGCGGGGCAGCTGTGCTCGGGGGTAAACATCATCGTGACCGATCGGAATGGTTTTGATGCGCCGGAGTTGGGGATGGAACTGGCGGGGGCGCTGCGAAAGTTGTATCCGGCGGATTACAAGATCGAGCGCATGGCGGAGTTGCTGGCGAATCAGAGTGTGTATGACGCGCTGGTGGCGGGGCAGGACCCGCGGAGGATTGCGCAGGATTGGCAAGACGGGCTGGAAAAGTTTGAGAAGCTGCGAGAGAAGTATTTAATCTACAAGTGAGCCGTCACATCTCAACTACCCTCGCCGTCGTACAGGCGTCGCGCTATTGACCTAATCCCTACGGATAGGGTGAGTTTTCCAAGGTATTCGAAGGCTGGGGCCTGCCTTGGGAGTGGTGCTCAAGTTCGTCTGGCGGACCATAGACGATGTAGATGCGAGCGCGATCGGTCTTCCAACCCGGAATTCCAGCGGCAAAATGTTGATTGGCGCAGGCAATTCGCTGGTAGTGCGTTTCTTTGAATCTGTTTTCGGGAGATCCCGGGGTCGGATTGCGGCGCTTCCAGAAGGCTATGACAAAATCGTCCCGTTGTTTGTCGGTCGAGAGGCTCTTGAAATCGGCGCGTTCCTGGTCGGTAATAATCCAGCGCACGTCCTCGTGAAGCCATTTCTCGTATAGCTGCGGAATGCTGCCATTGAGACTAGCATTGCGGGCCACGCCGAGACCCTGGGCTCGATCCTGTGCTTGGGCGGATAAGATCAGGAGACTGAGGCATAAAACGAAAACAGGTAGGTATTTGCGCCGGCGGGGAACGCGCATGATTCGACACTCCCTTGGGACCGCGGCAGGGAATCCAATCGTATAATGCCCAGATTCGAGAGGCAAGTTCGCGAGCCTGCCGGACTGAATTTCGCGTGCTCGTTGCCAGATCAGCGATGCGGACCGACCTTGGCGGGCGAAGGCCCGCGCCACAACGGCGGATAACTCCGGGCAGGGAAGTTCGCATCCTAGCGGCTAAGCCGTAGTAAGCTTGCATGGAAATAAGTTTGGGGCATTTGGCATCGGGGAGGTGCGTTATGCGCGGAGTATTCACACTGCTTCTCGTTTCGGGGATGGCTTGGGGGCAGGCAGCGGATGGGGCTATGCCGGCGGGTTCTGCTGCTCAATCTTCCAGTCCGACACAAGCAAATTCCGCGGCGCAGGCGAAAGAGGTGGGTGGCACTCCGGCGGGGGTGCCGGATCCGAACGTGGCGGTGATTCCGGCTGGGACGAGGATTCCTTTATCGCTGGCGCAGGCAATCTCGACCAAGAATGCGCGGGAGGGTGATCCGGTCTACGCCTCGACGGCGTTTCCCTTTGTGGTGAACGACCGCATTCTGGTGCCGGCGGGGACTTACATCCAGGGAAAGATCTCCCGCGTACAGCACGCCGGTCGGTCGAAGCGACGAGCGGAACTCCTGCTGCACTTCACGTCGATGATTTATCCGAGTGGCTACACGGTAATGTTGCCGGCGTCGGTGGAGAATACGCCTGGTGCAGAGGACAAGAGTGTGAAGGATAACGAAGGTACGATTCAGGCGGACAAAGACACCGGCAAGCGGATCGAGGATGCTGCGAAAGGCGCCGCGGTCGGCGGGACCGTGGGGAGCATCGGCGGGCTCGCGGCCGGAGGCTTGAATGGCGCGCGCTATGGTGGCCTTGCCGGAATAGCGGGAGGAGTTGCGTGGGCGCTGCTTAAGCATGGTCCGGATGTGAAGCTGGAAGTGGGGACTTCGATCGAGATGGAGATTCAGCGGCCGATCTCGGTGGACGCGAGCCGGATCCAGGTAGCGAGGGCCGCGAGGTAGACTGTCAGCATGGTGGAGCGGCTGCGGCCGTCTGACAGACGTTTCCTAAACGGGAAGGCCCCCAAATCTGATCCGTCCCTGCCTGTTAACTGCGTTTATGCAGAGAGCCGAAGTTTCCGCGATGTGGGGAATTCTGCACCAGCTTTGTCCTCGATGCCGCACGGGGAAAATCTTTCGCAAGTCAGTGTGGTTGTTTCCAGGAATGTATGAGCGGTGTCCGGCGTGTGGATTGAAGTTTGAGCGCGAGGACGGATACTTCCTGGGTGCGATGTACATCGGCTACGCCCTGGGAGTAGGCACGATTGCAGTGCTCGCGGCGCTGATGTGGGAGGTCTTGAAGTGGACCTTGGTGAGGAGCGTGGTAGCAGGAATCGTGTTGTTTCTGCCTCTCGCGCCGGTGCTGACATGGATGGCGCGCGTGCTCTGGATTTATATGGACCAGGGGATTGATCCAGACCGGAGTTGAGGATTTTCTTCGTGCTGTCGGATGCGCATCAGGGCAGGTAACTTTCGTACTCGTGATTTGCGCGCCGCCATGTTCCAGGTGCTATACAATCCGCGGTAGGAGTGTTCTTCGCACTCCGAAGGGTGGAGGCGTCTGTGGAATCTCTTGGCGTTGGTTTCTTTACGATTGTCGGCGTTATTGCTGTCATTTACATTCTCAGTTCCATCAAGATTCTGGCCGAGTACGAGCGCGGCGTCATCTTTCGCCTGGGCCGGTTGCTATCTACAGCCAAGGGGCCCGGCATAGCTCTAGTATTCGCGCCCGTCGACCGCATCGTGCGCGTGTCGCTGCGGCAGGAGGCGCTGGAGGTTCCGCCGCAGGACATTATTACCCGCGATAACGTGACGCTGAAGGTGAACGCCGTCATCTTTCTGCGCGTGATTGACCCGAACAAGGCCGTGGTCGAGGTGTCGAATTACGTGTATCAGACTTCGCAATTTGCGCAGACTACGCTGAGGTCGGTGCTCGGCGAGCAGGAGTTGGACGAACTGCTTTCGCATCGGGAAAAAATCAATCTGCGGCTGCAGAGCATTCTCGACACGCACACCTCGCCTTGGGGCGTGAAAGTTACTAACGTCGAGGTCAAACAGGTGGACATGCCGGAGTCGATGCTGCGCGCTATGGCCAAGCAGGCGGAAGCTGAGCGCGAGAAGCGGTCGAAGATTATTCACGCCGAGGGCGAGTTCTCTGCGGCGCAGAGGCTGGTGGACGCGGCACATCTGCTGGCGACTGAACCCGTCAGCGTGCAGTTGCGCTATTTGCAGACTCTGACCGAGATCGGCGTGGAAAAGAATACGACTGTGATCTTCCCGGTGCCGGTGGACTTTTTCTCAGGGCTGCAAAAGTTATTGGGAGGCGGGGACGGACCGGCTCCCGCAAAGACTGCGTAGAGAGGTACGAGCAGTTCGCGCGACAAAAAGTTCTGGAGTTGAACTATGGCTTCTTCACAAGATACAGAAATTACACTGGGAACGGGCAAGCTGTTGTTCCTGTTCTTCGGGCTGGTTGGGATCTGCGCGATGTTTTTCGCGCTGGGATATTCGCTCGGACGGAAGTCAGAGCCGGCGATTACGACGGCGAGCGCGGCGGCTTCGCCGCAGATCGTTCCCGGCACAACCAAGGCGAGCAGTGGATCGCCGGCTGCGCCCATGACGTTCTACAAGTCGGTGGAGCAGAAAGATGCTAATCCTGAGTTGACGCCGGCGTCGGACGCAAAAACGGATTCGGCAGCGGCGGCGCCAGATGCGACTGCGACGCAAACGCCACCAGCCAACCCTCCGGACCCCGCGACAACCCTGCCTACGGCGGGATATTTCGTGCAGGTGGCTGCGGTCAGCAAACAGGAGGATGGGGATGCGTTGGTGGACGCGCTCAAGAAGAAAGATTATCCGGCGTTTGTAGCGACTCTGGTCCCGGCCGACAAACTGTTTCACGTGCAGGTCGGGCCTTTCTCCGACATCAAAGACGCGGAGGCGATGCGCGCGCGGTTGATCGCTGACGGTTATAGTCCGATTTTGAAGAAGTAAATGTCAGTTCTGAGACTGTCCGCCTCGCTTAGGGGAAAGGATCTTCTGAACCCCGGACCGTCAAGGCGTTCACAGACCTCGGGGAACGAGTACGAAGCGGTCGATTGCGATCTTGGGGCCGGCGTCCGCCCGGGCCGCATCCAGTCGAAACACAACCATCACTTCATCGAAGCGACGGATGGACGCGTGCGCTGGTATAACGAAGTTCAGCGTCTCGCTGGCCGGCGGTCGCTTGTCATAGAGCGTCCACGGACGGGTCGACTTGACCATCATTGTCCCGAGAGACTGCGACGGTTTTCCCCGCACCGTGGTATTGATCAGGACTAGTTCCATGGAGACCGTTTCCGGATAGCGGTCCGCATTTCGAATCGCGATCTGGATTCGGCTGCAGCAATCCATATCGATCATGCTGCCGAAATTTTCGTGGGCCTCCATCGACAAAGGACGCCGGTCGGTGGAGCGAATATCAAGGACCTCGGGGCTACCTTGCGCCTGACGGGAAGTTCGGGGAGGATACACGTCTGGCGCTTTGAAAAACCAATAAACGCCGCCGAATGGAATCACCAAAGGGTCTGCACTGCGATGGCTCGCCAATAGGCCGTTTCCGACGGCCGGCGCTGGGGCTACCAGCTTTGTGTACGCCGGTTTCTTGGGCCACAGGATGATGCCGGGATCCCCTTGGGACGCAGGCACAACGGAACCTTCGGATGTCTTCTCGCGACTTGGCTCCCCACGCCGGTCTCCTTGGGGAAATCCCTGGCGCGAGTGATAGCGAGATGGAATGCCAAAGCCACGAATTCCGTACCTGCGTGGCAAGTATCGGATCAGCCCGGCCGCGGTGAAAACGATTGCGAGGGCGACGATCAACAGAGCACGCGATGAGGACTGCGACGGAGAGGGATTTTGTCTGTCCGGTGGCGCATTGCTCGTGAAAGACCACGTCCAAACGGCGGAACTGATGGCTATCAGTACCGCGGCTGTGAACGAATAACCAGCGAAGGCCGCCAATGCCCCGGTTTGAGCGCACAAAGCCGTGCCGGCTCCGAAGATCTGTCGCCGGAAGCACGGCGATGATGCGGTCAGGCTAAACGGATTGCATCTTAGGGCAAGAAGCAGAGATTCCTCACTGTGGCCCACGTCCGCGTCGTGAAGTACATGAAATGATTTCACAACGCTGGCCACCAGCACGGCGGCTATGACCGCTGCCCATGCGGAATCCTCACGAATGAAAAGGACCAGAGGAGCCAGCCAGAGTGCATCGAGCGACGTTCGCAGGATGAGGCGGCGCGGATTGAGTCTGGTGATGCGTGGGGGGATCGCGCAAAGAGCCCACACGGTTACGCCATTCGCTAAGAACACTTCCAGGACATTTTCGACAGCGGTGCCAATTAATTCCCTTAGCGAAAGCGAATGAACTACAGGCCAGCGGCACACGAAAGAGGCCACAACCGCCGCAACAAGCAGTCCGCCAGTTGGTGGCAGCCATTTGGGAAGTGGCCTTGGCGCCGATGTTCCAACCAAATCAAAAGTGTTCACACTGAACCTCACTCTCACGAAGAGACGAGGAACTGTTTGGCGCTTAGCGCAATCATGAACCGGGCCGACGAGCACCGCAACCCACACGTCACGTATGTGAGGATTGGACACCAAAACGCGGAAGATGGTTCCCGCTTGAGGAAAAGCGGCCGACGACACGACCCGAGCAGAGGATCAGCGATTTCTTACATTGACACTCATCGATTTCCGCGCTATTCCTAGTCCATCCATGTCTTCCAGCGAAGCATCTCTCGACCGCGCGCTGCACGCCATTGCCGACCCGACCCGGCGGCGAATTCTGCAGGCTCTCAAAGAGGGCGAAGCAGAGGCCAAGGCAACTGGACGCAAAGCAGCCGCCATGGAACCATGTTTGTGCGCGGGGGATATCGAGGAACGTGTTCGGCTTTCCCAGCCGACTATTTCTCATCATATGGCGATCTTGACGAAGGCGGGGCTGGTGGAGGCGACGAAGAAGGGGCAATGGCGCTGGTACCGGCGCAATGAGAAAGCGATTCGTGGGATGGTGAAGACGTTGCGGGGGAAACTGTAGGGACTGGTGTTTCAGGCGTTCCTCCGGGACGCGGTTGAGTTCTTTGCGGTTAAGCCGGCGCTGAAGCCCTGGGCTACTTTCGCGACGCGCCTCTGGCGTTGGGTTCCTGGGAGCTCTTAAGGCGCTGGTTTCTCGGAGCACGTGGGCACTGGTTTTCCTCGGAGCGCCGCTTCCAAATCTCCTTAGGCTCTGGTTCAGCAGGCTTAGGGCGTGCCGAGAGCCCATTTTTCCAGGTCTCCGGTGGAGCGCAGGACGCCGACTTGGCTGCGCTCGAGTTCGAAAGCAACGTCCTGGAGGGTGATGAAGCGTTCGCTGGCTTGCGTTCGGGCGTCGTCGAGATCGTGCAGCGTCGCGGTGCCGGCATCGATGCGGGTTTGGACCGCGGTCAGATTCTTCTGGGCGATTTCGTATTCCAGTTGGGCAACGTCGCGCGCGGCTTGCATCTGGGCAACGGAGCGCTGCAGGCGCAAGGTTTCTTCCGACACCTGGTTGCGAGCGGCTTCCGCTTGTTTCGTCGCTTTCAGGGCGTCGGCATCGGCAGCCTGGGCGCGAGAGCGCTGCGAGGCGTTGAATATAGGGAATCGAATACTCACGCCTATGGTCGCGTTGTTCTGCTGGAAGCTGCTGGTCACGCACAGAAATTCGCCCAAGGATGTGGTGCACGGTCGGGAAGGGATGTAGTAGTTCTGATAGTTGTTGAACCTGGAGAGCAACGCGTATTGCGCGGCGAAATCGATGCTGGGCCAAAGAGATCTATGTTCTCCCTGGGCCCGCAAGTATTGTGCGCGGGCGTGTTTGACGGCGGCTTCCACTGACGGATTGGAGATGGCGGCTTCTTTGGCGGTCTCTTGGTTCGCTGGAGGGGCGGGAGGCGCGGGGATGGAGTCCGGGTCGGTCTGAATGTTTGCGGCGGGAAGTCCCGTGAGTTTGGAGAGGTGCTCGCGAAGCACGTCGGCTGCGCCTTGTGCCTCGGCGATGCGGAGGCGGATGCGGGCTACAGAGAGGCGAGCCTTAGTACCCTCTAGTTCGCTGTCGACTCCTTCTTTCACGCGCTCGGCGACCGCAACTTGCATTTTGTTGGCGTCGTCCTCGGTTTCCTGGAGCCGGGCGAGGCGCTGTTCCCATTTTGCGAGTTCGGCATAGCTCAAGGCAGCATCCTGAATAATCTGGTTGCGCTCGTCTTTGGTTTTCAACTTAACGACGGCGGAATCGACTTTCGCGGCGCGCACGAAATCGCCCAGCGCAGGATTGAGCAGGGCGGATTGCGCGTTGACGTTGAACAGAGCGGGCGCGGATCCCTCCAACGCGAGGGGAAAGCCATACGAATATCCAAGGCCCGCGCCGGTGGAGAGTTGCGGGATGTAGTTGTTGCGGAGTTCGCGATAGCTGGCGGAGGCGTGCTGCTCGTCGGCTGCGGTGATGGCCGCGCCGGTGGCATGAGTCAGGGCGAGTTCGACGACGCGCTTGAGAGAAACAGGTTCGGCCAGCAGCGAGGCGGGGAATAGTAGGAATGCCACAATCCATTGGGCGGTGTGTGCACCGTGGCGGGGGGTTTTCATTGCATGCCTTTCCGAACGATCTGGAATGATTTCATGAACAATTGGATGCCAGCGAGATTTTAAATGTCAGAGGGGCGGAAGCACCACGCAGACGAAACTCCAGTAGTAGCTGAAATTGACCCATTACCGAAAATGCCCACGTCTTGAAAAGCGAAAAGTGGGACACCCGCGATCCAAATGGATTCAATAGTCGACGCGCTTCAAGTCTTCCTGAGCACGAGTGTAGCCGCGAAAGAGGGCCAGGGCGGCGCGGTATTGTTCGGCGGCAGCGCGGCGATCTCCTTGCTTTTCGAGTAACAGGCCCAGGAAGTCGTGCGCTTTGAAGGCCGGGCCTTCCTCCGCGGGAGATAAAAGATAGCGGCGGAGCAATCGCACTGCCATGGGATAGTTGCGGCCGATGTGCAGAAGGAGACTGGCGCCATCCATCAGCGAATCGGGGCGGTCGACCGGGCTGGACTCCATGGTGCGGAGCGCTTGTTCCATTTCGTCCAGTCGGTTGGTGTGCGCCAGGAATTGCGCCAGGTGCAGCCAGTTCTGCGCCGTTCCGTGACTAGCCTCAATCGCGGCCCTGTACTCGCGCTCGGCTCCGGCGAAGTCTTTGTTCTTTGCAGCGATGCGGGCCAACACCCAGTGCGCCATCGCCGGATTGATTGGGAGCAACGCATTGGCTTGGGCGCGGGCTTTGTCCTGGCCTCCTCCGACGATGGCCGGAGCCTGAAGATAGAACTCAGCCAGATCGGTGCGGGCTTCCCAACTCCGTGGATCCAATTCGACCGCACGTTCAAACGAGTTGCGGACTTTCTTCGCCAGGCCCGCGGCGGAAAGGAATCCGGCGCGGTCGGCCTTTTCTCCATAAATGCGGCCCAGCCAAAGATGGTAGAGACTTTTTTGAGGATCAAGTTTGTTGGCGCGTTCGCAAGCCTTGATGCCGCGGTCCCACTCGTCGATCATGAAATAGGCGCGACAGAGCAGGTTAAAGGACTCGGCGTCGTCGGGGGAGTGGCTGATTTTCTGTTCCAGAGACTGAATGGCTTCGTCCGCGTAACCGGTTTCGAGAAGTTCTTTGGGAGAAACGGCCGCACGCGCTGGTTGCAGCGGGATGGCGACCAGGATTGCTGGAAGCAATAATCGCCCGAGCCGAGTATGACAATCGAACTGCACTGTCCATCTCATGCCCTAGGGAACCACTTTGACGGCAGCGCCATCGAAGAGTGGTTTGGATTCTTCCGCCGGTAAGGCTACGACGTCGCCTTCGGAAAGGCCGGAGGTGATCTCGACGCGAGTCAAATTCTGCAGGGAAAACTCAATCTCCTGGCGCTTCACGTGGCGGTCGACGATTTTATAAACGTAAGGCTTGCTCTCATCGATGCGAAGAGCGTCGCGCTGCAAGGTGAGGACATTGCTGTGTTCGGCGACCACGATGGTGACGCCAACGTTGATGTTGGGCAGCAGGCGCAGATCGTGATTGTCAACGATGCAGGTCGTCTCGCCGACATTTCTTGAGACCCGCAGCTTTACGGTCGAGGGCACGGTGTTCACTGTGCCAGTCCAGGTGCGGCCGGGAAGTGCGTCCCAAATGATTTCGACTTTTTGTCCGACCTGGAGACGGCCTACATCGGGTTCGTCGACAAATGCGCGAACCAGCATACGGGAAAGATCAGCTTCCTGCAGCAACAACTCGCCGGCCTGGACGAAAGCTCCCTGCTTGACGGGAAGGGAATAGACCACGCCGTCGAAGGGGGCGCGTACGCTCGATTTGAGCAATGCGTCTTCGGCGGCGTCATAGGCGGCTTGCGCTTCAGCGCCCTGGGCCTCGATGCGCGCCGTTTCAGGTTTGGAATACCGGTCTTTCTGTTTTTGCTCGGCCAAGGTGACATCGGCCTGGGCGCGTTGCAGAGTGTCCTCTGCCTGGCGAACTTCGCCGGGGGACGCGGCACCTTCCTGCTGCAGGCGGCGAAGAGCATCAAGATTACGCTGGGCTAGATCGCGCGCGCTGCGAGCTTTGACGAGTTGCGAATTCAAGGTCAGCACTTCTTCGTGGGTGCCTCCGGTCTTGAGCTCGGATTGGTTGGCTTGCGCTGTCTTGACCTGAGCCTGGGCGCGGGCAGCCTGGGTGCGGATGTCGGCGTCATCGAGCTGCAGCAGAAGTTGGCCCTTGCGCACGTGGTCGCCCTCCTTGACCAGCAGGCGCTTTACCGTGGTCGAGATGGGAGCGTGCGCTTCGAAGTTTTGAATGGGCTCAACCTTGCCGTTGGTGGAGACCAGACTGCGGATGGGGCCGCGCTCGACGCTGGCGGCACGCACTTTGAGAGGAGTCTGGTGAAGATAGAAATACAGCAGCGCCACGACGGCCAGCAGTGCAAAGGCAAACCATATCCACCGCCCGCGAGACGGCGTTCTCGAATTGTTCGTCGATGCCAACCGGTATGCTTTCAGGGTGAGGCAGGAATAACTGTAAGTAGTAATTTACCATTGCGGAGGCCACGACACATAGATGGGCACGCTCCAAGCACGGTATCTGGTTGGATGCGGGCAGCGCTACTTCGGGTGCATCGGGCGCAAACGCTACAATAGTGGCATGGCTAAATCGCCTCGTTATACCCCTGAGCACGCCGCTGCGGGTTTGGACACGAAGTTTCCGGAGATTGAGACCTGGCCCAACCAGTTTCCTGGATACGAGATTGTGGTGGATGATCCGGAGTTTACATCGGTTTGTCCGAAGACCGGGCTGCCCGATTTTGGAGTGTTGGAGATTCGGTACATGCCGGATAAAAGCTGCCTGGAGCTGAAGTCGCTGAAGGAGTATCTGCAGTGTTACCGGAATCTCGGAATTTTTCAGGAGAACGTGGTCAACCAAGTTCTGGAAGACGTGGTGAAGTGGGCGAAGCCGGTGTGGGCGGAAGTAAGAGGCGAGTTTCGCCCACGAGGGGGGATTTCGACAACGATTATGGCGAAATGGCCGCGGCCCAAGGGGCGAGAGCATTCTGAGTGAAAGGCGTGGCTACTTAGCGGGATGCGGACGCGGCTCGCGGCTGGATACGCTCAATCTCTGCGGCTTGCTCGGCCATAACGCGGCTGACTTCATAGGCGCCCTGCAGGTTCAGCCAGAACTGCTCAGTCGTTTCGAAGAAGCGGGACAGACGGACGGCGGTATCGGCGCTGATGCCCCGGCGCTCAAGTACGATGTCATTGATGCGAGGTGCGGGGACGTGAAGACGCTTGGCCAATTCGTAAGGCGAGATGCCTAGCGGCTTGAGAAACTCTTCCCGCAGGATTTCGCCGGGGTGAACCCTCCAAGGTGGCGCGCCCTTTCTTTGAATGTCTTCGTGTCCCATACGGGTCACCTCGTTTGGATTAACTAACGCCGTTCCCAATTTCTAGTGATAGTCCGCGATTTCGACCTCGAACGCATCATGACCGCGCCATACAAAACAAATTCTATACTGGTCGTTGATGCGAATACTGTGTTGTCCCGGTCGGTTCCCGCGCAACTTTTCAAGCTTGTTTCCTGGAGGACATTTCAAATCGTCCAAAACCGCCGCCCCATCGAGCATTGCTAGTTTCCGCTTCGTGACTCTCGCGGGAGGCGATCTCCGGGTTTTGCCGGTTCTCCAGATTTCCGCCGTCAGTTTGTTGGCGAAAGCCTTGATCACCTCGCTATAATAACGGTATCCGTTAATAATGTCAACCGTTATGAGCATCCACGCTCCTCATGCTGCCAGGCATGCTATATTCGCTCGACCTGTGGCTCAGACTGATCTCCAACCACGCACCGCGCTGATTGTCCTGACGGCGCTCAACCTGCTCAATTACGCGGATCGCAACGTGCTGTTTGCGGTGCAGCCGCTGGTCCAGGATGAGTTTCATCTGAGCAATGCGCAGATCGGATATTTGACCAGCGCTTTCCTTGGCTTCTACATGGTTGCCGCGCCGTTTGTGGGGCCGCTGGCGGACCGGTACTCGCGGAAGCTCATCATCGTGCTGGGCGCGCTGTTCTGGAGCGGGCTGACGCTGCTCACCGCGGTCACGCATACTTACACGGAACTGTTGATCCGGCATACGCTGGTGGGCGTGGGCGAAGCGACGTTCGTCACGATTGCGCCAACGTTTGTGGCGGATCTGTTCGCGGAGAACAAACGGGGCCGCATCCTGGGAGTGTTTTATCTGGCAATTCCGGTGGGGTCAGCGGCGGGATATTTGCTTGGTGGGTATCTGGCCCCGCATTATGGGTGGCGATTTCCGTTTTACATTGCGGCCGCGCCAGGGTTCGTGCTGGCACTGGCGGTTCTTTTTTTGAAAGAGCCGGAACGCGGGCAATTTGATTCACTGAAGGAAACGCCTGAGCGTGGGACGATTCTTGGGTTGGCAAGAAATCCGGCGTTCCTGACCTCGACGCTGGGCATGGCCGCAATGACGTTTTCTCTGGGTGGGATTCAGGTGTGGATTCCGAAGTTCCTGTTCAGCGAGCGCGGATACACGTTGGAGGCGGCCAATTTTGCCTTCGGCATCATCATTGTGATCGACGGCATTGTCGCGGCGCTGGCGGGCGGTTGGTTGGGCGACTATCTACTACCGCGCGTGAAGAGTTCGTATTATCTGGTTTCGGCGGCAAGCATGTTGGTTGGAATGCCAGTCATGATTGTGGCGTTGTTTGTGAAAGGGCCAGTGATGATGCCGGCGATCGGGGTGGCTGCGTTCTTTCTTCTGCTCAATACTGCGCCGCTGAACGCAGCTGTGATTAATTCTGTCGGGGCTCATATTCGCGCCACGGCGCTGGCGGTCAATATTTTCATTATTCACATTTTGGGGGACGTGCCTTCGCCGACCATGATGGGATGGGTCGCGGATAAGCGATCGCTGCAGGCGGCGTTTATTCTCCCGGTGATCGCGATGGGCATTTCCTCTGCCATACTGTTTTATGGGATGAAGTTTGCGCCGCCGGTTGCGGTCGACGGCGCGTCCGCCCAAGGGAAGACTTTAGGGTGATTTACTTTCATTGGATTGCGGGAACGATTCTGGCGCTGGCGTGGGTCTCCCGCATTGTGGATGCTGCCCTTGGCATGCCTAGCGTGGCGGATGTTTCTCGTCCGGAGTGGGATCGGAATCCTGTTTCGCCTGCCGGCAATCCTCTCGTGTCCATTATTGTTCCGGCGCGCAACGAAGAAGAGACCATTGAGCAGGCGCTGAATACGCTGCTGGCGCTGGACTACGACAATTATGAAGTGATCGCGGTCAACGACCGGTCGACCGATTCGACGGGCGAGATTATGGAGAGGATGGAGAAAAGTCCCGACCCCTTCGACAGGCTCAGGGCAGGCTCTGTCTCTCCAAAGAACGGAGAGACAAGGATGGGGCACACGTTTCCTTCTCCAAACTTTCGCGTGGTTCATCATCGCGAACTGCCTCCGGGCTGGTTGGGAAAAACGCATGCTATGTGGACGGCGGCGAAAGAGGCGACCGGCGACTGGCTGCTCTTCACCGATGCGGATGTGCTGTTCAAACCAGATTCAGTGCGGCGCGCGCTGGCTTATGCGGAATCCGTACCGGCGGATCACGTGGTGTTGTTCCCGCGCATGATCATGAAACGGCCGGGCGAGTACATGATGATCGCTTTTTTCCAGACCATGTTTATGTTTGGCCATCGGCCCTGGAAAGTGGCCGATCCCAGCACCGACGATCACATGGGCGTGGGCGCGTTTAACCTGGTGCGGCGCCGGGTTTATGACGCGGTGGGGACGTATGAGGCGCTGCGCATGGAAGTGCTCGACGACATGAAATTGGGGAAGGTTGTGAAAAACGCCGGGTTCGCGCAGCGCAACGTGTTCGGCGGGGATTTGATTTCGATCCGGTGGGCTAAAGGCGCGATGGGAGTGGTCAATAATCTGACCAAGAATTTTTTTGCGGTGCTGTCGTTTCAGTGGTGGCGCACGGTGATTTCTGCATTCGGATTGGCGTTCCTGAATTTTGGACCCTTTGTGGGCGTATTACTGGCGCATGGGTGGGCGCGGGTACCTTATGCGGTGGCGCTGGGTTCGATATTTTCGATTTACATTGGTATGTCCTGGCGGTCGGCGGTGCCTGCGTATTACTTCCTGCTGCATCCGGTGAGCACGGCACTGTTCATCTATACGCTTTTGCGCTCAATGATTCTCACGTTGTGGAATGACGGGATTGAGTGGCGGGGGACGAGGTATTCGCTGGAAGAGTTGCGCAAGGGGATGGTGTGAGACACGAACAGTTCTCAGTAGCCAGTTCTCAGTTCTCAGTTGGACATGCCATCCGAAATACTGACGAACTGAGAACTGCCTATTGCTCAACTAGCGCGTCGGACGCTGCGTCCGACGATCATCTCTCTCAAGCGCAAGGCGTTTGCCGCGGCGTAGCCAGCCTGATCGTTATCAAAATAAAAATAGATGGCCTTGAGTTCTTTCGCCCATAATTCGATTTGCCGTGCCCATTGCGATAATTGTTGCTCGCTGTAACTCCCCTGATATTTACCGCTTTCGGGCCCGTGGAGTCGCACGTAGGTGAAGTCCGCTGTGAAGGAGAGCGGTGATTGATATCCGGCAAGTTCGTAGATGCAGAACGCGGCATTGAATTCCTGCAGAATGGCGCAGACTTCCGCCGTAATCCATGAATGCTCGCGAAACTCGAAGGCATAACGAATTTCAGGAGACAGAATCAGGAGAAGATTCCGCAGCCGCTCGGCGTTCACTCGCCATTTGGGCGGAAGCTGGAACAACACGGGACCGAGCTTGTTTCCCAAGTGGGCGGCTCGCTGCAGCAGATGGTCCACTGCATTTTCCGGGTCCTTCAACTTCTTATTGTGCGTAATAAAGCGGCTGGCTTTTACCGCGAAAAGAAAGTTCTCCGGAGCTGCGTCCCGCCAGCATTCGAAAGCGCAGGCAGTCGGCAGGCGGTAGAAGCTATTGTTCAACTCGACCGTATCGAAGTGCTGCATGTAAAAGTCGAGCATCGCGGCTGCTGGCATCTTTTCCGGATAGAAAGGTCCCTTCCAGTGTTTGTAGTGGAAGCCAGAGGTGCCAATGCGGATCTCACAGACCATGTGCGTAATGGATGTCGAGGCGGAAGTCAAAGTTGCTTTCATGCTGGGAGCCACCATTGGACCTGGGGTTTAGTTCACTCTGGCGGCTCTGCTCCTTCGACATCGTTGCCATACGTGGCGGTCGTGTTGGGCGTGGCCTTGACTTTCGCCGGCTTCTTGGTGGGGCGGAGGTGTCCCGCGCTGTAGTGGCCGCGATTTTCGACGTCGTAGTTCTTCGGGAGCGCAGGGATCATGGCAGCGCCACCCGTGATCTGGCTGATGCGGTTGAGGATGATTTCAGGGCGGCCGTCGTAGAGTTTGACGGCTCCGTGGATTTCGATGCTGCGCCCTGCCAAGCGGCGAACGTCGCCGACATCTTTCAGTCCAGAAGGGAAGACTACTACCGTGAAGGGACAGGCCATTTGATCCTCGCAGAAATCGAGGAAATGAACTCCTTTATTCCCAATTCTTATTTTGAGGACTTTGCCCGCGACGCACTTGGTTTCGCCTACGTGTTGAGTGGCTTCGCGCATGGGGATGCAGTCGGAGGCCGAGAGCAAAGGCGCGAACAGCAAGATGAAGAGTCCGAGGGCGAGCGCGTTTGCCAGCAGCCAGTGACTGCCCCTGCGGAGAGCTGCCGGGCTTTGCCCGGCCGGACAGCCGGGGGCGGCTGTCCCCACATATGTGGATATTGGGTCCGATCTGAATCGCGACATGCCTTGATTTTAGGAATGACGCGGGAGGAAGTCTGTGACTGGAAGAAAAAAATACGCGGGTTGTTCCGGAATGAAACTGGGCAAAATCCCCACTTCTCGCAAAAGACGCGAGAAATGGGGCGCCCACACGCAGCGCACACAGATCCACATCACCGACAATGCGCAGCTCTACTTGAACGACTTGACCGCGGAGGCTTCGTCGTCTTTCACGTCGAATACGGTGTAGAGCTTGGTGATCTGAAGCAGATCGTTGACCTTTTTGGTGAGGTTCAGGAGCTTGAGTTCGCCGCCCTGATTCTTGGTGGTGGTGAAGGCGCTGACCAGTTCACCGATGCCCGAACTGTCGATGTAGTTGACGTTCTGCAGGTTCAGAACAATCTTCTTGTTTCCCTTCGACAGGATATCGCGTACCGTGTCGCGAAGAATGACGCTGCCTTCGCCGAGGGTGATGCGGCCGCTGCAATCCACAATCGTAACTCCATCCACTTGCCGACTGCTAACCTTCATGGTCACTGGGAAGCCTCCTTGCCGCCCGCGGATGGCCCGTGGACGTGCTTGATTAGTTTGAGTTCGGTGCCCGTTTGCGTGGGTCGAATTTCGACCACATCCATGAACGAGCGCATAAGAAAAATTCCGCGCCCCGATGTCTTGAGCAGATTCTCCGGCGCCAGCGGATTGGGGATCTTGCTCAAATCCATTCCCGGCCCCTGATCGCGAATCGTGATAACGAGGTCGTCACCCATGCGCTCAAAGGCGAGGGTTACTTTCTTGTCCGGAGCATAGGCATTGCCATGCAACACGGCATTGACCGCGCCCTCGCGCACGGCCATGGAAATTTGCATGACTTCGTCGTCGCCAAACCCGAGTTCTGTCGCGATAATTGTGGCCTTCTCCTCCGCATTGTCGATCGTCTCCAACGAGGAGTCGAGCGTGTACGAGACCCGTTGCTCGGTCATGGCCATGGACGAAGTGAAGAGCGATTATAAGGCCTGAACAGCCATTCTGCATCGCGGGCCGCCGCAGGCGCTCGCCAGAAGCGATTCCCAGCGAATGCGGTAGTTTGCCTGTCGGATGGGGGAGTTGTCAACGTGAGTGGGAATGTTGGGACGCGGATGGGTTGCGGAGCGAGGGCTTATAATCTGGCGTCGTGACTCCGACATCTGTCCCAAACCTTAGAGTGCGGCTACGACGAATGTTCGTCGCCGGGATTCTTGCAGTGGTTGGGGCGGCGGCTCTGGCCTATGGGCTGGACTACGCTGTTTTTCGGATCCGCGCGGCCACCAACCGCAATGCGTATGGATCGGTGACAGTGAATCATTACTATGCTGTGCTGCAGAAGAACGGGAAGACACAGTTCATCTTCGACCCGCCGCAGGCTCAGACCTGCGTGAACGCGCTGTTTCCACATGAGGGATGGCTGCCATGTTGGTATCTGAGCCGACATCCAGAGCAGCGGACGGATATTTAGAGGGAAGAGACAAGCTAGAATGTTGCAGCGATGCAAAGGGCGTTGATACCGTCTGGATCTTGAAAGGAAGTCATGTTGAAAAGACTTTTGCGTAATGGATGTCTACTCGGACTCACGTTGGCCTTGAGTTGCGCGGCGGGAGCGGCTTCTGGCCAGTCCGATGCGAGGTTGCAGAAGGCCTATCGCTTCCAGCAGGGTGGTTGGACTTATGTCCACTTGGAAGGCTCGCCGTCCGACATCGGCTTCCAGCACGGCTATCTGCTCGCGCCGGACATTGCCGATGCATTTGCGGCGATCAAGATGTTTGACGTGCATCAGACGCAGCGGGATTGGGAATTCTTCCGCACTACCGCGCGGCGACTGCTTTGGCCTCACATCGACGCCGAATATCAGCAGGAACTGCAGGGCATAGCCGATGGAGTGAAGGCGCATGGCGTCGATCTCGACGTATATGACATTGTGGCGCTCAACGCGTTTGAGGAAGTGCCTGACTACTACGTGCCCTGGCTGAACAAGCAGCAGAAGTCGGCCAAGGCGCCGAAGCTGGCAGCTCCTGGGAATTGCAGCGCATTTATTGCCACCGGCAGCATGACGAGAGATCATCAGATTGTGATCGCGCACAATAATTGGACGAGCTACCTGGCGGGGGAGCGCTGGGTGGTGATCTTCGACATCCAGCCGGAACATGGGAATCGGATTCTGATGGATGGCTTTCCCGGGGTAATTACCAGCGACGACGATTTTGGCGTGAACTCCGCGGGCATGATGATTACGGAAACTACCATCACGCAGTTTGAGGGATGGGATCCGAATGGGAAGCCGGAATTCATGCGTTCGCGGAAAGCGCTGCAATACGCCAATAACATTGATGACTATGTGCGGATCATCAAAGAGGGCAACAATGGCGGATATGCCAATGACTGGCTCATCGGCGACCGGAAGACAGGGGAGATCGCAAATCTGGAGTTGGGACTGAAGAACACGCCGCTGTGGCGCACCAAGGATGGATATTTCGTGAGCTCAAATTTCGCCCGCGATCCGAAGGTGATTCAAGAAGAGACAACATTTGATCCCAACGATGCTTCGTCTTCTCCCAATGCGCGGCATACGCGCTGGGAGGAAGTGATGAAGCAAGCCAAGGGGAAGGTCGACGTCACGATGGCAGAGCAGTTTCTCTCCGACCATTTCGACAGCTTCGAGAAGAAGGAGCAGCCGAACGAACGAGCGTTATGCGGGCATGTGGATGCTTCTTCGCGTGGCGTGAAGGAGTGGGGATGGGATGCGTACAATCCCGGAGGTGCGGTGCAGGGAAAAGCGACGGACAGCGCCATGACCGCGAAGATGAGCTTTGTGGCGAGGGCGGGGCATCCCTGCGGGGCGGACTTTTCGGCCGCCGATTTTCTGGAGCACCATCCCGAATTCGCCTGGCAGAAGCCCTTGCTGCGCGATATGAAAGCAGGGCCGTGGACGGTGTTTACGGCGGGGCAGAAGCAAGGGCAGTAGTTTTTACGGATCGACGGGACGCCGACTCGGTATTCGACTCGTACGATCGTGGTCATGCTTGCGGAGAAAATGCCGCAAAAGCATAACGGCCTGCTCAATTTCAGAACGCATTTGCGTAACTCTAGCACTTCTCGTGCCTGGACTCTGGGATCTGCAACGGTGTTGGTCTGCGGGAGCCGGCGTGGATCGTGGCGCTGTACTCGATTGTAGGTTATCCACAGCCTGAGAAATGGCGGAGAGGGTGGGATTTGAACCCACGATACCCGTTAAGGTATGTCCGCTTTCGAGGCGGATCGTTTCAACCACTCACGCACCTCTCCGGAAAGCAGCTATTAGCCGTTAGCAAAAAGCAGATTCCTCGCTACGCTCGGAATGACAGGCGCTCTGGAGGTTTCGCCTAACGACGGTTTCTAAAGAACGATTGCAGCACTTCCGCGCTGCGGCCGGCCAGCACTCCGCTGCGAACCTCGATCTTGTGGTTCAGTTGCGGATGATTGAGGACTTGCATCACCGAATGCACCGCGCCCGCTTTGGGATCGTCCGCGCCATATACCAGGCGCCGGACGCGAGCATGCACCAGGGCGCCGGCGCACATGGCGCACGGTTCAATTGTAGCAAACAGTTCGCAGTCTTCCAGACGGTGGTTACCAACGGCGGCACCGGCTTCGCGCAGAGCGATGACCTCGGCGTGCGCCGTGGGATCGAAGCCAATGATGTTGCGGTTCCATCCTCGTCCAACGATTCGGCCGTCGCATACCACGACCGCGCCCACCGGGACTTCTCCGGCTTCGAGAGCGCGCTGAGCGCAGCGCAGGGCTTCTTCCATCCAAAGCTCGTCCGGGGCGTTCGTTGATCCTTCGGATGTCGGTACTTCGCCGCCGATTCTTTTGTCTACGGCCACATGGAAGCTCCGCCGGTATTCTAACGGTTTTGGGGCCACAGGCAGGCAAAGCGCGATACCCTAATGAACACACGGGTCGGAACAGGACCATGAGGCCGAAATCCGCGGGCACGCTGTTCTCAACGGAAGACTCATTGAGGGGCATTGCCCTGCTCTTCTTCTCACTGCTTTTTTCCTGGCATAGCTACGCCCAATCGCCGGTGGCTGCAGCTTCGCAGTCTACGCCCCTGCTCCGCGTATCCACCGAATTTGGTGTCCTCGATGCGCTCGTAGAAAATAGAAAAACTGGCGCCTTAATTGGCACGTTGGCCGCGAAGGATTTCCAGCTCTTCGAAGACGGGATTTCCCAACCCATCACCTATTTCAGCCATGATCAGCTGCCTTTGTCGGTCGTCTTCCTTTTTGATCTCACGGACACTGTACGCCCGGCCCTCAAACCGCTCGCCGAAGCAGCACACGAGATACTCGGGCATCTGAAGCCGCAAGACGAAGTGGCAATTATGGTTTTTTCCTCGCATACGGAGCTTTTGCAGGATTTCACCACGGACCGCTCGCTGGCCGCTACTGCTGTCGAGAAGGCCTCGGACATGAAGAGCAACGAAGGCACATTTATTCACGAGGACATGTACGAGACGGTCGAGCAGGCCGCCAAGTCGACCGTCCCGGGAAGCCGTCGCGTCTTGGTCTGGCTTACCGATGGAACGGCAAACTCGGAGAACGCTTTCGAGCGAAAGACGATAGGGAAGCATGCCCCATCTCACCTGCACACCAAAGAAGAGGCAACCGACAAACTCCTACGTTCCGGAGTCGTGGTTTCCGCGCTGATCGACAGGTCTGCGAAAACCGACGCGCTAATCGCAGCCACGGACGCGAATCCGCTTGCCTTTGTGATCGCTGGAATTCACGTTGGCGACATCAGAAGATATGCCGACCTGACCGGCGGTCCAGTGCTCAATACAAGCACGAAAGAGGTCGCAGGACGACTCGCCTTGTTGATCGACCAGCTTCGAAACCGCTACACGCTGGGATACAAGCCGGTAACTTCAAAGCCCGAAGGCACGTTCTGCAAGCTGCAGTTGGAGTTGCGACCTGAGGTCTACAGAGATCATCCCGATCTCAAAAAGAAAGACATCATGGTGCGCACCAAACGCGGCTATTATCGCTAGGTGGCTCCTTCTTGGCGAAGGGGATTTACGGTAGAAATCCGGTGCCAGGACGGGAGCGGGCTCTTACATAAGGTTCAGCAGTGCTCGCACAGCTTCCGGCACAACCGCACGGACGACCGCCGGGACCACGATGCGAACCACCGGGTAGGCAATCGCGACCGCGGGTACGACCAGCAAGAGCCAGATTCTCATTGGTAGGTTGTTGAAGTACACCTTCATGACATCCTCTTTTCTAGGAATACGGGGGTACAGCCGGAAAAGTTCCCTGCAACGCTCCTCCCTGGGCGCGGTCTCTTCAATGTTAAGACCGCGTTAAGAACTTAGACGTTTGGGAATAAGAACGGTCAGAGGCCAATTTTTACGAGAGCGGAGGACCGGCCTGGTTTTGGCGATTCGCCGGATAATGGTAAGCTAGCTGCATCATGGGCATGCCGAGCTTGCTCCGCAAAGTGTTCCTCGTCGACCTGCTGCAGGGGCTGAAGATTACCTTCCGCTACCAGGATCCCAAGGAAATCTACACCGAGCAGTATCCCCTGGAGCGGCCGCAGGTGGCGGAGCGTTACCGCGGGGCGCCGCGGCTGAACGTCAACCCCGACACCGACGAGACCATGTGCATTGCCTGCGACCTGTGTGCGCTGGCGTGCCCCGAGCATTTGATTGTGGTGTCGAGCGAGCGCAACGAAAAAACCCGCCGCAAGGAACTTACCAACTTCACCTACGATTTGAGCCGCTGCATGTTCTGCGGGCTGTGCGAAGATGCGTGTCCCACCGACGCGCTGGAACTGACGCAGGATTTCGAACTCGCCAGCTATACCCGCGACGGAGCCATCTGGGATCGCGAGACGCTGGAAAAGGGTCCGCAGCCCACGCAATATAAGAAATAGCTTCCAGCTGTCAGCTGTCAGTGAGAGCACAGGTGTCCACTGCCGTACCTCTTAAGCGTAGGAACAATTTGCACACTGCAATGCTCAGGACTTAGCTGACGGCTGAGAGCTGACAGCTGACGGCTGCTGCTGGGTCATGCAGTGCATTGCCCCCAGCCCCCAGATGAAGTCTCCTGAATAGATGGGCACGATCTCGCGGGTAGGGAACAGCTCTGCCAGCGTGTTGAGCGCGATCCGATCGTTCGGACGATTAAATACTGGCGCCAGCACGACTCCATTCGCGATGTAGAAGTTGGCGTAGCTGGCGGGAAGCCGTCGGCCCTCGAAAATCACCGGCTGCGGCATGGGCAGTTCGACGACGGTAAGTTGTTTCCCGTTCTGATCGCGAGCGGCTTGCAGGCGGCGCAGGTTGGCACGCAGGGGAGCGTGATTTACATCTTTGGAGTCGGGCTCGACCATGGCGACGACGGTGTCCCGTGAGACGAAGCGGGCGAGATCGTCCACATGCCCGTGGGTATCGTCGCCGAAGATGCCGCGTCCTAGCCAGATGGTGTGCGCCGCGCCGAGGTAGTTGGCAAACGCCTTTTCGTAGTGGATCCGCGCCATGTGCGGATTGCGTTCCTGGACTTTGCTGAGCAGGCATTCTTCGGTCGTGAGAATAGTGCCGGCTCCGTTGACGTCGATCGATCCGCCTTCCAGGACAATCCGCTCTCTCATGGACATCGGCCGAATCTCGTCCGCGTGCGCAGCTTTCGCCATCAGGCCTCCAATCTTTTCGTCGTAACTCCAGTTGGAATACTTCGCCCAGGCGTTAAAGCGAAACTTGAGGGCGAGCCCACCAGCTTCATGTGGGGACAGCCGCCCCCGGCTGTCCGGCCGGGCGAAGCCCGGCTGTGGAGCGAGAAAGATGCAACCGGAGTCCCGCAACCAGACGCGGTTCGTGGGCCAGCGATGGAAGCGGACGTTGGCGGAAAGGGCATCGGCCCGCTCGAGAACTTTGCGGGCTTGCCTGGCGGTGTCGGCATCTTTGACGATTAGCTCGACGCGTTCATGGCTTGCCAGGTTGCGGATGATTTCGGCATAGACCCATGGGATCGGCTCGAACTTCCCCGGCCAGTCGCCACGGTAGTGGGGCCAAGCGAGCCACGTGGCGGAGTGAGGTTCCCATTCGGCGGGCATCCGATAGCCGCGGACGGCAGGTTTGGAATCCTCGACACTTGAAGCGTTACTTGAAGATCTGCGCGGTGCTTTGGCCACAGGGAGATTTTCCTAATCCAGCAAGCGGTTGGTGATGGGAGCGTAGCTGTCGATGCGGCGATCGCGCAGGAAAGGCCAGTTACGGCGGATGTCTTCCAGCGCCTTCAGGTCAACGTCGCCCACCAGGATTTCCTCACGGTCGTGCGAAGCTTCCGCCAGGACGCGGCCGAAAGGGTCGCAGAAGAAAGATGCGCCCCAGAATTCGAGTCCCTGGCCGGGAGCCGATTGGCCACGAACGTTGCCGGTCTCGAATCCAACGCGGTTTACGACCGCAACATATACGCCGTTGGCGATGGCGTGAGCCCGCTGAATGGTGCGCCAGGCATCGTGCTGCGCCACTCCGAACTCGGCCTTCTCCGCGGGATGCCAGCCGATCGCGGTCGGATAGAACAGTACGTGTGCTCCCTGTAGCGCGGTGAGCCGTGCGCCTTCCGGATACCACTGGTCCCAGCAAACCAGCGTGCCCAAGCGCCCGGCGCTGGTGTCGAGGGCGCGGAATCCGAGGTCGCCAGGAGTGAAGTAGAACTTTTCGTAGTAAAGCGGATCATCCGGGATGTGCATTTTGCGGTAGAGGCCACGCAGGGAACCGTCGCTGTCGAAGATCGCCGCGGTATTGTGGTAGACGCCGGCAGCCCGTTTTTCGAACAGCGACGCGATGAGGACGACGCCGTGACTGCGTGCGGCCGCTGACAGCTTTTCAGTGGTCGGGCCGGGAATCGGTTCAGCTAAGTCGAACAGCGAATGATCTTCGCGCTGGCAGAAATACTGGGTCTGAAAAAGTTCGGGCAGGCACACGACCTTGGCGCCGCGTCCGGCGGCGTCTGCGACGCGGCTCAGGGCCTTCTCCAGGTTCTGTTCCGGCTCCGGGCCGCAGGACATTTGCACCAGGGCCACGCGGAATTTTTCGGGGGGCACGCGATCCTACCTCCGCGAACAATATAGCATCCGAAAGCGGACCTCAGCCGTCGGACCTCGGACTGCAGCCCAAAAGCGGAGAGTTGGCGACACACGAGTTCCAAAAACCTCTTATGGCAACGAATTTCTGCGAATACTTGCAAGAGTGAAGTAGAATGTCTGGCAATTTCGGCAGGACTGGTGCGGATCGCGGACCGTTGGGATGCTCCAGACAAAGCCGTTCCCAACGTCGCGAGCAGGATGGGGTGAATCGATGCCACTTCTCGAAGTCAATCACAGAAGCTTTCGGCCTGACAGCTGGTCGATCATTGAAAATGCAATTCCGCTACCCAGACAAAGGAGAAGTTATGATTCGAAAGCTGAGTACCTCTTTGCTGACGATCGTCGCGTTTGCATCGGTCGCGAGTATTTGCCATGCCCAGTCACTGCCCTTATCGACACGTCATGTCCGTGACGTGACGCTCAACGGGCAGGCGCAGTCGGTCGGACATCTGCCCGCAACGCAAACCATGCGCCTTGTCCTGGTGCTGCCGCTTCGCCACCAGCCCGCGTTAGAGGACCTCTTGCAGAAACTCTACGACCCTTCCAGCCCGTCTTACCGCCAGTTCCTCACAGTGGAAGAGTTCACCGCGAGGTTTGGTCCCACGCCGGAAGATTACGACTCCGTCGTTCGCTTCGCGGAAGCTAACGGTCTTAAAGTGATTGGCACTTCGCCCAATCGCGTGAATGTGGACGTCACGGGGTCGGTGACGAGCATTGAGCAAGCTTTCCATCTGACGATGGGCCTCTACCAGCACCCCACTGAAAATCGCATCTTCTACGCTCCGGACCGCGAGCCCACTCCCGCAATGGCCGTGCAGCTGTGGCACATCTCGGGCCTGGATAATTATTCGATCCCGCATCCCGCGATGCATCGAGACCTGACCGCGAGGTCCAACGCTACAACCGGTTCCGGCCCGTCGAGCTCGTTTCTAGGCAGCGACATGAGAGCGGCGTATTACGGTGGAACTCTTACCGGGAGTGGCCAGTCGCTGGGATTGCTTGAATACTACGGCACGGATTTGGCCGACCTGACCACATACTTCACGAACGCGCATCAAACTAACAATGTCCCAATCACTCTCAAGTCCACGGACGGGACCAGCACGAGCTGCCTGGCATCCCAAGGCTGTGATGATACCGAACAGACCCTGGACATGACTCAAGCCCTCGGCATGGCCCCGGGCCTGTCGAGCCTGGTGATGTACGTAGGTTCCTCCGACTCCGCGATTTTCAACGCTATGGCTACGGCCAGTCCCCTGAACGCGCAGTTGAGCTCTTCGTGGACGTGGAGCCCGGCGGATCCCAGCACTGACAACCCGTACTTCCAGGAGTTCGCGGCGCAGGGTCAGAATTTGTTTCAGGCAGCCGGTGACAGTGGTAAGTGGGGTACATCTTCCGCGATTTTCCCGGCGGACGATGTCTACGTCACGTCGGTGGGCGGCACAGACTTAGACACCAGTAGTGCGGCCGGTCCGTGGAGTTCGGAAACCGCTTGGGTCGATGGTGGTGGAGGCATTTCGCCAAACCATTTTGCGATTCCTTCGTGGCAGACGAGTGCGGCCGCCAGCTGCTCGAGCTGTTCCCAAACCTATCGCAATGCCCCCGACGTTTCGGCGAACGCGAATTTTACCTTCTACGTCTGCGCTGACCAAACCACCTGCACTGCCAACTACTATGGCGGCACCAGCTTTGCTGCGCCCATGTGGGCCGGCTACCTGGCTCTGGTCAATCAACAGGCGGTCGCGAATGGCAACCACACGGTAGGCTTCATCAACCCAAGTCTGTATTCGATTGGTTTGAGCTCGAACTATGACTCGGATTTCCACGACGTAACCAGTGGGAGCAATGGCTACTCGGCAACCACCGGCTACGATTTGGCGACGGGCTGGGGCAGCCCGAACGGGGCTGGACTGATTAGCGCACTTGCGGGAAGCTCGTCGAGCCCCGGATTCAGCCTTTCCGCCTCGCCCGCTTCGCTCTCCGTGGCGCAGGGCCACTCGGGAACCTCCACGATTACCAGTACGGTGACGGGCGGTTTTGATTCGGCCATCACTTTGTCTGCGACTGGCCAGCCCACCGGCGTGAGCGTAGGCTTCAGCCCGACCTCGATTACCGGAGCCGGAACCTCGACCATGACGCTAACCGTGGCCTCATCCACAGCTGTCGGCACGTATAAGATCAGGGTGACCGGAACTTCGGGCAGCACTGTCGAGAGCACCACGGTGTCCCTGACCGTAACCGGGACGACTCCGAACTTCACCATCAGCGCGTCGCCCACATCGATTAGCGTGGCCAGGAGCAGTTCGGGCACGTCCACCATTACCACCGCCGTTTCTGGCGGCTTCAACTCGGCGATTAGCTTGTCGGCTTCGGGACAGGGAAGCGCACAAAGCGTGACCTTTACTCCTAGCTCCATCGCGGCGCCGGGCTCAGGTACGTCGACCATGACAGTCAAAGTGGGTCGGAACTCCAGGATCGGAAGCCACACCATCACTATCACCGGCACGGGGGGAGGCGTGACGCATACGACTACGGTCACTCTCAACGTCCTGCGCTAATCGAAGTGAAATGTTTCGATGCGGGCTGCTTCGGCAGTCAGCGACACAAGCCCGGACCTCCGCGGTCCGGGCTTTTTCCGATCATCATCAGACACCAACTGCGAATACTGCGAATTAGGACAAAGCCTGTCGCACTTTGGCAAGCGCGCTCAACAGGCGCTGGTTGCCGGCAACCATCTTTTCGAGACGCTGGCGCACCTGCTCAGAAGGCATCGAGCGGAGCACCGCCTCGATCGCGGCTTCCGCGTTCAGCGATTCCGTGCCGACCAGGTCGAGCAAGAATTCCAGCGCTGCATCTTGACGGGTGAGCGCGATCGCAGAGAGCAGAACGGAACGCCACCACGGATCGTCAGCCTTGACCAAGCATTCCCGCAAGGCATGGAAGCCCTCGGGAGAATGCGTCCCGGCGATTGCGAGCGCTGCTTCTGCCGCGTTGTCGTCGGCGGCGGCGAGGAAGCATTGAATCCACGGAATTGCACTCAAGCCTTCGAGATGCAAGATTCCGCTGTAGCAGGCACCCAGCACTTCCGGTTCGTCTTCGCCGATAACAGCCCTCATGCGGAGCAGCAGTGAGGCAGACGTCGAGCCCACCTGCTCGATCGCGCGCACTGCCTCCGTCCGAACGGCCTTGTCCTTGTCGCCCACCAGTTCGATGAGGTGCGCCAGCAAATCCGCATCGGTAAGACTGCGGCATTGCACCAGCGCCAAGGCGCAGGTGGCCCGCAGCGTTCCGGCGGTGTCGGACTGACCGCCCCAGACCGGTTCCATCTGGATGTGTCGCGTCCCGCGAAGATAAACGTCCGGCTCCTGGTGCTCCAGCGCGGCGAGCGCGCGACTCAATGCGTTCTTGGCCCAGCATTGCGGATCGGTCTTTACCGGATTGTCGAAGAAGCGGTCGAACGCGGCCAGCAGGTCCGGCATCAGCTGCGTCATAGGGAATTCGCGCACCAAGTCGCCAGCTTTCGCAACAATGAAGTTATTGCGATGAGTGAGGGCCTTGCGCAAGGCTAGGACACGGCTCT
>CAVPQE010000008.1:0-281301 GCA_963707205.1 uncultured Acidobacteriaceae bacterium
CCGGTGCGGAAGGGGAGATTTGAACTACTCTATCACGTTGACAACACGTAACTTACTGATTTTGCATCCGGCCTAAAGGCCCAAATGCCCCACAATCCCGCTTCCATTGTACGTTTATTGTACGGCGAACGCGCGCAGAAGAGAAACCGCGCCGAAGCGCTCTCTCTCAATCCTGCCAGCAACAGTTTGACATCCGCCCCTCCCATCGGTCAAGGCCACCGTTCGCGAATGCCTGAAATGGTGAGCGTGCTTCGAAGCCGTCTCCGGATCTCGTAGTTGATCTGGTGCCCCGCGAGATCCACTCGATCCGATTACTTCCTGTTTGCCGACAATCCACCCGGAACACGGACCAATGGCTCCTCGATGAGCGCATTGGATGCTGATTACCAGCCCCCTGGCCATGATGCTGATCATTCTTTCCCTCGTGGCCGCCCTCATCGCGAGGTGTCCTTTCGCCGCCGCTGCTCACTTGCCTTCATCATTTCGTTCAAATCCGCAACCGGCCGTATCTCAATCGGTCCAAGTCCATACTTAAAACCTGGTTGCTGTAAGACAAGCTGAATGGCGTGATTGAGGTCTCGCGCCTCAAGGATCTGAAGGCCGCCGACCTGTTCCTTGGTTTCCGCATAGGGGCCGTCGGTCGTCGCGACTTTGCCGTTTTTCCAGTACAGGGTCACGGCGGTCTCCGGAGGCTGAAGAGGTACTTCGGCAACCAGATGTCCGTTGGCGCGCAGATGGTCGTTGTACTCAAAGCAATCGTCGAGCATTGCGTGTCGCTCGTCCTCGGTCATCCCTTCGATTGTTCCTGGTTTGAGGTATCCCAAACAGATGTATTTCGTTGTTCTTCTCCTCGTTCTTCTCGTCGTTTCTTCTCGTTTTGGGTGGGAGCCAGCAGCACAGCTGTCGCAGATTTTTTTTGTCACTGTTTCAAGTAACGAAGCGCAACACATCCTGATTTAAAAATCTTTGACTCAACAAGTTTTAACTGCAATCTCTCCCGCAGGCTGACACCTTCTAACAACCGTCTCCCTTCTCCTGCAACGATTGGCTGAACGACAAAACGATATTCATCCACCAGGCCAAGCTCTATCAGTTGTGAAGGAATGCTCACACCGCCGACTAAAATATTTTTGCCTTGCTCGTGTTTCAGTCTAACTATTTCGTCTTGAAGGTTCGTACGAACAATTTTCGTATTTTTATCTTCAGCGCTGTCTAATGATCGTGAAAAAACAATTTTGTTTTTGGAGACAAATGCTTTCGCAAATTCGATCGATGCTTTTGTCTCAGACCGATTTTTTGCGACATCCGGCCAATAAGGAACCATCAATTGATAGGTTTTACGCCCATAGACGAGTAGGTCGGCATCTCGCAGGAGCAGCGTATAGTGTTCGAGTAGTTCTTCATCGGCAATCGTTTTGGTGTGGTCGCAGCAGCCATCCAGGGTAAGGTTGATTGCGAAGATTACGTTTCTCATTGGATTGTCCTGATCTCCTTTTATGTACCAGTGCTGGTGAGAGTTTGAGGCCTTGCGCGCTTGGATCGTTCATGTTCTCGACTGTTCATCCTATAGTCGTCGCGCACACAATAAATCGACAGCAGAGGCGAACTGTTTTCATTTCAGTTCCTCGAGGCAAGTACCCAGCCTTTGAACTGCTGAGGCGGAGCGAGATTCTGGGCATCCCCCTCCCCCCTTGAATCTTGGGAATCAGCGGCTTAGCACGAAATTCCCGGCAAAATTCGGATAGCAAAGAAGTTAAATACTAAAATCCGCGAAACAAAGGATTTAGGGGCGGACGGTTTGGTCTTTGCCAGACGGTCGCGACCTGGGCCATGATTGCGGAATTGAAATCCTCAGTCAAGGTTGGACGTCACATGCGCGGGGCTGTGGAAAAGATTGGGGACGGGAATCTATCTGGAGGCTGGGCGAACTACGAGGCGCTTTCGGCCTCGCGCCTTCATCTCCGCCATGCCCCACGGACGCGCGGGGCCGCTATCGAGGCTTTCGCGGATGTCCCGGCGCAGCCGTTCCAGCTGCAGAGCGAGTAACTCATTCTGATTTCTGATATAGGTGGGATTCTTCGCGTATGGGAGTTCAAAGGCTCTCGCTGCAGGCTTCAACTATGCCCACCCTTGCAAGGAACGAAGCAAGGATGGGCCATCCGCCAGCGTCGAGCTAGAATAGGATTTGGAGTTTTGTTTCTCGTGGCAGGAGCGCATGACGGCAGCCGACTTAGGAATAGCGCATGGCTAGAATGAAGGGCAGCTTCCCCAAGAAGAGCGGCAAGGTCCTAGGCTCATACCGGAAAGTTGGGGCGAAGTTTGTCCCGCCGCTGCTCGACATGCCTGTGCCGCTCGACTACATAAGCTGGGCTAGCCATACCATGCCGGAATTGATTTGGTGGGACGTTCTTGCAGACAAGGTTTCCCATCGCTTCGCGTCAAAGGTCGCCGAGAAAATCGCCCAATACTTCAAAGGAAGGGACAATCGGGACTGCTGGTGGGCATTTATTTCTGACTAAGGTCGACTCACCGATGAAGACGCGGCCGGACTGAGGGAGCACCTCTTAAAAGAGGGCGTTTTGCCGCAAGTCAACGAAAGCCTAGCCGACTTTCTAGATTTATACCCAGCGTGTCCGATATCCCGATTTGGCGACCGAAGGCCGACGGGCATAGTCGACGTTGGCTACCTTGCTCGATTTGAGAACCGCATGAAGGAGCTTGAGGACAAAAGGTCGAGAAACGGAGTCCTCATTCAGGCGCAGGTCCTTTATTTGGGCTTTCTCCTCAATAAACTGCGTGTGAGAAGGGGACTAGCCTTGGCCGACTTTCGAGAGGTGCAGAACTATCCGAGCTCCGAAAAATCCCTGCGAGTTGGGGCTGCGGTCTGCTCCTCGGTGAACATGGCAGCGGGCAGAATGCTTCCTAAGTACCCAGAGGACACTTGGGTGCAATATTTTTGGAAACGTAGCCTAGACCTGCGCCCACTAAATTTTCGCCAGCTGGAAACCGATGATAGACGGGGATAAGTTCGAAGACCTCATCCGGGCGATTGAAGCCAAGGTTCGCCAAGAACTTCGACTTCGATGCGAGGCATGCGCGCCCGATTTCCGGATGCCCGAAGTGTTTAACGTCCTCACGGCCCTACTCGCTAGACAAGCGACCCTAGCCATCCAATTCGCGTCCGCCCCTCAGCTCTGGAATTGGCATTCGGCACCACTGTTCCTACGCGCGATGACGGATGTCCACATCACGCTGTCATGGATTCTTCTCGATCCGAAGACACGAGCGCGACAGTACATTGACCATGGTCTGGGCCAAGCCGTACTGGAGTTGGAACATCGCAAAAAGTGGCTGGACTCTTTCCCGGAGCATTCTAAAGAGGACATGAACCAGATGGTTCGGGCCTACGAAGCATGGATTAACACGCAAAGGTGGAGCTTCCTCGTCGAGGTAAACGTGGGAGCGTGGTCGGGCAAGACGACACGAGAGATGGCCGAAGAAAGCGGAATCCTCGATTTTTACAACTATGTCTACACTCCGTTCAGTCAGGGCGCTCATAGCACCTGGTTTCACGTCGGCCGCTTCAACTCAGCCCCGTCGGAAAGCCCGCTTACCAGGCAGCTCTGGATTCCGCGAATCGAGGACGTGACCGATGTCTGGACCCTGAACCTAGCCGCCAAATACTTGGACAAATCATTCAACATCTTCGACGAAAAAGCGTTGGGGCTGCCGCCGTCTTCTGGGATCCAAGACTGGATCAGTGACGAGATTGATTCTCGCTTTGGATCAGACAACGGAAAGCAGGACTCTGCCCAAGCAAATAAGGCCGGGCCCGAGCCAATCGCCGGAGACACTGGCGGCTGAGCCCCACCCCCCACGCCCAACTGGCTGGTGGCCCATCTTTAACGATCTTTGCCTGCACCGTTCCCACTGAGGGTGCCCCATCCTTCGCGTGCTTTTCGCGAAGGGTGGGCGGCAGTGTGACGGCACCATGGGATTCTGCGCCCCCACCCCCCTTGCAAAAGGCGTCGCACAGTTGCGCTTTTCGAATTCCTGCTTTTCCACAGCTCTTATCCCGCCCACTGTGACGAACAACCTTTACTCGCAATGTCGGACAGCGCGAAACTGGAATCGTGCGCGCAAACGCTCTCGAAATGGAATCGGCTCTCGCTCCGAAAGGCGCTTTCCATCTCCTGCAGCAAGCCCTAACTCCTTATTCCAGAATATTTTACGTGCAAGTCGTTTATATGCAAGAATTTGCGAGCAGAACCTCTCTGCGAGAGTCCGTAACTTACACAAAACAGATATTTTATCGAGATCGATCCCAAAAAAAAATAATGGGTATCCCATTACTGTGCAGTTAACAGCTCATCCATCGGGCGGGTGGCCTAGTGGGAGGGGAAAATTCGGCGGAGAGCTGGCCGAGGATTGGAACGGTGTCGGCGAAAAGCCCCACTTCTCGCAAAGAACGCGAGAAATGGGGCACCCGATTATTTGTTGGCGGTCTGATTTGGCAGCTCAGCGCGTTTCGCTATTTTGTGCTGGATCTGCTCTTCGGACAGGATGGGTGCGAAGTCTTCCATCTCACAGATCTGGCGGATTTCGATTTCAGAGTCGCCGGAGTGGGGATTGGGGCAACGCTTGACCCACTCGATGGCCTCTTCGAGGGACTTGACCTTCCAGAGCCAGAAGCCGGCGATGAGTTCCTTGGCCTCGGTGAAGGGGCCGTCGATGACGGTACGAGACTTGCCGGAAAATTTGACGCGTGCGCCTTTGGAGCTGGGATGGAGTCCATCCATGGCGAGCACGATGCCAGCCTTCATGAGCTCTTCGTTGTACTTGCCCATCTCGAGCAGGAGCTGTGGATCGGGGAGGGCGCCTTCTTTTTCTGACTCTGGGGTTGCTTTGACCATGACCATGAATCGCATTGTGAAATCTCCTTTAGGTTGAGCGATGGTTGGGTGGCTTGTTTTCGGGTTTAGCGATTTGTTGGCTAAGCGGTGAACTCAGATTGAGAGCGCAGTTGGATCGCCGTTGCTCGCTTTCGTACTGGCTCTCTGCTGATACGTCGAACGGGGTGTGGCCGAATCGACATGAGAACGGAGTTTAATTAACGGCTTAGCGACCTTCCGTTCCGTCCGACCACCGTTGCACGGCGACCACGAACTCAGTCAGGTGCTCCCGGGTGTCGTTAGAAGCAAAGACGGGAGAACCCGGCAGATTTGCTCCCCAAGTTGCGGGGTCGATCTGCGAATAGTAAAACATGAGGTGGGGAGGCCAGTGTACGGTGCTGTCGCCGCCGTATCCTTGCTTCGACATCATGAAGCACATCGCCCCGGGTTCCATCGCCGGCAGTTCTTTTTTGTCGACGGCGGCGGCGATGGTCTCGTTAACCTGAGCTAGCGTGTGTCCCGCCAAAGCCAGCTCGGTGATCTTGGTGATGCGCAGAAAGTAGGAACGCGCGGCTGCCGCATTCACACACATGGGGACGCGCACCTTCGGATTCCAAAACTCAGCATCCGGAGCGGATGTCCACCCCCGTCCCACGATGCACACGAAACCGTTTTTGCCTTTGACCGCCGTTTCGAAGCCATGACGTCCAAGAACCAGGACCTCTGCATCGCGTGAAATGGACTCCGGTGCTGCACTTCGCGCCAGGGCTATTTCCGCACCCTGATCCGCCATGAGGTATTGGTCGATCGGGGCCATGTTCGGATAAGGTGTCGTGGCATCCTGTGCCATCGCTTGGTACGCCGTACCGAGCACGACAAGCAGTGCGAAGCTCTTGATTGCGATTGCGCCAACCTTCTTTTTACGCATTGTTTTCCCTCTTGAGAATGGGCTATCCGTGACCGCCGGCTGATTGCGGGAGAATGATATCCGCGCAGCCTTAGAAAGGTGGTGGAGGCCGTCATGGAGCGAACCCCGCGGCAGGCGACGGGACACGACAACCCCGCACCAGCGCGCGCCGCGTCCATGCTGTTCCGTTGCTTTCGTCAGTCGGGCCTGACCCGCTCGAACGCGCGCACCTCGACCGGCGTCCGGCAGGCGATGACAGCCTTGCGGCCCCACGCCAGTGCCTCGTCCATGTCAGCGGCTTCCAGTATCCAAAAACCGCCTATGTGCTCCTTGGTCTCAAGATACGGCCCGTCGGTGATGAGAACCTTGCCACCGGGTTGCGCCCGCAGCGACTTCGCGTTGCTGGGCGCGCTGAGGCCGCCAGCGAAGACCCTGGCACCGGCAGCGTCCATCTCTTCGTTGAGCTTGTGGATATCGTGGATCATCGCCTCGCCCTCGAGAGAGGGGTCGTAGTTGTCGGGGTGCTGAATAGCAACCAAATATTGCGGCATGATTTCTCCATTCTCCTGTAACGGTCTTTTCCTGTAACGATCCGGGGCGGGCCGGTTGCCCTGCCTTCACGATATAGTCGAACGGCCGACCGGAATTCGACAAATCGTCCAAGAAATTTTGCTTCTTACGCGCTTTAGAACTGTCTGAAAAATCGTTCTGTTACCAGATAGTCGTTCGGGGGACCGAAAATCGACAGCTACTCCATTTTTTTATTTCAACTGCCGAATCCGCTCTTGCAGGAATTGCCGCTCTGGTTCCTGTTGGGTCAGCGCCAGCGCCTTTTCATAAGAAGCACGAGCCTCGGCTGTCCTGCCGAGCCTGCGGCACATATCGGCACGGGCGGAATGCGCCAGGTAATAATTGGCCAATTCGCCATGTTCCAACACCGCGTCGATATGCGTCAGACCGGCCTCTGGACCATCGCGCATTGCAATTGCCACGGCACGATTGAGCTGCACAACTGGCGAAGGCAGAATTCGTACCAATTGGTCGTAAAGCGCAACAATCTGCCGCCAGTCGGTCCGAGCGACCGATTCCGCCTCCGCATGAACAGCCGCAATCGCAGCCTGCAGCGTGTAGGACCGAAGCGGCGGGACTTCCAGGTACCCAGGGCTTTCTCCAGCAATGCCACTCCTTCCGCGATCTGCTCCCGGTTCCAGAGCGAGCGGTCTTGATTCTCCAGCAAAATCAGCTCTCCGGTCGGAGAGGTTCTCGCGGCGTGACGGGATTCCTGCAGCAACATCAGGGAAAGCAGGCCCATGACTTCCGGACCCAGGACTTCCGGCTCTGGCCAGAGTTCGGTCAGCAACCGGCCCAGTCGAATCGCCTCGCCGGTTAGCTCGGCCCGCGTTACCTCCGCACCGGCCGCAGCCGAATAACCCTCGTTAAAGACGAGATAGATGACCTGAAGCACCGCGCCCAGCCGCTCCGGCAATTCCTGCGGCGTCGGCACCTCGTACGGAATCGGTGTCTCTCGAATCTTTGCCTTGGCGCGCACAATGCGCTGCGCCAGGGTACGCGGAGTGATGAGGAAGGCCTTTGCGATCTCCTCGGTTGTCAGCCCGCACACCTCACGCAAGGTGAGCGCAACGTGCGCTTCCGGCGCCAGAGATGGATGACAGCAGGTAAAAATCAGGCGCAGCCGATCATCCTCAAGCCGATCATCCTCAAGGCTGACCTCTTTATTGGACCTTTCCGCCGAACTCCATTGCGCTTCGAAATATCGCACGAGCTCGTCTTGCGACGCATCAAATCTTGCCCGTCGACGCAGAGTATCAATGGCTTTGAATCGGGCCGTCGAAATCAACCATGGTCGCGGGTTGCCGGGTACTCCACTCCTCGGCCACAGGCTCAGCGCAGCCGCAAAGGCTTCGTGCATCGCCTCCTCGGCAAGATCAAAATCACCGAGCAAGCGGATCAGAGTTGCCAGGATTCGTCCCGAATCCACGCGATAAAGGGAGTCGAGCAATTCGCGTATCTGCTCGGTGGATCTCTCGGACATGACGACGACCTTAGCAAACCAGCTACCCCGAATCAATTTGGCAAACGGCGGATCGATGCAAAGTGCCCAGGTCGTGACTCTGAAATCTGGACAACAGAACGCTTCCTCGGTTGACTCAAAATCGCCAATGTACTCATTGAGCTTCGTACAAGCTCAACCCTTCTCCGTTTTGCTCCCGAGTCACGGGCAACTCTTCCCTAATCTTGTAAGGTAACGTTTGCCGACGATCAGCCAAGTGACTGGCCGTTGCTCGGTATGTGAATGAAATGGCGAAACTTCGTCAACTGATGCTGCGATCGCTGACAGAAGTCCTCTCGCCGCCTTCATGCGCCGCGGGCAATTGCGACCGGGCGGACTTTGGAGGTGAGCGCTTCCAGGAATCTATCGGAGGCGGTCATGAAGGCGAAGTGGCCGGCGTTGGGGATCAGGATCAATTCTTTCTTGGGCGACTTGATGCACCTGAAATACTCAACCGCGGCCTGGGTTGGTGTGACGATGTCATCCTGGCCCTGAATGATGAAGTAGGCCGTGTCGATATCGCCGGCGGCCTTGGGCAGATTGGTGGCAAGTTGGTCCGGAAGGACGTGTTCGCCGGTGAACTCCATTCCGTCTTCAAGATTCTTGAACTGTTCAGGCTCCCTGGCCTTCAATTCGGCCGCTTGGCTGCGAAGGTGCTGCAGCCATTCACGGTCCGACGCCGGCCAAAGCGAGCACACATGGTATTTGCTGCTGAAGGTGAAGTACTGCTGGGCGTTGGCCGGGTCGGGCCGGTTGGCTTCGACTTCTTTGATTGTGGCCTGATCGCCATCCTTGCGCGCTTTGGCCAGCACCAGGTCGTATTGCGTTTTGACCATGGTGGCCCAGCTTGTTACCTGGCCGGTGCCAACATAGGCTGCGAAGAGTTCAGGGCGCATCTGCACCATGCGGGTGGCGACGATAGATCCCCAGGAGTGGCCGAGGACGATGATCTTCTTTTTGCCGAGATCGCGGCACAGATATTCGGCGAGCTCAACGCCGTCCTTGGAGATGCGGTCGAGCGTGACATCGGGCGTCTTTGTGCCGTAGCGCCCGAAAGTCTGGCCGGCACCGCGCTGGTCCCATTGAACCACGGTGAAGGATCTCTCCCATGTCCAGTAGATTTCGGCTTGCGGCCATTGCGCTTCGCCCGGGCCTCCGTGCACGACGAGCAGCACGGGGTTCGCGCGGTCCTCGCCGCGAATGCTGACCCACTGATCGATACCACCAAGCGGGACAAACAAAACTCGATCGATTTGCGCTGTCGGTGCTTGTGCGTTCGCGCCGATCGCGTTCGCCAATAGCAGAATTGCTGCCAGATGGAACGAACTCGCAAGGGAGCGATCTATCAGTTTGTTCACCGATTCCTGGTATACGCGAATTCGAATGTCTTCGGTTCGAGTACCGTGCCACCCTTGATGATGACGGCCTAGTTTAGACGCGACTCGCAACACGGCGTTAGCAACCCCCGTTTCGGCAAATCCTGTCCACACAGCTTCTGATTCCAACGCGGTGATTGTTTCCCGATGACCGGCAACCTTCCGTAATCCCGTAGGGTAAGGTTTGCCGACTACACGCTCAGAACCCGTCAATGAGCGCTTGATCGTTGGCATACTGAGAATCAGACTTCGCACTACAAATCCGATCCTCAACGGGTAGATTGGCAGTTTATCTAGCTTCGGGCTTCGTCCCTTCCCGCTGCTCCGTCGAGAATCAATGCGATCTCTCGATGGCCTGCCTTTTGCGCGATCTCGCTCAGTGTCTCGCCTTCGGGCGACCGTAACGCCTCAACCGCGCCGCGCTCGATCAGCAGTCGTACGATCTCTTCACGACCGCGCGTAACGGCGTAGGCCAGCGGAGTGTGCCATGCTTCAGCGTCCCAGGGAAACAGCCCGTAGTCGCGGAAAGCCCGGTTCAACGCTGCGGGGTCTTCTTCCAGGACGGCTTTGACGCGTTGCGCCATGTCGTATTGGATCGCCTCGATGATGTCGATCGGCCCGCGCAGAATCAGGTCGCGGGCTTCTTTGTGACCGGCGTAGTCGGCCCATCCGGCCGGCGTGCCATGATACTTCTCTTCGCGCGCGCGGACATCAGCGCCGTGCTTCATCAACACATCAATCGCGCTCACGTTCCCGTACCACGCCGCCGCATGCAGCGGTGTGTATCCGCTCGTCGAGTCGATCGAGGTCTTCGGATCGTCGTGTACATTAACCGACGCTCCATTGCGGATCAGCGTCTCGATCACATCGCCCGGGCGCGCGTTCGCTGGCGCGAAGGATCAAATTGCCCCATCGTCCGCCGGGCTTCAGTGTACCGGGATCTCTACGCAGCAGTCTTTCGACGTCCGCGGTTCGATGCAGAGCCACTGCGGCCGGCAGCCGCACCTTCGCTCCGCGCTCCAGCAGCGCCTGTGCCAGGTCGTGCCTGCCGTCGAGCGCCGCCAGATCGAGCGTAGAAAAGCCGGCTTCGTCGAGCGACTCCGTGTTAGCACCGAGGTCGAGCAGCGTCGTCACCGACGCGGGTTGATTCTTGATGACGGCGAGATGCAGCGGCATGCGGCGCATCCTCGTTCCGTTCATCCGCCGCTCGAGATCGTTCGGCGTGCGCGCGACCAGCTCACGAATCACCTCTGCTTCGCCCATAGCGACCGCGGAAAAGATATTGTGTCTCGCGCCGTGCGCCAGCAGATACGCAACGATCTCGGGATTGGGCTGGATGTAATCCCACGCCGTCGCCCACCCGATCACGCCCAGTTCATGGTAGTCGCCTTCGCCGATCGTATCGGCCCCATGTTCCACCAGGAGACGAATGATGGGGAGGCGATGCTTCTCCACGGCGAAATGGAGCGGATACGCGTTGTCACCTTCGCAGCGGATGTTGGGATTGGCGCCGCGCTCGAGCAGCAGCTTGACTGCCGCTTCGCTGTTGCCGAAGACGGCGTGGTGCAGCGGCGTTCTCACGCCCTCGCCGCCGCGCTCGTCAATGAATTCCGGATGCGCATCAAGCAGCGCATTGAGTCGTGCGAGGTCACCTCTTCCAGCGGCATCGCGCAGAGACGCGACCGCCTCCGCAGTCCAGCTGGCTGCTTCAAGCGTCTTGACATGAGACTGCAGCTTGGACCAGGACGCGAATCCATATTCGCTCGCAATCACCAGCTGCGCATCCGCAAGCGCGAACGGCGAAGCGGCGACCTGTTCTTCCGACAGGTTTCTCCAGCGCGGATGGTTCTCGCGAATGCGAGTCAAAGCCTCGGAGTCCGCGGCCTGCTGACGCTTCAACAGGGACTTGGCTTGTTTCTTGAGTTGTTCGAGGCTGGGATTCGGCGGGAGTTGCCTTGACATGGAAATCTCCTTTCCGTTCGTGGCCTGTGTCCGCACCGCAGGCAGAAAGAAGATTTGACAGATTGTAGCCGTGCAATTCCTGCAGGGTGGGCTTGGCCCTTTCCGCGGACTGGATGCGCCCCGTGCGCCGAAAACCAACGATAATTCCTGACTTATGGCCGAGTCAACAGCTGCCTGGCCACTCAACGCGTGGTACCGGCTCCGCAACGCTCGCCGCGGCCGGCATTGATCGAGGTAGACTGTTCCGTCGGGTCAACAAAGTAGGCAGGCCATGGGGAGATGGGATGACGGTGAAGGCGGTTTGGCACATTGTGAAGGAATCCGCCAGACGCATCGGAGTGGCGAAGTTGGCGCCGCACGATCTGCGACGGACCTGTGCTCGGCTCTGCCACGCATCGAGAGGAGAGTTAGAGCAGATCCAGTTTCTCCTGGGGCACGTTTTGGTGCAAACGACCGAACGTTACCTTGGCTGCAAACAGCGCATTCGATCAGCCGTCAATGATCGCATTGGCATCTAGCCGAATCCTTGAGCTGGGGGTGCGGCTGTGGAACGTTTGCCGACAACATGCCCAGAACGCGTCAATGAGTGCTTTGCCCTGTTCGCGACAGTCAAACCTTGAACTACCAGAAAATCGGATGCTTGAGAAGCTGCGATTCTGAGCCTACCGCGAGTCATTCCTGTCGGAGGGCCAGCATCGGGTCGATCTTCGCTGCGCGCCGAGCTGGAAGCCAACAGCCGACCGCCGCAGTGAGAGCGACCAGTGCGACCTCGATCCAGACGCCGCCGGACTTTCCAGATTCGAGCCCCGGGAGCATCCCGCGCAGAATCCTCATCAGAACGAGCGTTATTCCGAGCCCAGACGCCAGCCCAATCATAGCTGTGACGAAGCCCTGGCGAAAGACCAATGCCTCAACGCTGCCGCGCGTGGCTCCCAAGGCAATACGAATCCCAATTTCCTGTGTCCGGCGCGAGGTGACGTACATGGCTGCCCCGTAAACGCCGGCGGCAGCCATTGTAAGTGCAAGGCAGCCGGTAAGTGCCAGGAGGAGCATAACGAACCGGCGGTCGGCGAGGGAGTCATCGATGAGGGTTTGCATCGTGGCGCTGAAGAAGACCGGCTGGTTTGGATCGACGCCGGCACAATGACCTGGCGGATGGCTTTTTGGATATCGATGTCAGGCCGGTCGCTTGGTCGCTTCGCAACACCAGAAATACGGCTTTTTGTAAGGCCCCGGCGGCAAGGTAGACACGACACTTGCCTGTTGCGGCGGCCCATCCATCGACGCATGGTGACTGCTGGATACCACACCGACGACCCGCTTCCAGTTATTCGGTTTTTCGGGAGAGCAAAAGACGCAGACCGGCCTGCCGATCGCACTCTCGCCCGGCCAGAGACGTTTCGCAACGAGGTCACTCACGATAGCGGCGTCGCTGGAGTCGTTCATGTCTTCTTCGTTCAACCATCGTCCCTGCAGTAACCGGATCCCCATTGTCTGCAGGTAGCCCGCACTCACTTTGTCGATTTCCGCAGGTATCTGGCTGCCGCTTTCCGGCGCTCCGCCTGCGGAGCGCAATGCTCTCAAGACGCCGGAGATCTCGTCAATTTAATCTTCAATACTACGGATGGCTTCTCCCAGGGACACCAAACCGACGATGCAACGTTGGCAGTTGTACGGGTTGGGTCGCGGGTGCTCTGAACAATTGGATAGAGGTGCCTTCGCGTTGCCGATTTTGAGAACGCTTCAGCATCCTGAATAACGGGCCAAGCGGAAGTGTCCCGCCTCAGCTGGAAATGGAGGAAGCGTTCGTCCGTTAAGATAACGGAGCGAACGTATGAGAAAAGAGCGCAAGCATTACACTGCTGAGGAGAAGGTGGCCATCCTACGGCGCCATCTTTTAGACAAGGTCCCGGTTTCCGATCTGTGTGAAGAACTGGGCCTGCAGCCGACGGTGTTCTACCGCTGGCAAAAAGAGTTCTTCGAAAACGGAGCAGCCGTTTTCCAGGCACCGGAACGTCCTCGCCGCCAGGCGGAGGAGAAACAGAAACGGATTGAGTTCTTGGAGAAGAAGGTGCAGACCAAGGACGAGGTCCTGGCCGAGCTGATGGCGGAGCACATCGCATTAAAAAAAAGCCTTGGGGAAGTCTGACCGAGACCTGGGTACCGCACGATGTGCGGGATCAGGTGGTGGATTTCGTCCGGCGCTGGTCGGAGAAGACCGAGATCAGCGCCGGCCGATTTATTTCGTGGCTGGGCGTTACCGTGAGCAAGTTTTACAACTGGCGGCAGCGCTATGGACGAGTGAATGAGCACAACGGTTGGGTGCCCCGAGATTTCTGGTTGGAGCCGTGGGAGAAAAAAGCCATAATCAGCTTCCATCGGAAGAATCCGTTGGAGGGCTATCGTCGGCTAACGTTCATGATGCTGGATGCAGACGTGGTAGCGGTCAGTCCGGCGAGCGTATGGCGAGTGTTGAAACAAGCGGGACTGCTGTCGCGCTGGAAAGGTAAGGCGTCGCGCAAGGGCACCGGCTTCGAGCAGCCGCTCGAGCCGCACCAGCACTGGCATGTCGATGTTTCCTATATCAACCTGTCGGGCACGTTCTATTACTTATGCAGCGTGCTGGATGGATGCAGTCGTTTTCTGGTGCATTGGGATCTGCGGGAGTCGATGAAGGAAGCGGATATCGAGATGATTCTGGAACGAGCCAAGAGAAGTACCCGGAGGCCAGACCACGGATCATTTCCGACAACGGACCGCAGTTCATCGCGCGGGACTTCAAGGAGTTCATTCGCATCTCGGGGATGGCGCACGTGCGCACCTCGCCGTTTTACCCGCAGTCGAACGGGAAGATCGAACGCTGGCATAAGTCGCTCAAACGCGAATGCATCCGGCCCTGGACCCCGCTGACGCTGGACGATGCGCGCCGCTTGATTCAAATCTACGTGGATCATTACAACATGGTGCGATTGCACAGCGCGATCGGCGATGTGACGCCGCAGGATCGGCTCGCCGGACGACAGGCCGAGATCCACGCGGCTCGCGATCGTAAGTTAGAGGAGGCGCGTAGACTACGGCAACTTCGCCGGCAGCAGACGGCGTCTTTGAGATTTGCACACTCTTCAACCGCAGCTACGCAGCTACAATGACCTCGCCGGGTGAAACGAAAGCGGGCTCTGCCGGGAGGCAACCATGCTGAGGGATAACCCGGTGGGGCTCATCGAGCCGATGTTCAGCAGCGCGGGAGCCAATTCTCTCGCGCTGTGCATTGCGAAGAACGAGTCATCGGACGATAGACCCCCATGCCTTGAAAATCCCCGCCCCGAAGGGGCGGAATCTACACTAACGGAGAACGCCCCTTCTCCATTTCACGCTGAGCCAAAACAGAAGTTATGCGCTGGAGGGTTTTGGTGCGGAAGGGGGGATTTGAACTACTCTATCGCATTGATAACACGCAACTTATTGATTTTACATTCGGCCCAAAGGCCCAAATACCCCACAATCCCGCTTCCATTGTACGTTTATTGTACGGCGAACGCGCGCAGAAGAGGAAACCGCGCCGAAGCGCCTTCCCTCAATCCTGCCAGCAACAGTTTGACATCCGCCCCTCCCATCGGTCAAGGCCACGGTTCGCGAATGCCTGAAAGGGTGAGCGTGCTTCGAAACCCGTCTCCCGATCTCGCAGTTGATCTGGTGGCCCGCGAGGTCGTGGCTCGATCTATCACTTCCTGTTTGCCGACGATTCGCTCAGGATGCGAAATTGAGTCTTGCCACGCCGTTTCAAAACGCACATGGCGCAAGGAGCATGAATCGAAATTTCTACAGGGCCGAGGGGGGAATCGGGTCAAGAACAGTGGTGAACGGACCATCCGTCCTGCAACTCTCAGGCAGGTTGCGGATTCTAATCACTAGCATCCGCCCGCAGCGGAGCAACCAAATCAGAGAGGAGAGTACGATGCAACTTCAAAGTGACTACTTCACTGCTTATCACAACCTAAAGCTGACCCGAGACGACAAAGGTGTGCTCGTTGTTGAGTTCCACATTAACGGCGGGCCGTTTATTATGTCCGCGCAAGCTCACACGGAACTTGTCGATGCGTTCTACCGGATTTCGCAAGATCGAGCGAACAAGATCGTAATCCTCACGGGTGCAGGTGGGGAGTTCATTACTGATGTCGATTGGTCCTCTTTCGGCGATGTCGCCGATCCCGGCGTTTGGAGCCAGGTTCACGACGAAGGCGTTCAGGCTTTGGAAAACATAGCCAACATACGCGTTCCGGTCATCGCGGCTATCGAGGGACGTGCCCATGTGCACTCAGACTATGCGCTACTTGCAAGTGTAATTGTGGCAGGGGAGGGTGCGACCTTCCAGGATGTGGCCCACTTCGGCGCGGGGGTTGCGCCCGGCGACGGAATCTTTACCACCTGGAGTTATCGCGCGGGAGCGGGACGAGCGGAGGCGTTCCTGCTGAACCCGCAGCCGCTGCCAGCGCGTACTGCACGCGAATGGGGAGTGGTTGCCGAGGTTGTGCCGAACGGTAAGGCGCTCAGTCGGGCGCGGGAATTGGCCGAACTGTACCTGAAGGCTCCGGAGGTGACCCGACGAAACACACGCATCCACTTCATTCAACCGTTGAAGGAGCGCATCGTGCGAGAAGTTGGCTACGGATTGTCGCTCGAAGGAGCATCTTCGGCCGACCTCGTCAAATCAATGCGAGCCAAGAGTGAATCTGTCGCTCGGAAAGGAAAAGTCGCATGAACCGCATGGAGAGCACGTCGGCGGGAGGATGACGGGTAAGTGGGAAGTAATCCCAAGGGAAGGGTTGCCGACGATACTTCCATAACTCTGGCCAAGCCCCGTTCAGGTCGTCTTGGCTTGCCAGTTCGTTGACCTGCGGCTACGCGAGCACCAGCTCATTTCTGTGCCAATAGCGAGCGTGCGTCTTGAAGTTCGGGCCGGTCTCCGTCGGCATGCTGGCAGACGGCCAGGAGCTGGGCATAGTATGTTTTCGCCTTTTCTTGATCGCCCGAGAGCTTGGCCGCACGCGCGGCGCCGGCCAGCGCATTGAAACGATTTGGGGCCGTGCGTAGCGTGGCTTCGAACTCCGTCATCGCTTGCGCCGGCTGTTTCAAGTCCAGCAACATCTCCCCAAGCAGTTCGCGAGCTGGCAGGATGACTCCTGGGGTGACGTTGTTCTTGTCGGTCCGGTCCTCATGCTCAGCGGCAAAACGCATCTGGGTGAGAGCGTTTTCGGGATTGCCCTTGGCCAGCGTGATCCATGCGGTGGCGGTCTGGCGTTCGATATCCACTTGGTCAGCCCAATAGCTGTCGTTGACTTGCGTAAGCGTGTCACGCAGGGATGCGAGCTGCTGTACCTCTTTTTCGGCAACATCGATTTGCCCCGTATGAGAGGCGCCGAGGGCTCGCGCGAAATGCAGGTTCGCTTCCGTCCACGCAGCCCTTCCGCCGGGAAAAGTATTCGGCGGTATAAGGAGCGCGGCGGCTTCTGCCCAGCGATGCCGCTCCACAGCGTAGCGCGCAGGCGAAGCGCCCATGGCGTACAGCCAGTTCATATATTGCGGATCGTCAGGACGGCCCGGTGGTGGCGCATCCAGTGCTCTTTTCGCCTCGCGATCCTGGCCCCCTTGTAGGTACGCGTAGATCAGGTAATCCTTCGCGTGCAGCTCGTTGCCGGGCGCATTGTTTTTCTGGGCCGAGGCTGCCGAAACGAGGTTGGAGTCAATGGACTCCTGCCATAAGCCGAGCCGGGTGAAGATGTGGGACGGCATGTGGAGCGCGTGCGGTGAGTCTGGCGCAATCTGGGCGTAACGTCGCGCTGCGTCCAAAGCCCTGTCAGCCAGCGGTGGATAATCGTAGGCGTGAATGATGTAGTGAGCTATGCCGGGGTGTTCTGGTTGTTCTGCAAATAGTGGCTCAAGGATCGCGCCAGCCTTTTTCTGATTCACATACGTTTTGTCGGTTGGCGGCGCGGTGGCGAGCAGTGCCAGCGCATAAAAAATCGCGGCCTCATGGTCGTCAGGGTAGCGCGCTTGCAGCTGGTCCATGGCCTTTTCGTAAGCCAAGGCGCGAGTGCGGTAGTCGAGTTGGTCGGCGTCCTTGTAGAACGTCTCGATCGCCGCAATATAGTCGCGTTCGCGCTGTGTCTTGGCACCGGCTAACTTTGCTTTTTCCGCAGCCGCCGCGCCCGCTTTCAGATCAGCCGGGCCGGGCGCTTGCCAGACCTGATGGTAGTACGTCATGGCGATTCCCCAGTAGGCCATGCCGCACGTGGGGTCTTTCTGTGCAATAGCAGCGAAAGTGTCGCTAGCCTTCTCGTACCAAAAAGAATGGAGCATCGCTACGGCGCTGCTGAATTGCGGCTGAACCGATGGTTCGCAGGAAACGGGGAAACTCACCTTGCCGAGTTTGCTCGGGTCGCCTGCGGGATGCTCATGTTGGGCAACCGCTGTTGGCACGAATGCGGCGCACACGCCCCCAAGCAGCACCATGCAAATGAATGTGATTCGCTTCATGCTGGTCTCCTTGGTTGTTAAATAGGCCCTCTGGAATGAATACGCCGACAAGTTAAAAATCCGTGCGACCTATTTTGGGTCGCGACCCCAATGAAGTCAAGAAAGTATCAAAACAGTTGCACACCTGGCGTTCGCGGCGTGCATCGGATGGTCATTCGCCTATCCGCAGAAGTGACCTAGTTCGCAACGGATCATAGCGTGTTCTCGGGATTCCGCCCGAGTCACGGGCAACTCTTCCCTAATCTCTTAAGGGAAGGTTTGCCGACTAACCGCCCAGTGAGTCGGATGCCGACAACACCTGTCCGATCAAGAGCGGAAATGCGTTGACGAGTGATTTCACCAGACGTGTGGTACCAACCGGTAACGCACCTTCTGGAGATATTCCTTGTAGCCTTCCAGATCGCGTGCCAGCAGCTTCTCCTCGCCAAAGATGCGCACCACGAGGATCCCGAGCATGGCGAGGCCCAAGAGAAGGCCGGAAATGGAGCCGAGCAGCAACGCGCCACCAAGAAACACTAGACTTGCGCCAAGATACATCGGGTGGCGAACAAAGCCGTAGACGCCCGTGTCAAATGACACTTGACCTATGCACGGCATTTGAGCTGATGGAGAAATGCTGAGGCGGCAAACACCTTGGGGACCCTGGAAATCCTGTTGTAAAACAGAGAAGCCGCGAAGTAGACGCTTCGCGAGCTGATTTCCAGGAGGTCACCCAAAAGGTGAAGAACAAGAAAAAGCATAGCGACAAACCCCGCGGCAATCAAGGCTCCCCAGCAGATATCGCGGAACCCAATAAAATTGCTGCTTCCACCCACTTTGACTTCGAGGGTAAGAATCTGACTCCCTACGGCGGCCTGTTCCCGGTGGCCACGATGTTAGAGAGGCTGGGTTTGCAAAAGCTGGTCGAAGAAACCCTGACCATAACGCGAATCCCGCGTGTCATGACCATCTATCAATTTCTGCTGGGGATGGTGTTGTCCATCTACGTGGGGTTTGCCCGCCTCAATCACATCCGTTTTGTGGCCCAGGACCCGATGCTGGCCGGGATCCTGAAAGTGAACGGGCTACCGGGGCAGAGCGTGTTCTGGCGGTTTCTAGCCTCGCTGAATCTGAACCTAGCGGGGCAACTGTTGCAGCTGCAGCGCATCCTGCGCGAACGGGTGTGGGCAGCCGCCAATATAGGGCTGAAGTCGATCACCCTGGACACCGACACCACCGTGCACACGCTCTATGGCCGGCAGATGGGGGCCCGCAAGAGTTATAACCCGAAAAACAAAGGCAAGAAAAGCTTTCAGCCTATTCTCACCTTTATGGCCGAAACCCACGAATACGTTTGGGGAGAATTGCGCAATGGCGATCGGCCCGATGGGAAGCAGATCGCACGCCATCTGCAGAGTGTCTGCGCGGCCTTGCCCCAATGCATTCAGACGATCTTCGCGCGGGCCGATTCCGGGTTCTATTGCTGGGAGGCAGTCCAAGCCTACGAAAAAACCAAGGCGCACTTCATCATCGTGGCCCGCAAGACCTCGCGTCTGCTGGAACGACTGCAAACCGCTGACTGGAAGCGCTCCCGCAAGACCGACGCCGACGAGCAGTGCGAATTCTGGTATCAGCCCGAAGGTTGGGGTCAGGCGTACCGCTTTGTCGCCTTGCGCTATCAGAAGAAGGAGAAGAGCCCCCAAGAGCGCGAGCAGTATCAACTCTTCGACACCCCGGAGTATACCTACCGGGTGTTTGTGACGGACATGGACCGGGCCATTGATCTGCTGGTTTGGTTCTACCGTCAGCGGGCTGGGGCGGAGAACCTGATCAAGGAAGCCAATAACGATGCCGGATTGGCGGCGCATCCTTCCGCGCGCTGGGCCACCAACTGCGTACATTTTCAGCTGGTGATGCTGGCCTACAACTTGAACTGCTGGTTGCTGCTGTTCCAGCGGGAAGAGGGAGTGCGGGTGGACGAACTGGATCATACCCGCTTGGCTACGGCGCGTTTGCGTTTTCTGTTTGTGGCCGCCAAGATCTGGAAGCACTCCGGGCGGGTGGGGATCCGCTATAGCGACCAATATGCGGAGCGAGGATTGTTTCAGCGGTTGATGAAACGACTTCGTGAGATCGCGACGGGGCCGTCAGGTTTCTTGCCGGCGCTCGCCACGCCCCTGTCCGGCTGACTTAAATGCATAAAATTCTATGCACGACCAACCCAGAAGGCACAGACACTTACCGCGAAGGGAGCATAGAAGTCGAGAGAAGAAGAAACTCAGCCGACATTCCAGACGCGAACTAGCAGAAACGATGAGGGCCAGAGTTCAGCAGACAGCCTCAGACAAGGCCCACTTCTGTGCATATGTCAGGTGACATGCTGGCCGCGCTCGGTCTGAATACGCACCAGCTGCGACGCAAAGGTGTTATCGGTGAACGCGCGGAAGAAGGGAAAACTACCCCCGAGGAGCAGAATGCCTCCGCATATTTCGCACCACAGCGGCAGACGGGGTGTCCAACCGAAACGCACATCCAGCGCCGGCACAACGATCCAAGCCACGCCACATACTTTTATCCCGATGAGGATAGCCAAATCGGAGCGCGATTCACCGCCGCTGCCGGGCATGCGCATGCGCTCGGTCAACAGCGCAGGGTCCCTGGAGCGAAGCCACAAGAGATTGAAGGCAAAGAAGGATACCCACCAGACAACGAAGATCCAGCCCTCCACCCAGCGCCAATCGCCCGACAACCATAGCACTAACCCTAGAAAGACAACGGCGACAGCCGCCAACAGGAGCCCGGCGATGATCGGCTTAGGGCGCATCGCGATCCGAGAGCATCCTACTCCCGAGACGTGTTTGCCTTCTACTGTCGGAGCGATTGCCGCGTGGGTTTGACAGGAAGGTGAGACTTCTTCAGGCGGATGACGGGCAACTCTTCCCCAACTCGGTAAGGGAAGGGTTGCCGACAAACGGGGAGTCAGGTTGGCTTGGAGGCGGGGGTTGGGAAAGGCTTGCTTGAGGGAACTCAGCTCGTTAGCTGGCCACGCTTGAAAGGTGTCAAGTGCTCACCTTCGCCCTGAGAGATGCTTTGGATGGAGGGTGTTTATATCAGCATCTTGCTCTGCTGGCGGCGGCCAGGATGGTTGGGGTCGGTGAATTCGAGCAGTTCGATGGGCGCGCCGTTTTCGACGATGAACGCGACGCGGACGCCGTCGGATGGGCTGTTGGGAGGAATCAGGATCTCGCGGCCAGCAAGCTCGGAGGCGAGATCAGCCACTTCAAACGCGACGTGCGGAATTTGCCGGACGAGATCAGGGACCGCCGCGTCCGCTTCGAAACGCATCCACTCCACGCCAAATTCGCTTTTCTCGTGGCTGACGACAAAGAGTTTCAGGTGTTTCAAGTGGGTCTCGCCCGGCTTCGCTTCAGTAGTGGGAATTCCGATGTGATGGTACCGGCGCATGGTTTTTCGCTCTCCGTGGAATTGGCACAAATTCTACGCTGTCGTTACCGCGTTTGAAACCGCGCCCTCGATGACGCAGAGGCGTTGGCGGCTGTTCACAAGTTCTTGAGATTCCAAATAGCCGAACATCGGACGGGAGATTCACTGGAAGTCACAAACACCGCCGATCAGGGAGAAGGCAGCCGTCTCAACTAGGAGAAAGTCGGACGTTGGCAACCCTGTGCAGCGGTGATAGCCTTTTGTGGCGCGGAGGTTTGCTGAAGTGAAATCCATTTCTCACCGCATTCTTGTCATGCTTTTCCTAGTTACAATGGCGGGAACTGCTTTCAGCACCGCTCAGTCAACGCATGATGCGGATGTTCGGGAGCTTGAACGACTGGAAACCGTCTGGAATGAAGCCCACGAGCACGGGGATGCAGATGCCTTGGCGGGCTTGTGGGCAGATGATATGGAAATTGCCGTTCCCAAAATGCCCGTGCTCACAGAATCCGACGCTCTCAAATTTGCCCGTTCTGGTCGGATGAAATTCCTAAGCTATCGCACTTCGGACATACACGTCCGTGTATACGGCGATGCTGCGGTAGTGACGGGGCGCTTGCAACGAACTCGCTCCATGAATGGACAAGAAATCTCTGATGACTGGCGCTTCACAAAGACGTACATTCGGGAATCACAGAAGTGGCGGGTAGTGGCGTTTCATGCTTCGGAAGCAGCGCAACCATAGCACTTTGAGTAACAAAATCAAAGGACCAAACGGGTTCGAGCCAGCTACCCTCTCTTAAGAGAGGGTAGCTGGGAATTTCCTGAACATCTTATCGATCGCTTTTTCCAGCTTCTTCGCATTCGTATTGGAATTGTCGCTCAGCGTGTCATGAGCCATGCCGCGCCACACAAGATGGTGCGTGCCGGTTTCATAGATGTCGACCACAAGGGTGCCGACCGGGACAGTCTCGATCGTAGTTGTGGCGATTCCGCCCCATCCATGCCACCGCCAGCCTGGACCAAGGCCCTCATAGAACGTGTCGTATTCCGCGCGATTCCTCTTCACGGCAATCGCAGTCAGTGTGAGATCGCCTCCAGCCGGCACTTTCTCCCAACCTCGCGCCTGGAGAATGCGATCCACGTCCTCGTGAATCCGAGACTCGGCGAACGGATCCGATGAATGGACATGGCCCCAGGAATACGTGTGGAACTGTGAGAAATTGACCGAATGATCGTAGTCGGTTTCCACCTTCTGAGCCGCCGCGGGAAGCGAAGCGAAGGCGGCCAGCATTACTGCGATAAACGAAAGCTTTTTCAGAACATTCATGGCAGTTTCCTCCTTCTCTCTTTTCTCATTGAGTGAATTCAAGCTATGTATCAGGCGGTGCCGCCCACGCCGGGCAGTCCGGCGTGGGCACACTCGCGGTCGTTAGCGTCCCGGATGGTGGATCTCGACGCGAGGTCCAGCCGGACGTACCCATGGATGGGCATAGGGGTGAACAAAGCCAGCACGGTTTCCCCAGACCCGCATCCACGGGCGATGATCGATTAGGATGGTATGAGTGGGCCATACGAATCCCGAACCGATCCACCAACCCCACGTCCCAAAGGTCGCGCCGATCGTGATGGCAGGGCCGAAGTGAACGGCCGCTGCTACGACAACGCCAGGCCGCGGCGGAGCAAAAACGACGTATGGGTCATACCAGGGCACGTAAATCACCCACGGATTCAAGGGGAGGACCTGGATATACCCGCCCGAATCGACGACATTCACATATGTGTTTGGCACCAGATAGCCGTAATCTCGGGCCTGACGGCGCATGCGTTGGACGGCATCCATGACGTCGGGCCTCTGGTTCAACACAGCATTGCCAAGCTGTTCAGTCCAGGCCTGGTCCCGCGCCATCATGTCGAGCACCGATGGAAACGGGAGTAACCCAAGCACGCTGGGATCCCACTGCAAATGGTCAGCCTGGATGGCCGACGCAAGCGCGTCGCCTTTGAGATAGCTGTGCTGAGCGGCCCACGCTGCCGCCTCCGGAATCTGGTCCCAATAGGTCGATGCCGTCAGAACCTGAGCCAGGAGCGAATCCGGATACAGCGCAATGCGCGCTACCAGCTTGTCGAGCTGCTCCGGCGTGAACGACGGCGCAGCTGTGTCCTGCGCAAAACTAAGAACGGGGACCACTGCTAAAACCACCAGAACTGCCAGCATCAGAATTGCTTTTTTGGTCTTCATACAATCCTCCGAAATTAGGTCGTCAATTAGGCTGACGAAAATTAGGTACACGAACCTCGATTCATTGATTGGCTACCAGCAGGTGATTCTCGACCGAGAACACCCCGATCACCTCGCGCGCCCGCATCTCCGCAATCTGCTTGTCCATCGCGCTATCCACAACCCCGTACAGCTTTACATTTCCGTTTTCAACCACAATGCGGATGGGAGCCTGTGGATCCAGCGAATATTTCTGGAGCGCGGGATCATGGTAGATCGCCATTGCCGTGCGTACGCGCAACTCGTCATCAAATTCAGAGAGTGGCAGGACGTTAATTTCGTCCCTCACGTCACGCACGCCAGGAGTGTCCTCCACAATGCCGAGGGCGGAAGTCTTGTCCGGGTAGCTCCGGGCCTCGCCGGAGACGGTTACGACGCCATCTCTCACGTCTACTTCGAAATTGTTGAATGTGATCCCGTAGCCAATGCGGTCATAGCGAAGCCGATTGGCAATGGTCTCGCGCAGTTCCTGATCCGAAACCGGGACAATCGGTTGCACCGCGATGAAATCGCGCACGCCCTCAATTCCGTGGTGCTTGCGCGCTAGGTGCTCGGCATCCATCTTTTCGCGATAGGTCTCAACCGAGCCTTGCAACAGCGCGACTCGATCGTCAACCGCGACGGTGACGTTGCGGAACTCCAGGCGGTTGCTGAAATCTTGCTGTAGTTGCTGAGTAAGAACGGCGTCCTTACTCGCCGCAGTTGTAGTTCCTCCATCGCTCCCCAGCGCGGAGCCAGAAATCCCCAGCAAGAGCGGGAGTAGGAAGAACCAGAAGAATTGTTTTACGTTCCTCATATTCATACCTCCATGCTAAGAAATTCCTTTTTTGAGTTTCCAGGCGGGGTACTCTACCTGGTTTTTTCGATGTGAATAGACGCACGGGCAGCGGAAAAGGTTGCAATATCTTAGTTGTTTGATAGCAGATTTTCTTAGTGTCTTAACATAATATCACTGGGGCGTTCATCACCTTTGCAAGTTATTGATAATACGATAGGTAATCATCTTTCCCCTGCAATTACAGCCCAAATTTCTCCTGCAACTTCGAGCTGATTTCCACAGGCATCGGAACAAGAGGAACACATTCCGCCGCTGGGCTAAGCGCTTGAGATCAAGTGTTGCCTGGGCTAATCCATTGAAGCGATTTGAGATCAGCGTTAGTCTCTGTAAGCCTAAGGATTGGGTCTCTCTGAAGGTGACGGGCGTGAATGAGGTGTTGCAAACTGGTGGTCACTTGACGCTATGATGCCCTCCCGATGGTCGACCGTTCTTCGCAGGGTCACGACCGAAGGCCCCTACATCGATGAGCGGATGAGCGTTCTCGTTCTCACCATTGTGGTGGTGGCGGGGATCTCTGCGGTAGCCTTCGCGGACAAATCCGTGGCTTCGTTTTCCCTCGCTCCTCTGTATTTCCTGCCATTAGCTCTGAGCGCTCTAGTCCATCCGCTTCGCATCAGTCTTGCGCTTTCGATTGTCTGTCTGGTTCTTCATGACTTTGTTGGCCCCATCCGTGATCTTGGAACCCGACACTTAACCAAGGATGCGACCACCCTTCTTGGATATGTCTTCGTTGTCGTCGTCGTGAATCAGCTGGGCACGCAGCGACAACGACTAGCGGATCTGGCTGCAAGAGAACGCGACGAGCTTGCGAGTGAAATTCACTTGGCCGCAGAAGTACAACAAAGCATCTTGCCCCGTTCCGTACCCATGGTACCTGGATTTGACTGCGCGGCGCGAATGTACCCTGCCAAGACAGTGGCGGGGGACTACTATGGATTCATTGAGCTGCCTGCCGGGGAAATTGCGGTGGTGATTGCTGATGTTTCGGGAAAGGGAGTGGCTGCTGGTCTGCTGATGCCTTCCATTGAAGTTGCCCTCCGCCTGGACGCGCCGCGATTCCCGAGGACGAGTGATCTCTTGCACACTTTCAACAACGTCGTCTGCCAGGTCACAGGCGGACACCGATTCATTTCCCTCTTCTATGGGAAACTCTGCGCCCAGTCACGTTCCTTGGAATATACAAACGCGGGACACAATCCGCCGCTCCTGCTTCGTGCTGGTACTGATCCAAACACTTTGGATAAAGGAGGTCCGCTGTTGGGTGTGCTTCCCAATTCGGACTACGAGAGTGACACGATCGATCTACGCCACGGAGACGTTCTGGTTCTGTACACTGACGGGGCGGTCGAGGCTGAGAATTCAGCGGGAGAACAATACTCCGCGACACGGCTGGCTAAGATCGTGAGTGCATACCCGGAACAGAGTGCTAACGAACTGGTAGAGACGATTTACCGATCGATCACCAAGTTTCGGGGAACAAGGCTGTTGGCTGACGATCTTACGCTGGTCGTCTTGAAGACGTGCTGATTGTGCGGCGACTGTCGGGCTCTCCCGAACCGGCAGAGGAGATCCTCTGTGATGATCTCTGCAAACACGGCGTTACCTAGCTCATACGACCTTCCGCTGGTCGCTCTCTCGGTTTTGATTGCGACATCCGCGTCGTACGTGGGTCTTGATCTTGCTGGACGGGTAACAGCGACGAGCGGCCGAGCACGTTTGGTCTGGCTGATCGGCGGAAGCACCGCGATGGGCATCGGCATCTGGGCCATGCACTACGTCGGAATGCTCGCCTTCCGCTTGCCGGTGCCCGTGGAGTACGACTGGCCTACTGTTCTGCTTTCGCTCCTAGTGGGCATCCTTTGCTCTGCGTTCGCGCTGGTGGTGGTGAGTCGAAAAAAAATGGGACCCACTTATGCCTTGATCGGCAGCGTCGTGATGGGCTGCGGCATTGCAGGCCTTCACTACATCGCCATGGCTGCAATGCGTTTGCCTGCGGAATGCCGGTTTGACTTTCGCGTGGTAGCCCTTTCCGTGGTACTTGCAGTGGTATTTTCTCTTGCCGTGCTGTGGCTTGAATTTTGCTTTCGGGATGAGCCCAAGAACAGTGTTTGGCGGAAGTTGGGAAGCGCCTTGGTCATGGGCGTGGCCATCTCAGCCATGCACTACACCGGGATGGCTGCGGCGACCTTTATTCCCGCAGCCCGAGCTGTGGACCAGTCGCATGCAGTGAGCATCTCGTCCCTCGGTACGCTTGGAATCGCTGCCGCTACCTTGCAAGTCCTTGGTTTGGCGGTATTGTCATCCCTCGTGGACCGGCGATTCGACGCTCAGGGCTTGGAACTGGCCCTGACCGAAACCAGACTGGAATTAGCCCATGTGGCGCGAATCGCAACCATGGGTGAACTGACCGCGTCCATCGCCCACGAGATCAACCAACCGCTAACCGCGGTCGTCAACAACGGCAACTTTGCACTGCGCCAAGTCGCAAGTGGGGCGCCGAACCTGGAGGAGTTGAGGGAGGCAATCGCGGAGATTCTGAATGACGGAACCCGGGCCAGCGCCGTTATTTCGCGAATTCGCGCGCTGTTGCAGAAGGGCGCTCCTGATAGGGTTGAACTGGACATCAATGAGGTGATTCAGGAAGTCGCCATTCTTGTGCGCCATGAGGCGACCCGAAGCCGTGTTTCCGTACGGCTCGACCTTGCCGCTGATCTGCCACGCGTGCTCGGCGACCATGTGCAATTGCAGCAGGTCTTGATTAACCTAGTCATCAACAGCATTGAAGCGATGCGTACCCTCACTGACCGGCCACGGGAGCTTCTCATAAAATCGATGAGGAACTCGGATGCTGTGCTGATCCAAGTTCAGGATTCTGGAAAAGGACTCGATCCGGAGCAGGCAGGCCGTATCTTTGAACCATTCTTCACCACCAAGCCGGAGGGTATCGGAATGGGATTGTCGATCAGCCGCTCCATCATCGAGTCCCATGGTGGTCGTTTGTGGACCGTAACTGGTTCCTCTGGTGCGCTCTTCCAATTCACCCTGCCAATCAATGGGAACGGTGTTGCATGAACGAGCGCGCACCCATCGTTTTCGTAGTCGATGACGATCCCTCGGTTCGTCGTTCGATCAAGCGCCTCATCGGATCGGTCGGTTTGCAAGTCGAGCTGTTCGGGTCCGCACAGGAGTTCCTGTTAAGCAAGCGTCCGGACGCCCCCAGCTGTCTCGTCCTCGACATCAGGTTGCCAGGGATCAGTGGGCTCGACTTCCAGCACGAGTTGGCCGAGGCTAACATTCATATCCCGATCATCTTTATAACTGCGCACGGCGACATTCCTATGACTGTGCGAGCCATGAAGGCGGGGGCCGTAGAGTTTCTCACCAAGCCATTTCGTGAACAGGATCTGCTGGATGCGATTCAGGTGGCACTGGAGCGGGACCGCGCCAGGCGCCAAGGAGATGCTGAAATCGCGGTGTTGCGGGAGCGCTTCGAATCGCTGACACCTCGTGAACGAGAAGTGCTGCCTTGGGTCGTTTCTGGCCTCCTGAGCAAACAGATAGCCGACGCCATCGGAACAAGCGAAGCATCCGTCAAGGTCCATCGCAGCCAACTGATGCGAAAAATGGCTGCGGACTCCGTACCTGACTTGGTCAGGATGGCTGAGAAAATGGGGATTCCGATTCCGAAGTAGCCCTGAACCTGTAACACTCATCCTTACTAATGTCGAGCCCGTCTTTACCCTCTGCGAGCTCATCTTCGCTAAGTCAAGCCCGTCTTTACTAACGAGAAGCGGATCATCACCGTGCGCGGCGCTAACTTCGTTGTATGTCAGATTTTGCTGTGAAGACCAAAATCCTCCAACCATTCCGTGAGTTGCTTGAGGCGGCGCCAGACGCGATGGTCATCGTCAATGAAGCTGGGGAAATCGTCCTCATCAATTCTCAGACAGAAAAATTGTTCGGATACGACCGCGAGGATCTGCTTGGTCATTCGGTCGAGCGACTGATTCCTGCCCGCTTTCAAGATCGACATCTAGACCACAGGGCAGCATATTTGAGTGATCCCCGCGTACGAGCGCTAGGGGTAGGCCCGGAACTCTACGCTATTCGCAAGGATGGCCACGAGTTTCCCGTCGAGATTAGTCTTAGTCCTTTAAAGACTGCTGAGGGCATTCTGGTTACGGCCGCGATTCGCGACATTAGCGAAAGGAAACGCGTAGAGGGCCAGATTCACAAGTTGAATTTGGAACTGCAGGCCAAAGATCAGTTGCAATTGTTGCTCGACTCCACTGCGGAGGCGATCTACTCCATTGATGTTGATGGAGCTTGCACACTCTGCAATGCAGCGTGTCTTCGATTGTTGGGCTACAGTCGCGACTCGGAACTACTTGCAAAGAACATGCATGCGCTGATGCACCACACCCGGCCGGATGGGCGCGCCTATCCCGTGGAGGAATGCAAGATTTTCCAAGCTTTCCGGCAGGGGAAGGGGACGCATGTGACGGACGAAGTTCTTTGGCGCGCCGACGGAACGAGTTTCCCCGCTGAGTACTGGTCTTATCCCGTACGCCACAATGGTCGGGTTGTAGGCAGCGTCGTCACCTTTTTCGATATTACTCAGCGCAAGAAGTCCGAGGAAGCTCTGAGGCGGTCCGAATCGAGGTATCGCTCAATCATTGAGAGTGCACCTTATGGCGTGTATCGCGTTGACCAGAATGGTCGCATCGCCATGGCAAATTCAACCTTCGCAGGTATGCTTGGTTACCAAGCTCCAGACGAGGTGCTGGGCCTCAATACGGGTACGGACGTTTATCCCAATCCGACGGAGCAGCAACTCGCTCGTGATTATGCATCCGAAGATCCCAAGGTTGGTTACGAGACCAAGTGGAAGCGTAAAGACGGGAAGATGATCACAGTGCGACTCGGTGGGCGGCGCCTGCCAGATGATGATGAGCTTCCGGGCGGGTTCGAAGTCTTTGTTGAGGACATTACCGAACATCGATCTCTCCAAAAGCAGTTTGAACACGCCCAAAAGATGGAAGCCGTTGGCCGATTAGCGGGCGGAGTCGCCCACGATTTCAACAACCTGCTCATGATTATCAGCGGGTACGCACAGCTTCTGGACGAATCCTCTGCTGACCCTAAAAAGGTAGTTGAATACGCCACCCGCATCCAAGATGCCAGCTCCAAAGCCGCTACGGTGACTCGCCAACTGTTGGCGTTCAGTCGGAAACAAGTGCTCGAACCGACTGTCCTCGATCCTAGCTACGTAGTGAAGGACCTGGCGAAAATGTTGCCACGTTTGCTGGGAGAAGATGTTGAAACAGTGCTGGAGCTCGATCCTCAGGTCGGTACAGTGCGGGCTGATCGAGGTCAGATTGAGCAGGTCATCATGAACTTGGCGGTGAACGCAAGGGATGCCATGCCACAAGGTGGGCGTCTCACCATCGCGACGAGTAACGTGGCACTGGACGCCTCTTACTACCAAGGCGTCGAGGTCACGCCAGGGCAGTACGTCTTGTTGGCGGTCAGCGATACAGGCACCGGCATGAACGCCGAGACTCAAGTTCATATTTTCGAACCGTTCTATACGACCAAAGAAGCAGGAAAAGGCACGGGGTTGGGTTTGGCGACGGTCTACGGAATCGTGAAGCAGAGCAACGGATTCATCTGGGTTTACAGTGAACCGGACAAAGGCAGCATTTTCAAGATTTATCTTCCCCGTGTCGATGCTGCTGTGGACTCCGACGGGAGCCTCCAACTAGTCCATGCGCCATCCGCAGGGACTGAGACAATTCTCTTGGTGGAGGATGAAGCCGCGCTTCGCAACGTATGCCGAGTGTACTTGGAATCCAAGGGTTACACCGTGCTGGAGGCCGGCAATTCGAAAGAAGCGATGAAGATTTGCCAGAGCCATGATCGCCCGATTCACGTGCTAATCACAGACATCGTGATGCCGGGTATGGGAGGATTGGAACTGGCCAAATCCGCATTGGAGCTGCGGCCAACGCTTTCCGTTGTTCTTGTGTCCGGATACACAGACCGCCCGTTAGACCGCGAAGCGATAGGCTTCGGAAAATTCCTGCAAAAACCATTTAGTTTCGACGCCTTGGCTCGTACCGTCAGATCGCTATTAGATAAGAATCGAGAAATACTTCTTATCGAGGACAGCAAATTCATGCGAGTCGCAGTTCAGAGAGTGCTTACCGGGGCGGGATACACCGTCCACACCGCCAACGAAGGTGAGGCGGGTCTACGTGCAGCGCGCGAGACACTACCTGACTTGATTCTCTTGGACCTCGTGCTACCCACAATCTCAGGCCTCGACGTACTAAAAGCCCTGAAGAGGGATGCCATTACACAGAGCATTCCCGTGATCGTCCTCGCGGCACTTTCAGAACCAACCAAGGAAGAACTATTAAATGAGGGTGCAGCAGCTTGCGTGGAAAAGTCCGACAAACTACTCGAAAACGATTCTGCAGCTTTGATTCACACCGTTACGCAAGTTGTGGGCAAAGCGAAAGCATCGAGGGGATAAAAAACGGGTCTCATCCTGCTCCACCAGAGAAGTTCGCGCGGCGTAGCAGACCAGTGGCAAATGTTTCCAATCGGCGGCGCAAGTTGTTTCAAGTGGAGGTATGCGCGTGCAGAAAATCCTGATCGTGGACGATGATAAGGCGTCGTGCGATCTGCTGCGAGCCTGCTTGTCCGAAGGCTACGAGGTTATCGACACACAAGACCCGGAACAAGCTCTGGGGCTGGCTCTGGAACACAAGCCGGATGCGATTCTTTTGGACCTCATGATGCCGAAGTTCTCCGGATTCGAACTATGCCAGAGCTTTCGCTCCCTGAGCTACACGTCTACGATTCCGATCGTTGTTATCACGGGAGAGACGGGGGCGAAATATAAGGACCACTGCGCAAACCTTGGCGCCGTTGCGTACTTTGAGAAGCCTCTCAAACTCGATGAACTCAGGCGCAGGCTCACCATGGAACTGCAGAGCAAGCGGTCGGAGCAGCGCGCCCACGTGCGTGTCCGCATGCGACTTGCCCTCAAATTGCGGGGCACTGACGCTAGGGGAAAAGCATTCGAGGAAATCACTACTACCGAAAACGTGAGCGCAGGAGGGTTTATGTGCAACTGCATGTCTTCGCTGGTCAAGGACGCGATCGTTGAGGTTATTCTGAGCAGCCGAGGCGAACATTATGCTGGACGAGCTCGGGTGGTGCGAAAGGAATCCTCCGGCACTCCTTGGCAGCGGTATGGCTTCCAGTTCGTGGAGAAGACGCCCGCTTGGCCCTTGCAGGAGAAGAGTGCCATTTCGCTCTCGTGAAACCGATGGCTTCCCCTTGGCCCATCATTCGGAACCGATCAATCAAAGATTCGCTGTTTCACTGCGGACCGGACTCTACCTCTGGAAAGACCCCGACGAAGGTTAAAGGGCGCAACCGCCGCAGCCCATCAGGACGCGGGGCTCAGTTTTGCCGCACGACCCTTGGTATAGACGACGATCGCCACGTGAATCGCGATCGCCGTGCCCAATCCGACGGCATGGTGCAACTGTCGAACTCCCGGTTGGCGGTTCGTTTCCAACAGGGCCAGCGTTCCCACAGGCAGCAACAGGTGGACAACGGCCCACGCCCCTATATTGACCCAGTGCGTTGGCGTCCGCTAATCATGAGCTTCTGCCGCTTCTTCGAGCTCGGAGACGAGGTGTACTCGTCGCGTCTGGCCGAATCAGATTTCATGAAGTGTGTAGCGCGAGGAGGGGCCATCGCAATCGCCAGCCTCATCCGGTGTGCAGAAATAGAAATACCCCCGATGCAGAATTACAGGTAGCACACCGCGGTCTGAGATGAGTAGACGGGTTAAGCGGAAGTTATGCGCTGGAGGGTCTTGGTGCGGATGGAGAGACTCGAACTCTCAAGGGTTTCCCCGCCGCCCCCTCAAGACGGTGTGTCTGCCAGTTCCACCACATCCGCAATTCAAGAACTAACTGGAGACACAAACCTAGGGTGGATTGGGGGATTTGAACTACTCCATCACGTTGATAACACGTAACTTACTGATTCTGCATCCGGCCTGAAGGCCCAAATGCCCCACAATCCCACTTCCATTGTACGTTTATTGTACGGCGAAACTCGTGCACAAGAGAAAACCGCGCCGAAGCGCTTTCTCTCAATCCTGCCAGCAACAGTTTGACATCCGCCCCTCCCATCGGTCAAGGCCACCGTTCGAGAATGCCAGGAATGGCGACCGTGCTTCGCGAAGCCCGTCTCCGTACTTTGATCTTGTGCCCCGCCAGGTCGTGACTTGATCGATTACTTCCTGTTTGCCGACCACTCATCCAGAACCGCCCCAGGTGTTTCAACACTATCTACTTCATCGCGGCTTCGATGTTCTCAGCCGAATAGGGAACTCCCGGAGTGAGCAGCTCGGCGCCATCCTTAGTAATGATGTACATGTCTTCCAGGAAAAATCCCTGGCCATCAACCGAGGCGATCGGCTCAAAGTTGATTGTGGTTCCCTGCCTGAGTGGCCCCACCGGGCGACCGGCCATCAGGTTTGTCGTATGCACTTGCCAGTACGGAACATTTTTGCGATCTGACCAGGAATCGATCGCGTGCTGCGCAAGCAGACTTTTTGCTGATGCGCGATGACTCAGCAGCTCGCCACGCCAAGCGTCGAAGATTTGGTCGACCGTGGCCCCGTCGTGCAGCCCGAGGACACCAGCATGATATGCCGCCACGAATATGTTCCAAGTCTCGCGCTGATCGTTGTCATAGTGGCCCGAGACCGGCACCGTTCGCCCCAAATCTCCTATGTAGTGGTCCTGTTCGCATCCCACGTCAAGGCGCACCAGGTCGCCTGAGCGCATATTTCCGTTCAGGTGATCGTAACGCGCGAGCGATGTAAAAGGCCGCGGGAAGACCGCATTGTCTCCTGCCATTGCCCACGGCCAGAAAGAGGAACCATGTGCACCCGCGCTCCAGCATGTGTTTTCGACCACCGCTTCGACGCTCCTTTGGGATACGCCCGGTCGAATGGCACGCATTCCGGCCATTACGGCAGCCACAGTCGCCTTCGCAGCCGAGCGCAGAGCAGCAGTCTCCTCCGCACTCTGAACCGCCATAAGGGCACCGATTCGTTCCCCCGACTCTTTGGCTTCAAAGGCGGGCCATCTTTGCAGGATGATCTGCAGCCAGGTCGGAGCCTCCGGCGACTTCGGGCTGAGAAGGTTGGCTGGCAGTTCAGCGAATGTTGACAGATCGTCGCCATAGTACAGGGGCTGCGCCTCGCCGGCGTGTGAGGCTAGAAACCCTTCCAGTTCGGACCAGTCAACGGCATGTTCTATCCCCAAGCGTCTTGTCGCTTCCGGTCCGGGCTGAACTTCCGGCTGTAGACCGATTCTCAAAAACGGTGGTTTGGACGGCAAGAAAAGCCAACTTTCGCCCGATCTTCCGTCGATGGCGAGCACGGCCCCCACCGTGTTCCCCAAGCCCGTGAAGTAATAGAAGAAAGGGTCCTGGCGGAAACCATCAGCGGTGAGATCTAGCTCGGAACTGGCGTGAAACAAAAGAATCCCGTCGCGGAACGCAGCGGCGGCTCGCTGCCGGCGCTCGTGTAAGACCGTGTTTTGAGATGTCGCCGTACCTGTAAAACCGATGAGAACAATTGTCAGAATCAATCCAGGAACTCGCATGGCCGAATAACTTAGCACCCTGACCGTGACATTCATAGTCCCCCACAATTGGTCTCTAGGAAGAGTCCCTCTGCCCGACGCGTTTGCGGGGGAACAGAAGACAAGACTGGTACGGTGAGCGGCGACGTATGGACTTGGCTTGGGGACAGCGTCTTTGGCGGAAAGGTGTATCACACCCGGTACACCATGAAGGTTGTTTCAGCAGATTCCTACGAATACACCGATGAGTCGGGTGAAACCGAGAACTCCATGAAGGTGTTCGTGAGCGGGAAGGAGACTCGCGTCGCGGACGCCAATCCCGCGAAATCGCAACGGGCGCAGCCTGGCGCAACTCCACTGCTGCTGGAAAAAGATGAAGGCGAGACGCGTCTCTGGCGGCCCGAGCCGGGAGAGGTTGACCCCGGCGGATTCATTCTCAAGGTCACTCCCAAAGCCAATGGCTCCGAGCATCTGGTGCTCGTTGGGGGAGAGGACATGCCCCCCCGGCGCAGCCATACCAACCCATAAGCACCTTGAGCAGGACGAGATCGTGCTTATCGAGAAAGGAACTATCCACGCTCACGTCGGAGATCAGGAGCGCGACCTGCATGCGGGAGGAATGGTGTTCATTCCGCAGCACACGTGGGTCAGCCTGAAGAATACCGGCACCGAACCAGCGAGCATAGTCGCCATATTCTCGGCCCCCGGATTCGAGGATCATCTGCGCTGCGAATCGGTTCCGGCTGGCGAAAAACCGACAACAATCTCCATCGTCGAAGAGAATGAATGCGACCGCCTAGCCTGGATTATTCACGAAGTCTCTAGCTAAAAAGAAAAGGATGCTCTAAAAGGATGATGAACACTGGGTTTCGCCGACCCAGCATTCCCTTTGGGAGCATCCATCGCTTGATACAAAGTGTTTTACCACAGCTGAGCTTCTCCTTCTACCGTCATCAACCCATCCGCGCCGATTTTTCCGGGGGCCAGATCACCAGCGATGCCGGTCTGCTGCCCCTGCGCGCCTTCGATCAGCGCCATCATCTGACCCGTGACTGGGCCGCGCAACTCAGCGATCCGCGGCAACCCGACCGCCTGCGCCATGATTCGCTGGCCCTGTTGCGGCAACGCCTTTATCAGATCGTCGCCGGATACGAAGACGCCAACGACGCCGATCGTTTGCGCCACGATCCCCTGTTGCAGATCGTCGCCGATCAGAAACTGGGCGACGCGCTCGGTTCCCAGCCCACGCTCAGCCGCTGGGAGAACGCGCCTTCCGGTCGCGATCTGGTGCAGGCCAACGACCGGCTGTGCCAGCAGTTCATCCGTCTCTGTGGCGACCAGGTTCGCCAGCGCGGTGAGATCTTGCTCGATCTCGATTCCACCGACGATCCCACTCACGGCCAGCAGCAACTCAGCTTCTTCAACGGCGCCTACGGCCGGCACATGTATCATCCCATGCTGATCTTCGAACGCCACAGCGGCTGCCTGCTGGCGGCACGCCTGCGGCCGGGAAACGCCTCCAGTCATGCCCGCATCGTGCCCATGCTGTTGCGTCTGGTGCCGCGTCTGCAGGCCGCCTTCCCCGGGGTGAAAATCAAACTGCGCGGCGACGCCGGCTTCGCTCTGCCCTTGCTCTACCAGTTCTGCGAGTTCTTCGCTCTCCAGTACACCTTCGGCATTCCCGCCAACTGCGTTTTCAAGCGTCGTGCCGAGCCGCGGCAGAAGCGGTTAAAACGCCGCTATCGCCGTACCCAACTCCCGCAGCGCAGCTTCTCCAGCTTCCGCCACCGCGCCCGCAGTTGGCCGCGCCAGCGCCGCATCTGCTACAAGGCCGAACACTCCGCCGCCGGAACCAACTTGCGCTTCCTCGTTACCAACTGCGCCGGACCTGCCTCCCAAGTCTTCGCTTTCTACAACGATCGCGGCGAGTGCGAGAACCGCATCGAGGAGTTCAAGAACGGCTTCTGCGCCGACCGCTTGAGCTGTCACCGCTTTCTGGCCAACGCCTTCCGCCTGCTCCTGCACGCCGCCGCTTACAACCTGGTCAACTTCTTTCGTCTGCAGTTACCCCAGCCTTGGCGCTCGGCCCAGATCGAAACCCTGCGTGCCCAGCTCTTCAAAATCGGCGCCCGCGTACGCCAAACCGCCCGCTGCATCCGCTTCCACCTGGCCAGCGGCTGGCCATTTCAGAACTTGTTCCGTTCCGCTACTCTTGCCGTCAATAGCAGTTGACCCGATTCGTTTGCCTCCTAACTCATCTTCCCCCCGCCGTTCGTGCGGAGCCGTGCCCGAAACTACCCTTGATCGTGTCCCCACCACGATCCTCGCCGACAAAGCTCTCCGCTCGCACCGCTCCGCCCGTCATCCCTGCCTTGCTCACATCTCTCGCAAGCAAATCTCACCCTGGTGAATTAAGCAGGCTATCGCGTTCGGAAAGCTTGGAAGAGGAGGAACTGATGATGAGTTAGGGAAACCTCTTAACGCAGTCCAGGCGGGTGCAATTCCCGCGTGGCCAAAGTCGAGCAGACAGGCCAGTAGTGAGTCTTGCCATTCACCGGGCGACTGGTGGGTGCGAAGCGTAGACAACAAGGAAGCAGGCCGTGAGGATCAGCTCCGAAATCTTAATATCGTTGCGACGCCGACGCCTTTAGCCTAGCGGAAGGCAGCATCCGGCAGCGACCGTTATGGCGAGGTCGTGCTGGAGTCGCCGGAGTCCCTAGCCCGGGGCATGTTTCCAAAGGGATTGTCCAGGAACCGAAGAGAGCTCCTCATCTCCTCCCACACCGAGAGGAACGCCTCTCACATCGGGAGGAACGGGACCCCGAGGGTCGACCGGAGGGGTCGCGGAGAGATGGCGAGCAGTCTTACGACCCCATAGTACCGGTGAAGGTGGGGAACCGCAGGGCTTCCGCAAGGAGCGGCCACGGAACCCACTGGAGGGAAGGGGGAAACAAGCAACGCATCTGTTGAAGGAAACATAAGCGAGACACAGAACTCGAACCATTATGTCCACAGAAATCGACAGACTATCCGAACTCGCCAAGGAAGATCCGAAGCGACGATTCTTCTCGATCGCTCACTTGATTACACCCGAAAGAATGTATGCGGCATTCCTACGTCTACGAAAGGATGCCAGTGCCGGGGTGGACGGCGTCACCTACGAGGAGTACGAAAAGGACGCTGCGAGAAACATCCGCGAGCTGCATCAACGGCTCAAGGGTGGCAAGTATCAGGCCCAACCGCTGCGCCGAGTCTATATCCCCAAGGAAAACGGGAAGCAGAGACCGATCTCGATTCCTGCCCTCGAGGATAAGCTCGTACAGAAGGTGGTGGTCGAAATACTCAATGCCATCTACGAGCAGGATTTTCTCGACTGCTCCTACGGGTTCCGACCCGGACGAGGAGCACACCAGGCATTGGACGAAGTGGGGCGAGTCATCTGCACCCGGCCCACGGGATGGATCCTAGAGATAGACATCACCGCCTACTTCGACACGATTGTAAGAGAGCAACTCATGGAGATGATCGAGAAGCGCATAAGTGACGACAGCGTGCTCCGGCTGATCCGGAAATGGATTCAGGTCGGAGTCATCGAGGAAGGCAGATTACTCATGAGTGAAACCGGGACAGGGCAAGGCCAGCCGATTAGTCCGCTCCTGGCTAACGCCTACCTGCACTACGTACTCGACGAATGGTTCGAGGAAGTGGTGAAGCCCCGATTGAAGGGCGAAGCTCACGAGATCCGCTTTGCCGACGATGCCATCTTGTGTTTCGAACACAAGGAGGACGCGGAAAAGGTGAAGGAAGCCTTATCGAAGCGATTTGGCAAATTCGGTTTGGCCCTTCATCCGGAGAAGACGCGGCTGGTGGAATTTGGGCGGAACGCCGAAAGGAATGCAAAGGGGCGGGGGAAGAAACCAGCCACCGTGGATTTCCTAGGGTTTACGCACATCTGCGCACGCAGCCGGAAGGGGAAGTTCACAGTCCACGTGAAGACGATCGGCAAACGGCTCCGCAGGGGGCTGAAGGCGGTCGCCGAATGGTGCCAGAAGCACCGGCACGAGCCTGTGGCTGAGCAGCAGAAAATCCTCAACGCCAAGCTCCGCGGCCACTACCAGTATTACGGGCGACCGACAAACTACCAGAGTCTCCGGCAGTTCTATCGGAGAGTCCGTCGCATCTGGAGGGAGTGGCTGAGTCGCCGCACGCGCGGGCGGTGGTTGACGTGGGAACGCTATGCCAAAATCCTGCGGCAGCACCCGTTGTTACTACCCCGGATCATGCACCCTTGGAAGGGGGGCGGGGAGTATCGCTTGAGGAACCCGCTGCGGTAATGCTGCACGGTGGGGTCTGTGAGGGAGGAGACCTCAGTGGACCATGGTGGACCTAAACGCGCACGAAACCGGAAACGGTGGATAGAAGCCAAGGGAAGCCTACAGCCCACTGAGTCTCCTCTACTCGGAGGCCACGTCGTCTACCGCGACCGTGGAGAAAAAGACCCCGACAAATGAAAAGGGGATGCAGATCAAGCACGGCTCCTCCCGAATGACGAGCAACTCTCACCTAATCCGGTAAGGGAAGGTTAGCCGACCACACGCCCGGAATCGTGCCAGTGGCAAGCTGGCAATACCGAAGTGGGTGCGATCTATCGAATTCCGACCTGTCCTCGCACGCTGTCAATCAACTTCTTGGAATCGTAGCCGATCCCAGCCTTAAACACCGTCTCGACGTTCTCGATCTCGTCAATTCGCTTTGAGGGATCACCTTTGATCAAAACGAGGTCTGCCTGTTTGCCAGATGCGAGGGTTCCGATTCGATCTTGCTGGCCGAGATATAAGGCGCCATTCTCCGTGGCGATGTGAATGGCTTCCACTGGTGTGAAGCCCGCTTCCACGAGTAGCTCTATCTCGCGCTGATCGCCGAAACCCGGCAGTACGCCACCATTTCCAGTTGGGTCAGGACCGGCCAACAGCAAGCCCCCCGCCTTGACGAAGGCAATCTCAAAATCCATCTCCTTGCGCAGCAGCGCCATCATCGGCGAGTCCAAAGCTACTCTTGCACGAGCGGCAAGGTAGCTTTGCGCCGATTCTGCGGACATCGCATCCAACGTGCGCGGCTGCAATGCCGGCCGCCCCGGGGCACCGGCTTCAAAAACCGGCAGCGTCGAAGTCACCGCGACGTGATGTGATACGAGATTGCGGATCATTTCCTGCACCTGCGTTCCGTTTACGTCCTGTTTGGCCCAACTGTTGCTGCCACCGCCCGCTGGGCACACGTCCGGCTTCTTATCCGCGATGAATTCGGTGTCGGTAAAGACCGGTCCGTGCTCCAAATCATCGATTCCGAGAGCCACCGCTTCCGGCCAAGTCACGGAGCAAAGATGCCCTGTCAGTTTCAGCTTGTGTGCATGTGCCTGCTGGATCGCCACACTCAGCTCTTCGCGCGTGATGTTCATGTAGGCTTTGTAGGATGTCATGCCTTCCGCTGCCCAGTAGTCCACCATGCGCTTCGCATCGTCCGGTCCGGTAAGTTCATGCATCTGCGCAAATCGGGTCGGCGCACCTTCCAGGTACGGTGCGGTGGCGTCAATACTCGGCCCTGGCATCAGGTTCGCGTCAATTCGACTCTTGACCTTCAAGTCGGTGTAAGGCTCCAGGCTCCCCGTCGTGCGCATTGTGGTCACACCAGCCGCCAGATAGAGTCGCGGCGCCGTGTAAGGGATCTCCGCAATGAATAATCCCGGCTCGCCAATCTTTCCGCCGACAACTTGCACCGTGTACGAATCGGTGTAGTACAGATGGTTGTGCATTCCAACCAGGCCAGGGATGACCGTGTAGCCAGAGCGCCCCATTCGTTGCGCACCCAGAGGGATTTGGGCGGACTCCTCCGGGCCGATGAATTGTATTTTGCCGTTCGCGATCACGACTGCCTGGTCCTCCTTCGCCGGCGTACCCGTACCATCGATGACTCGGACATGCTCAAGAACGAAGACTGGAGTATCGATGCTAATGAAGTCCGCTACGCCACTCGCCTTCTGTGTTTGCGCAACGGTGATCGCGGCAAGGAGCAATGAAGCAATTAGAAACAGGAGACGCATCGCAGACCTCCGCAAGATTCCGCCATTCAGAATTTGGCAGGAAGGCCGCAATTTTACACCAGCGTTTCTCTAACGTGATTAGCCGGGCTTGGCAGAGATGGCGTGGCCTTCAGTTTTGGATTACTTCCTGTTGGCCGAAAACCACCCACAATCAGCCCTGAACAGACGAACGCTTTGACTTCCTCAGCAGCAGCGCCCTAACATACGGCACCTGAGGTTTCTGCGTCCCACATGATCGGTCAAACCATCTCGCACTACCGGGTTCTCGAAAAACTGGGCGGCGGCGGCATGGGCGTGGTCTACAAAGCCGAAGACACGCGACTGCACCGTTTCGTCGCGCTCAAGTTCTTGCCGGACGAAGTGGCGGGAGATGCACAGTCGCTGGCGCGATTTCGACGTGAGGCCCAGGCCGCCTCGGCCCTCAATCATCCCAACATCTGCACGATCCACGATATTGGCGAAGAGAATGGCCACGCCTTCATCGCGATGGAGTTTCTCGAAGGGGTAACCCTGAAACACAGGATCGGCGGGCGCCCGATGGAAATTGACGAGATTCTGCGGCTGGGGGTCGAAATTGCGGATGCACTCGATGCGGCGCATGCCGCCGGAATCGTGCACCGCGATATCAAGCCCGCCAACATCTTTGTCACCAAGCGAGGTCACGCCAAGGTGCTCGACTTCGGCTTGGCCAAGGTGAGGGCGGACCGCTTCGAATCGTCTCAACTCGCGGGACTGCAGGCTACCGCTGAAGGCACCGACCAGCACCTCACCAGTCCTGGCACCACCTTGGGCACGGTGTCGTATATGTCGCCCGAACAGGCGCTGGGGAAGGAATTGGACCATCGCACCGATCTTTTTTCGTTCGGTGCTGTGCTCTATGAGATGTCGACCGGAACGCTGCCGTTCCGCGGCGAGACCTCGGCCGCGATCTTCGACGCGATTCTCCACAAGGCTCCGGTCGCGCCGGTTCGCTTGAATCCCGATCTGCCTCCCCGGCTGGAAGAAGTCTCCAACAAAGCGCTCGAAAAGGATCGCACTCTGCGTTACCAGCAAGCCGCTGAGATGGGGACGGACCTGCAGCGCATCAAGCGCGATCTGGAATCGAGCGGGCGGCCGCTCGCGGCTGCTGACGAATCGACGCCGCCCTCCGGAGCTTCGACCGCAGCGCCTGTGGCGAGCGCATCCTCAGGGCAACGGTTTGGCGCCGCGAGTTCGGCTGCTCCCGCCTCAGCGCCCTCCGCGTCTTCATCTGCCGTGGCCACGGCACGGCGGCACAAGACGGCCACCGGGGCCGCTCTGCTCGCCGGACTGCTGATCGCGGCCGCCGCCGTTTACGGCGTGTACACGCTTCTGCGACGCCCCGCCATCGCTCCTTTTCAGAACTTTTCCATTACCCAGCTAAGCAATACCGGCAAAGTGCTGAATGCCGCCATTTCTCCGGACGGCAGGTTTCTGCTCACCGTGCAATCGGACAACGGCAACGAAAGCCTGTGGCTGCGAAACATTCCCACCGGCAGTGACACGCAAGTGCTTCCCGCGTCGGGGCAATCGTTCGCTTCGCTCGTGTTCTCCCCCGATGGTAACTCTTTCTATTTCCGCGAGACCGGGGGCGGCTTATCAGCGTTTAATCTTTTCCGGGCTCCGCTTCTCGGCGGTTCACCCGCGTTGCTCGCCAAGGATGTGGACGGGGGCCCGGTATTTTCGCCGGACGGCAAGCGCATCGTGTATTCCCGCTACAACGACCCCGAATTGAACAAATGGCGATTGCTGGAGGCGGACGCCGACGGCGGGAACGAGAAAGTGCTGAATGTCGAACCTGCTCCAGGCGGGCCGCTTGCCGAACTTTCCTGGTCCCCCGATGGCAAACGAGTGGCGATTTCGTCGTTAACTTTGAACAACAAGTCTCTCAGCCAGATTCGATTTTTTGATTTCGCGCGAGGGAGCATGCAGGCATTCATCGCGCCCACCGACAAAATCATTTTGGGCAATGCCTGGGCACGGGATGGGCAAGGAATCTTTGTCGCCTATGTGCCGCGCGGAGAACATTTGTCGGTCCAAACCCAGATCGGACTGTTCTCCTACCCGGATGGCGCGTTTCGTCCCATTACCAACGACCTGACCGACCACAGCTCTCTGTCGCTTTCAGCCGATGGCCGCACCCTGGCAGCGGTGCAGAAGGAAACTTCCACCCAGATCGTTCTCATGCCGCCCAGCGGGACCGGGCCCCTCACGCTCGTGCCTGGCATCGCGGCCCGTGAAGCCCTGCCAAGCTTCTCCTGGACAGGGGATGGACAGTTGCTCATCTCGCATGGCGATCACCTGGTCCGGCAGCACACCGATGGCACCCGCGCCGTCACCATTCTGAGCGATCCGGCGGCTTGGATCAGCGCCCCTGTATCGTGCGACAACGATCGCTGGATTGCTTTGAATTGGATGTTTCACGGCGAAGGCAGCGGCAACCGACTCTGGCGGGCAAATCCCGACGGCTCCGATCCGGTGCCGCTCATTTCCGGGGATTTCGGCAGCTTCTGGGGATGCTCGCCGGATGGGAGGTGGCTGTACTACACCGATAGAATCACGAACGGTGTGTTGCGAGTCTCTGCCGGCGGCGGCAAACCCGAACTCGTACCGGGAGCGAACCCTCCCAATTCGCTCACGGCTCAGGCCACACTTTCCCCCGGCGGCAAGACGCTGGCGATATTTACCCTGGTGTTGAATCCTGAATCGAAGACCTACTCCAACCGGATCGTGCTCGACAGCCTGGATTCCGGCGTGCGGAACCTTGACCTCGATCCCGGTTTGAGGGCGATATTCCGCTCCCAGGGGCCGCCCGACAGCGCCGGCTTCCGCTTTTCGCCTGACGGCAAGTCGATCGCCTTTGTGATCGACGAAGCAGGGCAAGATAATATCTGGATCCAGCCCTTGGACGGATCCAAGGGAAGAAAGCTGACTCAGTTCAACGATCGTCAAAAGATACAGGATTTCCGCTGGTCCCCCGACGGCAGGGTTCTGGCCCTGCTGCGTTTTAGTTCTGTCTCCGATGTCATCCTGCTGCGCGACACCGGCAACAGTTCGAGGGGTACTCCGTGATGTGCCGCGTTGAGAGGAACGATCCCCAAAAGGAGTCGGGTCAGGTTACGGGCACCGGAAGTTATTCCGAGCCAGAAATCTTCTTGTCGGAAGTCATCTCCACAGTTGACATCGATTCTGGGTGTATCACGGGCAAACCTTACCTTACCGATTAGGGAAGGTTTGCCGACCAACCGGGAGTTATCTCGCCACGTTCATGGTTGGCCTCACTAGCGAATATCCGCGCACGGCCTGGGGCCCGACCATTCGTTGACTGGCGGGTGCCGCGTCTTTAAGATGAACAGTCCCGAGAACCACGCGTCTTCCGCATGATCGGCCAATCCATTTCGCACTACCGCATTGTGGAGGAGTTGGCCGGCGGCGGGATGGGTATTGTGTACAAGGCGGAAGACCTCAAGCTCGGTCGCCACGTCGCCCTGAAGTTCCTTCCCGATGAACTCGCCCACGACGCACAAGCCCTCAGCCGCTTCCAGCGGGAAGCCAAGGCGGCGTCCTCTTTGAACCATCCGAACATCTGCACGATCCACGAGATCGACGAGGCCGATGGGCGAACCTTCATCGCCATGGAACTGCTGGAAGGCCAGACGCTCCGCCACCGGATCGCTGGCAAGCCGATGGAGATCGAAACGGTGCTCGATCTAGGAATCCAGATCGCCGATGCGCTCGACGCCGCACATGCGAAGAGCATCGTTCACCGAGACATCAAGCCCGCGAACATCTTCGTCACGAACCGAGGTCAGGCGAAGATTCTCGATTTCGGGCTGGCTAAGGTCACTCTCAAGCCCGATAGCGTTGCCCTAAGCGCGGCGACCATTGAGTCTGAGGAACATCTCACCAGTCCCGGCAGTGCGTTGGGAACCGTCGCCTATATGTCGCCGGAACAGGTTCGAGGGAAGGAACTCGACGCCCGCACCGACCTGTTCTCGTTCGGGGCGGTGCTGTACGAGATGTGTACGGGCATGCTTCCCTTTCGCGGCGACACGACAGGCGCAATGTTTGATTCGATATTGAATCGTGCGCCAGCGTCAGCCGTTCGGCTGAATCCCGATACGCCTCCCACGCTGGAAGACATCATCAAAAAGGCTCTGGAAAAGAACAGAAACCTGCGCTATCAGCACGCCTCCGAGATGAGGAGCGATCTAGCGCGGCTGAAGCGGGATACTGAAACGGGGAAAACTGCGACGATCCGTGGTACCGACGCCGAGGCGACGAAAACACCGTGGTGGCGCGGCAAGGTTGTCATCAGCGGAGCCGTTTCTTGTGTGCTTGTTGCGTTGGTGATCGGCGCGGCTGTTTTTTATTCTAACCAGCACGCAGGCAAAGACAGCCCGATTGATTCGGTGGCAGTCTTGCCAGTCGTCGCCAACAGCAGCGATCAGAATGCACAATTCCTCGGTGATGGCATTACCGATAGCCTCATCGATAGTCTTTCGCAGGTTCCCAATCTCAAGGTGATGTCGCGGAGTTCTGTCTTCCACTACAAGGGTCGTGAAATTGATCCCCAAGCCGTCGGCCGAGAACTCAGAGTCAAAGGTGTGCTCACGGGAAGGCTAGTAGAGCAGGGCGACAATCTCTTCTTGAGCGAGGAACTGGTCAGGGCGAGCGACAACAGCCACGTCTGGGGAGAGGAATACCGCCGAAAAGTCTCCGACATCCTGCCGCTTCAGGCAGAACTGGCGCGAACAATCACGGAAAAGCTCCGGCTCAGGCTGTCCAGCGAACAGCAGCAGAGATTGCTCAAGCAGGGAACACAGAATCCAGAAGCCTACGCCCTGTACGTCAGAGGCCGCCACTCTGCGGATAACATGACGATAGACAGCCTCAAGGATGCCATTAGCCTTTTCCAACAGGCCATTGATAAAGACTCGACCTTTGCTGCGGCATATGCGGAACTGGCGGGGACATATTCGCTGCTGGGAGCTTTTCACTACTTACCCGCCGAGGAGGCAAACCCAAAGGCCATCGCGGCAGCAAAGCGAGCAATTGATCTGGATGACACTTTGGCCGAAGCCCATGTGGCTTTCGGGGACGCGTTATCTAGCACGTGGAACTTTGCAGCCGCTCTGCCAGAGTGGCTGCGTGCTATTGAACTGAATCCCAACCTCTCTGAAGCCCATATGTCTTATGGAGCTTATTTAGCTCAAATCGGCAGATTTAATGATTCGGTTCGAGAATTGGCACTTGCCCACGAACTAGACCCCCTCTCGATAGGCCCTATCAATCTACTGGGTGTGACCTATTACTTTCAGCGAGACTACGACAAGTCCTTGGAACAGTGGCAAAAGTCGTTAGAGATCAGCCCGAACTCCCCAATCGCTTACTTTAACCTCTTTCACGTGTACGTCGCAAAATCGATGTATGGCGAAGCGGTTGCAGAATTACAGCAACAATTCAAATTGGAAGGCAGGGCGCAACAAGCAAGCACAATAGGGGAGAGCTACAAACGTGGGGGTTTCCACGCGGCGCTGCGAACGATGATTCAGATTGGACAAGACTCTTCCGCTGGAAATTACGATCCTTTTAGGGTTGCCGCAGGATACTCGTTTCTTGGCGACAAGAATCAGGCTCTTGCGTGGCTCAGCAAGGCGATCGATGAGCGTTCAGGTTTTGTGACCACTATCCGAGTAGACCCGACGTGGGACAATATCCGATCCGATCCGCGATTTGAAGAACTCGTGCGCCGCATTAGGCTGCCCAAGTGAGAATCAGTTTCGAGTCGTCAAAAGGCTTACTGGCTGACCATCTTCCGCCTTGGCGAAACAGGGGGCGAAAGGCCGCGAAAAATGGAGCCGCTGTTTCCAGCCTTTTGAAACGCTGGCGGCAAGCGCAGTAACGAAGCCCGAATGAGACCCATTTGTGCCCTTCCGCATCCGATGGAGTCTGCCCCCGTTGACTCTGCCTCGTCGCATCCCTAATATTGCGCGTGAGTCCCGAGCCCACCCATGATCGGCAAAATCATCTCGCACTACCGCATTGTTGAGAAGCTGGGCGGCGGCGGCATGGGAGTGGTGTACAAAGCCGAGGACTTAAAGCTCGGCCGCTTTGTGGCTCTCAAGTTCCTGCCCGACGACGTGGCCAAAGACCCGCAGGCACTCAGCCGCTTCGAGCGTGAAGCTAAGGCCGCTTCTGCCCTGAATCATCCCAACATCTGCATGGTCTTCGAGATTGACGAGCGGGAGGGTCAACACTTCATCGCCATGGAGTTTTTGGATGGCATGACGTTGACACACCGGATCGCGGGACGTCCGCTCGAAACCGAGTTGATTCTGTCGCTGGCCATCGAGATTGCGGACGCACTGGATGCAGCCCACGCGGAAGGAATCGTCCACCGCGACATCAAACCCGCTAACATTTTCGTCACGAAGCGGGGTCACGCCAAAATTTTGGACTTCGGTCTTGCCAAGGTCATGGCATCAGCTGTCAGCAGTCAGAATGAGGCTGCGCGAACCGAAACTTTGGAAGCGCATTTGACCAGTCCCGGTTCTACGCTGGGGACGATCGCGTATATGTCGCCAGAACAAGTCCGAGCCAAGGAATTGGACGCACGAACGGACCTGTTTTCCTTCGGCGTGGTGCTCTACGAGATGGCGACGGGCACTTCGCCCTTTCGTGGAGAAAGCTCGGGACTCATATTCAACGCCATTTTGGAACGGCAACCAATTCCAGTGGTGCGGATGAATCCCGAAATATCGCTCGATCTTGAACGCATCATCAATAAGCTGCTAGAGAAAGATCGCGAAATCCGTTATCAGGTAGCTGCGGAGTTGCGCGGGGACTTGAAGCGGTTGCAGAGAGACACAAGCGCGAGCCTGGGCTTATCGAGTGGAACGGCATCAGGCGAACCCGCATCAGGCGGAAAGTGGACAGGCGGGGTTCCCCCTCCGATACCTAGGCTGCGCTCCGTCTCGAATGGTTCTTCATCGAGCCGAGTGATTGCGGAGGCTACCCGCGAACACAAGTGGGGTCTGCTTGTGGCGGGGGTGGTGGGCGTGCTGGTGCTGATTGCAGCCGGGTTTGGGGTTCGCTCGTTTCTTCCTAGAGGGAGTAGACCGGCATTTGCGAACTACACGATTTCGACGATACCTGAGACTACGCAGGCACGATCAGTTGCGATCTCCCCCGATGGAAAGTATCTGGCGATGGTTCGTCAAGATGAAAAAGGCCGGGAAAGCCTGTGGCTGCGGCATTTGCCCACCAACAGCAATACGCAGGTAATACCGCCGGTCCGACTAGCGAGCTACGATGGTGCCCAGTTTTCTCCTGATGGCAACTACATCTATTTTCGCCGGAGTGGCGGTGGGGACGACGCCAAGAGGTTTGACCTTTATCGCGTGGCCGTTTTGGGCGGTACAGCCAGCCTGCTTGCACGCGACGTCGATTCATCTCCGACATTTTCTGCTGACGGGCAGCGGATGGCGATTCTGCGAGATAACAATCCCACAATGGGCAAATATCAAATTTTGATTCTGGATCGGGACGGCAGAAACGAAAAGCCTCTGATTACCGAAGACCATCCTACTCCCATAAACCCCGCTTGGTCGCCGGATGGGAAAGTGATCGCGTGTTTCAGGGATGCGCCCGACAAGAAAGTAACCGAAGTGACAATCATCGACACGGACACCGGCAAACCTCGAACTCTTGCCCGGCTGAACATATTCAGGGAATTCCTGGGCAACCTGACATGGATGCATGACGGCCGGGGCTTGCTCTATGTCGATAACGAGCTGCAGAGCGGACGCATCGGTTTCATCGGGTATCCGAACGGCGATCTACAGACAATCGCGACGGAAACCAGTGGGTACCGGGATATCAGTCTCGCGCCCGACGACCGGACGCTGGCCGCGGTGGTTGAAAATGAAAGTTACGGCCTCTATTTACTGCCGATGACCGCTGGAGTTGTGGGGACCGATCAGTTGATCGACTTGCATGTTCCGATGCAGGGAGGCTGGGACTCATCGTGGACGCAAGATGGCAAAGTACTGGCTAATCCTTCTGGCGGCATCTATCTTCTGGAGCCGAAAACCGGCAACAAGACGACCATTCTCGCCGACGAGAAACAACCTGCATTCATGCCACTGATCTGTGGAGACGACCGGACGATTGTCTTCATTAGCGTAGTTCCTGGCACGCCGAGCATAAATATTTGGAAAATCGATCGGAACGGACAAGGCTTGCAGCAGCTTACTTACGGGAACGAAGATATTTTCCCGGTGTGCTCAAAAGATTCCAAGTGGGTCTACTTCCGGGATGGGAGGGCGCAGTCGATCATGAAAGTTTCGCTGGATGGCGGCGCTCCTACCAAAATCGCCTCTGGATTTTTTTCGCAGATCGCACAGTCAGTGGACGGTAAACTCCTGGCATTTTTAAACGCACCAGAATTCAAAGGCGGTAAGTACGATTTCCAGATCATGTTCGTTTCCACCGATGGATCGACCCCGCCAGAACCGATCGATGCCGATCCACGTTTTGGACGTGAAGATCGTCCTTATGCCGGACTGTTGCGATTCATGCCTGACGGGAAGGGGTATGCGTACGGCGTTCTTGAGGATTCGGTGAGCAATATCTGGGTGCAGCCGCTGGATCGGTCGGCCGCCAGACCGCTGACACACTTCACCTCGGAGATGATTCGCGATTTCGAGTGGTCCCCGGATGGTAAGAACTTGATTGTCGTTCGGGGTCACAACGACTCTGCGGTCGTCCTGCTGCACACCGGCACACAGGAATAAGCCTACTGCTCGCGTCTCGTAATCCGTCTGAGAATCGGAGCCTCATTGCTTTCACAGCATGGTCGAGGCGGGTTCATGCCGCGATTATGGCTGCACAGGCATTCCAGAATGCGATGGAACGCGGACATCTGCTGGGCGACGTACCCGCACTTGTTATCGTTGGCATTGCGCTGATCGCGCTCGCGCCAGGAAAGCAATCGGCGTAGCGGGCATCGGGAGCAACTTCTAACAGTGTTGCTGTCAGGGAGGTGACCTTTGCCTTTCGTCAAAACGTATACCGGGCGGACTAGCGAGTTCGAAAATTTCGTATCAATAGAATCACTCGCTTGCGGCTGCTACGGGAGACCCTTTTTTGACCACCGAGTAGGCAAGGGCTTGGGAGAGCCTGAAAATCGCGGGATTTCCCCTTTCAGGCGTCCATCAGATGTTCCCCTCGTTGACTTCGTCTTCCTCACATCCCTAACATTGCAGCCTGAGTCCTTCGCAAACCATGATCGGTCAGACCATTTCGCATTACCGCATCGTCGAGAAGCTGGGCGGCGGCGGGATGGGTGTCGTTTACAAAGCTGAGGACACGGAACTTGGTCGCTTTGTCGCACTGAAGTTTCTGCCCGAAGACCTAGCCCAAGACCCGCAAGCACTCGAACGATTCCGTCGCGAGGCTCGTGCAGCTTCCGCGCTGAACCACCCGAACATCTGCACCATTTACGAAATCGGCAAGCACGAGGGGCAGTCGTTCATCGCGATGGAATATCTCGATGGAATGACGCTGAAGCACCGGATCGCTGGGCGTCCTCTGGAAATTGAAGTCCTTCTCCCGCTCGCCATCGACATCGCCGACGCACTCGACGCGGCTCACTCCGGTGGGATCGTTCACCGCGACATCAAGCCTGCAAACGTCTTCGTCACCAAACGTGGCATTGCCAAAATTCTTGACTTTGGGCTGGCGAAGGTTAGTCCGGTGAGCGGCACCGTTATGGGAGTGGCGGCAGGAACGTCGCAGGCGACCATCGAGTTGAGTGCCGAGCACCTGACAAGCCCCGGTTCGGCACTGGGCACTATCTCCTACATGTCACCGGAACAGGTGCGGGCAAAAGAACTGGATGCTCGCACAGACCTGTTTTCCTTCGGTGCGGTTCTCTACGAAATGGCGACAGGGACATTGCCATTCCGGGGAGAAAGTTCAGGTGTGATTCTCAAAGCCATTCTGGATGGGACACCAACTTCGTCAGTGAGGCTGAACCCCGACGTGCCAGAAGATTTGGAACGGATCATCAACAAGTGTTTGGAGAAAGACCGGAACCTACGCTATCAGCACGCCTCCGAGATTCGTTCCGATCTGCAACGGCTGAAAAGGGACGCAGAAAGCGGACGCCTAACAGCAAGTTCGGTCAGAACGGTGGTACTTGAAGCTCCCACGGCTCACAAGAAGGGACTTTGGAAGATTGCGGTTCCGATTCTGCTGGCCGCCGCACTCATAGCGGGTGGTCTTTATTATCGTTCGCTTCAAACCAAGCCCCTGACCGAGAAGGACACCATCGTTCTCGCCGACTTCGACAACAAAACTGGGGATACCGTTTTTGATGATGCGCTGAAGCAAGCGATGGCCGTGGAACTGGGGCAGTCTCCCTTTTTGAATGTCCTCTCCGACCGAAAGGTCAACGAGACCTTGCGAATGATGGGGCGTCCCGCGAACGAACGCATCACGGCTGATGTGGGCCGAGAGCTTTGCCTGCGGACAGGAAGCAAAGCCCTGCTGGGCGGAACGATCTCCAGTTTGGGCAGCCATTACCTTGTTGACCTGAATGCGGCGGCGTGCAGCACAGGCGACACCTTAGCCAAAGAACAGGTCGAGGCCACAAGCAAGGAAGATGTTCTGAAGGCTCTGAGTCGAGCTTCTTCCAGTCTACGCACCAAGCTGGGAGAATCACTTCCGTCGGTGCAAAAGTTTGATGTTCCGATTGAAGCTACGACATCTTCCCTCGAAGCCCTGAAAAACTACAGCATGGGTGTCAAATTGAAGAACGAAAAGGGAGACATCCCTAGCCTCCCATTTCTGAAGCGGGCGATTGAATTGGACCCTGAGTTCCCCATGGCGTATGCCGGACTAGCGATGACGTACGAAAATCTCGGTCAATTTTCCCTCGCATTGGAAAGTGCGACGAAGGCCTACCGACTGCGCGATCGAGTCAGCGAGCGGGAGAGACTGCGTATCACGACGGCCTATTTCGTGGCTACAGGAGAGTTCGAGAAAGCGACGCAGGCTTGTGAACTGTGGGCGGCAAACTATCCTCGTGATTCGATTCCGCACATTAACATGGGGTCGAACTATTCCGTCATGGGGCAACCTGAAAAAGCTCTTACAGAATTTCAGGAGGCGTTGCAGCTTGATCCGGACAATGTCACCATCTATGCGGCTCTGGGGGCAGCATACCTCCGCTTGAACCGCTTAGATGAAGCCAAAGTCACCTTCGATCAGGCATTCGCGCACAAGCTGGATAGTGGATATCTGCGGTTGAACATGTACGATCTTGCTTTTCTGCGGGGAGATTCTGCGCAGATGGAGCAGCAGGTAGCTTGGGCTGGGGACAAACCCGGAAACGACGACGACTGGCTGCTGTCAATGCAGTCTGATACAGAAGCCTACTACGGGCGGCTGAGCCAAGCGCGGGACTTTTCACGCCGAGCGGTGGACTCGGCTGTCCGCTCTGACGCCAAAGAAACCGCAGCTTTGTGGCAGATCAATGCAGCCCAGCGTGAGGTGGAGGTGGGCAACAAGGCGGGTGCGAGTCAAGGAGTCAACGCGGCTTTGGCGCTGTCTCCGGGGCGAGATGTGACGGCAATGGCAGCCCTAACGTTGGCTCGCGTCGGCGACACTACGCGAGCCAATGCGCTAGTTGAGGAACTGGAGAAGAGCTACCCAGCATATGCCCTCCTGAAGCTCTACTGGCTACCAACGATCAACGCCGCCATCGAAATCAGCAAGGGACACTCGTCTCAAGCGCTTGTGTATCTGGAAGCTGCCGCTCCATACGAACTGAGTGAGGTAGGAAACCTATACCCGGCGTATCTGCGCGGCCAAGCCTACCTGCTGGCGCACAACGGTACAGCCGCAGCCGTTGAGTTCCAGAAACTACTCGACCATCGGGGTATCGTATTCAACTTTGTCACAGGATCACTGGCGCACCTTCAAGTTGGCCGTGCTTACGCGATGACAGGCGATAGCACTAAAGCCAAAGCTGCGTACCAAGATTTCCTCACCCTCTGGAAAGACGCCGACCCGGACATCCCCATCCTGAAGCAAGCCAAAGCCGAGTACGCGAAGTTGCAATAGCTGCCGATGGCAGGAAACAGTCTTTCCATGTCGTTCACTGTTCACCGATCATTCGCGCAAACAGGCAGTTCCGAGAATGCCGGCCGACCATCCTGGGCGGATGACGGGCTAAGGGGAAGTTATGCGCTGGAGGGTCTTGGTGCGGATGGAGAGACTCGAACTCTCAAGGGTTTCCCCGCCGCCCCCTCAAGACGGTGTGTCTGCCAGTTCCACCACATCCGCAATTCAAGAGCTTAACTGGAGACACAAACCTAGAGTGGATTAGGGGATTTGAACCCCCACGCCTTTCGGCGCCACCCCCTCAAGATGGTGTGTCTGCCAGTTCCACCACTTCCGCACTTGTAAAACTGCTTTATACGAATCGATCCTAATCTTATCACGCAGTCTGCCCATTTGGGATTTCAGGAGCAAGCAGCGAACGAGAAAACTATCAAAGGAACCAGGCAAGCATTCTGTCGACGAAGGCACTCTTAGCAGGTGCGTCAAAACCAAAGATAGATTCTCGCGAGCTAAAAGAAGTCATTCCGAAGGGGTCTCACGTCATTACTTTTGCAAAGAAGCGGGCGGGAACGCAAGAACGGGTTGGGCCGAGATAATTCCTTTGCCTTCTTTCACGGTGATGAACTGATTCGGCTTGATGGCTGAGATTGTATCTTTCTGGCCGCTGGGCCAGACAATCTCCAGGCTCACTGTCTTGCCCTCCTCTGGTTTGCCCAGGCCGAAGGTGAGTGGCAGCATACATCCCGATTACCATCGGAACGAACACGATTGAGTTGTAGAAAAGGTGGAGCTCCGCCCGCGGGAAAACTAATTGCCGGACGCTGCAAGGTACCGGCTTCCCTCAGAAACTATGGTGAAACGTAGCCTGCCAGATCCGTAAGAAATGCTCAATGTGATGCCAGATTCGAGCTTCAAAAGTGCAAGTTCGTCTCCAGGAAAATGAGCTGCCCGTTTGCACCCTTCGGATAAATCGCTGCAATCACTCCCTTACCCCAGGCATGGCCGTAATAAAAAGTGGCGCTGAAGGATCGTGTGATTGGGTAGTCGGCGCTGAGATCCCAGACGTTGGCCAAGCCGCGGTTGGTATTGCTGGGACGGCCCGTATAGCCAAACGTCTGGGGTTGAAATGCGCCCCCACCTAAATACCAGAGATCAGAGGCACTCGCCAGCCGCAGGGTGTGCACTTCGCTGCGCAGCGCAAGCTTCGAACCTGGCCGCAGATTCAGCGTGCCGTACAGGTCTTCATTATTCATCATATTGTAGAAAGGGAAGCGCGCGTACTGACGCGGCGTGGTCAGGACTTGAAAAAAAGTGCCGTGACGCGAGTCGTTGGGGTTCCCATCGCCGCTCCCGTACGAATAGCCCGCGCTGACCCAGGGCTTCAGCACCTTGACAGGCGGTTGCCATCCGGCTTCTCCCACGAACGCGCCCGCATGTTGGGCGAGATTGCCCCAGGAACCAGTTTGCACCACTCCCCAAACCAGCAAATCGAATTTTCCGGTGTTGGTGGTATTGAAAACGTGGGCGTAATCCGCGCCCCAGGTCGCAATCTGAATCTTGCCAAGGTCGGACGTGCGAATCGGCGTAGGACGGTTATCGGTCTTCAGCACCAACGTGCGGTGATCAATGTAACCTAGGGCGAACACGCGCAATTCTCCCGCGCTGTGCTGGGTTGCAACCGACCGGGTGTAGGCGCCATAGTAGGTGTCCACCTGCAGTTCGTCCATGCCCTTGACTTGAAAGACTCCCTGCGTCGGCCGCGCGCCGAAGAAGGTGAAGTTGTTCTGCCCAGAGTTTGCGGAAAGTTGGACTCCATCGTAGGTGCGCTGGACGGCGGCAAATCCGAAATTCGAAATCAGCCGGCTCGAAATGCGCGTCTGAATCACGGTCGCCAGCAGCGGATCTTTGGGCGTAACTTCAAGACCGTCAAAATATTCAAAGCGGCCCAGTTTCAAGCCGGCCGGTCCCAGATGCTTGAAGTTCACAAATGCTTGCTTCACAAATCCGTTGGCAACGTTGGTGTGATTGTTATTTGCCGCATAGTAGGTCCCGCCCAGGCCGAGTTGACCCTGCGGAGCCGCCACCACCGCGTCGTTTGGCAAGCCAAGAATAGACGGCTGCTCTCCTTCCAGAAACCAATCAAAGTGTTCCCCGGTTTGCCCAATGCCCACGCGCAACAGGGAATCCCACAAGCCGTAATCGCCGTTTCCAGTTTTGCCCTCAAACCAATACCACCCTTCCGCGCGGGTGCGCCAGTTGATCGAAATCTCAAGTGGGCCGACCCTGGGCTTGGGCGGCGGGGCGGGCGCCGTGGGAGGAGATTCCCTGGTTGCTTGCTGCGGGCCGGTCGCCGACGACGAGTTCTCTACCGGGGCAGCTTGTTGTCGACCCGAGTCCGGCGTTCCTGGTGCTAGTAGCGGGTTTTGGGCGACGGCAAAGCCACCCACAAAAAGAACAACTCCCAGGCTCAAGCAGCCCGCAAATCGCAATTTCATATCATCCCCAGTCTGGACGTTCTTGCACCTTGCGAGGGGTGCTACTCCGCGGCAAGACACGTAGCCCCACACTTCTCCCCGTTACGCAGAAACTCGCGAGCGAGCCTGGCCTGCAAACTCTGCAGCTATTCTTGAAAACGCATCCCCACAAATTAGTGACGCATTTTCGGGGACTGCGTGCGGGGAGGTCAATAACGGATTCGTACTAGAGAACATCGTTTGTAAAATGTTTGTTAGCTTCGTTATCTCGGACATCAATCTAGATTAAGACTCGAGCTTGAGCCTTGCACATGGAGGCTGCAAATGATCATCGAAATGCGGACCTATAAAACCAAGCCTGGCAAGCGTAACGAGTTTCTGAAGATATTCAGTTCCCGGTCGATTCCGGCGCACATCGAAATCGGGATGAAAATATTGGGCCCCTTTCTCTCCCTCGAAGAGCCGGACACTTTCTTTTTCACGCGCGGATTTCCCGACCTTCCGTCACGGGAGCCGATGAAGGCGAAATTCTATGAAGGCGACCTTTGGAAACGCGAACTGGAAAATGTTTTGATGCCGATGCTGGAAAGTACGAGGTCGTACTGGTGGAAGACCCTGAGGATCAGATTCGCTGGTGACGGTGCCCCCTCGCCCCCTAGGCGTAGGCCGGACATGCGCGAAACCGTAACGAGTAATGGAAGCGTAGCGCCCGCCGTCCCGGCATCTGTCCGGCTGGGCCTCCCCACCCGCCACGCCAACGGCGCGTCGCCTTAGGGACAGCCAGCAAGATGCCAGGGCAATATCCCATTTGCAGCAAAAGCCGGTCCGCGTTGGCAGACCGGCCCCTTGCAGTGTCACCGCTATGATTGCGACCGTTTAGTCGCCCGACGGCAACAGCATCTCCTCCGGACCCAGGTCAATGTTGACCGGCGTGTGCGGACAGTTGCCGAGAATGGGCTGGCAAGCTGCGTCGGGCCCATGTTCCGGGCGCGTCAGCGGTTTCTTTTCCATGAACTGATCCGTTTCCGTGGACCCAGCCAACGCCGTGGTCGAGGCCAGACCGCCGCTGATTACCTGCTGCACCTGGTCAAAGTATCCCGTGCCCACAAAGCGCTGATGTTTCACCGCCTCATATCCGTATTGAGTCTCGCGGCTGAATTCCTTTTCTTGTAGCCGCGAATAGGCAGTCATCCCCGCCAGCTTGTATCCGCGCGCAAGCTCGAACATGCTGAGGTTGAGGGCGTGGAAGCCGGCCAGGGTCACGAACTGGAACTTGTATCCCATGCGCGCCAGTTCCGGCTGGAAGCGAGCAATCGCACTTTCATCCAGATTCTTCCGCCAGTTGAAGCTCGGCGAGCAGTTATACGCCAGCATCTTCCCGGGATATTTCGCATGAATGGCTTCGGCGAAGCGGCGCGCCTCGTCCATATCCGGATGCGAAGTCTCGCACCAAATCAGGTCGGCGTAAGGCGCATAGGCCAATCCGCGGGCGATGGCTGATTCAATGCCGCCACGAATGCGGAAGAAACCTTCCGACGTGCGTTCGCCCGTGCAGAACTCGCGATCTCGCGGGTCAATGTCGCTGGTCAACAGATCAGCGCTATCCGCGTCGGTGCGCGCCATGATGAGCGTAGGTACGCCCATCACGTCCGCCGCCAGCCGGGCCGCCACCAGCTTTTGAATCGCCTCAGTCGTGGGGACCAGAACCTTGCCGCCAAGATGTCCACACTTTTTCGCCGATGAAAGCTGATCTTCGAAGTGAACACAAGCCGCGCCCGCTTCGATCATCCCCTTCATCAGCTCGAAAGCGTTCAGCGTGCCGCCGAATCCTGCTTCGGCATCGGCGACCAACGGCGCAAACCAGGTTTGTCCCGGAGCCACCTTGCCCTCCGCGTGATGCACCTGGTCCGCGCGCTGCAGCGCATTGTTGATGCGCCGGCAAAGGTTCGGAACGCTGTCCGCCGGATACAAGCTCTGGTCGGGATACATCGTCCCCGCATTATTGGCATCGGCTGCGACCTGCCATCCGCTGACATAGATTGCCTTCAGCCCCGCCTGCACCTGCTGCACCGCCTGATTGCCGCTCATGGCGCCCAGTGCGTTGATGTAGGGATCAGTCTGCAGAAGTTCCCACAGACGCTCGGCCCCGATGCGCGCGAGCGTGTGCTCAATGTGAATCGAGCCCCGTAAACGGAGCACATCTCCCGCCGTGTATGGACGCTCGACGCCCTTCCACCGTGGGTTGGACGCCCAATCTTGGTTCATCGCCGCCTGGGCAAGAGCATATTGCGCGACCCGTTCCTGGTCACTCAAGGAGTGCTCGATCTGATGTGGGGTTAAGGGTTGCACGCTGTGTCCGTTTCCGTTGGCCGACATGTACTTTCTCTCCTGGGAAAAATTGGTTCGTGCTACGTGGCTGCTAAGCCGGGTTAAATTCTCCGTTCACGATCATGGCTTCACTGAGTTCGCGGGCGCGGCGGAAACGGTCCCTCTCTTCCGGATCTGCGTCCGCGGGGAGAGCGGCGAGCAATCGCTCGAGTTCCTCGTCGAACAGCCGCGTGATGAACTCCGGCGTATGGTTCACTGTCTGGCCCTGAGTGTCCTGCACGGGGACCAGATCGCGGTGTAGCACGCGCTGCGCAATCATCAGGCGGTAGATGCGATCCGTGGCCAGGTCTTCCATGTAGCCGTCGAGCAGGCTGGCGCCTCTGCCGCTCAGGACCCCGTGCCGATAGCGGATCACGGTTCGCACCGCCGCCCGCGTGCCGTTCACCGTGCGCGCGCCCACTCCCGCTGGCTGCGGCCGCAGGTCCGGATAGCGGCTCGCATTCTTCGGCCGCGCCTGGAGTTGGTTCGGGTAAGGGAACTGCGCCACTGCGATCGCGTTCTGATCGGGATGCCCTGTCCAGGCGCCATCCATCAGGCAGTCGGCTTCGTTCTTCTTATCCTTTTCGAGAACGGCGAGCGCTCGCGCATTCAGTTCCGCATCTTCGCGGCTGGGATACAGCGCGGTCATGCCGCCAATCGCAAGAATGCCGCGATGATGGCAAATCTCGGGCATCAGTTCTCGCAGGTTCTGAAAGAAGGCGACGTTGTAGGGAATCGTGTTGCGGTCCGGCAGAACCCAGTCGGGATCGTCGAGATTGAAGTGAATCAGGCTGGCCATGTAATCCCAGCGTCCAAGATTCAGTCCGATGATGTGATCGCGCAGGTTGTACGCGAACTCTTCCATCTGAAACGCCAGCGAGTGCGACTCTACCAGCGCCATGCACTTGATGTAGTCGTGCGGCAGGCCGCGCCACCTGGCTAGCGCCTGAAACAGGTCGCGCCACCACAGCGCTTCCTCTGCCGACTCTGATTTCGGAATGTAGATGCAGAGCGGATGCTTCAATTCCTCTGGATCAATGCCATAGAAAATCCGCGCAACGTCGAACAGCGATGCGCAAACCAGTTCGCCCGCAATCAGCCCAGCCTGGTTCAGATGCAATCCGCGCGGCCGCGTGAAGATCACGGTACCGTTCCGCTGAAGGTTCACGGTCCGCTCCCGCTTCTTGTCGTAATAGCTGAGTTCGCCGCGCAGGCAGGCCAGGATGTTGGCTACGCCCGTTTCGTGATGTGACCACTCGTTGACGCAGGAGTCCTCCAGGTCGAGCATCACCCCGGGTGCGCCCGAGTTCAGCATCTTGACGCATAGTTCGGCGTCGTCGGCCGGACCGGTCATCTGGTTGCGCTGGTCGCGGCACCACTCCGGCAGTTTGATCCGCCAACCGTTGCGCACCGTGTCGGACGGGAAGTGGTGCTTTGGCTTGTCGCCCTCAAGCGACCTCTGCAGCACCTCGACCCGACTCAAAGCTAGGTCTTGCTGGCGCGGAGTGAAGGTCTGATGCAGCGGGAGAAAGAATTCCATAAAGCCGGCAGGAAGATCGCGCGCGGGATCGAATCCCGCCGGCGTGCTGCTGATCGGGTTAATCAATACTTCCGTTTCCGTCGAGGCTACTGCAGTTGGCGTCATATTTGCGAGGTCCCTCTGTTTCTGGGCTGTTCAATATGCAGAACAGCAATTCGTAATACTGGCGGATCGTACGATGCCCCGGAGGGACGGTCAAGCCCGTTGTGCAATATATGGAACATACATTCATTTTGTTGGCGGCCTAAGGTTTTTGCTACCATAACGATTTGGCGATGACCTCTAAAGATGACCTCCAAGGATGAATCTCCTTCCGTTGCTGTTGAGCGGGCTCTGGCCATGCTCGAGGCGGTTGCCCATGAGCCGGAAGGCCTCAGTAATGCAGAAATCAGCCGCAAGCTCCAGATTCCAAAGAGTTCCGCCAGCTACATCCTGCGCACGCTTGAAACCCAGGGCTATCTGAATCGCGATTCGGCGAGCGGCAAATACCGTGTTGGACTGAAGATTCTGAGCCTCAGCCGTGGCGCGCTCAGCGGGATTGACGTCCGCGAAGTCGCCTTGCCCATCATGCGACACCTGGTGGAGAAGACCAGCCTTACCTGCCACCTGGCGATTCTGGATGGGCCCGAGGCGGTTTACATTGAGAAAGTTGAGCCGCCCGGATTCATCCGCATGGACACCTGGGTCGGCCGCCGCATGCGGGTTCATGCCACCAGCGTGGGCAAGGCCTTGGCGGCACACATTCCGCAGGATCGGCTCGAAAAGATTATTGCCGAGCGCGCCATGGAAAAGCGCACTCCCAAAACCATCACCACCCTGCCGCGTCTCCTGAAGGAACTGGAGAAAGTGCGCACCCAGGGCTACGCCGTCGATGATGAGGAAAACAATCTAGGCGCCCGATGTGTCGGCGCTCCCGTGTTCAACCAGCAAGGCGCAGTCGAGGCCAGCGTGGGCCTGAGCGGAACGATTGGCCAAGTCAACGCGCAAACCATGCCGCGCATCGTGGAAGCATTGAAGGACGCGGCGCGGCATGTCTCTATGCAGTTGGGCTATCGCGCACCGCACCGCCGAGCGGGCGCATAGCTAGGGTTGGCCCTCAGCTAGAATTCCGCATGACCAACGACTCCATCCAACGAATTGTTGATCATTACGGCGACGCGGACGAATCTTCTCGTCTTCGCACTGGCTGGTTTCAACTCGAGCAAGCCCGCACTCAGGAACTGATTCTTCGCCACCTGCCTCCGCCACCGGTCACAATTATCGACGCCGGCGGAGGCGCTGGCGCTTATGCCTGCTGGCTCGCCGGCCGCGGCTATCAAGTGCATCTGATTGATCCCGTGCCCAAACATGTGGAGCAAGCGCGAGCGGCATCCTCTCGCCAACCCGAACATCCACTCGCATCAGCCGAGGTTGGAGATGCGCGCCACCTGCCCCACGGCGATGCTACTGCGGATGTAGTTCTACTCCTGGGACCGCTCTACCATCTTGTGGAAAGGGAAGACCGCCTCGCTTGTTTGCGGGAAGCTCACCGCATTCTGCGACCGGAAGGTCTGGTGTGGGGCGCGGCCATCAGTCATTTCGCATCGTTGCTCGATTCGCTATCGCATGGCTTCTTCCAGGATCCTGTGTTCGCGCCGATCCTCTCGCGCGACCTGGAAGAAGGTCAGCACCGCAACATGACCGGCAACCCGCTCTATTTCACCGACGCTTTCTTTCATCGGCCAGAAGACCTCTCGCACGAGTTTCTGAACGCCGGTTTTCAAGTTCTGGAACTGCTAGCCATCGAAGGCCCGGGCTGGCTGGCGCGCGACTTTGAACGCTTGTGGAACGATTCGCGACAGCGCGAAAGCCTGCTTGCCGCTGTACGAAAAGTCGAGAGCGAACCTTCCGTGCTGGGCGCGAGTTCGCACATCATGGCCATCGCACGAAAATAGACGCAACAATTCCTGCGCTTGGGTTTTCTTTGTCTCTCCAGCCACCGTTTACGCTGCTACAACCGCGGGCCGTTGGTGGGTCAGGTGAGCAACCAGCGGGTTTACCAGTCGCACCATGTCATTCCAGTTCATGCGAACCAGTTCACGATGCGTGCCCGCGCTGAAGGTGATCTCTTCGTTGTCGGCGAGGCTCGCATCCGCGTATACCGACATGTCGTAGAGATTTCCAAACGGAGGCATCGCGCCCGTCTCGCAGTCGGGAAAGGCGTCTTTGAACTCCCGCTCCGAAGCGATCTCGACGGTCTGCGCGCCCGTCAGGCTTCTCAGCCGATCGAGGTCCACGTGCAGCGATGCCGGGACGACCGCCATTGCCAGGAGGCCATCAATCTTAACGATCACCGTTTTTGCCAGTTTCTTGCCCGATACGTGCGTCAGAGCGGCGATGCCCTGCGCGGTGTAGGCAAGAGAATGAGTAATGACCAGGTATTTGATGTGGTGCGAATCGAGAAACTTGCGAAGCTTCGACAGCGGCATAAGACCTCCTCGCTGTATTGGGACGGATGTTGAGGGGTCCGCTTGCGCGGTTTTCTCTTCTGCCCAGGATTCTATAGATGGGTGCGGGCTATCGTCAGTGACTTCCGTCACTCTTGATTTTCCTAGTACTTCACGATCGCCGCGAACGACTTCGGATCCAGTGACGCTCCGCCTACCAGCGCCCCGTCAATTTCCTCCTGCGACATGAGCGACGAAACATTGTCCGGCTTCACCGACCCACCGTAGAGAATGCGCAGCTTCCCGGAGAACTCCTCGCCGAAAATCTCGGTGGCTTCCCGACGGATCACCGCATGGGCCTCGGCGGCGAGTTCCGGCGTCGCGGTCTTGCCCGTACCGATCGCCCATACCGGTTCGTAGGCGACGACGAGCTTTGCCCCCTTCTTCGCGGAGATCGCGTGGAAGGCCCGCACGCACTGGCGCCGCAGAACGTCATCGGTGAGTCCCGCCTCGCGCTCTTGCAGCACTTCGCCTATACAGCAAATCGGACTGAGTCCCGCTTCTAATGCGGCTTTCAAGCGAAGATTCACCGTATCATCGGTTTCGCCAAAGTACTGGCGCCGCTCCGAATGGCCAATGATCACGTGCGTCACGCCCAGCGCCAGCAACTGCGCTGCGGACGTCTCGCCAGTAAACGCGCCTTCTTCCTTCCAATGAACATTTTGTCCGCCGATCGCGACATTCGATCCTTTAGCCGCCTCCAGCGCCGCCGGCAGATCCAGAAACGGCGGGCAGACGACGATTTCGTCGCGACTATGTCCTGAGACGAGCGGCAAAAAGTCGCGGAAGAAATCGCGAGTCTGGTCAGGAGTCTTGTACATCTTCCAGTTAGCAGCCATTACTTTTGTTCTCATGAGTGAGCCTTTTCAGTTCGGAATGGAGAAGTGGCGTTCTAAGACTGAAGTTTTTCAGGGCGCATTCGTCTAATGTTGGCAGGATCCTTTGTCCGCGAGCGCAGTCTTGGATTTCCTGGCAAGCCGAGGTCCAAGGTCTGACGTCCGAGGTCGTCTTCCTATTTCTTGTCGGTCAGCGCCTCGACCCCCGGCAGCTTCTTTCCTTCCAGGAATTCCAGCGACGCGCCGCCTCCGGTCGAGATGTGTGTGATCTTATCGGCCACATTGGCAGCGCGCACGGCCGCGACCGAATCGCCGCCACCCACAATCGAAATGGCGCCCGCATTTTCCGCCACCGCATGGGCGATCTTAAACGTCCCTCGGGAGAATCCCGGAACTTCGAACACTCCCATCGGGCCGTTCCACACAATGGTCCGCGCCCGCGAGATTTCTTCCGAGAATAACTCAATCGTCTTCGGCCCTATGTCGAGCGCCATCTTGTCGGCTGGGATCGACTTGCCTTCGCCAACCTGCTGCACCACGGCGTTGGCCTCCGCCTTCATCGCCACGACGTGATCCACCGGCAACAAAAATCTCAGATTCCGCTTCTTCGCCTCCGCCAGCAGTTGCTTTGCTAGGTCGACCTTGTCAGCTTCGAGCAACGACTTCCCGATCTCGTGCCCCTGTGCCTTGAGAAAGGTATAGGCCATGCCTCCGCCGATAATCAGCGAATTCACTTTGTCCATCAGATGCCGGATCACGCCGATCTTGTCGCTCACCTTGGCGCCTCCAAGGATCGCCACGAACGGTTCCTCCGGATGCTCGAGAGCCTTGCCCAGGTACTTCAATTCCTTTTCCATGAGCAGCCCGGCGGCAGATTGCTTCACGAACTTCGTCATCCCCACGGTCGAAGCGTGCGCCCGATGCGCCGTGCCGAACGCGTCATTGACGTAGTACTCGGCCAGGTTCGCCAGTTGCCGGGCGAACTTCTCGTCGTTCGCTTCTTCTTCGGCGTGGAAGCGTAGGTTCTCCAGCAGAAGCGTCTGGCCTTTCTCCAGCTGAGTCGCGACCTCCTCAGCCTCGGGTCCCACACACTCAGGACAGAAGCCCACGTTTTCCCCGCGCGCCAGTTCCTTGTCGAGCAGCATCCGCAGTCGCTCGGCTACCGGCTTCAGACTCATCTTGGGATTGAGCTTGCCCTTAGGCCGGCCCAAGTGCGACGCCAGGATCAGGCGCGCTCCATGGCGCAGGGCGTACTCGATGGTGGGCAAGGTCTCGCGAATGCGGGTATCGTCCATCACCCGCCCGTCTTCCAGCGGCACGTTGAAATCGACGCGCATGAATATTCGGTTGCCATTAAGCGGAAGATCACGAATGGAAAGCTTGGACATGGCTGGTCGTCCTTTTACAGGCGATATGAGGATGCGGGTGCCCCACCCTTCTCGCGTTTGTTGCGAGAGGGTGGGCTCCGCAATTTTACAGGCCCTTACCGGCGATGTAATTGATCAGGTCGCGCACGCGGCAGGAGTATCCCCACTCATTGTCGTACCAGGAGATGACCTTGACGCAATTGCCGCCCACCACCAGGGTCATGAGCGAGTCCACGATCGAAGAGCGTGGGTCGCCTTTGAAATCAGACGATACCAGTTCATGCTCCTCGTAGCCCAGATATCCCTTCAACGGCCCGGACTCGGATGCCTTCTTCAGCGCCGCATTCACTTCTTCCTTGGTCGTCTTCTTCTCGACCCACACCACCAGATCGACTACCGAAACGTTAGGCGTCGGCACGCGCATGGCGAAGCCGTCCAGCTTTCCGGACAATTCCGGAATCACCAGCTTTAGCGCCTTGGCCGCGCCCGTGGAGGTTGGAATCATCGACAATGCCGCCGCCCGCGCGCGTCGCAGGTCTTTGTGCGGGAAGTCGAGAATAACCTGATCGTTGGTGTAGGAGTGAATCGTCGTCATGGTGCCGCTGACGATCTTGAATTGATCCTGCAGAACCTTGGCGACGGGCGCCAGGCAGTTCGTGGTGCACGAAGCATTCGAAATAATGTTGTGCTTCGCTCCATCATATTTCTCGTGGTTCACGCCCAGCACCAGCGTGATGTCCTCGTTCTTCGCCGGAGCCGAGATGATGACTTTCTTCACCGGCCCGCGCAAGTGCTTCTTGGCGTCGTTGGCATCGGTGAAGCGGCCGGTCGACTCGATGACGACCTGCGCCCCTACAGAGTCCCAGGGTAGCGCGGCCGGGTCTTTTTCTTTGAAGACTTTGATCGTCTTGCCGTCGACCGTAATGCTGTCGGAGCCGGCAGAAACTTGATTGGGAAGGTTGCCCAAAACCGAGTCGTACTTCAGCAGATGGGCTAGCGTTTTGGGATCCGTCAGGTCGTTGACCGCGACGAAGTCCAGGTTCGAATCTTTGAGCGAAGCGCGCAGCACGTTCCGGCCAATTCTTCCGAAGCCGTTAATGCCAACTTTGATTGCCATGTTTCCTCCGTAGATTTATGAAGGCGTGATCAGGTTTGGTTGACGATTGAGTTGTAAACCATTGATGTTAACAGGGAAAGGGAAGCAACGTAAATGACGAGGGTTCCTTTTCGCGCACCCACAGTTCCGATCTCGGAATCGCGTGCCCCGAGTCACTGACTTCGCAAGTAGCGCCGGCATCTTGCCGGCTGTGGTGCAGGCGTCTCGCCCGCACAACCGTGCCTGCCGAGACTGCGGCACGCGACATTTCAACGCCGAGTCCCGTCACTCGAAGTCAACCCGCACTTCTGCCCGTGAGCATTCCGCCTGTGACCCCGGTCACAACCCCGAGCGATCATTGTCACTGCCCAAGAACGACCCGCACCCCTCTAATGGAGTCACGGAGAAAAACAGAGCGGCACTCCCGCGAGATCTCCGACCACGAGGGCAGCAATGGTTAACGACGACGTTGTGAAGTGTCCGCTATGTGGCGGATTCACCCATATTGAAAAAACCGACCTGCGGGAGGCGCTGAAAAACCCCCGCCTGCGCGAACAGGTTGAACTCTACATTGCGGAGCTTCTGAAATCCCCGATGGAAGATCTCACCACCGTCGGCGCTACCCAGGCAGGTCGCGACTTCCAGAAGGATGTGCATAGCTGGAATCCTTGCGTGCCTATGTGGAAGAGAAGCCCGAAAGAGTAGGTTCCACGGCGCCAACTGACCTGTAGAGCGGTATCTGCATCTTCGCAAGCGGAGTCGAGGAACAAGCTATGTCCATGAAAAGAGGAAGGCCCTAAATCCCGACTCCACGCTCACGACCGAAGGTGATCCTAATCACAGCCTGGCTCCTGACTGAAGCATATATACAGAAGTGTGGATTGTCTCTAGCGGTCGAGACCTTCGCCGCGAGGAGGTATGCCATGCCCACGGTTCCCCAGGTTACTCGCCTCTCTCTCAAGAACATTTTGTTTCCCACCGACTTTTCTCCGGCCTCCAGAGCCGCCTTGCCGTTCGCGGTGGCGCTGGCGCGGATCTATGGCTCGACGCTCGTGGTGGCGCATGCGATTCCGCCGGAGCCGCATCTGCAGGTTGTGCTTGACCGCTTGCCTTCCCAGGATGATCGTGTCCGGCAAGATGCACGCCACAAACTGCACGAGTTCACACACGGCCGGTCCCTCGGCAATACGCCAGTGAAGGTTCTGCTCGACCAGGGCGATTTGCAGGACGTGATTCCTGCAATCATTCGCGAGCGCGACATTGATCTGGTAGTCCTGGGCACGCACGGCCGTCGCGGACTGAGCAAACTGATGCTGGGATCTGACGCCGAGAAGATTTATCGCTCCGCCTCCTGTCCCGTGCTGACGATCGGTCCACACGTCCACGAGACCGCAGACTGGAAGCTGCGACGAATCCTGTGTCCTGTCGATGTCGCGGAGGACCCGGAAGGCGTGCTGCATTACGCGCTATCGTTGGCCGAAGAGAACCAGGCCGAACTCGTCGTCCTGCAGGCGATTCCACTCGTTCCCTGGCAGCACCGCGCTGCCGTGGAAGAGCGGTCGCGCCGCGCCCTCGAAAGCCTGATGCCCGCCCAAGCGCAAGACTGGTGTACGCCCCAATACGTCATTCGCTGGGAGCATCCCGTCGAGGCGATTCTGCAGACATCACAAGAGCGCGACTCAGACCTCATCGTCATGAGCGTGCATAAAGCGCGAGCGTCCGGATTAGCGGCACACCTGCCGTGGCCGGTCGCGTCCGAAGTAGTCAGCCGGGCCACGTGCCCGGTGCTTACGATACGAGTTTAAGTTCGAAGCGCCGCCACGCTTCTGCGTGAACATTCACGAGCGGCCGACGCCAGAAAAAGTACGGAGGAGATTATGCTCATCAGCAAGCAACAGGCCCTCGATTATCACAATGGGTCTCGCCCCGGAAAGATTGAAGTCACACCGACCAAGCCCTGCCGCACGCAGCGCGATCTCAGTCTCGCCTACACGCCGGGCGTGGCCGAACCATGTTTGGAAATTCAGAAGAATCCGCATGACGCCTTTAAATACACCGGCCGCGGAAATCTGGTCGCAGTCCTCAGCAACGGAACCGCAGTGCTCGGTCTGGGCGACATCGGCGCCCTGGCGGGGAAGCCGGTCATGGAAGGCAAAGCCGTGCTCTTCAAGCGCTTTGCCGACGTCGATGTGTTCGACATCGAAGTCAATAGCCACGATCCCGAAGAGATTATCAAGCTCTGCCAATTGCTCGAGCCCACATTTGGCGGAATCAACCTCGAGGACATCAAGGCTCCCGACTGCTTCCAGATCGAGGAGACGCTGCGCAAGACGATGAAGATTCCCGTCTTCCACGACGACCAGCACGGAACTGCGATCATCTCCGGAGCTGCTTTGCTGAATGCCCTCGAAGTCGTCGGCAAAGACATTGGCAAAGTGCGCGTGGTCTTCAACGGCGCCGGAGCGGCGGGCATTGCCTGCGCAGAGCATTACGTGCGTCTGGGCGTGAAGCGCGAAAACATCGTTCTCTGCGACACCAAGGGCGTCGTCTACAAAGGCCGCAAAGAGGGCATGAACAAGTACAAAGAACGCTTCGCGCAAGACACGAAGCTGCGAACGCTGGCGGAAGCCATGGTCGGCGCCGACGTCGTCGCCGGGCTCTCGGTAAAAGGTGCGATCACTCAGGATATGGTCCGCTCCATGGCGCCCGATCCGGTAGTATTCGCCATGGCGAATCCCGATCCCGAGATTACCTACGAAGATGCCAAGGCCGCCCGCAACGATGTCATCATCGCGACCGGACGTTCGGACTATCCCAACCAGGTCAACAACGTGCTCGGCTTCCCCTTTATCTTCCGCGGAGCTCTCGACGTCCGCGCGACCGCCATCAACGAGGAAATGAAGCTGGCGGCCACTCACGCGCTGGCCGATCTTGCCAAGGAAGATGTTCCCGACTCCGTTTGCCGCGCCTACGGGGTCACGCGTCTGCAGTTTGGCCGCGAGTATCTCATTCCCAAGCCTTTCGATCCGCGTGTACTGGTGTGGGAGGCATCCGCCGTGGCAGAAGCCGCCATGCGCAGCGCAGTCGCTCAGGAGCCCGTCGATCTCAAAACCTACCGCGCCCAACTCGAGCGGCGCTTGGGCAAGGCCTACGAAGTCTCGCGCACCATGATTCACAAGGCGCAGGCCAATCCCAAACAGGTGGTCTTTCCCGAGGGCGACAACGAAAAAATCCTGCGCGCCTGCCACGTGCTGGTCGAAGAAAAAATCGGAAAGCCCATCCTCCTCGGCGACCCCAGCAAGATTCAGAGCCGTGCCCACGAACTCGGAGTGAATCTTGAAGGCATGCTGATTATCGACCCGGCGACATCCGAGCATCATGAACCCTACGTTCTCGAACTGTTCCGTCTGCGGCAGCGGCGCGGCGTCACGCTCCAGGAGGCCGAGACCCTGATCGACGACCACAACGTGTTTGGCTCGATGATGGTGCACATGGGTGATGCAGACGCGCTGGTCTCCGGCGTGACCCAGCATTTCCCCGACACCATTCGTCCGGCGCTGCAAATTGTTCGCATGCGCGAGGGCCTGCACCGTGTCTCCGGCTGCTATGGCGTCATCACGCGCAAAGGAGAAATCTTCTTCCTCGCCGATACCAGCGTGAACATCGAGCCCACGGCGGAAGACCTGGTTGAGATCGCGCTCTGCACGGCCCATATGGCGCGCCGCTTCGACCTGGTACCGCGGGTTGCGATGCTTTCATTCTCCAGTTTCGGCGGCGTGGATCACCCCATTTGCACTAAGGTACGCAGGGCCGTGGAACTGATTAAGTTTGCCGATCCCACTCTGATCGTCGACGGAGAAATCATGGCCGACGAGGCTCTTTCTCCGGAGATCATCGAAGAGCAGTATCCCTTCAGTTCCCTGAAGGGTGGCGCCAACGTACTCATTTTCCCCGATCTTGCTTCGGCCAACATTGCTACTAAACTTGTGTCGAAGATCGGCGGCGGCGAGCTCATTGGCCCGATTCTCATGGGAATGAGCCGCCCCGTCCATGTGCTGCAACGTTCCGCGACGGTCGAAGTGGTGGTGAATGTGGCGGCCATCGCAGTAGTCGATGCGCAGGAGAACGACACCTACGCGCATCCGCATGTGCATGTCTCAGTCGAGCCAGAGCTAGTAGGCGAAGACTGATGTTTGGAAATGTAGCGTCGGCGTCTCGCCTGCTGTCGCGGGGCGTCTCGCCCGCGCAGGAGTTGCGGGACCGCACCACAGGAGGATTCGCGCATGTCGACGCTTTGGAAATCGCGCTACGCGCAGCGTACGCTCGGAGTCAAGAGTTCGGCCATCCGCGAACTCCTGAAAGTCACGCAGCACCCGGAAATCATCTCCTTCGGCGGCGGACTGCCCGCGCCCGACGTATTCCCGGTGAAGCGCTTCGAAGAGGCCTGCCACAAAGTTCTCACCGAACACGGCCCCGAGGCTCTGCAGTACGGCGCCACTGAGGGCTACCAACCGCTGCGCGAGATGATCGCGCGAAACCTCGCCCGCTACGGCATTGTCGCCAATCCGGAAAATGTCCTCATCACCTCCGGTTCGCAGCAGGCCCTCGACCTGATTGGCAAACTGCTCATCAATCGTGGAGACCGCGTCCTCGTCGAAGCCCCCACCTACCTGGGTGCCTTGCAGGCGTTCAATGTCTACGGAGCGCAATATGTTTCCGTTCCGGTCGACGACGACGGCCTGCTCGCCGATCAACTCGATCCCAGCCTCCGCGCCGGTCCAAAATTCATGTACGTGCTGCCCAACTTCCAGAACCCCGCAGGAGTCACGTTGTCGGAAGGCCGCCGCCACCAACTGATTCTTCTCGCCGACAAATACGGTATCCCCATTGTCGAAGACGATCCCTACGGCCAGTTGCGTTATGAAGGCGAGCACCTTGCGCCGCTTGTGGTGCTTGACCGCGAGAACCTGCGCCGCGACAATGGCTTCACTCTTGGCAACGTCATTTACCTCAGCACATTTTCAAAAACGTTGGCGCCCGGAATCCGCATGGCGTGGATCGTCGCCCCCGAAGACGTAATCAGCAAACTGGTGCAACTGAAGCAGGCCGCAGACCTGCACACCTCCACCTTCACCCAGTGTGTTACTTATGAAGTCGCGCGCGACGGCTTCCTCGATCAGCACGTCAAGCTCATTCGCCAGGTCTATCGCGAGCGCCGCGACGCCATGCTCCAAGCTTTGCATGAATATTTCCCGCCCGAAGTGACCTGGACTCGTCCCAAGGGCGGCCTGTTTCTTTGGGTGACAATGCCGGAAGGCACCGACTCGCAAACGCTATTGCCTGCGGCTTTGGCCGAGAACGTCGCCTTCGTTCCGGGCGACAGCTTTTATGCCAACAACGGCCACGAAGGCGGCCGCCACATGCGGCTGAACTTCTCTTATTGCCAGCCCGATCAAATCCACGAAGGGATTCGCCGCCTATCGGTCGCGGTAAAAATGCAACTGCGCTCGACCCACGTGACACATTAGTCGCGCCAGTGCGATCGGCGCCGTTCTCGAGTCTCATCAGTGCACTTTGGTCACGAGCATTCAGCTCGCTTACCGGAGGATTGTATGTCTCCATCTCCCGTCGTCGAAACAAACTCACCGGCAGTACCCACGGAATCGCGCCTTGCCAAGGGACTGCTCCAGGTCGGCGCGTTTTTCCTTTGGTTTATTGGCTCGCTCTTCCTTGCAGCCGGCCGCCTGGATTGGATTCGCGGCTGGATCTCGGTGGCGCTGGCGGTTGTGGCAATGCCCGCGGTCGGCCTGATTGTCCAGCGCTACAATGCGCCCGTGCTGGAGGCGCGTTCGAACTGGCGCCACAAAGACACGGCGCGTTTCGACAAGATCTTTCTCGCGATCTATGGCCCTCTCATTTCCATCCTGCCCGCGCTCGCTGGGTTGGACGCTGCGCGGTACCACTGGACTTCGTTGCCGTTTGGCTTTGTCTATGTCGGGTCCATCTTGTTCGCCGTGGCCCTGGCACTGATCACGTGGGTCGTGGTGGTCAACCCGTTTGCTGAGAAGAGCGTTCGCATTCAGATCGACCGTGGACACACGGTGATCACGTCCGGCCCGTATCGCTACGTTCGCCATCCTATGTACGTGGGCCTCATTCTGATGTTTGTGTCCACGGCGCTCATCTGGGGATCGGTGTGGGCGCTGAGGCTGGCTGCCGTCATGGCAGTCCTGCTGATCTGGCGCACTGCCCGGGAGGATCGAACGCTTCGACAGGAACTTCCTGGCTACGAACAATACACGGCCACCACGCGTTATCGCCTGCTGCCGGGATTATGGTGAGCCGTGAGCCAGTCGAGGCAGGATAAGCGGCAGAGAGAATTCGCCGCAGTGCCAGTTGTGATCAGAATCACATTTTCCGGTGACGCAGAGCACCGCCCAATCCGCCTCCAGCACTCATGCTGTAAATGTCCAGAGTGTCGTCAACTCGGGCATAGCTGACAGCGCATGGCTGACAGCTGATAGCTGTTTTCCGGAGGTGATCTATGACGATCACATTGTTCATTGCGCTCGTCGTCCTGGCGCTGGCTCTCGGTCTTTTCGTCTTTCGCGCCATCCCCGGAATCCGAGCCTATTTCAACTACCGGGGCAAACGTCTGATCACTTGCCCCGAGACGCACACGGCCGAAGCCGTCGACGTCGCCGCCGTTGAAGCTGCCGTCGGAGCTTTCCTCACCGAGCCCACGCTTCGCCTGAAAGAATGTTCACGCTGGCCTGAGCGTAAAGACTGCGGCCAGGAATGCCTGCAGCAAATCGAGGTTGATCCCGCAAACTGCTTGGTGTGGAATATCGTCTCGAAGTGGTATGAAGGGAAGACTTGCGCCTTTTGTCAAAAGCCGATCGGCCCGCTCCATCACCTCGATCACCCGCCTGCCTTGTTAGGGCCGGATTTCAAGACTGCCGAGTGGAGGGAGTTCCGCCCCGAACAACTTCCGGAAGTCTTCTCTACGCACCAACCGGTCTGCTGGAACTGCCACGTGACGGAAACCTTCCGTCGCCTGCACCCCGAACTAGTCGTGGATCGGGCCGTTGAGTCCAAGCGGATGATGTAGCGAATTTGCCCCGCGCCCGCCGTCATGCTACGGCGTAGCCGCGGGCCCCGGCCCGCCTCGTGCCAGCCCCTCGTACCGCGCCAGGCTTGCCTTCAGTCTCGCCGCCAGACCGCCGCTGCGCTGCTGGGTCGCTAACTCCAAAGCGCGACGGGCGGTGCTCACAGCCTCGGAATAGCGCCCGGTATCGGAGTACGTGGCCGCCAGCATCTCCAGAATCGCTGGCTCCTGCATTCCGGAAAGCTTCGCCGCTTCCTCGAACTGAATTACGGCTGCGGGAAGGTCCCCCTTCGCCGCCAGCACGCGCCCAAAATTGTACCGATAGTCGACCGCTTGTGGCGCCAGCGTGACCGCCTTGTCGATGTGTACGACGGCATCATCCAGTCGTCCTGCGCGGGCCAGTGCGACGCCAAGCCCATTCTGTGCATTCGCCGATTCGGGCTGCAGCTCAATGCCCTTATTCAATTGTTGAATGGCCTCGTCCAGATGCCCACCCTTGGCGGCCAGCGCGTTCCCCAGATTGACCCGTGCGGCCCCATTATCTGGGTTCAGTTCAACCGCCCTCTCGAATTCAGGCAGCGCTTCGTCCACCCGTCCCGCCTCGGCCAGCGCGCTTCCCAGGTTGTTGTGCGTCTGCGAACTCGCGGGATTCAGTTCCAGCGACTTTCGGTACTCCACGATCGCTTCCTCAAACTTTCCCGTCGCAACCAGCGCGATCCCCAGGTTGTTGTGTCCCCGCGGATCCTCCGGCGCCAACGCCAGTGCCTTGTTCCATGCAGGCACAGCCGCGTCATATTGTTTTTTATCAGCTAGTTGCACCGCAACGTCAAAGAGGCGGTAGAACTCCGTCGCCGGCGCGTCGATTTTCTCCAACCCTCCCGGGGCGATGTTCATGAATTCGGGAATGTTCACCGCTCGGTTGGACTCCGTGGCATGTTCAATCAGAATCGCCGGGCTATCATTTCCGTTCTCATCGATGTGCGTCAGATACATCTGCGTATAAAGCGAAGGCGTTTTCGACGAGAACACCAGCCAGCGTCCATTGGGCGACCAACTGTGCCAAGAGTTCATCACTTTCAGATTGCAGTGCAGCATCCTCTCCTGTCCGCCCTCGAACGGCACGATATATAAGTGGCTGTCCGGACGCATGAGTAGACCATTCTTATTCCGCACGAACACGATCCACTTGCCGTCGGGCGACACCTTCGGGAAATTGTTGCTCATCCCATTTTCCGAAGCGCCGACCACCCGCTCCGCCTTCCCACCCTTGCCGTCATTGAACGGCACTCGATAGAGGTCATACTGCACCTGCGTCTCGTTCGGATCGTTCGCGTATAGCGCCCGTGTATGAACCGGAGGATACGGATCGCGGGCCACCGCCCGCGAATACACCAGATATTTCCCGTCGGGACTCCAGAACGCGCTGGTCTGCACGTAATTCGGATCGTCCGCTCCCGGCAGCGTTTGCAACTTTCCCGTCTCGCGGCTATACCATGCCAGCACTCCTCGTGTCGGGAAGAAGACCTGACCGAAGCCGTAATCCTTATAAAAGCCGTTGTAGAGGCGATCTACCACCCGCGTCCCGTGCTCCCCCGGCACGTCAATCGAAGTCACCACAAACTTCCCGTTCGGCGATACCTGCGACATGAAACCAAACCGCTTTTGCGCCAGTTTGTCGCTGAACGCGCTCCAATGGATGATGTAGTCGTTGCTGATCGAACTCACTTTGTGGATGGGAATCAGCCCGTACAGCCCCTTGTCATTCTGCGGTCCGTCCACATCGATCCCCAGGGTCTTTCCGTCCCGTGCAATGGAATGACAGTTGGCGCACGTCGGCAATCCCTCCATGATGACCTTATTCTCCGGACTGGAAACATAGCGCAGCCGCCATTTGATTTTGGGAAGCACCGAATCTGGCAGCGGTTTAATCACTCCCCGCTCGCCCTGTTCTGGAGGTGTTGGGATCAAAGGAACATCCCGATAAAAAATCGGAGCGCCCACCGGGTCCGTAGAAGTCTGAATGTTGACGTGGCCGCTCGAAACCGGCTCGGTCGTGTTTCCATTACGAAATCCGGTAATGGTCACGCTCGCTGCGCCCCGCACCGAGTGTTTCTTGATGTTAGCCCAGGTCTTTGGGTCGGGATTCCAAGTATGAGCCGCTTCCTGTTCCGGTGTCAGGGTGGGCGGCACGTAGCCGGTTAAGCTGGTGTCGAGTTCTCCCAACTTCATCTTCTCGCCCTGCGACCACAACTGGATGCCATGAGCCCGGTCGGCGAAGGTAACATCGATCCGCCACGTCGTTGCGCTCGGGTCGGGATCGCGCCACTGAAACGTCGGCGCAATAATGTCGGGCGGAAACAGGGATCCATCCACCGGATAATCGACAGTGATCGGACTGACTGACGGCGCTGGGCCGCTGGCATGAACTCCTACCGCCAGGAAAGCTGCAGCAACAGCGACCAGCATCCAGCGCATCGAGGATCTCCTAAACATTCGTCGAATAACATGCGCGCCCGCAGTCCAGAAGCAAACGAAATCAGCGAGTCGCTTACCAGTGGTTTCGGCGCATGGACAACATTAGGGAGAGGGCGATCATGACGCTGTGATTTCGATCACACGCGTTTGTCGAGAGATGGCAAAGCAGATCACTGGTTGCCCGGAGTGGGCAACGCTTAAGGCGCGGTACTTCCCGCTTCGGTCTTGTGCTTGCGCGATATTTTGCGCTGAATGTCCGGCCAGAATTCATCAAACAGACCGCCAAGTGTGCCGTATCCCAGCGCAATCGTAGCCCGGCTCAGCGTGAGGACGGCCCCGCGATCATTTTCATAAACAGGCTTCGCGGGTGTAGTCGACGTCGCCGGAACCATGCGAATCAGTGTATTTCCCGGATAGTACAAATTCGAAATGCCGCCGCTGGTGAACGCTCCCAGTACGTTCGAGAAATTGAACGCCCGCCCGCCTTTGTCTGTGTGGCAAACAAACTCCTGCTTCACACCATAGACGAGGCGATGCCCAAAGCTGCCTTCCCCCAGCCGAAAGTATCGGGGATCTTCCTTCAGCAATACAGGATAAAAATAATTGCTCCAGAAGCCGGAAGAGACTTCATCCGCCAGCGAGGCTCCGAAGCGTTTGCCGTATCCCTGCGCGCCCTGACCATACCCAGGAAATTCGTCTTCCGCTTGGCTGAGTCCTGCCTGAAAGCCCACAATGCCGATGGTCACGGGATCGAACGCCGACTTGACAAACAAATGAAACTTTTCCCCTCGCGTCAATGGAGGGGCATTCTGTCGGCTGGTAACGCCGAACTGTGGTAGGACTCCGAGCGCGCGTTGTGACTGTTCCTTTCGCTCGAGCTGTTTCTCCTCCTCAGACTTAGTCTCCGGGACAGTCTGAGTTTGCGAACTGGGCGCGGCCGGCCGCGGGCTCGGAGTTGGCGAGGACTGCTGATCCTGAGACGAAGTCTGCTGCGTCTCAGAAAAAGTGCAGCAAATACTCACCAGGACAAGCGCTAACAATAGCCGGGTTAGGATCTCCAACCCCTTTGCGTCTCTTCGAAGATAAACTGGCATGAATCGAAAAATGACTGCTTATGGATGACGGTGCAAAACATGGGTGGCGATGTCAGGCCAGAATTCGCGAAACACATTCGTGAGTGCGTCCCTCCCCATCGCCCATCCATACTTGACGGCCAACGCGCCCGCCGTGCGGTCCGAACTGGGGTAATAGGTGACGGAAATTCCTTGCGAAATCGCGCGCCCGAAGATCTCGGAAGCATTCAGGGTATTGTTTCCATTGTAGTCAGGGGTAATCAGAATCCGCGTACCCGCATAAACGGCGCGCTTCAAGAACTTACCCTGCCCCATGGCATAGTAGCGCTCATCTTCATGCAGCACGCTCGGTAAGGCGAAAATCACCATGTAATTGCCGTCCGTCTTATCGACAAAGCCCCGCCAGTAGTATCTCCCGAATCCCGGCATGCCCTCGCCGAGTTGCGGATGCGCGCCCGTCCACTCCGCGAGCGCCGACGTGATGCCTACGAATGCGAACGAGGAGTAATCGAAACTGTTTAGCGTCGCAATTTTGAACGCCTCTTTCGGCGTGGGCGGCGGAGGGCTTGCCCCCGCGCTCACCGCCCGGTAGTTGGGCATGATCCCCAAAATCCGTTTCGGCTGTTCCTGCGAAGGCGGAACTCCCGTCGTAGCTGGGGCTTGGTCCGGCGTCGCCGACGGAGCTGGTGGCGCCGACTGGGCTGCTGGCGCCGACTGGGCCGCCGGGTCAGGGATCGACGACGACGTGCTTTGAGCGTGGCAAAAGAGTGGAAAAAGGCTCGTCACCGCAAGCCATATCAAGGTCCTTAGACACAACTGAATAGACAATCATCCCCCAACAAAAATTCGGATAGTGTCAATAAACCCAATCTTCTCATTCTATCAAGCAACCTCTATCCCATTGCCGGAGACTGCATTGTTTTACATTCATTTACACATTTTCCCGAAGGCAGAAAACGGGCGGCCCTGATGATGGACCGCCCTTAATGGTTAGAAATGAAATACAAGTTCCGCCGTCAGCGTTCGAGGCGTGACATAATGCGTCCCGCTGAAGGTGGAAAGGAAGTTGTAGAGTGCGTACTTGTTGGTGAGGTTGATGGCGGTGAACTGCAAGCTGACCTTGTATTTGTCGCCATGAAACAGGTTGTCGTGCCCGATGGCTAAGTCAAACAGACTCCGCTGTGCGATGCGCGGCGGATTCTTATCATCGTTCTCGGTATTCGGCGCAGGCACCTGCAACAGCCTGGATCCGAACTGCGACACCGGGCACGGATTCGGCAGCGCTTGCATCGGAGTGGCACGCAGCGCCCCGCAGAACAAGCCGGCTTCGAACTCCTGGTCCGCGGTGAGTGGAACTCCGAAAGAGTCTGTCATCGCAATTGCCGGAGCTCCGCTTGAATCAGTCGTAGTCTGGGCGCAGTTTCCGCCGTAGCACGGAGCCTGACCAGCTACCAGGCCGCTGTCATATCTCCAGTTGAAGCCGAACCAAGGGCCCGTTTTCCATGGCTGATACTGAATGTGGGCCGTCATGTTGAATTTCTCGTCATGATCAATCCGGAAGGGGGTGGAACCCGACGCCAACACTGTGGATGGAACCGCACCCGCTCCACCGATCTGCGGCGTGAAAAAGCGCGCCGCCACACTGGAGAACACCATCAGCGCCGAGAATCCGTGCAGGTTCGGTACACTCACCCGGCCGGCATATCCCGGAATCTTCGACCGTTCCCACTCCACCGGAAACGTGATCGGAGTATTGCCCAGGATGCTGAAGTCATAGCCATTGTGGGTGTACTTCCAAATATATTCGCCGGAGAAGACCAGATACCGGCCAAATGCCTGCTGGATTCCCGCATGAAATTCATTGCGCCAGCCGGGAGCTAGCGGAGTTGGCTGAGCCGCTTCAAAACACCCCAGAAGCGGATTCAACACTGCGTTATTGCACCCGACGCTGGAGAGCACCAGGTTTTCATTGAAGGGCGTCTCCAGCACGCGCGCATAAGAAACGCGCAGCACGGTGTTCGTCTTCTTGATGTTGTAGGCGACCCCAAGACGTGGTTCCGCTTCCCGATGGGTGGAAAGGCCGTTGTAGAAATCGCCGCGCAGTCCGAGATTCAGTGCCCAGCTTCCCTTGGTTATGTTGTCCTCGAAAAAGAGAGCTAGCTCCTTCACGTCGGTGTGGCCATTGAAAGCGTAGAGACCCCCTCCGCCGGGTTGAGTCAAATCGTAGGGGAACAAGTCCGTGCACGGTGCGTCGATGGCCTGATGGGTGATGGTGTTGTAGCAAGGATTTCCATTCGCATCTGAAAGCGACGGCAGGAACGTCGGATCGACGATGCCAAGCCGATCATTCTCGTTCAGAAACGTTTGCTGATAAACCGATCCCGCTTTCATATTCTGAATCCCTTTGACGTACGACAGTTCCGCGCGCAGGCCGGCGTTGGTTAACGTCCGATCTTGTCCCACCGTTTCCCTCTGCAGGTTCGTTGGGCCCAGATCGGCGAATGGGTTGTCGCTGGGATAATAATTAAAGTGGTCGCGTCGAACGAAAGCGCCTAGTGTGAACACGGTTGTGTTACTGATCAGCCGCGTCCAGGATGGCGCTATATTGAACGTCTGAATCTGCGAGCGCTGGTCGGACACGCCAACAACGTTCCCCCTGGGATCGAGCCCGCCGTTGTTGACTACAACGCCGTTCCAGGGAGTCGCGTTCTGCGAATCAAACGAGTTCGGCGTCTGGAACCAGGAGCGTGTATAGCCGAAGTTGAGGTGGATCGAGTCCATGGCGGAAAGCTGATAATCCACGCGGTCGAATAGATTTTCCTCGTTCCCCTTGTCGTGCATCACGGCGAACTCCGGAGGATCAAGGAACCGCCCGCTATTCAGTCCGCTCGCCGAAATGAAATTGCCCCAGTTCTTCCCGCCATACGCGAGATTGAAGTCCACATTCGACGTCCCGAACGAACCGTAGGAGGTCGTCAGGCTGCCGTGGGGAGTCGTAACGCCCTGTCCCGACTGGGTCGTGACGTTAATGACGATGCTGGTCTTGTCGCCATATTCCGCCGGCGGCGCACCCGAGATCACCTCCATCGACTGGATCGCATCCAGCGGAATCTGGTTGGAGAAAACTTTGCTTTGCTGATCTGTGATCGGCTGGCCATCCACCGAAAAGGCATTTTCGGCGTGGTCGCCCAGGCCGTGGAACAGCCCGTTGGAATCCGCCGAGATTCCCGGAGTGGCGAGCGTCACCAGCGAACTCACCGACGACGACTGGCTTTCCAGCGGCAGCTTGTCGAACAGGTTCTTGTCTACGTCGGTGTGGAACGTCGGATCGTTCTCGATCAAGTCTCCGGCATCCGCCGCCACCGTTAGCTGTTCGGTCGCACCCGACACTTGCAGCTTGATGGCAACGCTGACCGGCACCGAAGACCGAGGTTCCACGTCTTGCACATAGGCCGCGAATCCCGGGACCGTGACGGTAAGGTGGTACGGGTTGAAGGGAATGTTCGTGAACTCGAATCTTCCCGAACTGTCCGTCGTGACAGACCGATCAAATCCGCTGACCGGGTTTCGAATCTCGACCCTGGCCTTGGAGACGACTGCTCCAGTGGGGTCGAGCACGGTGCCGTCGATGGAGCCAGAGTTACCGGCAGACTGCGCCGCCCCCGCGGTGGCGACAAGCGTTAGCACGACCGCCGCCAATGCAGCGAAGCGCGCCTGATAGAACGTAGGCATAAGCCCTCCTGAGATGAATAATGAAGATGAATAGGGAGCCGACCGGCCCGACAGTTGGAGCCTCAAGCTGCAACCTCAAGCCGGAACTTTCAATTTGTGGGAATCCCTACAGGGCAGGAGGACCGCGAATGCCGGCGTCAGAGAAATCGAACCGGGCCTTCGCGATGGGGTCTTCTTCTCGCAACAGACCGATCGCGGCAAACACCGGAGCGGTATGGCTGGAACTTACGGTGGGGCTGGCACTGTGCGCCACCACGCAAATCGAGCAGGAAGCGGATTCGGTGCGGGTGGGGTGATTGTGGGTAGACTCCGCCGCCGCCTCCCACAACATCAGCGAGACGCAAAACAACGCCGACCATCTCATCCACAAGCGCATCGATTACCTGATCATGTTTTGCAGCTTCGATTAGACTCATGAAAGCTTATAACGGTTATCCAACACAGAGCAAGGACCGACAAGTTACTATAGAAACGGGCGCTCATTCCGGCTAACGTGCGTGCACATGGAATTCTTGCTAAAGCGGTGAACGAAGTCGAGGCGCTGAAACGAAGTTCGAAAATGCAGCCGTCGAGTGGCGATAGAACGCAGCCGCGGAGCGGCGACAGAATGCAGCCCACAGCGCAAGCTGTGGGTGGTCCCCAGGTAGATCAACAAGCCCCGGGAGGGGCGAAAGAAACGACATTGGCCCCCTCCCGGAGTTCACACGCATATTGAAAGGCCAGTCGTCCCAAACGCACTCATTTCAAACGCGAGGAAATTATGGCAGAACCAACCTACGAAGAACTAAAAGCAAAGCTCTCTCAGCTCGAAAAAGAAGTCGAAACCAAGAAGCGCAGCGGCGACCTGATCTTCAAAGTCGGCGAGAAAGGCGGAGTCAGCGTCTACGGCCTCGGCCGTTTCCCGGTGACTCTGTACTACGAACAATGGAACCGCCTCCTGGGCGCCGCCACCGAAATCAAGGCCTTTCTCGAAGAAAACAAGTCGAAGCTCAAGCTCAAAGACCAAGGATGACACGCAACAACGCGCCTCCCATACCATCCAAGGGCAGTAATCTCGAGGGTGCCCTATCCTAAACGTCGCGTCTTTTGCGACGTTAGGATGGGGTTTTGATTTTTCTTTTTTCGCTGCGATCATCGCGACTAGCTACAGGATCCACAGCGCCCGCCCCAGCCGCAAATTCCATCAAACCGGCATTCACCCTGACCTTTCCCAAGAACTCGCCGCCCACCCGAGCCGAAGGGCTATAGAAGATCCAAGTGAAATAGCCCGGTTTCGCCAACAATCCAATTTCTTCTCCGACCAGCCTGGTCCTGACCGGCCTCGGAGACGAGGCTTATTTTGACGGAGAGCATGGGCTCGCCGTTTCACTCATGGACTGGGGTTGGCCAGTTCGCCATGTGTGAAATGCTCTGTCGGCGTCCCTTTTCACTCCCGTTTTTCGTTGTTGCTTGCTAATATTCCGCGAGACGAACGAGCAGGGGTGCCCCAGCCGAGTTGCTCCACCAGGGAGTCAGTATTTGCCATGAAGAAGAATGTCTGGAGAGCGCTGATCGAGATAGCTTTTATCATCTTCCTGTTTTATTCCAACCTCTTGATGGGAGAATTTGAGCGCTCGGGGATGGGGCGGAGGAAGGGTGTGGCTTGGGCAATAGGAGATGTTCTTACCGCTGCTAATTTTGAAATCGCAATGATAGCCGCACTGATCGGCTATGCCTTTTTTGAATTTCTTCGAAAGAGATTCTAGGCAAACGCGGCTCGGATTCTCGGCTGCAAAAGAAACAGCAATAGCGCGCCGGCGATGATGACGCCAGTGCCGCCGCGCAGCCAGTCGCCTCTGACGCAGTTAACGACATCCCCTACAACCTGCGTGGCGACGATTACAACCGCTAATCTCCATGCCCAGAGGCGGCGTCGGAACCACCCTATTCCGGCTGTGAGGAGGGCCGTCCCGAGAACCAGAAAGAAAATCCCGACGATACCGCCCAGGGGCGCGAGCTGCTTGTACGCAGTCGGATTGAGAACCCAAATACGACCAAGAGCCGTGCCCTGCCAGAGCAAAGTAGTTCCGGCGAGACTTGCCATGATCGCAGCAAAGAATAAGAAAACCCCTATGGCCGTGAATCCTGTCGTCTTAGGATCGAGGCCAGTGCGATTGTTGTCCCGCATCTGCTGAATATAAGCCAACGCCGCAGCCCCCTTGATCGGATTGTTTCGAGATACCGCGCTTACACCCATGAACCCCGACACACCGGTCTTCCCGCAAGGAAAACGGCGACGGGAATCTGACCTGCCGTTTTCCTCAAACACGTGTGACATCTGACCTTGACCTCGCAATTCCAAGAGCAGATCATCGTCAAGGCGGAGGCGGTGCACGCGGAAGCCGCGAATAAGGCTCTAAGCCTTTTGTTGTCAAGATCTTGACCTCTAACCCCTTCGGGTTCAAGATTTTGCAAACCTTTCTTGCAAACCCCGCGCCAGTCAAGGCTTTCAGAGGGCAGGGGGAGGGGGGTACCCCCTCGGACCACACGTTTTCCCGGAATGAAACTCGCTCCTGCCGCCCCGCGGAAGTCGGTCTGCGAAAGTTTTCCCAGGAGAAATCCACAGCCTCAACTGTCCTGAACTATCGCTCGATCGCGCAGTACCTGCGCCGTTTACTCGAGGCGCAACCAACAAACGAAAAGCGCAGCCCTTCGTTGACCAAAGGTACCCAAGTGAGAACTGAGAACCGGGAACTGAGAACTGCTTTTAGGTCTATAATTAACAAACTGTGCCCAAGTATTCCATAGTAGTCCCGCTCCACAATGAGCAGGAGAATGTCACCGACCTCTACGATCGCCTGAAGGCGGTCATGGAGGCTCACGGCGAAACCTTCGAAATCGTTTTAGTGGACGACGGCTCCGCTGACCATACCTTCGCCATGCTGCGCGAAATCGCAGCAGTCGACAGCCGCGTCACTGTAGTCAAGCTCCGCCGCAACTTCGGCCAGACCGCAGGATTGGCGGCTGGTTTCGACCACGCGCGCGGCGAGTACATCATCGCCATGGATGGCGATCTGCAGCACGACCCTAACGACATCCCATTATTCCTGGAAAAGATTGCCGCTGGCTACGACATCGTCAGCGGATGGCGCAAAGTTCGCGTCGACAATTTCTGGATGCGCCGCATCCCTTCGCGCATCGCCAACTGGATGATGGCCAAGATCAGCGGCGTTGACATTCACGACTTCGGCACCACCTTCAAAGCCTACCGCCGCGACATTCTCGAGCAGGTGCCGCTCTACGGCGAACTGCACCGCTTTATTCCTGCGCTGGCCTCGTGGCATGGCGCAACGATCTGTGAAGTCGCGATCCGCAACGTGAATCGCGAGCGCGGGGTTTCGCACTACGGCATCACGCGCACCTTCCGCGTATTCTTCGACCTGCTGACCATTCGTTTCCTATTGCGTTATCTGTCCCGCCCATTGCACTTCTTCGGCAGCATCGGGATGATGAGCATTTTCAGTGGCAGCGCCATCGTGCTCTGGCTCGGCACAGAGAAGTTCCTACGCCACGTTCCAGTGATGGCCGAACATGGCCCGCTAATGATGGCTGCGATGGGCCTCCTGCTCGGCGGCCTGAACCTGCTGGCGATCGGCCTGCTCGGAGAAATGCAAGTCCGCCACTATCACGAGCCTAGCCGTCGCGCGCCTTATTCCATCGACCGCGTCCTGCGCGCGCAAAGCGAAGAGCACAGCGTCTCCGAGTAATCCGCTTCGTAGAGACGTAGCGAGCTACGTCTCTGCTGACCACGCGCACGTCTGTCGATTCTTCAATCTCCCGACTCACCGACGGCCGTCGCCTGCGGGCGTATAATGTGCCGTTTGGCTTCTCAGGAGTCGTTGTCATCATGGCACAAACTACCCAACACGAATTGCAGTTAGCCCGCCGCATGTCGCGGCTGGGCACCGAGACTGCCTTTGAAGTTCTGAATAAAGCGCGCTCGCTCGAGCGTCAGGGCAAGAGCGTCATTCACCTCGAAATCGGCGAGCCGGACTTCGACACACCCTCGAACGTAATCGAGGCTGGCGTTGACGCCATGCGCAAAGGCTGGACGCACTACGGTCCGTCCGCTGGCTTGCCGGATTTACGTCTGGCATTAGCCGAATATGTCAGCCGCACCCGCGGCGTGAAAGTCACGAGCGACGAAGTGGTCGTCGTCCCTGGCGGTAAGCCGATTATTTTCTTCACGATCCTGTCGCTCATTGATGAGGGGGATGAGGTCATCTATCCCAATCCCGGCTTTCCCATCTACGAGTCGATGATTCACTACGTCGGCGGGCGCGCCGTACCCATCCAACTGCGCGAGGAGCGCGACTTCTCGCTCGATGTCAATGAACTCGCGTCGCTCATCAACGACCGAACCAAGCTGATTATTTTGAACTCGCCCCAGAACCCGACAGGCGGAGTTCTGGAACGCCGCGACATCGAGCAGATTGCGAAGATCATCGGCGACCGCAACGTGATGATTCTGTCGGATGAAATCTACAGCCGCCTGCTGTTCGACGGAGGGCAGCATTTCTCCATCATGTCAGTGCCTGGAATGCAAGAGCGCACCATCCTGCTCGACGGCTTCTCGAAAACTTACGCCATGACCGGATGGCGCATGGGCTACGGCGTCATGCGTCCTGACTTGGCCGGGCACATGACCCGCCTGATGACCAACTCCAACTCCTGCACGGCGAGCTTCACGCAGGTGGCGGGAATCGAAGCCATCCGCGGCGATCAGAGTTCCGTCGACCATATGCGCGACGAATTCCAGCGCCGCCGCGATGTGTTTGTAGCTGGTTTGAACAAGATCAAAGGCTTCTCGTGCCGCATGCCCAAAGGCGCGTTCTACGTGTTCCCCAATATCATGAAAACGGGATGGAAGTCGAAATCCTTGGCCGATGCTCTGCTCGAGCAAGCGGGAGTGGCCGCACTCTCCGGCACCGCGTTCGGCGAATTCGGCGAGGGCTACCTGCGCTTCAGTGTCGCCAATTCGCTGGAGAACCTGCAGCAGGCGCTCGACCGCATCGACCAGTGGACGAAGAAAAACCTCTGAGCGCCGTTTACTCACAATTTCGCGGAGATTCTTCATGCCGCAGAAGAAGCGCGCAGCGAGGTCAAAAAGGCCCAAGCCCAGCCGTCCACACATGCCTGGCTATGGCCTGCTCGAAGGCAGCAAAGGCCTACTTCCATGGTCGTGGGCGGAGCAGCGCCTGAAGAAATCGCACAACTACTGGATCACCACGATCAACATGGACGGCTCTAAGCAGGCATCTCCGCACACGATGGTCGTCTGGGGCCTGTGGCAGGACGGACGCTTGCTCTTCAGCACGGGGAGCAAGTCGCGCAAAGCCCGCAACCTGGCGCAGAACGCGAACTGTGTCGTCTGCACTGAGCACGCCAATGAAGCCGTGATCGTCGAGGGCGTCGCGGAGACTGCCGACCTGGCGGCACGCTGCAAATTCCTAGCGAAGTACAAGGGCAAATATAACTTCGACATGTCATCGATGAAGGATGACATCCTCTCGATGAAGGAGCCGGTGTTTGCGGTGCGTCCCCAGGTCGTTTTCGGCCTGTGGGAGAAGCACTTTCAGAGCAAGTCGACCCGCTGGAAGTTCGAGTAATGGAATGCGGCGCGGGCGCTCCGGCCCGCGTGCTGCGCGCGACGACGCAAGCCCAAGTGCACAGACCCGGTACGAACTGCTGAGCAAACATTTTTCCTCAAGCAAGCGAAGTGCAAGGAACAGCCTTTTTGCGGGTGAGGCGCCCGCGCCACACAGGCAGTTTCACTCACCCCCCGATGTGACTGTAATCACGGCCTTAGGAATTGCTCCCCGATACCCTCTCTAAAGCACGTTCTGTGCGTTTTCCGGCGCGGGAGGGATGTCATGGCCCTTACGGATTCCACCAGCGGAAAGATCATCCGCGAATATTCCATCGAAGAATTGAAAGATGCTGCCAACCTAATGCGCGGCTACGATCTGGTCGCGCTGCATGCGGCCGGCTCCGGTCACGCGGGCGGAACGCTTTCCATCATGGACATCACCGCGGCACTGTATCTCAAGATTGCCAACCATGATCCGCAAAATCCCAACTGGTCTGGGCGCGACCGCATCGTCTGGTCGACGGGTCACAAAGCTCCCAGCTTGTACCTGGGATTGGCGTTTGCGGGTTTCTGTCCGCTCGACGATGTGGTCACACTGCGCAAGTTGAGTTCGCCCTTTCAAGGACATCCTCACTGGCTGAAATTGCCGGGCGTGGAAGCCTCCACCGGATCGTTGGGCCAGGGATTGAGTATTGCAGTGGGTCTCGCGTTGGCCGCCCGCCTCGATGGGAAGAAGCACAAGATCTTCTGCATTATGGGCGACGGCGAGCAGCAGGAGGGCCAGGTGTGGGAGGCGGCGATGGAGGCCGGACATTACCACCTGGACAATGTAATCGCCATCATCGACTGTAATCGTCTGCAGATTGATGGCCTGGTCAAGGATGTGATGGAGGTCGAGCCGCTGTGTGCGAAATACGGCAGTTTTGGCTGGGATGTGATGCGCATCGACGGCCACGATATGACCCAGGTCGTGGACGCGATGGAGCAAGCCAAGGCCTTGACCGGAAGGCCGGTCGTCATCCTGGCAAATACGATTAAAGGCAAGGGTGTCAGTTTCATGGAGGATCAGGCGGGTTGGCATGGCAAGGCGCCGAATTACGAAGAGCTGACCAGAGCGTTGGAGGAACTGGCGCTGATCGATCGAATTCCGGTGCAGCATTTGCTGGACAAAGCAAGACATTACCAAGTGGAAGTGGATCAGAAGCTGGACGCGAAGATGCCGAAGTTCACATGCAACTATTGGTGGAATGCCGGCGAGACGATGCAAGTGAAGATGGAGCCCACGCGCAAAGGTTTCGGTCAGTCGCTGGCGGACAACGGCGGTGACGAGCGCGTGGTGTGCCTGGGTCTCGACATTTCAGGATCGATTACGATCAGCGACTTTTATGCCGGCAAACCGGAGCGGAAGAAACGCTGGATCAGCATGGGCATTGCCGAGCAATCGGCAACCTCAGCCGCAGCCGGGCTGGCAAGGGAAGGGAAGTTGCCGGTGCTCGGAACCTATGCCACGTTTGCGGCGGCGCGCAATCTCGACCAGATCCGAACGTCGGTCTGCTACGGCAATTTCAACGTGATGATTGCCGGGGCGCACGGCGGCGTTTCCGTAGGAGCCGACGGCGCAACCCATCAGGCGCTGGAAGACCTCTTCGCCATGCAGGGCTTGCCCAATATGTCGGTCGTGGTGCCCTGCGATGTCGTGGAGACGCGCAAGGCGACCAATTATTTGCTGCTGCAGCACAAAGGGCCAAAGTACATCCGCTTTGCGCGCGAGGCGACACCGGTGGTCACCGACGAGAAGACGCCATTCGTTTTTGGTCAGGCCAATGTGATTCGTCTGCGGCGCGTAGGGCCAAACTTTTTGGAGGCGTTCGAAACCGTGCTGGCAGCGACTTATAAGAACGAGGATGAAGATCTGAGCATCATTGCTTGCGGGCCGATGGTTCCCGAGGCGATGCGAGCCGCTTATATCCTCAAAAAGGAATTCGGCTACGAGACCCGCGTTCTGAATATTCACACACTGAAGCCAATCGATGCGGCGGCGATCGTGCGCGCGGCTCGCGACACAGGCGTTGTCGTTACCGCCGAGGAGCATCAGATTGGCGCTCTGGCCTGGCGCGTCAGCGGCATCCTGACCGAGAGTCCTCAACTGTACGGTTTGCCTGTCATCACCGGGGCAATTGGCGTGAAAGACCGCTTCGGAGACTCGGGCGCTCCTTGGGAGTTGATCAAGGAATTCGAAGTCAGCGCGGAGCACATTGCTCACAAGGCGGTTGAACTGATGGCCATCAAGAAGAAGGGACCCGCGGAAAGGGAAGCGGCCTCATTGGCTGAGGTGCACTAAAGCCGCCGTTCTGGCGTCTGTACCCGTTCACCGAACCCGGGGGCGAGACGCCCGCCCGACAGCCGGCAAGATGCCGGCGCTACGCGAGCCCGCGTTCCGCATCTTTCCGAGTGTTACCGTGACTCGCTCGTTACTTTCGTTACGCCTGTCGCATCTTTCCAGTTAGGCGTCGTTGCGATTCTCCCACCTATAATTCGGTCAAGCCACACAGTAGATCATGGGAAAATCGCGACGGAATCCGAAGGAACAGGTAGCGCCCTGGATCTACAATCCGTGGCTCGACCTGATCGTGGGCTGCGGAGCATGGTCGGCGCCGCTCCTCCTGCTTTCATATTTTTCGCTGGCGTCGAACGTGCGGACCTGGTCGGTTGCGTTTTACGTGCTGGCGCTATTCTTCAATTATCCGCACTACATGGCGACGATTTACCGCGCCTACCATCGCGCTGAAGACTTCCAGAAGTACCGCATCTTCACGGTCCACATCACGGCACTGGTGGTGCTGACACTGCTGTTGTCGCATTTCTGGTTGCGTCTTCTGCCCTGGATCTTCACCATCTATCTGACGTGGAGCCCGTGGCACTACAGCGGGCAGAATTACGGGCTGTTCATGATGTTTGCCCGCCGGGCCGGAGCCGATCCAGACAAGACGGGACGTCGGGCTTTGTATGGCGCTTTTGTGGTGTCGTACCTGATCCTATTTCTCGGATTTCACACGGGACCGTCAACCGACCCGCTCTTCCTTTCCTTAGGGATTCCAGCGGTGGTGAGCCGGTGGGAGCAGATTGGATTGGGCGTGGCGTTCATCGGGCTGTCGGCCTTCGGGCTTACGCAGCTGGCACGCTCCACCGGATGGCGAAAGCTGATTCCGTCACTCACGCTGTTCTCTTCGCAGTTTCTTTGGTTCCTGCTGCCCGCGGCGATATCGCTGATCAAGGGTCTGGAGATTCCGCAGAACCGATACAGTACGGGCGTGCTCGCCGTGATGCATTCTGCGCAATATCTCTGGATTACCAGTTACTATGCGCGCCGTGAAGCGGCAGGGGAAGCATCGGGCAAGGCGGGGCGCAACTGGCGGCCGCTCGCCTATTTCGGGGTGCTGGTCGTCGGCGGCATCGCCTTGTTCGTCCCGGGGCCGTGGGTGGCGAGCCGCGCCTTTCATCATGACTTCACGGCCAGCTTCCTGATCTTCACGGCATTGGTTAATATTCATCACTTCATTCTGGATGGCGCGATCTGGAAGCTGCGCGACGGACGGATCGCATCCCTGCTGCTCAACTCGCGGGATCGGATCTCGGACGCCGCCGCCGAAGCAGGCGGGTTCTTCGCAGCGGTGGAGCGATGGCTCGTGGCAAACACTGTTGGAGCCCGATCACTGCGGGTGGGTGCGGCACTGTTGTTGCTGGTTTGGGGAACGGTCGATCAGACTCGGTACTACCTGGCCCTGCACACGGACGACTTGCAGGACCTGCAGCGTGCGGCGGCTCTCAATTCATTTGATAGTTCGTTGCAGATGCGGCTGGCGCAACGAGCGATGGAAGATGGGCAACCGCAACAGGCTGAGGCCGCCTGGAGACGGGCGGTGCAGGCGAATCCAGCCGATCCGGCTGCGCGCCAGGGGCTGTTGCGGCTTCTTATCGATCAGAACCGGGTTGACGAAGCGTTCGATCTGACCGAAGCCTCGCTCAAGTACACACCGAAGGATGCGAATTTGCTCATCGATCGGGGATTGCTGGCGCTGCAGCGTGGCCACGACGATCAGGCGGTGGCGAGTTGGGATGAGGCCCTTGCCGTGGATCCTGACCAGACGCTAGCGCATTTGTTTCTCGCGGACGAACTGGACCGCGAGGGCAAGGCACAAGCTGCGGCGTCACACTACAATGCGTTTCTCGAAAGAATTGCACGGCAACGGGCACCGGATCGTCCTGCACCGGACAGAGTTATTGCCATTGTGTTGCGCATGGCGGATTGCCAGACGCGTTCTTCGCAGATGGAACTGGCGATTAAGTCTTATCACCTGGCGGAGAAGCTTGCAGGGGCGACCCGCCAAAGCAAGCTTGAAAGCGTGGCGGACGTGAATGAGGCTGCGCTCCAGGCGAAAGCGGGCAGGTTGACGGACGCATTACAGCTTTACCAGCAGGCGCTGCAGTTGGACAGTTCGATCGGCGACAACAGCGCCAGCGCCGAAGATTGGTTAGCCTATGGCCGCTTTCTCGAAGATGCGGGATTTCCGGCACGGCTGGCGTATGCCTGCATTGTGAAATCAGAGAATATGACGCGATTGCTGCCCAACCCAGCGGTTCCGGAGTCGCTGGCTGCGGCTGGAAGGCGAATGGAGAAACGGTTGGGGCCGGAGGCAGCGTCAGTTCGCCGCGATCCTGAACCGGCTTTGCGGGAAGCTTTGGCACTGCGGCACTAGAGGCATCGTCCGGGTGCGGGTCCGGCATCCTAATATGCCAGTTGACCCTTGATGGTCCTGCTAAAATAAAAAGCCCTGCAATCCGTTCTTTAGCTTCCTGAGGAGGAAGAGTGTATGGCCGATGAAGGCGATTTACAGATTGAGAATCAATCGAATGCCGGCAAGTGGATTCTGATCCTGCTGGCGGTCTTGGTTGTCGCTGCTTTCGGATACGCGCACTACGCTACCTATTCAGCCGTCCAGAAATTGCAGCAAGATCTGAGCGCCAGCCAAGCGCAGGTCAAAGAGTTGCAGAATCGGATGCAGACGGCGGAAGCACAGGAAGAAACGCTTGCCCGCCAGGCCGGTATGACCAAGAAAGAACTGGCCCAGCGCGCAGCCGCGTTGCAGGCGGAACAGCGCGCCGCGGAAAGCCGCCTGGAGCAGGAACAGAAGGCGCAGATCAGCGCGGTGAGCGGAGAAATCTCGGGCGTGAAGACTGACGTGGGCGGGGTGAGAACCGACGTGGCTTCGACCAAGGCCGACCTGGAAGCCACCAAAGCTAAGCTGCAAAGCACGATTGGTGATTTGGGCGTGCAGAGCGGATTGATCGCCCACACGCAAGGCGATCTGGAAGTTCTGAAACATAAGGGCGACCGCAACTACTACGAGTTCACACTGCTGAAGGGCGCCAAGCCGCAGCCAGTATCAACGGTGAGCCTGCAGCTTAAGAAGATCGACCCTAAGAGGGGAAAATTCACCGTGAATGTCACCGCAGACGACAAGACGATCGAAAAGAAGGACCGCAACATCGCCGAGCCGATTCAGTTCTACTCCGGACGCGACCACCTGCTGTTTGAGCTGGTGGTGTGGACGGTGGACAAGAAAAAAGCCACGGGATACTTGAGCACGCCGAAAAATGCTCCCGTGCCGGTGACGGCGAATTAAACGATGACCGGAGCCTTTTTCCCCGGCAGTCACGTGCTGCTGCAGATCGTGCTGCGCACGGGAGTGATCTACCTGCTGGTCCTGATTGGCGTGCGCTTAAGCGGCAAGCGGGAGGTCGGGCAGATGACCCCGTTTGACCTGACGCTGCTGCTCCTTTTGTCGAACTCCGTGCAGAATGCGATGACCGGGCCGGACACGTCGTTGCTGGGCGGCGCGGTGGCGGCCGGCACGCTGCTGATCTTGAATTACCTCGTCGCCGATGTTTCCGGCGGAAGTAAGCGCTTCCGACGCTTAATCGAGGGCCAGCCCAGCCTGTTGGTGCATGACGGCAAGATCATTGAAACGCACATGGCCCGGGAACATGTCAGCATGGACGAATTGCATCGTGCGCTGCGGGAGCATGGGATCAATAGCTGCGACCAGGTCGCGCTCGCGGTCCTCGAAGTGGATGGGTCGATCAGCTGCTTGAAATACGACGAGATCAAGCAGGATGCGAGCACGCACCTGGTGCGGCGAAGATTTATTCAGAAGAAGCAATAGGCGTCCAGTTTGGGTGGCAAAGAAGACAGTGCACCTACCTGGGCCGGAATATTTCGCGGCACGCTCGGGATCGGGCGATGCAATTCCATAGGCAAATCGCTCAGGTGATGCACGGGGCGGATGAGTCCGCTTCGGTCCGTAATCGTCACACTGACGAGTGCTGGAGCGCCCAACGGTCCTGTTTTGAACGTGCCTACTGAAACCACAACGGTTACGGTCGCATGGTCTTTGTCGAAGTCGGCTTCAACGCACATGGGAGAGTCGAGCCGGTGATCAATCGCCGGATTTCCGGCCTGTTCCCCGCAATCGTTCACTTCCCATTTGATCGGTGCGCCTCCCCCCTCGTACTTCAGGAAAAATTCTAGACTTACCCTTGGTAGGCTACGGTCAAACGATGACACTAGCTGGCTTTTTGCAAGCTGAATGGCGGTCTTCTCCGTCTCGCTGGCAGACGGCGGCTGACCCCACAGCCAAACCGTGAGCAACAGGAGCCAGAGGCAGTGAATCATCCGCCGCATTCATCTATTAGACACCACACGAAATCAGAAGCATTCCCGCTTTTGAAACGACGACCGAGCGCTGGCGATAGGCCGTAACACCGTCTGAGATGATTCGGTCGTAGAGAAGTTGCTTGCAACGTCTCTCTCCAACCATCGTTCCGAATGGCGCAGGCAGAACGTAGCAAGCTACGTCTCTACGACTAGCTATTCAATCTTCAGGAACTTCACGCAAACTGGCGAGCCCACGTCGAACACTTGTCCCGTGGGTGTCAGATGGCCAGTTTTGGCGTCGATCCGGAAGACGACGATGTTGTCCGACTTCTGGTTCGCGGCGAAAAGAAACTTGCCAGTGGGATCGACCTCGAAACTGCGTGGGATTTTGCCTTGCGTCGGCGTGTATTCGACTGGCGTCAGCGTGCCCTTGCTGGGATCGATCGCGAACTCTGTAATCGTGTCGCTTCCGCGATTTGAGGCATAGAGGAACGTGCCGGAAGGATACATCTGGATTTCGGCGTCGTCATTCTGGCCAGCGAAATCCTTGGGCAGAGTCGAAATTGTTTGCAAGCGATGCAGCGTTCCCCTTTTTTCGTCGTTCGAAAATGCCGTAACTGTCGATCGCATTTCGGCGATCACATAGGCGAACTTTCCCGTCGGACTCAGGACGAAGTGGCGCGGGCCGGCTCCGGGATCGAGCTTGGCGAATGGAGGATTGTTGGGAGTGAGCGATCCGTTTGCGCTGTCGAACTTGTAGACGAACAACTCGTCAAGGCCCAGGTCGTCGGCCATGGCGAAGCGGTTGTCAGGTGAGAGGTCGATGGAGTGGGCGTGAGCTTTCTCCTGGCGCTCGGGATTGGTACCGTGGCCGATGTGCTGCAGGAAGGCCGAGGCCTCGCCCATCTTTCCATCTTTGAGGACGGGGAACACGGCGAGGCTGCCGCCGGTGTAGTTCGCCACCAAAACATATTTCCCAGTTTTGTCGACCGTGATGTAGCAAGGATCGGCGCCGCGGGAAGGCACTTCGTTCAGGAAGGTGAGCTTGCCGGTGGCGCGATCGATGGAGAACGCGCTGACGCCGCCGCTGTTCGGCCCCTTGTAATTTTGGATCTCGTTTACGGCATAGAGGAAACGGCCGTTGGGGTGCACGACCAGGAAGGATGGATTCGTCGTTTCGGCAGCCAGGCCTAGAGACGTGATCTGGTCCGTGTCGGCGTCAAAGCGGAAGGCGTAGATGCCTTTGCTCTTGCTGCCTTCCGCGGTGTAGGTGCCGACATAGAAGAGATATTTGCCGTGCTGTTCTGCCGGTGCGGCGGCGGCGAGGAGCGTTGAGAGGAGGATTGCAACTAGCAGAGTGAGTGCGCGGAGAGGATACCGGGAATTCTTCATCCTCTTATAGAAACGCATTCGGCGGCATTCGCGCAAGCCGTGCCGTTTCACTTGGTCAATGTGACGGGCACTGTCTGGTCATAGGGCCAGATGAGCACGCTCACGGATTTGCGCTTGTTGAATTCATCCATCGTAATCGGAAAGGCGACGATGATGGTGCGGATGACAGTCTCGCCGGGGTGGATCTTGGTTTCCGGCGGGAGGGCGGGCTTCGCGCCGTTTTTCAGCGCGGGGAACGCCTGAAAGTATCGGTCGAAATCGACGGCGGAAACGGCGTCCGCGCTGAAGTCTCCGCTAGGCCCCTTGAGTGTGCTCTCAAGCGTGTGGACATAGAGGATCTTGTCGCTGGTGTTGTACAGGGTGAAAGTCAACGCCACCATGGTGGAGTTCTGATCGGGAATCTCCACGGCGACGACGTTGTCGAGAGAGCCGGCGGCTTGCGGCTTGGGGCGCTTCAGGAAGGAAGCGATGAGCACTACGACTACCACGGCGGCGATGGCGATCAAGACAATCTTGGCGGGGGGCAGATTTTTTTTCGCCGTGCCGTATTCTTCGCCAATGTTGATGGTTGGGCCGGAGGGAGCGGCGGGTGACGCGGCCTGTGGTGCCGACGGCTTCGGCGGAGGTACGGGAGTTGGATCGGGCATAGGGGTTTCTCGTAACGCTGATTCTACTTCAGATGGGCGTTCAGGCGTCATCGCGCTAGCGGCCAGCGATACGGGATCGTGATATTCGGCGACAATGTTCTGTCCCTCAAGCTTTGCCATTAGAGCGTCAAAGGCAGATCTCGAATTCTCGACCTCATTTGTGCACACTGCGGTACCAACCACGCAGCAACCCAGCACGTCTTTCGGAAAATTTCCGATGTGCCATCGAATCGCCGTCCGGCCCGGAACATTGAGCACCTCGGGACAGAGGTAGCCGAGATGCGGAGACATGGTCAGCGCGACTGGGTAGGTTCCCGCTTCGATGCAGGGGTGTCCTGGATAAAACGGCGTCTCGCGCGACGGTTCCAGGTAATAGCATTGCTTGATCCCATTCAGCCAAAACTCTCCGGTAATTGATTCGCTGGTTTCCACCTTGCGATATACGTCCACCTTCATATCTGCCCCTTCGCACTCACGTCGCAGGATCAGAATTTAGAATGAAGACCGAACGCCAGCTTCAGAGAGATGCACACCGGCGGTTCTTTCCTGCTATTCCTTAGTCTTCAACTATCGGATTTCTCGGTCAAGGTTGCATGAACATCTGGAAAGAAATAGCTGTGGAAAAATTCTGTTCAGCGAAAAGGCGGCCTATCCTGTCGCGATGGACCGGCACGAAGAGGAACGCGAAATTGAAGATCAATTCCGCCAAGCATATCCGTCGGCGCAAATCACGCACGACGCCAAGCTGGTCGGTAAATTCTCGAAGGTAGAACGCCAGATCGACCTTCTCATCGAAGAACAGGCCTCCGATTTCGCAGTCAGGATCGTGGTCGATGCCAAATATCGCGGAAGAAAAATTGATGTTAGCGATGTAGAAGCTTTCATAGGACTAACGCGTGACGTCGAAGCACATACGGGGATGATGGTCGCCCTGGAGGGTTACACTCCAGCCGCCGTTAACCGTGCCCATAACGATGACTTAGACATCATTCTTGACGTGCTCAACCTGGAAGAACTGAAAGCATGCCAGGGCTTTGCGGCCATCCCCTATTCCCGAGATCGCGGAGTGTCAATCGCCGCTCCGTTCGGATGGATTGTGGACGCGACCCAGCGTCCCGGCATGCTGGCCGCGCTCTATGAACGGGGCCTCAGCTTTGAGGATGCGGTGAGGAACAATGAATTCATGTATGTCAGCTTCTGGGATAAAAGGAACGACGAGGTCAACAGCCTTGATGTACTTCTTAAATACCAAGAGGGATACATGCTAGAGGAGTCTCCAGACGCCGATATTCTTCTGTTGGAGAGAGCGCGGAACCGAAGGGTAGGCGCAGAGACGCTTATCCGCCGCTTCAAGAAAAAGACCCACCCAACCCCCGAGTACACCGGGTTCGTCGATTTCGAGAATTTTATCTTCATGTGTGTACTCTTCACACCGGAGCGCTTGGAACGCAAGAACCTGAGAAAACTCCGCTTCGTCCTAGGCGACGCGTTTCCGATGACGATCACGCACGACCTCGATACAGATCAGGGCCGCCGAGGCGAAGCTTAAAGAGTTGCCACGGGCAATGAGCGGAAGCAGAAGACGATTAGCAGCGCGAAAGAAGCATCGACACAAACCTCCGGACAAACGGCAAAGACCCTGATGCCGTGACTTAGACTTTAACGCCCGTACGCGCCGGTCTGTTTTCCACAGACTTAATCGTATTCTTGTGACGAACAACCTTTACTGAGAAAACAGGAAAGCGCAAACTGACAGCATGTGCGCGGAGTCCGCCAGAAAACCCACAGGGACGACGGTTCAAGGAAGGGTCCCTAAGTCCTTATTCTGGAATATTTTACGTGTAAAATATTTAGAATCAATATTTTACCGGAACGGCGGCATACCTGCTTCTCGTAAACCAAACAAAACAAGTATTTTATCGAATTCGATCAAAAAAATTGCGTGCCATATCCCATCGAGTCGAGACGTGCTCGCAGCTCGTGTCGCCCGCCGACGTCACCACGCGTGCTTCATGGCTTTGGCGAATTTCTGCGCGGGCAACGTGTTCAGCACGTCGTCTTTGGTTAGCCAGGCGCGCCGCGCTTGCAGGATGCCGTAACGGATCTTTTCCATGTGTGAAGTGTGGTGGGAATCGGTGTTGATCACAATCTTCACGCCCTGCTGCTTGGCCTGCCGGAGATGCACGTCGTTCAGGTCGAGGCGGTCGGGATAAGAATTCAGTTCCATCGCGACTTTGCGCTTTGCGGCCGCGGTTAGGACGGCGTGCATGTCGAAGGCGTAGGCGTCGCGGCGCAGTTGGATGCGGCCGGTGGGATGTCCGATGATCGAGGTATTCGGATTCGAGATGGCTTTCAGTAGGCGCTCGGTCATCTTGGCCGGTTCCTGATTAAAGACGGAATGGACGCTGGCGATGACGATGTCCATCTGCGCCAGCACGTCGTCGGAGAGATCGAGATTGCCGTCGGCCAGGATATCGACCTCGATGCCAGCGAAGATCGTGATGCCTTCAATATGCTTGCCCGCTTCGCGAATTCGCTGGATGTGCGCGACGGCGCGCTGGTCGTCGAGTCCGTTGGCGAAGGCCAGATTCTTGGAGTGGTCGGTGATGGCCATGTATTTGTAGCCGCGTGCCTTGGCGGCTTCGGCCATCTCTTCAATCGTATTGCGGCCGTCAGTTTCGACGGTGTGCATGTGGACATCGCCTTGCAGATCGGCCTGCGTGATCAACTGGGGCAGGGTATGGTCTTTAGCCAGGTCGATCTCCCCGAGATTCTCGCGCATCTCTGGCGGAATGTAGTCGAGGTTCAGCTTGGCATAAATTTCCTCTTCGGTTTTGCCGGCGACCGGTGTTCCGCCCTCAAGCATGGCCAGGCTGTATTCGTTTAACGTGTATCCCATTTTGAGGGCGCGCTGGCGCAACGCTACGTTGTGGGCCTTCGATCCGGTGAAGTATTGCATGGCCGCCCCGAAAGATTCTGGCGGCAGAAGGCGAACATCGACCTGCATTCCGGTGCGGAGGTGGAAGCTGATCTTGTTGTCGCCGCTCGCGATGATGTCCATCAGTGGCGGATATTGGGCAACATAGGCGATGGCCTTCTGGCGGCCTTCTTCGGAAGTGCAGACGGTTCCGGTGACGAGAATGTCAAGGTCGCCGACGGTCTCGCGGCCGCGACGAAGCGAGCCGGCAGGCGTGATCTTGTCAATGGCAGGATATTTTTCGAGATACGCCGTGAGCTTTTCGGCTTCGGCTTCTGCGGCGTCAATCAGGAAGCGGCCGCCGATGCGGCGGTAGTCCTCGATGGCTTTCAGGAGCTTGGCTTCATGCTTTTCGCCCATGCGCGGCAACTCACGGATTTTCCCTTCGCGCGCCAGTTTTTCGAGGCCGTCGACGTCACAGACTTTGTAGGCGCTCCAGATCAGGGCGATGGTCTTAGGCCCGAGGCCCTGAATCTTCAGCAACTGCAGCATCGAGGGGTGGTACTTCTCGAGCAATCCGGTCTGAATGGAAAGCTTGCCGTCCTTGAAGAGTTCCTGCAGATTTAACAGCATGCCTTTGCCGATGCCGGGAATGGCGAGGACCTGCTTGGGATCGCCGATGAGCTCTTTTATCGGTTGCGATAAATTCTCGATGGCTTGCGCGGCGTTGCGGTAGGAGCGGATGCGGAAGGAATCCTGCCCATCAATCTCGAGCAGGTCGGCGGTTTCGTAGAGAATGTTGGCGATGGCCTTGTTGTCCACCAACTAAAGATAAACAAGATTGGACGGCAGGGCCAGCGGACGTAGAAGGAATACTCGGTGCGGTGCGGCGGTCGAAGCGAGAGGCGGAATCTCCGACACTACGCCCACGCGGGTACCGGCGGCGGTCCCGGGTGCGGGTGGTTTGCTGGGAGTGGCTGGATGCGCCACTACGAAGCCTTGGTCACGTTCGCAGCCTGCGGTCCCTTTTGACCCTCGGTGATTTCGAACTCGACCGGATCGCCTTCCTGCAGGCTCTTGTATCCCTCGGAGCTAATCGCGCTGTAGTGAACGAATACATCTGGCCCATCCGCGCGACCGATGAAACCGTACCCCTTAGCATTATTGAACCACTTCACGGTTCCTTTCAGACGTTCCACGTACCCCCTCTTTCTGCACGTCCTTTAGTTGGGGGCCCAGGACGTGCAACGCAGTTAAATTCGGTGAATAGGATGCATTTTGGTGCAGTAGAGGTAGGCTGTCAATCTATTGCATTGCTCAAAAAACCACCAGCAAACGGCTGCCCTAGGCTCCCACAATCAGGCTTAACGTGGGCGGATGGGCGCTTTTTGACTCTTCTTTGCCTTCGCCGCGCGTGACATGTGATCGAGCCACAACACGGAAGAAATGGTCTTGGCATCCTGGATGGTCCTGCGGATGACCATGCGAACAGCGGTCGGAAGGGGGACCATACGCTTGTAGATCACTTCATCTTCTTCGGGCTGCGCCTTGCCTGTGCGCAAGCCTGTAGCCATGTAGACCGCCATAGTCTCGGCAACGAAGCCGGGACTGGCGAAGAACCTCAAGATGCGGCGCCAGTTGCTGGCGGTGTATCCGGTCTCCTCCAAGAGTTCGCGCTTGGCGGCATGAAGTTCCTGTTCTCCAGGATCGATCCGGCCGGCGGGTAATTCCCACAGATAGTCGGTCGCCGCGTGGCGATACTGCCGTTCCAGAAGAATGCGAGGGGTTGCACCGGAATCGTCGACGGCCAGTACGACGACTGACCCCGAGTGATGGATGACATCGCGGCGCGCGCGCACGCCGCCGGGTTCTTCGACCTGGTCGGTCGTGACCCAGAATACCGGCCCGCGATATACGGTTCGGGAGGAGATGATACGTTCTTTGCTTTGCTTGCGGCGGGCGGGTTTGCTGGAAGATTTGGGCATGCAGACAATATAAAACATGGCTTCCGGCGTCCGGGAAGACTGGATGTATCGGCTAATTTGGCTTCGGGAGCCGGATAGCGGAAGCCGGAGGCCGCTTCTGCTATGCTGCCCGGCATGGCAGGTAAGCCGCAAGTTATGATTGTTGGGGCAGGAAATCTCGGGTCGGCGCTAGCTCTATCGCTGCAGCGAGTGGGTTACGTGATCGAAGCTGTGATTGCACGGTCGCGCGGTGCTTCGCTGAGAAAGGCGCAGAGATTGGCAAAGCAGGTGGGCGCCCGGGCGTTGACTGATCCGGCGACTTTGCGGGCGAAGTTGATCTGGTTCTGTGTGCCAGACGCGGAAATCGCCCGAGCGGCGCGCTCGCTCGCGGGGAAGATCGAATGGAAGGGAAGAGTCGCGTTGCATTCCAGCGGCGCGCTCACCAGCAATGAACTGGCAGCGCTGCGCAGCCGTGGAGCGGCCGTCGCGTCAGTGCATCCGCTGATGACGTTTGTGCGAGGCTCGCGGCCTTCGCTGGCGGGAGTACCGTTTGCGCTGGAGGGCGACGCGACCGCGGTGCGCGTGGCGCGGCGTGTGCTTGAGGATATGGGTGGTCACGCCTATTCAATACGGAAGAGCGACAAGGCTGCGTACCACGCCTGGGGAACTTTTGCCTCGCCCCTTTTCACCGCGCTTCTCGCTACTGCGGAGCAGGTTGCGACTCTCGCAGGAGTGAATCGAAAAGCAGCGAAGCGGCGAATGATCCCCATATTGCTGCAGACACTGGCAAACTATGCCACCTTCGACGCGGCTGACGCGTTCAGCGGGCCGATTGTTCGTGGTGACGTGGATACGGTGAAGCGGCATATGCAGGCGCTACGCAGCATGCCCGCTGCCCGCGAAGTCTACTCGGTCCTGGCTCGCAGTGCACTGCGGTACTTGCCCGCCAAAAACAAGAGCGCGCTCAAGCGCCTTCTCGATGGTGAAATGGATTGATTCGCGTAGCACAAGCGGCAGCGCGAAGGGCAGCGATGCAGATCAATCTTGGGTGCGCGGCATAAAGACCCTAGTTGGGAGTAGACTCAAGGCCGAGAACGTCGGGCCGCCGATCAGTTCCATTCGGGGTAGGATGTGCGGCGGAATTGTTGACCCGGCGCCTCGCGTCAAAGGGTCCCGACTGCTTCCTTGCGCATGCGCCTGCGACTAAACCGGACGCTGATCTTGGTTCTGCTCGTCGCGATTGGAACCAGTTACTACTACTTCGACTTGCTTCTGCCACAGGCCCGCCTAAGGGACGCGGCCAACGAAATGGTTGGAGGCTACGCCTACGGTGGTGACTTCTATCCCATCTGGCTGACCGGACGGGAACTGCTTTTTCACGGCAGCAATCCCTACACCCAGGAGATGACGCGGGAGATTCAGATCGGCCTCTACGGTCGGCCGATGGACCCGTCTCGTCCGGCCGATCCGCCCGCTAATTTTCGTGCGTTCGCGTATCCGCTATATGCCGATCTGCTCGCGGCGCCGTTATTGCCTCTTGGATTTGACGCGGTTCGAGTCGCGCTCGGGGTTTTGCTGCCTCTACTGACGGCGGCCAGCCTGGTCCTCTGGTTTCGCGCCTTTCGCTTGCAGGTTTCGCCCGGCACTTTGGCGATGGCAATTATTCTGGTCCTGGTGAGTTATCCAGTGTTGGAAGGGTTGTATGCGCAGCAGGTAGGTCTGTTGGTTGGGGCCGCGCTAGCCATGTCGGCGGCAGCGCTAGCTCGTGAGCGGCTCATACTCGCCGGGATGCTGCTCGCGTTTGCTTCCGTGAAACCGCAATTGGTGTGGTTGCTCGCTTTATGGCTGCTGCTATGGGCGGTCAACGACTGGAAGGATCGAAAGAGGTTTGTCCTCAGCTTTAGCTTGACTCTGGCATTGCTGGTTGTGGTGAGCCAACTGGCCTTGCCCGGATGGTTTGTAGGATGGTGGCACTCGCTAGTGGGCTACTCACGCTATACGTTGCCCCCTCTCACGCAACTGGTGCTGGGTAGATTTCTGGGAATAGTAGTTGGGCTGGCTCTACTAGCCTTCGCTGGCGCGATTTGCTGGAGGACACGTCGCCAGCCGGCTGGCTCCGCTAGCTTTTCTCTCGCGTTAAGTTTTGTCCTCGCGGTCACTGTTATCCTGGCGCCCACCGGCGGGGCTGTATACGACCAAGTCGTCTTGCTCCCCGCAATTTGCTGGCTAGGTTTTCGACGGAGCGAAATCCTCAACGCAAGCCGTCCTATGCGCGTGCTCGCGCTAACAGCCCTGGTCGCACTATGCTGGCAGTGGTTCGTAGCATGCGGAGTCGCTCTCGCTTCAGTGTTTTCACCAGCTTGGGCAAGGAATCCTGCAGTCCTGGTTTTCCCCACGCGCATGGCCGCGCCTTTGCCGTTCGTACTTCTGGCCTTGTTGTCGTTCTTCGTTGTCAGAGTACTGCGAGGACAGATGGATGCGCCCGGCGGCCGGCTACAAGCGCAAGACTAAGCGTGGGAAGACGAACGATTTCCGGGGTCACGCGAGTCATTGTGGAACGTCAGTCAGCCATCGTGGCACTTTAGCCCGAGGTGAAAAGGTGCCCGAGCTTCTCCTTCTTGGTCTTGAGATATTCTTCGGCGTGCGGGCTGGGAGTGACTTCGCAAGGTACGCGCTCCACGACCTGGACTCCGGCGCGTTCCAGAGCTTCAACCTTCTCGGGATTGTTCGATAGCAGACGCACGCGGACAACCCCCAGCGCCTTGAGAATCTCGGCGGGGAGCGTGAAGTCGCGGTAATCGTTCTTAAAGCCGAGGCGTTCGTTGGCTTCGACGGTGTCGAGTCCGGCATCCTGCAGTTCGTAGGCTTGCAGTTTGGCCATGAGGCCGATGCCGCGCCCTTCCTGTTGCTCGTAGATCAGAATGCCGGCGCCCTCCTCGGCAATCATCGAGAGCGACAGTTCAAGCTGCTGGCGGCAATCGCAGCGCAAGGAATGGAAGACGTCACCGGTCAGGCACTGCGAATGAATCCGCACCAGCGGCGTCACTGATTTCAAGTCCCCGGTGACCAGCGCGACAGCCTCTTCTACGCGGCGGTCGCCATCAGAACCTGCGTGACTGCGAAAGCCGTAAATGCGAAATCTTCCCCAGCGGGTGGGGAAATCAGCCGAGGCAACCTGCTGTATTTCGTTCTCGCTCACCTTTTCATTATAGTGGCTGAACGGCGCGACTCTGCAAGCGAACCGCCATCTCACAGATCATCGCGAGATCGTTCAATGACCTATGGACTACTTTCTGACATCCACGCATCTTGGTTTCAGGCGTTGGCGCGAGCAAGATCTGCCGCTCGCGATGGAATTGTGGGGAGATCCCGAAGTGACTGCCTACATTGGCGGGCCATTCACCGAGAAGATGGTGCACAGTCGGCTTGTACAGGAAATCGCGCAGGAGCAAGCCTTGGGTCTGCAATACTGGCCGTTCTTTTTGCTGGACGGCAACCGGCACGCCGGGTGTGCGGGTCTTCGTCCTTACCGCACGAAGGAGCGCCTCTACGAACTGGGAATACACTTGCGGCGCGCCTATTGGGGGCTGGGATTGGCGATGGAGGCGGCCCGCTTAGTCATAGATTATGGCTTCGGCACGCTTGGCGCCGCGGCGCTGTTTGCCGGACATCACCCGAAGAACGAAGCCTCGCGTCGACTATTACTGAAGCTGGGTTTTGTTCGCACTCACGAAGAACGGTACGCGCCTACTGGACTGTTGCATCCCTCATACCTGCTCCGTAGGACACATTAGTAGACTGCCGGTACTAGCCTCTGGCTCGGAAGTGGAAAATGGCATCCTGTTTAGAAGCGATGGGTACGCCGTTGCGGGTGGCGGGCTGGAAGTGCCAGTTGTTGAGCGCGAGCAGAACTTTTTCGTCGAGCTTGGGTCCGAGGCTCTGGAGAACTTTCTTGCCGATAATATCTCCGCGAGTATCGATTACGATTTCAACCACGACATTGCCTTCAAAGTCGGGTAACTCCCACGGATAAGCTACCGGATCAGAAGTACTGACGGGCAAGGCGGGCCGAATCTCGTTGCCAAAGAAAGGGCCGTTATTCAACGTTCCGTAAGGAAGGCCTGCCTGTGCGCCATGACCCACGGCGGAAAGCGTCTGGGTTTTGGAGTTGTCCTCAGTGTTGGTACGGGCAAGCGGATTCTGCGGCGCCGCCAACTTCGCCGGTTCAGCAGGCGCCTTCCATGTGAACTTCTCGTGGCTCAGCCGCTGATGACGGTAACGCTCCGTGGCCTTGTCGGAAGAACTCTGGCTGCTGTCGTCGGGAGATTTGCTGGGCCAGTAGAGCCGCGTGACGGACTTGCCGTTCCGTCCCACAGCGACCGAGACTGCGGTAAGCAGTTGAGGCTCAGGCGTGTGCAGCAGCCACGCCAGCAACAGACCATGGAAGCCAAGCGATCCCATCCGCAGCCAGCGTTGCCGGCGCGCGGTCACGGGATTCAGCTGCGCAAACATCAAATGATTCCTACGACAAGCGTTCTCCGCTGCAGCTAAGCGATAGTTAGACGTAAACCGGGGGAGTTCGTCAAGGGGATTTCTTGACGTAGTTGCCTAGAGCAGAGACCAGTCGTAACGCCCGCTGGATGGCGATCCGGTTGGTGCCGATTCTGGAACGCTGATAAAATAGTTGGGCAGTCGACAACCCAACCTCACATGGGGCTATAGCTCAGCTGGGAGAGCGCATCGTTCGCAACGATGAGGTCGTCGGTTCGAGCCCGACTAGCTCCACCAAATTTCTCAATCACTTGCCGACTTTTCTTGCCGTATTTCATCATCGAAAACTCAGTTGATTTGGAACGTTTTGGAACGTGAATTGGAACGTAGATTTTCGGGCGCGTCTTTTTCATCTTCTTCGCGCTCGGTAAAATCGAGATCCATCGCAGCGGTCTGCAGTGCCGCTGGTATAGTCCCGCCACTGGCAAACGCCGAGAGCTGCTGTAGCGCTCGACGCTGGGATGTGGGCACGATCTGCGCGTAGATATCCATCGTGGTCGAAATGCGGGAGTGCCGCATTTGACCTTGCACCGATTTCGGATCGGGTCCCGCCTGCACCAACCAGGTCGCATGGCTTGTTCGGAGGCACCGCCAGTTGACGAACGGTAAGCCGAGTTTTCGGGCCGCCGGCTGGATGTGTCTCTTGAGAATGTTCTGATCATTCATCGGACTGCCATCTTGCACGCTCTGAAAAACCAGATCGTCAGGGCCTCCCGATTTCACTAGTTTGTGTTTTCGGACCGCGCGCCCGGCGCGCACTTCCACGGTGAGAGTGGGGAGGCGCAGTCAGGCGGGCAATGACTTCCGGCTCTACGCCAATCGTCGCGGCGCTGGCATCCGTTTTTGGAGTCGCCCAGTCGCCCCGACAGTAGCGCTCTTCGATGGTGATGGAGTCCGCGTGAATGCAGTGCCACTTGAGGCCGATCAGTTCGCTGACTCGAAGCCCGGTCCACACGGCGACGAAGATCATCGTCGCGTAGGGCTCGGAAACGACCTGCACCCAGCAGCCCGCTCCAAATCGACGCCATCCGTGGACCACTCACCACGTCCGGGCCGTTGAGGTTGTAGGTTTTTCCGAAATGTCCGTCGGAGGTCAGTGCAATCGCGGTGGCCTCGGCAATATCTCGGACATCTACTACAGAGATACCTACCTGGCCGAGAGGCGCGGGGTAGATTCCAGCCTTCGTAAGGGCGTCTTTCAACGTCGCGTCGTTCTGACTGAAATAGTTTGGGCGGATAATCGTGAACGGGACATCGAACTCCCGCAAAGCGTTTTCAATAGCGAGTTTCGAGGCAAAGTGCGGAACATCCTTGAAGTGGTCCACGCGGAAGACCGAGTGATAGACGACATGTTTCAGCTTCAGCCGCTTGGCCAGATCGTAGGCGATAAGGCCCTGCGTCAGTTCATCTGGAACGACGGCGTTCAGCAGGTAGAGCTTATCCACTCTGTGCAACGCCTTCTGTACGGAGACCGGATCGAGCAAATCGCCGATCGCAACCTCAACCCCCTTCGGCGTTGGAGCGCCTTCCTTGCGTACAAGCAGGCGAATGTCTGCCCTGCGCTTCTGCAGCTCTTTCACGACTTCTGCACCAACTATGCCGGTGCCGCCTGTCACTAAAATTTTCATCGCGTCCCCCTCATTTGCCTGTCGAACTGTTTCATAGCTGGCCCTGCGGCTGCAGATATATATGCTTTGCCGAATCACTCTGATACACCCTCTGGCGCAAAACAGAATTGCACCAACGCAATACTGTGGTAGGCTCAACGAAAATGAACTTCATCGCGGCACCCTGCAAGCGAATGAAGCCGCGCAGATTTGTTCCATTGCTGCACTTCTACAACTGGGAAAAGAAAGGCCACCGATGAATGACCTCGACCTCAACGATGTCCGTACGTTCGTTGCGATTGCACAAGCGGGCACGTTGACGGCTGCGGCAAAGGAGTTGCAGCTTCCCACTTCTACAGTCAGCCGAGCGTTGACCCGCCTTGAAAAGCACCTTGGCGTCGTGCTCGTGCAACGAAGCCCCAGAGGTCTTGTCCTGACCGACTCCGGGACGGAGTACCTGCAATCGTGCAGGCGCGCGTTGCAGACCCTCAGACACGGCCGCGATTTACTGGAAGACCGACGCTCCAGTCCAAGCGGGCTCATTAAGGTGGTTTGTCCCGTCACCATGGCCCGCGATGTTTTAGCGTTTTGCTGAAAGAGTTCCTTGGACGCTACCCCGATCTACGCGTTGCGACGAACCCTACGCAGCGGGTTGGGATCAGGAACCACGAGAAGACGCGGATGTGTTCTTCAAATTGCTGGCGCCGAAGGATTCCTTGCGGCGCGTGCGCCCTTATCCTGGCACGGTTCGAGGGCTTTTCGCCAGCCCATGCTATGTCCAGGCGTTGGGCAGTCCGGCGACCCCGGACGACCTCACCGCTCACCGCTGCGTAGGTTCCGGAGCATGGAAACTGAGCCGGGGCAAGAAGAGCGTGACTCCGAACATCGTTTTTCGAGTGGTTACCAGCGACCCAACGGTTGCTCTGAAGCTCGCTGGCAGCGGGTTTGGCGTCGCCATTCTCCCCCTTTGGATGGCAAAGAGCCCGGATGTTCGCAACGTTTTGATGCCTATTCTGCCCCAGTGGACTCCTGAACCGATTACCCTATGCGCACTGTTCTCCGGTCCATCACGCCTGACGCCTAAAGTTCAAGCGCTGCTGGACTTTCTTGACGAATACCTTGGAACTGATCGGGACCCCAGGCTTAAACAGAATCCTGCGAAAGGGTACTTCACAGACCGAAAGCTTGCGCCAACATCGGGCCCCTGAGCAGGGGCGACCTTGCGAGAGACGAATGCGGCTCAACGGCTAGGAGCTTCTGAGGGTGGTTTAGATTAGTACCGAAAAACGCCCATCTCGTCAGCAATCAATCACTGACGAGATGCCGACTTCCCATTACCAATCAGGGTCGATGAGTGACTCGGCGATTTCGCACTCGTCGCGATTGTCGAAGCGAGCCAACAGGGATCAGTGAACAGAAATCAGGGATCGCAAAATTCACACTTGACATTGACAGATAATCCACTACCATATGGTTGTGGATAAATTGGGTACAACATTTGCGGCTTTGTCTGATCCAACCCGGCGGGCAATGATCGAACGACTCTCCCATGGGCCTGCCTCTGTGCATGGATTGACGGAACCGTTTGCACTTTCGCAGCAGATGATTTCAAAACATATTGCCTACCTGGTGCGGGCGCGGATTGTGATCAAGACGAAGCGTGGACGAGAGAGTGTGTGCACGCTTAGGCCAGCGGCGATCAAGACAGTCAGCGACTGGGCGATTATTATCGCCGATTCTGGGAAGAGAGTTTCGACAAGCTGGATGTGGTTGTGAATCAAATGAAAAAAACGGAGGTCAGAGATGACAAAAAACACGGTGAACGAGATAGAGCGGATGGTTGTGACAAGAGTTTTTGATGCCCCACGCGAATTGGTTTGGAAGGCGTGGACAGACCCGAAGTACGTGATGCAGTGGTGGGGACCGAAGGGTTTTACTGCGCCTGTTTGCAAGATGGATTTTCGCGTGGGAGGAAAATCTCTCTTCTGCATGAGAGCGCCGGATGGGCAGGAGTGCTGGAATGCGGTTGAATACCACGAGATTGTTCTGCACGAGAAGATCGTTTCCTCCATGTACTTTTCGGACTCGAAGGGAAACAAGATTGACCCTGCGCAATTAGGAATAGAACATGAGGCCATAGACGGTGCGTACGACGTGACCATCTTTGAGGATCTCGGAAACGGCCAGACGAAACTCACCCACATTGGAAATGAACCCATGGAGAGCGCGAAAAATAGCGGTCAACTAGAGGGCTGGAACCAGATACTCGATAAAGTTGCCGAGGTTGTTGCGGAGCTGGCGCAGGCGAAATAAGAAGTTGGAGTTTTGATGATCGTCATGCGCGAGATCTGAACGTAACGCAACGCCGGTCCGTTCCGGAAACCTAAGGGTGGGCGGCGGAGGCTTAAGTTCACACGCTTCTCGTCACTTGGCCGGATAGCCGCTTTTCCGGCCAAGTGACCCTTGGCTCAACTGTTGCTTCCAGGCCAATGCACTCATCGGACTCGATTTGGCGACTGAGAGCATAGCTATTGAGAAACGCGCTTGTGGCCACCGAAACTATCAACGTCTATTGATTGGCCAGAAACGGGCTTCGAGGATCTCTGGGCTCGGTCCATATTCGCTGGAATCAAACTTCCCCCATGCCGACTTCGGGACAACGTCGTCGGAGTCCGCGTGAAAACATGAAGACGTAACTAATGGGATGGTCCGCCGGTTAGCCCGTTATCCGCTCACAATCTTGGCCACAGGAACTGAAGTCGGTCTGCCCAGAATCCCCGACTTCATTTCACGCAGCGCTGTGAGTCTCGTCACAGTCAAGGGTGAGCGAGTGAGGTTGAATAGGGGTGGCGGGCGATGGAATCGCCGATGGGAGCAGATCTACATACAGAACCATGAAGTTGGGACGACGCCTGTCACCACAGCACTCCATGGACTTGGTTGCGTGACGTCGCGACGAAGCCAGCCGTGGAATCCCTGCGACTGAGTGCGGGATGCGCGGGTCGCTGTGACTTACCTGGATGTTCCCAAAGCGAGCCCAACGAGGGAGGACGATGGAAAACGCGGTCGGTCTAGTCATGACGGGCGGCGGTGCTCGCGGCGCTTATCAAGCCGGTGTTCTCAAGCGCATTGGCGAGCTGAAACGCGTCCGAACACAGGGTAATCCTTTTCCGATCATCGGAGGCGCTTCCGCGGGAGCGATTAATGGCGCTGCTCTGGCCACAGGTTGCGGCGATTTTGCTCTTGCAACCCAGCGTATCGCAGAGGCTTGGGCGACTCTCAAACCTTCCGAGATCTTTCACTGCGGCCTCTTATCCCAGGCGCAGAATTCCCTGACCTGGATACTCGATCTCTCCTTCGGAGCGATTCTGGGGGGAGGCCATGCCCGATCGTTGTTAGATGCCACTCCCCTACGCCATTTTCTCAGTAAGCACCTGGACTGCGACCGGATCCAGGAAAACATCAAGCGCGGGCACCTCTGTGCTCTCGCTATTTCCGCGACCAACTACAACTCGGGAAAAAGCTATCTCTTCATTCAGGGAAAGAAGGGGCATCCGATGTGGAACCGGATCCGGCTGGTGACGGTTGCGACCAAGATCACGGTCGACCACGTTTGCGCGTCCTCGGCGATTCCTATGGTTTTCCAGCCTCTAAAACTCAAAACTCCGCGTGGCTCCGCCTTCTTCGGCGATGGTTGTCTCCGCCTGCAACAGCCTCTCAGCCCGGTGATCCGCCTGGGGGCGGAGAAGGTTTTCGCGATTGGCGCGCGCTGCGGAAATAAAGAAAGTAAAGAGGAAATGACGGATGAGAGAAACCCTTCCATCGCGCAAGTGTTGGGAATTCTTTTGAACGTTATGTTTCTGGACCACCTCGCCACGGACCTCGAGCACCTTGAACATTTGAATCAGTTGCTCACCGATGGCCACATCAATCAGTTGGGGATTGAAGGACATGAAAAGATACGGCCATTGGGGACCTTCATCATCACGCCTTCGGTCAATTTATCGGACCTGGCGGAGCAGCACCAGAGAGACATGCCCTCTCTGATCCAGTACTTTGTATCCAGTTTGGGACGAGACGCGGCTTCCTGTGCAGATCTGATGAGTTATCTTCTGTTCACGCCCAGCTACACGCGAGACCTCATTGCGATTGGTTACCATGACGCCAGCGAACGAATCGATGAAATCGAAGAATTTCTCTATTCTTCCCAGGAGGGAGACGCTGAAAACCCACTGGCCAGTGTAACCGCAGGGAACCTGCCCAAGGCAGGTTCGGCAGCGAAGCGGACGGGAAACTTGGTCAGATCCCGCGGCTGATCATCCCCCCGAATGCGACCGCACTTCCCGATGTGCCACAGATCACAGACAAATGTGCGGCGCAAGGGTGAAAATGTTTTTGTTCGACGCTTACGGCTGGAATATCTGCCGCGAAGGATTTTCAAATGACAGCTCACCGCGAAGTATTCGCTAGCGGAGGAAATCATGACCACCCCACCTCGCTACCCTGGCATTCGAGTCACCGCAAACGGTAATCAGCTCGTCTCCTACCATACGGAAACACGCATTGCCGATGCCGGCGTTTTCTACCCCATCACGCCTTCCACCGAATTAGGTGAACTCTATCAACAGTCCTACGCCGAAGGCCGCCTGAATGTTTTCGGCGGCAGTACCCTGGCTGTGGAAGCCGAGGGCGAGCACGCGGCGCAGGGCGGAGCCATCGCGCACTCCGTGTGTGGCAAACGGGTCGTGAATTTCACCTCCGGCCAGGGAATCCTGTACGGCATCGAGCAGTATTATCACGCGCCCGGCAAGTGCTCGACGATGGTGCTGGAGGTCGTCGCCAGGGCGCTGACCAAACACGCGCTCAACGTGCATTGCGGCCATGACGATGTCTACGGCGCGCTCGACACCGGATGGATCATCCTGTTCGGCAAAGACGCTCAACAAACCGCCGACCATGCGCTCATCCTACGGCGCGTGACCGAACTGAGCCTGACGCCCGGGATGAACTGCCAGGACGGCTTTCTCACTTCTCATCTGGAGCGAACTTTTTATAAGCACGAGTCAGAACTGATCCGCCTGTTCCTCGGTGCTCCGGACGACATCATCGACTGTCCCACCGAGAGCCAGCGCATCCTGTTCGGTCCAAAGCGTCGCCGGGTGCCGCGCATGATTGATCTCACCAACCCTGTGCTGCTCGGGCCAGTGCAGAATCAAGAGAATTACATGCAGGGCATCGCCGCGCGCCGCAACAACTTCTCCGAACCGATCGCGCAGTTCCTCGAAGAGGCCTACGCGGATTTCGGAAAGCTGACCGGCCGCTACTACGGCATGCTCAGCGCCTACAAGGCTGACGACGCGGACACCGTGTTCGTGTCGTTGGGCTCGGCGGCGGAGAACATCGAAGCCGCCGTGGACTATCTTCGCCAACGCAGAAGTGCGAAGGTTGGCTCCATCCACCTCAACGTGATTCGCCCCTTCCCCGAAGCCGCGGTCATCAACGCGTTAGCCGGGAAGAAAAATGTCATCGTACTGGAGCGGACCGACGAGGCGATGGCTGGCGACAACCCAATGGGCCGCGACATCCGAACGGCGCTCAATAAGGCGTTGCAGACCGGTGATCGTCCCGCGACCAGCGGGCTGCCTGCCATCACCGCCGAGCAGATGCCCCGCCTATTCTCCGGCATTTATGGCTTGGGCTCGCGGGACTTCCGGCCAGAGCAGGTCTTCGGCGCGTACGAGTTTGCTACGGGCGCTCGCGCTCGCACCGACGGCAAGCGCGCCTCCGACGGAATTTCGTTTATGGTGCTCGGGGTCGATCATCCCTACGAGGTGAAGTCCGACGAAACTCCGTCGCTTCTGCCCGAAGGCGCGGTTGCCGTGCGCTTCCACTCCATCGGCGGCTGGGGCGCAATCACCACGGGCAAGAACCTGGGCGCGATCCTGGGCGATTTAAACGACCTGCTCTATGAGCGCGATAAGATTGTCGACGAACTGGGCAATCCTAAGGAAATCATTCACGTCAGCGCGAATCCCAAGTACGGCTCCGAGAAGAAAGGCGCTCCCACCGCGTATTTCCTGGTCGCGGCCCCGGAAAGAATCCGCGTCAATTGCGATCTTCGTCATGTGACCGTCGTGCTTTGTTGCGACCCGAAGGCATTCACGCACACCAATCCGCTGGCCGGCATGGCCGACGGCGGCTGCCTGGTGTGGGAGTCCGACGAGACTGGCGAAGCGGCCTGGGAGCGGCTACCTTTATGGGCCCGCAAGCAGGTCATCGAAAAAAACATCCGCGTATTCACCTTGCCGGGTTTCCAAATCGCGAGCGCTGCGACCGACCGCACCGACCTTCAACTCCGCATGCAGGGGAACGCTTTCCTGGGAGCGTTCTTCGCGGTCTCGCCGCTGCTGGGCGAATTCGGCATAACCCAGGAGCAGTTCCGCAACGTGGTTCACAAGCAATACGTGAAGAAGTTTGGTCAGCTCGGGGAAGCCGTCGTCAAGTCGAACATGGAAGTGATGACCCAGGGCTTCGAACGCGTCCAGGAGATCCACGTGGGCACGCTCGAAGCCAAGGACCGCTCCTCGTTGCGCGGTGTGGCGCTTCTACCTGCGGTCAAAGATGATCACGGCAATGGAGGCCGCTCCTTCCCCGCGCCTGCTGGCCAAGCAGAGCGTACTCCGGTCACTCGGATCGCAACCTTCGATGCCGAATTCCGCTCTGGCTACGGATACAACCAGCCGTCGTCTGCACTGGCTTCGGTCGGCGTCATGGCCGCTGCCAGCGGTGATACGGCGTCAAAGTATGTCGCGCGTCTCATCACGCCGCTCTTCATCCCCGAAAACTGCACCCAGTGCATGGAGTGCATCGCCGTCTGTCCCGATACCGCCTTGCCCAACTGTGCGCAAGACGTAGAGACGATTTTGCACACTGCGGTCACGCACTACGTTACCGATCCGGGCGAGCGCAAGAAGATGTTGCAATCCCTCCCTGAGATCGAGAAACGTGCACGTCAGAGGATGTCCGATGGGGTGGCCAGGAATTCAGCAACACCGCTGCCGCAAATCCTCCGCCAGATTACGGTCGAGGTGGATGGGTTCTCGGAAGAGGCCAAGCGTCAGCTCTTCGCCATCATCGACAAAGTGCCCATGGCCTACCAGAAGGTGAATGCCATCTTCTCGACTCCGGAGCGAAAGAAGCCGGGCGCCGGCGGAATCTTCTCGATCTTCGTCTCCGACTTATGTAAAGGGTGCGCAGCCTGCGTGACCGCATGCGGCGAGCATGAAGCCCTGAAGATGGTCGAGGAAACCGAGGACGTCAACGCCGACCATGAGACGGGAACCGGCTTCGTGAATCTTCTGCCGGATACGCCGCAGAAATATCTGGGCCTCTACAACGATGAGCGGCCGCAGGATTCCAAGACCGCTGCGCTGCGCAACCTGCTGATGCTCCGGCACAACTACGACGCCATGGTCTGCGGCGATGGCGCCTGCGCCGGCTGCGGCGAGAAGAGCGTGCTGCGCGCGATCGCTGCCGTCACTGAGGCCTACATGAGACCACTCTACCACGCGAAAGCCGACCGTCTGCAAGCGAAAGCAGACGAACTCGACAAGGCGGGAGTGGGAAAGCTGACTGCGCTCAAAGACAGGAACCCAGAAGAGTACGACCTGCTGCGGCAGGCCGTGGCTCATTTGATCATGGGGCTGGGCGGCGAGGACGACCGTGATACCAAGGCGCGCATTGCGCACTACGGCCCCATCTCTGACCAGGCGATCGTGGACGCTCTCACCAGCGTCATGCGGCAGGAGGCCTTCAATCACAAGCAACTTCAGGCGATTGACGGGCGGCTTCCGAACGGCATGTGCGTTATGGCGATGACCGCGCATACGGGCTGCAACACGGTCTACGGCTCGACTCCACCCAACAACCCGCATCCTTATCCCTGGATGAACTCGCTCTTCCAGGATGGCGTCACCGTCGGCTGGCTGGTGGGCGAGAGCTTCATCGTCGATCACGGCCGTCGCTCCGTCATCCCCGAGCGGCTCGCCGATGCGCTGCTCGGTCGCGAAAAGGAAGTCATCACGCCGCGCGAGTATTACGAGTTCGCGCACTTTAGCGACGCGCTCATGACCGATCAAGAGGTCCTTGAGTTGCCCAAAGTATGGGCGGTCGGTGGCGATGGAGGCATGGGCGACATCGGCTACCAGAACACGTCGAAGGTGATTCTCCAGAATCGCCCCAACGTCAAGGTAGTCATGCTCGACACGCAGCTTTACTCCAACACCGGAGGACAGAACTCCGATTCGACACCGATGCTGGGCGGCAATGACATGAATGTCTTCGGAGCGGCGACCCAAGGCAAGACCACCGAAAAGAAGACCGTCGCCGAGACGTTTTTGGCGGGGCATGGATCTCCCTTCGTCGCGCAGGTCTCGCTGGCGAACCCACCCAAGTTATTGCGGGCGATTATCGATGGCATCGAGTACCGTGGGACAGCATTCCTTCAGTGTTTCACGACCTGCCAACCGGAGCACGGCGTGGGCGACGACATGGCGCTTATCCAGGCCCAGCGCGTGCGCGACTCGCGGGGCGTGCCGGAGTTCGTCTTCAATCCCCGCCTCGGCGAAACCTATTGCGGAAACGCTCGATCTCAAGGGCAACCCCTCGCCCGATAAGGATTGGTACGAGTCGAAGGCGAAAAGCGCGGAAGAAGTTTCGCGTTATACCGTTGCCCACTGGTGCCTTACGGAAGCCAGATTCCGCAACCATTTCAAGAAGATCAAGAAGGACCAGGCGGACAAGCTGATCCCACTGGAAAACATGCTCGTCCGCATTACTCAGCAGGATGTCGTGTATCGCCGTTACCTGCTTCCCGAACACCGCTCCTACGTCCCGACTTCGGCGTTACATCAAAGTCCAGGGCGCGAAAGGAGACGTCGAGTACCGGGCGATCTCACGGCAGCTCGTACTGTTCTGCGTCGAGCGTCGTAAAGCGTGGCGGATGCTGCAAAGCAAAGCGGGCATCGTAAACAAAGACTATGCAGCCCAAAGATCGATCTTGGCCGAGGTCGATGCCGGCAAGATCTCCAAGGAGGAGTTGTTCGCACGCGGGGAGCAGTTGCTGAGGGATCGCCTGCAACCCGCCGGCGTGGCGAAGCCGGCTGAACCAAGGCCGGATCCGGTTTTGGTCTCTTCCTAAACCGCGCTGTACCCCGGTTCCCAATGACGTGCACGATTCGTGTGGAAACCGCACAGATCCAATTGACTTTGACGTTGCGAGAGCGCTCCAACTCAACGAACAGCAATAAGATTCAGCACTTCCTGCTTCGCGATCGCGATGCCATCTTCTGAGATGAATTGGCGCGGTGACCTTCAGATTCATTCGACAGTAATACTCAAGTTGGCCCACTCGGGATGGCTTCCTATCGTCGGCATCTCGGAAATTATCCATAAACGGGCTTGTGGGACAACCCACTGTGCCATTTGTGTGCAGGATTTCTTCTGAGTACGTGCTCTGGGATAGGACCTTCCGCTTAGTGTCGGTCAGTCGAGAGTTCAACGCGTACTACGTTGCGAAATCTCCTTGGTGCCTCCTGTGTGCTGACTCAAATACATAACGTGATTTGACTCCTCCGGTCTTTTGTTTCTGGGATTCTGCTGGAAACCATTGCGTCTTTCACAGCCCCAATGCCGACGAATTCTTTTTACGGAAATCTCGGTTTGCTTGCCTTTCGTCAGCCACGGTATGCTCGGGCGTCGCTACTGGCGAAAATGCAACAATCTCCGAAGATTGTTGCATTTTCGCCCTCGCGTCTCCGATGGGGTCTTGTCCAATTGCCTCCGGGATGGATCCTTCATCCGACCAGAATTAGCCCAGACATCATCACGCTCAGCCGATCAGCGTCACTTTCCGTAACGCGACTTCCCATAACCGACCCGGCCAACTTCCTCGAAGCCCGTTTCTGGCCAATCAATGGGCGTTGATAGTTCGGTGGTCGCAAGCGCGTTGGTCGGTACGGATGGGGCATAGCAATGGCATTAATTCCGGTAATGCCGTTAAGGTAGACGAGTGAATATCGATTCTCGGTCCTGCGGGCTGTGGAGCACTCTACTTGCGCCTTCCTCGCCGGCACTAATTGTGCGCTTGTTATAGAATCCCGAGCATCGGGGATGGGGCCCACTTTATGAATGCGAGTCTGCCGATCGCTGATCGCAGTGCGCGCGAATTGTCTTCTTCGGCCACTGCAGTGCCTGCCGCGCACCGGAAGCGCCACTCCGCGCTCGTGCGCGTGACCCATTGGACTACCACGGTCGCGTTTCTCGCGCTGCTGGTCAGCGGAGGAGAGATCGTGCTTTCGCATCCACGGTTTTACTGGGGTGAGACCGGCAACATAAACACGCGCCCGTGGCTCAATCTTCACCTGCCATCCTCCAGGGATACCGTCCCCACCGGCTATGGATACGTTCTCCCTGATCAGAACGGCTGGAGCCGCTATCTCCATTTTCAGGCGGCATGGCTTGCAGTTGGGACGGGTTTGTTCTACGTGCTGTTCGGCCTCTTCTCAGGGCATTTCCGGCGCAATCTGTTTCCCGCGGCTTCTGACCTTTCCATCAAGGAGCTTGGCGGTTCGCTGGTTCGACATTTGCGCTTTGAGCGGCCGGGCAAGGAAGAAGCGTGGTCGTATAACGTGCTGCAGCGCCTCACGTATCTGTTCGTGATCTTCGTGCTGTTCCCGTTGATGATCTGGACGGGGCTGGCCATGTCGTTTGGATTCACCTCGGAATTCCCCTTGGCCGTTCGGCTCTTGGGAGGCCAGCAGACGGCGCGGAGCCTGCACTTCCTTGTCACGATACTCCTTGTGCTGTTCCTGTTGATTCACGTGCTGATGGTCTTTGTTGCGGGATTTCGAAATCGTATGCGCGCCATGATCACCGGCCGCGCTACCCCACCGACGGAGTGAAGTTATGCGCAATATCTCTCGACGCAAATTCATCATCACGGGGCTGGCTGTGGCGGCCGGTGCATCTGGGATTGCCGTCGCTGCCGAAGTCGCGCAGCATCATGGGCTCATCCCGCCGGACGCGGGAGGACTTTACGGCCCGGGAGAAACGCTGACCTACGCGGCGCAGCGACTTTTGACCCGCCGTTCCATGGCCCGTGAATTCTCCCGCACCGAGATTTCGAAGAATCCGTTCGCCAATGAAGTCGATCCGTTAGGCGATGAATTCAAACGACTCCAGGCAGCCAGTTTTGTGGACTGGCGGGTGACTGTGGACGGGATGGCGGCGCGGCCGGCCTCGTTCTCGCTGGCGGAGCTCAGGAGTTTCCCCACCAGTACGCAGATCACAATGATCGGCTGCGAAGAAGGATGGACTTACATCGCCGAATGGACCGGGGTGACGCTCTCTTACATCCTGGACCGTGTTGGCGCGCTGCCTCGGGTGCGTTACGTTGTATACCGCTCGATCCAACCTGACTGGTGGGAGAGCATCGACATGGCGGACGCGTTGCACCCACAAACGCTTCTCGCCCACCGCATGAACGGAAACGAACTTCCCGTGCCGTTCGGAGGCCCCGTCCGCGTGCGAGTCCCGCGGCAGCTCGGTTATAAGAACGTGAAATACATCAATCGCGTGACTCTGACGGACAACCTCAAACCGTTCGGCAAGGGTCTGGGGGGTGCTAACTCTGATGGTGGCTACGCGTGGTACGCGGGCATCTGAGAGGAAGCGCCCGATGACAAGATGGCGCACGGTGTCTACACTGGCTCAGTAACTTGCCATAAGCCCGTTTCCCAGTACCGATCCTTGTGGAGCTTCCTACAAGCCCATTTCTTGGCTCGGACTTGCTCGATTTCTTGAGAGGAGATGCATGAGCGAACAACGAGAAGACCCAGCCTGAGAGTCAGACACAGCGGCATTGTCGGTATTGAGCCGATAGCTGCCCCACACTTCTGAGCTTACTTGTTTTGGTTCTTGAGCAATGCTCGTTGTGCCGTCGCGTCAACCGCGCTATCCAGCCAGGCCGTGAACCTGAAGGCATGCCAAAAAGAAGACAAGAGGTGACTGAACCACGTAAGCGCTTCGCGGCGAAGCCGTTGGCAACGGCTCGAGGTAGTTTTCCCGGCAGATAGCTGCATTTAATTCCACGAGTTCACGCTCAGAAAAACGCTTTCTAAGCTCCCCATAAAGCTCATCGCAAACATCCGATGGTGTTCGCGTAAGGCTTACAGCCAGATGCAACACCAGCTTTTCTTCATTGCTGAAATGTGCACTGCCTTCAAATCGCGACAGATCACTCAATTGTTCTTCCGTGATTCCGATTTTTCTACCCACGGCAGAATGAATATCGATTCAAAATGGACAGCCTACCATCGCCGCGACTTTGAGTTGGACCAACTCTTTTAGCTTTGGGGCGAGGGCCCCGGGGGCAGACGTATACCTGGTCATTAACTCGGCCAGCGCAAGCAGTTTCGGATCGTTGGCGCGAATGCGGGTGGAGAGCAGGACGTGTCCATACCGGCGTTTCGTGCGCCAGAAGATGAACTTCGCAAACGGTCCCGCTTCGTGGTCCTGAACACCCCTTGTACGAACTATGTCTTCTCTTGTATCCGCTGTAGAGTCTCTCATAACGCTCCAGACTTCTCGCTGTAATGATCATACGTTGCTTTTTGGTGATCAACGAGCGGCCACGATTGGAGTCGAACAACAGATACTAAGGATGCATCTCGGCTACAAAGATCTGCTCCAACGTGGCGGGCTCGTTCGCGATAATTTCTTCGACTTCCAGTTCATTGGAAACATTCAAACTCGCTGGCCGGCTCCGGCAACGACATGGTACTCCAGCGGCTTGGGTAAACCCTCGCCCGCATCTCAGAAACTGTGCCTTTCTAGATCGCGCTGTTTTACTACTATTCGCCTATGACTTCTTCTTCATCGCCAACTGCTCCACCATTCGGTCTAGGGCGGCTTGTGTCTCCTGATTCCACCACCAGGAACCGACCTCAGCCAACTCGTGATCAATATCTCGTGCGAATTCTCTGACCAAATCGGTCCGGGCTTGTCTACGAGTCAGGTTCATCGCGGCCTGAGGAAGTGCGAGCAGATCCTGGCACCACTTTATCGCCCGGTCCACGACTTGCTCCGCAGGGACTACCTCGTCCACCAACCCCAAGATCGCCGCGTCACTTGGCGATAGCAGCCGGCCGGTCACGGCTAGCCGCTCTGCCGGACGGGCACCAACGAGACGGCGCAACGCTGAAAGAATCACCGGCGGTAGAGGCAAACCCACCTGCACCTCGCTCAGTCCAATCTTGGAATCCCCCTCCGCCGCGACTCGCCAATCGCAGAAAAGCGCCAGCACTGTCCCGCCCGCTGGAGCGTGTCCTGTGATAGCAACAGCAATGGGAATGGGCGAGGATGCAAGAGCGTTCATCAACGCATAAAAGTCACGCCAAACCGCGTCCATTGCCGGCCGATCGAGCTTGAGCAGAACGGGCACGTCGAGTCCGGCCGAGAACATCCCCGGTGAGCCTGAAAGCACCAGCGCGCGCTTGCCTTCCCGCGGAGCCATCTGCACCGAGTGCAAAAGTGCTGCGATCAGCTCAGGCGCCAACGCGTTCACCGGTGGCCGATTCAGACGCAACTCCCTAACCGCTCCATGCTCGAATGTGAGAATCATCCGTAAAGAATAAAACACCAGAAGTTCTGGACGTGTCATGCGAAATGCCGCTGGGCGACGGTCTCGAACTCTCATTCCGCTAACATCGATTGCGATGGTTGCGGAAGTGCCACAAAATTCGACGACACTGTCCAGAAATCGGCTTCGAGGAAGTGAGATTCGACTTCCTCGAAGCCCGTTTCTGGATAACTTCCGTTGCCGACGACTCGACCACTCTTGGCGGAGCCCATTTATTGCCCCGGAGCAGCTGCGTCAAAGACAAGCCTCCCTCCGACAAATGTTTTCAGCACTCGAACCTCGCGGATCTTCTCGGGCACAATTGAGAATATGTCATCGCTGAGAAGGACCATATCGGCCAATTTCCCGGGAGTAATCGAACCCTTTTCCTTCTCCTGAAACTCGGCATAAGCGGAGCCCATGGTGTAGGCCTCGATCGCCTCGGCAACCGAGAGTTTCTGCTCGGGGAACCAGCCGTTGGGATTCTTTCCATCGAGAGTGGCCCGGGTCACGGCGGCGTAGACAGTCAGAAGCGGGTCAAGCGGAGCCACCTCCCAGTCGGTGCCGAAAGCCAGGCGCACGCCATGGTCGAGGAATGTGCGGAAGGCGTAGGTGCGGCTGGCTCGATCGTGACCGATGTGCGACTCGGCAAAGCGGCCGTCGTCGATCGCGTGGTAGGGCTGGACGGATGCAATCACATGCAGTTGGGCGAAGCGCTCGAAGTCCTTGGCCGCCATATGTTGTGCGTGTTCGATGCGCAGCCGGCGATCGGCTTCGCCATGCTTTTTGATTACCTCGGAATACAGGTCAAGGATGGTGGAAATACCTTCGTCGCCAATGGCGTGGGTGCAGATCTGCAATCCCGCGGCATCGGCCTTCATGTAGCGATCCCGCATGAGCGAAATCGGCTGCATTTCATCAGAGAGTAGACCGCGGTTGTTCCCTTGATTCAGGAATGGTTCGTAAAAGTAGGCCGTTCCCGAACCGAGAGAGCCGTCGGCAAAGGCTTTGAGAGCGCCGATGCGGAGATATGGTCCGCCGAAGGCGTGGCCGATACCGAGCTTCGCGAGGTCGTCCACGTGAGTGATGGAAGGAGCCACATAGATCCGCGTGGTCAGCTCATCACGCTGCAGAAGTTCGCTGTAGACGGCGATGTCTTCATTGCTGGCGACCATGTGTTGCACGCTGGTGACGCCCACCGACGCTGCATGAGCTAGTGCCCGCTTAACGATCTTCAATCGCTGGTCGTGGGTCAGTGGAGGAATAACCTTGTCGATGTAGTCTGTGGCTGCGTCTTTCAGCGCGCCCGTGGGATTGGCCTGGGCGTCCCGAACTATAGTTCCCCCGGGGGGATCGGGAGTCTTGGCCGTAATGCCGGCGAGACGCAGCGCCACGGAATTGGCCAGTCCCATGTGTCCGTCGTAGCGGCTCACAAACACCGGCGTGTCGGGGGTAACAGCGTCAATGAGTTCCTTCGTCGGCATGTTGGGCGGGTTCCACTTGGTTTCGTCCCAGTTGCCTCCGACAATCCACTCACCTTTCGCAGTAACTCTTGCACGTTCGCCAATGCGGCGCGCGAACTCTTCCGGAGTCGTTGCGTCGTTCAGCTGGATGTTGTCGAGCTGCATCCCGCCGGACACGAAATGCACATGCGCGTCGTTGAATCCCGGCAACAGGAGTTTGCCTCCGGCGTCGATCACGTGTGTGTGCGGAGCGCGCCAGGCATCAACCTCAGTGTTTGAGCCAACCGCCACGATGCGGTCTCCGAGGACCGCGACGGCCTGAGCCGTCGGCAAAGACTTATCTACCGTCCAGATTCTGGCGTTGGTAATGATGAGATCGGCAGCCGGCCTGGATTGCGCCTGGTTTCGTTCGGGCAGCACGAGGCAACATACAAGGAGCAAGAGCCACAAAGGGAGATTTCGATGATTCATGAGTATCGACCTTGGAAACGATGACGCTGCGCGAGCTCGACGACACACTGCTTCCTCAGCACACCAACGTACGACCTGAACAGCTTGAAAGTCAGAATTCGTAGCGCAATGCGAATTGCATCACCCGAGGATTGGTCATCAGGTGGGTATAGTTGCCGAAGTTCGGAACCGCGATGGAGTTGTTGCTTTCGCTCGCGCTGCCGGAATTCTGGTCGTTGAAGTCGAAGCGAGTTGAGTTGGTCACGTTGAACACTTCCCAGCGCAAGGCCAGATTTTGCTTATCATTCCAAGGCATGCTCCAGCGCTTCGAAAGCCCGAGGTCGATGCCGAAGTAGCCGTCGCCCCGTACGAAATTGCGCACGCCGACCTGACCCGGCAGAGCCGGATTGAACGAACTCTCGGCTGTGGCTGGGTCGGGAAAGAGATTAACGTTGCCGTCCGCCTGGTGGTAAGCCCCACTTTTCAGGTGCGACACGGTTGGCATTGCGGCGCCTTCCCAATACCAGTCGGTCGGGTAGTCGGCGGGATTGTTATAAATGGTGTAGGGGAAGCCGCTGGTCCAGCGAAACAGGCCCGAGAGCTGCCAGCCCCCGATGACGGCATCGACAGCGCGATTGACACGACCAGCGAAGGCCCGGCCTCGGCCGAAAGGTAAGTCGACGATCCAGTTCGCATTCAGTTGGTGCGTGGTATCAAAATCGGAAACGGCGCGGAAAAGATTCGGCGACCAGGCATTGAACATCTGACAGCCGCCGTTGAAGTTGAGAGACCCGTAATTTCCGAGGCGCTCGGCGTCAGAGCATAGGTCGATCGACTTCGAATATGTGTAATTGAAGTCGAACTGAATACCGTGACTCATTTGATGCCGCAGAGTGGCTTGAAGAGCGTTGTAGTTTGAGAATCCGATGGAACGCACGGTCATTAGAGACACATACTGCGGGTTGTAGAAGGCGTTCGGTCCTCCGACCGGATAGTATTGGCAAAGTGGGTGTCCAGCTTGGCCGCAGCTTGGATCGCCGGTCGCGTCTGGTATTCCACCGTTTCCGAATCCAGATACAGTAGGCACATCAAGAGCCTGAAGCGCGGTGGTCTCGACACCTGCTACTCCACAGAAAAGATCGAAGATCGCCAGGACGGGATCCGTGGTCGAGGCCGGCCCGCCTGAGCCGCAACCTCCGGTCTGCGCGCCTAGCGCATAAGACCCGCCGTTGATGGGCGCCTGAAGCATGTTGGTCCAATACTGAACTACGGCCGGGCTGACCATGGAATCATTGAAAGTCGCATCGGTCACTCCCTGAAGTTCGTAGAGTCTTGCGAGCGGCTGGATAGCGGAGAAATAATCCAGGCCGGATTTCTTATCCCTAAGATCGAGAGGCTGAGCAACATCTTGTGAACTCAGCAGGCGGTGCGAGAGTCTGCCCACATACGCAAGATCCAGCGAAAATCCTGCTCCCAGATCGCGCTCCACGGAAAAGTCTAAGGTGTATGAGTAGGGAGTCTTCAGCGAAGTATCCAGGCTGCTGCCGAAATTGGACGCACCGAGCGCCTGCATGCTCGGCACTGTCTCCGGGAAACTCGGGGCTCCGGGAGCGGGCTGGAGAAGGCTTGGCGGAATGACATTGACACTCGTCAACCGGGGCAAACTGGCGAGCGGCAAGATTGGGTTCGAGAGAGGTGTCGTCAGTCCGAAGGAATTTCCGTTGAACTCATCTACAATGCCCTGTCCGAAGCGATCGTACACCATTCCGAGGCCACCGCGGATCGACGACTTATTGCCGCTCCCCAAGAGTTTACTCAGGAATCCCTCAGTTCTGTTGGGTGCCCAGGCAAACGCGACGCGGGGACCAAGGTTGCCGTAATCCCAATTCCAATAACCCTTTTTGTGGTTAGCAGCACCACACCAGTCGATTATCAATGGAGCATCCTGACTCGACGGAGTGCCGCTGGCGCCTGCCGTTACCCTGGCGGAAAACCACTGCCCAAGACTGGGGCTGGGACAAACCTGCAAACCATTGGTCTCCCACACGGGAGAGAAGAGCGAGTAGCGTAGGCCCAGAGTCAGTGTGAGGTTAGGACTGACCTTCCAGATGTCCTGCACATACGGTTCGTAGCTGTCCTGCGCATATCGGCGTGATATAGGGGAGTTGGCGGGAAGCAACTGGAGTTGTCTATTGTAATTAAAGACCGTAGTGGCTTGCGTAACCATTCCCAACACGTCTGTGATCGGATAGTCATAACTCACCGCGAAACTCGGATCGACACCGGGATAACCGTTGCTCGTCGGATTCAACGGGCTGTTTTTGTCGGCAAATCCGGAGGTGGTGGTGAAAGACGAATTCGTGTTTCCGCTGTCAAAGGAAGAGCTATAGTCGAACCGCGGATTGCGCATGAACAAAAGATAGCCGCCGAACTGCAGAGTGTGCTTCCCGTGAATCCAGGACAAATCCTCCGAAAAGTTATGCGTCGGGCGCTGATAATTCTGCGTTCGAGTGATGCCCTGAGTAAAATTGAATGTAATCCACGGCTGATACGAGTTGCCAAGAGTTCCGAAACTCTCCCGCACAAACCCGTAGTGGAAATTGCTCATCAGATTTGGACGAATGACAGCTGAGTAGCCTGCGATTAAACCTTTGTTGTGATAAACCGTCTGTCCTTGCGGAGGTTGACCGGGGAAATATGGCTGGCAGCCCCCGCAGGTATCATCGGAGTCATCTCTCGAAGCTCCCAGCATGGAAAGACGCTGCTTGCCGTCTTGCGTGATGTTGTAATCGAGGTGGGCGATGTAGACGTTCTGCGTCTGACGGGTGGGTGCAGCGAACACGAACCCCTGGTAGTTATAGCCATCGCCCGTCACATTGCTATTCGGCAAAGGCAGAGTTTGGAAATACGCCATCGCGGCCGCGTCGGGCCCCGCGTGTATCGGATCCAACTGTTGCAATTGCGAGAAGCCGAGCGCAAAGTATCCGGGCGCTGGGGCGTACGATTGACCGCTCTTTCCCTGTACCGCAAAACCCGAGCCGCCGGGGCATTGAGCGGTGTTGAGGCTGCCGTCCGGATTCAGAGTGCACAGATACTGAAGGACGCCGTCTCGCATCGCTAAGCTGGGAACCTCTTCCCCAGAACTCACAGTCGCCTCCGCTCGCCGTGTCCCCTCGTAATTCATGAAAAGAAACAGTCGGTCTTTCTTGATCGGGCCGCCGATGGAAGCGCCAAAGATATTGCGGATCAGCTTGGGAGGCGTGTTGCAGTCGTTCGGGTTAGGCAGGGCGCAGTTTTGCAGCTGTGCCAGTTTGTTGAAGTAGTCGTTGGCGCTGGTGTAGGTGTTGCGAAGGTACTCGTAGACCGAGCCGTGGATGCTGTTGGTCCCGCTTTTGGTCACCAGTGCCACCTGCGCGCCACTGGTTCCTCCTTCGTCCGCGTTGGAATTGGAAGTGGTGACCCGAAACTCCTGTACGGAATCCAACGTCACGGGCAGGACCGAGGTAAAGGCGTGGCCGCCTTCGTCGTTTACGCGAATACCATCGAGACTGACATTGCCTTGGTCGCTTCGCGCGCCATTCACTGCGCCACTTCGCGTATCGTTGGTGCTGGTGTCCGCTCGATTCCCGGTATAGGCAACTCCAGGCTGCAGAGTGAGCAGGTCGGGCACGTTGCGCCCCTCTAGCGGTAGTTCTTTTACCTGATTCTCGCCAAACGCTATGCCCATGGTCGCGTCTTCGGTGTTGATTACTGGGGCCTGCCCGGAAACTTCGATCTCGGTCGTGAGGGCGCCGACCTGAAGGGCAACGTTCACGCTAGTCGGCACGTTGACAAGAAGCTGGAGATTGGTCTGCTCGTATTTCTTGAAACCAGCCTTTTCCACGGTGAGTACATAGGTGCCCGGGGGAAGCGCGAGAAATTCGAATTCGCCGCTTGATGGAGTAGTAGTGGTTCGGCTGATCCCTTGCCCCTGGTTGGCAAGCGTTATGCTGGCTCCCTCCACCACCGCCCGAGTACGATCAAGAACCTTGCCGTGCAAGGACGTTGTGCCAGTCTGCGCCCAGGCGGAGGAAATGGACAGCAAGATAAAGACCGGGCACAAGAAGAGCCGATTCTTGATGGAAGACCTCATCATTGCCTCCCTTAGAGTCTGTACTATGCTTTGCGCAGGAATTAAATGGGCGAAAGTCTTGGTCCGAAGAGGAGAACTCTGACGTCGAGTCTTCCGCAAAGACCGACACGCTCCCTGGCCAGTTTTTTGTGTTGAAAACATTAGTGCGACGATGTGTGCGAAGTCAAGAGAACAAAGCGAGCTGGGTCCGCGCACAGCGGATACTCCGATTGAAGAGCCTGGAGAAACCTCGATGCCTAAGTCTGATATCAACAATTCTAGGGTGTTTTTTGTTTGTCTCGTCCTAACGTGTTTGGCATGCGCTCAAACCAAGCCTCGGACACGGGATCTGGGTGTTCCCTTCGATGGCGTGCCCGGACCGCTCAACGCCATCACTGACGTTAAGGGGGTGGAAGTTGGCCATACGACCCTGATTTCTGGTGATGCGACGTCAACGGTGGGCGTCGGGCCGGTGCGAACGGGCGTGACCGCGATTCTACCCCGCGGCAAAGATTCCGACGACCCGGTCTTTGCCGGATGGTTCACAGAAAACGGCAACGGCGAGATGACCGGGACAACCTGGGTCGAAGAGTCGGGTTTTCTTGAGGGCCCTGTCATGATTACGAATACGCACAGCGTCGGCATCGTACGGGATGCGGTGATCGCCTGGCGCCTGCAAAATCGTGGGGCTGACAAAGAAGGGTACGCGTGGTCGCTGCCAGTTGTGGCTGAGACCTGGGACGGTTATTTGAATGACATCAACGGATTCCACGTGAAGGCCGAGGATGCGTTTCACGCTCTCGACAGCGCGCACGGCGGGCCGGTAGAAGAAGGAAACGTGGGTGGCGGCACCGGAATGATCTGTAACGAGTTCAAAGGCGGAATCGGCACGGCATCGCGCGTACTCGACGCCAAGTACGGAGGCTACACGGTCGGAGTGCTGGTGCAATGCAACTATGGGCAGCGGGATCAATTGCGGATTGCCGGTATGCCGGTCGGCCGTGAGATTGCTGGACCGAAAGTCTGGGATGACGATGTGGGTTCCATTATCGTGGTAGTCGCCACGGATGCTCCGTTGATTCCAATGCAATTGAAGCGCGTCGCAAAACGTGTGACCCTGGGGCTGGGACGAGACGGAAGCTACTCAGGCGATGGCTCAGGCGACATCTTCATTGCCTTTTCCACCGCGAATCCGGGAGCAGCTTCTTCCAGGGGTGTTCGCCTACTTAGCATGCTGCCCAACGATCAGATCAACCCCATTTTCCTGGCCACGGTGCAAGCCACTGAAGAAGCGGTCGTCAACGCCATGATCGCGGCTGAGACGATGACCGGTGTAAAGGGTCATACAGTGATCGCGCTACCTCATGCCCGATTGCGGGAGCTTCTGAAGAAATACAACCGGCTTGCACACTGACTCTCTCCCTGCTGAAAGGGGACGGACCGGCGCTGCGGGTCTGACCAGAGTGCCGATATTATTGACGGCTGGTCGATAGCGGAACTGAGGTACGTAACGACCGACAACCGATTCGCCTGGATGACGGGATAACCGGACGTTGCGCAACCGGAAAGAGTCTCATCACGGGCCACAAGTCGGCTTCGGGGAGATCGCCATTGATCTCCTCCAAGCCCGTTTATGGACTGCGAAGATAAAGCGCCGCAGGATTCCGGATTACTTCCGCACGCCTGCTAGGTGCGGCTTGCACCCTGCGACCTCTGCCAGATCTGGGTAGGTTTCTTACCGACTTAGTGACAAACCGGATCGGATTGAGCAAGTTGCAATCGCGACCTCGAGGACGCAGTGGCTAGGGTTCTGATATGCTCCCTCGCATGGAAAACCGCTCTCTCAGCGATGTGGGTGGGACGCCTGGCGGGCTCGGCCACTTCTTGATCGGCTTCGCCATGACTTGTGTTGGAGGCTACCTTCTCAGCAATCAAGTCAGCGTCGTCGGTTCCTACTGGAGTTTCTACGGAGGAAACACGTTCGGCATCACGCTTATGCCGATGCTGATCGGAGTGGGGGTACTCTTTTGGAACGGACGACTCCTTGTCGGATGGCTTCTAACCATCGCTGGCGCCCTTTTTATTCTCGCTGGCGTCATTGCCAATATGCACATCTATTTTCGGCCCACGAGCTTATTTAATACACTCGTGATGCTGATTGTGTTTGTCGGTGGGCTTGGATTCATGGCACGCGCACTCCGGCCGTATCGAGCAAAGAATGGCGAGTGACTTGCCATCCACATTGCATACAATGGATGGATGGAAATTCGATTCGACGAATATTCCGCGCGGGTTCAGAAGCATCTGGAGAGCTTTTACGGACTCCACATCGTGACCCGAGATATTCCTGATCCGCTAACCGGTGACTTGGATGGGTTGGAAATCGATATCGACTATGCAGTCACTCCGGAACAGCGTTTGTTTCTGCTGGGACATCTCTTTGGCCACACGGTGCAGTGGAATGTCGACCCCGCCTTGTTTGAGCTCGGTCGGAAATATCAGCCGCCGGTGAGTGAAGAACTATTTCCCGCAATCATCGCTTACGAACGAGAAGCGGCCTGTTACGGACTTGCCATGTTTCATCAGATCGGGATTACGGAGATTGATCAGTGGTTCTGTAACTACACAGCCTGTGACCAGGCCTACTTGCTTTCCTTCTATCGCACCGGAGAGAAGCAAGACTTCCAGACCTTTTGGCGGAACAAAGCTCCGCGGATCAAGGCCAAGCCGGTGCCCTTGTTCACTCCCAAGAAGAGAACGATGCGCATGAATGGAATTGTTATTTAAACAGATTCACGCGCGGAGTGACGGGACTAGTCCGACGTTTTTCGCGACAACGCCATCAGTTCATTGCTCTGACGGATCAAATCACCGCGATCCATGTCTCGGTATTTCTTCGGTAGCAGGCTCTTACTCGTGCACTCCAACACTGCCACCAGATTCTGCAGATCGATCTCGGTCGGGTAGTAGGGTGGGATGAAATCCTCGAGGGCTGCCTTCAAGTCTTCCGTATCGACGACGGCCTTGTTCTGGAGACTGCTCCTCATGTGGCTGCGCACCAGGACCGCCTCGATATCGGCTCCCGACAGACTGCCTGCCCGCGCCAGGAAGAACGTCTCCACATCCTCCGGGAAAGGCTTCATGCCGACCTTCCGCTGCATGGCACGCAAAAGCGCGAGGCGCTCTTCTTGTGTGTCGGGATAAAACAGAGCAATGTGTTCTTCGGCACGACCCTGGCGCTTCAGGTCCACCGGTAACAGATCGGGACGGCAAGTCAGGAGAAACCAGATCACCTTGCCTCGCAGTTCTGTATTCCCCATAAACTGCGCGATTTGGGCGAACACTCGATTTCCCACGCCGCTATCGCCGGAACTGGATCGGTCTCCGAGTTGAGCATCGGCTTCGTCCACGATGACCGCGATCGGGCTCATCGCTTTCAGTAGAGTCAAGACTCTTTCCAAATTGCCTTCCGTAACGCCTTGCCACATGCTGCGAAAGTTCTTTAGTGTGACCGCCGGAATTCCAACTTCGCCGGCGAAGCAGGTGGTGATGAAAGTCTTGCCCGTCCCCACGGGCCCGCAGATTATGTAGCCCATGGGCAGGACATCGGTGTTACCTGCGTGGATGGCCTTAGCGGCATCCTGCAGCTTCCGCTTGGCCTGGTCATTGCCCGCAACAAACGAGAGATCAAATCGACTCTGCACAAACTCCAGCAGACCACCGGACTCGGCTTCGATCAAGTCCTTCTTACGGTCCGAGAGAAACTTTAACGTGAGCGGTTGCCGATTCTGCACCGCATGGGAGATCAGACTCTGCAACTGCACACGTTTCAAACCAGCGCCCAGCTTGGCCAGGGACTCATCGTTCACTTCGGAACCGGCGGGCAACTCCTGATTTTTAAGTTGCGAGCGGATAAACTCCAGGCGATCACCATAGTCCGGCAACGGAATTCCGATCGAAGAAACTCCAGGGTGCTGAACGATGCTCGGGTTCAGCTCGATCTGATTCTCCGAGATGAGACAAATGGTGACATCCGCGTTCAGAAAAGCCGAATTGCGCGCCCAGCGCTTGAGAATGACCAAGGCATTGCGATCATCCGCAGACATGCTAGAAACATCGCCCGCCGGAGCGATGGTCTCGGCGAAATCGATCACCAGCCCGATTTTCTTGCCGTCGGCGATGCGCAGCCGGAGATAGTTGTCGAGCAGATTCAATACCGCGTCTGGATTGCGCGGCAGCCCACCTTGCGAATAGGTGGTGCCGTGAAAACTGTCGTAGCCTTCGAGCGCGCGGCGAAAGTCGGCTTGGCTATCCGCCGATCCAAAGTTCAGCCCGCCACGGTCGTAATGCAGAACTATGTCGCGCTGGCCAAAGAGCGCGCCGGAGAGAAACTCATCCAGCGGAACGAAGTTGGTGGTTTCCTGACTGCGTAGCGGTACCACGTCGCGCACGTTTCCGTACAACACAAAGAGAGCGAACGAACGCGAGTAGTACTTTTCGGAGAGCGCGCGCGCCCACGGGGGCAGTGCATCGAGATATTTCTCTAACGTTGTTGTGGTCGTCGCTATATTTGAAGGCATCTTGGTCCGACATCAGTGTTCGACTTCAGTTCGACATCCGTACACGGTTGGGACCCGAGGACGTGGACGAATCGTCCATCGACATCAATCCGTCCAGGTCCGGCGACATCCCGCTGAAAATGGCTTCTACCTGCTGCACCGTCTGTTCGGTCTGCTCGACGTCTTTGACCAGACTATCCAACCTCTCGCTGACTTGCTGCGGATCGCGCATGGTCACCGATTGATCCCGCACCAGCATCAACACATCCTCGACCGCGGAGCACTGAGCGTCGACCACTTTTCGATTCTCGGAAATCTTATCGAACTTCTCCAGGCGCTTGGTGAGAATCTCAATGCGTTTCTTGTTGATCTCCTGCACTTTCGGCGGGTCGCTGTTCAAACTCTTCTGCAAAGAGGCTATCTCGTGTTTGATTCCATCTTGCTCAGCGGTTCTCAAATATTGCTGTTGCTGCGCCGCACTCGACAACAACCGCGCGTAGCCATTCAGCAGGCCCTGCAGGCGCGTGTCGATTTGCTGCAAAAAGATCTGCGAGGTCGAGGAGAACTGCGCAAAGTTAGTTCGGATTGAGCCACACACTTGAGCCGCATGGATATACCGGCTCTGCAGATCGGCAGGCAGCATTCGGAGCAGGTCACCAAGTTGCTGTTGCTGCTTTTGCTGCTGTTCGGAGAATTTCCAAGAACGCACCAGCCGCTGAAAGCGCCAGTTTTGTGGAACGATGGCGAGATACATCAGTTCGAGGCCGCCGGCAAGGATAATCGGCAGAAAGCTGCCACTCACCAGTGCAAACACGCCTGCACTTACCATGGCGATCCAGTTGTACTGGAGATGGAATGCCTCTTTTACAAAGTTGATTTTGTCTTGTGGCGCGGCGCCACTGAGTTGGTCGTCTTCTGGCACGCCCTGGAGATCAGTGGGAGCCATTTAGACACTCACCCGCACCTGTCCGCTGCCGGGAGCTTTGCGCAGACGACCGAGAACGTAGTTCGCCAACTCGTGAAACTCATTTCGCTCTTTCAGGCCCAGGTCGCGAGGGCGGTCGAAGGGTACTTGAACGTCCTCGATGATCGTCCCCGGATGCGCACTCATAACAAAAATCCTGTCCGCCAGGTAAACCGCCTCGTCAACGTCGTGCGTGACAAACAGGATCGTACTGGCGGTTTCGTCCCAAACTTTCAACAGCAGTTGCTGCATTTCGCTCCGGGTCTGCGCGTCGAGCGCCCCGAACGGCTCGTCCATCAGGATAACCGATGGGCGAAGCGCCAAGGTGCGTGCAATGGCAACGCGCTGCTGCATGCCGCCGGAGAGCGTCTCCGGATAGGCGTTTTCAAAGCCGCTGAGTCCAATATCTTGCACCAATTGCGCCACCGTCTCTTTGCGCTGCTTTTCCGGAACGCCATTGATCTTCAAACCGTATGCTATGTTACCAGCGACCGTTAGCCAGGGAAACGAAGTGTACTTCTGAAATACCATCCCCCGGTCCCTTCCGGGACCGTGTACCGGCTTATCATTCAGCAGGATCTCGCCAGTATCGGCCTGATCCAATCCAGCGATCAAACGCAGCAGAGTCGACTTGCCACATCCGGAAGGACCTAGCAGAACGCGAAATTCACCGATATCGCGTCCTTCGCGAGAATAGGCATCTTCAATCTCGAAATTGATGTTCTCGAGAGCGTCAGTTCTCGAACCGTCGGCCGCGACAAACGACCGGCTGACTTTGCTAACCGTGATCTTAGATTTCTTCGGCTCCATATTCTCAGGCTCGGTGCTTGGCCGCCTTCAGGTGTGCCGTGGCACTTGGAACACCCGCCCCGCCTCCGGCCAGCGCAGAACTCGCTTTGCGCCAGGGAAAGAGACGGCCTTCCAGAAACGTCAGCAGAAAACGAAACAGAAACGCGGCGATTCCGATCGCGATGATTCCCGCATACACGCGATCGAAGTCCAGCACTTTGCGCGCAGCCTCCACCATGTAGCCCACGCCCTTACGAGCATTCAACATCTCTGCCAGGATCACGTAAGTCCAGCCGATGTCATACAGGATTCGGAACGACGAAAAAATTGCTGGCAATGACGCGCGAAACACGAGCCACAAAGCTTGCCGTTGATTGGCACCGAGCGTGTACGCCGTCTCCAACAGAGCGTTGTCTACGCGGTTGACCTCTTCGACGACAACCGCCAATAAATAGAAAAACATTCCGAACCACAGAAACGCAATTTTCTCGGTTTCGTCGATCCCAAACAGAGCGATGAACGCGGGAAGAAACGCGGTGAGCGGCATGGCGCGCATGGGCGCAGCTACAGGGTTGATGAGCTCGAACAGCCAGCGGTAGCTGGACATCAGAATGCCAAGCGGGATGGCGACAACCGCGCACCAGAAGAATGCCTGGGCGATGCGCCACCAGCTCATGAATACGTTGCCGAGCAGATCGTATTCCGTCCACAGCAATCTAAAGGATCGGATTACTCCGAGGGGCGTGGGCAGCAAGGAAAAATGTGGACCTTCCCAGTAAGGCAATAAGATCCAGAACAATATGATGGCGCCCCAGGTGATAAACGGGGCTGCCCATCGGACCCACGGCGGTACATCCTTCCGCATGGTGAACCAATCGCTCATCGTGTCCTATCGTTAGCTCGAAAACCTAGCTCGAGGGGTTGGCGTAGACCTTAATGTCGGTGCGCCGATTTTTCTCGCGTCCTTCGGGCGTCGCATTGGTGTCAATCGGTTTGTCCGGACCATTGCCCGCCGTCCGAAGTCGCTGCGCAGGAAAGCCATACTTTTGGATCAGGTAGTTCTTGACCTCGTCCGCCCGTGCGTGGGAGAGCTGAATGTTGTAAGCACGAGCACCGGTAGAATCGGTGTTGCCATCGATATCGACAATCGTGTTCTCATAAGCACGCATCGTGCCGGCTAATTCGTCGACGATGGCGCGCGAATCGAGGCTCATGGCGGAAGAATTGGGATCGAAGTAAATGGACCGATGCTGCGTCGCGATGGGTGTTGCTCCCTTCGCAGGCTCCTTATATTCGATGGGCGCTTCGCTGGACGCCAGGGAGAAACTGTCGGCCAATTTTTCGACGTAGCGGCGATCTAGGCTCTCTTCAGGATTGAAAGTGTGTTTAATGACCATCAACTCACGGTACATCTCCTGGGCCATGCCGAGGATGTTGGCGTAATCGGCGTTGGAGCCTGCGGTACCCATGAACGAACGGTTGTCGGCGTAGTCGGCAAGTTTTACGCCACCGAGCATGGTTTTCGCGAGGTCGGATGGGATGTTGAAATCCTTGACTGTTCCGATAAGGTTGTACGCACGCTCCGGTTGTGTCTTGATGAATTCAACGCCCTCAAGCCAGCCTTGGGCAAACTTCAGCAACGTCTGCGGATGCTTCGCGGAGAAGCTGTCACTCACCACTAGAATGTCGGCGATGAGACGGTTTGCGATCCTTGTATCGTAGATCTTCTTCGATCCGGGCCGCTTGGCGACCGCGTCGCTCATGTCGGGATCCCAAGCCACAGCTGCATCAACTTTTTCCTGGGCGAAAAGTGTCGCCGGCTCGATGCCATCCTTGGTGTGGATCGCCTGATTGAAAATCTCATTGCGCTGCGCAGTGCTTAGCCCGGACGTCTTGAGTCCATTCCACAGCAAGAAGTGCGACGGAGTGTAGGGGGCAAAAGCGACCTTCTTGCCAGCCAGGTCCTCGATGCTGTTAATCCCCTGCTTTCCAATGACGCCATCGGCGCCGCGTGACCAGTCGACCATCAGGAACGCATGCGACCCGAATCCCTTTTCTTTGAACTGCGCATAATCTTTGGCGTAAACGTCGGCCGTGGTTAGCATCACGTCGACATTATCCGTAGCCAAAGCGGCAGAGCCCTCCGTCCAGTCGTCGATGATCTTGAACGAAACCTTCAGACCCTTCTTGCCATAGATTGAATCCGGCTGGGTGTCGAGCCCGCCGTTGGCCACCAGGCCCCCGACGCAGCCGACCCACACATTGACGCGCACACGAACTTCGGCGTCGCTACTGGTTGAGGATGCCGGTATCAGGAGAGGTTTGCTCGCATCTACGGTCTCTCCGCTACCGGAACCACTTTTGCCGCCCATCATCTTGCTGAAATCTATGACTCCGTATCGATTCAGGCTGTAGCCAACCAGCGCTACACCGACTAAGAAGATAAGGACCCATCCACCTCGCTCAATTTTGACCGCCATATGATTTTCCTCCCGCTCTTTTGCGACCGCCTGCGCGTATCTGCGTATTGAAGCTTCTATTGCCGTCTACGACCGCTGAGGTTCCTTCGCGGCAATGGTTTTTTCCGAGCCAGCCGATCCCGCCGCTTGGGGCGAGGCCAGACCCATCTCAATCTTGAATTGCTTTACCAGTTCGCTCGCCTGAAGTTTTTCAGCATCGTCGTCAATCTTGATCTTCTGTTGGTCGACGTTGCTCATGGCCATATCCATGCGAGCCTCGTTGACGGCAGTCGTTTCCTCAATCTTGCGAACCATTTCGTCGTGCGTTTGGCTAATGCCCGCGACTTCGAACTGCTCCATCGCATCTGCAACCTTTTTCTGCCACTGGGAGCGGCGGTAATCGGCGATTGCGCCCAGCGCCTCTTGCGTCTTTCGGTCCTTTTCACGCATGAAGGCCTGCTTCACTGCCATCGCTTTATCGAAGGCGGCGCGAGCGGTCGTGAGCTGGCCCTGATTTCTAGCCAGGGCGCTTTTGGTCTGCTCCAGTTGGGTGGCATAGGTGGCGGCAATGTCGTCGCGATTGGCCTGAATTGCGGATTTCACTCTGGCCGTCAGACTGCCCACCGCTTCCTTATATTTGGCCTCCTCTTTTTCCAGCAGCGTGACGTTGGCCTTAACCATGGCGATACTCTCATTCATCCGCGGCACCTGGTCGTTCATGTCGCGGATATTCTGCTGGAGAATCAGCTCAGGGTCTTCCGACGCCGAGATGAAGAAACCGACGAAAGACCGTACCACCCTCGTCAACCGTTGCCACATAGACTCCTCCTGTTCAGGAACGCTGCGTTGTCTTCGATGGGGGCGCCGGCGCATTCACATCGCCCGTCGTAATAGGATTTTCGGTTACAAAATAGCCGACCGCCTCGGCGATCTTCTTTTCTTCCTGCTGTTTCTTCAACCGCCAACCGGTAAAGCGTTCTTTTTCCCGTGATACCTCTTCATTATTGCTCTGGATCTTCGCTCTTTGCTCGGTCACATACTTATCAATCTGTGCCTGAATCTCACTGTTCTCTTTATTCTTGCGTCCTTCCAGTTCTTCGGCAGCGCGCTGCTGCACCCGCTCGTACCCGTCCAGGGCGCGATCGCGACGTATCGCATCCTGGATGACGTCCTTAATGTCCACGCCCGCGGCGTCGAGCGCCACCAAAACGGAAGACTTCTTTACGTCCGAAGGCAAATTGCGAAGGTGCTCATTCTCCAGCATGTGGGAAATCTTGAGGATCGAATAGCCTTGCGGGGCGGGCGGGATTTCCGCCGCCCTGTAGATTTCCTCAAACGAAGTCGGATCGGAGATCGGAGTGGTAAATTTCGGCTCCGTAGCTACGCTGGCCGCGATGTCAGCCACGCTCTGCGCCGCGCTCCTGGCAGTGGCCGGAGCGTTTTTGGTATTCGGCGGGACATTCGTGTCTGACTCGGTGCCCCCCGCGTCGTCGACCGAAACGATATAGTTGTACCACTTCTTGGACATGGGCCCTCCTACTTACCTAACCAATGCAGCCTCACAAAAAAAGTGTCAATGTGGTGACCCAGAAAGCTAATTCCCACCAGGTGCTTTGTCAATTCTTTTCACAATGTTTTCATATAGTTCCAAGCGCCACATCAGTCGATGCATGCGCTTCCTTTGTGTCGCTGCTGGCCCGAAATCGCTCTTTGCCCCGAGCCAATCTAATCGCATCACTTGCGCCCGTTCAATTCAGATAGAATGGGCAACTTCACTGTTCAAAATGACCGGTGCTTTTGAACGAAACCAGGTGTGAGGTTTAGGAACCGATTGTGCCTGCCGACGACATCTCTTCCATTCTGAGTAGAGTTGTAGAGACCAAAGCCGAGTACGACATTCGCCTGCTCGCCCAGCAACTGGGAACTAACTATCGGTCTCTCATGTATTGGCTAAGAGGCGAGCGTCAAATGCCCGCGCATTTCCTGCCGCGAATGTGCGTTCTGTTGAGCAATTATGAGGCGCTGGATTTTCTCGAGAGCCAGGCCGGACGGGTCGCGTTTAAACTCCCGTCACCAAACATTACCCTGGAGCAGGAACTCGTTGCGGTGTCCCGCTTGATCAGGGAAGTCGGCGAAGCTCTGGAGAGCGTCGCAGAAACCCTCGCCGACGGCATTGTGGAAGAAAGCGAATTGCGCACTACAATTCCAAAGCTTGAAGCTGTGATTCAAGAATGCGCCTCCCTTAAGTATCTGTTAGAAGACCTCAGTAAGAAGAGGAAAAAGAAAACGAAAAATCACCTCTGAGAAGACGATCGCTGGCTTCTGCTCACAACAGATACAGCAATTAATGAAAGACCTTCGGGTATGTCAATCCCAGAAGTGCGCTTCGGATCCCCTCTTCAGGCTGGCAATGCAAGAATCGCTGAGAGTACGGATAGCCTTGGGAACAACAGATCCCGCTTTCAATCGAAATTGCCCGGACGGGACGCTCAGCGGCGCTGGCCAGAAGTCGGCTTCGAGGAGATTGCCACTGATCTCCTCGAAGCCCGTTTCTGATCAGTCTCCGGATGACCGACCATTCAGCCACGGGGTGAGACCCGAAAGGCTTATCTTTACACGCAACGATGTCTCTGCCCTTCGCGTCACTTGTGGGAGAGGTTGGCTACATTTCGGGCCGGTGAATCACATCGAAATGCGTTGCGAAATCGTCGAAGGAGGTCAAAACGGCTCGGGCGTCTGGCTCGACAACGGCTCGATTCGGTTCCGCGCCGGCGAACTTTCGTACTGCGTTCATCGATTCCCAAAGCGTCAGCACAACAAGTTCGACCGTAGCGCCCGGCGTGTGGCGAGGCAGGTAGGCTCCCCGATGTCCTTCGATGGCGCTCAGCACCGGAAACACCTTCGTAGTGGCGTGCCGAACGTATTCGTCAGCTTTTTCGACAGTTGATTGCGCTCGCCACATTCGCAAGATCATGCTCCCTCGCTAGCTGAAACAATCTCCGAATCTTACTGCGGCGGGCACTCCAACACTTCGACCTCTCAGCCACGAACAACGTAGGTGCCCAGCGATGCGTAATTGTATGCAGAAAGGCCAACCATAGAGAAGGTATGAACATCGAAAATAAAAACCAATCTTGATCACCCGCGCGAAACCGAGGCATCGGTCGGGTGCCGCTTCGCTACCGAGGAGGTGAAACGATGTGTCCATTCTGTTTGGCAACCATGGGATTAGTCGTTGCCGGCGCGATTTCTACCGGCGGGCTGGCAGCGTTGGCCGTGAAAGTATCTCGCAAGAACCGGACAGGAGAAGTCCTGCCGAACTCTGATGAAAGGAAAAATCAAAATGTCGACCAGAACGATTGAGAAGCCGAATCTCGCAATGAAGACCCCACCGATCGTGTCACAGCAGGACTGGGAGGCCGCGCGGCAGCAACTGCTCGTGAAGGAGAAAGGCTTGACCCACTCCCGTGATGCGCTGGCCGCCGAGCGTCGGCGGATGCCGTGGATGGCGGTGGAGAAGAAGTACGAGGCCACTCCGAGAAATGCCCGCGCCGCACAACAGGCAGGTGTCCGATGGTCGGATCCGGGATAGCCTCCTACTCTTTGGTACAAATCTCCCGCGCTCACGTCAATCGTGGACATATTAGCTGTGAATGCTTCGTAAAAACAGGTTGAGAAGTTCTTGCCTGAAATCATCAGGATCTGGTATTTCTGCTCCTTAAACTTGCCGGGTCGATCTCTGCTGCACCTCGCATGAGGCTATTGGCAGACTGTGACTTAATCACAAATAGAAAAGCCACGGTGCTTGAGGAAGCGTGCGCCCTGCTGCCGAAGCCAGTAGTCAAGGCTTCTGTGATCGAGAAGAATCTGGTAATGAATGCGCTGGGTTAATTCGTAAACGTCAGGGGAAGCACACGGTTGACAGCGGTCGGATCTTGTTAGATTCCCGGCGCTGGTGACGATAGTTGTTGGGTAGACAATCTGGCGCCGGGCCGAATCGCGTCGGTGGCATTTGCTACCACGATGTCACCTGGCAGCAATTCGCCGAACACTTCCGTCTTTCCGCTGACAATGATACCGGTTTTGACATCTACCCACTCTGCTTTACCCTGTCGCACACGAATCACGAAAGTTCGTTGAAGGTCGGTCGTGACAGCGGAGGAAGGAACCAACAGCGTCGGGTAAGAGCGCTGAATGGGCCATTCAACAGTAGCAAAGCTTCCTGGCGTGATCTGCGCGCCGGGGTTTAGCACGTCCAGTTCGACCGACATGGTGCGGGTATTCTGAGCAACGTCGTGCGCAATGCGGGCTATAGGAGCATGGAAGGTGCGTCCTGGATAAGCGGGCACACTGAAGGCGACCTGCTGGCCCTCGCGGATACCGGCGACGTAGGCTTCCGGCACGGGGACCACTACCCGCAGACGGTCGAGATCTTCGACCTGAACAATCGGCTGTGCGCCGGACTGTCCGGACGCAGGCCCCACTAGCGCGCCCAGATGAAGGTTTCGCAAAGTGACCATTCCGGTAAACGGAGCGCGGATTTCGAGATACGACTCAAGCTGCTTCACGCTGCGCAGCACATCTTGCGCAGCCCGGACGTTGTTTGTGGCGGCGTCTACCTGCGCGCGATCGGCTGCTGCGCCCTGTTCGGCAACCTGTAGGTCGTTGCCTGCGACCACTCCCGGAGTCTTTGCTGCCGCAGCCAGATGCTCGTAGGTTCCCTCATCGGAGGTAAGCTTCGCTCGAGCCGCCGACAACTGCGACTGGGCAGCCTGAAAGCTGGCTTCCGCCTGGGCGCGCTGCGCTACCAGTTCCGGAGCGGAGAGGCGAATGATGACCTCACCAGCTCGGACGTGCGTCCCGCGATCCACGCGAATCATTTCAATGAATCCCGTGACCTTCGGATAGATGTCCACGGTTTCGTACGGAATGATTTGCGCCGGGAGACCCAGTATAGTGTTGAGCTTCTGCGACTCGACTGCAACCACGCTCACAGACTGCGGCGACCCGGACGAAGACTGAGAGCCAGGTTGCGATGGCGATCGGTCGGCACAGCTTGCCAAAAGCACAGTTAATACCAGTACAAGAAAGGCCGGCAGCTTCATCGCGCAACCTCCGGCGAGCCAGCGAAACCAGGATCCTCAGGATCAAGCGTCGGCGAAGCCAGAGACGCGTTCCGCTGCACCAGCGCAAACACGGTGGGCAGCACAAGCAGTGTGGCCGCCGTAGCAACCAGCAGTCCGCCAATCACCGCGCGACCCAGCGGCGCGGTCTCCTCGCTGCCGCGCCCTATGGCGAGAGCCATCGGGATCATGCCGGTGATCATGGCAAGGCTGGTCATCAATACTGGGCGCAGGCGTTCACCCGCAGCATTTCGGGCCGCGGTTTTGGCGTCTGCTCCAGCTTTCCGGTTCTGCTCGGCGAATGTCACCAGCAGGATCGCGTTCGCGACGGCCACGCCAATCGCCATGATCGTTCCCATGAAGCTCTCCAGGTTCAGGCTAGTCCTCGTGATCAGCAGGATGAGAATGGAGCCGCCTAAAACTGCGGGCGTAGTAGACAGCACAATCAGCGCAAGACGAACCGATTCGAAATTTGCCGCCAGCAGCAAGAAGATTACGAAAATGGCGATCACCAGGCCGATGCTGAGATTCCCGAATATCTGACTCATCGCGCTCACTTGTCCGCGAACCTGGACGGTCACACCGCGCGGTGGTGTCCCGGCTCGCGCGATTGCCCGATTAATCTCTCGGCTGGCAGTGCCCAGATCATTTCTGCCGAGGTTGGCGGAAAGCCCAATCAACCAAAGTCCGTTTTGGCGGTCCAGCTCTCCGGGGACTGTCCCCAAACGCACAGAGGCAACTTGGTTCAATAGCGGGTGCGCGCCGGTTGAGCTTGCGACTGGAATGGTTTCGATGTCCTTGGTAGAGGTCATCTCAGCCTGCGGCACTTCTACTTGTACCTGGTAGCTCACTCCAGATCGCGGGTCTCTCCAGTAATCTGGAGAAACGAAGCGGCTCGATCCGGTAGCCGAAACAACCGCTTGTCCGATTTGATCGGCAGTTGTGCCCAGCTGGCCAGCCATGACCCGGTTGACGTTGACGCTTACTGTCGGATAATGAAGCGGCTCTTCGTAGCCGAGGTCGCGCAGTTCAGCGATTTTTGCCAGCTCCTGCTGTATTTTCCCGGCATAGCTGAGCACATCGTTATATTGCGGCCCCGTGGTTGCCACCTCGATCACCGAAGGCGTCCCGAAGTTGAGAATCTGGCTTACAAGGTCTCCGGGATCGAAGGAGAAGTGCGATCCCGGAAACTCCTGCGGGAGCGTCTTCCGCAGATTCTCTTCCAGATCGATAAGGGAAATGGACGCGTCCGCCTTGAGGGCGACATTCAGGATTGCTTCGTGCGGTCCGCTGGTCCACAGAAATACCGCGTTGATCGGATAGGATGAGCCCTGTGTGCCCACATAGCCCAACGTGAGATCCACGTTGCCGGGGCCAGCCTCGCGGTTGATGATATCGAGCACCTTTCGCGTCATTTGTTCGGTTACCGGCACGCGCGTGCCATCGGGTGCGTCAAAACGCAGCCGGAACTGATTGGAAGCGGCCGAAGGAAAAATCTCGCGCGCGAGACGGGGCCCAATCAGCAAGAGTACCAGTGCGGCTACTACGGCGTAGCTGCCAAGCAGGATCGCAGGTCGTTTCGTCACCGGGTCCAAGACAGCCAAGAATCGCTTACGAAATCGCTCGAATCCCGTCTGCGTCGAATTCTCCTCGTGGGCGGTCTCACGTCTAAGCAGCCAATTCGACAGCACCGGCACCAGCGAACTGGAGAGCAAATAAGAAGCTCCCATCGAAAAACCGACCGCCAACGCTAGAGGCAGAAACAGCGATTTCGCCGGGCCGGTCATGAAGAACGACGGCAAAAACACGGCCAGCACACACAGCATTGCGAGCAATCGAGGGATTGCAACTTCGCGGCTCGCGTTGAGGACGGCGTGCGCCCTCGACTCGCCCTTTGTCAGGTGGACATGAATATTTTCCATCAGCACGGTGCCTTCGTCTACCAGGACTCCAACTGCGAGTGCCAGCCCGCCTAACGTCATAATGTTGATGGTCTGGCCCGTGGCCCAGAGTGCAACCACTGCGCACAAGAGAGCGAAGGGGATGGTGATGACTACAATTAGAGAACTGCGCCAGTCGCGCAAGAAGAACAGAATTGTGAATCCCGTGAGCAGAGCTCCCAGCAGTCCTTCACGCGATACCGAAGAAAGCGCCTCACGCACATATACGGACTGGTCGAATTCATAGCTGATCTTGATGTCTTCCGGAACCAGCGACTGGAAACGAGGCAAACTCTGGCGCACTTCATTCACAACGGTAATGGTCGAGGCATCTGGTCTCTTGGTGACTGGAATGTAGATCGTTCGCTTCCCATTCACTACCGCATAGCCAGCGAGGATATCCGAGGAATCGGAAACATTACCAATATCACGCACATAGACGCCAGGACCCGGTCCAGCGCGCAGCGGTATATCAAGCAAACCGGTGATTTGCTGCACCGTGGAGTCGGTGGTGACCAGCATCTGGTAGTTGCCAACATTCGCGTTGCCGGCGGGTTCAATACTGTTTCCGGAGATCAGTGCTTGCACGACATTCTCCGGCGAAAGTCCGTAAGCGTGCAGTTTCGCCGGATCCACGTTAATCACGATCGTGCGCTGGTTGCCCCCGAACGGCGGCGGAGAAGAGACGCCGGGCAAAGTCGCGAATACCGGGCGCACGCGATTCAGTGCAAAATCCTGAATTTCTCCCAAAGTCCGCGACGCGCTATTAAAGACCAGATATCCAACCGGCAGCGTGCCGGCATCGTAGCGAATCACAAACGGCGAGACCGTGCCGGGCGGCATGAAGGCTCGTGCGCGATTTACATATGAGATGGTCTGAGCCAGCGCTTGGCTCATGTCAGTGTCGGGGTGGAAGGTCAGGCGGAGCAGCGCCGTACCTTGAATCGCCTTGGCCTCGACGTTTTCAATGCCGTTGATATAGAGAAAATGGTACTCGTAATAATAGGCAAGAAATCCTTCCATCTGCTGTGGGCTCATGCCGCCGTACGGCTGTGCAACGTAGATTACCGGCAGATCCAGCTCGGGAAAGATGTCAATCCGCGTGCGCAACAAGGCCAGAATCGAAGTCAAAGCGAGCGCAACGACAATGATGATCACCGAAATCGGTCGCCTCAGCGCGGCACGAATGAGCCACATAATTACTGGCCTCCTGGTTTCATGTCGCGCAAGACCTGCAAGAAATTTTGCAAGTTACCTTGCGCATCTGCGACCGAGAAAAGTCCACGCCACACATTCAGCCGAGCAATGGCATCATCGATTTCCGCCTGAGCTAGAAGACCCTCGGCGTCGGACACCTCGACCAAAGTTGCCAAGCTGGCATCGTAGCGGGCGCGCGATTGAGTTTCCGATGCGCGCGCCGCGGCCAATTCAATGGGAGTTTGCTGTGCCACGAGTTGTGCGCTCTTTAGCTGGGTGAGAGCGGATTGGACCTGGCCCGTCAGGTCTTGAATTGTTTTCTCATACAGGGCCTTTTGCGAAAGTTCGTTAGCTTTTGCGACCTGTTTTTCGGCACCCAATGCCTTGAAATCGAAGATATTCGGGAAAGTGATTGTCACTCCTGCCACCCAATTCGCCCGCGCCGGGGCTAAACCATTCCAGTTGCCAATAATCGTTCCGTTGTTTGGAATCTCGCTGCCTCGCGCGAAGCCGTCCCCCTGAAGAAAAATCCGTGGGTAATCGGTCCGGCTCAAGGTCTTTTCCTGCGCTTGGATTTGCCGTACAGTGGCCATTTGGTCGCGGGCCAAGGGATTCTCCGCGGGCGCAAGATTTGGCAACGATTCGATGGGCGGAAGAGCAAGCAGGCCGCCGGCATCTAGTCTGATTTCTGTCCCTGCCGTTCCCATGAGCGCTGCCAGGGTGGCCCGTGCCGCTTGTTCCGCCTGCTGTATCTGATACAAGCGAACCTTGGACTGTGCAAGTTGTGCGTCAGCCCGAGAAGCATCGGCACCGGGCCTCAAAGAAGCGTCAACGAGGGCGTGAATCGATTGATTAAATGCCTGCCAGCGGTCCACGTTAGCCTGCGCTGCGATTACCGCCTGGCGAGCCGCGAGCGCCGTCAGAAAGAAGTTGCCTACTGCCGTCGCCACTTGGAGTTGGGTTACTGCCAGGTCAGCATTGGCTTTGTCTGCTGCCGATTTTGCCTGCCCCACGATTGAAGGACGCAACCCGAAATCGAACGGCTCCCAGGAAAAAAAAGCGATACCCTGGCTGCCCCAGTAACTCTGTCCGCTGGAGGCTCCAACCGGTCCCTCGACGGTCGGCGTGATGGGCGTGCCCAGCCAGATGCCCGGTACCTGGTTTTGAGTGGCTCGACTGTCTTGGTAGACACCATTCAGCGCCGGCAGATACTGGGACCGTGCAAGGGAGATGCCAGCCCGAGCGGCAGAGATCTGTTCCAGGGATGCGCGAACCGCAGGATAGTGCTGAAGAGAGTAGTTCAGTGCATCTTCCAGCGTCAGAAGTTTGGGCGACGCATCGTTGGTTTGCGGTCGGGACAAAGATGGCAAGAGAAGGACAACCAACAGAATGGTTGAAGGCGTTCGAAAGTGCTGCAAAAGATTCACTATCATGATTCTCGTCCTTGTCCGTACAGCAGGCATGTCCGGACCCGCAATCCTCCGCCCTCCGCGCGCCCTTGGTGTATTCCTTCAAGCAGCTTGCCCAAAAGCGTCATGCTGCTCCCAGACCCCCTTCGTTTACGCGTAATTTCAGTAGAACCGGCCGCACAAAACGACGTTATCGATCTCTCAACTCCGTTTTCTCCGTTTTGCCGAGGTGTCACTCGCCGCGTCAATCACGTTTTCAAACAGCTCACCAAACAGCTCTCGGACCTTGACTTTGGCCATAGCTAAAGCAGTCCTCCCTGCAGCGGTGGCGCGATAGACAAGCCGCGAATTCGGCTGCCGCCCGCTACGCGTCGAACGCAAGAGCCCTTTTTTTTCCAATCCATGCAGCAGTGGATACATTGTGCCCGGACTGAGCCTGTAGCCGTGCCGCGCAAGCTCTTCGATCATCTCCAAGCCGAATATCGGCTCGTTGCTGGCGTGATACAGGACGTGAAGGCGAATGAGGCCGGAATACAACTCCCTATGTCCGGATGTATTGGAATGCTTCTTCAAGCGCAAGCTCGACAAATGGAATGATAGTCGAACTTCGATAATACTCATGAGAATTCGGCGGCGTCAACCAAGCCGGTTGTGATGACTGTGGGCGCGCCGCGAAGGTTGAAGCCGAACCAGCACACAATTCACGCACAATGAGTGCCGAATACCAGCCGTTACCCCAATTGTTGTGTGGGAATCCGCTCGCAAGCGATTGATCCGCCGTAGGCGCGTTGCAGAACAAACAATTGGGCATTGCTCTACCAACTGACCGTCCTGTTGATGATTCGATTTCTTGTGAAAGGGTTTGAGGTGAGCTGCGCCAGGAATTGAACAGATGGGTAAGCTGCTACCGCCTGATTCTGGGAAACTGTGAGCAGCAGTTCTTCAATCGTCCGCGCAATTCGTCAATCCGTTTTTTGGTCGACGAATTTTCTCTTCCCGAAACACAAAAGGAGCGCATCGAATCCCGTTTCTATCACGCCCAATGTCCCCCTCACAGCTTGAGAGGCGTCAGCAGAAAGCCGTGGCTTTGGCCATTAAGAGTACCCCATCCGACGACCTGTCCCGCTCGGCCCGTCCGGGTCTGAGACCCCGGACCCACACAGGTGGGCCGCACGCATAGCCGGGACCCTTGTTGACTTTGGATAGGGATGGTCGAGGTGCGCGTTGCCTGACCACGGCTACTGCATTTCCCGTCTCACTTTTTTGGAAAGCTTTTCCAGTTTTTTCAGATTTTCGTTCAGATCCTTGACTAGCAGACCCTTCTGCAGCTGGCGCAGATCGGACTGCACGGACTCACTTAGTGCCGACAGTTCGGTCGCGTCACGGTGAAGAACCTGCAGCCTGACCGCCTTAACGTCCGGCGAGGGCGGGACCACCACCTGCGAAGTCCGCTGTTCATGCTGGTCGACTCGTTGGCTGATTCGCGCCTGAATGTTGGTTTGGCTGACGGATGGGACCGCGAGCAGAACGAGAAGCAGAGAAGCCAAGCGGGTAGGCATACGCACCTCCATCGTGCCGCAAACTATGGAGCGAGATTTTACTCCTGTTGTCAAGGGAAGTACGAGGTTAAGTATTAAGCAGGAAGGTGAAGCGGTTTATATCGTATCAAAGCAGGTTCTCCTCGGTCGCGATTCAGAACACACGCGGGCCTCCTGGAGTCTTGCTCATGCGGAAACGGGTTCTAGGTTGAAACCGCTGACCACCATGCGTGGTCTCTCGCCTCGCGTGTCGACATGGTTCAGTTCCGTGCGGACGGTGCGTTTTTCCTCCGGCAGGAGCGTGAAATAGTTGTCACTGTAGATCACCGGCAGAATCCGGTCTCCACTCATTTCCCGCACTACCTTTAACCTCACCATGAGCGCGGGGCAAGCAGAAAGATTGTGCAGATGAGTCGTCAACTGCCATTGATCGCCCTGCCGCGTGGTATCTGTGGTGGTTTTTACATGAGCCTTGGGTAGCTGGCGGATTCCCCGATAGTTGCCCTCCTGCGCCCCGCGCAGGTAAAGATTCGTCGAGACTGGAGTGCCGGCGCGCGACAGAGTCAGTCGGACAAAGTGTACCGGACGTAACCCGGTTGGGTATTCCATGTGGATGCAGGTTGCGACGCTGTCTTCAGCGGTGTCGAGCGCGGCGGTTTTTTTCCACTTCGTCGACCCATCGATGTTCAGCACTTCCGCCAAGGCGGTCAGGCCGCGAGCGTCGCCGGCGCTATAGTTCACCACTTCGACATCGTCGGTGACCCGATTCCATTGAATATGCAACGACTCACAGACGTTCTTGCAAGCAAAGTAGGATGCAGTTGGTTCCAGGTAGTAGTCATAGGTCTGCCACAACAGTGAGGGCCAGCAGGAATGACTCATCCACAACAGCAAGCCCATGCGATTTTTGCTTTGCGCTTCGAACTCGGCGCGAAAGCCCTCGTAATCTGCGAACTGCGCGAGCGAAACCCACTGTTCGAAGCTGTCGGTAGCGCCGTAGACCTCCTCGACCGTACTGAGAAAGCTGGGGCCGCGCCGGAAACCGCCCTCAACAAAATCGTGCAGCCCCCATTCAAGTCCCGGGGGCCAAAGGGCATTCTTGGGTATCATTGTCCGCACACTTTCGATCGACGGGATTGTGGGAATGCCGATCTCGCTATGCAGTTTGGGATATGCGGCCATTGTGGGATAGAACGTAAGGGGCATGAGCATGTATGGGCCGCCTCCGCCAACCACGTTATCGGCTGAGTTCGGAATGTAGTGAAGCCCGGGATGCAACTCCGCCAACAAGCTCTGCATGCCGTCGTCGAGCAGCTTCGGCGGGAACCCTTCATTGCGGCCGCAATAGAGGCCAATCGACGGATGATTGCGAATGCGGAGGACCGTGTCCTTCACGTTGCTCAGGAATAAGCTATTGTCGTCAGGGTTGGGGCCGTCCCAGGGATTGGCGAGCCAGAAATCCTGCCATACGAGGACACCGTAGCGGTCGCAGGCATCATAGAATTCGTCGTCGCCGATCTGCCCTACCCAATTGCGGATCATGTTGAAGTTCATCTCGTGGTGGTAGCGCAGGGCGGCGTCGTACTCGCGCGCGCGGTAGCGCAGCATGGACTCGCTGAAGCCCCAATTGCCTCCCCGAGCTATAAAACGCCGACTGTTGATGAAAATTCTCAACGCGCCGTCGTCTTCACCGTAAGCCATCTGACGGATTCCCGCTTTCAGCCTCTTGGTGTCAGATGTCCGCCCGTCCGTGAGTTCAAATGTTAGTTCCACGTCATACAGATGCGGATCGCCGTAACCAACCGGCCACCACAGCCTTGGGTTCTGCACGCGCAGTGCCGGGTGTGTCGAGGGATCGATCTTGATTCGCTTCCTGGTGGGGGCTTCCGTTGAACCATCCAAAGCAACGCGCTGTTCGAATTGGACCTCTCCGAAGCGACCGCCAAGGGTGCCTGTGACCGGCTCAGCCTGGTGGTTGAGCACATCAACTTCAATGCTCACGTCCGCGTGCGAGATATCCGGCAGCGGTAGGGAAGTGCTGATAAATAAGTGTTCCAGCGTTACCGCACCACTCGTTGTGAGGTAAACGTTGCCGATAATGCCGGTGTTTCTACCGCGAATGGTGGGAATCCAGTCCCAACCGACGGATGCGTGATAGGTGGGATTGTCGGCTCCGAGCGCGCCGCCGTTCGGGCCCCCGCTCTCGTAGGTTTTCTGCTTACAGCTTCCGGGGGTGGCATTCTTCTCGATTCGTACTGCAAGGGCATTCTTCTTACCCGGACACAGCTTGCTGGTTACATCGAAGCGGCTTCGCATGAATGCACCTTCGATACGGCCGAGCGACTCGCCATTCAGGAAGACGTCGGCTTTCCAGTTAATGCCGTCGAAGTTCAGCCAGACCATCTTTCCCGGAGCCAGTGCGGGCGCGATGAACTCGGTGCGGTACCAGAAGTCGGAGTAGAAGAATGAGTCCGAAACATACAACTGGTTCTTGCCATAACTTGGATCAGGAATTGCCTGCACATTCAGGTAAGAGGTGAGCACGGTCCCGGGCACCGTCGCGACCACCCATTCGGCATCGTGAAAGCCGGGCTTCGAAAAGTCCTGGCCGTCGCCATTCACGAGGGAGAGACGCTGCAAGCGCCAGGCACTTCCGGCAAGATCGAGCCGGTCAACAAGCCGGCTCTCGGCGCGAGTTGCCGAAACGCGCTTGGGGCGGGCGATTGGACCACCACGGCCATACACCTCAATTTCACTGAGAATGTAGCCGTCGGAAGAGGTTGGCCGCATCATCAGCACTCGAAGGTAGCGACCGCGGGAAGGCTGCGCGAGCTTGACATCGTCAACCAGACCAGCTTCTTCAGCGAAGGTATGCAGATCGCGCCAGCTTTCAGCGTCGTCCGAAACCTGGAGTGAGCCCTCGGCAGGGCGCGCAATCCAGTACAGTTTGACGCGATCGAACTCGCAGCGGGCGCCCAGATCGATGTAAACCCACTCTTCGCCGAGGCCGGCGCTCATCCATGCGCTCGTGAAGCGATAGGGGCCTCCAATTTGCACACGCTGATCGTGACTGTAGAATTCAATCTCGCCAACCCGCCACTGCATGTAGAAGGCTTGGGGCGGAGAATTGGAAATGGCGCATTCAACCTGATAAAAGCGGTTGCGGCAAGCCCGGCTGAGAGGGATTGATGGGAAGAACAATTGGCCCGGCCGCGCAAAATCCCTCGGATAGCCTTCAACGGACGCCGGCTGAGGGGCGGATACCGTGCCGACTCTTTCCCAGGTGCGACTATCGTCGGACACCGACACGGTGAAACTCAAATTGGACGAAGTCGTGCCGTTCGGGGGGACCACAACCACATCAATGCGATCAACCTCGGGAACGCTCGTGCTACCCCCGATCTGAACCTGAAGCGTAGGGCGCGGACCGAATAGTTCTACAGAATTGGTGCGCGAGTGATCGAGCACAAGTTCGCGCTCGGTTTTCGGCAGCGCACCCCGAGAACTAGTTGAGGTTGCGACCCATTGGGGCAGATGCGTGTCTTTAATTCCATCGGTAACCAGCTGAGCTGTCAGATTGTAGTCGTAGCTGCTCGAGTGGTAGGCGGGGCGGAGCAACGCGAGGTTACGGTAAGTCAACCTGTCGATCACTAGTTCGGGACTGAAGTCTTCCCGAGGATCACCGGGATAAACACCGAGGCCACGGGTGAATTCGTGTGTGGCGTCTGCAGTCGAAGCGGCGCTCGGCATGGCTGCACCCCTAGCAGCGTTACCGTCAATTCCATTGATAGGAGCAGCCAACCCGGGAATCGCTTCCAAGGCGAGTCCAGCGCCTGCAATTGCACTCTTCTTCAGGAAACCACGCCGCGAGGTTGACAGTTGAGTTTCCTCCCTTTGGATATCAGCACTCAGAGGCCCTGAGGCAGTTTAGCTGAATGCGTCAAGCCGCGCGTGACCGGACAGCAATTCATTGCTGGTTCTGCAACTTTCGCACACGCATGCCTGCGCTTCGTTTACAGTATCCGGGTTGATCCGTGACTGCGAACTGTCGAGAGCTGCCGGAGTTGCATGGCAGCAGTGCGCTGTGCTTTGGGAGGGACTGTGAAAAATCAGGTTCGGTCTCGCAAGTTTCTAGAGGGCTCGGTTTCGCGACGCAAATTCCTGGGACAAACTGCCGCAGCGGCGATTGGTTTTTCGATCGTTCCGCGCCGGGTATTGGGCGGAGCAGGGTATGTTCCACCCAGCGACAAGGTCAATGTTGCTTTCATCGGCGTCGGTTCGCAGGGCTTGCGGGTCATGCTTCATTTTTTGCGGGAACCGGACGTACAGGGGGTAGCGGTCTGCGACGTCAATAAAGCCAGCGCGAATCATCCGCAATGGGACACACACGAGTTCTGCAAATCCGTGCGCAAACTGCTCGGCGTCGATAGCGGCTGGGATTGGCTCAGCCCCGACCAACCCATTCAGTTGACGCATACTCTCGGGGTCACGAGCGGGGTTGCAGGGCGTGAACCTTGTCAGAAAATCGTCGACGCCTATTACGGCAGCCAGCAGCGCTCTGGCCAGTATCGCGGCTGTGCGGCCTATGTTGACTTCCGCGAATTGCTCGAGAAACAGAAAGATCTCGACGCCGTTGTCGTGTGTACAACCGACAACCTGCATGCGGCCGTGTCCGCTGCAGCCATGAAGAAACGCAAACATGTTTTTTGCCAGAAGCCTTTAACGCACACTATCTATGAGGCCCGGCGCATTGCGGAAATTGCTCGGGAGACTGGAGTGGCAACTCAGATTGCAGTTGCGAACCAGGCATCCGAATCCACTCGCTTGCTGTGCGAATGGATTTGGGACGGCGCCATTGGGCCAGTGCGGGAGGTCGTGAACTGGTCGAGCCGTCCTTTCTGGGCTCAAGGCATCGAACGCCCAAAGGAAGCCGAAGCGGTGCCCGAAGGTTTGGATTGGGATCTCTGGCTCGGCCCGGCGCCACAGCGGCCTTTCAACCACGCTTATTTGCCCTTTGTGTGGCGCGGGTGGTGCGACTTCGGTTGCGGCGCGCTGGGGGACATGGGTTCCTACAGTTTCGACACCATTTTTCGCGTGTTGAAGTTGGAGGCACCGGTTAGCGTGGAAGCCAGTTCCACCGATCGCTATGACGAGACCTACCCGCTGGCCTCGATCGTCCGCTACAACTTCCCCGCGCGTGGCGATATGCCGCCCGTGAAATTCAGCTGGTATGACGGTGGTCTAAAACCGTGGCGGCCGGACGAACTGGAAGAAAACCGTCCGCTGAAGGGGGACGGCGAAGAAGAGGACGAAGGGCTCCTCTTCGTCGGGGATCGCGGCAAGATTCTCTGCACGTTCAATGGCGGCAATCCCAAGTTGATTCCCCAAACCAAGATGGACAGCTACAGACAGCCGCCAAAAACGCTGCCTCGGTCGCCGGGCAACGAACGGGAATGGCTCGACGCCTGCAAAGGAGGCAAGGTGAAGCCCGGTGGGAATTTCGAATTCGAGGGCATGGTCACTGAGTCCTTGCTGCTGGGAAATGTGGCGGCGCGCATGGGACAAAGACTCAATTGGGATCGCTCGAGCCTGAGCGTTAACTCTGATGTTGCTCAGAAGTACGTTCGTCCGGAACGCCGCAGCGGGTGGGAACTCTAACGAGCTACAGGCACAAATCGCTTTTTGTTCGATTAGCCAGTGAGGAGAACGTCAATGTCAATGATTTCGAGAAGAGAGTTTGTCAAGAGCGCGTCGACCTACGCCGCTGCGGCTAGCTTTCTTTCCGCAGGTGTGTTGAGGCTTCGCGCCAATCCGCTGGGCATGCCCATTGGATGTCAAACGTGGCCCGTCAGGGAAATGATTGCCAAGGATTTTCCGGGCACGATCAAGCTGCTTGCCAGCACAGGATTTCAGACGATTGAGCTGTGCTCGCCCGTAGGTTACGCGGATATGGGTTTCGCCGGCCTCGCCAAATATAAAGGAGCCGAACTCCGGAAAATTTTAGGCGATGCGGGTGTGAGTTGTGTGAGTTCTCACTTTGGCATCACGGAACTGCGGGAGAATCAGGAGCGCGCCATTTCCTGGGCGACCGATGTCGGACTGACGCAAATGATCGTGCCCAGCCTCGAGGGGCCCACGAAGCCGACGATGGATGATGTGAAGCGAGCGGCCGACGAATACAACAAAATGGGGGAGCGAGCGGCCAAGGCTGGCATCCAGCAGGGACTTCACAATGAAGACTTTGAGCTCACGATGGTTGACAGCAAGCGAACCTACGACGTATTGCTGAGCCTTCTCGATCCGAAGCTGGTGAAATTCCAGTTCCAAATTTCCACCATCAGCCGCGGCTATGATGCCGCAGAGTACTTCACGAAATACCCTGGGCGCTTCATTTCCATGCACGTGCAAGGCTGGTCGGCGGAAGCCAAGAAAGTGACGCCCGTGGGACAGGACAGTCTGGATTGGAAGAAAATCTTTACCGCGGCGAAAACAGGCGGCATCAAGAATTACTTCGTCGAAATGGACCTGGAAAAGATGAAGGCCAGCGTTCCCTATCTTCGCAACCTCCAGGTCTGATGAGCCTGCGCGGCAGCTCACACGGAAGGGAAGTCTAGGCCCCTAATCTGTGCGCTCCGGTTCGCCCGGAAGCAGAAAAGAAAATGGGTGAGCTAGCAGCTCACGGCCTACCTCGCGCAAAAAGCGCCGCGATTGCGCCTCTCCGATATTGCGGGCGCGCACGGCGAGGAGAAAGCTCAACACAAACGAGGTGACAATATTTAACACACCGACAAGCGCAATTCCTGAAAATGCCAGAAGGGCATCCTGCCAGTGGAGTTGGCCGTAGGTCCGGGATGCATCCAGAGCGTACCCGAGACTTGCGGCGGCCAGCGTGACGTGGCGGACTTCGAGAGGTATTCCGAAAAGCTCGAAAATAATGGGCACGGCACCCAGCAGAAATCCCAGGACGATATATCCAACAGAGCCGGGAGCGTGGTGCTTAACCCAGTTCGCGAGCTTTTCCGCCCGCTTTGGTCCTAGCTTGGCGCGAATGCGAAGGCTGTTGGAGATTGCAGAGCCCATCCTGTGGAGCGCGAGATAATTCGCCGTCCAGCCCGTTGCCAGCGAAGAGAGCCAGAGAAAAACTCCGGTGATGATCGCGAAAGGGATCGTCATCGACGTGAGCGGAAACAAGATGCGAATGCCATGTTCCGCCGCCGGCTCCGGCAGAAAGGGATGTCCACGAAGCGCGTTGAAGATCCTGTCGATCGCAATCGACGCGGGGACAGCCCCGATAAGATTGCTGATGGTTACGATGAATTGCGTCTTGGTAATCGCCTGAAGACTGGCCATATGATCTTTCGCCGGATCTTCCATGGCATCCACCAGAGTAGCTGCGGTCACGGCGGGCATTTTAGAAGCCAGCAGGAATCCGCCAGCCTGCATCAGCAGGAAACTCGCAACATAGTTTAGCGAATGGGCGATGGCCAAAAGCAGGGGAGCATGAATCATGGCTGCCAAGGAGTATTTGAACAACGCGGTGAAGGATGTGATGACTCCGGCCAGAACCGCGCCTACCCCCATCACGCCCCATTGTTCGGTATTTTGAGCGATATAGTGTTTGCCGGCGCGTCCGGTTCTCTCGACGACACTGCGCGCCAGCCGGCGGGTGCTGGCACTCATGACGCTTCCGATGCGTCGCTGCGTCGCAAAACCATGTACCACGGTGACAGCAAGTTTGCGTGCATCTGAATCGGGGCGCTCGAGGCTGATCACCTGTTGTATTCGGCCAAGAAGAGAGCGCAGGAGGCGCACACGAAAGATGAGATTCGCGGAAGAGCCTCTGTCCGCGAGCGACTGGTTCACGGTCTGCAACTGAATTTCGCAGACCGCTCGGTGGTCTTCCCAAAGGTGGAAGTCTTCAGGGTGTCGAATGACGTGCTCGACAATGGAAGGCAGGTGAAAAAAGGCGGATTTGGTGATGTCCTCATCGTCGGCGAACGCTATCAAGTCCCGCGACAGGGCAACATTGGTAGCGCGCAACGCAAGAATCTTGCAGGATGCCAGAATCGAAAACGTGGACGGCCGAAAGGTATCTGCCCACGGAGCGACCAGCGATTCAGGCAACGAAGCCACCCAGCGTCCATCGGATTCTTTCAGGTTCAGGGAATCCATCAAAACATAGAGGTCGCCCTCGACTTCGTCCACGGGCAACAGATGCCGGACTGCCCTGGCCAACAACTCTCGAACCAGAAAAGCTTCATCGGGCAATCCTGCTTCAGAGATGACCCGAACGTAAGAATGATGCGACCAGAAGTCGCGAAGTGTTGAGCGAATGGAATCGCGGCAGCGGTGGTGCTCGATCGCCAGCGTCATGTCCGACAGCGTTTGCGTTCGGAGTTCCACCGGCACACTCAGGATCTCGCGAAGCATCCCATAGACACGAGTGGCTCGCTCTCGGGTGGAGAGGGACTCCAGGCTTGAGAGATTGGCTATGTCAATGGGAATACTCGCTCCGCCTCTCTCCCAAAAAGGAGAGGATATGCCGCAATCAAAAGAAGGTGTAACAGCGTGTACGATAATTGAAGTCGACGAGACCTGGAGTCAACTTGGATAGTAAGTGCCATGGTGTAGCAGGGTGTCAACCCCTTCCACCACGCAGTTGATGTTGCCCTTGTCGCATGCCCCGTGTATGCCTATTTTTCTGGCTTGGTCTTCGAGCTGGGGCGACATGTGCAGGGTCACCATCAGAATCGGAATGTCCGGCGAGCGTCGTCTGATTTCTCTGGCGGCATCCAGACCGTTCATTTCGGGCATCTGGAAATCAAGAACGATTACATCCGGTGCGGCTTGCTGAGCTCTCTCTATTGCTTCTTGACCGTTGGACGCCTCACCGCAGACTTTCCAGGAACCTTGTTGTTCTAACAGGGTTCGCAGGCAGCGGCGCATGAGCTGGCTGTCGTCTACGAGGAGGATTCGGACGGGCGTACTTTTCTGCCTTGCGTCCCAAACAGCCATGGTTCAACGTACGGGGTAAGGGCAAACATGTCTATACCCCGCATCGCGTAGGCGCAGGGATGATTGTTGCAGTCCGCATCCATTCTTTTAGCTCTCTCAGCGGGTTTCGGGGTATTTTCGGAGTTCTCAAGGGCGGCGCTGAGAGTTAGTGGCCGGTGAAGAATTCCGTCATATCGGGAGCCGTAGCGGCCATCCCCGGGAAAGTGTCGACTCCGGAACCGGCAAGGATGAGGCGCAGTACGCTTTGATGTTGATAGAAAGTTGTGGACTGGAATCCTTTCTTGGCGCTGGAACTGATGATGAGCGTAGCCACCTGTCCGCCGCCGTGTTCCACATCGGAATCAAGACCTTCGTCGAAGGTGATGATCAGCACGCCGCTATTCTGAAACTCGGAACTGGCGATCAGCGGGGCAATATTGGTTTGCAGCCAAGCGTCCGCTTGGGCAAGGGTGCCATCGTGGGCGTCGTCCGTGAGGTTGGGCGCAATGAACGAATATTGCGGCAGCGCGTTATTGGCGAGGTCGGTCGCAAATTGCGTAAAGGGAACTATGTTGGCCGCTTGGTTGGGGTCGTTTTGCACGTCGGATAAATACGTAAACGGATTGTGACCCCGGACATAAACGCCAGAATCGCCACCAATATACCCAGGTGAAGGAAGAGATTCAGCGTAGGCCTTCCAGGTCTTGCCCGCTTTCACCAACTCGCGGACAACGTTGTCATCGGTGATTACGCCAGTGAAGCTGTCGTCGGACGCTTCCATAAGGCCGGTGGTGAGTACCAGATAATTCGGGAGTGAAGGATGAGTATTGGCAAAATACTGCGTGGCGAGACCGTATTGCGAGGCTAGGCTGTTGAAATACGGAATCGATGCACTCCCGATCACCTCGGAATAGTCGTGATTCTCCTCCATCACTAAAATGACATGGCTGAACGCGGGCTGGCCCGGCGAAACCGGTGTCTGAACCATCGATGATGAGCCACCGCCGCATGCGAGCTGCGCTGCTCCGAACGCAAAGATGACGAGCAATGCCTGTAAAGAATTAGGCATGAGCAGTGGTCTGACCTGCTGTGACATAAACTCCTTACGAAAGGATTGGATGTCGAGACCCTGTTAAGTGTTTGCAACAAAAACTCAGAGCCGGTTATTTGTTTGCCTGCGGCGGATCCTTTTGTTTTGTGAGATCCAGTCCAAACTGCGGGTGCTCGTAGGTCCCGCTTATATGGACGGGGACGACCTCGCCCTTCTTCTTTTTCTTGAAGAAAGGATCCATCACCTTGAGCAGCAGCGCCTTCACTCCTGTAGTGGTCTTGGAAATCTGTGTGTCTACACGCATCCTGCCATGCAAATCGATCTTGTGATTTAGGAGGTTGTATATGCCATACATGCGCGCCTTGGCGCCGGGAACGCCGAAGGAAAGGTTGGAGAATTTTGCGATTCCGCCTTCAAGTACGACTTGTCCCTTCAGGTCGGTGAGGACGGTTTCGGCGTCTTCCATTTTGTCGCCTCGCGCCCCGGCACTTAATTCGTTTACGCTCTTCTGGGTTTCCGGCTTTGAGAAGCTTCCTTCGTCGATGCCGAACGTGCCTTGCAGCTTCACCCTCTTGAGAAAACGTTCTTTTCCCGGCAGAATCTCCGCTTTGGCCTTCAGCGCGACCGCTCCGGACATTGGCGCGCGAGGTTCGCTGACAAATAATCCGAGAATGTCTTCGATTCGTCCTTGCCGCGAAGTCAGATCGAGTAGTGCAGTCTTGCCCTTGCGCCCTTTGATGCCCGCTACACTGCCCTCCGCGGTGACATTGGTGCGGAGGAAATGGGCGTCGACATGTTTCAGGAACGTGTCGCCGTGAATCGCGTCAACGAATGCGCCGTACTCGGTCACGAGTTTGACTTTGTGGCCACCCATCATTACTTCGAAATCGGGGACGTCGGTGCTGCCCGCAATGTCGATGTGTTTGAGAACTCCGCCGTATTTTCCGTTGGATGCCAGCATCCCAGCGATGCCCCCGTAAACGCCCAAGTCCGCATGATCAAATGTGTACTCACCGGAAATCGGAGTTTCGCCCGGATTGCCTTTGATCCAGACGCCGAACGTTCCCCGCGTTGCGATTTCGCCCGGAGGTTCAGGGTTGTGAACCTTCAAGTCGTAACTGATGGGATTGCCCCACTGAACGTCGTGCAGAAGGCCCTGGTGCACTTCGAAGCGCAGCGGTTTTTTATGCGGATCGTCCGAGGCAAAGTCTATCACTCCACCGTTGGCAACAATTTCCTCTACGACAAGATTGGAGTGCTGCGTCTGAAAGGTTACATTGCTGCCAAAAGGCGGGACGAAGACGTGCGCGCCTTCAGCTTGGATACGTGGAACACGCTTCGTGAGAATCCCAGAATAGCTGCCTTCAATGGTCAACTTGTCGATGGTAATGAGAGTCCACTTGTCAGGACCATGACGAAACTCGACGCCCTCGAGGATGCATCCCGGAAAGGGAAAATACGTGCGACGGGAACTTCGGATGATGACGGTGCTGTCGCTGGCTTCCGCCAGATCTTCCACGACGGCTTTTTCGGTAAACGGCCAATACCGGTTCCAGAACAGCGCCGCGAGGCAGGCCGCAATACAAACCGCCGTCACAAGAAGGATAATTATTGTCTTCTTGCGAGAGGAGTGTGGGGATGATTTGTGCGTCGTCTTAGCGATACCCGGAGGCGGAGCGGTGGTGCTCTTTAGAGCGGGGGGCGGCATCAATCTTGGACTCCGAAATGCCTGTGAAATGTTGGAAACTTAGTTGCATGAATTCTGGGCGGGGTCTCGCTACCTTTTCTTGCTCGAGCCTCGTTGTGTTCCGGTCGTGGTGCGGCGGGAGGCCGTTCGCGGCTTTGCAGTGCGGGTTCGCTTCCTGAGACTGGCGTGACGCTGCTTCGTCGTTCGATCCTGGCCAACTTTCGCAGGGCTCTTCCTTCTTTTGATAGAGTCCCGGTTCGACCGTGAGCGTGATGCTTCCGTTGGTTGGTCCGTCGTCAGAATATGAGTTATGTTTGCGAGCGATCCGGCGGCTTGTCCCAATTTACGCGCCACGGCGCTTAGCAAGGGTTCTGGCGCAACCAGTTTGCGAGTCATTGAACCTCCAATCGCCACGTTTCTAACCCAGCCGGTTCTCTCCTGCTATGAGCGAAATCCCGGCGCTCGGCCGGAACTTGCAGAACTCGCTGAGAACACCTTGCGTCCAGTTGCGAAGCGCGCGCTTTGCCTTCACAGACTTAGTTGCTGCAGAGCCAGTGTAGGTTGGGAGGTAAAGATAATCAACCGAGCAGGAACACGACAATAGCTTCTGAGAAAACGTTGCCGCCCGGTTAGGTGGTATCCTCTTCTGTGACCTTCCTTAAGCTCGATGTTCGCCGTTTTGTTTGTAAGCGGCTAGCCCCTTCCGGGCTTTAGTCCCGGTACAATTCCGCGCATTCTTGAAGCGTTTCCTCTCGATTCGACTTCACATTAAAACGACTGATTTCTGAATGAGTAATGCGGAGGCGGGCATAGGATTCGTCCGGCGTGCCTCGCTATCCACGAATTCTTACGAAGGGGATTCTCATGAAACTTCTAGTGATTGGGGCCGGCATGATGGGTTCGGCGGCAGCGTTCGATATGGCCCGCACAGCTCAAGTGGATTCGGTGACACTGGCGGACAATGACCCCAAGCGCGTGCGCGAAGTGGCGGCACGGGTAAATCGAATCACTGGAAGTAGGAAGGTTCGAGCCGTGGCACTGGATGCGGGCAACGAAAAAGCGGCCGTGAAGCTTATGAGTGGCCACGACGCAGCGCTCTCGGCCGTGCCCTATTTCCTGAATCTTGGACTGGCGCAAGCGGCGGTTAACGCCCGCTGCCATTTTGCCGATCTGGGAGGCAACAATACTGTAGTGCGGCAGGAGTTGGCGCTCTCAAAAAAGGCGGAGAGTCGCGGCGTGGCGCTCGCGCCCGATTGCGGGCTCTCTCCGGGGATGGCTTCCATCCTCGGTGGCGAACTGGTCCGTCGGCTCGGCGGCCGCGCCGATGCTCTGCGGCTGTATGTCGGCGGTCTGCCGGAGCGGCCCACGCCGCCCTTCCACTATCAACTTGTATTCTCCGTCGAAGGCCTTATCAACGAGTACGTGGAACCGGCGCGCATCCTGCGCAAGGGCAAGCTGACCACCATCGATCCTCTGACCGAGCCCGAGGACTTTCACCTCGAAGGATTCTCACCGCTGGTGGCTTTCCATACCTCCGGCGGCACCTCGACTTTGCCCGAGACGTTTGAAGGTCGAGTTGGAGAGTGCTTCGAGAAGACGCTGCGTTATCCCGGGCATTACGATCTGCTCTGCGAACTCAAAGAGCTCGGCTTGTTTTCGGGAGAGAAGATGAAATTCGGCAAGGCAGAGATCGCGCCACGCGCCATGATGTCGAAAATCTTCGCGGGCAAGTTCGCCTCAAAAGGGCCGGACGTCTGCCTGATGCGCCTGGAAGCGCATGAATCCGTGAATCGAGCGGGCGTCCGCGGATTGCTGGGCGGACGACTCAAGGGGCGCGTGGCCTCCTTCACCATGGTGGATCACTACGATCCAAAGACCGACATGAGCGCGATGATGCGCACCACCGCGTTCCCAGCGTCGATCGTGGTGCAGATGCTCGCCTCGGGCGCCATCAGCAAGCGCGGCGGAGTCCTGCAGGAGCGGGATGTCCCGGCGGATCTGTTTCTCGAAGAAGTGCAGAAGCGCGGAATTAAGATCGACTACGCGATCGAATGAGGGCTTCCTGAATGTCCGCTTGCCCCGAAAAAAAGCCGCACAGCATTGGGCTGTGCGGCAAGAGTGAGATGCGTTTAGAGGGTAAAGCAGGACAAAAGACGAATCTTATGCTTCGTTCGCGGTGAACCGCCGTCAGAGCGATCGCTTATGCCGAGCGCGGACGACTAAAATTCTCTGTAGAGTAAACTTCCTCCCGTAACCAGAGCCAGATTACCAATGGTTCAATTCCGCGGGAATGGCCCTTCCGTGGCGTTACGCCAGTCACCATGCCGCGCGCCGAACTCATACCGCGCCGGCGTAAGATTCGTATGACAGCCGGCGGTTTGCAGCCCCCCGAGTCTCAAGGTTTTACACTTTTGCCGCGTTCCTCGGTACTCTCGAACATAATTTGTGCAAACCCCTGCGCGGTCTGTTAGCATGTTGGCCATCAGAGCACATATCTCCTTCGTTTTCTGAAGGATTAAAGCACTTGGCAACGGCACTCTAACTGCATCTATGGTGCATGGAAGTGCCTTCGGTCACCCCCGGACCAGACCGTTAAAGGTAGGTAGATGTTGTCGAATCACCCGGAAATAGGGAGCGCCGAGACCGTGATCCGGCGCCGTCCGACCCGCCGCCATCGCCGCAATCGCCTGATTCGCCGTATCCTGCTGGTGATAGTCTGCGCAGGTCTGGCGTTTGGGTTTGCCTCCATCGTACTGCAGCATTTGAGTCCATCGCTGTTCCGAGCGTCCCGGTTGGGGGCGCCGGATCGCGATACGGTCGAGGCGAGTCGCAATCTCCCGTTGCTCACCCAGCAGGAATCCTTGCGTCAGATCGAGAACCGTCCGGTCTATTCTTATTCCGTCGTGCCTGGCGGAGTGAGAGACGCGAGCGAACTGAAGTGGGTGGTACAACATGATCCGGTGGTCGCGTCGCATTACGCGGGGTTCGATTACGATCATGCCCGCGTGGTGCGTCTGGTCTTGGCGCGAACCGCTTATGTCTCTTATCGCATCGGGAACCAGGTCTACTGGACGCGGCACCGGATCGCGCTCAAGAAGGGCGAGACGGTGATCACCGATGGCAAAATCACTGCGCGCTCTCGCTGTGGCAATCGCGTCGAAGAAGTTCCCCAGCAAGCGACTTCGTCTTTAGAACCCCCGGTCGCAAAGTTTGACGAGCCTACGATGCCCGCCGTCGGCACAGGCCTCTTGAATCCTCCGGTCCCGTTCGAGTCCGCATTGCTCAACCGTCCCGCAGTACCGGGAGTCGGACCAGCCTTGCCATTGAGTTTGTATGATCCGTTCAGCAACGGAATGTGGGTTCCGATCTCGCCGCCGCCGCTCCCCGGCGTTTGCGGTGTCGGAAAGAAGCCAACGGGCACGGCCGCAACCGGGAATAAAGGGAAAGGATATCCCTGCGCCACCGGTGGTGGAGGTGGCGGAGGCGTAGTCCCTGAGCCCGGCACATGGCTGCTGGTCGCCTCTGGCCTGGCCGCGATGTACTGGAAGGCCCGCCAAAGGCTTGCCCGAACTTAGCGCGTCAGGATGAGCTTGTCGGCCTGAGCCTTTCTCATATCTTGCACTCGCTTACACTCTTTCTGTAGCCTTCTGGTTTTGCTTCTCACAGGAGGTCCGGTGCGTTCTGCAGGATTGCGGTTGCGCCGCTGGAGTTTGTGGCTTTTTTTGTTCTGTCTCTTCGCGCCAAGGCTCACCGCTCAGGCGATCCGGTTGCACGTTGATTTAACCGACGCTCCGCGAAACATCTACCACGCGCACTTGCAGATTCCGGCCCACGCCGGCGACATGTCGCTGGTCTTCCCCGAATGGATTCCCGGAAATCACCGTCCCAGCGGGCCGATCGCCGGGCTTACCGGAATTCACATGGATGCGGCGGGCCATGCGCTTGCATGGGAACGCGATGCTGTCGACATGTATGAGTTCCACGTCAGCATTCCCGCGGAGGTTGACACGCTGGATGTATCTCTGGATGCGATCACTTCTCACGATAGTGCGGGCGGAGGCGGGCCGGCGGCTTCCAGCGATCTTCTCGACCTGAACTGGAACGCGGTCGTACTTTATCCGAAGGGCGCGCACTCCGATGATGTGAACTTCATGCCTTCGGTCAGTCTGCCTGCGGGGTGGAAGTTCGGCACGGCATTGCCCGTGACGCGCACCGCCGGCGACGACGTGGAGTTCGCGCTAGTTTCTCTCACCACGTTGGTCGATTCACCCTTGATCGCCGGAGTTCACTACCGGAAGATTGAATTGACGAAGCCGGGCGACACTCGGTCGCACGTGATGGATCTGGTCGCCGACGCCGGACCCGATCTGGCCATGACCCCACAGGATGTTGCCGCTTACCAGAAGCTCGTTGCCGAGACGGGAGCGCTCTTCGGAGCGCGCCACTATCGCCAGTATCACTTTCTGCTCACGCTCAGCGATCAGGTCGGTGGGCACGGATTGGAGCATCATGAGTCGAATGACAGCGTAGCCGCGGAGCGGACGCTGCTCGATCCTGATCTGCACATGCTCTACGCCGGACTCGTGCCGCACGAGTTTGTGCACTCGTGGAATGGCAAATACCGCCGTCCCGCTGGACTTGCTACGCAAAACTATCAGGAGCCGATGATTGGCGATCTGCTCTGGGTTTATGAAGGGCTGACAGAATATCTTGGCAACGTCCTGGCGACGCGTAGCGGATTGTTGACCGACGAGCAGTATCGCGAGTCGCTCGCGGGTACCGCCGCCGCGCTCGACCATCGCGCCGGACGGACGTGGCGGCCTCTGGAAGACACGGCTCGCTCGGTGCAAACTCTGCGCATGCTGGGATCGCAATGGCAAAACTGGCGGCGCGGGCTCGACTACTATCCTGAGGGCGAACTTATCTGGCTGGAAGTGGATTCGATCATCCGGCAGCAGACTCACGGGCAGCGTTCTCTAAACGATTTTTGTCGGCGCTTCCACGGCGGTGAGAGCGGACCGCCGAAAGTTGTCCCCTATACGTTTGACGACGTTGTGCACACGCTGAACGAGGTCGCGCCCTACGACTGGGCGAGCCTTCTGCGCGAGCGTGTCGCGGCGACCAGCACGCATGCACCGCTGGGCGGCATTGAGCGCGGCGGCTGGAAAGTGGTTTATAACGACAAGCCGAATTTGTTTACTCAGGCGGAAGAGAAGTTGGCCAAGTTTGCCGACTTGTCGTACTCGCTGGGATTTGTCGTCGGTAAAGATGGCAAACTCGATGACGTAATCGCGGGCTCGCCGGCCTACCAGTCGGGTCTCGGTCCAGGCATGAAACTGATCGCGGTCAACGGCCGGAAGTGGTCGGCTACAGTGCTGCACGCGGCGCTGAAAGCGGCGCAGTGCGGCGATCAGCCGATCGAGTTGCTCGTCGAAAACGCGCAGTTCTTCAAAACCTATTCCGTCGGCTATCACGATGGCGAAAAAAATCCGCATCTGGAACGCGTCTCGAAACAGCCCGATGTTTTGGGAGACATTCTGCAGCCCATGACGCACTAGCTCAAACTAGTGGTTCTAGTACCAACGTAAGTCCCATCGCCGATAATCGCTGCTACAATCGGCGTAGAACCATCCAAAAACCTTCCCGGGTGCGGATATTCATGCACAGGCTTTCGCGAATTATCGTGAGTCGGCTGCTTCTGGCCGCACTTGTGGAGTGCTCGCCGCGCCGTCGCTGCTGCTGGCGCAGACCTCGGTGCGCACGGTGAAGGTACTTGGCGCTAAAGACGCGGTCGAGATTGAAGTGGAGGCCAGCGACCGGATTCTTCCGCAGACGCAAGTCCTGACCGGCCCTGATCGTTTGGTGGTCGACTTTCCCAATGCCGTCCCCAGTAGCCAGTTACGTAGCCAATCCATCGATCGGGGAGAAGTGAAAGACGTGCGTGTCGGTCTGTTTCAGGGCAAACCCCCGGTCACGCGGATTGTGCTTGATTTGAAAACCGCGCAGTCGTACCAGGTCTTTCCTTATGGCCGGACGGTCATCATCAAGGTGATGGGCAGCTCGCAGGATGCTTCCGCCGGGGTCGACAATTTCCCCCCCGAACCAGCGCCGCGCCCCGGCCTGGTAGTTGCCAATTACACGACCAGAGCGGAACGCGTGAGCATTGAAAACTCCGCCCAACCGACGCTCGACGTTTCGTTTCGCGATGGACTGCTGGGGATCCGAGCCAATAAGGTGACGCTGTCACAGGTCTTGTTCGCGGTGCAGCAGCGCACGGGCGCCGAAGTTTCGATTGCGGCTGGAGCGGAGCAGGAGACGGTAGTCGCGGACATCGCGCCGGCGCCCGCGCCCGAGGTTCTGGCGCGGCTGCTGAATGGTTCCAAGTTTAATTTTCTGATTCTGAGCGCGGAGAACGACCCGCGGCAACTGGATCGCGTGATTCTCAGCACGCGCGCCGAGGGAGCGGTCATGCCTTCGCCTCCGGTGCAAGCGCAAAACGACAATGCGGATAACGATGACACATCGGTGCCTGCGCCTATGCCACCGCCCTCAAATAACGCTCCGCCGGTGCCGACTCCTCCTGGATCGCAGCCTGAAATGAAAGCTTCACCCGACAACAACCCACCTGAATAGTAATCTCTCCCATTGAGAGCGCGAGAACAGCCGAATACAGTGATTTGTGCGACTACGGAGGCGTGATCAACCGTATCGGCACCGGAGAAGACCCGGTGACGGCGGCATTCGGCGGAGTGCTGCCGTTGCCGCAGCCGATAACGTTCAGAACGGTGACATCCATGATGCCCCACCGGTCGACTGAGTTGATGAAGACCTGCAGGAACCCCACAATCGTGACGTTGGTGGTGCCCGGTCCGTTAATGGTTCTGGGCGCGACGGTGTCGTCGTAAATTGGCAGGGAGACGATCGATGGACTGCTGGTGACAGGGGTGCCACCAGTTAACGGAGAGCTGGCCATCGTAACCAGTGGATTGCTGGTCCCTGCAAGAATCTGGAAGGGATAGGACGAAGGCGAGCCGCACGTAAGGGTTGGGCGTGTCCTGGCCGTCGGGTTGAGTGTCGGTCGCATCGCCTTCGTGGATAAGGCAGGTGATGCCCGTCATAGTGTCGTCGGTACCGGCTCCGGGGTTTTCGCTCAAGTCGACGCGGTTGGGATTCGAACTGGACGAGCTTTGTACACCGCATTGATAAACGGTCGATTGGTCGCACCCAGCCACCGCCTGCCGGTAGAAGCTGACTGAGGACACGCAGGAGGGAACCGCGACGGGAGCCAACCCCGGAGCCTCACCAGGAAGATATTCCAAACTTGGAGGTCTTTCCAGCCACGCTTGGTGCCCGGCGGCGTAGTAGTTGCCCACGGGCGGATTAGCCCGGAGACTACAGCTGCTGCCAGTGTGAACACAGTCGGGCGCCAACCAGAATCGCTCGCCGATCACGCCGCTGGTGTTATTGCCATTCAGCGAGATCCCCGGGTTGACGATCGACCCGTCTGCTAAGTTGACGAACTTACTGCATGATCCGCCGCCTTGATCGCAAGTTGAACCTGGGTTCAGCGGATCGCGGTTGGGCACGATCCACGGCTTTACGCATCGCGGCTGGGCCGGAGTGATCGCCACAGGCGTCTGGTTGCCCACATTTCCAGAGTTGGAAGGATTAAAGGCCTCGGCGGTCGCGGTTGCACTGACGCTGTTTCCCGGATTCCGCCAGATGCGCGAAAAAAAAGTTGGAAGGCTGGCGCGCTGGATTTGCACCGTGACCAGCGGATTTACTCCGAAGGCATCCTCCAGTGGGGAAAGTGGAGCAGTCGGCGTACGTCGTACCCGCGGCGGAGTAAGTCACGCTGACGTGGTTGCTACGGTGTTTCCTACCTCGCTTTGGGTCGCAACCGCTGTGGCCGCCAGAGTTGCAGGAGCTCGACGATCCGCCGCAGATTGCCTGCCACGACGAGGTGGTATTGTTGGGATCGCCAGTCGATGCCGCGAAAGCGAGATTACCCGGGCGGCTGCCAGCGCGGCCGCATCAGCGGACCGTTGCGCCTCCTCCCGTGCCAGATAAAGCGTAATCACATCGATCGACAGCGCGGCCATGGCAATAATGGCGACCATGGCCAGCGCCACCAGCACCATGGTGACGCCGCATTCCCGGCGGCGAGAGGGGCATGCATAACGAAATCTGCGAATTGCGGGCGGTTTCATACCGTCTTTCAGTTCTCGTTCATCGCTACAGCCGTAGCAGAGATCGAGTTTGGCAGCGTTGCGGTCCGACCGAGAAGACTCGCGACCCGGCCGAACCGCCACGGGTAGGCGTACTGAATACTGACGCAAGTGCCTATGATGGCAGTCTGCGCTCCAGGGTTTTGAGACGTGCAATTCACCGAGGGAAGAGCGGCTCCCGTCAGGGGGAAATAGTATCCCCGGTTGATAACCAGGGTGAGCGCACAACCGCTTCCGCTGGCGGTCGACGTCCATGTCAATCCAGCTGGCGAACTGCTAAGTGTGATGCCGCAGTCGTTGATGTTATTGGCGAGCAGATAGGAGTCGACGACTTGAAATGCGTCCGAGACCGACGCCGGCGAACCCGATTGCAAATCATTCGCGGGGTCGGCAGCAGCCGCGCGCGCTGCATCACGCGCGATGTTGGTAAGTTTTTGTTTGAGCGTAAAAGCGTTGCTGAAGTCGAAGATGCCCACTACAAACACCACCAGCAAGGGCAGAGAAACAGCAAACTCCACCAATTGCGCGGCGCCCTCGTCGCGCCATCCGAACCTGGCCAAGCGATTAATCCAAGTCACTGGGTCTCCATTCGGACTCGGGCCGACGCAGTGATCCAGATTTTCTGCTTGTTCAGAGACGCAAAAGGCAGCCAGAACTGAAATGGGTATTGAAAGGACACAGACACGCCGCAGACTCCGTTCGCGGAGCCACTGTTCTTCAAGAGCACGGGGGCTTGCACGTCGATCTTGGTGCTCGCACTGGCCCACGACGTACCACACGGGGTAAAGACTGGCGCCGGAACCGGAAATCGCGTGAGCGTCGGATCCAGCTTGGACGCGACCATGGCAGTCGTTACGGCATTGACTGCATTCGTCGCGAGGGGGTTGGCGCTGGTGCAGGTTGCGCAATAAGGAGCTGCCCCGGCGCGCGCACCCTCCTGGGCGGCGCGCGTGATTGCGCCATAAATGCTGAAGGCCTGCCCGAACCAGAAGATCCCAAGAAGGATCATGAACATCAAGGGCAGGACGGCAGCGGCTTCCGCAATCTCAGCGCCACGGGTTTCGGCGGCCAGCCTGCGAAGAATTGATTGTGCGGAATTCAGCATTCTAGGCCACAACTCCCAGTTTCCAGAGAATTCCATAAAGCACCACGGTGAACGCCAACGCCACCCCGTACGGAATTTTCAGCGACTCCAGATTATCGAGCGACACACGGGCTCCCGGCAATCGGAATGTCACCAGCGAGATCAGGATGTGCCCGATATTGCGAATCGTTTGACGCGTTCGTCTTTTGTAGATCACAAGAACCACCGCCATCACTCCGGCCACGAAGATCGATGCCAGCAATAGATCAACCAGCAGGCCCGGTCCTGTGAAGGCGCCCAGCGCTCCTGCCAGCTTCCAGTCGCCTGCGCCCAAGCTGCGCAGCAGCACGAACGGCAACAGCAACGCCAATCCGAGCACTGCGCCCAGCAGGGAAGCCTTCAGCCCCGACAAGCCACCCAGGACCGTGTTCGCAACGACTCCGATCAGCAGCGCTGGGACGGTCAGCCAGTTTGGGATGCGCCGCCAGCGCAGGTCCGTCCATCCCGCGCCGCCCGCCAGAAGCACGGCGCCTGCCAGAACCATCGGTCTCAAATGGGCCTCAGGCCGAACCGGCAAGGGGGCCACGATCTCGCACGTGTCCCAAGATATTGAAAAAGATCCATTTTGTTACGGTTCAGAAAGAGCCACTGGGACGGAAGGTTTGCTCCCGCCGCCTTCGCCGTTACGCGGCAAAAGCGGCCTCTTGCGCGGATTCTCACATAGCAGGAAGCCGAAGTCAATGAAGGCATTGGTGCCCCGGCTTCCGGTTCGACGCCTCCGCCAACGTGATTGTCGCTGCATGAAAATAAAAGGCCCGGAACGCGTCCGGGCCTCTTGGGAATCCGTTGAACGATTAACGGCCGAACGCAGGAGCTGAGTTATGTTCAGCGATGATTTTCCTGGCGTTGTCCGCTAGCGCTTTTGCCTGAGGCAGTAACTCGAGCCCTTTGATCACTTCCGGATCGGACTCGGCGCGGACCTTCATGCCCTCATCCTGCCCAAAGGCATCGGTGAAAATCTCCGCCTTGATGTTCGATTTGATCCAGTCATTATTGTCGATCAGATCAGCTTGCGTGTACGGAATGTTGGCCTCATCCAGAGACTTGCGGAACTCCTGCAGAGTCGCGTCGTCAACCTCAAAACCTTTCGTGGGTTTGTGGTTCACCACATAGCGCTTGGCAAAGTTGAAGAACGCATAGTGCTGCAGCAGTGTGTCCTGGAAGTGATTGCTCTTCACGGCAGGAATGTTGACGTCGGGAGTAATGCCGCCTCCGCCGTAAACCGTCCGGCCGCTGTCGGTGAGCTTCACCTCGCGATTGGCCGTGTTGGAGCTTTCGGCGCTGTCGCGGCTGTAGTAATAGTCGTAGAGCGAAATGTTGCTATAGTCCCGTTGGATCAGACGTCCGCTCGGAGTGTAGTAATGGGCCGTGGTCAGCGCCAGCCCGGTGTTTTCTGAAAGTGGATACACGGTCTGAACCAGACCTTTGCCGAACGTCACTTCGCCCGCGATCAAGCCGCGATCATGATCTTGAATCGCTCCCGAAACAATTTCCGCCGCCGAAGCTGTCTGCCGGTTCACCAGCACAACAATCGGATAATCCTTCCCGCCGTTGCCGTGTTGCGCGACGTAACGCTTCTCGGCGGACGCGCGGCCATGGTGAGAGACGATGAGCTGTCCCTTCTTCAGGAATTTGTCAGCCACGCCCACGCCTTCACTCAGCAAACCGCCGGGATTGGAACGCAAGTCAAGGATCAGGCCCTTCAGGTCGCCAAACGAATCGAGCGCATCAGAAACTTCATGCTCGGTCGTCTCATTGAAACCGTTGACGTGCATGTATCCCACGCCTGGCTTGATCAGGAAATGAACGTCGACGCTGTAGCGCGGAATCTCGTCGCGGACGAGAGTGAACTCCATCGGCTTCTCGACGTCTTCGCGCGAGATGCTGATGTGAACTGTGGTTCCCTTAGGCCCCTTCAGCAAATCGGCCACGTCGGTGGTGCTCATGTTCTCGGTCGACTTGCCGTCGACGGCGATGATCACGTCCCCAGGATGAATGCCTGCCTTGTAAGCGGGTGTGCCGGTGAAGGGATAGATCACGATCACTTTATTGTTGCGCGGACCGACGGTCATGCCCACGCCGTAGTACTTGCCGCGCTGATCTTCGCGCATCAGGGCATACGATTTGGGATCGAAGAAATTCGAGTGTGGATCAAGCGCGTGCAGCATGCCGGGGATCGCGCCGTTATAGATGGCCTTGTCCGCATTCACCGGCTCGGCGTAATTGTCTTCTACGAGCGCATAGACGTCGGTGAACTGCTTCAGGCTATCCTTGACCTCGGAGTCGCCAGTCAACGACGACTGCTGTCCGGAATGCTGGGCAAATAGAATTCCCAGGAAGCCGCAGGCGAGCAGAAAAAAAACTACTAGGAAGAGTGATCGGCGTGAACTACGAGCCATCTGAGATTTCCTTCGTTGAGGGCGTCCTTCCACCCCAGCTACCGCGCTGAATTCAAACAGTATATCACTACCGGAAACTGCCCCGGAACGGGATTGTCACCGTTGGTAACCCGCCCCCAAACGGTCTGATATTTAAGATGCTGGTCGAGGCTGAATAGGTTCCTGTCCAGCCGAAAGTATAGGAGTTTTCGCCAGAGAGCAGGCCTATACCAGCAGCCGCGCCGTCGCCATAAAGTCTAGAACAGAACACCCGTCAGCATGTGCCTTCTGCCGTCTCTGAACCACTGTGGGGCGAAGTCTCCATGGAATTGACGGGGTGGGAAGAGGCGTCCCGTCTGGGTGCAAGGCCCAATTGCGAAAGCCTCCCGTCAGCCTCACCCCAAAGTTAGCTGGCTACTGCTCCTAGACTTGGAATCGAGTTTTCCTGAGCTGCTTATGCGCTTACCGATACGCCGGTCGAACTCGCCGAAGAGGTTGGCTGCGCCGAAGCCTGCTCGCTTTGACCAAGTTGCGGGAAGTCCTGCACCAACGAGTTGTACGCCGTCTGCGCGGTAGAGAGGTTGCCCGATTGCAGCGCCTGGCCTAGCTGGTCAAACAGTTGGCTGATCGCGTTTCCTCCACTTTCGCCGCCGCCGTGATGGTGGTGATGGTGGCCTTGGGTTTGCGATGACTGATTCTGGAAGGCCCGCTGAATCTGAGCGAAGTCCTGCTGAGCCCCTGAAATATTTCCGGACTTCAGATCCTGCGCAAGTTGGTTGAATGCCTGGGCAATCGGACTGTTGCTCTGCGCCGCCGAAGTGGAAGCGGAACTGGAATTGCCCTGTGGCCCCAGTTGCTGCAGCGTCACAAAGTCGGATTGGGCGGCAGACAGATTGCCTGACTGCAGATCCTGTCCGAGCTGCTGGAATTCTTTCTGAAACTGCTGGATGTTGTTCTGGATCGTCTGCTTACTGGAATCAAAGAGATTGCTGCTGGAAATCCCTGATACGGACATTTACGTCTCCTCTCGACCGATTCATTCGCTCTGCTGCGCTATCGGCACTTTTCTGGCTAACCTTCAGTCGCTAGCCGCTAGCGTCTTTCTGTCCCGGGCACGCCTGGTGCCAAATATCACGTGCGGCACAAATGGTTAAAGTCAAACAATTGACGACCCTTAGGCGATCCAACTTGCGGTATACCCTTCGCACAAGCAGCTAACTCGGCAAACGTTGCCGCCCGAGCTCGGCAAAGCAAGCCGGACTGCTCGCGGATCAAGACCTCCCTGTCGCCTGAAAACTGAACTTTGTGTCGGTAACCTCACCGGCTCCGGCCGCCCCGCGAAGAAATCTTGTAGACGCGTTTTCTCGCAATGATTGCCGCCTTTCCGGCTCCGGCAGTATGATGAATCGCATGAGCTTTTCTGAGACGATCTTCCTGTTCTTTTTGGCCCTCATCATCTTCGGGCCCAAGAAGTTGCCGGAGATCGCGCGCCAGGTTGGCAAGGCGCTCAACGAATTCAGGCGCGCTTCGAACGAGTTCAAGGCGCAAATCGAGCAGGAAATTTCCAACCTGGAGGTCGAGAACCGGCAGACGATCCTTCCGCCCAGCCCGCTCCCGGAAGGCGTCACCCGTCGTACGCTGAATGCCGAACCTGCGGCGACCTTGGCGGCCCTTACGGATGAGCCAGTCGCCTCCGCGCCAGAAGCGCCGCCAGTTGCTTCTGAGGCAGTCGCCCCTTCTGATGACGTAACTTCTCCCACCTCACAGGAATCGCATGTTTGAATTCGCAGCCGCGAAGGCCAGCGGCGATAGTGAAAAAGAGCCCATGCCCACCATGGGCTTTCTCGATCACCTCGAGGAACTGCGCAAACGGATCGTCTATTCCATTATTGCCGTTGGAGTTGGGTTTGGCGTGTGTTGGGGATATCACGAGAGAATCTATGGGGTCATGCAAAAGCCGATCATGGAGACCCTCAAGGCGAAGGGGCTATCGGAAAAGCTGGTGTACCTGAATCCCACGGAGCCTTTCAATCTTTACTTGAAGGTCGCGGCGCTGGCTGGCTTGTTCCTTACGTCCCCGTTCGTGCTCTACCAAGTGTGGATGTTTATCTCACCCGGCCTCTACCGTCGCGAAAAACGCTATGCCGTACCCTTCATGGTTTCCACTATTGCGCTCTTCATTTGTGGCGGATATTTCGGCTACAAGATTGTTTATCCCAGGGCGCTGGATTTTCTGATCGATTTCGGCCGGCAGTTTCAGCCGATGATCACCATCGGGGAATACACCCAGCTTTTCCTGAGCATTGTTCTCGGCATGGGGCTGATTTTCGAGATGCCCATTCTGATTTTTTTCCTGTCGCTGATGGGCATCGTGAGCCCCGCCTTCATGTGGAAGCATTTCCGTTACGCGATTTTGATCATTTTTGTCATTGCGGCTATCGTTACCCCGACTCCCGACATCGTAAACATGTGTATTTTCGCGGCCCCCATGCTGGCTCTCTATGTGTTCAGCATCGGCGTCGCGTGGGTTGTGCATCCGAAACAGCGTCAGGCACGGAAAGAGAAACAGGCGCAGTGATAACGATTCGACTGAGAGCTTTGCGATGGGCGCTGCTGGCGGGTATGTTGGCGGTCATTGCGTGTGACCATGACAAGGATTCCGCTCAGGTCCAGACTCCTTCGACTCCCGGTCCGGCAACTCCTGCTTCTGCGGACACAACCGGTCCGGCACTCACGCTCCCTCCCGACAGTGGTCCACCGCCCACGTTCGATGGGGATCGCGCGATGCAGTATGTGAAGGACATTGTGAAATTCGGCCCGCGTCCGGTTGGCAGCGCAAATCACAAGAAAGTCGAGGAGTACATCGCCTCTCGCCTGAAGGGCGATCAGGTTGAAGATGATACCTTCACCGCTGACACTCCCGAAGGCAAGTTTCCGGTGCATAACATCATCGCCAAATATCCCGGCGCAAAAGACAGCATCATCGTCATAGCCAGCCACTACGATACGAACTATCCGCTTCGCAACACATCTTACGTAGGCGCTAACGACGGCGGTTCCTCCAGCGCGCTGTTGCTCGAAATCGCCAACCAGTTGCGCGGCAAGCCCCGGGACGGCTACAGCGTATGGTTGGTGTGGGACGATGCGGAAGAATCGATCAAGCCTGACACGGAAATGCCGTTCATGGATGACAGTTTGTACGGCATCGATCACGTGGCTCAGAAATGGCAAGCCGACGGAACGCTGAAAAAGATCAAAGCATTTCTGCTGGCCGACATGATTGGCGACGCTGATCTCAACATTGATCGCGATCTGAACTCCACCCCGTGGCTGGAAGACGTCGTGGGTGAAGCGGCAAAGCGCCTGGGGTATCAATCGCACTTTTTCGCGCGCACCAACCAGGTCAGCGACGATCACCTGCCGTTTATGAAGCGGGGCGTGGCCTGCGCCGACCTCATCGATTTTTCCTACGGCTACAACAATGTCTTTTGGCACACGTCGCAGGATACGGTCGATAAACTCAGCCCCAAGAGCCTGCAAATCGTGGGCAGCGTGGTGCTCGAAACCGTTCGCCTCCTCGACAAGATGGATCCGCTCCCGCCCAAGTGATCACGGCGGCTTGCGGTTTATCGTTTTGCGCTTTTCCAAGATTTAATTTCTAATGCACCCCATATGCGAACTGTGAAGACCCTGTTCGTTGCTGGTATCTTCAGTTTTACTTGCCTTGCCGCAACGCCTCCCTCCGATACGAGCGAAGCGAATCGCGTAATTCAGGCCGCTCTGCAGCCGTCGCCGCTCGAGACCAATCTTCATCGTTTAACCGATGAAATCGGCGGCCGCGTCCCGGGCACTCTTGCGATGCAGCACGCCGTGGCGTGGGGAGTGCAAGCCTTCACGGCCGCTGGCGCCGACAGCGTTCATACCGAGGGATTCACTATTCCGTTCTCCTGGTCCGAAGGCGCCACTGAGATGACCGCGACGACGGCGTATCAAGTCGATGCGACGAAGGTGGGCGGTGGAACGGTTCTCTCATCCTTCCGCGTCCATGCGGTTTCTGTGGCGTGGGCCCCCGCCCTTGCCGCGGTGAAGCACGTCCCGGTCGTCGACGTGGGCGAAGGCACGGAAGCCGATTTCAAAAAGGCGGGCGACATTTCCGGCAAGATTGTTTTAGTGCACACAGTCGTTCTGAAAACTTGGGATGACCTGTTCGCCGAATACGCGAAGGCTCCGCCGGTGATCGATCTCGCCCTGAAAGGGAAGGCCAAGGCGGTTGCCTTCATGGCCACGCGCGAGCATGACATTCTATACCGTCACACGAATTCGGGCGCCGGAGAAATTGACCGCCTCCCAATGGTCCTGGTAGCGCGCGAAGACGGCGAACGCATGGCGCGCTTGCTGGCTGCGGGAAACCTGGTGTGGGCCGACCTCTCTATTCCCAACCAGATCGGCGGGCCGATTAAGGCTTCTAATGTTGTTGCAGAAATCAGAGGCAGCGAAAAGCCGGACGAGTTCGTGATCCTGGGCGCGCATCTCGATTCGTGGGAACTGGGCACGGGCGCACTCGATAATGGATGCAACGCGGCATTGGTCGTCGACGCGCTGCGGGCCATCAAGGCCTCGGGCGTGAAGCCCCGGCGCACCATCCGCTTCATTCTTTTTTCCGGCGAGGAACAAGGATTGATCGGCTCCCGCGCCTATGCTTTCAACCACCGCGCGGAACTCGACAAGGCCGCGGGGGTCATCATTTACGATTCAGGCACCGGAAAAACGACCGGCTTCTCCGTGGGCGGCCGCAAAGATGTGCTCTCCACGGCGAAAGAACTGATCGCCCCGCTCGCGCAATTTGACGTCAAAGAACTGAAGCCCGACATGGAATGGGGCATGGACCACTTTGATTTCATGCTAGAAGGTGTGCCCACTTTCGTTGCGGATCAGCTGGAGGCAAACTATCTCGAAAATTACCACGCCGTCTCCGACACCTACGACAAAGTGGACTTTCCGCAACTGAAGAAGCACGTGGCAGAGGCCGCCGCACTGAGCGTTGAGCTGGCGGATCTGCCCGAGAAGATCGGCCCCCGTCTCACCCATGATCAAATTGAGCAGACGATGCGCGAGACCAACAGCGTGGAAATGCTCAAGGCCGACGGCATTTGGGATGAGTGGGTCAGGGGCCAACGGGGAAGACAGAAGTAGCTTTCCGAACACGGCCAGGAACTCCATTGCTCTATTTCTGGATCCTCTTCAACGTTTTCGTGCTCGGGATGCTGCTGGTGGACCTTCGCCTCCATCGTCCCGGCCGGGGCGTCAGTTTTCGCGCAGCCTTGGCCTGGAGCGCCGTATACGTTGTGTTGGCCGCCGGGTTTGCGGTCCTTCTGTACTTCTGGCAAGGACGGCAGATTGCGCTGGAGTTCGTCACCGGCTACGTTCTGGAAGTTTCCCTCAGCGCTGATAACCTTTTCGTCTTCCTTATAATCTTCAACTTCTTTGCGGTGCCGGAACAGCAGCAGCATCGCGTACTGTTCTGGGGCGTCATCGGCGCGTTGGTACTGCGCGGGATCTTTATCGGCGCCGGGGTTGGCCTGATCTCCCGTTTCCATTGGGTGCTTTACGTCTTTGGGACCCTTCTGATCATCAGCGGCATCCGCTTTTGCGTGAGCGGGGAGCACAAGATCCATCCCGCGGCGAATCCCCTGGTGAAAGCTCTCCGCTACTTTGTTCCCGTAACCGACGACTACCGAGGCGGAGAATTCCTCGTTCGAAACTTGCAGGACAACTCACGCTTGTACGCCACTCCGTTGCTGGTGGTGCTTCTGGTCATCGAAACTACGGACGTACTGTTTGCGGTCGATTCCATTCCCGCAGTTCTTGCCATCACCCTGAATGCCTTCATTGTGTATACCTCAAACGTGTTCGCGATTCTGGGACTGCGCTCGATGTATTTCGCAATTTCGCGCCTGATGAAGGTCTTCCGCTTCCTGCACTATGGACTGGCGGCCATGCTGGTGTTGGTCGGCTTGAAGATGCTTGCCGCGGAGTATTTTCGGGTTCCGACCGCCATTATGTTGGGGGTAGTGGCGGGCGTGATTTTGATCTCTATCGCGATCTCGGCGGCGTATCCAGCGAAGAGCACTGAGTAAGCGTACCCCAGCAAATGCGATCAGAACTGCAGGGTGAAGAACACAGCGGAAATGTCCATTGCCCAATGCGCCAAAATCAGCGGCGGCAATCGCCGCAGACGCAGGTAGATCAACAGAAAGGCTACGACTCCTGGCAGAAACGCAAAGAACCGCCCAGCCACATATTGCCAGTCCAGAATAAACGGAAGGAAGCTGTGCTGGAGCGCCCACCAGAAGCCCACGATGGCGACGGCCTTCCATCGACCACCGGAGAGCACCTCGATTCGCGGCAGAGCATAACCGTTGTAGGTCATCTCTTCCGTCGGCGACCACACCAGCCACCACGCGCTAAGGCTGTATGCAACCCCCCACAATGGCAGCACGCGGGCGCTTAGCATTCCGGCAAAGGTTGGCGGATGAGTGCTTCCGTATATAAGCCAACGAGCCGCTGGGAAACCCAAAGCAAAGAAAGGCAAGACCAGTAACAAACATACGACTCCGACGAAGAAATCGCGCCCCCAGCGCAGCCGCACTCGTCCAATTAAATCGCGTAGTCTGATTCCTTCTTTACGCGTATACGCGGCCATCAGGGCCAGGCAACCTGCGTCTACGAGCGTACCGTACACGGTCCACCATTTCGCCGCACCGTTCCAGGACCAGACGTGAAATCGCACCCAGGAAAGGCACACGACGAACGCCTGCGCGGCAATCATTAAGACGCTGCGTCCGGTGATCAGCAGCAGCGGCCCGGACCACGTAAGCCGGCCTGTACTGGCGCGCTTGGTGAGCGCCAATCTCAAGTTTGCGTCGCCCGTTGCGCTCGCAGGAGTCGGAATGTTGTGCTCGATCGGGCTAATCAGCATTTGTTTTGCCGTGTGGGCGATCGTTTTGATCTATCTACACAAAAACTACTTTGTCGCCTCTGATCACCGAATGCTTAAGGAACTTCGTGTCATCATGATCGGGATAATCCATGCGATAGTGCGCCCCGCGGCTTTCCTCGCGCGCCAAAGCTGACCGCGCCACCAGCAGCCCTGCCAGATGCAGGTTCGATGCCTCGTGCGCCCTCCGCGTTTTGGGGTGCGCCAGTTTCGGAGCCATCTCTTCCAGAATCTTAATTGCTTTTTGCATGCCCAGGCGCGTGCGCACGATTCCGACTTCATTCTCCAAAGCAAGCTGAATCTGCCCGATCAGATCTTCGATGCCCGCGTCCACGGGTCCATTCGAATAAGCGACTTTCGGTTTTGCCCCTGGACGTGACACCGGTTTGGCTTCCTCTCGCATTGCTTGGCCCGCGCGCGCCCCATAGACCAGACCCTCCAGGAGGGAGTTGCTGGCTAGTCGGTTCGCCCCGTGTACACCCGTCGCAGCGGTTTCGCCCGCAGCATAGAGGCCGGCAACATTCGTCTTGCCATCGAGATCGGTGCGCACCCCACCCATGCTGAAATGCGCCGCGGGACGCACCGGAATCACATCTTCGGTAATGTCCACATTGTGCTGCATGCAGGTCGCGTAGATTCTCGGGAAGCGCTTCTGCACTTTTGCGGCGCTGAGATGCGTGAGGTCGAGATAGACGAAAGGATCTTTGGCGCGGCTCACCTCCATTTCGTGAACAATGGCCCGCGCCACCACATCACGCGGCGCCTGCTCGCCCATGGGATGATACTTGCCCATGAACCGGTTCAGCTCAATGTTGCGCAGGCACGCACCCTCGGCTCGCAAGGCTTCTGACAGAAGAAAGCGCGGAACTTTCTTCATGTATAGCGCCGTCGGATGAAACTGTACGAGCTCCAGGTCGCTGAGTTCCGCTCCGGCGCGATAGGCCAGGGCGACGCCGTCCGCCGTTGCCGCTTCTGGATTTGTCGTGTTGCGATAGAGTTGTCCCACCCCTCCTGTGGCTAGAAGGACGGCGGAACAGGCAACTTCTTGGGAAACGCCTTTTTCATCGATCAGCTCTACTGCTGTGATATGTCCGGCGTCCGTCAGCAGCCCGGTTGCAAAGGCAAACTGGGAAATCGAGATATGTTTCAGCGATTCCGCTTTGGCGCAGAGCGCTCGCAGGATCTCTATGCCGGTCGAATCTCCCTGAGAGTGCAGACTGCGGTGGCGACTGTATGCACTTTCAAGCCCGAAGACTAGCTTGGTTCCATGATGCTTGCCCCACGCGATCAACTCGTCGATGCGCTGCGGGCCTTCCTCCAGCAGAATCTTCACGGCCGCAGGATTGCAAAGACCATCCCCGGCGCTGAGAGTGTCCTGCAAGTGGAGGCTGACTTCGTCTTCGTCGCTGAGCGCCGTGACCTGGAAGGTTTGTGAGCTAACACCACCTTCCTTTTTTTCCAGCACGAGCACACGTCCTGCGACGGCCAGTTCAATGGCAGCGCGTAGGCCGGCAACCCCTGCGCCAATCACCACGAAGTCGGTCTCGGCTGGAAGACCCTTCATAGACTGGAAACAATTAAGACGGGAAATGGTACCACTTAGCCGCAAGGCCGTCTTTCGACCGCTTACGCTATCATGGAACCGCATGCCGCAAGTGACTATTCACGTCCTACCCCGGCCATATCAGGCCTTGATCGAGAATGGCCTGCTCACGCGCGCGGGTTCCGTCCTGAGTGAACTACTGCCGCAAGCCAGCCGCATTTTTGTTGTGACCGTTCCTCCGGTGCGCAAGCGTTGGGGATCGAAACTGGTCAATTCCCTGAAGGCCAGCGGCTTTACGCCCCAGGTAATCCCAATGACCGACGGCGAGCCTGCCAAGCGCTTGGCAACGGTAGAGGCGCTCGCCGACAAACTGGCGCGTCTGGGTGCCGACCGCAAGGCCGTGGTCATCGCGCTAGGCGGCGGAGTCGTGGGCGACGTGAGTGGACTGCTGGCCTCGCTTTATATGCGCGGAATCGAGTTAGTGCAGGTTCCAACGACTGTTCTGGCGCAAGTGGATGCTTCCATCGGTGGGAAAACCGCGGTCAATCTGGTTGCCGGCAAGAACTTGCTGGGAACGTTCCACCACCCGCGGGTTGTCCTGATTGATCCCACGGTGCTGAAGAGTCTGCCGGACCGCGAGTTTCGCGCAGGACTCTATGAAGCACTCAAGTGCGGCGTCATCGGGAACATCGAACTCTTTCTGCGCTTTGAGCAGAATCGCGCACGGATTCTGAAACGGGATCCCGTCGAACTCGAGTGGCTCATCGCGCAATCCGTAAGGTTGAAAGCCGAAGTGGTTTCCGCCGACGAGCGCGAGGACGGCCTGCGCCGCGTTCTGAACTTGGGCCACACCATTGGCCATGCGCTCGAGGCCGAAACCGGTTACCGTCGCTTGCTCCACGGCGAGGCCGTTGCCTGGGGACTGATTGCCGCAACTAACATCGCGCTCAGTGTGGGCCGCACCGACAGTGTGACCGCGGGCCGCATCGCTGATGCCGTGTTGAGTCTCGGTCGCCTGCCGGAAGTAAATGTCAGTTCGCGCAAGATTCTGGCCCGGCTGCAGTCCGACAAAAAAACACAAAATGGAGTGGTGCACTTCATTTTGCCGCGCGAGATCGGTAAAGTTGAAGTCGCCAGCGATGTGCCCAGCAGTGCAGTGATCGACGCTGTCGAAGAACTGCGGCGCCTTTCGCGTGGCGGCTGGGTTTGGGGAAAACAATAAAAATCTCACGAGAAGAAAATATGCCGGAAACCGCACAGCAGTATATCGAACGAATCTTGGGACACGTAGAGGGCCGCGACGCCATCAAAGTGCAAAGGGCAACCGCGCCTAAGCTGAAGAAACTGATTCAGGGGCTCGCCCCGAAAGAACTGAAGTGGAAACCCGAGCCGGGGAAGTGGTCAATCGCTGAGATCGTCGCGCACCTGGCCGACGTCGAGATCGTGGCCAGTTGGCGCATGCGCTCGGTGCTCGGCGCGAACGGCACGGCTATCCAGCCCTTCGACCAGGATGCGTGGGCATCCGCGTTTCAATACGGCAACCGCGATGCGAAACAATCACTGGAGGTGTTTCGAGTGCTGCGCGAGAACAATCTGGCGATGCTGAAGGCGCTTCCGCGGGAGAGTTGGGACAACTACGGCATGCACGCCGAGCGCGGCAAGGAGACCATTGCGCATTTGGCGCGCATGTTTGCCGGCCATGATACCAACCACGTCCTGCAGGTCGAACGCATTGCCGGGCAACTGAAAAGCGCACGACAGCAAAAGAAGCGAAAGTGAGACCCGCGCTCCAGGCGTCCGTTGTGCAGGAAACCACAGTGCAGGAAAACAGCAAATCCGCTGTAGTGGGCGCCGCGCCGGACGGCATCAGCGACCCGGATTGTGCGGCGCGCGCAGTCCGGGAGATGTTCACTTCGATCGCCCCGCGCTACGATCTGCTCAACCACGTGTTGTCGTTCAATATCGACCGCATGTGGTGGCGCCGAACGGCACGCGCTTTCCGCGACATCCTAGCCCGTCGCGATGCCCGCATCCTTGACCTGTGCTGCGGCACGGGGGACATGACCTTTGCCCTGCGCCGTCAAGCAGGGAAGTCCTCTCCTCAGATTCTCGGCGCCGATTTCGCTCATGCCATGTTGCAGCGCGCCACGGCGAAGTCCTCGTCGCACAATGGCTTGGGGCCAGGCTGGATCGAAGCTGATGCCCTCAGCCTTCCGTTTCCCGGCGCGCACTTCGATCTGGTGACTTCCGCTTTCGGTTTCCGCAATCTGGCTGACTACGACGCCGGCCTGAGCGAGATCGTCCGTGTCCTGCGTCCCGGCGGGGAGTGCGGCATCCTTGACTTTGGCGAGCCCAAAGGTACGATCGGGGCTCTCTACCGCCTCTATTTCAAAAAAGTCCTGCCCCGTGTCGGCACGATAATCTCCGGCGTCCATGGCCCCTATACCTATCTCCCCGCCTCCGTCGAGCGTTTTCCCCCACCCGAGGCAATGCTCGCAAGGATGAAACGCGCCGGCTTTGCTGAAGCGAATTGGACGCCCTACACCTTCGGGATCGCAGGCCTGTATCGCGGGAAAAAGCTCACCTAGCGACCGTCGCCTCGGTGTCCCGCCAGGGCGAAGCCCAGCTACGATTAGCCGGCATCGCGCAGCAGTTTACTCAGCGCCTCAATGTCCTCAGCCCCGACATCCCCCACCACAAAATACCGCAGCCCATTTTGCTTCCAGTTCTCCACATTAAACGACAGCGCGTGGAGCGGCCCCCACCCCAAGCTCGCCGTCTCTTGTCCGCGATCCTGGAATATGAAGACAGAAATCTCGTGCTTGCGTAGCTGGTAGATCAAATGCGCCCCCGGCGTCTGCGCCAGATAGGTAACCCGTCCTCCCAGCAGCGTGAACTCTGATCCTTGCAACTCGGGCAGATTAAAAGTGAACGGGATCTTGCCCTGAAACCACGGCTTGACTGTGTGGCGATCGGTGGAGACGACGTCGACCGGTGCAGAGCTAGCCAGGGCAGCCACGTGCAGGTCGGCCAGTTCGCTGTATACACGCTGCCGGCGTGCAGTCTCGCGCCCTACGTAAAGATTCACCGCGACTGAGAGGATCAGCACCGACAGAGCGGGGAAGGCTAGAATCTTCCAATACCAACTGGATCCCCGGCGCGGTTTCGCGGTTATACTCTTCGTGATCCGGCTCCGCAGTTCTGCGTTCGCCGCGTAACGTTTACCGGCCATCTGCAGGGAGCGCTTCATCTGCACTCCCCCAGCGCATCAGCGGCACACTCCACGCATTCCCGCAAATGCGTCGCCAGCGCAGTGGCTTCCGCGGGGGCGAGTTCGCCGTCGACATAGGAATCAAGCTTGCCGCGCCATTGCTCACACGCCATGCTGGCCTCCCTCGCTTTGATGATCGTGGTGGAGTAGCCGTGCAAACTCGTCGCTGTTTTCTCCATCTGCCGCGGCGCGTACATGCTGCGGCGTTCATGGCGGCTCTGGCGGTATTCGCGGCATGCAAGGTTCGTGCCCCGGGCACGATCGAAACCACTGTTCTGCAAGGCGCCAAGCGCCGCCTCATCATTGGCGGCCGCTCCGACGCTAATCCGGTCCCGGCCACCGAAGAGAACATACGCATCGGCCAGCGCAGCTTCGCATCATACTGCATGGTCTGCCACGGACTCGACGGCCAAAATACGGGTGTACCTTTCTCCGACCAGATGGCGCCACCGGTCCCGCCGCTGAACTCTCCCGCTGTGCAGGCATACAGCGACGGCCAGTTGCACTGGATTATCCAGAATGGAATCTTTCCTTCGGGAATGCCGTCATCGAGAAATATTTTCCGCGATGAAGAGATCTGGCAGTTGGTGGTCTACGTCCGTCATTTGCCGCCGAAAGGAAGTCTGGGAGAGCCGCCGGTCTACGATGGACAAGGGAAACCTGACGCCATTCAAAATCGATGATCACCAAGGGTCAGCAGAGTCGGAAAACTAATTTGCAGAAGCTGTTTGGCCCGCAGTCGCCGTCCCTGACCTGAAACTGTCCGCAAACGCGTCTGTGATGGTGTAGCGAATCACGTGCTCGTACTCCGGGCCCAGGAAGCGGCGCAGGCGATCGGTATTCATAATGTATTCCCCGGTCATGTAAGGGACCGCCTCGGGCGGGATCGCCGAAATCTTGTGCTTCCATAGAAATTTCAGCACCTGCCGCATCGCCCACTTTCCCGGGACGCGCACCAGTTTTGACTGTGCCATCTCAACGCAACGCCCGAAGGTCAGGGGCTCGCCGCGTCCCACAACGTTCAGAATGGTCAGCCGTTGGGTCTCCGGTTCGCGCTGCAGGATGTGCCGAATGAGCCGCGCCATGTCATCGACATGGATAAACTGAATCTTGTTATCGAGATACTGCTGGCCGCGCGGAAACATGCAAGGCAAGCGCTTGCCTTCTTTGCGCATTTTCTCGGCCCGCGCGCTCTTGCCGTTGGGCGTGCCACGGAACGCTCCCATCAGATAGTTCTCCACGCTGGCGCCGGAAAATATGTGTGGCCGCAAAATATACGCGCTGCACCCGCGCAAGGAGTGAGAACGGGTTTGAACAACTTCATCCGACTGCTTCTTATGAATGGCGTAGGGCAGGGTGTGCGCCGCCAGCACCGATTCTTCCGTCGCCGGCGCCGGCAGGTTCGGCCCGTACGCCGAGACGCTGCTGGGAAAGATGAACTGCTTGACCCCGTCATCCGTTGTCCGATTAGTCTCGGTGACCGCTTCCATCACTCGCGCGGTCCCCGCCACGTTGATTTGCCACATGCGCTCCACGTCAATCACGCCCGTGCGCACGGGATCGATCACGAATGCGAGGTGAATCACTGCGTAGGCGTGCGTGTCCCGCAGGAGTTCGTACAGGACTCGGGTCGACGATTCCTGGCCCAAGTCCAGGCTCTCAAAGCGCAACTCGGATTCGGTTCGCGGCGGACTTATGTCCACCCCGATCACGGAGTAGCTTCCCAGCAACGGCAGTAGCCTGGAGCCCAGGTTGCCCGATATACCGGTCACGACGACGACTGGTTTTGCCATCAGTTCGGTGTTGAGGCCGGCGGTTGCGCCGGCGGCGGTGTTTGCGGCTGAGCCGTTGGTGGGTTTGGACCGGGAGCGTTCCGTTGATTCTGAATTCGCGGCGGAGGCGCCATCTGACCGGGACCCATGTGGCCTCCCATCGGCCCAGCCGGCGCCGCCGGCCCGAAGTACGCCTCGTTGGTTTCGACCTTAAACGAGTTGTTCAGCTTGTCCATCATTTCGCGCATTCGGTCATTTTGCAACTTGCCGTGAATTTCGTTCTTCGCCTGATCGAGCGGGATCTCGCTCTTGCTGTTCACTTTGAAAATGTAGTGCCCTCCCGAATCGTTGATCACCTGCGAAACGTCTCCTGGCTTCAAGTCGAACACCGCAGCCTGTGTTGGAGGCAGAGCCGTGCGGCGCACAGTGGGCAAGTTCACCGTCGGAGACTCGATTTTCATGCCGGCGGCAGCGTACGCCTCCTTCTGCAACTTCGCGAAGTCCTCTCCGGCAGCGGCCTGCCCCCGAAGGCTCTCGGCGAGCTGAGTCATCGCCTGCTCGCCTTCCTCAGCTTTGGTTTTTTCCTCGGCCTGCTTGGCCTTCTGCGCTTCCTCGCTCAGTTTTTCGTTCTTCTCGTCTTCCTTGGCCTCGGCTTCGCCTTGTTTGGTGCGCGGCACAAACAACCGATCTATATTGAATTGCTCGTAATCAGCGGCATGTTCCTGGTAATACTTCTCAATCTCCTCTGGCGGAATCTTCGCCGCTTCCTCCTGAATGTTTTGTCGCAGTTCCTGGCCTAGGATCTGCATCTTGAGGACCTTGACCCGATCTTCAAACTGCGGCGTCTTGTCCATGCCTTTCTTCTTGGCCTCATTCGACATCGCGATCCACTGCGGCAGGAGGCCAGCTAATTGCTTCTTCATCTGCGGCGTTACATTGGGGGCAAGATGGCTGGCCAGCGTCTCAAACTCGGCCTTGGTGATGACCGTCTTGCAATCGGTCCCCGGACTCTTTGCGGCCGCGGCCTTCGGAGCGGTTGCCGGCGTTGCCGCCATTCCCTTAGTTGCCGCCGCCTTGGACTGCGCCGAACATACTCCCTTTATCGTGATCACCGCCGCCGTGGGCGGAACCGCAGCGGAAGTATCCGCCGGCGCCTGGCCCGGTTGCGGCGGGGCCTGGGCGCCCGGCATGGATTGTCCCCAGGCCAGCGTCCCCAACAGAACACACATCAGCCACCTCTTGCGCATACGTCATTTCCTCCAGGATTGGTCCTTCAGAAAGTTGAAAATGCCAAGCATCAAATCCTAGCACAAGCGGCGACTTTTGCCCCTCTGCGATTGACGATGAATGACCGGGTTCCTTTTTCCGATCGAGCACCCACCACAACGAACGCCGCGATTTGCTTGGCGCTTTGCGCTCTCAGCGGCGATAATTCCTGCATGTCGGGGAACCCCGCGATTCCTTCATCAGAATTGATGCGCGCCGAGAAGCGCGCTGCCGCCGGGAGTTCGGTCCTAGCCGCGGTGGTCATCACCGGTCTCAAGGTTGTGGTCGGTTTCAGCACGGGGAGCCTCGGCATTCTTTCGGAAGCCGCGCATTCCGGGCTCGATTTGATTGCCTCTCTTCTCACGTTTTTCTCCGTCGGGGTCTCGGACAAGCCGGCCGACGCCGACCATCAGTACGGCCACGGCAAGGTGGAAAATTTTTCCGCCTTCGTCGAAACCGGACTGCTCCTGCTTACCTGTGCCTGGATCATCTACGAAGCCGTATTGCGCCTGTTCTTTCGACGAATCGAAATCGAGCCATCCATCGCCGCCTTTGCGGTGATGCTGTTCTCTATGGGTATCGACTGGTGGCGCTCCCGCGTACTCGGCCGCATCGCCAACAAATATAACAGTCAGGCGCTGGAGGCTGACGCGCTGCACTTCTCCACCGATATTTGGTCCGCCGGGGTCGTCGTACTTGGACTCATCCTGGTTCTTATCGGCCGCACCTATCGCATCGACTGGCTTCGTGATTCCGATCCCATCGCCGCTCTCTTCGTAGCCGGCGTCGTAGTTTCCGTGAGTTGGCGCCTGGCTCGCCGCACCATTGACGCGCTGCTCGACGCTGCCCCGCCGGGCGTGCGATCCAAGATCTATGACGCGGTCTTGCGCGTCGATGGCGTTCTCGAAGTCGATCGCATACGCATCCGCCGGGCGGGAAACCGCTATTTCGCCGATCTCGCTGTAGGGCTCGCGCGCACCGTAACTTTCCAGCGCTCCGGGCAGTTGGCTTCCGCCGTGTCCGAGGCGGTGCACCGCATCCTGCCCGACTCGGACGTGACCGTGCAGCCCCTTCCCCGCGCCCAACATTCGGAGAATATCTTCGACCGCATTCGCGCCGTTGCCACCAACAATAATCTCAATGTGCACGATATTAGTGTCCAGGATTTCGCTGGCCGCCTACACGTGGAGCAGCATATCGAACTCGATGAGCGCATGACCCTCAAAGACGCGCACGATCGGGTCACCGAACTGGAAGCCGACATGCGCCGCGAGGTTCCTGAAATTTCCGACATTCTTACCCACATTGAGAGCGAGCCGGCCACCATCGAAAAACCGGAAGAAGTCGTCAGCGACGCGGAACTCGAGCATCGCCTCAAAGCCGTGGCCTCGCAGTTTCCCGAAGTGCTCGACGTTCACGAGTTCATCATCAAGCGCGTCCGCGGCCGCATGTACATCTCTTGCCATTGCACGCTGTCCGACAATCTCTCTCTGGCACGCGTGCACGACATTCAGACCGAACTGGAAATCCGCTTCAAGCAGGACGCGCCTGAATTATTTCGCGTCCTGATTCACCCTGAGCCTAGCACGGACAATCGGAGGTAGCACGCACGATGATCACCGCAAAAGCAATCTGGACTGACAACGAGCGTTACCTCGGCGAGGCCAGTTCACATCACGCTATTGTCATGGACACGGCGAGCGAGAAGACCGCCAGCACGCCGATGGAATTGGTGCTGATCGCTCTGTGCGGCTGCACGGCCTCTGATGTTGTCGGCATTCTTCGCAAGAAGCGCGAGCCCTTCACCAGCCTCGACGTCAGCGCTAGTGCAGAGCGTGCGTCGGGCTATCCCGCCGTGTACACGGAAATCAATTTGGTCTATCGCATCGCAGGTAAAGTCTCTCGCAAAGCGGCGGAAGACGCCGCCCGCCTCTCGAAGGAAAAATACTGTTCGGTCTCCGCCATGCTCGAAAAAACCGCGAGGATCACCGTTAAGATTGAATTGGTGGACTAGATGTCGTCAATCCGCGTCCTGCTCTTCACTCAACCCGGCTGCCTCTCCTGCGAACTGATGAAGATATTCCTCGAAGCCAAGGGGATCGCATTCGAAGAGCGCGACATCAGCGCCGACCTCGAAGCCCGCCGCCAAATGACCGAACAACACGACAGCGACGAGACTCCAACCATGGTGATCTTCTCCGGCGAAACAGAGGAAGTGATTGTCGGCTTTGATCCCGTCCGTCTTGACCAGTTCCTCGACCCAGCCCCATCATCGGACTCGGTGACTGAATCCTGAACGCCACGCATTCCAATCAAAGTACTCCCCATCCTTTGCGCGGATATTTCTTTATCGGGTCCGCCGCATTTCTCTGGGGAATCTCCGCCGCGCTGGGCCGCGCCGTCTTCACCGGCAAACTACCTTTGAGCGGAGAAGCCCTGCATCCCATAGATCCGCTCATCCTGTCGCAAACGCGGACTTCCTTCTCGCTCCTGGTTTTGCTTCCGCTTCTCGTGGGCTGGCGCGGCTGGCAACGCATCAAGCTTCCCGCGCGCGATCTCATCCAATGCCTGGTGCTCGGGATGCTGGGCGTGGCCGCGTCGAACTATTTCTATTACGTCGCTATCCAGAAAACGAGCGTCGCCATCGCCATCATCGTGCAATACACGGCGCCGGTCTGGGTGCTGCTCTACGTGGTCGCTCGCGGACAGCAGAAACTCTCGCTCCAAAAAGTCGCTGCGGTGGGAGTCGCCATCACCGGCATCGCATTGACCATCGGCATCGTCAGCGCGAAGTCCGCAGCGCCTTTCCGGCTCGAGTCCTACGGCTTCATCGCCGCCCTATTGGCCTCGTTCTCCTTCGCCTTCTACAACGTCGGTGGACACCGCATCCTTGCCCGCTACGACCGCTGGCGCGTGCTGGTCTGGACGCTGATCTCCGCATCGGTCTTCTGGCTGTTCGTGAATCCCCCGTGGAAGATTGTCGCTGCTCACTACGCGCCGGCGCAGTGGGCATTCCTGTTCATATTCTCCATGATCTCGGTTCTGGGATCGTTCTCGCTTTACTTTCTCGGCCTGCAACATCTCGAGCCGACGCGAGCGATCATTGCGAGTTGTCTGGAACCGGTCTTCTCCATCCTGCTCGCCGCCGCCTTGTTGGGGGAAGGCGTGCGTCCGATTCAGACGCTGGGAATTGTATTGGTGCTGTCGGCGATTGTGATCGTGCAGTTGCCGGGACGAGGTACAGATAGGCAGGAATCGGTCGTGATTGACCCAATCGAATAAATACAGGAAGCGCCCATGTGATTGCTTTGCCGTATCCGGCTTGCTGGGCATACTAGCGGGGTTCAGGGCAAACGCTGAGCCGTCGTTCTCTCAATTCTTTCTCTCCTCGGAGTTTTAGCGGGCTTACCGATCATCCGCTATCGTCTGGCCGTGTAGCTGTCGAACCCCGTCGACGCCTAGTTTTAGTCACCCCCCGAGGATCGGACCCGCTTACTCCAGCCTCTTTCCCTTCGTCTCCGGCAACTGGGTCGTCATCAGCGCCGCCAGCAGGTATCCCGCTGCGCACAAATAAAATGCCCAGCTCAATCCCTTCGTCTGCCCCACGCGTCCAATCACCAGCGGAGCGACGGAACTCAGAGCACGCGCCCCGTTGTAGGTGAATCCGAGCGCCCTCGCCCGCACGCCAGTAGGGAATATCTCGCTACCCATAATCCCCGAGCCAGAGAAAATTCCTGTCCCGAAAAACGCGACCAGAGTTCCGAGGACGAGCAGCGCGCCTGGCGACCGCGCCGAAGCATAAAGTGGAATCAGAAGAGATGTCGCTAACGTATAGACGAAACATGCTCTACGTCTTCCAAGATGATCGGCGACCCATCCGAAACTGACGTATCCGGGAAACATCCCGCACAGATTCAACACCACCATCAGCGTGGTCATGCCCATCACGCCGAACCCGCGCCCGCCCTGCTCCAGAGGCAGCGACAAGTAGGGCGGAAGCCACGTAAACAACCCCCACCAGGCAAACAATCCGAAAAAATTGAACAGTAGCAAAGCAAACGTATGCCTGGCATAAGGCGCCCGGAAAATTACCGAGAATCTCGTAGAGACGTAACTTGTTACGTCTGTGCCTGCGGCGCCAGTTTCCCGATTTTCAGCACCCTGTCGCTCTCGCCACATCTCCGACTCTGGCACTCTCCTCTGAATCCACAACGTGATCACCGCAGGCAGTATCCCCACAAAGAAGACCGCTCTCCAGCCGAAATATCGCGCCACCGGACCCGCTACCAGCGCAGCTGCTGCAAACCCCAACGCCCACGAACTCTGCACAATCGAAATGGCCTTCGCACGAAACTCCGCCGGCCAACTCTCCGCCACCAGGGTCGCCCCCGTGTTCCACTCGCCTCCCATGCCCAGGCCGAGCACGAATCGCGTCACCGCCAGCATGGCAATGCTGGTCGTCAGTCCCGAAGCAAACGAACATACCGAATAGGTCAAAATGCTCGCCATCAGCGCTTGTTTCCGCCCGATGCTGTCCGCCAGAAACCCAAAGAGTACGCCGCCAATTCCTGAAGCCAGCAGGGTCAGCGTTCCCAGCGTTCCGGCGACCGTCTTGGTCATGCCGAGATCGCGCATGAGCAAGGCCAACACCAGGGAATAGAGCATGGCGTCGAAAGCATCGAGCGCCCATCCCATCGCCGCAGCCAGCAGCGTTCGCCGCTGCCCTGGCGTCGCCTGCCGGATCAGTTGTACGGGACCGATAGCCATGAAGAGTCGGGAATTAAGTCTGGCGGATTGTAAAGCGAGACAAATCCTAAAGCGAGAAGCGAATCAGCAATCGGGTTATGGCGACCCCACTTATGTTTTGGCGAGATCGATGGCTTGGCGGACGTGGCCTCGAGATTTTTTGAGGGCGGCAGCTGCTTGGGACGAATTCACGCCCGCTGCCAGCATCACGACTGCGACTGGAGTTCGATTCCCGCCGGCTTCCAGAGCTGCCCTCGCTGTTTCGTGATCGGCTCCGGTGGCTTGTTCGAGAATTCGGATGGCGCGCTGGACTAGCTTTTCGTTCTTCGTCCAAACGTTGACCATGAGATTTCCATAGACGTAGCCCAGCCGAGTCATGGCGCCCGTGGAAATCATGTTGAGTACCATTTTGTGCGCCGTGCCAGCCTTCATGCGCGAGGATCCAGCCAGCACTTCAGCGCCGACTTCCGTCACGATGGCGAAATCGGCGACGCGTTCGAGCGGCGAGTTGCGATTGCAGGTGAGGGCGATCGTGTGCGCTCCGCGGCGGCGGGCGTATTCGACGGCGGCGATGGTGAAAGGCGTGCGTCCGCTGGTGGCGATGCCAAGAACGACGTCGCGCTTCCCGGGCCTCCGTTTTTTTATTTCCTCTAGAGCCAGGGAAGTGTCGTCTTCACTGGCTTCGGTGGAAGCGGCGAGCGCCTTGGGCCCTCCTGCCATGATGTATTGCACGGTGCGAGGATCGGTATTGAAAGTCGGTGGAATCTCGGAGGCGTCGAGAGCGCCGATACGGCCGCTGGTTCCAGCACCTACGTAAATGAGGCGTCCGCCCTGACGCAGTCCCGCGACGACGACGTCGATGGCGCGGGCGATCTGCGGCGAAGCGCGGCCGACCGCCCCAGCAACCGTGGAATCTTCCTGGTTAATGAGACGCACGATTTCGAGCGATGACATGCGGTCAAGATCGGTGGCGGCAATGAGGACCTGTTCGGTGGGAAGGCGGTGAAGATCAGATTTCGATTTGCGGGTTCGGGTCAAGTCGTACGCCTTTCGGGGTATCTAGAAAGCAAATCATTTTAGTACCTCACAGCTGAAGCACGCAGTGATGAAGCGTGCTCGTTGCGGCCTGTTCTAACGAGAACTAAATTATGGGCCGGGCCGCGAGCGTTCTTCTGTCTACGCCGGCTCGATCAGCGCTTCGACAACAGCGTCGTGAAATTTTGGACGGACTTGCTTGATTGCCTGATTCGCGCAGTCTGGCCACGTACGATTTGTTAATAAGGTGATCGAGAGTTGGCGGGTGGGGTCGATCCACAGCGACGTGCCGGTGTAGCCGAGATGGCCGAAGGAGCCGGGCCCGGAATATTTTCCAGACTGCGAGGGGGCGGAGGGCGTATCCCAGCCGAGGGCGCGCGAGGTGCCGGGAAGCGCGGATGCGCGGCGGGTAAAAAGAGCGACGGTCTCAGCGCAGAGGATGGGACGTCCTCCCTGGAGCATGGCATGGCCAAAGCGGGCCAGATCTTGTGCCGTGGAGAAAAGTCCGGCGTGTCCTGCGACGCCGCCCAGGACGCTGGCATTTTCGTCCTGGACTTCGCCTTGGATGACTTTTTGGCGAAAGGTGCGGTCGTCGGCCGTGGGCGGGATTTGTTCGCGGGTATCTGCGGGAGGGTTAAAGGTGGTGTGAATCATCGCCAGCGGGCCGAAAATTTCGCGTTGGCAGAAAACCTGGAGGGATTCTCCCGCGATGCGTTCAAACGCTGCGGCCAGCAGGATGAATCCGAGGTCGCTGTATTCCGAGCGCGTGCCGGGATCAGTCGAAAGGGAAGTGGTGAACACGGCTCGAAGCAGATCATCCCGCGACTGCGCTTTCAGAAACAACCTCTCGTAGGCGGGCAAGCCGGAGGAATGGGCGAGGAGCATGCGAAAAGTAACGGTCGAGCGCCGAGGGTCGGCTCGACTGCCAAATTCCGGGACAACTCCGTCAACAGGGGCGTCGAGTTCGAGGAGGCCGCGCTCGTAGAGGATCATCGCCATGGTGGTGGTGGCAACTACTTTGGTCACAGACGCTAAATCGAACAAAGTGGCGGACGTCGCCGGAGCAGAATCGGCGCCATAGGTGAAATGCCCGAAGGACTTCAGCGCGACAAGGTAACCCCGGTGTGTGACGGCGACGGAAGCGGCAGGGAAGGCGCGCTGCTCGATCGCTGCCCGCAGCACGGCGAAGGCGTAGGAAAAAGCCTTGTCCTGATCGTCCAAAGCGGGGACGAGGGTGCAAACCTTGTTCAGGGCTGTGTGCTGAACTGACAAATGGGAACCTGAGGGTTTATAGCAGAGTTGGGAGGGAGGGTAAAGCACGCGGGACAGTCAGAAAATCCTTACCGAAAAGGGCACCGGGCACGACGGGACACCCCCATCCTGTATAACTCGGTCCCATCCACCGCCCGATTCCTCGGGTCCTGATCCTTTATCCTGTTCCTCCGGATAACCCCCGACGGGGTCGGCGGCGTCTAACTTTACGGACCAACATTGGGCACTTGGTGTCTTCCGACCGGGCGTATAATCGGGTGTAAGGAGTACCGTATGAAACTCAGATGGCTGGCAATCGCTGTGGGATTGGCGGCGTTCAGCGCGGGGCCCTGGACGTTAGCGCAGGTTTCGGACCAAGACAAAGATCAGCCGAAATCCGGCGATGTGCAGAATGCGCCCGCGCAGGCGCCTGCGACGCTGCCGACGGCTGACGACAGCCAGATCAAGCATGACGGCGGCAAGACCGACGTCGATGCTGTGGGGAACCGTAACATAGGATGCGGGCGAGGCGTGGGGAACTGGTACACGGTTGAAGGCCAGGTGGCGCGCGGACGGGTTTATGCCCAGCAGATCGAATCTCAAATCAAGCTGGTGAACGATCCTGTGATCACCGAGTACGTGAACCGGATCGGCCAAAACCTGGTACGCAATTCCGACGCGCAGGTGCCATTCACCATTAAGGTGATCGATTCCGACGTGGTCAACGCCATGGCGCTGCCAGGCGGATTTTTCTATGTAAACTCCGGCCTGATTCTGGCAGCGGACGAAGAAGCGGAGATGGCGGGCGTGATGGCGCATGAGATCGCTCACGTGGCCGCTTGCCACTACGGACGCGAAATGACACGGGCCAACCTGCTGCAGATGGCGTCAATCCCGTTCATCTTCATGGGAGGCGGAATCGGCTACGCGGCGTACGAAGGGATGGGGCTCGGAATTCCGCTGGCCTTCCTGCACTTCTCGCGCGGATTCGAGGCGGAGGCCGACTACCTGGGCATCGAGTACATGTACCGCGCTGGCTATGATCCCTCGGCGTTCGTGTCGTTCTTCGAAAAGATCCAGGCGATGGAGAAGAAAAAACCGGGCACGCTGTCGAAGGCCTTCGATACTCACCCGCAGACTCCCGACCGGATCGAGAAGTCGCAGGACGAGATTCGTAAAATCCTTCCCGCCAAGGCACAGTATGTGGTGACGACCTCGGAGTTCGACGAGGTCAAAGCGCGGCTGGCGGCGATCGAAAACAAGCACAAGGTCATCGACGAAAAAGATTCCAACAAACCCAGCTTGCGGCGGACCGCGAACACGACCGACAAGTCCGGCGACACCAAGAGCGATGACGATCGTCCGACCTTGAAGCGCCGCGACGACTCGAACTAGGGCTACAGCCGCCTCGGCTGTCAGGTCTTAGTTTATTTTGACCTCGGTCTTACCGGCGGCTGCGGCCGCCGGTTTTGTTTGGTGTGCCGAACATAAGCTGAAGGTTGGGCGCGAAGGGCTATTCCGCTCGCAAGCCGCATCCAGTCAGTGAGCGACGGAACTCTCCCCATCGGCACGTCGCATACAGTCGCGTCGAACGGCGACGCGAGATTTGGCGTAAAATCTGTGTCGAGCGTCGTCACAGACGCCTGTGATTCTGATCACAGATTGAACTTGGGGCTGAACATAGGCTCGACTAGGCAGACTTCATAGCAGGCGGATAAGGCGGAATATTCCCATGCCAGAGAACACACTCACCATCACTGATAATCGCACCAACAAAACCTACACCGTCCCGGTCGAGAACGGCACGATTCGGGCAATGGATTTGCGGCAGATCAGGACCGGCTCGGACGACTTCGGGCTGATGACCTACGACCCGGCGTTCATGAACACGGCGTCGTGCAAGAGCGCCATAACCTACATTGATGGTGACAAGGGAATCCTGCGTTACCGCGGATATCCCATTGAAGTTCTGGCCGAGCGCTGCACTTTCCTGGAGGTTGCCTACCTGCTGTTATTTGGCGAACTCCCAACCGAGAAAGAGTTGAGCGCCTGGGTTCACAACATCACGCATCACACCATGCTGCATGAAACCACCAAGAAGTTCATGGAGGGCTTCCGCTATTCCTCGCACCCCATGGCGATGTTCGTGAGTACGATCGCGGCATTATCGAGCGTTTACCCGGACGCTAAGCACGTGCACGATCCTGCCAACCGAATGCATCAAATTGCGCGTCTCATCGGGAAGGTGCCTTCGATCGCGGCCATGTCGTACCGGCACAACGTGGGTTTCCCCTACGTCTATCCCGACAACGATCTCAGCTACACCGAAAATTTCATGAACATGTTGTGGAAGATGGTTGAGCCCAAGTATGTGGCCAATCCCGCGATCGCGCGCGCGCTCGACATTCTGTTTATTCTGCACGCTGACCACGAGCAGAATTGCAGCACCAACGCAATGCGGTCGGTGAGCAGCTCGCAGGCCGATCCATACCTGTCGGTTGCGTCGGCGGCTTCGGCCCTGGCGGGTCCTCTGCACGGCGGCGCCAATGAAGAAGTTCTGAAGATGCTCGACGAGATCGGCTCTAAAGATCACGTCCCAGCCTATATTAAGCGGGTCAAGGAAGGGCAGATCAAGCTGATGGGCTTCGGACATCGCATCTACAAGAATTACGATCCGCGGGCGAAAATCATCCGCTGGAGCGCCGAGCAGGTCTTCCAAGTCACCGGACGCAGTTCCAAGCTCGACGTCGCACTGGAACTGGAGCGCATTGCGTTGGAAGACGACTATTTCGTGAAGCGCAAACTATATCCCAACGTCGACTTCTATTCCGGCATCATGTACCAGGCGATGGGCTTCCGGCCGGAGATGTTCACTGTGCTCTTCGCCATTCCGCGCACGGCGGGATGGCTGGCGCAGTGGCAGGAACTGATCACCGATCCGGAACAAAAAATCGCGCGACCGCGCCAAGTCTATACCGGACACGATGAGCGGGAGTTTGTGCCCATTGACAAGCGAGTTCCGGTGCCGATTCCGGCAGAGTATCCGGCGGGCTGAGCTTGCTCGAATCAAACAGCTTGAAGGAATCTGCCCCGCCTTCCGGCGGGGCAATTTATTTCGGCCGCTTTCGGGTTACGTCCAAATGTAGCAAAGGGGGGAGAAAAGCCGAACGAGACCAGAGCCCTCAGCCCCAAGGGAAGAGGAAGTAGCAGCTAAAGTGCACTTCGAGCCGCGCTCGACACCCGATGATTCCTGTGTCGAATTACGCGGCGTGCTTCGCCAGTTCAGCCAGGCGCTCCCGATGGCGCTCAGGCGATGTGATGACTTTCATCTCCTGCCAGTCATATGGGAATTCCTTGCCGCACTCTAAGCAAGCAACGTAGGTCCCCGTCAAAGTAGCGGCTTCAGGACGGCGCGCCTTTGCTCCGCGAATGGTCACTGGAAAGCTGTACCGAGAATGTCTGCAACCGAAGAACACATCCACTAATTTAGCGAACATGATCCACCTTCCACATTCGAGCTGGGATGCTCGAACCCCTGGATTAAACTATACGCCCCCGCCGGAACAACGATCCGTGCGGGCAATCACAAGTTACTTAGATTCCCGAATTGACAAAACGGTTTCCGTTTTGTACGGAAAAGGTTTCCGAGCGGGAAAAACCCGCCGAAATACTTGCACTAGATATAGTTACGGTGGGAGGAAAAACGTTTCACACGCTCTGCGGGCCGCGCTTCTTCTGCTGCTGGCACTTGGTCATGATGGCCGACCGCAGTCGGCTGCGCAGGTCTTCAGGTAGTTCGTAGAGCTGGGAGTCGCGGTAAATCTCGATGGTCTTCTTGGTCGTGTCGCAGACGACATAGCAGTTGTGGCACCAGGAAAGATGGTTTTCTAGCTCGACTTTGGTCTTCTCGTCGAGAACGCCGTCCAGGTAATTGGTCAACTCGTGCAGGAATTCAGCGCATTTCACTGGTTGCCATCTCCACTCGTAACATCGCCCGTTTTAACCGCGACAATCTTGTCGCTGGTCTTGCCATTTTCTCGTCTCTGAAAGTACCGTCCCAACCGCTCGCGAAGCTGCAAGCGAGCCCGCAGCAGCCGCGATTTCACCGCAGGGACGCTCAACTCCAGCGCAGCTGCGGTTTCTTCAGTTGAAAGCCCTTCTACATCCCTCAGCACAAACACCGTCCGGAAGCCCGGGGGAAGGCCCTGGATGGTCTTACTCAAAATCTCACGCAACTCGGCTTGCGTGTATTGCTGCTCCGGATTCGGACTCCAGTCCGCGATCTCGCGGGGAAGGGAATCGTCTTCCGTCTTGATGTCTTCGTCCAGCGATACCGTGCGCTCCGGCTTGCGCCGTCGCAACTTCATCAGCGCTTCGTTGACCGCGATCCGGACCAGCCAGGTATAAAACTTCGACTGTTCCTGGAACTGCGCTAGGTTGCTGTACGCTTTCAGGAACGCTTCCTGCACCACGTCTTCCGCGTCTTCGCGGTTTTGTGTGATGTGTTGCGCGATCCGGAAAACGTTACGGTCGTAACGGCGAACTAGTTCCTCGAACGCTGAGTCGTCGCCACGCTTGGCCGCCTGTACGAGTGTCAGCTCTTCGCTAACTGGTCCTGCTACTTTGTTTTGGATGGCTCCCATTCGCTTGGCGATGCAGTATTTTCGGTACGCGAAAAAAATCTGCGTCACGTGGAATGTGACGCAAAGTACAAAATCGAAACTGTTATTCTACTTGGTAACCCGGCTCTTTGCCCAATGGCTTTCAGGTAGGCGGCAAGAAAACTTTGCGATAGAGTTCAAGGAGTCGGATGTAACCCGGACGAGCAGGTACCGAAGTACCCTGATGTCACGGCACAAGTACCGTATAATCAGCGTTTAGGGCAGTGTCCTTTCGTGTGGGCATCGTCGCAGAAAAGACTCAGTTGTTGGAATGGTTCTCCGAGCATGGCGGACAGCAAGGAACTTCAGCAAATCGTTGAGCGTGCGGTGGCGCAAGTTCTCGACAGCCAACTTCCAAAGTTGCAGGCGGAGTTGGTGGCTCGCGTCACGGCGGAATTGCCCGCGATCTCGGCCGGGCCGGCGAGAAGCACGGAAACAGGCGGGGGAAGCCCGACTCAGGGTAGTCTCGTTCAGGCTGTCGCCAGCATTCACGCCGGAACCACGCAAAAAGAAATTCTGCGGGCATTGCTCGATGCCGGCAGCTTGTACGGAGCGCGCGTCGCGCTCTTCGTCGTGAAAGCAGGGGCGGCCAACGGGTGGCAGGGGCGCGGCTTTGGCGCCGAGGATGCCGTTAAAGATTTTCCACTGGATATGACTGCTGGACCGGCCGCTCACGCGTATCACAACCGGACCGCGACTCCGGCCAACATTGCGGAGATGGACCGGCGCTTCCTGGAGCAGTTTGGCGGACCCGCGAACGAGCAGATTATGGTGCTGCCGCTGGTTCTCAAAGATAAAGTTGCAGCCTTGCTCTATGCCGACGGCGGATCGGATGGCGTGCTGGACGGGCCATCCCTCGAAGTGTTGGTGCTGGCCACGAGCGCCTGGTTGGAAGTGGTTTCGCTGCGCAAGCAGGCGCAGCGGGACTCCGGCGACACCCAGGCAAGCATGGAACGGCCTCCGGTCGCGGCGCCGGTACAGACTGTCAGTTCTTTTTCGGATCCCTTCGCAGCTCACACTCCCAAACATACAGCGCCCACGCCCGTGCCCGAGCCGGCTGCTGAGGTAGTCGAAGTGGCTGCGCATGCTGCTTCCGCGAATGCCGCGGCATCCGCGCCGGCTGCAGCCGCGGACCCGTTTGCGGGCATGTCTCCCGACGACGCTGATACCCACCGCAAGGCTCAGCGCTTTGCCCGCCTGCTGGTGGATGAAATCAAGCTCTACAACCAGGCGAAGGTGGCGGAAGGCCGCCGCAACCGGGACCTCTACGATCGCCTCAAAGAAGACATTGAAAAGAGCCGCTCCACGTTTCAAAAGCGCTACGGCAACACCGCGGCGGCCAGTGGCGACTACTTTCAAAAGGAAGTCGTGCGCAGCCTGGCAGAAGACGACTATTCAGTCATGGGCGCGAACTTCCGCAAATAAACCTGGTTTCACGAATTGGTTTTTGGAAGGGCACGCGTTCAGCGGTGCCGCTTAGAGGGCAGGTTCTGGTGTTCGCGCCTCCGCGCGAGAATATTAAGGTGGTTCGATTGGGTCTCAAGTGGTGGTGGGTGCTCGCGCTGAGCGGGCTGTGCGGGTTCCTGAGCAGTACTCGTTCTGTTGCGCTTCCCCAACAGGCTCCACCTTCCACGGCTTCCGATACTTCCGACAAGCAGTCTGCTCCAGCAGAGTCAAGCGGCCAGACTCCGTCTGCTCCCACAAAGCCCTCGACGGTCGACTCTGCGCAATCGAAACCTACGACGAGTGCGAAGAAGGGCAAGACCGCGGGCAGCAAGGCTGCCGCCAAAAAATCAGCCACAGCAGCAACTCGCGCCGCGGCCGCGAAGAGAAGAAGGCTGCCGATGTCTCCCCGCGTGCGCCGCATCCGCCAGGCTTTCGTCGCGTCCACTACCTTGCGTCCCATGGCGCAGCAGTTGATTCAGGACCGCACGCCCGCCGGGTATGCCGGAGTCGAAGCCTACGCGCACGCGCATTCCAAGGAAGATGCCGGCGCGCTCGCCTGGCTGGTCGTGGGATACGCGCACGTTCTCGACCACGATTATGCGAAGGCCATTGATCCACTGAACCGCGCTAAGCCCCGGGCCGGAGACCTTGGAGACTACGTCGCCTACTATCTGGGAACTTGCTACCTCCAAACCGGGCATCAGGCCGAAGGTCTCGCAGCGCTGGCCAACTTCAGCGCAACCTATCCGGATTCGCTGCTGATTCGCGATGCGCACCTGAGCTACGCCAGTGCGCTGTTGTCTGAAGGAAAAGCGGCTGAAGCCGCCGAATTGCTGGAGAAGGACCGTCTGCCGGCGAGGTCCGACATTGAATTCGCATTGGGGCGAGCCTACGCAGTTCTGGGGCAGACCACGAAAGCGGCCGAGGCCCTTGCGAATGTCTATTACAACATGCCGACTGCGGCGGAAGCGGACGCGGCATATGCGGAACTAAAGAGACTTCCGTCAGCGCCGCCGGCGAACCCGGAGCAGCGCAAGACGCGCGCTGACTTACTTATGAAAGCCAAGCGGTATAACGACGCGGCGGACGAATATCGCGAACTCGCGGTCCATGCCAGTCCGGAAGGCCGGCCCGCCGCAGAACTCGCTCTGGCCGATGCGCTGCATCGCAGTGGGCGCAACCGCGAGGCCAAGACAGAATTGACCACTCTCGCTGGCACAACTCCCGACCAAAATGCGCAGCGTCTGTACATTCTCGGAGAAGTCGCCTGGGCCTCGGACGACAATGAAACTTTCTATCGCACCGTGGACGAACTGCGGCAAACCGCGCCTACCAGTTCCTGGTTCGAGCAGGCCCTGCTGTCGACCGCGAATCTGCATCTAGTGCACCACGAGTATGACCAGGCGCTCGACGCCTTTCGCGAGTTGCACCAGCGCTTTCCCACTGGATCGCGCTCTTCTTATGCGCATTGGAAAGCGGCGTGGCTCACGTTGCGCTTTGGACAAAACGAAGAAGCCAAGAAACAGTTTGACGAACAGATCGGAATGTATCCCACGGGCAACGAGACTTCCGCGGCGCTCTATTGGAGGGCGCGCCTGGCCGAAGAAGACAACCGGCCCGGCATGGCCCGCGCGTACTATCAGAAATTATCGGACCGCTACCGAAACTATTACTACGCCGAACTGGGAAGGGAACGCTTGCAGAAACTTCCGGAAACCGCCGATCCGCCGGGACAGTATGCGCTGCTCGATCACATTCCGCCGCTCCAGCATGGCGACAAAGTGACCTTATCGGAACCTCCATCCGATGATCTTCATCTGCAGAAAGCCGAGTTGCTGGGCAACGGAGGCCTGGTTGATTTTGCCGTGCGCGAACTGCAGGCTGCCGCCAATGCCGACGGGGGAAACTGGGGTCCGGCTGAGACCGCGCAGCTCTACATCGATACCGGCCACTATGATCGCGCCATCGAAGTGATGAAGCACTCCGTCCCAAGTTATTTCGCGGTCGACATTCCGACCCTGCCGCGAGTTTATTGGGAGGCTCTGTTTCCGCGCCCCTACTGGTCCGACCTGAAGAGATTCTCGTTAGCCAATGGCCTCGATCCGTATCTCGTGGCATCGTTGATCCGGCAGGAATCGGAGTTCAATCCGCTCGCCATTTCGCACGCGAACGCCGTCGGCCTCATGCAGTTGCTGCCCAAGACCGGCAAGGTCGTTGCCCATCAGGAATCCTTGAAACACTACAATGCAACCCAGCTCTTTACCCCGGCGGTCAACTTGCAACTGGGCACGCGCTATTTTCGCGGCCTGGTCGACAAATTCGGCGGATCGTTTGAGCACGCTTTGGCCGCTTACAACGCGGGCTCGGACCGTGTTGAAGAATGGATGGGTCAGGGTCCGTATCGTGATTCGCCCGAATTTGTCGAGTCGATTCCGTTCACCGAAACGCGCGAGTACGTGCAGGCCATCCTGCGCAATGCCGCCGTCTACAAGCAGCTCTACGGCGCGCCGTAGAGGTTGCATTTACCCCGATTAGGATTGTCTTTCTTTGCGCCCTTCGCTGCAGTCACTTCGCGATCTTTTGCGCTAAAAGGCTCTTCCCGTGAGAAGCGCACAATAAACATTAACCAAGTTACCCCTATTACCGATGTGCCAGTTCTATGGCACTGTTGTGCCTTGCTCGGTCTCGAGCTGGTTGCTATTGTGCCGATAGAGATGTTGGTTCCTCCCCTAGGGTCCACGAGTCGATCCGGATTGGGGGGTATATATGCGAATGATGCATCTGTGCTATGCGGCGATAGGCTTTGCGGTGGCCCGCTGGATTTTCAAGCGGCAAGCATTGGCAGTCGTAGACCCAGTCACACGGTTTCGGTCGCAGGGCCTTCTGTAGAGGGTTTTAGCTTGGGCGTGCGTTCCCGTTGCGCCTCCATTTCGTCAACGCGCGCCCATTCCTGCTTCCTCCCTGAAGTACTGTTACCAAGGTTTGCCCGAATCATCCCGGTTTTTCCAATCTCTCCATACAATTAACTCAGGGACAAGCTCTTCGGCGTCTTCGCTGGTGGGTTTGCCATGCGATCTGAGCTTGCATGCTGCGGCTTCCAAAGATACGACTACTTTTCTTGCTGCCTGTGCTCCTGGGAGCGTTAGTGCCCCCGTGGCTCAGCGCTCAGGATGATCCCAACGACATTCCTCTCGGCGACGTTGCCCGCACTCTGCGCAATAAAACTCTTCCGTCTCAGGACGTGATCGACGACGACAATCTGACGAAAGTGATGAAAGAGGGGGAGAACCACCACGGCTCGGGTTCGGCGCTGAGGTTCCGGATGGCGGGCGAAGGCAAAGGCTTTCAGGTTGCTGCTCCGGATGTGACTTGCAGTTTGTCTTTCAGCGCGAATGCGAAGTCCCTGCTTTCCAGCGCATATGCGCAGATGGACCTTCCGCCGGGCGATGTAATTAAGCTCGAAGGACCGGCTACGATTGAAGGCGACGCGCTGATCGTTTCCGTTAACAACCAAACCGACTGGCACGTCAGCGAAGTGGCTGTGGCGCTGACAATCGTCAAGAAAACTCACGAGGCGTCTCTGGCAACTGGCACGACATTCAATGATGGAGCAACACTGTTGCCTGCGAATCCCCCTCAGGAATCTGAAGTTCGCCCGGAGAAGAAACCCGATCTGACTATGATTTATCGCATGCGAGCGGCCGCACCTCCGTGGGCAACCACCGTTTTCAGCGCGCCGCTAAACCTGGACCTCGAGCCCGACGAGGAGTGGCACTGGGCCATCGTGCAGGCGAGAGGTTATCCTCCGCAGAGTTATCACGGCAGTCCGGCACAAACGACAGCACAGACGAATGGGCCAGCATCCGCCCCATCCGTGCCGGGTCAGGCATTGTCGATTCGACCTATATCGATTCAACCCTCAGTGTCCCAGCCCACTTTGGTTCCGACGTCAGCGACGCCTCAGAACGCACCCGCGGTTCCAGCCCCGGAAAATTCCCAATGAAAATCACCCCATTGCATCCCGAATAAACATTCGAAGATTATCGCGACCACGTGAGCCCACGGCCAAGCAGAAAAATGAATAGCAGGCTGGCTACGGTGCCCGTTGCGATCCACGCAACGCTACGTTGTATTGGCGCAACTTGTTCTTCTTTTCTCGCGTTCCGGCTCCGCAAAATACTGGGCAGGCGCAGCAGGCCCGCATTTGCACCCAATGTCGAAGGCAGTGCCGACGCCACAACATAGAACAATCCTGCAGGATTGAGCAGGCCCGCAAGCCCCGCCAGAATCCCGTCCGTGAAATAAGGCGTCCAGCAGAGCTTGCGAAGCCGTCGCGGACTCTCAACGTTGCCGCGAAAACTGTTCAGCTCGGCGGCTGCCAACAACATCGACGCATAGATAAGACGCCACACCAAGTACAACCAGTCCAAGCCGCCACATCCAATGTGGCTGCAGATCCCGGATTACTGCCGCCCAATCCCCAAAGTTAAAGACACCGGAAAAGCAAAAGTAGCCAGTGCCTGTGAAAAGGTTACCTGCCATGACCAGCACGAGAAAATAACGAGTCGCCGGCCGATAGCGCTGGGCGTTTAGCAGGAGAAACCAGAAGATCGCCGCGGAAACCAGATTGACCAGCGTGCCATTCGCGGATATCCATCGTGTCTCGATGTCGCTTTGTAGTGCGACCGTGCTCATGGTCACGCGGTGAGCCCCGCTGAGCCAGGCGGTCACACCATGGCCCAAGCCCTCGTGAAGAAGATCCTGCAGAATGCATGCCAGGGCTGAGATAGCAATCACCGTGAGCCTATCGTCTTTGGCAGAAGCCGTGCTGGCTGGCTTACGATTGCTCATAGTACGGATGACCCGCCCCTGGGGCGGTCACGTCGGGTTTTAGTGAACGCCCAGCGCTTCAAGGGTGCTGCGGTAATTGTCTCCCGTGGGGCCGGAACCCTGATGCGCCCGGACGAAGCCCAGAATGCGCTTTCTTACGTCTGGCGCTTCCTGAAAGTCCCGGTCTGTCCAAAAGCGCTGCGCGGGGTCGAAGAATCCAATCCGCACTAGAAACGATGTGCCATAGTATTAGGCATCCTCCAGAGAGCCGTCGGCGATATTTACCTTGAACGATCCGTCGGGCTGCAGAGAATCATGCAGGCACCGGGTCAACATGCGGTCGATCTCGGTAGCCATCGCTTTTTGTTGCGATACACTTGCTTGCGCCCAGCCGAGGTGGAATAGCGCAACCACATCCATGTTGTTGTGGTTCCAGAATTCGCCTTTCCAGAGCCATCCCGCGGGATAATTGAAATCCTTGATAGCGAGCGTCGTATCAAGGACGCGCGGCATCTCTGGCACTTTTCCCTTGAGGTACGAGACCACGTGAAACGTCACGCTGAGGTCGTCAGGAAAGTCTTCGCGGCCCTCACGGCGATATCGTTCTCCCCAAAATCCGGTTTCCAGATTGCGATAGCGGTGCAGAACGCGATCCAACAAAGCATCGCGCAGGGCCGGATCGACGATATAGTTTTCCGGCTTGCGGCGAACAATCATTTGGAGAAGCGTCGCCACCGTTTCGTTAAACTCAGGTTCGTGATCGAGTCCCGTGTAGCGCACATCGGAGACGGAAAGTGCATCCAGGTAGGCAGTCAGTTTCTCGGGCGTCGAAACTCGCGCCAGGAAGGCCGGCAGCGGATGAGGCGATGGCTCGTCCCGGGCCTGCGCCTCGAGGTGATCGTACGTGGCATACAACTTCAAGTACCACTGCTGATAGCAGGCTCCCCACAGACCGTCCTGGTCCACCTTGTCTGAGGAAGGATGGCCGATGCTGGTCTCCAGATCGCGCAGCCGTGCGTCGATGAGTTTGAAGTCCGCAGAACTGATCAGCAATGACTCCAACTCAAATAGAATCTGATGGCCGCAGGTCGTCTTTCCGCCCTTGTCTTCCTCATCAAACATCCGCTTCGCCAGAGCGTAGGTGCGCCCGACTCTCGGTTCGCGCTGGTCTTTGTAGTGAGGATTGAACGCCACGAAGTCTTGCTGGAGCAAGGCGAAGGCATCCCGATCCACGGCCGTCTGGCGTGGGATCTCGGCGGAAGCGGCCGATCCTAGAATCAGCACCACCGTCAACAGAAGTCGCATGCAGAATTTATACACGAGCCGCGTTTTTGGAGGACTCTGTCAGTGGAATGCTAGTTATGGAAACACGCCGAAAAGCCCGGTACTCACTGCGTTTTCAGAACGACGGTGTTTCGTTCATCGCCGGCCACGATCCGGTAGAACTTCTTCAAGTCGTCAGCACGGCTCACCGGTACGCTCAGTTCTTTTACTTCCAGCGTGCGGCTGTAGTGAATCAGGTTGCCGTTTACTTCAGTCTTCGCGTGATAGCTTGCGAAACTGTAGTCGGCGTCGACGGCAGGAGGGAGATCGTCGACCACGTAACCCGCCGGAATTGCAATTTCGAACGTATCGGTGTCGCGCGAGGGGCCCTCGAATTCGATGGGGAACTTGCGGGGTTCCTTCGTTTCCAAAAGGCCGCTGGTTTTCACTCCCAGCACCCGCGGTCGAACCAGCAACAGCCCACCAGCATTCTTTGCGTAATTGCGGGCCTCGAAGGCGTAATGGAAGCCGAAGGGCTGATCGGTATGGTTTAGATTCAGAATACTGGCCTGGGTAATGCTAAAAAGCGACAAGGAGCCTGCCAGCAGGTCTTCGATGGGCTTGATCTGATCGGAAGATTTGGTCACTGAGCGCAGGCGCCAGCGTTCCGACCATGCGCGATCTCCCACCCGCGTTTCGCTGACCTCGCCTTTCAGCGTGCCCAGTGGATCGAGCGTCAGCTTGCCGGTGCGCTCGATGCTGTTCATGGCGGAGGGTTGCTCCGGCAGTTCGACAAGTTCTCCGCCTTCCGGCGTAACCAAGAGTCCGTAGTTAGCCTGCAGATATCCTCCGATTTCTCCGAACGGCGTCAGTTCGTTCGTCGGATCGAAGTAGAGAAGCGGACCAAGACGGGGATGCTGGATGGTGGCGACCAGAGAGGGGTCAGTCACGCTCGCCGGCAATTTGATGGCCAGAACGACATGGTTGAAACCGCCAACATTGGCCGGCACTTGGGGAGTCACCGAGCCACGTTCAGAGTTGATGACCACGTAGAAAGACTCGACGCCAACCTGGCTCAGCATCGCACTCAGCAGCGTCGCTTTATCCTTGCAGTCACCGTAGCGGTGCACGAACACCTCGGAAGCTACATGGGGCTGCCAGCCTCCAATGCCGAGTTCGATGGCGACATAGCGAATGTCATGCTGGACGAACTGCGCCAGTGCCTTCATTTTTTCCAGCGGCGTTTGCGCCGAGGCGGTGAGTGTGGTGACCTCCTGCGTGATTTGAGGAGAAGCGTCGCGGCGGCCGTTAGTCAAATTGCGATACCAGTTCCCCATCTCCTGCCAACTGGTGAAACCGTTGCCGGAAGCGCCGCCCGGCGGAAAGAAAGAAATAATCATCTGGCCGGAGACGCCGTAGATCGGTGGCATCTCCGCTTCCTTGCGAATCCCCTTCACATCGCTAATCACCCACTCCCACTGGTTATTGCCGCTCTGCGTGGGCTTGATCTCGGGATAGTTGATCCACGACGCCTTATACTCCCATCCCGACGGAAGCTGCAGCGAGTAGCGTAGTTCCCGGCCTGGAATTTCACGTTGAAACACCCAGACATCCTGCAACACCATGGGCTGCTCGTCTTCTTCGTATTCATAGCCCACAATGCTGCCGGGATCGGGGGCGGGGATTTGGAGCAGCTTCTCTTTAACGTCGGAGATCAATTCGCTGCCCGCTATCTTCGGAAGGGCGACCTCGACCGCCTCTTTGTCTTTCACTTCATAGTCTTTGCCCTGTGCCGGAATACACCAGCCGCGAAGGCCGTTGATCTTGCGCTGGGGATTAAAGGAGACGGCGGCGATCCCGTAGTTGCGCCCGCTGGGCCTGAGTATCTTGTAGACCATCCGAACGCGGGTCTTGATCTTGTCGACCGATTGCACGTTGACCGCTTGTTCCCAGTACAGCAGAACTGCATCCGTCTTTTCGTCATGAGCGGGCAGCGGCGCCGAAGCGGCGGCATGCATCCATGCAGGGGCGTCGCCGGCATGAGCGCGGCGAGGGGACGCGAGCATGCACACGACTGCGCACAATAGAATGCAGGCTCGGTGCAAATCAATTGCTGGCAGTCGTTCCTCCGGGCTGCAAAATGACCTGTTCTTCATCTACTGTCCTCACGGCTTGAAAGAAGTTGCGTAACGCTGCGTAGTATTTCTGATCGAGCAGCAGGATGTCGACGTTCAGGGTGCGGTTCAAGTGCAATGTGCCCTTATCATTTTCCGCTTTCATCGCGTAACTGATGATATGTCCGTCCTGTTTTTGTGGCGAAGGGAGTGTGGTGATCTGCCAGCCGAGGGGCAATTCGATGCTCACGTCGTCGACACGCTGGAACGGGTACTCAAAATAGATCGGATGAACCCGATCGGCGTGGTCAAACAGATGTTTTTCCGGAGCGCCAAAAAGTCCGACGGGCAAGAGAGCTCGGCGTCCGGCCCCGGATACCCATCCCTGGACTTTGAGCGTATACTCCGCGATCAGCGGAGGACTCGAACTCTTCCAGTCCGGTTGATTAATGAGTTCCACTTCGCACGCGACCGGAATCGACTCCCTGACTTCGTTTTCCAGGAATCTCTTGCGTTCGGCGTCGTCGGCCATGCGCTCCTCCACCCGTCGATGCGATGCCTCCAACCCGGTGAAGGTGATCGTTAGTTTCCCCTCGAGATCCCCGGTATCGTTGAGCTTCAATTCCCCCTTGCGCTGAACGCGGGACTCTTCACTGGTGGGAAGCGAGGTTTGAAGCCAAGAGCCGCCGTCTTTGTCGAGCTTCAGTCCCTTCACTCCGGTCTCGACCCAAGGCAACATGCAAAAGGGAGTAAAGGCCGCTCCAGGATCGCAAAAGACCTCCCTCCCGTTCAGCTTCACCACCACAACATTGCTGTCGAGACGCCGGCTTTCCATTGTCTGCGGATTAAAGAAGTAATTTCGACGGTCGGGTACCCACATTCCGTAGGCTTCGAATCCCGCAGCCCGGGCCAAGCCAAGAAAGAGCCAGGTCAGTTCTCCGCCGGTGCCGTATTGTTTCTTCCATACCATCTCGACGTTCCCAGGATCCTTCTCCTTTTCGCGCTTTTGCTCCTGTTGGCTCTTTTCCACTTCGTACGAGGTGTTTCGCAGTTGCTGGACTCGGGCGTAGATCTTTTGCAACTTTACGTCGGGGGAATCGCCCGCCGCCACAATCCCAGCAACGGCCTGTTCCATGGCCTTGCGTTTTCCGATGAAGCTCTCCAGTTGCTCGTTGAGTTTCTTGTCCAGTTTCTTCCAATACTGTTCGGGATCTTTCTCGAGAGTGCCTTCGCTATAGATAAAATCGACGCGAGACTTCACCTCGTTTTCAGGCGGCATGTAGTCTTCTGAGTGGAAGGCGGGAACGTCAGCCACTTCCAGGTTGATGACCCGGTTAGGCGCCTCCGCCGGCTGCGCGGTGCCGGGCGGTAGGTTGTGCCAGGTCCATCGCACGCTCATAGGAACGTACTCACTGGCGTAGGGCTTGAGCGAAAACTTTGCGCGCTTGGTGAACAGTTCGTCGTTGAGGATCCAGTGCGAGTCGAAGATATATTTTTCGCTGAAGTCGGTGGTGTAGTAGTACTCGAGGATCCCGCCGATCTCGACATCGGGCAGCGTGAGTGTCTTGGCCATGTACTTCACGCCGCGGGCCTTGACGATCGACTTGTCGAACACTTTGCCGCTGAAGTTGACGATGGAACCATCGGGTTTGATCGTCCGCGCATGAATGTTGATCACGCTGCCTTGGTCTTTCCAGAAAGGAATTTCGATGTCGGCGTACTTGCGGCCTTCTTCGGTCAGGATCTTGATACGGAGGTACACATCTTCGTGAGCGGCCTGGCCGCGGTCGTCGCGATCGACCTCGCGGAACAGAATCACAGCAGGCGCTCCCGGAGCTTTGGGCTCGCTGGTCATCTTCAGTTCATCCGGCGAGACAGTTTGAAAGTTCACCGCCCAGACGGGATTCGGGGCCAGGATGGTCAGGAAAATGAAAAAAACTGAGACGAGACTTGGGAAATGAAGACGAGTAGGCTGCATGGGCGCTATACCTCTGTAGAGGTTCTTGTACCGCGGAAGTTGCCAGCCTGAAGGGGGAACGCGGAGGCCGCCAAGCTATCGCGGGGCGAGCTATACCAACTTGTAGAGCGCACAACTTATGCGTCGAGACAATACAGTCAACGCTTTCGCAAGTCAAGAAATCTCCGTGCGCCCTTAGAAAGGGGATAGAACCACGGAAGTAGAGTGTTGTCTATGCGCGCGATCACAGTGGCGATATTTCGGACGATCCTAGGGACCGCATCTGCCTTGTGCCCGGCCGTTCCGGTCACGCGTCGAAGGGTTTCTAACTTATTGAGTTTAATAGTTCCAAGGAGCGCGAACTCGTCGCGAATTTGGTTTTGGCGAGCGTGTTAGACTAAGCTCAAATTCCTGCAACCGAGGACCGCAATGAAATTCGGCGTCATTAACTTTCCGGGTTCGAACTGCGATCACGATGCCTTCTGGACGATTCAGCAAGTCGCCAAACAGCCGGTCACGTTCCTGTGGCACGAATCGCACGACTTGGAGAACTGTGATGCCGTCATCGTGCCCGGAGGTTTCGCTTACGGGGATTACCTGCGAACCGGCGCGATTGCCAGGTTCTCGCCGGTGATGGAATCGGTCCGCAAGTTCGCCGAGGCCGGCGGCTTGGTGCTTGGCATCTGCAACGGCTTCCAGATCCTTTGCGAGTCGGGGCTTCTGCCCGGCGCCTTGATGCGCAACGTTGGCCTTAAGTATGTCTGCAAGCCGGTACAAGTGCGGGTAGAAAATGTGGAGACTCCATTCACCAATGCGTGCGCGATGGGGGAAGTGTTGACCGTCCCAATCGGCCACATGGAAGGCAACTACTTCTGCGATCCCACAACTCTCGAGACATTGCACCGCGACAATCGTGTCGTGTTCCGCTATTGCTCCCCCGCCGGCGAAATCGCTGCATCGGCGAATCCCAACGGATCTCTGGATAACATTGCCGGCATCTGCAGTCCCGGAGGCAATGTAGTGGGCATGATGCCACACCCCGAGCGCTCGGCCGAGCCGGAACTGGGCTGCACTGACGGAATGAAAATATTCCAGTCAATGGTCGGCGCCATGGCGAACCGGTAGTTTCCTCCCTGTGGAAGCCGAGGTTCACAGAATTCTCTTGGTTATCAACAGCCTCTCGGTATATCGTCTGTGCTTCTTCCCTTGTAGCGCGGGCCTTCAACCTAATCGTGACGCATGCACGCGGGGAGGCGTGTCTCCGATGACTCCGAAGCAGATTCTAGATTCTTTTTCAGAAACATTAATGCGGGACGAGCGGATTCTTAGCGCGCAGGAACGCGCGCTGCTGGCGACTCTTCTACAGCATGCTAAGACTGCAACTCGCGAGAACCAGGAAACCCAGGAAGCGGTCAGGGCGGTCATTGCTTCGGCCGTTGGCGAAACCGTAGCGCAACGCGCCTTCGCCGTTCTCGGCGGCAGCATTGTTGAACGCCTTCTGGAGGACAGCGCACTGCCGCTCGCTGATTCGGCGGGAGTGCGGATGCCGGATATCTTCGCTGGACCGAAAAACCCAGGAGAACCGCAGCCTCCCTCGCAGGGACCGGGGCCGGGTGTTAAAGCGCCGCACAAGGCGCCGCAACCGCCAAGTTCCCCGATGCGTACACCGGGAGAACCGCAACCGCCGTCGCAGGGGCCGGGACCGGGTGTTAAAGTGCCGCAGAAGGCACCGCAACCGCCGGGTGCACCGATGCGTACACCGGGAGAACCGCAACCGCCGTCGACGGGGCCAGGGCCAGGCGTTCGAGCGCCGCAGAAGGAACCGCAGCCGCCAAGCTCCGTTCGCACTACGGTCGTTTCGGAAACCAGCGCGGCCATCGCCGAACGGCCGGCTGCCTTGCCGGCGAAATGCGTCGTTCTGGATGAGTTCCTCGCACCGCAGGAGCTTGAGGAACTCACGCGTTTCACGATTGAACACGAAGCCGACTTCAGCGCCAGCGAAGTGGTCTCTCCCAGTGCGGATGGCGGCATTGTTAACTATGAACACCGCCGCTCCCGCGTGCTGATGGACTTGGCGCATCACCAGGACTTGATGCTGGCACGCATCAAGGCTATGTTGCCGCAGGTTCTGGATAAACTCGGCATGGAGGAGTTTTGTATTGCCGACGTCGAGGTCCAGCTCACCGCCAGCAACGATGGGGATTTCTTCCACTTCCACAGTGACAACGGCAGCGATCGCGTGGCCTCGCGACACCTGACCTTTGTCTACTTCTTCCATCGCGAGCCCCGGCAGTTCGAAGGTGGCGAACTGCGGATTCACGACGCGCGCTTGGAAGGAGGCACTTACGTTAGCGAAGGCAGTTACCAGACGATCGTTCCGCAGCAGAACCAGATCGTCTTTTTTCCGTGCGAATTGCTGCACGAGATCACTCCAGTGAGTTGCGCATCGCAGCTCTTCGCCGACAGCCGCTTTACTCTAAACGGATGGCTTCGTCGTTAGATAATTCGGCGTGGCTGCAGTGGATGACAATCCTGATGGCGGGAGTGTCCAGTGAAGCGGTGTCGCGGCACTCCTATACCGCGACCCTTCCTCCCGATCGCTTCTATTGCCTGCTGGATGAACTGCCGCTGCACTTGATCCCGCAGCGCGTGCTCCGGTCATTGGGCTTTCGAGAAAATCGGGATCAACCTCTTTACCTGAATCCGGAGTGCATTTTGTGTGCTGCGGGGCAAATACCGGCTGAACTTGCGTCCCGGAAGGCGTTACTCTCTGGATTCGCTCTGGGAACGATCGCATGGGTGCGTAACCCGACCACTGGAAATCTGCTTCCATTCTGGCTCGGCCAGCAACTGGAGGGCGTGCTACAAGGTCTACATGCGAATGAACCGGTGCCATCGTCAGTGCCGGAGAGCACGCGGCTGCTTGTTGACCGCAGCGGGTATCCTGCTGCCTGAAGACCGAGCCGATCAGCGCGATCGTAAGCGCGAAGAAAGTGTCAGGAAGGCGTCTCTGAGCTTTCGCGAGAAAGGCTACGCGCCAATCGGCGACTTGGTCCATCCGTTTCATCTTGCTGCTTTGCGCCGCTATTATCGCTGTCTGATTCGCACTGGCGCGATCCGGCTGGGTGATGGGCAAAGCCCGCGTCGTTATGTCGCCTATAACGAGCCAGTGGCGCGTTTCTTCCACCACGACATCGCGGCTACTCTGAGCGCTATTGCCGGGGAGTCCCTCAAACCGTCGTACGTCTATCTCGCCTCGTACCTGAGCGGAGCAGAGCTGAAAAAGCACACTGACCGGGAGCAATGTGAGTTCAGCGTTACGCTTTGCCTGGATTTTTCCCCCGAGCCCCCGCTGGCGACGCCGTGGCCCATTCGGCTGAATACTCCCAACGGCACGGTCACGGTCTACCAGGCGCTGGGAGACGGTCTCGCTTACCGCGGAACTCGATTGCCCCACTACCGCGACCCTCTTGGCGAGAGACAGACGTCTACTTCAATCTTCTTTCATTATGTTGGAAGTGACTTCGCAGGGCCTCTGGATTGAGAGGAAAAAGGTTTTAGTCGGCCGCTAGCGCAGGCCGGAAATGAGATACAGAACCGACAAGGTCTGACTATAGCTATAGGCAAATCGTGTTCCATCGCGATTTACTACCACCGGAGCCACCATCACAACTCCTGCTGTAACTTCTGGCCGTAACTCCTGGACTAGGGTTTGCTTACCGCTGTCGATCCCAACCTTATAGATTCGGCTAGGGAGTTCGCCCATGTGATAGCCGTAGAGCACGGAACCGTCGCTCGACCATTGCACCGGCAGGAAGCCCGCCTCCAGTCTGGGGATTAGACGGGGTGAGCCGTCTCCTATGGGATAGATGGCGACGGCGGAATTCGGTCCAACTCCGACGACGAATCGGCTGTCGGGCGACGATGGGCCGCATACAGTTCCCTCCGGTGTCACGGCCTTCGGTGTTCCGCCCGCCAAGTCCAACACATAGCACCGGGTCGCATGTCCCTTCTCGTTGCCATTGGCGATGAGCCTTTGCCCATCCGCAAGGAAGCGGGCCCATCCGCTCTGGATATGTTCCAATCCGCTGATGTCGACGGAACGAGGCTGGCCGGCGCCGATGGGCAGCAGCGTTATTTGTTGTGGCAGGCTGGTGGAAACGGAGATCGCCCACCTCCCATCCGGCGAGAGTCCGCCCGCGCTGCCTTCGCCAAGACGAACCGGAAGCGTGCCGTCCAACTTTCGCAGCGCTACGGTATACCCTGGTCCTGCGGCTTCGCTCGCATCTTCAAACAGCACAAACTTCCCGTCGGGCGAAATACCCTTGGCGACATTCCAGTCGTGCCAGGATAGTTCCACATCTTCCTTACTGCCCAGAGTGCTGAACGCCATCGCCAGGCGCTTGGAGTTCAACGCGACCAGGACGCGGCCGTCAGGGGCTATATCTTGCAGTGTGATTCCCATGGGCAAGTCCAGGACGGTGCGGACTTTGCCAGACAAACTTATCGCCAGCAAATTCAGGTTCGTGCCTTTTTCGGCGGCCGTGAACCAGATTTCCTTTCCGTTCGGGTGCCAGGCAAGTCCTTGCTCGGACTCATATTCCGCTGTGAGAGTCTGAACATGCCCCGCCAGATCAATGACGCAGACCGCCCCGCGATTGTCCCAGAGCGCGGGGTGATCCATGAACGCAATCTTGTCGCCTTGGGGAGAAAAACGCAGGTTACTGATCCATCCACTACTCTGGTACAGCACCTTGCCGATGGGATATTCCAGACGGCTGTGACCGTCGACATAATTCACCACCGCCAAGTTGCCATGAGCATCCCAGTCCGCCCAGCGCACGTCTGCCAGCAGTTCCTTTGGGGATCCTCCCGCCAGCGGCGCACGAGCGAGCATTCCGCCTATGCTTTCCAGTTGACCATTGTGGGTGCCGTGCAGCACGACTGCGAGTTCGTTGTTGAGTGAAATGGCCAACAGATTGGCGTCGCTCAAATTCAGCGGCTGGGCCAGAAGAGAGTTTCCCACCGTGGAGAAAAGCTGCACTGATTTGTCGTTCCACGCGGCGCTGTAGACGATGGACTGACCGTCTGGTGCGAAGCGCGCCGAATATACCGTGCCCGCTTCAAAAGTTAAGCGACGATAGGCCGGAGGCGGGGCCGGGGTGTGGAGTAGTTGGGTAACTGCCAGAAGCGCCGTCGCCGCTGCCAGCACTGCCACAAGGGTCCAAGGTAGCACACGAGCACGACGCGTTTTGGTCTTGGCAGAAGGAGCCACCCGGACAGGCGAAGACCCTGAGAGAGTCTGCAACGCGAAGCCCAGATCTTTGGCGGACTGGAAACGGTTCTCCGGATCTTTTTCCAGGCAATGTTTGACGACGTCCTGATATCCCGGCGGGATCGCAGCTTCTTCCAAATTCGCGCTGGCCGGTTCTTCGCGCAGGACGGCGGTCATGGTGTCGACTTCGGTTTCGCCACGAAACGCGCGGGATCCGGCCATCATTTCGTAGAGAATCGCGCCGAAACTGAAGATGTCGCTGCGGTGATCCACGGTCTTGCCCCGCAGTTGCTCCGGGGACATGTAAGCGACGGTGCCGATCATGGCTCCATGCTTGGTCACCGTGGTCATGCTTTCGATGGAGCGATCGTCGTCCGCCGGAGTCTGCAGCTTGGCTACCCCGAAATCCAGAATCTTGACGCGCCCGTCGTTGGTCAGAAAGAGATTTTCCGGCTTGAGATCGCGATGCACAATGAGCCGCTCATGCGCGGCCGTGAGGCCCTGTGCGATCTGGAGGGCATAATCGGCGGCTTCCCGCACGGGGATTGGGCCTCCTAGTAAACGCTGGCGCAGGTTCTTGCCCTCAAGCAGTTCCGAGACAATGTAGGGCACAGTGCCTTCGAAGCCGACGTCGTAAATGGCAAGGATGTTGGGATGATTCAGGGCGGCTGCGGCCCGCGCTTCCTGTTCGAAGCGCCGCAAATGGTCAGGATTGTCGCTGGAGGCGGGGCGTATCAACTTCAACGCAACAACGCGCCTCAGCCTTTCGTCGCGCGCGCGAAAGACCTCGCCCATCCCTCCCGAACCAATCTTTTCGAGGACCCGGTAGTGCCCCAGGAGCTGGCCAGCCATAAGTGATTACGTAAGCGCAGTGTTTGCTTGGCATGTTAGGTGCCATGGCGCACACAGTCAAGAGTCCAGAGCCTATACACGGGGTTGCTGTCCCTGCCTAGGATTGGGGAACGATGGTGAGCTGGGGGGCGGGCGAGCGGCAATTCTTATTGAGTGCTTGGCCTTTGTCGCAACAGTTACCGTCATTTGCAGACGAGAGTCGCAGATGGGAAGGCGTGTCCGCGAATGGTGCCGGAGTTACTGATCGTTGCCGGGGTGGGGGTCGCACTCAGGCAGGTCGCCAGCCCTTGGGTCGGAGCTTGATTGCCGATGCTGGTATTCACCGGGTCAGAGGTTGACCATACGCCAACAAAGTCCGCTATTAAAGGGCAGTTGCCCTTCACCGTGGATGATAGCGAAAACTGCACCTCATTTCCGGGTACAGTGCCGTGGTCAGACGTTGCGTTCTGCGGAGTGATACCGGTAGTGATCATGCATGTGTCGCTAGAAGTGCCGCCACAAGCGGTCATCGATCCACACAAGAGCATTAACAGCCAAGGCGCGAATCTTCGGCGAAACGTTCTGCCATGCAAACCATAAACGATCTTCATAGTACTCCCTATGTACTCCCTCTCGTTGCACCGCCTCAGCAATCGGCCTGACTTCCGATGTTTGTTGAAAAACGTCCGAACACTCACTGAGCGGGCTGCAAGCGCTCACCGTAGTTTCCATCAATATGCCTATAATCTGGCCGCAGGTCCGTGCTATAATTCAAATTCGCCTGCATCCATATCGAGGCAATCCTGTGATCTCCTCTGAAGGCGAATCCTGCGCCATCCAAGATCTTTAGATACGAGGTCTACCCATGTCTGGCCATTCAAAATGGGCCACAATCAAGCACAAGAAGGGCGCGCTCGACGCCAAGCGCGGCAAGATTTTCACCCGTCTCATCAAGGAAATCAGCATTGCCGCAAAGAACGGCGGCGGCGATCCTGATTCCAACCCGCGGCTGCGCGGCGCCATCGTCGCGGCTAAGGCGGAGAACATGCCCGCCGACAACATCAAGCGCGCCATCCAGCGGGGCACAGGCGAATTGCCCGGCGCCACCTACGAGGAATTCTCGCTCGAGGGTTACGGACCGGGCGGCGTCGCGATCTTGCTCGACATTAACACCGACAACCGCAACCGCACGGTGAGCGAGATCCGTCACGTCTTCGGCAAAAACGGCGGCAACATGGCCGAAGCCGGCGCCGTCTCGTGGATGTTCCACAAGAAAGGCGACATCCTCATCCCCAAGACCGCTGCGAAAGAGGACGACTTGATGAACATCGTTCTCGAATCTGGCGGGGAAGATTTGAATGATGATGGCGACAATTGGGAAATCCTGACCGACACTTCCGCCTACGAAACGGTGCTGGAGGCCGTGAAAAAAGCTGGTATTGAGCCCATATCTGCCAGCGTTGCCATGATTCCGCAGAACTACATCAAGCTGGAAGGCGCCGCGGCCAATACCATGATCCGCCTGATGGAAGCGCTCGAAGAACACGACGATGTGCAGAACGTGCACTCCAACTTCGACATCGATCAGAAGCTCTTGGAAGAAGTTGCCGGATAGTCTGGGAGCAAGCGAAGATTTGAAGAGCCGCCCTCGTTTTGGGCGGCTTTTGTTCGTGGGATCAGTGCCCGGCGGATCGCTTCTTGGCAGATCATTGAGGCATTCTGCGGGCCGAAGTTTTCAACATGTCCGTGGAAAATGCTGTGGAAAAGCAACGAAGTACCTTCGTAAGTGATTCACCGAGCGATGCTTCAACACTTTGCACTGAAGCGGGTGCTGGCACTTTCGTGGTAGGACTGGCGGGTAAAACAATTTTTGAAAGTTAGACTCGACAGACTTCTTGTGGACCGCAGGCTGGCTGCCTCGCGCGAGCGAGCACAAGCTCTAATTCTTGCGGGCAAGGTGCTCGTGGATAATCAGAAACTCGAGAAAGCGGGCGCGCAGGTCTCTGCGGAGTGCGTGATTCGCCTGCTCGGGGAAGATCTAAAGCACGTCAGCCGCGGCGGGCTCAAGTTGGAACGTGCCCTCGAACACTGGAATATCTCCGTTACGAGAAAGATCTGTCTTGATATTGGTGCGTCCACCGGAGGGTTTACCGATTGTCTTCTTCAGCATGGCGCCTCGGAAGTCGTCGCGGTGGATACGGGCTACGGTCAGATGAACTTCGGACTTCGGCAGGATGCACGGATCCGGCTCCTGGAAAAAACCAACGCTCGCTATCTGACGCGTGAAGCGGTCGGCGTTACTGTCGATCTCATCGCAATGGACGTTTCCTTCATCTCCGCGACTCTGGTTCTTCCTGCCGTGATTGCCGCCGCCTTTCCGGAATCGCCGGACAAACGCCGGGGAAGGCAAATCGTCGTGCTGGTGAAGCCGCAGTTCGAAGCGGGCAGGGAATATGTGGGCAAGGGAGGCATTGTGCGCGATGAAGCCGCCCAGTTTGCCGCCGTGGAGAAAGTGAGGACCGCGCTCCAGAGTCTGGGCGCCGTACGGACCGATACAATCGAGTCGCCAATTCTCGGCGCCGAAGGCAATCGCGAGTTCCTTCTCCACGGCGTCTTCTAATCGCTGATATCTTCGGCGTCCTCTGTGGTGAAAGCTCACGAATTCTGTACAATCTTTCTTTCATCATGCCAATGGCCAGCCCGCAAGCATCTTCCCAGAGAACCGCCGCCATCATTTCGCGGCCCGATCGCCCTCATGTCGCGCAGATTATTCCCGGGCTCCTCACTTGGCTCACTGAGCACGGCTACAAAGTCATCATCGATCAGGAAACGTCCAGATATACCAATGGGCAAGAGATCGTGCCGCGCGCGCAAATGGCGTCGCATCCGCTCGATCTTGTGGTTGTGCTTGGCGGCGATGGAACACTGTTGTCGGCTGCGCGAGTTACGGCAGCAATCGATGTTCCGCTGCTTGGCGTCAACCTGGGGTCGCTCGGATTCTTGACCGAAGTGCCGCTACAGTCGCTCTACCCCATGCTCGAAGCAATCGGGCAAGGACGCGCTGCCGTCGAACATCGCTCACTCATGCGGGTCGAGTTGTTGCGTGGAGACGAGGTTCGCGGCACTTACCTGGTATTCAATGACGCAGTAGTAAATAAAACCGCGCTTGCTCGCCTTAATACCTACGATCTCTACATTGACAAGGAGTTCGTCTCCAGCTATCGGGCAGACGGCATGATCGTGGCCACACCGACTGGTTCGACGGCATATTCTCTATCCGCTGGTGGGCCTGTGCTCATGCCAACTGTCAAGGCCTTCGTGGTAACGCCTGTCGCACCGCATTCTCTGACGCATCGCCCGCTGGTAGTGCCGGATTCGGTGGAGATTGAAGTGCTCCTGCGCAGCGAGCAAGAGGTCGCCTATCTGAGCCTGGATGGACAGCCGGGTCTCGATCTGTGCGACGGCGACCGGGTGCGGTGCCGCCGCTCCGAGCATCAGGTGAATCTGTTCCGCACCGGCACCGACTTTTTTCATGTGCTCCGCACCAAGCTAAAGTGGGGAGAACGGCAAAAATGAGGGTTTATGAGCCGTAGCGAAGAGACGTGCTCACAACTCAGCGCGCAGCAAGTCCGACACTCTTTCCCGCCGTCGAATTACCTTCGCTGACTTGCCTGAGACAAGCACTTCCGCCGGGCGCGGACGAGTATTGTAGTTCGACGCCTGAACCATTCCGTAAGCCCCGGCATCTAGAATCGCCAGCAGAGATCCTTCGTCGACCACCGCCAATTCGCGGTCGCGGGCAAAGAAATCTCCGGTCTCACACACTGGACCGACGATGTCGGTAACTTCCGACTTCGTCACCGACTCCGCACTTTGACCGACAGGGACGATCTCGTGATAGGCGCCATAGAGCGCGGGCCGGATCAAGTCGTTCATGGCCGCGTCGACCACCAGAAACCGCTTGCCGTCATTCGCTTTGCGATAGACGACCGAGGTGAGCAAAACGCCCGCTGGGCCTATGATTGACCGGCCGGGTTCCAGAAGCAGCCACACGTTCAAGCCACGCAAAGGCGCGGTCAGCGCCCGCGCATACGCCGCCGCATCGACCGAGAACTCATCGGTGTGCGCCTTTTCGTAGGCAATACCCAGCCCACCACCCGCGTCGATATAGTCAATACGGTGCCCATCTTCACGGAGTTCGCGAACCAGATCAGCGACGCGCGTCATGGCCTCGCCGAACGGCGCGACATCCGTGATCTGAGAACCAATGTGAACGCTCACTCCGCAGACCTTGACATAGCGCGCCCCCGACGCTTCGGCGTATAGCGCCCGGGCATCGCGGATGGGCACTCCGAACTTGTGCTTGTGCAAGCCCGTAGAAATGTAGGGATGAGTTTCGGCGGCGACGTCGGGATTTACCCGCAGCGCCACCGGCGCCCTCTTGCGCAGGCGACCAGCGCACTCCGCGAGCGCCCACAGTTCCGACTCGCTCTCGACGTTAAAAAGCATGATTCCCGCCTTTAGCGCCGCGGCCAGTTCCTCACGCGTCTTTCCCACACCGGAGAATACGACTCTCTTCGCAGCCTTTCCGTCCGCGGTGAGCACGCGTTCCAGTTCTCCGCCAGAGACGACGTCGAATCCGCATCCCTTCCTGGCCAACATTCGCAGAATGGTCAAGTTGGAATTTGCTTTGACGGAATAACAGATGGTATGCGGCAGGTCACGGAACGCGGCGTCGAATGCGTCGTAGCGCTCGCGAATCGTAGTTGCCGAGTAGACATAAAGTGGCGTGCCGTGCTGCTCGGCCAGTTTCGGCAGGGCCACGTCTTCGCAGTGCAGGACAAACTGTCCGCCTCGTCGAAAGATGCCGCGTTTCGACTCGCGATAGACGAATCCGGGGGGGCGGGCTACTGGTTTCTGACTACGCGAGGTCATTTTTTCTTTGGGGGGGTGTGCGTGCCGCCGCGCACCCGGATGGCGACTACCGTCTGATCATCGAAAGTTTCGACGCCTGCGGAGTGTTCGGCGGCCGCCTTGAAAAGCGAATCCACGACGCAGGTTGCCGATTTTCCCTCGCACTCCGCGATGATTTTTTCGACCCGTCCGCGCCCGAATAGTTCGCCCTTGCGGTTGCGGGCGTCGAGAATGCCGTCGCTGAAGAACACGAACATATCCCCGGGCTTCATGCGGAACTTGAATTCATCGTAGTCGGCTTCGTCAAACAGGCCGAGGGGTAAACCAGTGGCTTCGACGGCCTCGATCACTTCCTCCTTGCCGTGAACATAAATGGGGCGGGGAAGGCCCGAGTTCGCGACCGCCAGGGTACGGTGCTCATCGTCCCACACGGCGTAAATGATTGAAACGAACTGCGCCTCGATGCGGCGTTCGGCTAGCGATAGGTTCACTGCGGAAAGCATCTCCGCCGGCCCCGGCTCAATCGGAGCGTGCGAGCGAATAATTCCGCTCACCAGTGCCGCATAAATGGCTGCGGGTGCGCCTTTTCCGCTGACGTCGCCAATCACGATGCCAAGCCGCGACATCGAATACGGAATGAAGTCATATAAGTCGCCGCCGATGGCTCGTGCAGGAACGAACTTCGCGGCGACGTCCAGATGAGCGAGCTTGGGATTCGTTGGCGGCAGCAGCCGTCCCTGCAATTCCCGGGCCAGAGCCAGATCGCGCTCCAGTCGCCGCTCCTGCCGCTCGATTTCTTCGTACAGGCGCGCATTCTCGACAGCGATCGCAATTTGCGCGGCCAGAGTCGTCATGGTGCGTTGATGCTCTTCGGTAAAAAAACCTCGCCGCGTGTGCTCCAGGTCGAGTACGCCAATCACTTTGCCCTTATAGACGAGTGGGACCGCCAGTTCGGATCGGGTTTCGGGATTTGCCTGAACGTAGCGCGGATCCTTTGTGACGTCGGATACGAGTACCGCCTGCTGGCTCTCCGCAGCAGCGCCCACTAATCCTCGCCCCAGCGGTATTTCATGCTTGAGATGAATATTTTCGTTGAAGCGCAGTGAGAAACGGTGCTGCAGTTTCTCGCCGGAAGCATCGAGCAGGAGAATGCTGAACATCTGGTAGTCAATCAATCGCCGAACCAATTCTGCGATGCGGCCGAGCAACTCGTCCAGATTCAGAATTGAAGTCAGTTCGCGCGCAATTTCATTGAGCAGCAGCAGAATGCGCGCCTGCTTCGTGGTCCGCGTGTAGAGTTGTGCGTTTTCTATGCCTGCCGCCATGCGCGAGGCGACTAGCGTGAGCACGCGGACATGCTCTTCGTTGAAATAGCCGGGCTCGCGCGCCTCGATATCAATCACGCCGATAACGCGGTTCTTGGTGATCAGCGGAACGGCAAGTTCCGAGCGCACGTTGGGAACAGCTTCAATATAGCGCGGGTCTTGAGTAACGTCGTCAATCAGAACCGCCTGCCGCAGTTGAGCCGCCTGCCCGGTGACTCCCTCGCCCACTTTGATCCGGCTCCGCTCGGCGAATTCCGGCGGATAGCCCACTTGAAAGCGGAAGCGCAGTTCCTGGGTTTTTTCGTTAAGCAGCAGAATGGCAAAAATCTCGTAATCGATGACTTTGCGAACGACCTCCGCCACCCGGCGCACGGTCGTATCCAGGTCGAGTGATGTGGCTAGCACGTCGGCGACGTCGAGCAGCAGCGACTCGACCGGCAAACGATCCAGCTTGGAAATGACAGAACCCATCGCTGGTATGATAGCAGCCGCTTTCCCCTAGCTTGGAAGGGGCGGCAGCCAGAAAGGCGGTTTGCCACTTTCTGCGGTCTGCTTGCGGAAACTATTCTCTAGGCACTATGCAAATGTCGGAGAGGTTGCGATACTTCTCCGCGTAGTCAAGGCCGTAGCCGACTACAAATTCGTCGGGAATCTTGAACCCGACGTAGTCGCCTTCGAGCGGAAGCTTGCGTCGCGACGGCTTGTCGAGCAATGCCGCAATCTTCAATGTCCGCGGCTGATGCGCCATGAGCAGTTTTTTGAGAACCGTCAGCGTCAGCCCGGTATCGAGGATGTCTTCCACCACAATTACATTCTTGTCTTTCATCGACTGATCCACATCCTTTGTCAACTTCACTTCACCGGTCGAGTCCCATCCGCTCTTGAGTTCCTGGGTTGGGCTGGGGCGGTTGCCGTAGCTGGAGACTCCTATGAAATCGAAAGTGGAGTCGAGATCGATATGCCGCGCCAGATCCGAGAGAAAGATGGCCGCGCCTTTGAGCACCCCGACCAGAATGACCGATTCTCCGGCAAAGTCTTTCGTGATCTGCGCGCCCAGTTCGCTCACGCGCTTTGCAATGTCCTGCCGCGAAATCAGCACCTTGAGTTCTGCCATGGCGTTTCATATTAAACTAGGAACGCTGATTTATGAAAAAGCGAGAAGTAGGAGCCAAACGCAGCATGAATTTGAAAGGCATCAAACTTACCTGGTTAGGACATTCGACTTTCCGTATTGAGACCGCCGGCGGTAAGACGATCATCATCGATCCCTGGATCATGGGGAATCCCATGTGCCCGGAGGCAGAAAAGAAAGTGAAGAAGGTTGACATCCTGCTTTGCACCCACGGTCACTTCGACCACATCGGAGACGCCGTCGAAGTCGTCAAGCAGCACAATCCAGTCGTGGTCGGGATCTTCGAACTCTGTGGGTGGATGGAGAAAAAAGGTGCTAAGCAGACTTCCCCCATGAATAAAGGGGGAACGCAGACTGTGGGAGATATCAAAGTCACCATGGTGCACGCCGATCATTCCTGCGGCATCTCCGATGGTGACAAGATTGTCTACGGCGGCGAAGCCTGCGGCTATGTGATTGAGTTCGCCAGCGGCCTGAAGATTTATCACGCGGGCGACACCGCCGTGTTTGGAGATATGGCGATCATTCGCGATCTCTATGCCCCCGAGATCGCCATGCTGCCGATTGGGGACCGATTTGTGATGTCGCCGCGGGAAGCGGCGTACGCCTGCAATCTGCTGAAGCCGAAGACGGTCATCCCCATGCACTTTGGCACATTCCCATTGCTCACCGGAACTCCGAGCGAATTGAAGAAACTGGCCCCCGGCGTCGAGGTCGTGGAAATGAAGCCGGGCGTCACGATCGGTGGTTGAAGACGATCATGAACACGACGATAATTTCGAAAGGCAGGCCTGTGACTCAGAGCAAGAAGAAAGACGATAGAGCCAGTTGGCGTCACCACAACTTCACCACCGCGGGGCCGGTCGATGACTACTTGTATTCCATGCTGCCCAAACGCGACCCGGTGCTGGCCGAGATGGAAGATTATGCGACCGCGCATAACGTGCCTATCGTGGGCCCGGCAGTGGCGCGCGTTTTGCAGCAACTGGCTCTGATGATTAATGCCCATACGGTGTTCGAACTTGGCTCGGCCATCGGATATTCGACGATTTGGTGGGCTCGGGCGGTGGGCGAAAAGGGGCGAGTGATTTACACCGACGGAGATTCAAAAAACGTAGACCGCGCCCGCGGTTACTTCGCGCGCGCCGGAGTTTCGAGTCGCATCACGCTGCACACCGGGGATGCGCTGGAGTACCTGTCGGAACAGAAGCAGGAATTTGACATCATCTTTAACGACGTCGACAAGGAAGATTACCCGCGCGTGCTGCGCCTGGTTGCGCCGCGTTTACGCAACGGCGGGCTGTTCATCACCGACAATGTGCTCTGGAGCGGACGCGTTGCCGAAAAGAATGTGGCCGATGCCAGGACTAAGGCCATCCTCGAGTTCAATCGCAAGCTCTACGACGCGGCGGAGTTCTACACCACCATTCTGCCCATCCGCGACGGCTTGGCGGTCGCAGTTAAGAAATAGTCGCCATCGCTCGTTACTTTGACGGCTGAATCAGTTCCACGTCAATGGTGATGGTGATTTCGTCTCCCACGGCGCCCGGCAGGGCACTTACCCCGAAATCCTGGCGGTTGACTTTGGTTGTTGCGGACGCACCCATACGCTGCCCTTTGCCCATCGGATCTTTGATTGGAGCCGACGGCCCATCCACGTCGAGCACGACTTCCTTGGTCACGCCGTGAATCGTCAGCGCGCCCGTGATCAACAACTTCCCGGGCCCGGACACTTTCGTCTGCTTGGAATGAAAAGTGATGGTCGGATATTTCTGCACATCGAAAAAGCGCGCACTGCGCAAATCGTTGTCGCGCATTTCCACGCGCGTGTCCACCGAATTGGCGTCGATCGTGGCTTCGAGAGTATCCTTCGACGGGTCCGCGGGATCATGCTGGGCCGACCCGGTCACTTTCGTGAATGCGCCTCGCACTGTGGACACTCCAAGATGGCGTACAGAAAACTGCGCTGCCGTGTGATTGGGATCGATCTGCCAGGTTCCACCTTGGGCTGCGGCCGTGGCCGCCATTACCAGTGCGGTAACGAAGATGAAGACAAAACGGGCCATATTTGCGAGTTCTCCTCGAGAAGCAATTGGGTTCAGCAATCCTAAATGGATTTGACCGGAATGGCCAACAAGTCGTCGATGAGGCCGACTTCTTTCTGCAGGAATGGCTCCGCGTAGGTCACGCCACCGAGCATGCCGTAAAAACGCGCCATGGCTTCCACGCGGGCGTGAATCTCATCACGGGCAGGGAACAGGTCCTTGCCCGCATCCTGGTCGCTGAATTGCGATTTGTAAGCCAGAATGGAAGCAAACTTTCCTTCAAACTGTTCGCTGATATCAACGACAAACGAGGGCCGGATATCGTAATAAAGCGTAGCGTAAATAATCTTGAATGGCCGATGAGGAGCAAGGTCTGAAGTTCGCGGTCCGAGGCCCGGATTCTCTTTGCTGACAGCTGACGGCTGAGAGCTCAGAGCTTTTTGCGGATCAAGTTTCGCCAACCCGGCCAGAAAGCAAGCCTCATACCCAAGCACCGAAGCGGTGTAATGGTCGGGATGCCGCCCCTTCCAATAGGGCAGAATGATCACCCGCGGCCGTGTCTCCCGAATCACGCTCGCCACCTTCAGCCGGTTCTCCCACGTGTTCTCGACGCGACCGTCGGGAAGATCCAGCGCCCTTCGCCAACTAACTTCCAGAATCTTGGCCGCGTCGTCGGCTTCGCGCGCACGATCTTCCGCCGTGCCCCGCGTTCCCATTTCGCCCTGCGTCAGATCGAGAATGCCCGTGCGCTGCCCTCGCCGCGCGGCTTTCAGCAGGGTGCCGCCGCAGGTTTGCTCTACGTCGTCGCGATGCGCGGCGATGGTGAGGATCTCTAGAGGGGGGGCAGCGAACGCTGATCTCACTTCTTCCGCTCCACTAAAAAACGTGCCAGTCCTTTCAGTGTCTCCGCGTGCTCGCCGAAGCTGTCCAGTTCCGCGAATGCCTCGTTCACCAGCGCATCCGCCTTGCGCTCAGACGCTTCAATTCCAAACAGTGCCGGGTACGTGACCTTTTCAGAAGCGGTATCTTTGCCGGCGGTCTTTCCCAGTTGTTCGGAGGTTTGCGTTACGTCGAGCACGTCGTCCACAATCTGAAAGGCCAAGCCGATCGCCAATCCGAATGCGCGCAACTTCGCAACCTGGCTGGCTTTCGCTCCGGCGTACAACCCGCCACTCACGAGGCTCGCCGCAATTAGAGCAGCCGTCTTCGAGCGGTGAATGTACTCCAGCATCTCCTTCGTCGGCCGGGTATGTTCCGCTTCGAGGTCCACGACCTGCCCGCCGATCATCCCGTCGATTGTGCCCGTGCCGCGGGCGATCTCCTCGATGATGCGCACTCGAGCTTCTGCTGGACATTTCAACGTTGCCAAAACTTCGTAGGCCTGCGTCTGCAGCGCATCTCCGGCCAGAATCGCAAGGGCCTCGCCAAATGCTTTATGGCAGGTCGGACGCCCGCGGCGCAGGTCGTCGTTGTCGAGTGCCGGAAGATCGTCATGAATCAGCGAATACGTGTGCAGCATCTCGAGCGCTGCGCCAAGTTCTTCGATATGCGCGGGCAACGACCCAGCCACCATGCGTCCGGCCTCCATGCACAGCACGGGCCGCAGGCGCTTCCCGCCGGCAAACACGCTGTGGCGCATGGCCTTGTGGATCGAGACCGGATGCTCGGTCTCCAGCGGAATGAGTCGGTCGAGCGCGGCGTCGGTGAGCAGCTGTCCTTGTTCGAGAGTCTCCTTGAGCATGAAGCAGTGAGTATAACAAGGCGACGGATGTGGGAATGGGCTATCCACAAGTGTGTTCACAAAACAAAAAAATAAGGACGCCCGTAGGCGTCCATTTTGCACCAAGTTGATCTAGGCGGCCACACCGCGCGAAAGCGCCGTACTCCGGAGAACCGATGTCAGCAGGTTCGCCACGTCATCGGTAGGGCATACATCACTGGCGCCGGCGGCGAGCGCAGCCATCCACATTTCTTCGTCAGGAATGCGGTGAGTGCAGACGATGGGCAAGGCCGGAAAGTCGCGGTGCAGACTCTCGACATCGGTCAGGCGCCAGTACTCGATGTTGAGAACCACGGCTTCCGGATGGTTCCGGACTACATTGTCTCGCAATTCCTCGCGGGATCGGGTTACATGCACTGAGAAGTGAGGTCGAAGTCCACCGGCCAGGGACCGCGCCACTCCAGGATCTTGCTCGAGAACAACTACACTTTGAGCCATACTTACCCCGATCTTCAACTATCGTCAACGTCGGACGTCGACATTCGACTAGGGCTGCAGGGGTGGGCTGAGAGATACCACAACTCCACAGACGTCTAAAGCTCTCGAATCGCGGTCAGAAATCTGCACATTTACCGGCGTGCAGGCGACTTTTCTGTCAGCGGCTCGAATGGTTCAGCTTGAAGCTTCCCGTTCTTCTTCAGCAGGATCTCGACTTTGCCTTCCGCCTGTTCCAATTCCTTGCGGCAGGCTGAAGAAAGCTGCATACCCTCTTCGAAGAGTGTTAGAGACTTCTCTAAAGGGACTTCTCCCTTTTCCAGTTCCTGAACAATTTTCTCTAGTCGCTGGAGGCACTCTTCAAACTTGGGCAACGGGTTTCGCTCCGTCTCTTATTGTAATGCAACTATTCGCGACCGGTGTCCAGTCTTTTCGACGGAAAGGCTCAAAATAAATAGAGAATGTCGTCCCGCTACGGGAACAATCCCGCAACCGGACCATGGAGCGTTAGGAGGAAGCCGCTGGAGCGTTGGTTCCCAGCGCTTCCAGCACGTCCACTGCCGAGCTGTAACGCCCCTGGGGGGCGCTGATCTGCGCCCCCTGAACCATCTGCCGGGCGGCAATCAGCATTTCTCGCGCGATGGCCACGCCCTCCGCCCGCGCCGCCTCCGGATTCTGTGCCCGCGCCATCCGCTCCAGAATCGCGTCTGGCACAGAAACTCGTAGCTCATTTTTCATGAATTCCGCGTTGCGCACGCTGACCAACGGCCAAATCCCCGCCACCACCGGAATGCGGCAATGCTCGATCCGTCTGAGAAAGTTTTCCAGCAGACGGAGGTCGAAGACGGGCTGGGTCACCGCATACTCCGCCCCGGCCTCGACCTTGTACTCAAACCGGCGAATCTCCTCATCCAGATCAGTCAGCCCTGGGTTCGCTCCCACGCCAATCACGAAGCCCGTGCCGGTTCCGATCGGATTCCCGCCCAGATCGAGCCCGCGGTTCAGGTTGTGCACAATGTTCACCAGGCCAATGGCGTCCACGTCAAATACAGCGGTCGCGTCCGGATAATTGCCCATCTTCGGAGGATCGCCCGTGATGCAGATGAGATTCCGGATGCCTACCGCCGCCGCTCCTAGCAGATCACTCTGAATGCACAGAACATTGCGGTCGCGGCAGGTGTAATGCAGAATCGCGTCAATGCCGATTTCCCGCTGAATGAGCAGCGAGAGCGCCTGGTTGCTCATGCGCGCGGAGGCTCGTGGGCTGTCTGGAATGTTGACCGCATCCACGCCCACCGACTTCAGGAACCGCGCCCCCTCGACCTCCTTCTGAATGTCGATCCCTTTCGGAGGAACGATCTCGACCATCGTTACAAACTCACCCCGAGCCAGTTTGGCGCCGAGGAGCGATCGGTCTTGCAGCGGCACAGCAGGAACTGCCAGCGGCACAGACTGGCTGCCCGTCGCCGGTTTGGGAGTCGCTTTTCCTCGCGCCTCGCCCACGCGCAGCGCTGACTTCATCACGCGGATGTGCTCTGGAGTGGTTCCGCAGCACCCACCCACCAGCCGAACCCCTGCCGCCACAAATTTGCGGGCATAGCTGGCCATATATTCCGGCGAGCACAAGTAAATATTCCTGCCGTCCACCGAGCGCGGAATGCCTGCGTTAGGCTGGGCGGTAAGCGGTAGGGAAGTGGCGGCGCGGACTCGCTCCATCGCGTCGAGCATGGCGACCGGACCTACACTGCAGTTGCAGCCAATCACGTCCGCCCCCCATTCCACCAGCTTGGGAACAAACGTCTGCGGGTCAGAGCCGTCCAGGCAATTGCCGTCTTCGTCGATGGTAACCTGCGCCACCAGAGGTATCGACGCGCTCACATCCCGGACGGCCAGCATCGCCTGATGAATCTCTTCCAGGTATCCGAAAGTCTCAAGAATCAGCAGATCGACACCGCCCTCGACCAGCACCTCAATCTGCTGGCGAAAAGCCTCGCGAGCCTCTTGGAACGAAGTTTTCCCCAAAGGTTCGATTCTGGTACCCAGCGGGCCAACCGATCCGGCCACCCACACATCGAAGCTTTTGGCGGCCTCACGGGCGATGCGGACTCCCGCCCGATTGATGTCGCTCACTTTGTCAGCCAAACTGTGCCGCCCTAGGCGAAAAGAATTACCACCAAAAGTATTGGTTTCAATAATTTCGGCTCCTGCTTGCAGGTATTCGTGGTGAATCCCACGAATCAGCTCAGGCTGGGAGAGATTCAGTTCGTCGTAGGAGCGGTTGATGAAGATGCCCTTGGCGTACAGCAGCGTTCCCATGGCGCCATCGCACAACACCGGGGACTGCTTGATGCGGGCAAGAAAGTCAGATGACATATGTTTTCAGAGAATACAGGATGAGAACCGGTTCGTGCATCTTTCATCATACCGGGCCGAAGGGACCGGAAAGCGAGAGGCGTTTCCCGTGATCGGCCAAAGTTCACGTGAACCTCAGTTTCAGGTCTGCTATAATCCGACATTTCGCAAGTAAATCTCTCTTTTTCATGTCGTTAGGAGCTTGCCGTTTGAAGAGAAGCATCCTCGTTCTGGTGGTCGTATTGTGGGCCGGCCTGAGTTTCATTTCCTGCGGCGGACGCGCGAAATCGAAATCACCGAGCGGTTACCTGAATCGTGTTCTGGCCTCGCAGGGGGTTTTCTCGAGCAACAGTCGGCCCGGCCTGGTACTTATCGACGCTTATTACAACGTTTTGCCGTCGATTCCGCCAATCGGCGCCGGAAATTCCCCGGGGTTGATGGCAATTTCGCCATCCCGGAACATTGTGGCGGCCTTCGATGCGAGCAGTAACAGCGTCTACGCCGCGGACACCGTCAAGGAGGCCGACATTGGAAGCGTACACCTTGCCGGGCCTACCTCCAGCATGGTGGTTCCGACCTCCACTCCCGTCGGATATGCCGCAGTCCCCACGGCCACAATCCAGGGTTTTTCTTTCACCGGCGCCCTGCAGGTGATGAATTTCGCGGGCGGAGGGCTCACGACGTCGATTGCCGTCACCAACGCTCAAACCGTAATCTCGAACGCAAATGGCACTCAACTTCTGGTTTTTAGCAACGACTCCAACTCCGTGACCGTGCTCTCGCCCGGCGCCGCGGTGCCTCCAGTCGACACCAGTTGTTTAACCAATCCGCCGAATGCAGTGTGCACTATCGTTCCGGGCTTCGACCGGCCAGTCTACGGCATCATCAACGGGAATACTGCCTACATTTTGAATTGCGGTCCACAGTGTGGCGGAGTTCAGGCCAGTGTGATGGTCTTCGATCTGCCGACCCTCACTATTGCGAACACGATTCCCGTCGACGCCGCCACGTGGGCAGTACTCAATGGCTCCACGCTCTACGTAGCCGGCACTTCCCCAACCAACCACGCGTGCACCGGCCAGACGACGGCTGCCACCATCTGCGGACGCCTGGATATCGTCGATCTGAACTCAGGAAAAGTGACCGGCAGCGCCGTTATCACCGATGGCTACCATTGGCGCATGGATCTCACCAACAACAACCAGATCTTCATCGGATCGTATAACTGCACCAATATCGGCAATGTCAACAACCCCAGCGGCGAAGTCCGCGGTTGTTTATCCATCTACAAGATCGCGGACAACTCGGTTGTAGTCCCTCCGGACAACGGCAATGTGGGCGGCCTGCAGGGCTTTACCAGTCGCTACTTCGAGTACGTGGCGGAGGACGGTAACTTGCGTGTGTATGACACCACCAAAGATATCCTTTACATCAATTTCGATCTCCTGCCGGAGGGAACCCTTAATATCGTTGGCTACGTCGGAGACGTGAAGGCGATCGATTTCTTCTAGTGTAGCGCCGGCATTCCTGCCGGCTGTCGCGAGAACCTGCCCTGAGCATGCCGAAAGGGCGTCTCGCCCTGGCAGCGGGACGAGGACGCCCAACCGGACAGCCGCGTGACTGCGCAGCTACCACATGCGGACTACTTAATCGGCTCCAGCATCAACCGATGCGTCTTGGTAGCATTCACGGCTTTCGTGCTAAACGGCAAGGTAAACGTAGTTCCCTCGTACCACGCCTTCCATTGATCCATGTAGTAGGGGCTTAGGAAATTTCCGCCTTGCCCCGTCACAATGTTCAGCGTCGACTGATCCAGGTCCGCCAGATTCGCAATGAAACGCTCGGACGGCCCATGGTACCGCGTCACCGCCTTCACCGTATATCCGCTACCCGATTGCTCCCGCACTCCAGGGCCTGACCAGCGTCTGATGATCGGAATCTTCCCCAAGATCGGATGCTGAATCTCAACTGCGTTGAACGCGCCCCAACGCCACGACGCCAAGTCCTTCGGGGTTTTCGGACCATTGACTGCCGCATCCACGGCCGCGGTTAGTAGTTCGTCGTAGTTTGAGAATACTTCGGGCAACCACCGCTTGGGCCGGTGCAGCATTATGTTTTCCAGCCACACCGAACGCATCTCCCACGAGTACGTCTTCCAATTCAAAACTGCGTCTTGTTTCCTGCGGTCGGCGGGCGAGCTTCGCAGCCTCGGTTCGAGAAGCAACCGCCTCAGTTCAAGAATCGAATTCTCAGCGATGGTCGGTGCGGCCGAAGAGGCCTGCATGCGTCCATCCCAACTGCGCATGAGATCCGCTGCTTGTTTGGCCCGCGCCGAAGGCTTGGCGGCGTGATCGACCGCATACACAAAGCGCTCGGCCGCGAACAAGTCGGCTTCGGAGTGAATATCCGTTTGCAGCGCTAGCATATCGGCCGCGGAGAATTGCCGTCCCGACTCCAGCACGTGGTAAATGCGAGCCGTGCGCCAGGGAGCTTCCCATTCCATGCTGATTGAGTTCGGATAATTGTCGGGTGTGATTCTTCCGTTCGCCGTGGCAATGATTCCCGACGGCGGATTGTAGATGCTGGGCAACTTTTCAAATGGAATGTAGGAAGTCCATTCGTGCGCGTCGTCGGCGCCGCTCACCGGAAGGCTGCCATCGCCCGCCGCGCGAATCGGAATCTTGCCCGTGGCCTGATATCCGATGTTCCCCTCCACATCGGCATAGACTACGTTTTGTCCAGGCGCGTCTAACTGCGAAAACGCCTGCCGAAACTCCTGCCAGTTCTGCGCCGCATCCACGTCAAAGAATGGGATGTGCAAGCTATCGTAGAGCGTCCAACGCAATGCCAGCGGCCGCGTCTCCCCTGGAACCAATTCCGTAATGATCGGGCCGTGTCGTGTAATCTTCACATCTACGCTTACGTCGGGCCGGCCCTTGACGTGAATGATCTCTACGCGATGGTCCGGCTGCAGCCATCCACTCGGAGTTTGATATGCGCCTTGCTCGTTGAAATTCTCAACGTAAACGTCGGTAACGGTCGGGCCGACGTTGGTAAATCCCCAGGCGATCCGCTGATTGTGGCCGACAATCACATAGGGCATGCCCGGCAGCGTAACGCCCGCAACATCCAGAGCGCCGGCGTGCAGATGGGCCTCGTACCACAGGTTCGGCATCTGGTGGCCAAGGTGCATATCATTCGAGAGCAGCGGCTTGCCCGTCACCGTGTGCGCCCCGGAAACCACCCAGTCGTTCGATCCATTTACCGGCAAATCTTCAGCCGAAAAGGGTTCCGCAGTCAAAGCTTCGACCGGCAAAGCTTTTCGTGCAGGCCTTTTCTCCCGCGTGACTGAGTTGTCAGGAGAATCGTCGTCATCCTCGTCATCGGAATCGCCGACATTGTTGTCAGGCTGGTTCAAATCCTCACGCATGACGGTCGGCGGACGGTCGTGCCAGGAGCGGTTCACGTACAGGTCCGCGGTCAACTCCGGCCCCAGCTTGGCAAGGATTTTTTCGCGAGCCAGCGCGTCATAAAAATAGTGATAGTTCAGATCCTTGACCATCTGGTCGGCGATGACGAGCGAGTCTTCCGCCTCCCACGGTTTTGGTGCATAACCGAGCATGCGAAACTCAATCGGCAGTTTGTGCCCATGCATCCCGATGTAGGCATTCACCCCGCGCGCGTAGGCTTCGAAGAAACTGCGATCACGCGGGCTGGCCGTCTGCAGCGCCTTTTTCGCCGCGGCCCGCAGCCCCAGAATCCTCTGTTCGCGATCCACCTTGAGCAGGGACTCGCCCAGAATCTCCGAGAGTTCTCCGCTGCCAAAGCGGCGCATCATATCCATCTGCCACAGACGGTCCTGCGCCGTGACATAGCCCTGCGCCAGGAAAAGATCCGCGGGACTGGCCGCTTCGATCGTGGGTACGCCGTGGCTGTCGCGCGTCACCGTTACCGGCGCTTCAAGTCCGCTGATCTCCGCCCGCCCGTCGAGTTGGGGAAGAGCAGAGTGCGCGACATAATAGGCGTATGCGGCCACTCCGCCCAGAAGAAGTAGCAGGACCAGCAACAACCCCAGCAGAATGCGGAAAATGGGAGTACGCCGCGACTTGGGCGTGCTGATCTCTGCCAGGGTGCTCATGGGGAATCTTGATTGTATTCCACTTGTATTCGACGTGGCTCGGACCTTGCCTCGCACTGAAAATGAATTTCATTTTCAAGATGCCCGAATGGTATTCTGATTCTGTTCCATCCGCCATGCTGCAGAAGCGCATCGATGATCAGCCCACCATCTCCCGCCAGATGGTCCGCGAGGCCCAGGAGATCCTTCACCGCCATCTGAAGGATGTCGGTCTCAAACAGACGGCGCAGCGCGACGCCATTCTGCGCACTTTCCTTGAAACCCGCGACCATCTCTCCACCGACGAACTCCATCGCCTGGTGCAGAAAAAAGACGCCCGCATCGGCTACACCACCGTCTACCGCACGCTGAAGCTGCTGGCGGAGTGTGGCCTGGCCAGCGAAGTCGCCTTCCACGACGGCATTGCCCGCTACGAACACCAATACAACCGCCGCAGTCATCACCACATGGTCTGCACGGATTGCGGCAGTTCAGTCGAGTTCTTTTCTCCGGAAGTCAGCCAGCTCGAGCAGGAGATCGGCCGTAAGTACCACTACCTCACCACTCGACACACGTTTCAGATCTATGGAGTCTGCGAAGACTGCCGCAAGAAGAACCACTCCCCGCGTCCCCTCTAAATAAATGGGTATCATCCTGAGCGGAGCCGTTTTTCAGGCGGAGCGAAGGATCTCGCCTGTAGTGAGGGGCCGCGTCGCTCTGCACAGACGTCACAAGTGGAGCATCGCTCCAGGTGCCAGCAGATCAAACGGATGCAGCGGAAGATTTCGAGCAATCCCAAACAGGATGATCGCAGCGCACAGCGCGCGTATCCAGCTCGCCCGCAGGAATGGTTGCGGCAGTCCTTGCCCGCGAATTTCGAAAAGGGCAGACGAACCCAAACCGTACGTCAGAAATGGCAGCAGAACCACCGTCAGCGGATTCATGGTCCACGCCGCGCGCAGGTTCCCATGCAGCAGTTGGTGGATTGCCCGCAACGATCCGCACCCCGGACAATACCATCCTGTCAGATAGCGCACTGGGCAGGGCGGAAATAGGCTGGACGTGGCCGGATCGAAAACCCGAAGCATCACCACGGCCACGGCAACGGCCGCAAGCATCGCGGCCAGCAACCGATTCCCAGAGCTTTCCAACATCCGGTAGTCTCCGATCCTAATGCTGATGAATGCGGCTCAGGATCCCTACCATAATCATGATCGCGTACAACGCAATGATCCCGAGTCCAAGTCCCAGCGAGATCCAGCACCACATCTTCGCGTTGTTGGATGCGACTTGGGCTCCCGCCAAATCTCCTGCCTGCAACTTGCCGTTCACCTGTGCGGCATAGACGATGGCCGGAATACCTGCCGGAAGACAGCAGAAAACAGTGGCCAGAATGGCGAACACCAGATAATTCTGCACCGTCGCGCCCGGCGGCAGATCCACTCCGGTCGCCTGCAATGGAGTTGTTGGCGTCGCCGGTTGCAAGTTCCTGCCGCACTGCACGCATACCGCCGCGGTATCCGCGTTATTCGCCCCGCATTGAGTACAAAACATTCGGTTCCTCCTGTAAAGGCACGGGAAAGTTCATTGCAGCGCGGCGCCGCTGTCCACGCAACCCCGAGCCGAACCGCTGGAGTCCACCCGGATCGCACCGGATTCGTCTGTGCAAAAAGCGCGCACGCCAGTCTGGTTGACCCGCAGCGGATACGCCACCACCTGGTATTTCACATTGGCTCCGCCTTCAGTCCCCGCTGAGCACTCCGTCAGTTCGAACACGTATCCGTTCTTTTGGCCCGTCGCCAATGGACCTCTGATCAATGTGGCCTCGGCCAGGTCGGAAAGGGAGCAAGTGTAACCCTGACTGCGATGGAGTGTCGCGTAAGTAATTTCCGAAGTCACCAAAATTCGCACCGACCCTATGGCCGACGACTCGTTGGCCACGATCCGTGCCCGCAGCAGGTTCGGGATGGCAATGGCCGCGATGATCAGAATGATTGGAATTCCTGCAATCCAAACGTAACCCAGCACCAGCCCCGTCATGGCAATCCCCTCGCCTTTCAAATGTCCGGCACTCTTCCGAATCTCCGACAAGGCAAGGTGGCCAAATACAATTGCTGCGACGAAGAGGAAAGGGATGAAAAACAACAAGCCGCAAAGCAGGCTGAAAATTGCCTTTCCGCTCGTCTCGGCGTTCCCCGGCGGAGCGGGCGCGCTGATCGGAGGCGTCATGGCCGAACCCGCGGAAGCCATTCTCCCGCACACCCGGCAGAATTTGTCATCCGCCGTCATGTTGTTTCCGCAAGCTGCGCAGAACGCCATGCCCCCTCCGGTGCGCGAAACATCGCCAGTGCTTCGCGCCGAAATTTGCACGAAACATACTCTCCGCGTTCACCGTCGTCAATCCGCTAGCTTGATTCTGGCGATTTGCTCCCCACCCCCCGTTTTGATATGGTCCGGACAATGGATCTGACGAATGTCAGGCTGACCGCGTGTCCGCACTGCGCCGCCCAAATGCCCGAAACTGCAGCTTTCTGTCCCGGTTGCGGCCGCGCCATGCAAACCGAAGCGCGCGCCCACGGCAAGGTCGGTGCTCTTCCCGAAGCCATCGCCGGAGCGCTCGCCTACGTCACATTCATCCCTGCAATCGTTTTCCTGGTTCTTGAGCCGTATAAAAAAAATCGCTTTGTTCGCTTCCATTCTGTCCAGTGCCTCTTGCTCTGGGGCGCGGTAATCCTGCTGGCGATCATGCTCAAACTCGCCGGTCTCGTTCTCTTTATCATCCCAGTCCTCGGACCTCTCCTGGTGCTGCTGGTCTCCACGGTCGTCGGGCTGGCAGCCGTCGTGATCTGGCTGGTTTTAGTGGTCAAGGCCTTCCAGGGAGAGATGTTCCAACTCCCGGTCCTGGGCGACTTCGCCGCCCGGCAGGCAGGCGCGGTTTAGGCACTTTTCCTATGGCAAAATTGTTGATTGCTTTGCTTTAGACTTTTTGATACCTTGCCGCAGCGTCGCTTGGCAGCGGTCTCGTGCAGGTTGCAGGGCCGCATCCCTTCAATTCCAAACGACATCAGGAGGATACCTCTATGGCCTTTTGCAATATGTGCGGCGCACAGATCGCGGACGGCACTACTACTTGTGCGGCGTGTGCAGGCCGGGTCGCTACCGCACCCGCTGTACCACAGGCCACTGCAACCGTCGGAGGCATGGCGGACAATGTGGCCGGGATGCTGGCATACATCACCATCATCCCGTCGATCATTTTCCTGGTCATGGAACCCTACAACAAGAATCGGTTCGTCCGGTTTCACTCGTTCCAAAACATCTTTTTCGTTGTGGGTTTGATCGTCTGTTGGATTGCGTTTACCATCCTTTCCATGGTGCTGGCGTTCATCCCGATTCTGGGGCACCTCGTCATCTTGCTCCTCTGGTTCGCCCTCGCAGTGGGTTCGTTTGTTGCCTGGATCATTATGCTGCTTAAGGCGAACGGCGGTCAGATGTGGAAGCTCCCCGTGATCGGCGATATGGCGGAAAAGCAAGCGAACGCGGTGTAGGAACAGAAAAACCGGCGACCACGAGGACACGAAGTCACGCGAAGGAAACGCCCGGCAAACAGGGGTCCTTCGTGTCCTTCGTGGTTATAGCTTCCTCCTTCCAGCTCCAAAATGACCCAGTGCGTGCAACAGACCGCCCTTGACTTTCTTCCTGTAAGCTGTCAATCCTATTAGCTTTTACCCGCGTCGCCATCCCACGGCTGCAGCGTGGTTCTCGGCCGGCGGGAATCTTTGGGCGATTGGGGAATTCATTGCGAGTACGGGTCTTCTATCACGACAAATGCTTTGACGGAGCCTCCTCCGCCGCGTTGTTTTCCCGCTTCTATCGCGAGCGCATTCGCGCCGACGCCGATTTCGTCTTCACTGGCCTGGTCCACAGGGCCGGGGCGCTGTTCGATGAAAATCAATTCGACGGCGACGAGAACGCCATCGTCGACTTCAAATACTCCAGTTCGCCCAAAATTGCCTGGTGGTTCGACCATCACGAGAGCGCCTTCCTCTCGCCCTCCGACGCCGAGCACTTCGAGCAGGACCAGAGCAATCGCAAGTTTTACGATCCGGATTTCAAGTCCTGCACCAGCTTCATTGCCATGATCGCGCAACAGCGCTTCGGTTTCGATCCTTCGTCTGTGGCCGATCTCGTGCACTGGACCGACATCATTGATGGCGCCCTTTATCCCGACGCCAAGACTGCGGTGGAGATGGAAGCACCCGCCATGAAACTGACTATGGTCATCGAATCCGCTCCGGATCACGGCTTCGTCCCCAACCTGATTCCGCTGCTGGCCCAAAAATCTTTGGCGGAGATTCTCGATGAGCCGTTCGTGGCGCCGCTTCTTCCGCCTCTGCTCAAACGCCACGAACTTTCCATCGGCATTCTTGAGCAGCGCACGGAGTGCAAGGACGGTACGATCTTCTTTGACGTCAGCGATCACAATCTTGAGGGCTACAACAAATTCATTCCCTATTACCTGCATCCGGAATCGGTCTACAGTGTGGGGCTCAGCAAGAGCAGCTTCCGCGTCAAGGTTTCGGTGGGATCAAATCCCTGGGCACCGCAGGAACCCGAAGTGAACCTGGCCCGCATCTGCGAGCGCTACGGCGGCGGGGGCCATGCGCGGGTCGGCGCGATCTCTTTCAACGTGAACCAGCACGCTGCCGCCATCAAGGCCTCGCAGGAAATCGTCAACGAATTGCGAGCCGCGATTCGCAAAAAATAGCGCCGGGGGTTCAGCGCTACTGAACCGGCGATCCGCTTGCCAGGCACGTTGCCGGACTCCCGTCATTGGAAGATCGAATCACTCCCGACTGATCCGCGCAGAACGCTTTCCGCCCCAGGCTGTTTCCATTCGGCGAAGCCGTGAGCTGAAAACTGGTGGCAGGCGTCCCGCTGCATCCTGAAATGCCAAACACGAACCCGTACCGCTTCCCGCTCGCCAGGCCGCTATTGATGAGCATGGCCTGATGTTCGTTCCGCTCGCCGCCGCCAAATCCATCCAGACTCGACAGCGAGCAGGTATATCCGACCGTGGGGTAACTGCTGAAGTACGTAACTTCTGCCGTAAGAATCGTTCGCATGGCGGCCACCACGTTCGCATCGCTGCCCCCAGCCTGCACAGTAATGTCAGCGCGCGGCGTGAAGGTACCGCTCGCGGCGGATTGCGGCTTCATCTTTTCTGTGATGGCCTTCAGAAAGTCCGGGTCCGCCAGGGGCAGGTGAATCGTGACGGAGATTTCATTCAGCGTCCAGACTTGTGCTTCCTGCTTCATCGAAAACGTCATCTGGGGCATAAATGGCGTCGCTTGCGCCTCGCCGTTCTTGTAGACCCGGAACGACAACTCAATGTCATCTTGATCGCGCCGCAACGCCTCATTCTGGACCGTGATTTCGACTTTCTGACCGATCTTTGGATCTTCCCCAGTCAGCAGGACCGGACCGCTGTCGAACGTCTTTACAGTGTGTCCCTGCGTCTGCAGTTGGCTCGCCAGCACAGAATACTGCTGCAGCGTCGCCAGTGCGCCCGCCTTCTCCAACGCCCCGCGCGTCGCCAGGGGCAAATGCCCTATAAAACTCCCGGGCGTCTTGCTGAAAAACATTTCTATTAACGCCTGCCGCGGAGTTTGTGGAGCGGCCGCAGTTTCTTGAGCCCACGCCCCGGCGGCCCACAGTGTTGCAACACACAGAGAAACAAGGACTCTTCGCATGTTCATCTCCCTCCCTGATCGTGACACTGTTCCTGTCTCCACTCTAGTTACCGTGGTAAGAACGAACATCTGCGATGCGAGGCGGGCAGGGAAGTCCTGTATGTGCTGTCTTTCACCCCCGTGGTACTCTGCTTTGAGTCGTCGCCCGCATTCATGCCCCATACCGCTGCCAAGCCTGATCTACACCACCGCCGCCAACAGCGAGTGCTCCAGGCGGTAGCCACGTTCGAATTCTTCAAGGGCATCTTTGTGATGTTGATGGGATTGTGTGCGCTTGCCCTCGTGCACAAAGATGTCTGGCTGTACGCCGAAAGTCTGCTCGCCCTGTTCCACATCAACACCGATCGTCATTCCGCCCAGCTCTTTCTCGACTTTGCCGACAACGTGACCGATGCGCGGCTGTGGGCGGCGGCCCGCATCGCTTTTGCTTATGCAGCCCTGCGCTTCACCGAAGGTTATGGCCTGTGGAGGTGTCGCACCTGGGCCGAATGGATAGCGCTGGTTTCCGGAGCTCTGCTTATGCCCCTTGAGGTTCGCGAGCTTCTTCGGGGTGTGACCGCTCTCCGATCGGCCGTGTTTATCGGGAACCTCGCTGTCGTTTTCTTCATGCTCTACGTCATTCGCAGCAACCGCCGAGAGCGACGAATGGAGGCCGCCGGCGGCACATGCGATTAAAACGGTTGTAGAAAAATCCGTCTTTGCGTGGCCGAGCGTCCATCGCCGCGAGTTTCGCTAGAAGCTAGAGGTTAGCAGCTAGAAGTTTTCCCCCGCGTTATACTTTCCCTATATGTCTGGGGTTCCACAAGAAGATTCGCAGAAGACGTTTTACCTCGAAACCTTCGGCTGTCAGATGAATGTCCACGACTCTGAAAAGGTCGTCGGCACGCTGCTGCAGGAAGGCTATCGCCAGGTGGAGACCGTCGAACAGGCCGACCTGGTTCTCTACAACACCTGCTCCATCCGCGACAAAGCCGAGCAGAAGGTGTTCAACCGCCTCGCCGATTATAAGAAGTACAAAGCGCAAGGCAAGACGTTTGGCGTTCTCGGCTGCGTGGCCCAGCAGGAGGGCGAAAGGATTTTCGAGCGCGCGCCTTATGTTTCCTTAGTCTGCGGATCAGCGTCGTACCGCAACTTGCCAGATATGCTGGTCCAAATTCAGGCAGGGAAGCAGCGTGTGACCGGACTCGACGATCGCGAGACCGACGAGTGCTTCGAGACCGAATTCACTGCTCGAACCAACGCGCATCGCGGATACATCACCATCATCGAAGGCTGTGACAAGTTCTGCGCCTATTGCGTCGTCCCCTACACGCGTGGCAAGGAACGCAGCCGGACTTCGGATTCCGTTCTTGCGGAAGCGCGCCAGATGGCCGATCTCGGCTACACAGAAATTCAGTTGCTCGGGCAGAATGTGAATTCTTACAAAGACCCGGCAGGGAAGCAGACCTTCGCCGAATTGCTGGCCGCCGTTGGAGAAGTTCCCGGCATCCGGCGCGTGCGCTTCACCACCTCGCATCCCCGCGACTTCGGACGCGACATCGTCGAAGCGATTGATGCCGTCCCCACGCTCTGCGACCACGTCCACCTGCCCGTGCAAAGCGGTTCCACGCGCGTTCTCGATGCCATGCAGCGCCTCTATACCCGCGAGCAATACCTGGAGCGCATTGCATGGATGAAGGCCGCACAACGCGAAATCAGCATCACCACCGACGTAATCGTCGGCTTCCCGGGAGAGACCGAAGCTGACTTTGCCGAAACGCTCAACCTGCTGCAAGAGGTTGGCTATGACGCCGTCTTCGCGTTCAAGTATTCGCCGCGGCCGAATACTCCGTCGCTCACTCTGGAAGATGCGATCCCGAATGAGGAGAAGGCGCGCCGTCTGGAGATGCTAATGGCCAAGCAGCGCGAGATCCAAAGCGCACGCTACAAGAAGTATATCGGAATACAATGTGAAGTGATGGTTGAAGGTAGGAACGAAGCCCGCGCCCAGTGGATTGGCCGCACCTCCCACAATAAAACCCTGAACTTCACGGCTCCGGCCGACGCGGCCGCTCCCAAAGCAGGAACCTACGCGCCCGTAATCGTCACAGGCAGTTTTCCCAACAGCCTTCTGGGCGAAATGATGGTATAAGAATGGCAAATATCAGGAGATCCCCATGGAAGTAGAGATGACAATCCGGGGCCTTTTAATGGATCCGGTTAGTAATATGCCGATCGTCGTGTTGAAGGACGTTGGGGGGGATACGGTGCTGCCGATATGGGTGGGAGTTTACGAGGCGAATGCCATCGCCCTGGAGATGGAGAAGGTCAGTACGCCACGGCCGATGACCCACGATTTGATCAAGAACGTGTTGACTGGGCTGGAGACGCAGGTGCATAAGGTTGTGGTTACGGAGCTGCGCGAGGACACGTTTTATGCGGTCATTTGGCTGGAACGTGGCGGCGAGGTGATCAGCATTGATTCGCGGCCGTCGGATGCGCTGGCGTTGGCGCTGCGGGTGGATTGTCCGATCTTTGTCGAGGATGTGGTGCTGAAGACTTCGAAGCTGGCGGCGAACTCGTCGGACCGCGTAACCAGCGAGGAGTTGCGCAAATATCTTGAGGGGCTGAACGACGACGATATGGGGAAGTACAAGATGTGACTTCCGTCGTCAGGGGCTAGTCCAGTCGCGATCGTTTCCGGGGAACTACAAAAAGGACAAGTGCGTGGATGTGGGCCTAGGTGCGGGCCTCCCAATCAGTTTACATAATACCTGTTATCGGACATTGAATACATCACCGAGTCCCAGCCTGATCCCCAACGATCAGAACCCCCAGGGGTCAGTTTCCGGTTAGCGTGTATTTAAACAGGCAAAACAGGGCGCGGAAGCCGTCCTTCCAGCCGATCTTTTTCCCCTCTTCGTACGTCCGTCCCCAATAGCTGATGCCGACTTCGTACACTCGGAGGCGGCGCTTGGCGATTTTTACCGTGATCTCGGGTTCGAAGCCGAACCGGTCTTCTTCGATCGGAATGGACTGGATGATTTCCCGCCGGAAAACCTTGTAGCAGGTTTCCATGTCGGTCATGTTCATGTTGGTCAGGGCGTTCGAGATTAGGGTCAGCATCGAGTTGCCGATGGAGTGCCAGAAATAGAGGACACGGTGCGGCCCGGACCCAAGGAAACGGGATCCGTAGACGACGTCGGCTTTACCCTCGATCAGCGGCATGAGCAAGGCAGGATAGTCGGAGGGATCGTATTCCAGATCGGCGTCCTGGATGATGACGAAGTCTCCGGTGGACTCCTGGATGCCGCGACGGAGCGCGGCGCCCTTGCCCATGTTCTTGGGCTGGAATTGGACTCGAATCTGGGCATGGGCGGCTTGGAGTTCGGCAAGAATCTCTCGCGAGCCGTCCGTTGAGCCGTCGTCGACGCAGATCAGTTCAATCTCCAATGGTACGGCCAGAACCCGTCCGATCACTTCCTTCAGTGTCGCCTGCTCGTTGTAGACGGCCATGACTACGGAAAGTTTCATGGGTTTGCGTAACCGTCACAGTAAAGGGATGAGAAGAACGCGTCAAGGCTGGGCGACAGGGTGGCCCTTCAGGTGAATCGTGAGTTTCCAAAGTCAAAGGCGGCGGACAGAGTCGGTCCCGAGCTTGTCCGAGGGACTGTCCACCCCACAGAGGACGATTTTGGGATGGAACAGCGTGCCGGCGACGCGGGTGGCGATGGCGATCAGTTCCCTTTGGCCGCTGAAGACTTTGACCTGCCGGGCGCGAGAGAGTTCGGGCAGATTGACGGTGCGCCCGCTGCGGATGCGGGCAGCGGTGGGTTCGTCGGCGGTGACGGACGGAAGCTCTGGGAGCAGCTTCCGCGGGTGAATGAAGAGACCGTCGAGGGAATCGGGCGGGCCATTCTTTGCTGCGTCGGCGGCTGCGGCGACTTGTTCCAGAGTGTGGGCGTCTTCGAGATTGAACTCCGCTACCGCCGTTCGGCGCAGTGATTCCAGATGGGCGCCACAGCCTAGTTCCCTTCCCATCTCATGAGCGACCGAGCGCATGTAGGTTCCGGAGGCTACGTGGGCGCGGAAACGGGCACGATCGGTCTCCACTCCGAGAATTACGAACTCCTTGATCTCGACTTGTACCGGCTTCAGCACGACTTCCTTCTGTTGGCGCGCCAGCTTGTAGGCCGGGACGCCGTGAATCTTTTTCGCGGAGAATGGAGGCGGACTCTGTTCGATGACTCCACGGAAACGGGCTGCGAGCGCTTCCACTTCTTCCACGTGCAGGCTGACCGGTTGCGGGGCGGTCGTGGCTTCGCCTTCGGCGTCATAGGTGTCGGTGGCGAAGCCGAACCTTACCGTGCCTTCGTAGGTTTTCTCTGATGTCGTGTAGAACTGCGCCAACCGGGTGAGGGTTCCGGTGACAAGCGGAAGGACGCCAGTGGCCATGGGGTCGAGGGTGCCAAGATGGCCGATCGAACGTTCCTGCAGGATTCGGCGCGCCCGGTTGACCACGTCGTGCGAGGTCAATCCGGCCGGCTTGTCGATGATGAGGACGCCATTCATGAAGATGATTTGGTAATTTGGTAATTGAATAATTGGCTAAATAAAAACCCCAGTGTGCTCCTTGGTTTTCAATTATAAAATTACTCAATTTCTCAATTACCAATTATCCGATCACTAACTTACCAAATCTCCCATGTTTCCGATCAGAGACGACCAACCACGATACAGCACGCCGTACGTAAACGGATTTTTGATCGCGCTCAATATTCTCGTTTACTTGTTCCAGTCGTCGCTGGATCCCCGTAGTTATGAACTGTTTGCCCGTCAGTTCGGCATGGTACCGAGCCACTTCGCGGCACTTCTGGCGGGATCGCCGAAGTATTCTCTGGCCTCGGTGCTAGTTCCCTTCTTCACCTCGATGTTTCTGCACGCGGGATGGATGCATGTGCTCGGCAACATGTGGTTCCTGTACATCTTCGGAGACAACATTGAGGACTACCTCGGACACTTTACCTATCTGGTGTTTTATTTTCTTTGCGGGTTATTTGCCATGGCGACGCAAGTGGCGGTCCACCCACACTCGAATCTTCCTACAGTGGGAGCGAGCGGGGCGATTGCGGGTGTGCTGGGGGCATATTTCATTCTGTATCCGCGAGCGCGGGTGCTGACGTGGTTCTTCGTGTTTGTCTTCTACATTCCGGCGTGGATCATGCTGGGCTACTGGTTCGTGCTGCAGTTCTTGGCGGGAGCCGTGACCCTGTCGGTGGCGCAGCCGGGGCGCGATGTGGGAGGAGTTGCGGTGTGGGCCCACGTCGGGGGATTTGTCGCCGGGCTCGTGATGGTGAAGCTCTTTCCGGAGCGTTCGCGCCGAACGCCCTACGCGTACCGCTAGATCTGGATGCGAAATCCCCACTTCTCGCACAAAGGAAGCGCGAGAAATGGGGCACCCGCGCTCCTTTGCATATCGCTTGCTTCCTCCTACATACGAAAATCACAAACACCGAGAACAAGATCGAAAGCAACGGACGGAGCCTGCCCTGAACGAAGTCGAAGGGAGTGTCCGTCCTACACTGCTATTTCTTTGGCCTCGATTCGGGCGGTACGAGGCCGGCTAGGCGGTAGTAGACCACGAGTTGGCCATAGTGTTCGCCGCAATGTTCGATGAAGCCGTAGGCGAAGTCGTAGACACGGATTTGCTGGTGGCTGAAGGGGTCGACCAGCAGGTCACTCATGCCTTTATCCCCTTTGGCCTTGATGGCGGCTGCGCCGTCGGCAAAGGATTTCTTGACGAACGCAACCAACTCAGCCTTGCTCTTGTACTGATCGGCCTTGGGATTTTCTTCTACCGGACCTTTCTTGCCCGTAGCGGGATTGGTGAAGTAATAATTGGCTCCGGCGGCGTGGAGCAGTTGCTCACGAAAGGTACGCTGGGCAGGCGTGGGCTTGAAATCGAATTTGTCTTCGGGAAAATCTTCGGCCATCGCGATGAGCTTGCGGCCGATATCGTTCCAGGAGTCGAGAACGACTTTGGAAGGACTATCTGGCGGTTTGACGGCGGTGTCTTTTTTCATGGCGTCTTGAGCGCGCGCTGGAAGAGTAAGCGCTGCGGCGGCGAGGATGGCTGCAGCTATGAACGGTGCTTTCATCATTGAGATTCCCTCCAGGGATGGATGGATTAACGGTCAGCATTGTACTTGGACTGCAACCGAAGGACAAAACAAACGTCAAAGGCGGCGGACAGGAGTGTCCGCCCCACACATTCAACTATAGGGTGCCGCCGGTGGAAAGGATCTCTAGCGCTTCGACGGTGGCGTCGGGCGGAAGAAGGAGGGCTTGCAGGACGGCTTCTGCCACGGTTTGGGGAAGCAGCATTTTGCGGCGGGGCGCCTGGGGCCAGAGCGTGGTCCAGATGTCGGTGTCGGTTGCGCCCGGCAGCAAGGCGATCACACGAATTCCTCGGGGACGGAGTTCCTCGCGGAGCGTGTTGGTAAGGCCGAGTGCTCCGTGCTTCGAGGCGTTGTAGGCGGCGGAACCGGCGAACACGCGGGCGGCGGCGATGGAGAGATTATTCACAATGGTGCCTCTCCGCTTCATCATGGCCAGCGCGGCCTGAGTGACGAGAAACATGCCATCCAGATTGGTTTCGAGGACGTCTTTCCAGACAGGAAATGGAAGCTTTTCGATCGGCAGATTGGCGTGCGCGATGCCGGCATTGTTGATGAGGATGTCGAGGCGCTTGAATTGCCGCCGGGCGCAACGGAAGAGCGCGTCTACCGAGTGGGGATCGCGGACGTCGCAGGGATGGGCGAGGACTTGAATCTTTGCGAACGCGACTTCCCTGCGGATGCGCGCTAACGCCGATTCGCTGCGGGCGGTCAGAATCAGGTCACAGCCTTCGGCGGCCAGGGCATGGGCGATGGCGAGTCCAATGCCGCGGGTGGCGCCGGTGACCAGAGCGACCTGACCGCGGAGACGCGGATTGGACGACCTTAATGTCTTACTTGAAGTCGTTTTCGTCAAGCTGGGAGCCGCCTTGGGCGCGGGTTGATCTTACATCATTCTTAGAATCACACTGGGGAAGCAGTCTCAACATCCAATTCAACTTCAACAGCAACGGCGACGGACAGGAGTGTCTGTTCCACACTTACACGCCGTTGGGGCGCTGGCGGATCAGGGACAAGAATTCTGAGCGCGTCTCTTCTTCGTTGCGGAAGCAACCCAACATCGAGGAGGTGACGGCGGCGGAGTGCTGCTTCTCGACTCCCCGCATCATCATGCACAAATGGCGGGCCTCGATGACCACGCCAACGCCCTGCGGCTCGATCACCTTCTGAATGGTCTCGGCGATCTGCGTGGTGAGACGCTCCTGAATCTGCAGCCGGCGCGAAAACAGTTCGATCAGCCGTGGGATTTTGCTCAGGCCGATGACCCGCCCGTTGGGGATGTAGGCCACGTGCACTTTGCCGAAAAACGGCAGCAGGTGGTGTTCGCAGAGACTGAAGACTTCGATGTCTTTGACGATCACCATCTCGTCATAATTCACCGTGAAGAGCGCGCCTTTGAGCAGGGCCTCGGGATCTTCCTGGTACCCTTTGGTGAGAAACTTCATCGCCTTATGGACCCGCTCGGGCGTGGCGGTCAGGCCTTCGCGTTGGGGGTCCTCGCCGAGACGGACAAGCATCTCGTGGATGAGATCTTCAAAGGTGGCGCTGGTGAGGGTGGGTGCTTCCGTGACTGGCTTCATGGGATCCTTTAAGCTTGCGATTACCCGACGATTTTCTCGGAGTTATTCTCGCTCCTTCTCTTTCCTGGGGCTCGCTCTCTTCCTGTCGCCGTTCCGCGGCCGGCCGGCATCTAGAGTTTCGCCACCCCGCTGTTATTTTCGCGGCTCTGCGCTTCCCGCGTACTCGAAGGAGTTCATCATAGTCTCTTCGAGTCTGACCCTTTCCAGATGCGCGTGGGGAAACCCACGCTGCAATATTTCGAAAATCTCCACCGAGAGGTTTTCCGTTGTGGGCACAAGTTGGGCAAATTCTTGCAGCGTATTCAAATTCGCCAGGTGGTAGCGCGAGAGCACTTCTCTTTCGACAAAACCGTCGAGATCGACGAGGTTGCAGACCATGCCGGTGCTTTCCTCGACCGGGCCGCTGACGGTGACTTCGAGAGCGTAGTTGTGGCCATGTCCGTGAGGGTTGTTGCATTTGCCGTACGTGACAAGATTTTCCTCGGCCGACATCTCCGCACTGTGCAGGCGGTGCGAGGCGGAGAATCGATAGCGGCGAGTGAGATGGGCTTTCATGGCTTAGCTTCTAGCTCTTAGCTTAATCATCTATTCTCCATAGAAGTCGACGAACAGGTCCGGGGTTTCATAGACGCGGACACGGTGCAGGCGCGCTTTCTGGAGTTTCGTTTCCAGACGCTGCCAGACGGCGATCGCGAGATTTTCGGTCGTGGGAATGCGAGTGAAGAATTCCGGGACTTCCTTGTTCAAGAAGCGGTGGTCCATGGCGTCGAGGACTTCGTGGTGCATGACTTCTTTGAGCTGCTTGAGATCGACGACGAAGCCGGAGCGCGGATCGACCTCGCCCTTCACGGTGACTTCAAGAGTGTAGTTGTGGCCGTGGCCGTTAGGGTTGTTACACTTGCCGAAGATGCGGCGATTTTCTTCCGCCGTGAAGTCGGGGTTGTGGTAATAGTGCGAGGCGGAAAATTCGGCTTTGCGGGTTAGATAGACCATAAGAAAGTTGTCAGTGGCCAGCTGCCAGTAAATGAGTTTTGTCTGAGTACGTGCGGCCCTTCCATGGGACGTTGCCGTTCGCGTGTGCTCTCTTTGACCGCAGTAACAAGTACGCGAACATGGGCATGCCAAACAGAGCGCCGAGAATTTCCCTGTCCCGTTTGAAGTTGGCCCGCCTGAGCCGTGTCGTGAGGTACAGAAAGCTGCCGATCCAAATAGGATCCCACCACCAGTGACCATCGTGCGCTAAGGGCATGGCAATCCACGGAATTATCCAGAGAGCTAACAGCTTCACGGCGAGCCAGCCGGGCTTGGGGAATAGCAGCGCCAAATTCTTGGTCCAGCCATCGCGAAGCTGATGGTAGTTGCGGTACATGCGCGTACGGACGGCGTCCGGGGCGTAGCGGAAACGAATCTTTCGGCCGGAGCGCTTCACGGCTCGGGCGAGCGCAACGTCTTCGAGGATGTCTCCGGCAATGGCCCCATGCCCGCCAACCGTTTCATAAGCGGCGCGGCGGACAAGAATGAACTGGCCGTTCGCTGCGGCAATCGGCGAAGCGGGATCGCTGACCATCGCCGGAGGATATTGTCGCGCCAGCTCGGCGAAGATTACGGGCAAGGTAGCCATTTCCCAGAAAGTCACCGCAATCTGTTCGGGAGAGTAGGAGAGCAAATCCGCGTTGTTCTCCTGCGCTTCCGTCAGGGCGCGGGCCAGCGATCCTGGAAGATGCACCGTGTCGGCGTCCGTGAACAGAAGCCATTCGCCGCGCGCCTGGCGCGCGCCCGCCGTGACTGCATTGTTCTTGCCGGTCCATCCCTCCGGTAGCGGCCCTGCTTCGATGACACGCACTGCGAAAAATGACGAGGCAATTTCCAGAGTGCGGTCGGTGGAGTGGTCGTCGACGACAATGATTTCGAAAAGTACGCCAGACTGCTCGATCAGCGACTGAAGACAATCGCCGAGGCAGGCTTCCTCGTTGCGCGCGGGAATAATCACCGACACCGTGGGGCGCTGCACGTCTGTTTCCATCGCGGTCATACGTCGAATCTATTATTATAGCTGTGTGCCCCGCATAGCTCAGTTCCCTGCCGCTCTTATTGCCTGTCTTCTGCTCATTGCGCTTTCGGGCTGCTACACCGGCTCGCGGCCGCCACGCATTGGTTCAAACGCTCCGGATTTCACGGTCCAGGATTCGGACCACACGGTCGTGCTCGACCAGTTTCGCGGGCAGGTCGTGGTGTTGAATTTCTGGGCGACCTGGTGTCCGCCCTGCGTGGAAGAAATGCCCTCCTTGGTGGAAATGCAGCGGCGCATGAAAGCCAAGGGCATAACCGTGGTGGCGGTCAGTATCGATGTGGACGAAAATGCCTACCGACAATTCCTGAAGCAGCACGGCGTGGACCTGCTCACCGTGCGTGATCCTGCCCAGAAGACTCCAACTCTTTATGGCACTCACGGCTGGCCGGAAACCTTCATCATTGACCGCAAGGGCGTGATGCGGCGCAAGTTCATTGGGCCGGTGGATTGGACAGAGCCGGAGATCACGGACTTTTTGAGCAAGCTGTGAATCGGCAGGGCCTGATGGATCTGATCGTCTTCTGACCTGACACTTCCCTGCCGGAAAGGGTTATGCGCGAGTGCTTATGGCGGAAATCATGCGGCGCATCCGCGATCGCGGGGAGACGCCGTTCCTCCATGTGAGGCGCGACAATTCGCGCGCTGTGGAACTGTACGAGCGATTGGGGTTCCGGACAAGAATAGCGCCACACCTGGCGGTGTTACGAAAGAGTTAAGGAATTAGAACCCAGCAGCTTGTCGGCTCACGCCTGTGGCGGCGCGGCAACGCAACGACGGCGGAGCTACTTGCGAACGTGCCAATCTCAGTACAGGTGGAAGTCGACCTCTACAGCGATCTCTACGCGCACTGGGTGACCGTCTTTCATGGCAGGCTCGAACTTCCAAGTTCTTACTGCCTCGATGGCCTTTTCGTCGAGACCCATGCCCAGGCTGCTCAACACGCGGATGTTGCTGGGACGGCCATCGGTTCCCACGATCAGACCGAGGGTGCAAACACCTTGGTATTTCGCCTTGCGAGCTTCTTCAGAAAACTCCGGTTCCGGCGCATAAATCTGGCGCGGCGGGGAAACGCCGCCACCCACATGGAAGATACCCCCGCCGGTACCGCCGCCTTCGCCCGGGCCAAAGCCTGGTCCTTTGCCGGACCCGACGCCGCCGCCGCTGCCCGATCCAATGCCGCTGCCTGAGCCTGTGCCATTCGATGGCAGCATGGCGTGCGACATAGGATCGCCCAGGTTCGGCATGTTATTCGAAGCTAATTGCACTTGCGGAGGAATCACAATCGTGGGCTCGACCGCCAGTTTGGGATGCTCGTTGCGAACAATCACCATCGGAGGCGTGATCTGCGTCATCGAGAACTTGGGCAGCTTGCCACGACTCGCCTGCAATACGTCCCGATCTCCGCCGCCACCGCCGCCACCCACTTGCGTCTTCGATGGCTTCAGCGCCGGGATGTCTCCGGGATCGACTAGCGTGACAGTCACCTTCTGCGCCGGGGCCGCATTCACCACGTGGCGTCCAATCAGAGTGCCCGCGACGACAACTGCCGCGATCAGAACGTGAACGCCCGTCGAACCCAGCGCACCATTCTTTTTGTAGTTGTAGAAACCCCAGATGTCTTTGACCGGCTCGGGCTTCGACTCGAGCTTGAGTGGCGGGAGCTTCTTGGGAAAGAAGAAGTCGTCCAGTTGGCGGAATAGCGACTTCCAGAGGGGTTCCTCGAAGCTGTCTGTGGCCAGCAGCAGGTGCAGCTCTGGCTCGTTGGGCCCAATCGGATTGATTTGTTCGGATCCCATAATTCCGGTCTGGCTGTCCTCGCTAATGCGCCGCAAATTTCTAAGGTATCTCCCCAGGCAAAACCCAGGTAATGCCCTCTTTACAGAGATGTGAGACACACCCGGTAAGTTGCTTCAATTTCAGCCCGATTTTTGTAAATGAGGTAACCGTCGGCCACCCCACCAACATATCGGACCAGAACGCTTCTTGCTTCCTAAAATTGTACCTCTAGTCGACCGATTCCGACAGTGCATTTCGGTGGGCTGGGAACTGTCGGAGAGACATGGCCTTTTCGCAGGTACTTGCATCGACCCGTGAGGCATAGGGCGACGGCGAAGATCTTTCCTTCCGCCTGCAGAACGCCTCTAATCAGGACGAGTCCCATAGAAATCGACACGATCAAAAGTCCAACTACAGCGTTACCAATTCCTGCCTGCATGGACGTTCCCGGCGGCGCTCCTTATAATGAAAAGATTCAATCATTTGGAGACGCAAACCGAGTGGCCTTAGAGCTCAAAAAGACCATCAACCTGCCGAAGACTGCCTTCCCCATGAAGGCCAACCTGCCCCAGAACGAGCCCAAAATACTGGATCACTGGGAGCAGACCGGCATCTACGGGCTCATCCGTCAGGCCCGGAAAGGCGCGCCCCGTTACATCCTGCACGACGGTCCTCCGTACACCAGCGGGCCCATCCACATGGGTACGGCGCTAAATAAGTGCCTGAAGGATTTCATCGTCAAATCGAAGACCATGGCCGGCTTCGATGCGCCCTACGTGCCCGGCTGGGATTGCCACGGCTTGCCCATCGAAATCAAAGTGGACAAGGAATTGGGCGGCAAGAAATTGCAGATGCGGCCCACCGAAGTGCGCGCCGCATGCCGAAAATATGCGCAGAAGTTTCTCGACTTGCAGCGTATGCAGTTCAAGCGCATCGGGGTTTTCGGACGCTTTGACCGGCCCTATGCCACGATGACGCCGCAGTATGAGTCGGTGGTGCTTTCCACTTTCTTTTCTTTCTACGAGAACGGCTTCGTCTACAAAGGACTGCGCGCCGTGTATTGGTGCATGCACGATGAAACGGCGCTCGCCGAGGCCGAGGTCGAATACGAGAACCACACCAGCAGCACGGTGTGGGTGAAGTACGGATTGCTGGACGATCCGGCAAAGATTGACGCGGCGCTCGCGGGCAAGAAAGTTTCGACCATCATCTGGACCACGACTCCGTGGACGCTGCCAGCGTCAATGGCGGTGGCGTTTCATCCGGAGGAAGAGTACGTCGCACTGGAATCGGGCGGCGAAGTTTACATTGTCGCGTCGAAACTGGCCGCCGACGCGGCGGCGAAATGCAACTTGGCGAACCCGCGGCCCCTCGCGCACTTTCCGGGCCGGAGGTTGGAGCGGCTGAATTTTCAGCATCCGTTTCTGGATCGCAAGGTTCTCGGTGTGCTGGCCGATTACGTCACCATGGACACCGGCACTGGCGTCGTGCACACTGCTCCCTCGCACGGTGCCGAGGACTTCATCACCGGCGTGAAATACGGCCTCGACGCGACCAGCAACGTCGACGAAAAGGGCATTCTGCGCAACGGCCTGCCGGAATACACCGGCAAGCGCGTTTGGGACGCGAACCAGCCGATCATTGATTTAGTAAACAGCCGAGGCGCGCTGCTCCACACGGAAAAGACCGAGCACTCGTATCCGCACTGCTGGCGCTGCCATAATCCCGTGATCTTCCGCGCCACTGAACAGTGGTTCATTTCCATGGAAACGCCCATGCCCGGCGGAACTTCGAAGAACGACACACTACGTACCCGCACGCTGGAAGAAATCAAAAAAGTGAAATGGGATCCGGCATGGGGCGAGGAGCGCCTCTCGAACATGATTCAGACGCGCCCAGACTGGTGCATCTCACGACAACGCGTGTGGGGAGTGCCCATCGCTGTTTTCCTGTGCGAGAGCTGCGGCAAGCCGCTCAACGATCATGCGGTCAACCGCAAGGTGGTGGATCTTTTCGCGCGCGCCGGAGCCGATGCCTGGTTCACGCCCGAGTCCGACACGATTCTTCCCGCGGGAACGAAATGTCCCCACTGCGGCAGCACGAAGTTTGAGAAGGAGACCGACATCTTCGACGTCTGGCTGGAATCGGGCGCAAGTTATCTGGCGCTGGTGGCCGATGAACCGGACTATCCCTGGCCCTCCGACCTTTACCTGGAAGGCGGAGATCAGTACCGCGGCTGGTTTCAGTCTTCCCTGCTCTGCGCTATGGGGACGCACGCCAGTCCGCCATACAAAGGCGTAGTTACGCCGGGCTGGACGCTCGACGAAAAGGGCCAGGCCATGTCGAAGTCGCGCGGCAACGATGTCGACCCGGTCGACATCTCCAGCCGGCTGGGCGGAGAAATCGTGCGGCTATGGGTGGCGTCGGTTGATTTTCGCGAGGATGTTGTCGGTTCGGAAGCGCTGATGCTGCGCGTTGCGGAGAACTACCGCAAGATTCGCAACACCTTCCGCTACATCCTGGGGAATCTCTACGATTTCGATCCGCAGAGCGACGCGGTTCGGTTCGATCACATGGAAGAACTCGATCAGTACATGCTGCGCCAGACCTGCGGGTTCGCGACGGATGTGCGCAACGCGTACGATGAGTTCGCCTTCCACAAGATTTACCATCGCGTGAACCACTTCTGCATCGTCGACCTGAGCGCTTTTTACTTCGACGTCCTCAAGGATCGCCTTTACATCTCTGCCCCGAAGTCGCAGGGGCGGCGCAGCGCGCAGACTGCAATCTGGCGCATCGGGGAGGCGCTGGTGCGCCTACTCGCGCCCATCACGAGTTTCACCTGTGAAGAGATCTGGCCGTACCTGCCGAAAGTTGCGGGCCGCGAGGAAAGCGTGCACCTGGCGCAGTTCCCGGTCACAGCGGAAATTCTCGGTGACGCGGCGATGCCCGCGAGTGGTTCGAAATCAGACGAAGGATGGACGAGCCTGCGCGCGGTTCGCGACGAAGTCCTCAAAGCTCTGGAGGAAGCCCGCAACAACAAGCTGATCGGCACCGGGCTCGAGGCTCAGGTCGCGATCACTGCGGCCGATCCGCTCTATTCTCTGCTGCAGCGACACGCGGATCAGCTTCGCTACTTGTTCATCGTTTCTGCCGTTACGCTCGCACAGGGCTCGGGCAACGGGACCGGCGGCGTGCGTGTCGAAGTCAAGAAAGCCGATGGCGCCAAGTGCGACCGCTGCTGGAACTACTCGACGCACGTTGGTGAAGACAAGACCTATCCTACAGTCTGCGAGCGCTGCAGCGCGGTGCTGAAAAAACTGGAAGCGCAACCCGCTCATTGATGAAGACCTCTTCCGCTCGCACCTTACACTTTCTGCTGGCGTTGCTCGTCGTCCTGCTTGACCGGTGGACGAAGCGCCTGGTCGCCGCTCGCATCGCCATGTACACCCACATCCAGATCATTCCCGGATTTTTTCGACTCACCCACACGGAAAACACGGGCGCGGCGTTCAGCCTGTTTGCCGACTCTCCCTCGCATTGGAAGACCGCGCTCCTCATCGGGTTCTCGGTGATCGCGATGGTAATCGTTTCGGTGCTGCTTTGGAGGCAGTCGCGTGCGCTCACGCTCACAGGGATCGCGCTTTCACTAATCTTGGGTGGCGCGGTGGGAAATCTTTGGGACCGCGTGGCCAGCGGCCGGGTGGTCGACTTCCTGCTCTTCTACGTCAAGCAGTATCAGTGGCCGGTTTTCAACCTGGCGGATAGCTCGATCGTCGTCGGCGCAGCATTGTTGGTGATTGACATTCTGTGGGGCAAGTCCAGCACCCGCGAAATTCCCGCCCCGTAGAGAATCTCCCATACCAACGGGGAAAGCTTTGCAAGCCTTTCCCCAGACAGGAATCAGAAACCTTTCGCTCAGTGCGCCGCAACCGGCTCGTCCATCGACCGGCCCGCAGGCGGCACCACCACCGTCGACAAGCTGCCTTCGGCTGTCAGCTTCTGAAAAGCAGCTAGATCCCGCCGCTGCAGGTCCTCCCATCGCCCGATCAGTTCTCCGCTCTGCCGCTTCAGCTTCTCGAATTCTTTCTGCTCGGCTTCGGTCGGAGCAGAGTCCGCGGTCCCCACGTCCATCGCCAGGAAGGCCAGCTTCGCGTCCAGTTGCGGTGGATAGGCAAGCGAGTCCTCGTTGGCGCTGATAGTCAGGTTGATGAGGTCCTCGCGAACCGCGACCAGTTTTTTCTCCAGATCGTCCGCGGCCGCTCCAACACTCTTCGCGCTGGCATTTTCCGGCAGGCGCCGCTTCAACCCCGACAACTGCGAACGAACATCCTGGATCTGGTTGACCGTGTCATACACCCGGCTCAATTCGTCGCGCGTCTGCAGCAACAGATTGAATTGCTGCTCCAGATCGGCCTGGCTCACCTTGACTCTCGGATCCAGTTTCAAATCGAACGACGCAGTCTGACTTTGACTGCCCACCGTGATCCGAACCTGGTAATGACCGGGAACCGCCACCGGCCCGCGCGCTCCCGCACCGTATTCCCAAAGATAGTAGCCTGGCACATGACGCGCCTCTTCATAGCGTAAGTCCCAAACAAACCGGTTCAACCCGGCTTCCGGTTTGATCTGCTTCTCGGGTTTCTTGTCGTCGGGATCGAGCGGTTCTTCCAGCGTGTTGTATTCTGCGCTCGAGTATTTACGAATGACTTTGCCCGAAGCGTCGAGGATTTCGATTTTCGTCTCGGTCTCGCCCTTCGGCGCATCTTTGAGGAAGTAGTAAATCACCGCCCCGGCCGGCGGATTCTGTCCCGTCCGTTTGGAAGGATGCCGTTCGCCGCCCGCTCCTGCCTGAATCCGATAAGCCGTTCCTGGTGTGTACAGAAACGCGTCCTTCTGCACGATGTCATCGCTGTACTGCCGCAGCGGAGAAACGTCGTCGAGAATCCAGAATGCCCGGCCATGCGTCGCCACCACCAGATCGTTGTCTTTGATCACCAGATCATGCACCGGCGTCGTCGGCAAATTCAATTTCAGCGGACGCCAGTTCGCCCCATCATTGAACGACACATATATTCCCTGCTCCGTCCCCGCATAAAGCAGCCCGCGTTTTTTTGGATCCTCGCGCACCACCCGAACAAAAGTCGCATCCGGAATTCCCTGCCCTAACTTCGTCCAGGTTTTCCCGTAATTCGTGGTCTTGTAAATGTAAGGATGCAGATCGTCGAACTGATGACGATCAACGGCCACGTAAGCGGTACCGGCATCGAATGGCGAAGGATCAATCTGGCTGATGCGGCTCCACTCCGGCATATCCTTCGGCGTAATGTTGCTCCAGGTTTTACCTTCGTCCTTGGTGAGCTGAATCAGCCCATCATCGGTGCCAACCCACAGCAACCCCTTGGTGATCGGAGACTCCGCCAGTGCGAAAATCGTGTCGTAGTACTCAGTACCGGAGTCGTCGAGCGTAATGTCGCCTCCCGAGACTTTTTGTTTCTCCTTGTCGTTGCGCGTCAAATCCGGACTGATGGCTTCCCAGTGCACGCCGCCGTCGGTGGTCTTAAACAGCCGCTCCCCGCCGTGATAAAGCGTGTTGGGATCGTGCGGAGAAAGCATGACCGGCGCCGTCCACTGGAAGCGATGTTCCAGGTTTGCGGCCCCATGCGCGTCGGAAAGTTCTGGCTGCTCGGTAATCGCCTTCACCTGGCCAATGTGCCGGTCGTAGCGCGTGATGTTTCCCTGATAGTCGGCCGCGTAAACGATATTCGGATCGCGTGGATCGGGCGCAATGTAGCCCGCCTCGCCGCCGCCCACGTCGTACCAGTCGCTGCGGTCAATCGATCCATCGTCGCTGCGGCTCGCGATCGCAACCGTGCCACTGTCCTGCTGCGGTCCATACACCCGATAAGGCGTCGCTGAGTCCGTGATGACGTGGTAGAACTGCGCGGTCGGCTGGTTATCCTGCCGAGTCCAGTTCTTCCCGCCGTCAAGCGACACCGTCACTCCGCCGTCATTCGAGGCAATCATGCGCCCCGTATTCTGTGGATCAACCCAAAGCCCGTGATTGTCGCCGTGCGGCACTTTGATCTTGTTGAATTGGCGTCCGCCATCGGTCGATTTGTAAGCCTCGACATTCATGATGTAGAGAACGTTCTCATCCCGCGGATCGGCGATCACGTGCATGTAGTACCACGGACGCTGCCACAGACTATGGCTGGGATTCACCAGTTGCCACGACTCGCCACCATCATCGGACCGGTATAGCCCGCCATCCGGATTGTGGGCCTCGATCAGCGCGTAAACGCGATCCGAATTCGAGGCCACCGCGACGCCGATTTTTCCGTAGGGCCCCTTTGGTAGGCCATGCTCCGCCAGTCGCTTCCAGGTCGTCCCTCCATCGTTCGAGCGATAAAGGCCGCTCCCCGGGCCCCCGCTCGACATGCTCCACGAAGTGCGCCGCGCCTGCCATAGCGCCGCGAACAGAATGTTGGGATTGTGCGGATCGAAGGCTATGTCAATGCCGCCAGTATTTTCGTCTTTATAGAGAACTTTCTCCCAGGTCTTGCCGCCGTCGGTAGTGCGGAAGATGCCGCGCTCCGTATTTGGACCGTAGGGATGTCCCAGCGCCGCAACGAACACAATGTCGGGATTCATGGGATTAATAACGACTTTGCCGATGGCGCGTGAATCGCGCAGCCCAACGTTCTTCCAGGTCTTGCCGCCATCCAATGTTCGATAAACCCCGTCGCCGTGAGAGATATTGCCGCGAATGCAGGCTTCTCCCGTCCCGACATACAGCACGTTGTGATTGGAACTCGCCACCGCAATGCTTCCGATCGCGGATGTCCCCTCCTTATCGAAAACCGGGGACCAGGTCATCGCCCCGTCGGTGGACTTCCACACTCCGCCCCCGGTCGCTCCGAAATAGTACGTCGTGGGATCGCCCGGAATGCCGGCAGCGGTCAGCGACCGTCCGCCGCGGAAGGGCCCGATCAGGCGATACTTCATTCCCTTGAAAGCCTTCTCCTCCGGCTTGGAGGATTCGGCCGCCTCTGAGTCGCTTTCAGTCGCAGCCGCAGGCTGGGCGGGCTGCGCCGTCTGGGTCGTTTGCGCTGGCTTCACCGCCTTCGATTGCCGCTCAGGCTTAGCCTGCGCGTGTGCCGCGGTGGCGAACAGGATTGAGAACGCGACTGCGAAAACTAACCGTGGAACGAAAGACGCATTCGTGCGAAAGCTCTCTGGACCCATATTCAAGGTTTCTCCGGGGAAGAAGTGGACAATTGCGCTATGGTAATCGCTGTTGCCCCTTGCTGCAAAGGGCATTTCGGCAGCCGTGCAGCGTCGCACAGGGGAGTCATCCCCCACCGGAGCCGTTTTCAGGCGAAGCGTAGGATCTCGCCCGCAGTCCGGCAACATCCGCTTACGAGGTCCATGGGCGTGTGCTGCTCACTTCTTGGATATAAGAAGTTTCTTCGCCGCTTCCAACTCTTTGCGCTTCGCCTCATCGACCTTGGGATACGACAAGTCGAGGCTCTCCAGCGTGTCGACTAACACCGTGGACACCACCAGCCGCGTGAACCACTTGTTATCCGCCGGCACCACGTACCACGGAGCCTCTTCGCTGGCCGTATTCCGGATCATATCTTCGTAGGCATCCTGATAGTCGTCCCAGTACTTGCGTTCGTGAATGTCGGCTGCCGAAAACTTCCAGTTCTTCTCCGGTTCCTCCAGGCGCGCCAGGAAGCGCTGCTTCTGCTCTTTCTTTGAAAGATTCAGAAAGAATTTTCGGATGACCGTCCCGCTTCGCGTCATGTGGCGCTCAAAGCTGCGAATGTCCTCGAACCGCTCCTCCCAAATCTTCTTGCTGACAAGAGAAGGCGGCGTCTTCTCGCCCTTGAGAATGTCGGGGTGCACTCGCACCACCAGCACTTCTTCGTAGTACGACCGGTTGAAGATCCCGATGTGCCCGCGCTCTGGCAAATGGCGGGTGGTCCGCCACAGAAAATCATGCTGCAATTCCAGTTCCGACGGGGCCTTAAAGGAGTACACCTGGCAGCCCTGCGGATTGACTCCCGTCATCACGTGCTTGATGGCGCCATCTTTTCCAGCGGCATCCATGGCTTGAAATATCAAAAGAACCGCCCAGTTGTCCTGGGCATAGAGCTTATCCTGCAGCTCGGCCGTGCGGGCGACGCCCAGCAGCAAAGCCTCCTCGGCATGCTCCTTGGATTTCCAATGCCCCGTGTCCGCCGGATCAAAATCTTTCAGGCTGAAATGTTTCCCACTCTCCACTCGGAAAGTCTTCGGCAGCTTGTCAGTCTTCATCGTGAGTCGCTCTCCTGTACCTAAATATTAAAAAGATAAAAATCCGAAGACGCCCCCGCGTTGCCTTTGAATTTCGACAGTCCCCGTTCCTATGGGCGTCATCCTGACCGCAGCCGCTTTTCAGGCGGAGGAACGGATCTCGCGCGCACATCGGCAGGGTCTGGAAAAACCCTACAAGAAGAGTTATCTCATAAATGGTTCCATTGGATGTGCTCGAAATTGGAGGAAAGCTGGAGCTTGCAGACATCTGAATGTGGAACTTGATTCTTTGAACCGCCGCTCCCAGTGGTGATAGGATCACTGGCGCGCCGCTACCGTAGCGGTAGTTGCCATTCTGAAGCACGAACATTCAGACCGATGTTGACTGGAGTTTCCCCATGAAAGCGCTTCCCCTTGTTGGAGTCCTGCTGCTGGTGCTGGGAGTGCTGTCTTTCGTCGTCCCGGTTCCTCACCGCGAGAATCACGGGGTCAAGATCGGCGACGCCAAAATCAGCGTCGAGACCGAAAGTAGCGAAAAGCTCCCGCCCGCGGCAGGCATCGTTCTTCTCGCCGGCGGCATAGTCGCCCTGGTCCTCGGCTTGCGCAAATCGTAAGGAAGATCCGCTTTTTCGAATCTGAATTCCTGACTCCCATCCAGGCAAGACTGACGGATCAAGGCGGGGAAATTGAGTCAGGATTGGTCAGCCATTATTAAGTCTTTAGAATATGATACTTAGATTTGTTTACTTATATTATTGTAAGTACAGGTGTGTCATCAAAGTGTTCCTGCAGGAACACTTTGATGATTTGTGTCCAATCAGACCCCGACCGGCTTCGCTCTCACGGTAGGCAGCTTCGCCTCCTGCCAGGCATCAAATCCGCCGCTCACGTTGATGACCTGCTTAAAACCTGCGCGCTGCAGCAGGCTGCTGGCAATCATGCTGCGGTATCCACCCTTGCAGTGAATCGCGATGGGTGCATCGTGATCCATCTCTGGGGGCGAGACTCGGAAATTATCGAGCGGCCACCAAGTCGCGTTCTCGATGTGCGCGGCATCCCACTCCGGCCCGCGTCGTACGTCAAGCACCTGTACTTCACGGGCCTTCGACCGCGTCTCAAGCTCGCCTACATTGATCTGCGAAATCGTCGCCATCGGAAATCCAGCCTGCTTCCATGCGTGAACCCCTCCGTCAAGATAACCATCCAGAATTTCAATGCCCACGCGCGCCAGCCTCATCCGGGCCTCTTCCAGCTGCGAGTCCGATCCGGCAATCAGCACCGGATGCGCCGACAACCCCAGGACCGTGCCTGCCCACGACGCAAATTGGCCTGACAAAGCAATGTTCACTGATCCGGGTACATGGCCCGCGGCAAACTCCTCACCAGGACGCACGTCGAGCGCGATTTCACCTTCGCGCAACAAGGTATTCAACTCAGACGATTCGATAGGCCGCAGCGGTGGCAACTCCGACAAGGCCGTGGCTCCGGTGCGATTGATCTCAGCATCCTTGAGGAAATATTCCGGCCGCGCGGGAAGGTTGCTGGTCAACTGCGCGACGAATTCTTCCCGGCTCTTGATCTGCAGCGCGTAGTTGGTCAGGCGCTCCGTGCCGATCGTCGACGACCGCTCGGCCCGCATGTTCTTCCCGCAAAGCGAGCCCGCTCCGTGTGCCGGATAGACCAGCACGTTGTCGGCAAGCGTCAGCAACTTGTTGTGCAAGCTGTCGTAGAGCAGACCCGCAAGCTCCGCGGGGGTGTGCCCCGGAGACAAGTCGGGGCGGCCCACATCGCCAATGAACAGCGTGTCCCCGGTCAGAACCGCCCACGGTGCGCGAGATTGTTCTTCATCTGTGACGACCAGGCAGATGCTCTCCGGCGTGTGTCCCGGTGTCTCCAGTACGCGGATCGATGCCATACCAAACTTCAACTCAAATCCATCGCGCACCGGCACGTGAGGAAACCTCGCTCCCGCTTGCGCACCGATGTAGATCTTCGCGCCCGTGCGGGCAGCCAATTCTTTATGTCCGGAAACAAAGTCGGCGTGCAGATGGCTCTCCACAATGTGCCGGATCGTCACGCCATGGTCCGCGGCTGCCTTCAGGTACAACTCCACGTCACGCTGCGGATCCACCACCACGGCTTCGCCTTCCGAGGCCAGCAGGTAGGAGGCGTGGGCGAGGCACCCCAGATAGAACTGTTCGAAGTACATGGGACTGACCCCCGAAAGTGCTCACAGATGCTAGAACAAATCGGTCCGCTATGTCACGGAAGAGATCGTCAGGTGAGGCAGGATTACGAGGGCAAAGGAGTAATGAATTCCAGGCCAAAACAGAACCCGGTGCGGGAGCGCACGATCGCGGTCATCCGCGAGTGGACGGGAGTATCGAACTCAATCTCGAGCAGGTCGCCTGGGTTCAGCAGGATTCCCGCGTACAACACCATGCCGCCTTCGCTCAGTTCGGTGCCGCGGCCCTCCACTACGGTCGTCGAGAAACCTTTGGAAGTCACGACGCGCACCGGCATGTCAACCGGAACGCGGGGCCAGCGGCGGGTGGTTTCAGACATGCTGCCAATGATTGTCGTTGAGGCTAATTTTTTCAAATTACTAAGGTGAATTGAGCTTGCGTGTGAGCGAGTTCGGCATTGTTCTTGGACATTGACCGCAAGGGCGAACCTGTAAACCGCGTAGCCACCTTCCGGTCAGCGAAAGTTTTCTTCTTGACAGCCCTAAGATTCATCTGTTACATATTGTAACGCTACAATGACTAACACAGGCCAGGCACGTCTAAAGAATTTGGGAGAAGTCGAGCAGCAGGTTATGGATTACATCTGGACCCACGGCCCATCCTCGTCCGAAGCTTGCCGGGAAGCGCTGGCCTCGGCCCGTCCGATGAAGGACTCGACCATCCGCACTGTCCTGCGCCGCCTGGAAGAAAAGGGCTATCTCACGCATGAGACGCAAGGCCGCACATTCATCTACCGAGCCTCCGACGCGCGCCAAAGCGTCGCGGTGCGCGCCGTAAAGGGCATCATCGACCGCTTCTGCGGCGGCTCCGCCGAGGAACTCCTGCTTGGTATGGTGGACAGCGCCGTGCTCAGCCGCAAACAGTTGGAACGCCTGTCCCGCCGTATCGAAGAAAAGGCGACCGCTGAAAAAAGGGAAAAAAAGCCATGACGCTCATCGCCGCCCTGCCAGCGTCTACCAGCCTTCTTGCACAACTCGCAAATCCCGCCGCACGCGCTCTGGCCCTGAGCATCGTCGTGGGCCTCGGGCTGTCTGCGTTTCGGGTGAAAAGCACTTCCCTCCGGCTGTTTACATGGACGGCGGTACTCTATGCCTCCATCGCCATGCCCTTGCTGCAATGGATGCTGCCGCCGCTGCCGATTCCTACCCCGGCGATTCTTCAGCAGGCATTTTTTCAGTTCGCAGCCCGGCGGCCTGTCCTCAAAGATGTTCAGGCTACCGAGACTCGTTACGCCGCTCCTGCTCCTCCTGCGGCCGGTGCACCGTCGATTGTGTACGCAGAAGCAGCAAAGCCGAGACTGGCCCCAGCCAGCGGCAGTGCAACTGCGCGAGAACAGACGCCTCTTGTAGCGCCGGCTCCTGCCTCTTCCCCATCATTTCCGTTCTCAATTGGGTGGACGGCAATCGCCGTTTATTTCGCCGTCGCCTTCATTCTTCTCATGCGCTTTTTCGTAGGACTAGCCTTCAGCCACCGCCTGATGCAAGCATCGCAGAGGATTGACGAACCACGCCTGGCTCCCAAGCTCGCCGCCCGCGCCAGAGCCGCAGGCCTAGCCATTGTTCCTCGCGCCGCCGAATCCGAATTCATTTCCGTGCCGCTCACCATGGGAATCCTGCGTTCCACGATACTGCTGCCCTCCGGTTGGCGCGAATGGGACGATGCCAAGCTCGATGCAGTCATCGCACACGAACTCTCGCATGTCGCGCGTCGCGACGCCCTCACCCAGCGGCTTTCCCTTCTGCACCGCGCGATTTTCTGGTTCAGCCCGCTCGCCTGGTGGCTTGACCGCCAGCTCGCCGACCTCGCCGAGCAGGCCAGCGACGAGGCTGCCTTGTCCTGCGGGGCCAATCGCGAGAACTACGCCAGGACTTTGCTGGGATTCTTCGAAGCCTTGCAGACCGCGCCGGGCCGCGTGTGGTGGCAAGGTGTCGCCATGGCTAAGCTAGGGCACGCACAACGTCAGGCCGAATATCAGGCCGAACAGCGAGTGGAAAGAATTCTCTCTTGGAAGGGAGCCGTTACCATGGGTAGGAAGAAATCGATTGCCGTTGTAGTTCTCACGCTAGCAGTCCCCGTCATTTATTTTGCTGCCTCCGCACATCCGGTCGAAGCGTATCCCCGGGCCGCCGAACTCATGCAAGCTCAATCCTCAACCTCCGCGCCGGCCGCGACGTCGAAACCGGCTCCGTCACCCGCACCGAATTCTCAATCGGGGACGGCGATCCTCGCTCCTCCGGTTGCTGGACCGAGTGATGGAATCATTTCCGGCGGACCCACCGCTCCCCCCATGCCGCCAGCGCCCCGAACTGGTGTTGCCGGTGGCGTCGCCGGACCCGCGCCAATTGCTCCCGTGGCGCCGATCGCGCCCATCGGTCCAATCGCCCAGGCCGCCCCTGCAGCGCCCGCTCCGTCCTCCCCTCGCGGCTTCTCTTACCACTATGGCTACGACGACGAACAGCGCTTCGTCATCGTCTCCGGCAAGACCGATTCCTTCACCATGTCCGGCTCGGCAGAAGATGCCCGGCATGTCGAGAAACTTAGAAAACAGATTCCGGGCGATTTCATCTGGTTCCAGCGCGACGAAAAATCCTACGTCATTCGCGACCAAGCCACCATCGACCGCGCCAAGCAGCTGTGGGCTCCGCAAGAGGAGATCGGCAAGAAACAGGAAGAACTCGGCAAACAGCAAGAGGCGCTGGGAAAGCAACAGGAAGAGCTCGGCGCAAAGATGGAACAAATTCGCGTGAACGTGCCCGACATGACCGCAGAGCTGGAAAAGCTGAAAGCCGAGTTGAAGCAACTCAGTTCTGGCGCCACCAGCGAGCAGGTCGGCCATGTTCAGTCGGAAATTGGAGAGTTGCAGCGCAAAATTGGGGAGATCCAATCCCATGCCGGCGATCAGCAAGGCAAGCTGGGCGAGGAGATGGGCGCCCTCGGAGAAAAGCAGGGCAAACTCGGCGAACAGCAAGGCGAACTGGGCCGCCAGCAGGGCGAACTGGCGGAGCAGGCTTCCCGTCAGATGAAGCAACTCCTCGATGAAGCGATCGCGAAAGGCACCGCGCAGCCCGAGATTTAATGGTTGCAGCTTAGCTTCCGCTCATTTCCGCCCATACGGGAGTCATCCTGACCGGAAGCGTTCCTCAGGCGCAGGGAAGGATCTTGCACGCAGAGCGGCAGAGCGTCCGCAGGAGGTTCACCGCGACATCGTTCCCGCGGCTGTCGTGCGCCGACTCGGGATGACGCCTCGGATCAGGGGCTTGCCAGCACAATCGCTTTTGGGTAGTCGCTGAACCTCAACGACCCAACTTTCGCATCCCCCTTGACAATTCCCTGCTCATCTCTTAGAATTAGCACTCGATAGGGGTAACTGCTAACAGCAGTGCCTAACCCCACCAAATCATAGGTTTACGCAGATCAACCGAAGCACCAACCGTTCAAATCCTTGAAAGGAGCAACACACCATGGCGAAATTTTCACCACTCCATGACCGCATTCTGGTCCGTCGTGTGGAGGAAGCTTCCACCACTCGTGGCGGCATCATCATCCCCGACTCGGCCAAAGACAAGCCCCAGGAGGGCGAAGTCATCTCCACCGGCAAGGGCCGCACCAACGACGAAGGCAAGACTTTCCCTCTAGCCGTCAAAGAGGGCGACCGCATCCTGTTCGGCAAGTACTCCGGCACCGAGATCAAGATTGATGGCGAAGAGTTCATCATCATGAAAGAAGAAGAAGTTCTCGGCACGCTCACCGGCGCCTCCACCCCGGCCAAGAAAGAACTAGCCGGCTCGAAGAAGTAACTCTCAGCCGTCAGCCCTCAGCTGTCAGCTACGACATTAACCCTGACTCCTGAGACCTGACCCGCTTGACTGAGAACCGAGAACTGAGAACTGGTTTCCGAAAACATCCGCAGGCAATCCTGCAAAACAGATATAGGAGAATAAACCAATGGCAAAGCAAATCGTTCACGGAGAAGAATCCCGTCAGGCGATCCTCCGCGGCGTCAACCTTCTGGCCGATGCCGTGAAGGTTACCCTCGGCCCCAAGGGTCGCAACGTAGTCATCGAAAAGAAATTCGGTTCGCCGACCATCACCAAGGACGGCGTCACCGTAGCCAAAGAAATCGAACTTCGGGACGGCCTGGAGAACATGGGCGCCCAGATGGTTCGCGAAGTTGCCAGCAAGACGTCCGACGTCGCCGGCGACGGCACCACCACCGCCACCGTTCTCGCTCAGGCCATCTACCGCGAAGGCGTCAAGACCGTCGCTGCCGGCGCCAATCCCATGGCCCTGAAGCGCGGCATCGAGAAGGCCGTCACCATCATCGCCGGCAAGATCGACAAAGACGGCAACCGCGTCAATGGCGAACTCGACAAACTGTCGAAGCCCGTCACCGGCGAAATGATCGCACAAGTTGGTACGATTTCTGCGAACAACGATGAGACCATCGGCAAGATCATTGCCGAGGCCATGAAGAAGGTCGGCAAAGACGGCGTCATCACCGTTGAAGAGTCGAAGACCCTTGAGACCCAGCTCGAAGTCGTCGAAGGCATGCAGTTCGACCGCGGCTACCTCTCTCCGTACTTCGTCACCGATCCCGAGCGCATGGAAGTCGCACTTGAGAACGCCTACATCCTGATCAACGAAAAGAAGATCAGCTCGATGAAGGACCTGCTCCCACTGCTCGAGCAGATCGCCAAGAGCGGCAAGCCGCTGTTGATCATCGCAGAAGACGTGGAAGGCGAAGCGCTCGCAACACTGGTCGTCAACAAACTGCGTGGCACGCTGCAAGTCGCGGCCGTCAAGGCTCCCGGCTTCGGCGATCGCCGCAAAGCGATGCTGCAGGATATCGCGATCCTGACCGGCGGCAAGGCCATCACGGAAGATCTCGGCATCAAGCTCGAGAACGTTCAGATCAGCGACCTCGGCCAGGCCAAGAAGATCACCATCGACAAGGACAACACCACGGTGGTCGAAGGCAAGGGCAAGCACGCTGAAATCGAAGGCCGCGTAAAAGAAATTCGCAGCCAGGTCGAGAAGACCACCAGCGACTACGACCGCGAGAAGTTGCAGGAGCGGTTGGCGAAGCTGGTCGGTGGCGTAGCCGTCATCAAAGTCGGCGCCGCAACCGAAACTGAAATGAAGGAAAAGAAAGCCCGTGTGGAAGACGCGATGCACGCTACCCGCGCGGCCGTGGAAGAAGGCATTGTCCCCGGCGGCGGAGTCGCTCTGGCCCGTTGCGCTGCAGTGCTCGACAAGGTGAAGGCCGAAGGCGATGAGCAGATCGGCATCAACATCGTGAAGCGCGCCATCACCGAGCCCCTGCGCCAGATCGTCGAGAACGCCGGCGAAGAAGGCGCGGTGATCCTGGGCAAGGTGCTCGAATCCAAGGAAAACAACTACGGATTCAACGCCTTCTCTAACGAGTACGAGGACCTGGTCAAGGCTGGCGTGCTCGATCCCACAAAGGTCGTGCGCACCGCCCTGCAGAATGCCGGCTCCATCGCGTCAGCTTGATGCTGACGACCGAAGCCCTGGTCGCGGAGATTCCTGAAAAGAAGGAAGCTCCGATGCCGGGCGGCGGACACGGCGGCGGCATGGGCGACATGTACTAAGGCAGCTGATCAGCTTTCAGCCGTCAGCAAAATCGAAGCCCCGCTCGCGAGAGCGGGGCTTTTTCTTTGAGTTTGAAGGGGCACAGCTAGCCGAGCGGCAAGCTCAATCTTTGGAAACAACCGGTGGAATAAAATAGAAACGGCCTCAGGTAGAGGCCGTTTTCGTAACTTAGCACCCCGTCAAGGTCAATCTAATTATCGCCTGTCTCAGGCTGGTAATCAAGAGTTTTCCGGGAACGAAGAACCGCGCCCCGTCCGCGGGGTTTCATTCTGAATTCCTTCGGAGACTTTTCCCGAGGGAATTGACCTGACGGGATTCGAACCCGCACCTGCTGCCTTGACGGGGTGCTGTGCTTCCGCTACACCACAGGCCCACACGCCAGCCTAAGCGGAATCTAATGGGAATTGCACGCTCATTCGTCGCGTCGGCTGCCCGCTCATTCCCAAAACCGAACTCATCTCCGTTCTTTATCTTGGAATCATGGTCTAGGTGACTTTGTAGGGCGGGTGGCACGGCCTATCAGGGTCACATCGACTCTTGAGGGTGCCCCGTCCAAGCTTCGCTTGGGCGGGGATTTTCTCTGCGGATCGAAAGTCAAGATCCCCATCCTAACGTCGCAAAAGGCGCGATGTTAGGATGGGGCGCCCTCGGGGTACGTGGAACATTCCCCTGCTCCCTTCCGTACTCTCACTTGCCACACCCATCCTCCCGAAAGCGAGATCCTCATGAAACGACGGCTGGCTCTGTCACCGATCCTGTTCCTCCTGACAATCGTCTTTGTCTGCAATGCGGGCGCACAAACCGTGCCGCCGCTGGATAAGATTCAAAACCAGGAGGAACTCGACCGCACCGGCGCCGCTCTCGATGCCGCGCTGTTCGACTCCTACAACAAATGCGATCTGGAGAAGTTCGCCTCGTTCTTTGTGGACGATGTGGAGTTCTACCACGATCAGGGCGGCTTGACCCTCGGCAAAGCAGCCTTGACCGACAGCGTCAAGAAGAACATCTGCGGCAAGGTGACCCGCGAACTCGTTCCCGGAACGCTTAAGGTCTACCACATGAAGGGATACGGCATGCTTGAGACGGGCGTGCACCGGTTCCACCACCCCGGCCATGACGACACCGAAGGGGTGGGCGAAGGCCAGTTCATCCATCTATGGCAGTACAAAGACGGCGCCTGGAAAATCACCCGCGTGATCAGCTACGACCATCACGCGGCCGCCAAATGAAACGCAGGGTGACCGTCGCATCTCTTGAGGATGGTCCGTCCAAGCTTGGCTTGGGCGGGGTTTTTCTGTTTGTATCGCCAACGCACATGTGGGGACAGCCGCCCCCGGCTGTCCGGCCGAGCGAAGCTCGGCAATCTTCCCACACCACAAGGGAGGCCGAACTTTTCGACCGAGTTATCAGTTCAGCCCGTCTCTTGTCCGATCCCGGTTCATGAGGCTGGAACGCTCCTTGAAATCGAATTGGCCGACGCGATAACACCCCTTGATCCTCTCGCCGGGGTTTTGAGTTACCGATCGGCCTGCGGCCCACCCATGGGGATGAAAGTGCATCTCTAATGCTGATTGATTTCCAATGGGTTATGCGCGATTTTCGAGGGAGTGTAAACGCCTGGTTACGTCAGTTATGATGCTGTGTCGTCATGGAGGAGGGAAGGATGGGTCTGTTTCACACGGCTAGCCGCAGGCTCGCGGCTGCCCAAGATTAGGAAACAAGTGACGAAGATTTGGGAACGGCTCTATCTCGGCAGCCTCAAAGATGCAGAGCAACTGGCGCGTTCCAATCCGCAGCGCATCACAACCGTCGTTTCGCTCTGTCGGGAGCAGGCCGTTCACCAAGCTCCGAAAATCACCTACATCCACATCCCAATCCCAGACTCGCGCCCGATCGCTGCGCAAAAGTTCGAGGACATTATGTTCGCGATGGCGATAGGCGTGCGGCGAGGGAACCTGCTAGTACATTGCCTTGAGGGCAAGAGTCGGTCGCCAATCCTGATTGCTGCATGGCTACATCGCTGTGGCTATGCAGGAATCGACAAAGCATTATTCGAGATCGCGGAGCTACGCGATCTCGCTCCCTCTCACACTTTGCTGGGAAGCGTAAAAGACCTACTGAGCAAATAAAAAAGCCCGTGGCGGAATTACCTGGTGAGGAAGTTACCTCTCTAACTGTCGAAAAATCGCCGACATTGTTATGGAATCAATGTCGTTCATTGACCCTGCCAAGGGGTTTTGAGCGTTATCGCCTGTTGATCGGCATAGGGGCGGCGGTCACCCGCCGACCCCTGCCACACCACCGTGCGTACGGGTCCGTACACGGCGGTTCGAGTTGGTTACGCTAACACCCATCGATCAACGTTGGAAGTCCGAGCGATTTGAAGTAGGCGTTGGAAAGCCCAACCGAGAGGGCTTTGGCCCGAGCGAGGTACCAGGGGCCGCGTCCACTACCCGCCGTGTTGCTAGCCAGTCGCGGACGAACTCCCCGTTCCAGCAGTGCCGCGCGGCGACGGCGCGGTGTTTTCCATTGCCGCCACAGCGCTGCACGCAATCGCAGCCGGACCCAACGGGTCAAGTACTCCAGCACTACGGGCGTTTCGCAGAAGCCGAAATAACCGCGCCAGCCCCGCATATACGAGGCCAGCTCCTCTATCGTCTTCTCGATGCTGACGCCCTTTGCCTTTCGCGTGATCTCCCGGATTCGTTGCTTAAACCGATCCAGAGCCTTCGGCGCAATCATGCGCTTAATCTCTGGACCGGTGCTAAAGCTAAATCCGAGGAGCTTCCGTTTCTGCGGTCGCGCCACCGCGCTCTTGGTCTCATTCACTTTGAGTTTGAGCTTTTGTGTGATGAACCGCGTTATGCTTGCCATCACCCGTTGACCGGCCCGCTGGCTACGCACGTAGATGTTGCAATCATCCGCGTATCGCAGGTAGCGGTGTCCGCGTCGCTCTAACTCTCGGTCGAGTTCGTCGAGCACGAGGTTGGATAACAGGGGCGAAAGTGGACCTCCCTGGGGAGTGCCTTCTACGCTGGGGCTGACCAGTCCATTCTCCATCACCCCGGCGTTCAAGAACGCCCGGATGAGCTTCAACAGCCTCTTGTCTTCGACTCGTTTAGCCACCTGTCCCATCAATTTGTCGTGATTGACTCGATCGAAAAACTTTTCCAAGTCGAGATCGACCACCCAGCTGTAGTCCGCGGCGATATATTGCTGCGCCTGAGCTACCGCTTGATGAGCTGACCGTCCCGGTCGAAAACCATAGCTGTGTTCGGAGAAGGTCCGATCCCACCGCCGCTGCAGAACCTGCATCACCGCTTGCTGGATAAAACGATCCAGCACCGTCGGGATACCAAGCTTTCGCACCCCGCCGTCCGGTTTGGGGATTTCCACCCGCCTCACCGGCTTTGGTTCGTAGGTTCCATTCAGCAGTTGTTCTCGGATCATTGGCCAGTGCTGTTTCAGGTAGTCGGTGAGTTGATCGACGGTGACTCGGTCGATTCCCGCGCTACCTTTATTACCCTTGACCTGTCGCAGTGCTTCCTTCAGGTTCTCTCGCTCACATACTTCCTCCATCAATCGATTGGTTCTAGCTGGGTTTTCGGGTTCATTCGTCGCCATCAGCGATTCAGTCTCTTCCCCTGCGCCACCTCGGGCTGCACCCGTCAGCGCAGACGAGAAGTCCAGTTCCATCTGGATGTTCTGCTGCTTATCGTCTTTGAGACTCATGGCCTACTCACCGCTCCTTCTCGTTCGGGCCTTCGATCCCCGTTCCCGACTCGGCCTATCTGTTTCTCCACCTTTCGGTTTTCGGAGTGCCTCAATAGCCTCGTCGACGACATGATCTGTCGGGTCGGAGGAGGCGCGCATGAGCGCTGGCCTCCGTCCGCCGCTCAAACTGCACGTACAGTTTTCCCGTATGCAGCTTTTACGAAGACTCAATCCCTGCGGGATGCAATAGAAGGAATTAACCCCACCAAGTTCACAAGCTCATACTCACCGTACAGCTTCGGCGCAGGCAGTTGCTTCCAACCACCATTGCGCCAACGTTTAAACCGATGCGACCAGATCCGCCGCACGATCCAACGGTCCAGCTGATTGAAGAGCGTTCGGACGTGGGCTCGTTTGTAATACTCGCCCCACCCCCGCAAAAGCGGGTTAAGTTTCGCAATCAGCTCCGGGGTTTTCAGAGGCACTCTCCGTTTGGTTCGTTGCCGTACCTGATCCTGGAATCGTTGGATCGACTTCTCACGCGGGTACGCGTAGAGTGCACCCGAACGTGCTTGGCTACGAATCTTGCTTTCGGGTAAATGCAATTTCTTCCCGCGCTTGATCTTATAGCCGAGAAACTCGAAGCCGTAGCGGACGTGAACGATCCGCGTTTTCTGCGGATGTAACTCCACACCCAGTTGTTTCAGGATTCGGCCAGCCGCTTCCATTGCGGCGCGTGCCTCTGCTGCCGATTTACAGGTGATCACCCAATCATCGGCGTACCGCGTCAGCTGATATCCTCTCAGCCGCATCTCCCGATCGAACGGCGTCAGAAGTATGTTACTGAGCGTGGGCGAAACCACACCCCCTTGTGGAGTGCCACGCTCACTGGGAAAGAGCTGCCCTTTGCCGTAGCTTCCCGCCTTGAGCGTCGCCTTGATGAGGCGAAGCGCTCGGCCATCCGCCACCCGCTGAGCTACCAGCGTGAGAAGCTTCTCGTGATCCACGGACCCGAAAAAGTCTCGGAGGTCTGCATCCACGATCCACTCCGACCCACCTTGGATCTCTTTCCAGATTTTGCGCAGCGCGTCCTTCGTCGATCGCCCTCGCCGATAGCCAAAGCTGGCATCATCGAATATCGGCTCGAAGATAGGCTCCAACCGATTGAGCAGCGCTTGTTGACACACGCGATCATAGATCGCAGGTATGCCAAGCATTCGACACTCTCCGGGTTTGTCCCGCTTCGGGATCGGGTGTTGTCGCACCGGCAGAGGCTGATAGGTATCCTCTTTCAGCTCTCGCTGCAGCCGTTCCAACTGCTGGTCCAGCTGCGCTTCGAAAGCCTCCAGAGTCTGCCCATCTACACCTCCACTGCCCCGGTTTGCCTTCACCTTCTCCCAGGCCATCTCCAGGTTCTTCCGCTTGTACACTTTGTCGATCAATGAATGGACCTTCTTGCCACCCGCCAGGCTGATCCAGTCCACCAGTCTCCTCGGACGAGAGCGTACGGGTTTTTCGCTTAAGGAACTGTTCCATCCTCCCTCATCTTTACTCATCTGGCTTCCCTTCTCTTCCTGACCGTCTTCGCCGGCTGCCTTCCCCGACCCACTCCGGTCGCCGATAACTCGGTCACGCGGCTTTCGCCGCGTTTTAGGTACTGTTCAGCCGTCCGACTACTGGCCGAGCGTCGTTCGCCGCTTCGCTTTCGCTTATAGGTCTGCTTACTCCGGTGCCACCCGGAGACTCTGCCAGTCCTCCTGAGGTCACACGTTGTTCTTCCGTACCGTGCCGTCCGCAAACACCTTGGTGCGGTGGGTGAATGAGAACGCCTTCGCCTCCATAGTGCAGGCTCGACCTTGCCCACCTTTGGCCGACCGGTTCATCTTCGGGGCAGCCCCCATCGATTACGGCCCGGTACTTCTCCTCATGCCCTTCGGATTCCACCTCACGGTGGACACCCTGCCCTCCGAAGGTTTACGCCTCCGGCCGACGACGCATTACCGCCGTCTTTGGATATGACGCCCCTCATTCGAGCGCCAGAGGGACTTCAACCCTCCCGAACAACGCGCTGCTCAGCACACACTATGCCCTATGCTGACTTCTGCTCCGCGGTCAGACCGCCTCTCAGCCGTCTCAGTCGCCGAAGCGACACGGAGCAGATCTCCTGGGGTAAGCTCAGTCACTTTCCGTGCACAATCGTCGAATCTACGCTTCGCACCTTGATGGATTATGGACTTCGAGGTACGTTGCCCTCTCGTCCGATGCGGGCGCCTTGTATTCGATTTTTGTCCATCGACTCGCACGTTTGTTTAATGCTTCCTTCAGACCCCGCCTCGCGGCGATAGCCCTTGCATCATCACTAGGCCTTGACCTCCATCAGGTTGGCCAGAGGACTTTCACCTCCGAGTTACTGAGCATGCCCAGCACACAACGAAGCCGCTTTGCGGCAGAAAAACCGTAGTATGTCAGAAGCATAAAGTGGGGTCATCACGCTTAGGAGGCGTTATGACGACCCCACTTCGACAGCGCATGCTGGAAGAACTCCAGCGGCGAAACTACTCTTCTAAAACTATTCGATTGTACCTCCGGCACGTCGCCGAGTTCGCTAAACATTTTCATCGTTCGCCCGATCAACTCGGAGCCGAAGATATTCGTCAGTACCAACTGTTCCTCATTCAGGAAAAAAAGCTGGCGTGGTCAAGCTATAACCAGATTGTTTGTGCGCTGCGATTCTTCTATGCCAAGACTTTGAAGCGCGCGTTCCTACTGCAGGACATTCCTTTTCCACGGATGGAGCAGCGACTACCCACGATTCTCAGCCGGGAGGAGGTGGCAAGAATCCTCACCGTGCCTCCGCACCTCAAGACTCGCGCCCTGTTGATGACCATCTACGCGGCAGGTTTGCGGCGCTCCGAGGCGGCCCACTTGCGAGTGAACGACATCGACTCGGCGCGCATGACCATCACGGTCCGTCAAGGCAAAGGGCAAAAGGATCGACTGGTCATGTTGTCTCCCGTTTTGCTGCAGACCCTGCGGCAGTACTGGCGACACAACAAACCCAAGCAATGGCTTTTCCCCGGAGAAAACCCTGACCAGCCGATCAGCGACAACGACATCTTCGGGGTTTTTCACAATGCCGTCCGTCGCGCTGGAATCACCAAGAAGGTCTCGCCCCATTCGCTGAGGCACTCCTTCGCGACCCATCTACTCGAGTCGGGCACCGATCTGCGCACCATCCAGATCCTGTTGGGGCATCGCAGCCTGAAAACCACGGCCCGTTACCTTCATGTTTCCCAGCAGCATGTGCGAGCAACCGCCAGTCCCCTCGATGGCTTAAATTTGACTAAGGAACCTTCGAAGAAATGATTCGGCCGCCTCTGGAGGTGGCCGACATTATTCGAACTTATAGCACAGCTTTCGTAAAACAGCATCGCCGCTGGCTGACCGCGCTGCACCTCAAAGTGCTGCGCGCCATTGTCGCCTGCCGTACCGCGGCACTCGGTGGGCACATCGAACAGTGTGATAGTTGCGGACAGCGAGCCATCTCTTACAACTCGTGCTTGAATCGGCACTGTCCCAAGTGCCAAGGGGCAGCGCGGCAGGCTTGGTTGGCGAAACGTTCCGCCGAACTGCTGCCCGTACCCTACTATCATGTCGTCTTTACCCTGCCCCACGTCCTGGCTCCCTTGGCCTTGCAGAACAAGGCTCGGGTTTACGGCCTGCTTTTTCGGGCCGCAGCCGAGACCCTACTCGAGATTGCCGCTGATCCCAAGCACCTCGGCGCTAAGATCGGGTTTCTCGCGGTCCTGCATACTTGGGGCCAGACGCTCCTGCATCATCCCCATCTGCATTGCGTCGTCCCGGGTGGAGGGCTCTCGCCCGACCAGCGGCGTTGGATTCCCTGTGGACACAAGTTCTTTCTGCCCGTCAAAGTACTCAGTGTTGTCTTTCGCGGGAAGTTTCTCGACGCTCTCGAACGAGCTTTTAAAAAACACAAGCTTACTCTTGCCGGTCAACTCACTCCTCTTCAATCCCCAGCCCAGTTCGCCGCTCTGCTACGCGCCGCCGCACATCGCAACTGGGTCGTTTATGCCAAGCGACCCTTTGCCGGTCCCGCGCAGGTCCTCACCTATCTCTCTCGCTATACTCACCGCATTGCCATCGCCAACTCTCGACTCCTGGCCATGGCCGACGGTAAAGTCACCTTCCGTTGGCGAGACTACGCTCATGGCCACCAAACTCGAACCATGACCCTGCCGGCCGATGAATTCCTGCGGCGCTTCCTCCTGCATGTTTTGCCCACGAGTTTCGTCCGCATTCGCTACTTTGGCCTACTCGCCAATCGCCAGCGTGCCCAATTGCTGAATCTGTGCCGTTCTCATCTGCAGTGCACGGCGACGCCGCAGGCTACGGTGGGCGTGGGGCATCTCTGTCAACACTGTCATCGCGGCACTATGCGAGTGGTGGAAATACTTTCTCCTACCCAACTTTCTGCCTGGCTCCCTGCTCCTCCTGTGGAGAACTCCTCATGATTCCTACCTTTGTTGTCCTGGCATCCACATTATTCGTTACCAGCTCTGACCGGGGCGGACACCAGTGTGTGCCATCCTTCCAACCAGGACCAGTTCTGGCTTTACTTCCGGGCATAACCGGCTCTCGGGAAAGATCCGACACCACCTTTTCTTCCCAGTTATCCATCTCCAGTCTTCCCCACAGCCACCTTGCTCACCTCACTTGCCTCCACACGCGATTTCCAAAACGCATTCAAAACACATAGTCCCAAGCGGCGGCTTCGCTCAACCGACTCTATCGCAAGTGCTCAGGCGTGAAAATCTGCGCAATCCCCCACAGCAGGTTGGCCTGAGCACTAGCGATAGAGTCCTAGTAGGTTTTCGACAGTTATCTGACTTCACACAACTGACCAGCGCCTCATCCTGCCAATTCCGCGCGAGAGCGTGATTACTCGCAACTCACTTCAGGCCGGTCACGTAATAGAGGTCGGCCAGCGACCGGATCGCCTGGTACGCATAGTGCTTGCCGTCGCGGCTGATCACCACCAGGCCGACGCCGCCGACTCCGGTCCAGTCGGCAGGCCCGAGGCTCTTCCATAAGGTCCGTTTTTGGGTGGCGAGATCGAATATATATACGTGCAGGGGACGAAATTCCCCGAGGTGAGTCAGATATAACCGCTTGCCATCGTCCGCCCACTGCATGACGCGGTCATCGGAATTCAGTCCGGGTACCGGCGTCGGCTCGCCGCCCTGCACCGGCCACATCATCCATTTGCCTTGAGACCGAACCATGACGAATTTGCCATCCGGACTTACCGCTCCGCCAGCAGTGCCCTCCGGGGTTAGCGGTTTGGTGGAACCGGTGTCGAGGTCGAGCAGGAACAGACGGGAGGGCCGGCCGGGCTCGTGGCCAAGGAACACAAGGCGTTTGCCGTCGGGCAAGAAGCGGGCGTCCAGATGATCAATTTGATCGTGAGTGAGCGGGCGCGGCTCTCCGGCTCCCGTCGGTTGCAGGATAAATTGGGAGGGCGATTCCAATGTCGCCGTTAATGCCCACTGATTGTCAGGCGAGAGAGCCACAGCCGTGCCGTGGCCCAGGGCCTCAGCGGGCCCGCCATCGGTAGGCCGCATATAGACCGTATAGTCTGGCCCCCCGCCTTCTGCCTCCTCGCTAAAGAGCACAAACTTGCCGTCGTCGGAGATATTTCTCATCAGCGACGCGTCCAACCAATCTAGCTTGCGCTCACCGGACTGGCCCTCCTGTCCTGCGTAAATTTCAAGATGTGAGACATGTTTCATCAGCAATGCTTTGCCGGTCGCGGTCACATCCTCGAGAATCACATCTGCAGGCATGCTGGCCAGGGGACGCAGCTTCCCGCCGAGTGACACCGCATAAAGATTATGGATGGCTCCGCGATTTGTGCCGCTGAACCAGACCTCCTTGCCGTCTGGCGACCAGGCCAAGCCTTCCAAACTCGCCCAACCGTCAGAGAGCTTGCGGTTCTTGCCATCCAGATCGAGGACGGCCACCGCGCCACGATCATCGCCGTTGGCGTTCCCATGATCAAAGAAGGTGACACGTCTGCCGTCCGGCGAGACATGGGGCGAGCTTATCCAATTGCTGCCTTCCAGCAGTGTCTTGCCGACCGGAAACTGTAGTTGCCAATAGTCCTTGTCCGGGGCATAGCGGACGACCGCCATCTCTTTCCCGTCGGGGGACCAGTCAGCATCCTGCACATTTTCCATTACGGGCCGGGGTGCGCCGCCCGCCATAGGCACAATGGACAGCAATCCGCGCCTATCGAACCCGCGACCTTCCTGAGTGTGGGTGCGGATCACGATCTGGCTGGTAGGGGAAATCGCCACTAAATGGGCGTCGCCAATATTGAGAGCGCGCTCGCCCAGGCTGTCCACTCTGCCCGTGTAGAGATCGCCGGGCGAACCCTCCCACGCCGCAGAGTAGACCACTGTCTGACCATCGGGGCCAAAGCGGGCGTTTCCTATAGTGCCGCGGCGAAAGGTGATCGGTTTGTAGGTCGGCAGTTGAACCCGAGCGCTTTTTGTGCCGCTCCACCATGCCAGGGCTAACGCCGCCGATAAGCCAAGCGTCCCCACCACGGCGAACAGCGCCCGCCGCCGTGAGCCGGAGAGCTTCGCCCGCGCGATCGTGGCCAGCTGCGCCGAGGAGGAGACACTCGAGAGCACATCGAGGTCGAAGGCGATATCGCGGGCGGACTGGAAGCGCTGCTCCGGCGTTTTTTCCAGGCAGTGACGGACGATGCGCTCCAGTGCCGGAGCGACGTTGCGATTGGTTTCCGTCAGGTCCGGCGGATCCTCGCGCAGGATGGCGCTCATGGTGTCTGCGGGAGTGTCGCCGCGAAAGGCGCGCTTGCCGGAGAGCATCTCGTACAGGATGGCGCCGAAGGCGAAGATGTCGCTGTGATGGTCGGCTTCCAACCCGCGTACCTGTTCGGGAGCCATGTAGCCGACCGTGCCGAGCACCATCCCAGGCATCGTGCCCGCGCTTTCGGTCGGCAGGAAGGACTGCGAGGCGCTCTTGTTGCGCTCGGTGAGCTTGGCCAGGCCGAAGTCGAGGATCTTGGCGCGACCATCTTTGGTCACGAAGATGTTTTCCGGTTTCAGATCGCGGTGGGTGATGCCCTTGTCATGCGCGGCGGCGAGGCCACTGGCGATCTGGATGCCCAGATCGAGCACCGTCTTGATCTCCAGCGGCTTGCTAGCGATGTGGTACCGGAGCGTCTGGCCTTCCAAAAGCTCCATGGCGATGAAGGTTCGCCCTTCAGCTTCGTCGATTTCGTGGATCGTGCAGATGTTCGGATGGTTCAAAGAGGACGCAGCCTTGCCTTCCCGCTGGAATCGGCTAAGGGCTTGCGTGTCGTGGGCGAGTTCGTCGGGAAGGAACTTCAGGGCAACGTGACGGCCGAGTTTCAAGTCTTCCGCCTCGTAGACCACACCCATGCCCCCGCCCCCGATCCTGCTGAGTATGCGGTAATGGGAAACCGTCTGCCCCACGGTTTGGGAGGGAGTGGACATTGGATAGACATGTTAGGTGGGGGCGAGGGGCAAGTCAATGAAAGCCATGGGGTTCGGGGTGGCTCAAAGGCATGGTTTACGTAATATCCCCATTACACTCAGAACCCCTCAATGAGTGAAATGGCCTGATAGCGTCAATCATCATCGGGTGAGCATGATGGGGGCCAGCGGCGATTTTGGAGGACGACTCCAGCGGCATTCAATCCGTTGAGATCATGTGTACGAAATTCGGGTGGAGTAATAATGTGCGTCAGCTTGATTCCGGGCGGCTGAAATGTGGATTTCGCCAGTTCTTGGAATGGGCTAGGCCGCGGGAAGGGATTAGTGAACGGAAAGGGCGTCACCTTCAACTCGCAAAATATGGGCGTGTCGCGTGGTCGCGTTGGCATCAGCGCAATGCAACTTTCGTCAAGGTCGGAGCGGAGCCGCAAAAGGCAGATGTCGTATTCAGCCTGCGATACTGGCTTAGCGGGGCTCTCAAAATCTACCATCGGTCCATCGGTCGTTATGTAGGGCGGATTCGCGTCAGGATGTAAATACTTCTTCGTTCGCAGAAAAAAGAGCCACTTGTCTCCGGCCTTAATCTCGGGAAGATTTTCCGGCAGACACGCTTGATTCACCGTCGCTGTTATTTCGCCTGCAACGTCACCCAGAAAAATTTCATCAGGAAGGATTTGGAGCCGCTTATCGGTGAAGGATATCTCGACAGCAGACTTGACCGTTCCCGTGAACACCTGCTCCTCATAAAGTCGAGCACGGCTATACCCTCCAAGGTTCCTCTGGGAAATCCAAGCCCCTCCGTGGACACACTGAACCATTTTGCCGTGGTACAAGCGGCCCTCAACAATGACTGCGGAGAGATGAGGCACTACACAGCCGAAAGCCAACAACGACACAAGCGGTCGCCATTTTCGAGATGGCAACATAGCGTGAAACATTGTAGTCCCGAGAAGATAACTGTTGCAAAATCCCCATTACACTCATCATCCCGTTGGGCAGGGTTTTGAGCGAAATGGCATTTCGACAGTAATCTTGTAATTTTTGCTGAATCCCTCAATATTCTTAGGCATGCTGCCCCCTCCGATGGCCAATCAAACTGAACCACCCAAGGCAACTCGCCTTCAGGTGCTCGTGGCGATTTGCTTTGGCCTTCTTCCGTATTTGGGCGGTCTACTTGTGACATTGACCCAACGGATCGGCTCGCTTGTACTTGCGGGTGCAGCGATATGCCTCACGTCGACATCAGCCGCTTACGCACTACGAAAATCTACTGACCCCATTAGAGCTAAGCAAAGGCTAATGGTCGACCCACTGTTGTATGGATTTGAGTTTGCCTTTACGGTTGCCTTGATACGTTATGGGTTCATGCGCCACGGGGATGTTCTAATCCTGAACATGAAAATGAGCTTCCCAATAATTCTCTGCGTTTTCGGTGCCATTTCATGGTTCTGGCTGAGCCTATGGTTGCGCAACTTCAAAGTTCGAAGCAAACCGCCCGCATCCCGCGCTCACCTCTCCTTGCAAGATAGACAACAGAGGATTCGAGTAGCGAGTTGGATCGCTTTTGGTGGGGCTTGCTTTTTTGTGATTGGAGCGATCCTCCTCGCATGGCTTCAACAGAACGGACCCCGTTGACGTAAAATCCCCATAACACTCATCAACCAGCGGTCAAAACGTTAAATCGCCTGGCTTCGTAAACTGAGAACCCACCCGGCGGGCAGCCCGGACTAACCATCACCTCGATCCTCGAGGGTGCCCCGTCCAAGCTTCGCTTGGACGGGGATTTTCGTCGGCGGATCGAAGGTCAAAATCCCCATTCTACCGTCGCAAAATGCGCCCATTTCATTTGGCCCCATTTAAACCTTTTCCACAGATCTCCACAGGAAGATTTCGCTTTCTTGTGACGAACGACCTTTACCGAGGATATGGAAAGCCCATACTGGAAACGTGCGCAGAGCATCCCCACAATCGAGCGGAAACACCGCGATCCCAAGCCGCCGAACCTCGGGTAACTCCTTATTCGGGAATATCTTGCCGATAACTTCTTTCGTTCTAATATTTTGCCGCCAAGCCCCCATATCAATTTCTCGCAACTCAAAGAAAAGAAATATTTTATGCAATCGCTGTAAAAAAATATCGAGATATATCCCGGCCTGCCGAATCCTGCCTATCCCACGCAACGGCCCAGAGAACGCGCATGCTATAGTGCGATTTCGCGATGGGATCCTTTCTGTTCTTCGCTTTTTCGTGGTGGTCCATCCTGCTGCGGGTTGTGGCCATCGTCCACTTCATCCGACGGCGTCCAAACTTCTTTTGGATCTGGGTGATCCTCTTTCATTGGGTTGGAGCGCTCGTCTATATCCTCGTAGAAGTGATTCCGGACGCGAGTTTGCTGCGGGGCACATTTCAGGTCTTCCCGCGTCGCAGGCGAATTCAGGAACTGGAACGCACCATCCTCGACAATCCCTCTGCGGGGAACTATGAAGAGCTCGGGCTCTTATACCTCGATGACGGCAACTTCGCGCGCGCCCGCGCCTGTTACGACAAGGCCATCTCCTCCCGCACCGACCACGCAGACCCGTTCTATCGCCGCGGCATCGCGGAAGTCGAGCTCGGAGACTTCCCCGCCGCGGTCCCGGACCTGGAGCGCGCCGTCCACTCCGATCCCGACTACGACTTCCATCGCGCCAAAGGCTTGCTGGCTTGGGCTTACGCGCAGACCGGACAATCCCAGAAAGCCGATGCCTTGTTTCGAGAGGCAACCCGGATTTCCACCATCTCCGAAACCTATTACCACTATGCGCTGTTCCTGCAGTCGCAAGGACGTGCAGCCGAAGCGCGCGAATGGGCACGCAAGATTCTCGAAAAGAAGCCAACCATGCCCGTTTATCTTCGACGCCGGGAACGTCCCTGGTTCCGCAAAGCCAGTTCTCTCCTCGCGCGCCTTCCCGCCGCGTGAGGCGCGGACCGGTCGACCGTCGATCTGCGCTCGACCCGACAGCGGAGGCAGCTGTCCCCACATCGCCGATGGTAAAATTACACGCGGTGACGATTTCCAGACTTCCCATCCGACTGCTGGCGACCGATATCGACGGCACGCTGCTCAATCCACAATTTCAGGTTTCCGAAGGCGATCTGACCGCGCTGCGCCGCGCGCACGCCGCGGGCGTCGAAATTGTGCTCGTGACCGGACGCAGGCATACTTTCGCCTTGCCCATCGCCGAGCAACTCGGGTTCGATTTGTGGCTCATCAGCTCCAATGGCGCGGTGACGCGCTCGCTGGCAGGCGAGACGTTTCATCGCGACCTGATGCCCGCGGAAACCTGCCGCAGGCTTTGCGGGGCTATGCAAGCATTCCGCGGCCATACCGTTCTCACCTTTGATAAAGAAACCAAGGGCGCAATCGTGCTCGAACGCCTCGATGAGCTCGGGCCAAGCATCCGGCGATGGCTGGAGAAGAATATGGAGTACATCGAGTTCGTGGTCCCGATTGAAGATGCCCTGGTAAGCGATCCAGTGCAGGCCATGTTCTGCGGCACAATGTCGCGAATGAGCGAGGCACTGCGGGCGCTTGACGGCGCAGGAATGAATGGGCTCGTAACCGTGCTCCGCACGGAATATCCAGCGCGAGATTTGTCGATGATCGACGTGCTGAATGCCGGATGTTCGAAGGGGCATGCGCTGGAACGCTGGGCGGCCCATCGCGGCTACCGCCGGGAAGAGGTCATGGCCATCGGTGATAATCACAACGACGTCGAAATGCTTGAGTTTGCCGGCCATCCGGTTATCATGGGGAATGCATGCGAGGAGTTGCGCGCGCGCGGTTGGACCGTGACCCGGGGCAATCATGCGTGCGGCGTCGCGGCAGCGGTAGATTTTGCGCTCGGGGCGCCTACGATGGTCGCTAGCCGTTAGTTGTTGGTGTTTAGCAAATACGAATGCGAGCGCTGATTTCATTTCGGTTCCGTCTTGCCGTCCTGGCAACGTTGGCGGTGGCTGCGCTTCCCTGTTTGGCGGGAGAAGTTGCGGTGCTGCGCAACGGTTTTTCGATCCGCCATGAGCGGCGCGAAGTCGTCGGCGACGTTACGCGGTTATACATCAGCGCAGATGGTTCGAGTTTCGTCGATGTCCCCACGGCAGAGATTGAACATTTTGAGGCAGCGCCGGATTTGCCGGCATCCGGCTCTCGCCTTCCGGCTTCCGGAGAGAAATCGATTTCACATCCGTCCCCCTTCGCCAGGAACACACCGAATCGGCCTTCCGCTCTGGATCTGGACGAAGTGGTCACATCGGCGAGCGGGCGCTATCGCTTGGACCCCGACCTGGTGAATAGTGTGATCAAGGCGGAGAGTGGATTCAACGCGCGGGCTGTCTCTCCGAAAGGAGCGCAAGGGCTGATGCAGTTGATGCCCGGGACGGCGTCGCAACTGGGCGTGCCGAATGCGTTTGATCCGCAGGCGAACGTAGAAGGCGGGACGAAATATCTGCGGGAACTGCTGGAGCGCTACAACTTTGATCTGGTGAAGGCGCTGGCAGCCTACAATGCGGGCCCGCAGCGCGTGGAGCAGTTTAACGGCGTGCCTCCCTATTATGAGACGCGGGCCTATGTGGCCCGCGTGGTGCGAGATTTCAATAAGAAGAAGACGGCGCAGCAGAACGTAGCAACAAGTTCTGTTCCGAAATCCGCGATCCACAAACGGACAGGCACGAAGACTTCGACTACCGCAGGCAAGGCGCAAAATTCCACTCTGGTTCCGACGAAGGTAAACACGGCGCAATCCAGCGAGTAATATCCGTCTGCGCACCTCGTTCCTGCATGCTCATCGCTCATCGTTTGACCCCTTCCTCTTGGTCATTTACCTTGGAACTGCCGTTTCCCACTTCGCGTTGTGAGGGTCGCGGCGCGGAGTTTTTCCCACTTCATGGATAAGAAGCGAATTCTGGCCAGTGTCGTCGTGTTCCTGATCCTGGCAATTTTGGTTTACCTGCAATACCGGCACTGGCGAAGCTTCGACTGGGGAACGTTCTGGGGCCAGATCCATCGCATAAGGAAGATTCATGTGCTGCATGCGATCGCTTGGGTCTACGCGGCTTATGTGATGCGCGCCTTGCGCTGGAAGCTTTTCTTGAAGCCGGTTCGGCCGAAGGTGAGGACCATCGCACTGGTCCCCCCAATGATGATCGGCTTTACCGGGCTGGCGCTGCTGGGGCGCGCCGGCGAATTTATCCGGCCCTACCTGGTCGCGCGGCGGACGAATCTTCCCTTCTCTTCCCAATTAGGGGTGTGGGCAGTAGAGCGGGTCTTTGACGTGGGCGCATTCGCGGTGCTGATCGTGCTGGCGATTTTCCTGCCGAGCGCGCTGCAGTCGATTCCGCATCCCGAGTATTACCGGCAGTTTCGCGATGCGGGATTTGTGCTGGTCCTGGGAGTGACTTTGGCAGCGGCATTCGCGGTATTGATCAGGCGCAGCGGCGAAGCGATCGCGCAGTGGATCGAGAAAAGATTCTCCCATTTGTCTTCCGGATTCGGACATCGGCTGGCGCAACGAGTGCGCGAGTTCGGCACAGGATTGGATACCATTCATGGGCCCCTGTCCCTGCTGTGGCTGACGCTGCTGTCGCTCGTCATTTGGTATGTGACGGCACTGGCATACAAGGAAGTGACCCACTCCTATGGCGTGGATGCGCTGGAGATTCCGGTCTCGCAGCTCCTGATTTTGATGGGGGCGAGCATGGCCGGATCGATGCTGCAGTTGCCGGCGGTAGGCGGCGGCTCGCAGATGGCAACGATCGCGACGCTGTCGGCCGTGTTTGATGTACCTCCGGAGATGGCGGCGAGTTGCGGGATCCTGCTCTGGCTGGTAACGTTCGCATCGGTCGTCCCCACGGGCCTGGTGCTGGCGCATCGCGAGAGATTGTCACTACGAAAGTTGTCGGCAGAGAGCCACCGGGCGGAGGAAGACGAAACAGCTCCGCCACCAGCGTCGTGAGCGAGAAACGACGAGTTATTCGTAGCGCAGCGCCACTATCGGGTCGACCTTCGTCGCACGGCGGGCGGGAATGTAGCAAGCCAGCAGCGCAACTAGAATCAGTCCTAACGCAACCGCCGCATAGGTTGCTGGATCGGTTGGCTTGACGCCGAACAAGAAGTCCGCGATCAATCGCGTTAGGCCCAAAGCCAAGCCAACTCCGATCACGATCCCAATCAACGTCAACTTAAGTCCCAGTTTGCCGACCAAGCTGAATACGTCGGAAGGAAGTGCCCCCAGAGCTAAGCGGATGCCGATCTCGTGTGTGCGCTCACTGACGAAATAAGACATCACTCCATAAATGCCGACCAATGCCAGCAGAACGGCTATGCCGGCAAAGAGGCCGAGACCGGCAAACCGGCGATGTGGTGCGCTCCGCTAGTGGCGCATCCGACGGCACGGCGACTCGCCACCACCCGGCGGCACCATATTGAAAAAGCGGCACTGGAGCGTTTTGGGCCTCTGTTGATGCCGAAAAGCGGAAAAATCGAAAAGTGTGCACTAAGTGTGCAATCTTGGCCGAGCGCAGATTAGATTGCTTTCCCTAACAGGATGGAACGACCTGCGTTAAATGGTAGCCCCGGGCAGAGTCGAACTGCCGACCTTCGGTTTAGGAAACCGCTGCTCTATCCATCTGAGCTACGGGGCCGTTGGCTGTAATCTCCTTGATTTTACACTGCGCTGCTTTTTCCTGTCCGCGCGGTTGGGCTCGAATCATGCGTATACGTTGAGCACCAAACGATCTGCGAGGCGGCCCTGGCGCGCAGGGAAAACAATCGCAATAT
>CAVPQE010000009.1:0-127250 GCA_963707205.1 uncultured Acidobacteriaceae bacterium
AGAACTTTTCCAGATCGAGATCCACCACCCAGCGGTTGCCTGCGGCGATATACTGCTGCGCCTTGGCCACCGCCTGATGCGCCGAACGTTGCGGACGAAACCCGTGACTGTGTTCGGAAAACGTCGGGTCCCACCTGCGCTGCAGAACCTGCATCACCGCCTGCTGGACAAACCGGTCCAGCACAGTCGGAATGCCCAGCTTGCGCATCCCTCCATCCGGCTTGGCGATTTCTACTCGCCTCACCGGTTGTGGCTTGTAGGTCCCGCTCAACAGTTGTTCCCGCAAAGCTGGCCAGTGCTGCTTCAGGTAGCCCGGCAACTCCGACACTTTCATGCCGTCGATCCCCGGACTGCCTTTATTGGCCTTCACCCGTCGTAAAGCCTGCTGACAGTTTTCCCGCCCGCAGACCTCTTCCATCAGTTGCTCTTCTCCAGCCGGACTTTCGGTTTCGCAGTTCGCCGTGCACGATTCGGTCCCTTCCCGTGGAGCCCTTGGAGCTTCACTCCTCCCCTCCCCGGTAAAGGCCAGCGCCATCTGTAGCTGGTTTTTCTGCCGCTTGTCGTTCATCGAGTCCTGCGTCCTACTCGCCGCTCCTTGCTGTTTGGGCCTTCGACCTTGCGGCCTGTCGGGTCGGAGGAGGCGCGCATGAGCGCTGGCCTCCGTCCGCCGCTCAAACTGCACGTACAGTTTTCCCGTATGCAGCTTTTACGAAGACTCAATCCCTGCGGGATGCAATAGAAGGAATTAACCCCACCAAGTTCACAAGCTCATACTCACCGTACAGCTTCGGCGCAGGCAGTTGCTTCCAACCACCATTGCGCCAACGTTTAAACCGATGCGACCAGATCCGCCGCACGATCCAACGGTCCAGCTGATTGAAGAGCGTTCGGACGTGGGCTCGTTTGTAATACTCGCCCCACCCCCGCAAAAGCGGGTTAAGTTTCGCAATCAGCTCCGGGGTTTTCAGAGGCACTCTCCGTTTGGTTCGTTGCCGTACCTGATCCTGGAATCGTTGGATCGACTTCTCACGCGGGTACGCGTAGAGTGCACCCGAACGTGCTTGGCTACGAATCTTGCTTTCGGGTAAATGCAATTTCTTCCCGCGCTTGATCTTATAGCCGAGAAACTCGAAGCCGTAGCGGACGTGAACGATCCGCGTTTTCTGCGGATGTAACTCCACACCCAGTTGTTTCAGGATTCGGCCAGCCGCTTCCATTGCGGCGCGTGCCTCTGCTGCCGATTTACAGGTGATCACCCAATCATCGGCGTACCGCGTCAGCTGATATCCTCTCAGCCGCATCTCCCGATCGAACGGCGTCAGAAGTATGTTACTGAGCGTGGGCGAAACCACACCCCCTTGTGGAGTGCCACGCTCACTGGGAAAGAGCTGCCCTTTGCCGTAGCTTCCCGCCTTGAGCGTCGCCTTGATGAGGCGAAGCGCTCGGCCATCCGCCACCCGCTGAGCTACCAGCGTGAGAAGCTTCTCGTGATCCACGGACCCGAAAAAGTCTCGGAGGTCTGCATCCACGATCCACTCCGACCCACCTTGGATCTCTTTCCAGATTTTGCGCAGCGCGTCCTTCGTCGATCGCCCTCGCCGATAGCCAAAGCTGGCATCATCGAATATCGGCTCGAAGATAGGCTCCAACCGATTGAGCAGCGCTTGTTGACACACGCGATCATAGATCGCAGGTATGCCAAGCATTCGACACTCTCCGGGTTTGTCCCGCTTCGGGATCGGGTGTTGTCGCACCGGCAGAGGCTGATAGGTATCCTCTTTCAGCTCTCGCTGCAGCCGTTCCAACTGCTGGTCCAGCTGCGCTTCGAAAGCCTCCAGAGTCTGCCCATCTACACCTCCACTGCCCCGGTTTGCCTTCACCTTCTCCCAGGCCATCTCCAGGTTCTTCCGCTTGTACACTTTGTCGATCAATGAATGGACCTTCTTGCCACCCGCCAGGCTGATCCAGTCCACCAGTCTCCTCGGACGAGAGCGTACGGGTTTTTCGCTTAAGGAACTGTTCCATCCTCCCTCATCTTTACTCATCTGGCTTCCCTTCTCTTCCTGACCGTCTTCGCCGGCTGCCTTCCCCGACCCACTCCGGTCGCCGATAACTCGGTCACGCGGCTTTCGCCGCGTTTTAGGTACTGTTCAGCCGTCCGACTACTGGCCGAGCGTCGTTCGCCGCTTCGCTTTCGCTTATAGGTCTGCTTACTCCGGTGCCACCCGGAGACTCTGCCAGTCCTCCTGAGGTCACACGTTGTTCTTCCGTACCGTGCCGTCCGCAAACACCTTGGTGCGGTGGGTGAATGAGAACGCCTTCGCCTCCATAGTGCAGGCTCGACCTTGCCCACCTTTGGCCGACCGGTTCATCTTCGGGGCAGCCCCCATCGATTACGGCCCGGTACTTCTCCTCATGCCCTTCGGATTCCACCTCACGGTGGACACCCTGCCCTCCGAAGGTTTACGCCTCCGGCCGACGACGCATTACCGCCGTCTTTGGATATGACGCCCCTCATTCGAGCGCCAGAGGGACTTCAACCCTCCCGAACAACGCGCTGCTCAGCACACACTATGCCCGCTGCTGACTCCCGCCCCACGGTCAGGATGAATCGCTCCATCCTCAGTCACGATGCCGTGACATGCGACGGGTCTCCCGAAGTAAGTTCGACCGCCTTCGACGCGCAACCGCCGGATTTACCACCAGTGTGCTTGGTGGAACTGGGCTTCGCTGTCCTTTGCCAGCTCGCCCCACACCGTAGGCCTCATCATCCGGTTCTTGTTCATCGGCTCGCGCCTTTGATCCACGCTTCTTTCAGACCCCGCCTCACGACGACGCCCTTGCGCTTCTCTAGCCCTTCACCTCCACCAGGTTGGGCAGGGGACTTTCACCCCCTAGCTGTCGAACATGTTCGGCACACAAAGCAAAAGGCCCCGACTTTTGTCGGAGCCTCGGAAATCGAATCTGAACTTGGAAATCTAGCGAATGATCAGACCAATCCCGAGGGCCGAGCGCGATTGACGCGCCGTCTCATAATGGATTTGGTCTGTATCGTCATTTTCGAAATCGAGTATAGCATTGCTTTTGGCGGGAATCCAGCACTAATAAGCTGTTCTGTCACTCAAGTTACTCGCTGTACTCCGCGCCTTTTATCTGTCACTGACTTAGCACCCTCGCCACGAAGTGGCTTGACCCCAAATCTCGAACAGAGCTAGCGTCGGGCCGTGCTGACGATTCGTGCCATGACCGGCGGTGAAGGCTACGCACAGCGCCATCTCCAACAGAGCGACTACTACGACCAGAATCGGACGGTCGAAGGCAAGTGGCACGGACGCGGCGCTGAACTGCTTGGTCTCAAAGGAGAGGTTACCTCCGAGGATTTCGAGGCAGTGCGTCAGGGCCTCGACCCCCAAACGGGAGAATTCCTCCGGCAACGTCACGGGGCAGATCGCATTGCCAGCAATGGTGCGGAGCAAAGTAAGGCACGTTCTCTTTATGACATGACATTTTCGGCGCCGAAGTCCGTCTCTGTGATGGCCGTTGTTGGCGGTGATGAGAGACTGATCGCCGCGCACAGAACCGCCGTGCGCGAGGCATTGGAAGAAGCAGAGAAATACTCGGCCACCAGGGTTCGTCTCGCCGGCCTGAACGAAAATCGAGCCACCGGAAACTGGATCGTAGCTTCCTACACTCACGACACGAGTCGTCAGCTAGATCCTCAGCTCCACACTCATGCCGTCGCTGCCAATCTCACCTACGATGGGACTGAAGGACGTTGGAAGGCGCTCCAGGCTTCCGGTCTGTACGAGCGTCGCAGCTACCTGACCGAGGTCTATCGCAATACCCTGGCTCGCGAAGTACGCGCCCTTGGTTACGAGGTTGAAAACCGTCACGATGTTCGTGGTCGTGACAAGGGATTCGAGATCGCAGGATTCTCCCAGGACCTCCTCGACAAGTACAGCCAACGCAGTGCCCAGCGGGATGCGGCCATTCAGGAATTCACCAATTCACGTGGCCGTGCGCCAACAGACAACGAGGTTGCGGTACTCGTCCGGGAAACGCGAGCTGACAAGCTTCAAGAGATATCGACTGAGCGAGTCCGCAACCTTCAGCAAGACCGACTGTCAGCGGATGAGAGACAAACACTTCGTGAGGTTCTGAACGAAGCTCAGACACAATCCTATTCACCTCAAATCAATCGTGGTATGCAGGAGGCCTCGCTTGCATACTCTCAGGAGCACATTTTCGAGCGTCTCTCAGTCGCCAGAGAGCATGAGGTTCTAACCGAGGCTCTTCGTCACGGGCGCGGCAACGTCGAACTCAGCGACCTTCAGGGCTCTCTCTCCCTTGAACGTGCGAAAGGGACTCTCATCTCTGCCGGGGATGAAATTGCGACACACGCGACCCTCCAACGCGAGCGCGACATGATCGCGGTAGTTAACCGAGGGACAGACCGCTACGACCGCCTCGGCAAAGGCTTTGACTTTGAGCCTTCGGACAAGCTGCGTCCCGAACAAAGGCACGCTGTCGAGGCAGTGCTCGGTTCTCGCGATCTGGCGATCAATGTTCGAGGGGCTGCCGGTACTGGCAAGACTGCTACGCTCCGTGAAATTGACCGTGGCCTCAGAGATGCCGGACACGATGTTCTTGCGGTGGCTCCCACCCGGAGTGCTGTGGACGAACTAGAAAAAGTGGGCTTCCGAGATGCGATGACTGTCTCACGACTTCTGGAGGATCAGGAACCACAGGGCGCACTGCGCGGGAAGATCTTGATCGTTGATGAAGCGGGCATGGTTTCTGGTCGACAAATGCAAAGCTTGCTGCATCTCGCAGAAGATCAGGGAGCCAGAATCGTCTTTTCCGGTGACACCCGACAAATTCCCAGCGTCGAGGCCTCGGACGCGTTACGTATTTTGGAACGGGAGTCTGACCTGAAGAGTGTTTCCCTTACTGAAGTACAGCGGCAGACAAACTCCTTGTATCGCGACGCCGTAAAGACCATGAGACATTCACCGGAAGAAGGGTTCGCACAATTGGAAAAGCTCGGTGCCATTCGCGAAGTACCCATCTTCGACCGAGGCCAGATAGTGGCGGAGCTGCATCGCGAGTTCCGAGCCGAAGGGCGCGATACGCTTGTAGTTGCCGGCACTCATTCTGAGATTTCCCAACTCACCGACGCGATTCGCCAGGATCGGAAAGAACACGGTGAACTGGGAGTCGGCCATTCTTTTGATCGGTACGTCTCACTCCAGTGGACAAGAGCCCAGAAAGAGGAACTGTCCAACTACCAAGAGGGGCAGATTCTGCAGTTTCACAGAGACACGAAACTTGCAAAACGACATGAGTCGCTGGAAGTCGTGCGCACTGGCCCTGAATCTCTGGTTGCGCGAAAAGAAACCGGAGAAGAGGTGAACATCTCGCCGAAACAAACGCGGGCATTTTCCGTTTATGAGCGTCAGCCCATTGAAGTTGCCCCTGGCGACAGCCTCATCCTCACAGCAAACCGTCGAGGACCGGAACTCCGGGCGACCAACGGAGAGCTGGTCAAAGTGAGTTCCCTAGATGGCGGTGCCATACGTCTCGAAGACGGAAGAACGCTCCCCGCGAACTATCACGAATTCACCCACGGATATGCGGTCACCGCCCATCGAAGCCAGGGCAAAACCGTAGATGCCGTGATCATCTCGGCAGACGCCATGAAAAAGGAACTGTTCTATGTCGCCGCCAGCCGTGGTCGGACCGAGATCGCTATCGTCACCAGCGACCGCGAGCAACTTCGTGAATCCGTCGGTGTATCCACGATGCGGCAGTCAGCAATCGAACTGGCTCGAAAACCGCTATCCCCACACAATGTGGAAAAAGGGCACGGTATTGACGTCGCGACTGGCATAAACGGGCAAGTTGGACAGCAGATCGGAGAGCAGCATTCATCCTTTCCGACGCATACACCGGAGCCGGAAAAGACTCCCCATGTCGCCCTCGACCATGACCTCGCCGGTCTAGGTCTTGGCCTTGGGCATTGAGGTCTCTCCTGCGGCCACACCTGCACATTCCCCCCATGGCGGAGAAACCGGCCGGGGAGAAAGGCTTGTGTCAAGGCCGCGTTTCTTGCGCCGCGAGGCGGTCGGAGAGCCTTGACACGAGCCGCTTCTCGGCCATACTGCTCTGATGTGGGAGTCGGATCGGATAGGCGTGCATTCAGAGCTCGTATAACGAATTGCAGTTGTTCCGTCATTACCCAGTCCAAGGCAAGTAGGGAGCAGCGTTCGGGCCGCATTCGAAATATTTTCGACATATTTTTGCTCCCGCAGGTTCCTTTTATAGATAGAGGGCAAAATTTCGCCCGGATCTATGGAACTACCTCGCTAAAGAGGCGGGTGGTTGAGTGCGGCCATTGCGCCGTTCCCGTAGATTCCCTAAACGTCCCTAAGAGCACTTCTAGGCGCTTTAGGCACTTTAAGCACTTCTTGAGAAGTTTGTTCGAAGTAAAAAAGAAGAAAGATTCTTTGAAGGGAAGCAACAAATGCGTCTTGTACGGTTTCTATACGAATAATGTTCTCGTCCGCCCATGACGCGAAGACTAACGCCAGCCGAGTAGTGAATGGGCTCGAAATCTGTCGGACGAAGTCGGACGCCAAAGCCGACCTTCAGACGACGCGGTGATTTCAGCCCGGTCTCGACTCTCGCTGCAGGAGGTTTTATGAGCGAGATGCACGAAGCAACGCCAGTAACCCAGCCGTTCCCTCATTTCGAGAGGTTAGTCGATTCGCGCGAGGCGGCAGCCTTGCTGCAGATCCACCCGAAAACGCTTCAACGGCTTGCCCGCAAGGGTGAGATACGCGCCATGCGGATCGGAAAATTGTGGCGCTTTCGCACATCGGATCTCGACGCGTGGGTGCATTTGAGGTTAAAGTTAGCCAGCTATCCGTGCCGTCCCTAACCACGGAGGATCGTGATGAGACGGACGAGATTTCAGCAAGGCAGCCTTCAGATCGTGAAGCGTGCCGGTGGCCGGAAAGCTTGGGAGTACCGATGGTACGAACTCCAGGCGGATGGCAGCCGGACGCGACGCAATCTGATGGTTGGATCGCTCGAACAATATCCGAACGAGACGGCGGCTCAGAAGGCCGTCGCCGCACTTCGGGCAGACATCAACGCTGAGAATCCGCGCACCAGCTTGACTCCGATCAGTGTTCACACGCTCGTCGAACACTACCGGGAAAAAGAACTGGGGCCGGACTGCACCAAGAGTAGGAAGACGCAGGTCACCTACGCGGGCTATTTCCGAAAGTGGATATTGCCTCGGTGGGGAAGCTATCGCGTAACTGAAGTCAAGGCGGTCGCTGTTGAGCAGTGGCTTCGTTCGCTCAAGTATGCGGATGGAAGCAAGGCCAAAGCTCGAAACATCATGAGCGCGGTATTCAATCACGCAGTTCGCTGGGAATGGCTTGATGTGAACCCAATTCGCATGGTGCGTCAAAGTGCCAAGCGGACTCGGATTCCCATCGTCCTATCCATCGAGCAGATTGCAGCACTGCTTCGCATCCTGAAGGAACCTACGCGCACGATGGTATTCCTCGCCGTGTTCACAGGCCTTCGAGTCGGAGAATTGCTGGGACTCAAATGGAAGGACATCGATTTTCAGAAGATGGAGATCCATGTCATTCGTTCAATCGTCATGCAACACGTAGGTGACTGCAAAACGGAGGCATCTCGGAAACCCGTTCCACTCGATCTTCGATTGGCCAACGTATTGTGGACATGGCGACTACAGAGTCCATACCCCATTGATGAAGACTGGGTGTTCGCCAGTCCGCACAGTGGAGGCAAACTGCCGTACTGGCCAGGTTCGCTTTACAAGGCGCACTTGCAACCGGCGGCGAAAGAAATCGGAATCGTGGGCCATTTCGGTTGGCACACGTTCCGGCACACGTACGCGACGCTCCTCAAGGGGAACGGCGAGGACGTGAAGGTTGTGCAAGAGCTAATGCGGCACGCAAACATCTCGGTCACTCTGAACGTCTATGCGCAAGCAATCACGCAAACGAAGCGAGACGCGCAGAGCCGAGTCGTGAGCTTGTTGCTCGACAAAAATGAAAAAAAACCAAGCACCGAGGCTTATCGGACTGTAACGGACCTACAAAATTCTGGAGGGGATTTGCAAGTGGTTGATAAGGTTGGCGTCCCCGACGGGATTTGAACCCGTGTTACCGCCGTGAAAGGGCGATGTCCTAGGCCAGGCTAGACGACGGGGACGACTCTGAGGCAGGAGTGCCGGTGAACATTTGATGTTAGCAGCCGTCTAACTGAGTGTCAAAGAAGTCATTCCCATAGGATACGGCCTAACTGATTGGCTGCGCGACTTTATTCAAATCGAAGAACATTTGGCACTGCCTGCGCGGCGACCTCTTCGGCAGCGCATTACAATAGTGAAGTGAGGTTGCGCATCCTCCGATTCTCAACGTATGCCTGATCCGCTATATCTGAGCCTGTGGTTTCCCGACTTCTGTGGTCCTGCGATGCTGCCTCACATGTTTGCTGTCTTGCAGCAGTTCCCTTTCTCGGCACAGCGTCCCGGCATCACTTACGTCGCTGTGCAACCGGTCTCATGGAATGAAGCCAGTGTCCTGGAACGTCGCTTCGCACCAGGCATCGCACCGCAAGACGCAGCCGTGGTCGCCGCCGATCTTATTCATGACGATTTCGCTTATGTTTTTGACGCATATTGGGATCTCTGGACCCCCGATCAGAGTGGTCAGCAGTGGCTTTCTATTCCGAGCCTCGTCAAGTTCATTGTGCAAGGGGAGGAATTTGCCGACGGAGCGTATCAGGAGACCGGACACATCGAGATTGATTTCGGTCTAGACTCACTGTTCGTTCAGGAAAATATTGAACTCACGGAAGAGACCCAGGCGAAGATTCGCGACAACGTAGCAAAACTGGTCGAGTTTACGAAGAAGGCGGAAATGAACACCCGCGCCACCTCTCGCCGCCTCTGGTCAGAGTCGGAAGAAAGTCTTCCGCAGAAGCTGATAGCACGCCTGCAGCGAGTACAGTAAAGCATCTACTTCGACGCGCTGCCGGCTACCCCTGCGGCTAACCCTATTCAACTACCTGTTAGAAGACAATCCTAAGCACCAACCTCTACGGCGGTAACGCATCCAAACTTTATGCGGAGGGTTGAAAGCCAGAGTCTTTCATGAGCCGAGCATTGTTCGTTTATCTGCCCTCGATCTCTGGAACCCTGTTTTCCTGCGCAACCAGAAGATTGGATCATGCAGGTCAGCACAATTCTAAATAGATTAATGTTGAGTGTCGCGATTGCCAGTTTATGTGGACTTGGCGCCGCGGCTGCCCACTCTGGAAAATCACCTCAGAGAAGCAAAGAAAATCGCACCCGAAGTCCAGAAGTGAGGTCCAGAAGTGATGAAAGGTAAGCAGAAGCAGCTTTCCGCGAAGTGAAGTGAAATGGCTCGGGGTCCTCGCTCCGAGCCATTCCTGCGTCTATTTGGTTCTTCCGCCCTCGACCTTCAGCGTTTCGGCAGCCGCAGCCTGCGCCGCCGCCAACCGCGCTGTCAGCACGCGGAACGGGGAGCACGAGACGTAGTTCAAACCGGTTCGATAGCAGAATTCCACGGACGACGGCTCGCCGCCGTGTTCTCCGCAGATTCCTACTTTTAGCTTCGGCCGTGTTTTTCGACCCTTCTCGGTTGCCATCTTCACCAGTTGTCCGACGCCATCCTGATCCAGCGCCGCGAACGGATCCTGCTTCAGGATGCCCTCCTCCAGATAGGTCGGAAGTATTTTGTTCACGTCGTCGCGCGAGAAGCCGAATGTGGTCTGCGTCAAATCGTTCGTGCCGAACGAAAAGAACTCCGCCTCTTTGGCGATCTCGTCCGCCACCAGCGCCGCGCGCGGCAACTCGATCATCGTGCCGACCATGTACTCGACCCGCGTTCCCTTCTCCTTGAACACTTCCTCGGCCACCCGGCGCACGATGGCGGCCTGGTTCGCCATTTCCTTCACCATCGCAACCAGAGGAATCATGACCTCGGGAAGCACCTTCACGCCCTTCTTTGCGCAATCCACCGCCGCTTCGAAGATTGCTCGTGCCTGCATCTCGGTGATTTCCGGATACGTAATACCGAGCCGGCAGCCGCGATGCCCAAGCATCGGGTTGAACTCGTGCAACTGCTCTACCCGGCTCAGCAGCGTGGGCAAGAGCTTCTTCAGATCGCCGACACCTTTCGCGCCATAATCGGAATATCTGTCCACTAGCGCTTTTTTCTCCTTCGCATCGGCATACGGAAGCGTGGCAATTTCCACCATCAAGTCTTCGCGACGCGGTAAGAACTCGTGCAACGGCGGATCGAGTGTGCGGATCGTAACCGGCAAACCGTCCATCGCCTTGAAGACACCCGCAAAGTCCTCGCGTTGCATGGGCAACAGTTTCTTCAGCGCAGCCCGGCGGTCTTTTTCGTTATCGGCCAGAATCATGGCGCGCATGTGCGGAATCTTTTTCTCGCCGAAGAACATATGCTCGGTCCGGCAGAGCCCGATTCCCTCCGCCCCAAAGGCGCGCGCCTGAATCGCGTCGCGGGGAATGTCCGCGTTGGCTCGAACTTTCATTTTGCGATGCGGATCGGCCCACTGCATAAACTTCTGCAGCTCCGGATCATCCGGAGACGGATCCAGCGTGTTCAGCTTTCCCTTGATCACGCGGCCGGTGGTTCCATCCAGCGAGATCCAGTCTCCTTCCTTGAACGTCTGGCCCTTCACCCGCATCTCACGAGCTTTTTCGTTGACGTCGATGTCGCCAGCACCCGCCACGCAGCACTTGCCCATGCCGCGCGTCACAACTGCAGCGTGACTGGTCATGCCGCCGCGCGAGGTGAGAATGCCCTTCGCGACTTCCATGCCGTGAATATCCTCGGGGGTCGTTTCGGCGCGCACCAGAATCACGGGATTCTTCGTCGTGTCGTGTCCTGCCATCTTGACCGCTTCATCGGCGGTGAACACAATTCTCCCCACGGCCGCTCCGGGCGAAGCCGGCAGTCCCGTCGCGAGCACTTCCACCTTCGTGCTCTTCTCATCGAGACGCGGCACCAGGAAGTCATACAGTTGGTTCGGCTCGACGCGGAAGATCGCCTCTTCCTTGGTGATCAGTCCTTCCTCCACCATCTGGATCGCGACCCGCACTGCGGCCAGTCCCGTTCGTTTGCCGTTGCGCGTCTGCAGCATGTAGAGCTTGCCGTCCTGAATAGTGAACTCAAAGTCCTGCATGTCTTTGTAATGCTTCTCCAGCCGCGTGGTGATTTCACGAAGCTGGTTGTAGACATCCGGCATGATCTTCTGCAGTTCGAGAATCGGCACCGGCGTGCGCACCCCCGAGACGACATCCTCGCCCTGCGCGTTCATCAGAAATTCGCCGTAGAACTCTTTCGTGCCGGTTGCAGGATTGCGGGTGAAACCAACGCCGGTGCCGCTGGTATCGCCGAGGTTGCCATAGACCATCGCCTGCACGTTGACCGCGGTCCCCAGCATGTCGTCGATGTTATTGATGCGGCGATAGTGCTTGGCGCGATCGTTCTGCCACGAGCGGAACACGGCGTCGCGCGCCATCACCAACTGTTCGCGTGGGTCTTGCGGGAAGTCGCGCTTGGCATGCTTCTTGACGACCTTCTTGTATTCGACAATCACTTCCTGCAGAGCTTTCGCGTCGAGATCGGTGTCGAGCTTGGTCTTCTTCTGCTTCTTTTTGGCGTCGAACACTTCATCGAACGCCGACTTCTCGATGTCGAGCACCACGTTGCCGAACATCTGGATCAGGCGACGGTAGGAGTCCGCCGCAAACCGCGGATTATTGCTCCGCTTGGCCAGCGCTTCCACGCTCTTGTCGTTCAGCCCGAGATTGAAATCGTGTCCATCATCCCGGGCATGGAAAACTTAGCGCCCGAGCGCACGCTCACCAGCAGCGGATTCTCGCCCGTGCCCAGCTTTTGCCCTTGCAGCGCTTCCAACTTCGCCAGCGCTTCGTCCATCTGCCGGTCAACCTCTTTCGATACAGCACCGGTGCGCATGTACTCGCGGCAGGCCTCGGTCTGAATCGTGAAGCCGGGAGGCACGGGCAGTCCAGCGTTGGTCATCTCCGCCAGGCCGGCGCCTTTGCCGCCCAGCACGTCCTTCATCTTGCCGTTGCCGTCCGCCTTGCCGCCGCCGAAAAAGTAAACGTATTTTGTTGCGGTCTTCTTGGTTTCCTGCGTTTCAACTTCGGGGAGGGTAATCGTCGCCATATATGAGTCCTTTGTGTAGAGTCAGATTTCGTTCCGCTTCGAGTCACGCCTGAAATCGATGGTTAACGGCTGCGCGCAAGCCGACAGCACTCTTTCGTTCAAACCGCTCAGCCCCGGAGGGGCGTCACGAAAATAGCCTACCGCTTCGGCGGTGGGTACAGCCAACAAATCGGGAGCAAGTCCCCGAAGGACGGCACGAGCTCACGCCTTCCCTTCCGTCACGATCTCCGAAAAATCCGCGATCGTGGAGAACTCCTTCAGCAAAGTTCGCAGCAGCGCCAACCGATTCGCCCGCACGCGTTCGTCCTCGACCATAACCATGACCTTATCGAAGAAAGCGTCCACATGTTCTCTCGCCGTCGATAGTAAGAGCAGGGCGTCAAAGTATTCTTTCTTGCTCCGATTCTCTTCGACTCTTTCCCCAGTCCGTTCCATGTAAGCCCTTAGGTTCTTCTCTTCGGGAGCTGAATCGGCCAGGTATTCGAAGGTCGCAGCTGGTGTGATTCCCTTCTCTTCGGCTTGCCTCAGTATATTCCGCATGCGCTTGCAAGCCGCGCCAATCGCCTGGAACTCCGGCATGTACAGAACCTTTTTCACCGCCTCAGCCCGCTGCACCGCATCGACGACATCTTCTGCATCTGCCCCCAGCACGGCCTTCACTACATCATACGCATACCCGCACACGTCCTTCAGGTAGAACTCCAGTCGCTCACGGAAGAAGGTTGCGACCGACTCCGAAAACTTTTCATCCTCCACAAACTTCTTTTCCGCCTCAGAACCCTGATATCCTGCCCGCGCATCGCGCATAAGTTCGCCCAAACGCAACGGCAACTTCTTCTCGGCGATAACCTTCACGATCGCATTCGCCTGCCGCCGCAGCGCAAACGGATCCTTTGACCCGCTCGGCACTAACCCCAGCGCAAACATGCCTGCAATCGTGTCTGCCTTGTCGCCGATCGAAAGTACCGCGCCCTCGATCGATCGCGGCACATCGTCGTCACTGGATTCTGGTTTGTAGTGATCGTAAACCGCGTCCGCGATGGCAAATCGCGTAGCTTCGGGCAAGGTGGGATCCAGTTGCTGCGCCCGCGCGTACAGCCCGCCTACAATTCCTTGCAACTCGGTGAATTCTTTCACCAGTTCGGTGGTTAGGTCAGTCTTCGACAAGCAAGCCGCCTTGTGAATCACACCAGGCCGCACCGTAATCCCACCCTGCTTAAGGATCTCACTCAGCCAACTGCACAATCGCTGCACGCGCTGGGTCTTGTCAAAGTAACTGCCCAGATCTTTCTGGAAGGTCACATGCTTCAGCGATTCCAAGCGCTCCAGCAGAGACTTTTTCTGATCGGTCTCCCAGAAGAAACGCGCATCGTTGAAGCGCGCCCGCAAAACGCGCTCGTTTCCGTGACGGATCAATCCCTGCGGATCGCTATCGGTATTCAGCACAGCCAGAAAATGTGGCGCTAGTTTGCCATCCGCATCTTCCACTGCAAAATATTTCTGGTGGTCGCGCATTACCGTCACCAGCACCTCTTCGGGCAAAGCAAGGAACTGCGAATCGAAACTGCCCAGAATTGCCGACGGAAACTCTGTCAGATTCACCACAGTGTCGAGCAGCGCCTTGTCCTCGCGCCAGCGTGCGCCGGAAATCGTCCGCGTCGCCGCATCCAGCGCTTTGCGAATCTGATGCTCACGTTCCGCGCGTCCCAAAACCTTGGCCGCCCGCAGAGAATCAACGTATACCGACCCTGCCCGCGGAATCGTCACGGCGGCGTCCGTCAGAATCCGATGCCCGCGCGAACAGTTCCCAGCACGGATCCCGTCAAACTCCAGCGGAATCGTTTCTCCGTCGAGCATCGCGACCAGCCAGCGCACGGGACGCACGAAGCGCTCGTTCGGCTTGCGCCAGTACATATTTTTCGGCCAATAAATTGTGGAGAGTTCTTTGGGCAGGATCTCCGCGAGAATCTCGGCCGCACTGCGACCTTTTTTCGTGACCTTTGCCGCCAGGTACTCGCCCTTGGGAGTAGTCACTCTTTCCAATTGCGCGACGTCCACGCCAGCTTTCTTCGCAAAGGCGTGCGCCGCCGGCGTCGGCTGACCATCTTTATAAGCGACATTCACCGAAGGTCCGTTGACCTGTTCGGTCACGTCGGCCTGGAAAGCGGCGATCCCGGCCGCCATCACCGCCAATCGCCGCGGCGTATCAAAGTGCGTGACCTCACCGCCAGACAGACGCTCGCGGCTCAGCAGCGCCCCCACGCGTTCGCGCAACTCCTCGGACGCCGCGTCGATCATGCGCGCCGGAATCTCTTCGCACCCGATCTCTAACAAGAAGTCTGGCATGCCTTCAAACCATCTAGTGTTTCAAAAGGCCCTATTTTTCGAATGTGACACAAATCACAATTAGTCGGTGCAAGCCCAAAGCGGGACATTTTCCCGCTAGCCTACTGGTGATAACGCTTCTTTCTTCGCCTTCGGCTTTTTCTGTTTGGCAGGTTCAGGCTCGTCGGACTTTTCCGCTGCCGGTTCAGCTTTTTGCTGATCCACCCAGGCCTTCGCGATCCCCACGGCGAGCGCGCGCACGCGCGCAATCACGCCCACGCGCTCGGTCACAGAGATCGCTCCACGCGCATCGAGAATATTGAACAGGTGCGAGCACTTCAGACAAAGATCCAATGCCGGAATTATTGGAAATCTCCTTAACTCGCGAGCGTGCTGATCTGGGGAAGCCTTTAGCTGTTCTAACGCCTTCTTGTTAGTGTCGAAGCGTATCAGCAAGCTCTTGCACTCTTCCGCATACTGGTTGAAATGGTCGGTAGCAAGACCGACATCAGCATCCTCGAAGTTGTAAACCGAAAACTGCAGCTCGTCAGCTAGCCGCACGTCGCCATACTTCACCACGCTGCCGGTCGTTTTCGTCAACCGATGGATCGCGCGTCCACACGATGTCGTAAATCGAATCCACATCCTGCAGAAACGCGGCAATGCGCTCGAGGCCGTACGTCAGCTCAACCGAGATCGGAGATAGATCGATGCCACCGCACTGCTGGAAATAAGTGAACTGCGTGATCTCCAGCCCATCCAGCATGACTTGCCAGCCCACGCCCCACGCGCTCAGCGTCGGAGCTTCCCAGTTATCTTCTTCGAACTTGATGTCGTGCTGGCGCAGGTCAATCCCGATTGCGCCCAGCGACTCCAAATACAACTCCTGCACGCTCTCCGGCGGAGGCTTCAGGATGACCTGCAACTGCGTGTGCTTGAACAACCGATTCGGATTCTCCCCATAGCGTCCGTCCGCCGGACGCCGGGACGGTTGCACATACGCGACCTTGTAAGGCTTCGGCCCCAGCACGCGCAGAAACGTCTCCGGCGCCATGGTCCCCGCGCCGACTTCAACGTCATAAGGCTGCTGCAGCACACATCCACGCTCCGCCCAAAATGTTTGCAGCCGCAGGATGAGTTCCTGGAAGGTAAGCGAGTTGGAGGAGGATGCGTTCACAGATTCGGCTCTTGGCTCTTGGCTTTTAGCTCTTGGCTCACAACCCCAGGATGTGAGTGGTCAGTCGAACTCCTACAGCGCGGCCGGACATCAAGAGGTTAATCCACGATTGTAATGGAAGCGGGAGGCAGCCGTCAGCATGGGGCGCGGAAAACGTTCCTTCAGGAACACTGTGGATAACGACAAAGAAAATCGCCGCAAGTCGTTGATAATTTCGGGCGCTGTTGAAGGGATGGGAGTTAAGTTGTGGGAAACATGTCTACTTTCGAGGACGTTTTCTGGCCCAAAAGTACACCAAAGTAGACTTGCCGGGGCGACGACTTTTCATGACAAAGCGTGCCCCTCCTGACGCGGCGGGCGCTAATTCTTCCCTTCTCCGGGCAGCTTCAGCCACGCGGCTGCGAAGATTAGCAGCGCGGTGGCCAGAAACGACGTAGGGAAAATAAAGAAGTAGCGTAGAGACACGGCAATCATCGCGGCCAGCCAAATTGTGTTGATCAACGCCACTCGCTTCAGCAGTCCCGCGCGCTCGCGGCAGAGCGCCAGATCAAGCGTTCCCAGGACGAGTGCGGTGAACATGAACGAAATGCTGAACCCGCGCATGAAGTTGTCCCAACTGCGCATCGATCCCATCACGTTGAATTTGTAGTTGGACATCAGGTCAAACAGCTGCCGCTCGGTATCATTCACCGGCACCGGCTTTTCGAACAGAGACAGAGAGTGCACCAGTCCCAACAACAACAGTACCACCGCGCCTGTGATGAACAACCGCCTTCCTAATTTTTCGGCCATGATTGTCCTCGTGGGGTGAAGTTATAACACGAGTTGTCATGCGCCCGCCTGTCCTGTGGCGGCTCTGCCACCTTGGAGACCACCCGCGTGACCGTGGAAGAGCGGCCGTTTCAAGGCCGCGTTCAAAGAATGCAAGGGACTTGGCTTCAGCCTCCGTGGTCGTTCTTCTTGCAGACCCCCCACCCAACCACCACTTGGGGATAAAATCAATTTTCCAAGAGTCCCTAATTACGCGGCGCTGAAAGCGCCGCTCTTCCACGGTACTGCTGGCACCTAAAACCCGCCCTTCTCCAGCATGCCCGCCGTGACCAACTTCTTCTCCAGATGCCGCTGCAGAATCTGGATCAAAAATTTCCGCAGGTCGGCTCCTTGTGCTTTCGGCCAAGGCATCCCCACAAAACTCTCCACCGGAGCACGAAACATTTGCGCGGCCAGGGTCCGCGATTCGTTGGAAATCTCCGACGACGCCAGACGCTTGTCGTCGGCGCACATCAGTCCATCCGCCAGCGCGTGAAAGTAGGCGCGGCTGCCGTTCAGGCTGCGACCGCAGACGATGCACTCCGTCAACTCCGGCAGGAACCCGACCAACCGCGTCAGCCACAATTCGAAATAGGTGACCGGCATCCACACCTCCGGACCCGTCAGGACGTGCAGCACCGAAAGCGTCAGGCGGAAGATCGCGTCATTGGCCTCGCGGTCGGGCAGCAACTCGTCGAGCAATTCGGCGATGTGGCCCAGAGCCACCGCCCGCGGATAACTGACCTCCGAGGCCATGGGAGACTCCAGCACCTCGCACGAATCCAGCCGGGCCAACTCTTGCCCTTCGCGGACGTCGTAGAACGCGCGTACATAGGTCAGCGGCTCGAGCGCTCCACCGAAGCGCCGCTTCGACTTCTTCGCCGACCGCGCCACGCCACGGACTTTGCCCTCCGCGCGCGTGAACAACGTGACCAGCAGATCGGCCTCGCGCAGCGGATAGCTGCGCAGCACAATCGCTTCCGACTCTCTCAGGGCCATGGGAATTGGACGATGAAGGCTTGATTCTAGTGGAAGAGGCTTCAGCCGTCAGCTTCTGGCGATGAGCGCGGCTGCAAATCCCCACTTCTCAAGGAAGTCTCAAGGAACGCGAGACCACCCGCCCATTCTCTCCGCTCTGATTCGACTTTCGATATACTTTCAGCACTGTGAAAAGAATCATTTTTGTTCTTCTCGTGATCTTCACCGTCGTACCACTCGGCCTCGCCGAGGAAACCTCCTTTAGCCGCATCGAGGTGCCCGACTCGAGAGGCAGACAAATCAAGGCCGTCCTGACTTTTAGCGACGACCACAAGGCGGTGCAGGTGCAACCCGTCAAGGGTCCCACCGTGAGCATTCCTTACGCCGAGATCTACAAGTTCTCGTACGAGTACACCAAGAGGCACCGCGTTAATGAAGAATCAATCTTTACCGCCGCGATCGGAGTGGGCGCTGTGGTCATGTTGACCCAGTCGAAGAGTCATTGGCTCGAGATCGACTACCGCGTCGGCGAAATCCCGAAGTCGTTCGTCCTGCGCATGGACAAGCACGAATACATCCGCATTCTCGATGCCATCAAGGCCCATACCGGCCTAGACGCGGAAGTCTTGGGAAATGCGAATAAGCGATAGAAGCAGCAATCGAAGAAGATCTTGACAACGCACGTAGACGCAAAAACGCGCGCCCCTGCAAGGACGCGCGCCACGATCCCATCAAAGCCAAGAGCTAAGAGCCAAAAGCTGTATTACCGCCCGAAGTACTTGGCATTGCGCTCAGTGAAAGCATTCCACTTCTCCGGCAGATCGTCGAGAGCGAAAATGGCAGAAACCGGGCACACCGGAACGCAGGCGCCGCAGTCAATACATTCCACCGGATCGATATACAGCAACTCCTCGGTCGCGTAGGCGGGCTCATCTTTCTTGGGATGAATGCAGTCCACCGGACACGCATCCACGCATGCGGTGTCTTTAGTGCCGATGCACGGCTCAGCAATTACGTAGGCCATAAAGGTGTCAGTCTCCTGAGAGTCTCTGCGCTTATTTTACTACCGCGGCGGTTTTGTGACCGGACATTCTAACAAGAATGCAGGCGGCTGGTACAGAGCCGCAATGTCCAACTGCCATTCCCTTTCAGGTCCGAAGCTGGATTGTTGAATTTCATTACGGAAGTAATTTGGAATGCAAACTTCAGAGTGAGTTAATGAACAAACGTGGAGTGCGACCAACGGTGAAGGGCTCAGTTCCATGAACCAGCTCAACGTTTTGGTTTCTCTGATTACCGAGGACAACGACTATCAACTGGAACAGGCCGCCTCCGCCCAAGCGGCCGCGCTCAAACTTGGAGCCAGCGTTCAGATCATTTATTCCGGCAACGACGCCGTGCAACAGACGCAGCAGATTCTGCGCTTCATCCAAGACCCCTCCAAACGTCCCGATGCCATACTGGCCGAACCGGTGGGCACGGGAATGCTCCAGATCGCGAAGGCTGCGGTTGCCGCTGGCATCGCTTGGGGGATCATCAACAGCGATGTGGATTACATTCCGCAGCTACGGCAGCACGCTATGGTTCCGGTTTTCTCAGTTGTGTCGGACCACGAGGCAATCGGGAAGATCCAGGGCCAGCAGATCGCTGCCTTCCTCGGGGAGCAGGGATGCGTTCTCTATATCGAAGGCCCCTCCGTCCGCGACGTGGCCAAAATCCGCACCAAGGGCATGCTCGCGACCAAACCATCGCGGGTTGATGTAAAAACCCTGAAGGGCGACTGGACCCAGAACAGCGGCTATCACGCCATAAAATCGTGGCTATCGCTAAGCACGTCGCGGCAACTCCACGTGAGTATGATCGCCTGCCAGAACGATGACATGGCCATCGGGGCGCGCCGAGCCTTTGAAGAACTGGGGGACGTGCGCGAGCGGGATGCCTGGCTTCGCCTTCCTATCACCGGATGCGATGGGGTTCCCCGCTCTGGCCAGGAATGGGTTCGCCAGGGGCGGCTTGCAGCCACGGTCATTTCCCCGCCTCTCCTCGGGGATGCCATGCAGTTACTGGCCTCAGCCCTGAAGGCCGGTTCGCAACCACCGGAACGCACGCTGGTGTCTCCGAACTCCTTCCCATCTCTGAAAGAACTACAAAAAACGCGAACCCAAGCGGCGCAAATGCCATAGAGATTGGGTCGGCAGGCCCAGGTTGGAAGACTTGGGATCATGGGCCTGAGACTGGAGCTCAAAGAAAGCGGCTGGCAGCGCTTTTGCTGCCAGCCGCTCACGCTTTCAGCGAACCTCTTCGTTACCGGTGTCCGCCGCCGTGTCCGCCGCCGCCGTGGAAGCCGCCGCCACCGCCACCGTGGAATCCTCCGCCGCCACCGTGGAATCCTCCACCGCCACCACCGTGAAATCCTCCGCCACCCCGAACGGCGCCTCCGCCGTGGAATCCGCCGCCACCGGCGTAGCCGTGTCCGTAGCCGCTGCGAGCATAGTTACCGGCATAGCCGCGCCCGTAACCCCATACCCTCCGCGCCCATACCCTCCGGCGTAGCCGCGTCCATAGCCACCACGTTCGTAGCCCCAGCCCGCGCGCCCGTAGCCGCCGCGACCCCAATACCCACCACGACCCCAATATCCACCATGGCCCCAGCCCCAGTGATACCACGGACCGGCACCGATAAATACTCCGCCTTCAAACCACTGCGGACCGTAGTAGCCGTATGGTGCGCAGGCGTACGGATAATACGAGTAATATCCGTACGGGCAGACCGGCGGCCCGTCGTCGTTGTATCCCGGGTCGACTCCGATGCCAATTCCCACACCCACTTGCGCCTGCGAATAAGCTAGCGGCAACATCAGAACAGCCAGCAACGCAACATATCTCAGGTAACGCATATGGACCCCCTGGCTCCAGTCCGTCCAAACTCTGATCGGATCCGGAAACCTTCTAGAGCTTGTGGTCTTTGTGGCTGCCTTTTGACCATCCACCACTGACCACTGGTCTCTACCTATTTGAACGCGGAGGCGGGAGAAAAGTTGCTAATAGCGGAGTGGCTCATTTCAGCCATCTCGGCTGAATTCAACCACTTACGAGCGGGGGATTGCGGGGTTACGCGCCCAGGGGACGGTCTATGTTTTCGTGGCCGGCTGCAGAACTTCGGATATCCCCTTGCACCATCGCGAACCTTCGTTTCCACGGAGGTCCTACGCCTGGCTCCGGAGGACAACTTGCTCGGGAAGATAACCGGGATCGGAGAGTAAAACACATCACACGGAGGCCAGTTCCTTCTTCTCGCTCGGTTCGTATTCCACGATATACCCCGCGACCGCGCTCGCGGCCACCGTCAACGGCGAAGCCAGGTACATCTGACCCGGGCCGCTGCGTCCGGGGAAATTACGATTCTGCGCGCTGATCACGACCTGGTCGGAACGTGTCGAAACTCCCGGCCCGGCATTGATGCACGCTCCGCAACTGGGCTCGATCACCTGCGCTCCGGACTTCTGGAAAATGTCGACGTAGCCTTTGCGCAGGCAGTACTCGCGCGTCTCCTGCGATCCGAACTGAATGTAGAATTTGACGGAATCAGCCACGTGCTTTCCATGCTTGAGTGCATCGGCGAGCACGGCCGCGTACATATCCATATCTTCGTTCTTGCCCGCGGTGCAGGTGCCTCCGTAGGCGATCTCCACCGGCACGGGCGTGTTCAACTCGCGCACATATTTGCCGTTTCCGGGATCACCTGGCGTAGCCACCATCGGCGTAATCTCGGCCGCATCGAGTTCGATCACGTGCGCATACTGCGCCCCGGGATCGCTGTACAGCCCTTCGATCATCGCCTCGGCTTTCTTGCGATCCATGCCGCGCCGCTCGACCAGGAAGTCGACAGCCTTCTTGTCGGGCGCGACGATGCCGGTGAAGCCGCCAATTTCCGCCGCCATGTTGGTCATGGTGGCACGTTCGTCGACACTCAACGCTTCGATCGCCTCACCCGCATACTCCATGACCTTAGCCAGCGCCTTGCCGCTCCGCACGTAATCCAGGCTCAGGATTTTCAAGATGAAATCTTTCGCGGTCACGTTGGGATGCTTCTTGCCGCGAATCACAATTCTTACCGACTCGGGAACTTTCACCCGCACGTCTTTCGTGATCCACGAATTGAACACATCGGTCGTACCGATGCCAAAGGCTACGCAGCCGATTGCGCCCACGTGCGGCGTGTGCGAGTCGGAGCCGATATTCAACTGCCCCGGCAGCGCGTAGCTTTCGAGCACAATCGAGTGGCAGATGCCCTCGGATCCCTTGCGGTCAGTCAGTTCGCCATGCAGACGAATTCCTTGCTTCTTGGCGAAATCCTGCTGCTTGAGCTTGAGTTGGGTCGCGAGATCGAGCAAGCCGAGCTTCTTCTTCTCTTCCGAAATCACCTCATCGAGAAATGTGAGGTGGTCACGGAAAAACAGAATGCTCGATGGATCGTTGACCTTCGCGTCCTTGCCCACGTAACGCTCGAAGAAAATCGCCGCCATGGGCGTGACGTACTCGTGGCTGAAGCGAAGATCGGCGCGCGCAAACCCCGTATCGCCCGGCTTAACGGACAGCACGCCCACTTCGCCCTTCTCGTCGATCATGTGCCGCGCAAAGATCTTTTCGGCTAGAGTCATTGCCCGTGTGGGCGCGGGCGACCCGCCCGCGCTCCCGATCGGCGGCAAGAATACCTTGCCTTGCATGCGCGCCACATTGAACGGAAACAGCCCGCCATATTCGATGACCTGCCGTGTGATCTCATCCTCGCCAGCCGTGAATTCGCTCAGCGCGATCTCTTCTCCGTTGCGAATGCGGTCGACCAGCGAAAAGTTAGTCGACGTCAACAGCCCCAGGTTCTGGCAATTCTGCTTGTAGATGCGTTCGATATTCTCGGCAATCACCACGCGGATGCCCGCGCACATCTCCGCATAAGGAGACTGTTCGCGGCTCGACCCCTTGCCGCGCCGCTTGCCGCTCACCGCGCACACGAATCCGCCGCGCTTTACGTCGCCGCGCCCGATGGGCGTCACGCTGCCGCATTTCAAACCCAAGTACGGAATCTCGCCCAGCGTCTCGTCAAAATAGAAACAATAGTGCGCCGGAGTGATCTCGTCGGTGGAAATGTCATCGCGCAGTTTTGGATTGTTGGCCCGATTCTTCGTATCCCACGGCAGATCTTCGCCGGCAAGCTGTCGCCGGATCAGTTCCGGATCTTCGGTGAGAAAAAGAATGCGTCCCTGCAACCGGACTTTGTCCGGCCGCTTTTCGATCTTGCGTTCCAAAAGTGAGTTGATCACGCTGAGCCTGGAGTATTCCTGAATTTATCGCCTCCCGGAGCGGACCGGGCCGGCATTCCCACACATTCATTGTAACAAGGCCAGAATGGCCAGTAGCGGGCATCTTGCAGGTACGTCGCGGGTGGGCTGGCGCGAGCGGATCGCCGTTATTGCGGCCGGCGGACAATCCTAGTGGTGAGCGTGTGCGCTCTTGTCGAACTTCTCCCCGCCGGGATCGCTATCGCCAAACGGTTCTCCTTCGGCGCTAGAGGACAGGTCGCATACGGCGTCACCGCGCACGGAGGATTGTAGGCGCGATTGAAATCGAGAACGACGTGTCCATCGACGATCGGCCCGGTATCAAGAAAGCGTCCGCCGGGATAGGTATCGTTCTTCGCCGTCAGGTCGTTGAACACAATGAACAGCCCATTTTTGGCATCGCCCCCTAAGGCAGTCAGCTTCAACTCTTCGCCCTTCACCTTGAACACCACGACTCCCGGGACCGGCTGCGCCGTGACGTCCCCTAGCACGTTGGGAATTTCAACCGTCTTTTTGCCGTCAGCAGGAACCCATGTCGCCATGACGCGGTAATTCATGTCGAGAGGAAAGAACATCATCCCCTTAAAAGTGCGCGCTGCCGCACTGTCCGTGTCACGCACCCGAATTCCCACCCGGGCGCCACGCACAATCACGTGAAAACGCAAGTTCCCCATCTCAACGTGAGTAACCTGCTCCGACGTGTCCGGATCTAGCTTGGCTTCGCTCACCGGCTTGCCGGCAATCGTGGCCTTCGCGTCGGGCAGCAATTTGAGCGTAACCTCTTTCCCAGCTAGGTCGAACTCGCCCGCACGCGCCGGAACCTTGGGAAACACGATCTGGTTGGCCGGATCGCTTCCGAAAGTGTTGGGACCCGGCTTGAGCCAGAACAGGCCGGCAAGCGACAACCAGTTTTCCTTCAAATCGGCGGTCTGCTCGGCCTTCCATTTCTCGAAGGACTGCACATAAGCCGCGTCGGGCGCCTGAGTCGACGTCGCGTTCAGGAAAACCAAGGCACACACCAGCAGGGCGACACCGACTAGCGACTGAAGGGTCCGCTTCATCATCTCGTTTGTCCTCCGCGTCCTCTGCGGTTTCGATTACCGCTTGTATGCGCTGGGCTCAGGGAGTGGAGTCAGCCCTCGTCCGGCGAAGATTTCCTGGAATTCGCGCACCAGCGCGTCATGCACAAGTCCGTTGGACGCCAGCGTCTCGCGGCTGTCGAGCTCAAACGAAGATCCGTCGAAGCGGCTGACCTTGCCCCCAGCTTCTTCCACAATAAGGACGCCCGCGGCTGTGTCCCACGGATTGAGATTGAATTCCCAGAAGCCGTCGAAGCGCCCGCTGGCCACATTGCACAAATCGAGCGCTGCCGATCCCGCGCGCCGCACTCCGTGGGTGCGCAGCGTGATCTGGTGGTAAAAATGAATGTTCGGATTCTTGTGCCGCTTGTGACTGGGAAAGCCGGTTGCTACGAGACATTCCTTCAACTGCGTGGCCTTGGACACGCGGATCGGCTTGCCATTGAGGTGCGCGCCTCTTCCCTGCTCGGCGGTGAACAGTTCATCGCGCGTAGGATCGTAGACCACCCCTGCGGTGCGGCGCCCCCGGCCCGGCCCCGACGAGCGCTCTTCCAGAGCCAGCGACACACAGAACACTGGATATCCGTGAGCAAAATTGGTTGTGCCATCGAGCGGATCAACGTACCACCGGTAGTCGCTGCCCTGATCGTTTAGCCCTTGCTCTTCGCCGAGGACGTCATGCGATGGAAACTGTTTGGTGATGCGCTCGCGGATCAGCGTTTCCGCAGCGCGGTCCGCCGCGGTCACCAGATCGGCGTCGCCCTTATATTCGATCTTCAGTCCCTGGTGGAAATACGGTAACAGCAGCGCGCCCGCCTCGCGAGCAATAGCTGTCATGGCGGGCAGGAAGCTGTCGGGATTGTGCGCGGTCGATGACATTGGGTAATCGGCTTCCGGCCCTCGGCTCTCGGATTCCTCTCTTAGGGCGCCGCAAACCGTCGCAAGGATAGTCCACAAGAAAGCAACGAGTCTAAGTTGAACGCACATTCCGGAAGGCGGGAGCCCGTAGCCGACTCACTTCCGTTTCCCGCCGTCCTCCGCGATGTACATGATCTCGTGCTTGAAAATGAACAGATTGGGCGCGCCCTCGCGCGTCAACCGCACCATGTTCTTATCGTAATATTCGATCCAGCCGTGTACGATCTGGCCATCCATCAGCTTGACCGAGACTGGCTTCTGCTTCTCGCCCAGCGCTTTGAGGAAAGCGACCTCTTCGAACGTATCTTCCGGAGGAGGGGTACGGCTGCGCTTGGCGGCATTGGGATTCCCTTGCGGAGCGCGGAACGACATGCAGGCATTGTACACAAAGCGCTGTGGCCGAGTGGCCGGCGATTCTGAGATGCGACGCGCTATCGGAGTACAATGCCTTAACATCGTCGCTCTTCCGGCAGGAGGCGTACCGTGAAGAAATCTGCTTGGCTTTCACTTCCTTTACTGCTTGGAGTGCTCGTCACACCGGCAATTCCGCAAAGCCCGCATCATTTTCCAACTCCTCCGGAGCCGCTTGATCCTACAGCCACCGACAAAGAGCCCACCGGTTCCACCCGGCGCGTCGATCTCGCGCAATTGCAGAGAGAAGCCGACGACTTGGCGCGCGCTGCGCAAACCATTCCCTCCGACGTGGCCAACGTCCGCAAGGGCATGCTGCCCAAAGATGTGATTGAGAAACTGAAGCAGATCGAGAAGCTTTCGAAGCGCCTGCGCGCTGAGCTGAACCCGTAAGTGTCGCGATTTGCAGGAAGGAAAGGTATCTTGTGTGTCACGAGCTTGCTATTTGAAGGAGGTTCACCTTGAACCTGTCCCTCCCGGCAACCCTGCTCATCTGTGCTTTGGCCTCAAGTGCTCATGCACAATCGCATCCGATTCCACCGGGCGTGCGCCAGGCCGATCAGGCTGAAGCACAAAACGAAAAGAATATGCCGCCTCCTGCGAACGCGCGGGCGAAGGTTGATCTCGCGAAACTCAGTCAGGAGGCCGACGAACTGGCCCATATTGCCCAGACCATCCCTTCCGACGTCGCCAGCATCCAGAAAGGGATGTTCCCCCGGGACGTGATCCAAAAGCTCAAGCAGATCGAGAAGATCTCCAAACACCTACGCAATCAACTCGGCCGCTAGACGGTTGAAAGTCAGCGAAATAAGAAACACCAGCCCTTGTTGGCGCTGGTGTGGAGCACTGCCCATCAAATACACCTAGAAGACTATCTTCAGGCTGAACTCAGTTTCGCGCGGTGACCCCAGCGTGTAGACGCCCGTGCCTACCCCGACCCGGTTGACGAGATGCCCGGCGTAGTTGGTGCCGTTGACGCTTCCAACGCCTCCGGTCAGCAGCCCTGACATCATGCTCGTGGGCAGATCGAAATTAGCGAAGTTGGGAAGATTGTAGAAGCCCACCGAAGGTTTGATGGTCACTCGTTCGAAGAAAGTATGGCTCCAGGCGATGGTTGCGTCGAAGGCCTTGAGCCAGCTGTAGTTGACTTGGTCGGCAGGTGCCGGGGACAAAGTCGGAGCCACGCCTCCCAAGGCCGACAGATCAGCTGCCGACATCAGGTTGGCGGCAATCAGTACATTACCGGCCGGGGTCGGTTGTCCCGCCACCGAGGCGTTGTATTTCGAGATCACGTTGTTGATGCTGCTCGCATCGATGCCGCGATCAAAGTTCCCCACCCGGGTTCCGGGGATCGGGTCTTGCGTGGTGCCGTCGCCGGTAAAGTCGGTACGGAAGATTTCACCCGCACCGAGGCCCGTATTCGGCACGGTCAGAGTCGTTGAGAGGGGGCTGTAAAAATGGGACATGATTCCCAGCTGAAAACCGCCTCGCAAATCCATGTAGCCGCCAAAAGATACTTGGTTAGTGCGGTCCAGGGTGGAAGGTCCAAAATAGCGATTCACGTTGTTGTTATCGAGCGCCGGAACAATGAAGTCCTGATCACCGCTGGACGCCGTAACGGTAGCATCAGCCCCCACGCCTCCCCCCGAATTGTCGAAACGGGACAGAGCGTACGAAACCTGCAAATTCAAGGCTTTGGCACCGCGGAAGGGATTCTTTACATTTTCGATCAACTTCATCTGCAGGCCGTTATATACGGACCGCCCGACCGGCGACAGGAAACCAAGCGGGGGCGCATTGGGGTTCTTGCCTGGGAAAGCGCAGTTGTAACCGAGCGCGGCGAGGCAACTAGACCCGCCCATATCTGCCGAGGAGCCGAGACCGAAGGAGGCAAAATTGCTCATATTGGCTCCAATTGCTTTTCCAGTAGAGTCGGAACCGTTCAGCGCGGAACAATCAGCTTCGGCAAGTGAAAGGGAAGGTTGTTTGCAAGCAGCGAGGGTGTTTGCAATCGCTTGCTGGGCGCCTGCCAGGTTAAATGTGCTGATGTCGCCAGCGTTATTCTGGTCCACACCCAGCAGAAAGTGCGTTTGCACATTGCGGATGAAATCCACGCTCAGCACCATGCCGGGACGAATCTCGCGTTGGATGCCGATGTTCATTACGACCGAGCGCGGCGATCTGTAGTTGGGGTTAAACATGGAATTGCCGGGCGCGAAAAAGCATTGGGCCGTTGGATCTTGGCAATTATAAGTGACGCCTTGGACTGTACCGTTGAGATACTGTCCGGCATAATTCGGATTACTCTGTTGCAGGTTGAGTGGAGAGGCCGCCTGATATTGAGCCTGTAGCGCCAGCAGGGCCGGCAGGGCATTTCCGATTAGGGGGTAACTTCCTCCTGGGGGACCGCAAACCGCCGAACTGGCCGTAATTGTGCCGGTGGAGGTTTGTATGGGGGACGGAGAACCCGCCGAAGAGCAGGGAGTCGGGGTCTGCAGGAACGCGCCCGTAGCTTCCCGGAATGGACCGTCAAAAAGCACATTGTTCCAGATGGCGTTCTCCCAGAACAAGCCTATGCCACCACGGATCGAAGTCTTGCCGTTTCTTTCCGGATCCCAGGCAAATCCAAGCTCTGGGGCGAAGTTCTTATTCGGCTGGGGTACCGGGTTGCCCAGCCCAGGCACCAGGCTATTGAGCTGAGGAATTGCGGCATACTGGCTGTCCGTGCGGCCTGTATCGCGCTCATAGCGCAATCCGTAACTAAGGGTAAAGTTCGACTTGATCTTCCACGAGTCGCCAAGGTAAAGCAGCAAGCGATTGTCAGGCCCTAACCCGCCCGCCGGGAAGCCGAGCGCCGCTTTAGTCGTGGAATACCCCAACCCGTTACCCAAAGTATACCCGCCATCGGCGGGGTAGTTGAGCGGATTCGCCGAACCTCCTGGGAAAGGCCCGGTTGCGGCTGCGGTGTTGATTTCGTCTTGAGTGACTTGGGAAGTAATCGTCGGTCCATTCTTATAGAACGAGGCAAAGCCCCCGCCCTGGAGGTGGTTAAACGTAACTCCAAAGCGAATGATGTGCGTACCCAGGACTCGGCTGCCGTCGTACTTCAGCTCGTGATCACTTTGCGGCGTGCTCTGGGGAGCCAAAAGATTCGGTCCGGCGACAAGGCCGGTCGCTCCCATAAAGATCTCCGCGCCGATGTTGTTGAAGGGCAGAGCGCTGTTGCCAGTTGTCGAATCCACAATCTGATTCTGGAATTTCAAATACGAGAAACGGATGGAGTGGGTGAAAGGGCCGGTATTGAAGTCCACGCCCAATACATGGTTGCGAGTTATATCCTTGTTGTCGTAGACCGAGTAACCCAGACCAAAGGTGGCGCCCAGCAGGTTCTTGAAATAAGAGTAGCGATAGAATAACCGGGCGCTCTGCGTAAGTTGATAGTCCAGACGTCCCATCAAGTTATCCTCGCGGAAGGGATCGCTGAAACTTCCCGAGTACGCCTGAAAAGGAGCCGAGATGGGCACGGGCGTCTGCGTATCCTGCTTGGTTCGCTCTCCATCCCCGAAGAAGAACAGCTTATTCTTGATGATCGGTCCGCCCAAATCGGCGCCGTACTGGCTCCGCTGGAACGGCGGAGAAGCTCCACCCGGAAGCGCCGCGGCACCTACCGAGCTGTCACGAAATTGCCCAAAAGCTTCCCCATGGATCGCGTTCGTTCCTGACTTGGTCGTCACGTTCACCGATCCCGAAGAGGTCAGTTCGGTGGACATGTCCAAACTCGCTTGACCGATCTGGAATTCCTGGATGCCGCTGGCTGGAATATCCGTCGTAGTCGTGCCCACGGTCTCGTCGGAAACGTCCACGCCATCAACTTCGATGCGGGCCGTGCGCCCGAATCGCCCCCCAAAGGAAATGGAGGAGTACCCCGCCTTGGTGGGGTCGAAGTTCTGTCCATCTTGGATCTGGACACCGGGTTCGAGCTGCGCCAGATCAAGGAAATTGCGGCCATTCACTGGAAGGTTTTCGATCTGATTGGCGGTCAAAACTCCCTGAACGGTCGCCTGCTCGGTGTTTACCTGAACTTCGCTGGCTTGCACTTCGACGACCGTGCTCTCTTGGCCGACGTCGAGCTTTACGCTGCCATTAGCCGCATTATCCACCTGGACAGTCACGGACAACTGAGCCGTCTTAAAACCTTTAGCCTCGACGCGGACTGTATAGGGCCCGGGAATCAGGGGGCTTGCAGAATACGCTCCAGTCCCGTTAGTAATGATGTGGATGGTCTGGCCGGTTGAACCGGTGACCGTAACCTTGGCCCCGGCGACCACTGCACCGGAGGCGTCGGTCACCGTTCCCACGATACTGCCGGTCGCGATCGTCGTCTGAGCGGACATTACCGACGACAGTAGCGCAAGAGTGGTCAGTAGCATCACTGAAAAACCAAGTCGCATGGCAAACCTCTGCGAGAAATTGGAGTTCAACATCTTCCACCATCCTTTCGGAATGTTCATCGAATCCGTTGCTTCTCGTTTAGCGAGCGATTTGAAAATCGTCGAAGCAGAAATACATGATTGCTGTTCAGCGGAAAATAGATACGTAATGCGACGTCACGAAGTTGGACATCTAACAAAACTCAACTTGGAGCAGTGGGTAGTGCGAAACCTTGATTATTTATGTGGAGGACCGAAGCAATTTTCCGGCCAGCTACAGAGCATTCGCGACCAAAAACTTAGCGTCATTGATTTCAATCACTTGTAACACCAACGTTCCGAGCGGCGCCGAGCGCTGCCACCCGTTTTATTCCAAATCTTGTATCAATTTTGGTGTTTTACATATAGTTACAAACAGTGAAGTACTGCTGTTTCTCGATCTTGTATTGGTGTTGTGTTTGCCTTGAGCGGGCTGCTCTGTCAGAAATTGGACTTGACCGTGTAGTAACCGGCACGGTGGCGGACGCGGTAGGCAGCAGCATCGCGCACGCCCTCGACTTTGACTTCGATGCGGCGAAACTCCGAGAACGACGTGCGCTGCGACGGATAATAAGCCAACAGATATTGCGTCCGGAGTTCGTCGCTGATTTTGTGGAACGCGTCGTCGAGCTGCGACGTGGAGGTCGCGTAGTAGAACTTGCCCCCCGTATCGTCCGAGAGTTGGATCAGGGCATGCTCGCCGCCGGTTTCGCGTCCAGCGCTGTTCTCGATGGGGACAATGATGATCGAATAGACAATCGCTTCGGCTTCTTCCGCGGCGCGCACCGCTTGTTTGTAGTCAAACTTGCTGATCGTGTCGCCGCCATCTGTGATCAGGACGATGACTTTTCGTCCCTTGCGGTGCTCCAGAGCGCGTGAGGTGAGATAAATCGCATCGTAGAGCGCCGTGGCAGCACCAACGCGGATGTGATCGATGCCTTCGTCGATGCCCTTAAGGTCCGAAGTATATCCACGAGTGGATTCGTTCACCACTTCGCTAAAGCCGTACACGCAGAGTGCATCGACCGGGCGCAGGATGTCATGCGCGAAACGCTTGGCCGAGGCCTGTTCGAGTGGAAGGTCGTGACGCGTGCTCAAACTCGTGTCGACGGCGAGCGCGATCGAAAGCGGCAGCGCGGATTCCTTGTCGAAGACCTTAATTTTCTGCTCGACATCGTCTTCCTTGAGGATGAAATTCTCCTTCGTGAGGCCACCGATCGGAGCGCCGTGCGCGTCGGTCACCGTCACGAATACGTTCACTAGGTTGACGTCGACCCGCAGCGTGGTCGTCGGTTCGGACTGGCGTTGAGAGTGAGCCGAATTCTGCTGGGTGGGATTCTGGGAAGTCGGCTGTTGCGCCCATAGGCCGCAGGCTAGAACGGGCACGCCGATTAGGAGCAGAATCGTAGCGGGTTTTCTCATCGAGTGCTGGAATTATACCTTTGCTAAGGCGGCAACTGGCCGCTCAGTTAGATGCGGCTTGCGGTGCTGGGCTGCCTCGGCCTCAGGAATTTGCGCGCGGAATTTCCGCCGGGAATGGCTCCCCATCGGCCCAAACCGCGCCGTCTTCGAAGTACTCCTTCTTCCAGATGGGGACCGTGCGCTTGAGCGTGTCGATGAGCCATCGACACGCATCAAAAGCGGCCGCGCGATGCGCCGAAGCAACCGCGATCAGCACGCTCGTTTCGCCGATTTTGAGGCGGCCCAACCGGTGGACGATGGCAACGTCGCGAACCTGGAAACGGTGCACAGCCTGATCGGCCAGCGACTCCATTTGCGCCAGCGCCATCTCTTCGTAGGCTTCGTAGTCGAGATAGAGGGTCTTGCGGCCTCGCGTCTGGTTGCGGACCACGCCCTCAAAAACAAGAGCGGCGCCGTCTTCTCCACGCTTGAGGCCAGCAACCGTTCGCTGACTGTCAATCGCTTCGCGCACTATCCAAGCGTGGCGTCGGCGCCCCGCAGACTCTTCGCCCGTCTCGCTCGGGGCTCCGGATGCGCCTCCACTTACCGGCGGCAGCAGTGCGACCTCGTCATTCGCCCTCAATAGCGTATCCGCCCCGGCATATTGTTGATTCACTGCCAACGCAAGCGACGGCAGCGATTCTGTGAGGCGCGGAATCTGCGACTCGTAACGTGCGAGCACATCGCGGACGGAAGCTCCCTCCGGCAGGTCGATCAGTTCCACAGATTTCCCCACCATTTCCTTCAGAATGCCGAAGAAGAGAACTCGCACTCGCATCAGGCGTTCAGTCTACCGCGAGTGAGCCGCCTTAGGTTGCCGTGGCGCGCTCGAAACTCGTGCAACAAGAAAAATGGCCAGCCTCAGTCGAGGCTGGCCATCGATCTTTAACATCTTCAGGCCTGCGTCAACACCTTATCGTGAACCGCTTCCGGTTCTTTCACCGGCTGCGTTGGGTTGTAATCCTGCTTCGGATCCTTCGGCGGCGTAGAGAGTATCTTCGCGGCGGGACCCTCTGCCACCTCGGGCAGCGAGACCTTCAAGGCCTCGTCGATCGTCTTCACGTAGTGCACCGTGAGATTCTCAAGCTGTTCTGGCGAAAGATCCTCACCCACGTTCATCTTATTCTCCGCAGGTAGAATCACGTCGCGCACGCCCGCACGCTTGGCGGCGAGCACTTTTTCTTTAATCCCGCCGACGGGAAGGACGTTCCCACTCAACGTGATTTCCCCCGTCATCGCCAGCAGCGGGGTGATGCGGCGTTTGGTCAGCAGCGACACCAGGGCCGTGGCCATGGTGACTCCGGCCGAAGGCCCATCTTTCGGAATCGCCCCGGCCGGCACGTGGATGTGTATATCGTGGTCGGCAAAGAAACTCTCCGCAACTCCCAACCGGTCGGCGTTGGATCGCACCCAAGTGAGCGCCGCCTGCATGGATTCCTGCATGACCTGGCCGATCTGCCCGGTCATAGTAAATCCGCCCTTGCCCTTCATCGCGTTGGCTTCGACGAAGAGCACGTCGCCGCCCGACGGAGTCCACGCCAGGCCCACGGCCACACCCGGCCGCTCGGTCCGTTCGGCGATTTCTCCCTCACTGCGAATCTTGATGCCCCCAAGAAATTCCTGAATGACTTCCTTGCTGACGACGAGTTTTGCCGTCTTGCCCTCGGCCAATCGCCGCGCCTGCTTCCGGCAGATCGTGCCAATGGTGCGTTCCAAGCTGCGCACGCCCGCCTCCCGCGTGTAGTGGCGGATTACGTAGCGCACACCTTCTTCCGGAAATTCGATCTGCTCCGCTGTGATGCCGTTCTCATCAATCTGCCGCGGGATCAGATACTTGAACGCGATGTGAACTTTTTCTTCTTCCGTGTAGCCCTGCAGTTCGATGATTTCCATGCGATCGCGCAACGGCTCCGCAATCGGATCGAGCATATTGGCCGTCGTGATAAACAGCACCTTCGACAAGTCGAACGTGACGTCCAGATAATTGTCGCGGAACGAGAAGTTTTGTTCCGGATCGAGCGCTTCGAGTAGCGCCGAAGCGGGATCGCCGCGGAAGTCGCGTCCCACCTTGTCGATTTCGTCGAGCATGAAGACGGGATCTTTCGTCTCCGCGCGCCGAATGCCCTGGATAATTTGGCCGGGCAGGGCGCCTATATAAGTTCGGCGATGTCCGCGAATTTCCGCTTCGTCGTGCACGCCACCCAGCGAAAGCCGCACGAACTTGCGGCCCAGCGCGCGCGCGATCGACTTACCCAGCGAAGTTTTCCCCACACCCGGAGGTCCGACGAAGCATAGAATCGGCCCTTTCATATTCGGCTTCAGGCGGCGGACGGAGAGATAGTCCAGAATGCGGTCTTTGACTTTCTCCAGATCGTAGTGATCCGCATCCAGAATTTCCTTTCGCCTTCGGAATCTCAATTTCCTGCCCGGAAGTTTTCGCCCACGGCAGCACGGCCAGCCATTCAATGTAGTTGCGGGTGAGCGAATAGTCGGCTGCCATCGGCGACATACGCGAGAGGCGGCCCAGTTCCTTGAGCGCTTCTTTCTTGACCTCGTCAGGCATGCCTGCTTCTTCGATTTTCTTCTTCAGGTCCTCGACGTCGCGCTGCCCTTCATCTTGCTCGCCTAGCTCTTTTTGAATGGCCTTCATCTGCTCGCGGAGGTAGTACTCACGCTGGGTCTGCTGCACGCGATCCTGCACTTCGCTTTGAATCTTGTTGCGCAATTGCTGGACTTCAAGTTCCTTGGCGAGATGCTGATTTATTTTCTCCAACCGCACGTGGATGTCGAGAGTCTCAAGCGTGTCCTGCTTGTCGGGCGTCGACAGGGACGGCAGCGACGACGCAATGAAGTCCACCAAGCGGCCCGGCTCGTCGATGTTCATGGCCACCGTCGAGAGTTCATCCGATAGCGTGGGGGAACCGGCGACGATCTGCTGAAACAACGTCAGCACATTGCGCTGCAGCGCTTCGATCTCCGAGGTCGCAATCGGCGTGGTGCCCTCGGGCAGCGCGGAATAGTACGCGCTCATGAACGGCGCCAGTTGCGTGAACTCGCCCAGTCGGACCCGTTCCAGACCTTCGGCAAAGACGAACAGGCTTTGGTTGGGCATCTTGACTACTTTATGCACTACCGCGGAAGTCCCTACCGTGTACAGGTCAGTGGGCTGAGGGGTGTCAACGCGCGCTTCGCGTTGCGCCACAACAATGATGGTCTTGTCTTCTCCGAGGGAATTAATCAGTTGAACGGAACTTTCCCGACCGACGGTCAGGGGCAACACCGCGTGGGGGAACAATACGGTGTCCCGTACCGGGAGTACCGGAAGAGCCTTCTGATCGTTTATTTCCTTATTCTTAGGAGTGCGCTCGACGGGCGGCTGCTGGCTCATTATGTCTCCTTGAGTGTAACTCGCTCAAGTTTAGATGTTACTCTTCAAAGAAAGGTTTCAGAAGCCTCGAAGGATTCCCGCAAGACCTTGAATTCTATTCCGTTACGGGCTGTGGAGAATGTGCCTAAGGTGCAGAGCCTAACGCGGAGGGTCCATCCTTGCCAAGCACTAAATTGCGAGGGAAACAATATGCGAACTTCCCAGACCGCTTTGGCCCGCGGATTTTGCTGGTCCGGCTCCCTGCAGTGGAGGTGCGGTAGTGTCTTAACACTGTGCTGCCGCCGATTAAGACACTACCCAGTGGTTCTCAATTCTTGATGACTGAGGCCAATAATCACCCCCAATGACTACGAGTGGCTTTACGGACGAGGTGGGAACCCGAGTGGTGTCAACCCCTCAGCGCGACATCACCCGTGGCCTCTAGCGCGGCGGGCGCCCACTCGGATCAACTCCACGTTCGGCGATCAGAACTCTTTAGAAAACGTGCTTGGCGAAATCGCCTTGGAACACCAACTCTTGCAGCACTCTCTCGTTCCCTGCAGTTAGCTCGTAGATAGTCTGGTTTTTATCCGCCTTTTTTGGCAGCGGAACAAGCGTGCATTTCACTTTGAACTCATCTTTGCTATGGGCGCGCTGGAACACCATGACGTGCGTCTGCCCTTCCATGGTGTGGCGTACGGCATAATCTCCGGCCGGTAACACAACCGTTCCCACTCGCACCGGCGCAACGAAGGTTACATGGCTTACGTCGCGGACGCCCATGCTGTTCGTTCCAGCCATGACCATCGCAGCGAGCGTCAACACGCACATGAGAATACCCAGGACTTTCAAAGACCGCATAAAACCTCCTTTAACAATGATTCCGTGGTGCCGCAGGACAGCATCCTGCGGTCACAGAATCAGTTTAGGAGCCTGCGATATGCCCGAATGTGCGCAAGATCACAAGGGGGTGTGACGATGGAACCGCAAGTTTCATTTTGGCGTAAGCTTCCCATCAACAATTGAAGCGGCCGGATAAATCCCCAATACTTTCACGAACTCGGCAACTTCGCCCAGATGCCGCAGCGCGTTGCGCGCCGGCTCGTCGTCGCCACGCAGGAAGTCCACGTAGAAAACGTACTCCCACGGCCGCCCCCGCCTGGGCCGGGACTCGATCTTGCTCAAACTGATATCCCGCAGGGCAAACACGCTGAGCGACTTGAAGAGCGCGCCCGGCACGTTCTTTACCTGGAAAACGATCGAAGTCTTGTTGGCGCCGCGAGGAATCAGGCGATGATATTCCGCGCTTCCCTTCTTCTTCCGGGTGGCCCGGCTTCCGGCGCTCCGGCCCAGCTTGCGAATCAAAAAGAAGCGAGTGAAGTTGCGCTTGTCGTCTTCGATGCTCGACTCAACAATGCTTCCAGAGTATTCGCGCGCGGCCTGACATCCAGCGATTCCCGCGGCATCTTTCAACTGATTGGCAATCACGTGCTTCACGCTGCCCGCAGTGTCATAGAACGGGACCGCCTCGATTTTCGGATGCCGGCGGAAAAAATCGCGGCACTGGTCGAGCGCCACCGGATGCGACAGCACGCGCCGTAACGACCCGAGCCGCACCCCAGGCATGGCGATCACGTTGTGGACGATGCGCAGCAGATATTCGCCCTGAATGAACACTCCACGCGTCAGCATTAGGTCGGCATGCTCCGCCACAGTTCCTGCGAGCGTGTTCTCGATCGGGATGACCGCCGCGCCAACCGATCCATGTTCAACGCGATCGAAAACCTCCGCCGACCGTGCGCAAGGCACAACCGTACACCGCAGCAGCATCCGCTCCGCCGCTTCGTGACTGAATGAACCGAGTTCCCCCTGGATGGCAACCTTCATGTCGTCTTTCCTGGATAGGGCAAGTTATCTGGAGAAGGCACGTCAGCGCAAATCGAGCTTGCGCTGCGTCAGATCAGTTCCTTCTTCATAACCAGCGCGTCCACGCCGTTGGAATAGTAGCGCGGCCAGGTCCTGGTCACGTTGTAGCCGTGCCGCTTGTAGAACGACAAGGCCGCGAGGTTGTCTACCGCGGTTTCGAGTCCCACGGCGCGGGATCCTTCGGCACGCAGTCGATCTTCCGCAGCTCGCAGCAGCAGCGATCCAACGCCCGAGCGCCGCGCCGCCGTATCTACGTCAATCGTAATGACGTGTCCAGTCGGACCGTCATGCACCACAATGAACCCTGCAACCTTGCCTTCGTCGGCATCCGTCGCAACCAGTGTGAATGATCCTCGCCGGCGTACATAGGCCTTGAGTTCCTGCTTCGAATAGGAGATTCCCGGCGGGAAGCATTCCTGATCCATGCGCCAAAGGATTTCGAAGTCTCCGGGCTTAAAGTCGCGGATGATGAAGGCCACGGCGACATTGTAGCGGGCTAAACTGCGCCAGGTCGCCAAACCGCCGGGGAGCGACCTGTTACCGGCTTGGTTTTCCACAGCCCTCCACAGTCCGCCGCGTCCAATCCTAAAAAAAAATGCGCTTGGGGTCCATTGTCCCCTTGCTCGGGTCGCAACCTCGGACGTACCATCAGCATCAGAGGCCTGTGCGAAGGACGTGGTGGGACGCCTTCTAGTCATCGACGTCGTCGGCGCGGTTGCGGTCCTGGGGATATGGTACTTCCTCTTTGCCGCTTACAACCGTCGCAAAGGAACCGAGGCACTGCGCTGGGTACAGTCGGCGTGCGCGGGCAAGGGACGCATCCTCGATTGGCGCTGGCTCAATAGCCATCGCCTCCATGCCCGACTGCAGTTTCCTTCGCACAACTTCGAAAACGCTCACGTCACCATGAAGTTCAGGCCGCGCGCTTTGCCCGTCCACTGGTTGCTAAGCTGCTGGCACAAACAGAAAGAAACCTTAACCTTCGAGGCCGATCTGGGCGGCTCGCCCAACTTCCACCTCGAAGTCGTCCGCCATCGCTGGTGCGCTCACAGCAGGGGAGTAACTGCCATTCGCCGCGACGAGCGCGAGTGGGACGTCTACGAACCCGGCCCCGTGATTCTGACTACCCGCACTCACTGGAAGCAGGATTCCACCCCCGAACTCAATACCCTGATGACGGTGCGCCAGCAAGACGTGCTGCAGGTGCGCTTCCGCCCCGAGTCTCCGCAATTCTCCGCCACGATCTCACTCGATGCGCTCTACGATCCACGCACCGCCGCGGGCTTTCTCACGACTCTGCGCGAATTGGCCGCAGGCGCCTCCGCCCACCGTCAGTAATCGCGAATGCGTGCCCCATTTCTCGCGTCTTTGCGAGAAGCAGGGGTCTTGGCCTCTCGGAATCGCCCCTACGCTCACGCCGCTTCGGATAATGCAGTAGACTGCCCACATGCCGAGTACTCGCCATGGGTCAATCCGCTTGTTTCGTTTCAGCGGAATTGACGTGTTTCTCCACTGGTCCTGGTTTCTGGTGGCGGCGTACGAGATCCAGATGCGAAAAGGAAGTTATTCCTCCGTCACCTGGAATGTGCTGGAATATCTTGCGCTGTTTTTGATTGTGACGGTTCATGAGTTCGGCCACGCCCTGGCTTGCCGTCAAGTCGGAGGAAGAGCGGACCAGATCGTACTGTGGCCTCTCGGCGGCGTGGCGTATGTGGACCCGCCACCACGGCCCGGCGCTACGCTCTGGAGCATCGCGGCCGGGCCGCTGGTCAACGTGGCGCTCTTACCGATTTTGTATGTAGCTTCTACAGCGGCCGGGTCGCTGGGATGGGCGGCGTCCATGCCCGATCTCTACCGCTTGGTGCAAACCATATCGCTCATCAACCTGGGCCTGCTGATTTTCAACATCCTGCCCATCTATCCCCTGGACGGTGGCCAAATTCTTCGCTCCCTACTTTGGTTTGTGCTGGGACGCGCTCGCAGCTTGATGGTGGCCACCGTCTTCGGCCTGATAGGAGTCGTCGTTTTCATTGGACTCGCGGTGTGGAGGCAAGACGTCTGGTTGGGCGCGATCGCCGCATTCATGCTCATGAGTTGCTGGGGCGGGCTGAAACACGCGCAAGCGCTCTTACGTTTTTCAAAGCTGCCGCGCCGGGATGGCTTTGCCTGTCCGACGTGCAAGACAGCGCCACCGGTTGGGGAGTTCTGGAGATGTGGAAAATGCGGCCAGCCATTCGATACGTTCCAAACCCGGGCTGTCTGTCCCCACTGCGCAACCCAGATTCCCATGACAAAGTGTCCAGACTGCGGAGCCGTACATCCCGTGAATGACTGGATGATCGCTTCACTTGTGCCATCGAGCGCGTAATGTTCTTGGTATTGAGTACGCCGCGCGTGATCTCGATCACGCTGTCGGCAGCATCTGATCGGTAATAAACGTCCTCGGTATCCTCTTTTCCTGAATAAATCTCTTTTATGCTTCTCATCAGCTTTTTCGATTGGCGAGTGCCCGGCTCCCGCGCTATCCTTCCTGTTCCAAGTTAGCGTTGAAACCAGCCATTTCAACCTCCCCGTATCCGTGATGTGGTATTGCCCAAATCATAAGCTTCTACACGAAGGAGACTGAAGGACATCCATGCCCACCGAACTGCGCAATTTCCTGGCACTCTCATACGATGAACTGGAAGACCTCAACCTGAAGGCGAAAGAGCAGCGCAGGAACCGCGTCGCATCTCACAAGGTCCAGGAGGATCGCCTCAAGTATCTGACCGACGAGAAGCGCATTAAAGCCGTGACCGTGCTCTTCAGCGACCTAGAAGGCCGACTGCACATGCTCGACTACGACAAGAAGTTCCTGCTCAAGAGCTGGGACAACCTGACCTTCGACGGCTCCTCGATTCGCGGATTCACCGCTCAGCGCGAAAGCGATCTGCGCCTGGGCATCGATTGGGCCGCTTTTTACTGGGCTCCAGCGGATGTCTTCGGTTCCGGCAAGGTGCTGGTGTTCGGCGAGGTCATCGACAAGGGCGGCACATCCTACTCCGGCGACATTCGCGGCGTGCTAAAAAATTACGCCGACGACCTTCACAAGAAAAAAGGCTACACCCTCAACGCCGCCAACGAAATTGAAGGATTCCTCTTCAAAGGCGCCGACGCCGAGCGTCACTATCACGAAACCGGGAAATTCGAATACGTCAACACCGGCGGATACTACCACTCCCTGCCCGGCGACCCGCTGCGCACGTTCATCGACACAACTGCCGAAGTGCAGCGCGCAATGGGCTTCCAAAACGAGAAGGACCATCCGGAAGTTGCGCCCTCGCAGTTTGAAATCAACTATGGCTATGGCGAAGTCGTGGCCGCCGCCGACCAGATTCAGCTTTACAAGCTGATTTGCCGCCAGGTCGCAACCAACATGGGACTCACCGCATCCTTCCTTCCCAAGCCGGTCATCGGCGTCAACGGCAGCGGCATGCACACCAATGTCTCCATCAGCGAAAACGGCAAGAACTTGTTCTGGGATGCGAAGGGCGAAGAAAACCTCAGCAAGATGGGATGGGCCTTTCTCGACCGCATCCTCACCCACGGCAACGACATTTGCCTGCTGCTCAACGCCAGCGTGAATGCCTATCGCCGCCTCGATCCCCACTTCGAAGCGCCCAATCAGATCAAGGCCTCGCCGGTCGACCGCGGATCCATGATCCGCATTCCCATCGGCAATGAGAAGAGTATGCGCGTTGAAGTTCGCTCCGTCGCGCCTGACGCAAATCCTTACCTCGTGATGCACTCGATCTTCAAGACCGGTCTCGACGGCGATACCGCGAAGATCAAGAACCTGCGCCAAGCCGAGCGCTACTTGCCTGACAACATTTACGACGCCCTCGACAACTTCCGCAAAGCCGAGTGGACCACTACGCTGCTAGGAGAAGACGTCAAGGGCCGTTACGCGGACCTGAAGCAAGCCTCCGCCGATCGTTGTCCCCGCGCCCTCGGAACCTTCATCAAAGCGCAGGAAGTCCAGTTCCACCACGAGGTCTACAACCAGTTCCTGTGGAACCTGTTCTAGAGCGCTGCCAATTCTGCCAGCCGCCCCGGTCGAGAAGCCGGGGCGTTTTTTTTGTTAGCTGACACTTCCATCCCCTACGAAGGTTTCATTCCCGTTTCTCACTCCCCATCTTGTTACGAAGATATGTCTCGATTTCTGTTCTGCCTGCGTGCCTCGCCCAATCCGCGGCAGTAGCCCGCCAAAGGATATCCTTCACGTCCAATCTCGCACCGCGTTCGACAAGAAGGCGGACTACTTCCTCATGTCCTGCCCCGGCAGCTTGGTGCAGCGGTGTCGTGTGGGAATGGCCTCCGACTGGGTTGTATCGGTTTGGATCCTCGCCTGCGTCCAGCAACAATCGAACAATCTCGACATGACCAAAATCCGCCGCCAAACTAAGTGCTAAATGGCGGCCCGCAGCGCTGGCGCCCGCAAGCAACTGGCGAGCGTCCTCGATCCGCCCCAAGGCCGCCGCCACCGGCAAATCGATTCGAGCGCCGCGCCCGATCAGGGCATTCAACGGCTCAAATTCGCCGTGCAAGGCGACTGCATGTACAGCGCTATCGGGATCCGCTCCGTAATCGCATAGCAGATCGATCAGCCGAAGTTGCACGCGACATTCACGCGGTACACTCCCAGTCGAGACCAGCATGAGCGTCTCGTTCTTTGCGGATTGGCTTGGGCCAGCATCGAGAATAACCTTGGTCACCTCAACGATGTTCGGCGGCAGCGTGCCATGGCGAACCGGATTCTCCGCCACAAATTCCAGCAGGCTTGGATTCCGAAAATAGTTCCCGCCTTCGAAAAGGACACGTTCGTTTACAAGATTCGGATGTTGTTTCAAGTGCGCGCGCAAACGAACTATGTCCCCTGCATCGAGGAGTTCCACAGCCCGGCGAAATGTTGCATTTTCAATTCGCTGTTGGTGCGGCAAATCCAATCGATCGGAGAGCGTTGGTTTTTCAATGTGCCGTTTCAAGCGCGCCCAGTTCGGAAATCCATACTCGCGGGCGATTGTAAGCTGCGCGTCACTGAGGCTGAACTGGGCGTCGAGGATTTCCGTGTCCGTGGCCCTAGAAAAACGCGGGTGAAATTCCCTGATCCGTTGGGCTATCCCGGGAGTGCGGGCGGTACGCTCTTTCAGCAGGTCTTTCGCTTGATACTTGAGATGATCGAGGTTCGGATTCGATGGGAGGCGTCTTACCGGCATGGCGAACTTCCTTTCGTATGCCCGAGGTCCGCATTGATGGGCAGAAAGTTAGTTCGTGAAATGGATTGTTGTGATCAGGTGGACTTCTGTCCTTTCCGCGGACCGGATGCGCCCTTCGCGCTGCGCAGATCTTATCACGAAGGCCGAAAAGTCGGGCACTACGGTCGCTTGCGGAAAATCTTGGGCCCGACGTTGACTCCTGACTCATCTATCCCTAAGATGACACCCCAAGTTCAGCAATCAAGTTTTCAGCAAATTATTCCGCGATGGCTATGGCTTCCCCAATCGAACCCAATGCTCCCCTAAATCTGTTTCGCACAGTCGCCACCGACCTCCATTTCTGGATTCCGCTGATCGTCCTCGTTGGCGGTCTCTTGCTTCTGGATAAGCTCCGTTGAACTCGTCTCCAGCAAGCGTGCAGACCGCAGCGCCCACCGTGCCCACTCCGATGCATGCGACCCGTCTGCGCTCCCTGCAGGCTCTCGGCATCTTCTGCGGTTTCGCCGCCGGAGCGTGGCTGGGCGGCGCCGAGGCCCCCATCAAGCTCGTCAACCCAGAGATCTCTCCCATCACCGTCTCCCTCATCATGGTGTTCGGAGTTTTCCTGGCCCGCTGGAGCGTTCCCGCATTCGTCCGCGGTACATCCCATGTTCGCGACGACGTCCGACAGGCGCCGCACCTGGTCGTGTGGGCCGTGCTCGCCGGATGCATGTGGGCCGTCGCCAACACGCTCACCATCTATGCAATTCGCAATGTTGGCCTCAGCATTGCGTTCCCCTTGTGGAACACCAACAGCCTCCTTGGCATCTTCTGGGGTTTCCTGCTTTTCAACGAACTGCACTACGCCGGGTGGAAGCGCTGGCTCGGGGTTTTGGGCGGCGCCCTCTGCATGTTTGGGGGAGCCACGCTGCTGGCGATTGCATCTTCTCATCAGGCCGCCCCAGGCAAAGCCGCGCTGGGCATATTCGCCGCTTTCGGCGCCGGCATTCTCTGGGGAACGATGTACATTCCTTACCGCAAAGCGTATCTCACCGGGATGAATCCGCTCTCGTTCATTACATTTTTCACCGTCGGCGAACTCGCCACTATGACCGTGCTGGCCGTGGGCTATCGCGGCGCGACGCCGCTCTGGCATGAACTCGTCAGCGCCCGCTCGGTCCTTTTCTGGCTGATGCTGGGCGGCTTCGTCTGGGTCCTCGGAGATTTATTTCAGCAATACGCCACCAAGTACGTCGGCATCAGCCGCGGCATTCCCCTCTCGAACACTAATCAACTGTGGGGACTCTTGTGGGGCATTCTGGTTTTTCATGAACTGCGCGGCGGAACCCAAACCGTTTACCTGCAAGTGGCCGGAGGATCGCTGCTCATGGCCTTGGGCGCAGTCGCAATCGCCTTATCATCGGCGACCGAGCGCGAACACTCGTCATGGCGGGATGCCGCGGACCGAGAAGGCCAGCGCTACGGCGTCGAAGGCGAATATGTCCGCGCCGGTATGGAGGGCCGAGAAATGACAGGCAGAGAGATGGAAGGCAAACCGTTCGCTGCCGGTCCGAGTGGCAGAACCTTTCTGGATTGGCTGCTCATTCTCGGGGCCACAGGAATATTCGCTGGGCTTGCCGTCATGGCGCGGCTGCCCCACATGGACATCGCTTTGGGTTGGGCGATCGCTCTTGCGATCGCCATGCTCGCTCTGCTGGCAACTTGCGGAATCGCACTCTGGCGCACGACCCGCTTCCGATGAGCCGAACTTCAAGCACCACCGTCGCGCGAGAATCGCACGGGTATGCTAGATTCAGAGGTTTGATGGATGTCGCTCCCACCATCTCCACCCAAGCGCTGACCCGCCGTTTCGGAGAACTCCTTGCCGTGGACGGCGTCGATCTGCGCGTCGCCCCCGGACAATTCTTCGGCTTCCTGGGACCGAATGGCGCGGGGAAATCCACCACCATCAAGATGCTCACCGGCCTGCTCGCGCCCAGTTCCGGGCGAATCGAAATTCTCGGCCTCGATCTCAACGCCCATCCGGTCGAAGTCAAACGCCAGATCGGCGTCGTGCCCGAAGGCATGGCACTCTTCGGACGCCTCACCGGCGCCGAGTTCCTCAGCTTCGCCGGACGAATGTATGGCCTCGATCGTATGACTGCGGCCAAACGCGCTGCCGAGTTGCTGGAATTTATGCAACTCGCCGACCAGACAAAAAAACTCGTCACCGACTATTCCCACGGCATGCAGAAGAAGTTGGCTCTCGCCGCCGCCGTGATTCATGGGCCCAAGGTTTTGTTTCTCGATGAGCCCTTCGAAGGCGTGGACGCGATCGCCGCCGGCACCCTGAAATCCATGCTGCAGGGCATGATCGCGCGCGGAGCCACGATTTTCCTCACCTCGCACGTGCTCGAAATCGTGGAGCGTCTGTGCAGCCACGTTGCCATCATTCATCGGGGACGGCTGGTGGCTCAGGGTTCGCTCGAGGAATTGCGCGCGGGTGTCGACGCCCTAGCCCCCGCTGGCTCAGGCGATGGTGCGCGGCCCTCCGGAGAAAAGCTGACGCTGGAACAACTTTTCCTGCGCATCGTAGGCGGAACACACCGCACCGAGCAGGAGCTTTCATGGCTGGGATAGGGGCCTGCGCGGAAAATCTTGATCAAGAGCGTGCCAGGCCGCGCAAGGATTTTCTTCGGCTATGGATACGGCGGGCGCGCAGGCGTCTCAGAGCTGGGAACAGCTTGTGGCGAGGCACGATCGACATGGTTCGGAGCGAATAGTCGAAGTGCGCGCCGCAATCACAGCAGACCTTGTAGCTGTGGCCTTCGAGGGTGAAGACGCGGCTCAGCTTCGCATGGTGACAACCGAAGGCAAAATCCAACGCGCTCGCTAACGGATGCGTAACCGTGTCCCATAGCGGAATTCCTTCGGATGCCATTGCTTACACCTGCCTCCCAGAACCACTCTTCACTCTCTAACGGCAAGTCGCCACGTTACCGTGAGCGACACCACTCCCACTAGTGACTGCAATCACCGTCGGGAACCCGCAGACTGGCAAGGCAGGCTCGGGCACACGCAAGCTCACATGAAAAACGCGCAGTTTCAATGCTTTTATCGTCGATGCGCGTTCCAAACTCGCCTATGCGAGAATTGAGGTCACACCAAATGACGCGTCCAGAAGTTTCCGTGCAACTGACTGCCGTCGCCGACCTGCGCTGGCGCATGTTCCTCAATAGCCTGCGCAGCAAGCGGGGCAAAATGGAACTGGCTTCGCGACTTATAGTCACACTCGTCTTCGCTGTCGGTGGACTCGGCGGCTTTGCTGCCGCCACCGGATTTGCCTGGTATTTTGTCTCGCAGAAGGACGCCGAATACCTCGCCATCCTCTTGTGGCCGATCTTTTTCTTCTGGCAACTTTTTCCCGTGATGTCGACCGCCTTCACCAACAATCCTGACTCTGCTGAGTTGCTGCGCTTCCCTCTCTCCTACCGTTCGTATTTTCTGATCCGCCTGGCCTACGGATTTTTCGATCCCGCCAGCGCGCTTGGCACTGTGGGCCTGCTGGGGATCTTACTCGGTGTCAGCATCGCGCGCCCGTTCTTGTTCCCTTGGGCACTCCTGGTCCTGTTGACCTTCGCACTCTTCAACCTCGTCCTGATGCAAACGGTCTTTGCCTGGCTGGAACGCTGGCTGGCGCAGCGCCGCACCCGCGAAATCATGGGCGTTCTGTTCATCTTATTCATGCTCAGTTTTCAATTGATCGGCCCGATGATGGGACGTCTCGGAAGATCGCCACACCCCGAGTTCAGCCGAGCAGTCCAGATCGGAACGCAAGTTCAAGCCGTACTACCGCCTGGCCTCGCGGCTAACTCCATCGCACAGACTTCCCATGCACAGTTCCTGCCTGGCTTCGCTTCCCTGCTCCTCCTGGGAACGCTGACCTTGGCCATCGGAACGCTGTTACACCTCCGGCTGCGCGCGCAGTTTCACGGCGAGAATCTCAGCGAAGCGGCTGTCCGCCCCGCCGTTCCGCAAGTAAATGGGATGCAAGTGGGATGGAACCTGCCAGGATTCTCGCAATCGGTGGCAGCGGTATTTGAAAAGGAAATGCGCTATCTGGCGCGCAGCGGTCCCATGCTCCTCACCTTAATCATGCCGATCTTTATGCTGCTCATCTTTCGCCTGGGACCGATGAATTCTCTGCGGCACTCCAATTCCTTCAGCCGCACGCCGGACATGGCATTCCCCGGCGCGGCGGCCTACGCGATCCTGGTCCTCACCAACCTGGTGTTCAACAGTTTCGGCGGCGATGGCGGCGGCATCCAATTCTTCTATGCCTCGCCGGTGAATTTCCGCCAGATCATCCTCGCAAAAAACTTGACGCACGCCAGCATCCTTGTCGCGAACACCGCGTTTGCCTGGATTGCGGTCTCCTACCTTTACGGCGCCCCGCACCTCGCGGTTTCGGTTGCGACTTTCGCTGGACTTCTGTTCGCCGCACCCTTGAACTTTACTGCTGGCAACCTGCTCTCGATCTATGCGCCCAAGAAGCGAGATTTTTCCGCCTTCGGTCGCCAGAACGTTTCGCAGACCACGGTCCTGGCGAGCTTCGGGGTGCAGATCGTGATCGTAGGCCTGGGGGTCGCGGCCTTCACCATCGCGCGGCTCTACAAGAATCTATGGCTTGCCACGTTGCTGTTTCTTGTGCTCGCAGCCATGTCAATCCCGGTCTATCTGCTGGTTCTGCGCCGGCTCGATAGCATCGCGCTACAGCGTCGGGAAACGTTGGTAGCCGAACTATGCCGAGCGTAGAAGTACAAGCAATCCGCGAATTCGATCGTCTCACTCTTTCTCAGGTCGGGCCAGAAATCGATACCCGACGCCGCGCACGGTGAGCAAATGCCGCGGATTCGCCGGATCCTCTTCAATATAGCGCCGCAACCGCACCACGAAGTTGTCGATGGCGCGTGTATCGGTATCCTCGTGCAATCCCCACACTTCTTCTAGAATCTGCTTGCGCGAGACAATGCGCCCATCGTTCTTCACCAAATGGCGCAAGAGCTCCGACTCCATCAAAGTCAGATGAATCGTATTGCCTCCAGACCGCAGTTCGAGCGCTCCGAAGTCGATCGTCTTCCCGTCGAATGAAAATGTTCCGAAGTCTCCTAACCCGCTAGCCTCACCAGACGTTTCGCCCGGTCCCGGGGCATGCCCTCCGCGCAGCCATTGGCTGCGCCGCAGCAATCCCTGCAACCGCGCCAGCAAAATCGAGAGATCAAACGGCTTCGCCAGATAGTCGTCTGCGCCGGAGGCAAAGCCCTTCAGCACGTCTTCCGGACGTCCCCGCGCCGTCAGCATGAGCACCGGCACGTAATTTCGCGCGGCGCGTAGCTCCGACACCACGCTGAAGCCGTCTTTCCCCGGAAGCATGATGTCGAGCACCACGGCATCAAAACTCTCTTTCTTCTCGAGCAGACGATCAGTGGCCGCTTCCCCATCGCCCACCACCTCCGCCGCATACCCTTCGGCTTCGAGGTTAAAGCGCAATCCTTGCGCCAGATGAGCTTCATCTTCCACCACCAGAACACGGCTCATTCCGACCACCTCGGCAGTTCGAGCACGATCGTGGTTCCCTGCCCTTCCCCTTCGCTTTCGGCGAAGACCTTGCCGCCATGCTTTTTCGCGATCGCCTTCACAATAAAGAGGCCCAGCCCGGTCCCCTTCACGTGCGCCAGCGAACGGTGGGTGACGCGATAGAAACGCCGGAAGACTCGTTTTACATCTTCGGGAGGAATTCCCACACCCTGATCCTGCACGCGCAGCACGATGCGTTTTTCGTCCGGCGTTTCCAGTTGCACCCGCACATCAACATTGTCCCCGGAATATTTGACGGCGTTGTCGAGCACATTGAACACGGCGGTCCGCAAATCTTCCGCGCTCCCTCGCACGCGCAGTCCGCTCCCGTTGTTCGGCGCCTCCTGGTAACGCAGCGCCTCCGGCTGCAGGTGATGCCGCGATCGAGTGGCGTCCATACAGTCGCGCACCAGTTGGCCGAAATCGACTTCAACTTTTTCCCGTCCCGTCTTTTTGTCGCCCGCCCGCCCGGCGCGCAGCACCTGCTCCACCGTCTCGGTCAGCCGGTCGGTATCGCTCAGCATCAGCCGGTAAAACTCCTGCTTCTGGTGCTCTGGCAGTTCGCGGCGCTGGAGGGTTTCGAGATGCAACCGGATCGAAGCCACTGGCGTCTTCAATTCATGCGTGACGGCGTTGATAAAGCTGTCATGCTGCTCACTGCGGCGAAGCTCCCGCACCAGAAAAATCGTATTCACCACCATGCCCGCAATGATCAGGGCGAAAAAGACGATGCCGAAAAACAGCAGTACGCCCTCGCGCCAGTTGAGGATGATCCAGCCGACGTTCAGGGCAACAGCTAGAGCCACCAGGCCAACGCCCAGGCAAAGAAAGAAAACGATCGTTCCGCGGCGGCTCGAGATTCGCATGGAAGCTCAGCCCGATTTTACCGCGTTCGCGCCCACGCGATTCTAAAGCGCCAAGTGCGGATATAGACTCCGCCTAAAACTTCAGAACGGGAAGCGTAGCGAGAAAATGGGAATATGGTTTGTGGGATGGAATGAAGTCGCGGCGATTTCGAATCCGCCGCCGACGGTAAACGCGAGACGATCCCACAGTTGAAACCTGCCGATCACGACCCCCGGCGTGAGATATACCGACGTGTTGCCGCTGTGCTCGCCCTGGTAATAGTGGGCGAAGTTTACCTCTGTCTCCGGCCAGATTTTCTTGAAGATTTGATACTGAAACGTGTTGTTCCAAGAAACATTGCGTCCAATGGCCGCCACGTTTCCCGTGGGCATGCTGATCCCCATTGTCCCTTGGACATCAAAACCTTTGAAACCCTTCCCGTAGGCGATTGTGGGCGTAATGATCGGACTCAACGCGCCTTGCTGGTATTGCCCAGTGGCAAAGCTCATCTGGTAGAAGGCCGTCAAGATGTAGTTTCCATGCTCTTCATTTCCCGCAGCGATTCGATATTTCACCAGGAACTGCCAATCCCCAAATCCGTCTTTGGAACCCGGATTGTTCACCACGTATGGAGGCACGGCGAGGATGACCTCAAAATTCTTTGCCGGGATGATCTCCAGACCCTTACTCACGCCGTAGTTGTCCGTAGTCACACCGCTATTGTGAGTCTGCCATTGAATATCGTAGCGAAACTCCTGTTCGAGCCGCGGAGTCGTCGTGTTCAGAGGAGTGATCCAGTGCGGCTGTTCGGCTTGCGTTTTGGATACCATATTGAACCAACCGGCAGGAAATCCGTCTTGTGCCGAACACACCTCTGACGAAAGACAGAGAACGAGCAGGCTGACAAACGACGCAAGGCTTCTCATAGAGGACCTCAGACGGTCAGTAGTTAAGCTAAGAAAGACAGTAGTGTATATCACATGCAGTTATCATGTCTAAACCTATACAGATATAGCCATTTCATGATGTACTTGGGGCGGGTTTACTGTCGTCGGAACATACGGTGTTGACCGTCCCCTGCGTTGACTGTAGGATTTCGTTCCGATGCGGAGGAATGGCAAATCCGGACGAGACGCTGAAGAGTTGCTGAAGCTCCGTGACGCGGCTTTGCAACTAGGGATCAGCTTCCCGACGATAAAGCAGTGGATTTACAAGAAGAAAATTCGCAGCGTCCAGACGGCGGGAGGACACCACCGGATTCCGCAGAGTGAATTAGACAAGCTACTCTTCAGAACCCGAGGGAAAACGGAAAAAGAACGGAAGCAGGTCGTCCGCCGTGTCAGCGGCCGCAATCAGTTAGTGGGACGCATCGATTCTGTTCGCATCAGCGGTCTGATGGCAGAAGTGAAGATTTCGATCGGCGGCCAGCAAATCACCTCGATTATCACTGCGACTTCTGCTCGTGAAATGCAATTGAAGAAAGGACAAACGGCGGCGGCCTTGATCAAGGCGACCGAAGTCATGATCATCCGCGTGTAACCGAACCGCGCGGTCGTCAGGGCGCGTACATAAAAAAGCCCCGGCCGGATATGGCCAGGGCTGATTTTTTGATCGAAAGAATCGGGCTGCTTAGTCTCCCGCGACCGAGACTTCCGGCATCGCTGCCGTGATCAAACGCCCGTTCGGCGTCGGCACCAGTCCGCGCTCAACTTCCGCCAGCTTCACCCGCTTGATATCCCAGGCCAGGCCCAAGCGTCTTCAGCGCCCAGATTCCGTACCAGTTCATGTCGACTTCGTACCACTTGAACCCATGCTGCGCCGCGGTCGGATGCGCATGGTGATTGTTGTGCCAGCCTTCGCCGAACGTCAGTAGGGCTACCCACCAACTATTGGTCGAAAGGTCGCGAGTTGCGAAGCGCCGCGTGCCCCACGAATGCGTCGCCGAATTGACCAGCCACGTGGCGTGCAATCCAACCACGGTGCGCAAGAAGATTCCCCACATGAGGAAAGGCAGTCCTCCAATGGCAAACAGAATTGCACCCAGCACAATCATGGGAACGTAATGATATTTCGTGATCCAGACGTGAAACTTATCTTTGGCGAGGTCGGGGACGTAGCGGGCCAGCGTCGTAGTGTCATGGTGCATCGACTTGCCCATGAGAATCCATCCCATGTGCGCCCACCACTTGCCGTCGATCGGCGAATGCGGATCGCCTTCCTGATCCGAATACTGATGATGAATGCGGTGCGTCGCCACCCAGAAAATCGGCCCGCCTTCCAGAGCGAGCGTGGCGCAGATCGTCAGGAAATATTCCACCCACTTCGGGGTCTTATACCCGCGGTGCGTCAGCAGCCGGTGGTAACTCATTCCAATGCCCAGGCTGCCCGAAACCCACCACAAGAACATCGCCACAAACAAGGCCTTCCACGTGAAAAAAAAGAGAGCGACGATGGCCCCAACATGAAAGGCCGCCATGAATGCCGCCGTAATCCAATTCACTTCGTCTTTTGCTGCTTGTGGTCTTTCCAAATCTTGCAGTTCCATATCCAAAGAAGATCCCCATTTCGTGGTCGCTTGAGTTCGATCAACCCCTGCGTCTACCGTACCAAGAGGACGGATAGGGTGACTGTAATACTTGTGTAATAACGATTTTTGCGGGATTACGGCGGTAATGGATTAGTACCCGAGACCCTATTTACAGCCATCTCTGGGCCTCATATTTCTGGCTGTCCAGACTGTTGACGAAGCCGAGTTCGCAAACAGCGGATTGTCCGGCGGTAGAAATTAGCACTTGCCGCCCCAACCGCGCGTTGACTTTCTTCGCGGGCTTAAGCGCGTTTCTTCGCGCACTTTGCGGTTGAGCTTTTGACCGGCGAGCGCAATCGACTCATTGTGAAGTCTCTATGCGGCCTTCCCCTTCACCTGCACGCCGGCCCATTTCTCCAGTAGCGTCAACGTGGCGGCGTAGTCGAGGTCCTGATTCCCATCTTCCGACGCCATCTCGTAAATTTCTTCCACGGTTTCCAGCGCCGGCAGCTTCACCCGCGCTTCCTTCGCCGCCTCCAGCGTCAGCCGGATATCCTTGTGCATCAGCCGCAGCGGAAAGTTTGGCGTGAAGTCGCGCTGCAGAATAAACGGCCCTTTGTAATCCACCACCCCCGACCGCACCATCGTGGCCTCAATCAGCGACAGCAGTTGTTGTGGGTCCACGCCGAGTTTGGTGGCCAGGGTCAGCGCCTCGGCGAACCCTTCAAAAATCAGCGCGATCTGCAAATTCATGGCGAGCTTCGTGGCCTGCCCCTTGCCGGTCTCGCCCATGCGGAAAATCTTCTTTCCCATCGCCGCGAATAGGGGTTTGAGCCGCTCCACGGCAGCTTCGTCTCCTCCCACAATGAAGACCAGCGTCCCGTCCCGCGCCCCGATCTTCGATCCCGTCATCGGCGCATCCACCCAGGTCACGCCCTTCGTCCCAACGCGCGCAGCGAACTTCAACGTAGCCGAGGGAGAAATCGTGCTGGAGTCCGCGATGATCATGCCTTCCGTGAGCGATGCCTCTACGCCATCCGCCCCGAAGATCACGCTCTCGACCGCATCCGTATCGGAGACGCACATCCACACAACTTCCGCGCCCTGCGCCGCCGCTGCCGGAGTAGGAGCCACTCCTGCGCCCTCCACCAGCTTGCCTGGCGTTCGGTTCCACACCGTCACTTCGTGCCCCGCCTTGACCAGGTTCGTCGCCATGGCGTGTCCCATGATTCCCAATCCCACAAACGCGACTCGCATGCGGACTTCTCCTTCGTCCTGAAGAACAATCCAAAAAGAACGCTTTCGGATTAGATATGACGAACTCGATCAAGGTCAAGCAAAGGATGTACGGAGGTAGTGGCTGAATTTGAACAATCAGTCACTACCATGCGCGGATCATGAATTAGGAAAGTTCACCCTCACCCAGAACGGCGAGTGGTCCTTATTACCGCCGTTATCGGCGCGAATCTAAAAAGCACCCACAATCCTTCCTCTTCATCTAACATTAATAATCGGTAAATAAAGCCGCCGCATCGCTCTTATTACCCCACTCGCGGGCGATGAGGACTAATATGGACAGTGCAGGCTGCTTCCGATCCAGCCCCCAGGCTCTGTAGCAGGATGATTAAGCAAACACTTCGCAATCCGGCCCTTCGCAAGCGCGCCACCCAGTTCGGACGTTTGGTGCGACGTTCCGCAGTAACTCCGCGCTCCGGCGAGACTCACAAGCCGCGACTTGCCACCAATGGAGAACTCGGGGTCACCTTTATCGGCCACGCTAGCTTCTTCGTGCAAATTGGCGGCAAGAGTGTCGTAATCGATCCTAACTTCGCGCGCTGGCTCTTCGTGTTAAAGCGCCTGCGCCGTCCCGGCCTGCGCATCGCCGACCTTCCGGCCATCGATGTGGTGCTGGTTTCCCACGCTCACTTCGATCATCTGCATCGTCCGTCGCTCCGCGCCATCGTGCAGAACAACCTGCGCACGCGCGGCGTTGCACCGGCCATCATCATTCCGGCTCATGTTTCCGATTTGGTCTCCGATCTTGGCTTTTCAGAAATCATCGAACTCGATTGGTGGAAGAGTTCGCGCCACGGCAACTTATCAATCACGCACGTGCCTTCGCGCCACTGGGGCGCTCGCGTTCTGAAAGATTCCCACCGCGGGTACGGTGGCTTTGTCCTGAAAGCCGGCAAACACTCCATTTATCACGCCGGCGATACCGCCTACTTTGCAGGCTTCAGCGAGATCGGACGCCGCCTCGCACCCGAACTCGCACTACTTCCCATCGGTGCCTACAATCCGCCGCAGTTCCGCAACGTCCACGCCAACCCTGCCGACGCCATGCGCGCCTTCCTCGACCTTAAATCCCGCTGGATGGTCCCCATGCACTACGGCACCTTCCGCCTCTCGCATGAGCCGGTTGAGGAACCGTTGCAGCTACTTGACCAGGAAGCCCGCGCCGCCGGCATTAAAGACCGCGTGGTCGTGATGGAAGAAGGCGTCACTCGATTTTTCTAACGCACTAGGACTCTTACTCCGGGAACTCAGGGTACTCCGCTTTCATCGCGGTGTTTTAAGTTTTCGCATCCATGTAACTTCCTGCTGCCAGGCTCATCTCATTTGTGCCCTCAGTAAGACCCGAGCGGCACAAATCGAACCCCATTCAAGGAGAAACTATGAAAAAGATTTTCAGCAGTTGGATGCTGGCGTGTGTTTTGGCCACATCGATGGCCGCCTTCGCTCAGGACCAGATGAAACAGGACAACATGAAGAACGACACCAAACAGGCCACGATGAAGAACGATCAAATGAAGAACGAGAAGAAGAGCAAAAAGACCGTCAAGAAAGATGCAATGAAAAAAGACGATATGAAGAAAGACGATATGAAAAAGGACAACACCATGAAGCCGACGACATGAAGAACAACTGGGCCCGTCGTCCCAGATTCACGGCGCGGGCTCCCGGCACGCGCTTGTTGCCTCCTGTCCGCTTCCGAATCTATTTGACGACACGGAACTTCGCCTGCCGCTCAGTACCGATCCGGTGGAACGGATGACTTCCTCCAGCATGGCTCGGGTCGCAGAGGAATCGAGCGGAACGTAGCCGAACCCCCAGTCCATCGCGTCGTTTGGCCCGGCGATGAAACCATCCAGCGACATCGTGACGTGCCACAGAACCTTGCCATGAATATCTCGCCCGCCTCGCAATCGCGGTCACCGCTCGCGGCCGCTCACATTCCCCTCGTCCGCATCCACGTCCACATCGGCCTCCGACCCCAACGCGGGATGCCCCGCGCTCGCCGTATGCAAGTATTCCCGCATGCACCGCAGGCACGGAACATAACCCTCCCGCATTGCCTCTTTCGCAGTCAGAGTTCGCTCCGTCTGTTTGTTGTGAATGAACTCGCAGCCGGCCACGTGGAAAATCTTGGCATCCGCGGTAACCACAACCATCATGTCGGGCGGAATATCCTGACCCGGTTGCGCGTGTTCGGATTTGAGCTCCGGCCCCGTCGTCAGCGAATTCGCCACTCGCAGGCCGCCCGCAATCAAGGCCAGAGCCGCTACCGGAATCAGCCACGCCGACCAAGTCGGCCAGCGGCTGCCACTGACACGCACCTTCTGCGCCAGCCTTTTTTCCAGCCGCCGCCCAAATCCCGCAGGCACCTCCATCATGCGCTCGTCCCCATACAGACGGATTACATTGCGCGTCCCCTCCAGTACTGACGAGCAACGTTTGCAGGCCCGGAAATGCTCGTCCATCGCCGTCCGCAGCGCTGCGTCGACTTCCCCTTCGAGATAGTTCGAAATTTCGTGCCACACGCGCTCACAATTTACGGCTTCCCTGTTCACCATGGCTTGTTCCCCTTCTCGAACGGCAGCCGGCTGAACCAGCCCTGCTCCCATCCCGCAGCCAGCAGTTCGCGCAACATCAACCGTGCCCGCAGCAGCCGCGTCTTCACCGAAGCCACCGAAATCCCCAGCACCTCGGCCGTTTCCTGAATGTTCAATTGCTCCATGTCGCGCAGCACGAACACTTCGCGATACTTGCGGTCCAGCGTGCCCAGAGCCTGGGCCAACTTCTGCCGCACTTCCTTGCGCTCCAGCGCTTCCGAGGGAATCTCGCGCCAATCGGCAAAGTCTCTGGGCGCATAATCGCTCTCCTCGTCACGCCGGTCGTCGATGCCTTCCATCACCACCGTTCGCTCCCTTCGCCGCCGCATCAGCGCCTCGTTCACCGTGATCTGAATCAGCCACGTGCTGAACCGCGCCTCCGCGCGAAACTGCCGGATATTGGCAAACGCCTTCAGCACTGCCTCCTGCGCCACATCCTCGGCGTCGGTCTCGTTGCGCAGAATGGCCAGCGCCGCGGAATAGACCCGCCTTTCATACGGCCGGACCAACTCGTAAAACAATTCGTTCTGCCCGCGCTGCACGCGCGCGATCAAATCCTGTTCGCGCGTCGTCCCAGCCTGCTCCGGGTTGTGAAGCACAACATTCGCTTCGGACATTTTTCCCCGCGCCTGCTTTTCAGTACTCAGGATCCTTCTTCCAACCCGTCAGCATGGAAACAGAGTTATTCCAGCCGTGCAGCACCACCATCACCAGATGCCCGAACACAAATCCCAACATCGCCCACATCACCAGAAAATGCCACAACCGCGCCCAGTGAAATCCGCCCATCAGCCATGCCAGCCACGAAAACTGTACCGGTTTCCACACCGCAAGACCGGTCAGCACCGCGAGCACGCCCAACCCAATTACCGTCGTGTATGCCTGCTTTTGCAGCGGATTGTAAGCCTCGCGCGCTGGAGGCTTCGGCCCGAAAAAGAAATAATGCCTCACCATCGGCCATACGCCAGGGATGTCCCGATGGGTAAACAAAACCTGTCGATAATTTCCACTGAAGAGTTGATAGCCGAGGTAGATCAGCCCAGTCGCAAGGTAAATCCACATGAAAGTCAGGTGCCATTGCAGAGCTCCGCCCAACCATCCGCCGATGGCAAACGCCTTCGGCCAGTTCAGCAAATCTTTCTGCGGAATCTTGGCGCCAAAGCTGGGGAACGCCCGAAAAATCTGCAGCCCGCTGCCAACCATTACGAACAGCGAAATCGCATTCACCCAATGACAGACCCGCACCGGCAACGGATGTTCATACGCCGCGCGAGCTATCGTTTCGGTTTCTTCGCCCTTCGCCCGAACGATTTCCACTACCGCACCGTTCATGCCCGAGCCCTCCCAGTCCTCACAATGCGTAAAACGATGAATACCCTTGGTCTTCCCAGTACCCAACTTTCTCCAGAACGTTGGTGACCTTCAGATCGGTCAGATACTTGGCCTGCTTGTAGCCAATCTTCGTGGGCACACTCAGCCGCAGCGGGGCGCCGTGCTCGCGCGTAAGCGGCTGATCGTACATCTCATAACAAAGCAAAGTCTGCGGATGCAGCGCCGTCGCCATGTCCAGCGATTCGTAGTAATCGTCCGCGCAGGTCACGGTAAGGAATCGCGCGGAGGTGTCCGCGCCGATCATATTCAGAAAATCCGACAGCCTCGCGCCTCCGAAGCGCCCAATCACATCCCATCCTTCGACGCAGACGTGGCGCGTGTTCTGGCGCGTCCGCGGCAAGGACTGAATCTGCGTCAGCTTGTAGTCCCCGGGCTTCTCTACGGCGCCGCTCACCGTCAAACTCCAGTCTTCAAAGATCACTCCCGGGTCGTCCACGTCATATCCGTTGATGGGAAACTTCTCGAACGGCGTCACCGCAGCATCCGCAAAAGTCGGCGCCAGATGGCCGCGCCGGAACAGCCGCGCCGATGCCCAATCACTGAACCCCAGCCCCTTCTTGAGCAGCGACTCCTGAAAACGCGGAACGGCAAAGGCTCCCAAGGCGAGCACCGGCGCAACTTTCAGCAGTTCCCTGCGCGACACCTTTGCGAACTTGCGTTCACTGATGGTAGGACGGTCGATCTTTGGCGGGTTGATCTTTGGTGGGTCGATCTTTGGTGGGTCGGTCTTCGCATCGGCAACCCGCCGCTCCGCGCTTTCCGGCTCCGCGCTTTCCGGATCGGCGGTGGTCGGCTCGCCGGCCCTCGGTTCAACCACCTTCGAATCGTCAACTTTTGAGTCCTTGGCATCCGGTTTAACGTTCTGTGGTTCCATAGGCTTCCCTCGCGCCGCAAGCTCCCCACCATGGGATTCAGAAGGTCCCGCAAAGTTACGGCCCAAGATACCATGATGGGTCAAGGGCGCCGGGCCAGTTCATCGAAGTTCGTCGACCCGCCGCTTTTACTGGCATTTCGGAGGTTTTAAAGGCATACTATCCGCAATATTTCGAGGAGCGTCCTAAGTCCCAGCATGCTCGAGTTTAAGAATCTAGTTCCCAAGACCGATCGTCTCCTTCCAGCCGCGCCCCCGGCTCGTAACTCCGAGGAACGGAAACAGCGGCGCTTGATGGTCATTGCTCTGGTTCTGCTGCTCGTTGCTTTGGGATTCGTGCTCTACCGCGATCGCGATTTTTGGTTCCCCGAGACCCAGGAAGCAGAGGATCAGCCGCAGTCCCAGCAAACGCTCCCGGCCGCCACAAACCCAGCGCAGACAGTAGCCGCTCAACCCGTGTCGACCGCCCATAAAAAGGCCCACAGCAGCAAGCCGAAAGGTTCCGCTTCTGCTTCAGCCAAATCCCCTGCCGCCGAGGCGCCCGCCTCAACTGAACCATCCGCTCCGCCCATCAACGCCACAACCACCAGAACCGTGCTGCCTCCGCTCGAAGTCGAAGTCGTCGCCGGAGACGTTCATCGAACCGTTCATCCTGGCACCAATTCGGTGCGAGTCGATCTGCAACCCGGCTCACCTCCTCAGACGGTCGCCGTGCCTCCCGCCGCCGCAAGCGCAACCGCCAGCGCAGCCAGCGTGACCAGCAACGCCGCCGAGCGCGTGCAAATGTCCGCCGACACTGCGGAGATCGTCAACCGTCCGGTAAAACCTGGCTATCCCCTATTGGCGCGCCAAATGAAAGTGCAAGGCTCAGTGATTTTGCAGGCGCTGATCGGTCGCGATGGCTTGATTCAGGATCTCCACGTGCTCAGCGGTCCGCCGATCCTGGCCAGCGCGGCGCAAGAAGCCGTAAAGCAGTGGCATTTCAAGCCGCACTATCAGGGCGTGGAAGCGGTCGAGACCCAGGCCAGGATCACCGTCAACTTCACCATCTCCACCAACTGAATTATTGTTCTGCGCGGAGCGAACTGAATCGCGGCTGCCAAGCCGCGTCGTGATTGTGCCAGCTCTGAAGTTCCTGTCGATTTTGCCGATCAGCTAAATAGTCAGAAGGTCGTTCTCTGACCACGCATGACCTCATTTCACGACCCCGACCTCTGTCGCAGTATCCTCGAAAGCCTGCCGACCGGCCTCTGCGTCCTGGACATGCAGAAGAAAATTGTGTTCTGGAGCGACGGGGCGGAGCGCATTACGGGCTACCTGCGCCATGAAGTCATCGGCCACTCCTGTGTCGCGGAGACTTTGCTGCACTGTGATCAGCCGGGTTGTGAATTCTGCAAAGAGGACTGCCCTATCGCCCGCGCCATCAAGACAGCGCAACCCACTGAAGCCGTCGGTCTTCTGCACCACAAAGCCGGACATGAATTTCCTGTCCGCCTCGGCGCTGTTCCGATACACAACCAGCACGGCTCGATTATCGGCGCCGTCGAAACGTTCGAGGAGTTGCAACAGGTGGCCAGCCCAGACCGTCGCGAAAACAGTCTGAAACTTTCCGGTTGCATCGACAATGTGACCGGCGTGGCCAGCGCGGCTTTGATGCGATCCCACTTGCGTCAGACGCTTGCGACATTCGTTGAGGTCCAAGTTCCATTTGGCATGCTCTGTTTGCGCCTCGAAGGATTGCAGCACTTCCGCGCCAGCCTCGGACCGGAGGCAGCTTCCTCCTTATTACGGGTAGTGGCGCGTTCGCTGGAAAGCACCCTTTGGACGACGGACCACGTCGGCCGCTGGAGCGACGATCAGTTCATCGTCATCTTAAACGGCTGCCGGGAAGAATCGCTCCACTCGGTGAGCGAACGCGTCCGTCGCATGCTGGCCGGCGACGGAATCGAGTGGTGGGGAGAACGACGGTCTCTGCCGGTTTCCATTGGCGAAGCCGCAGCCCAGTCCGACGACACGATCGATTCCCTGATCGAGCGGGCGCAGAAATCACTGGAAACGGCTAAGGCCTGGCGAGTCCACTCCGCCTCCGCTGCAAGCGGAACGTCCGGGAGCTAGCAATGTTTGCGATTATCGGCATCATCGTCGTTTTCGGTTGCGTGGTGGCGGGCTACTTAATGGAGCATGGCAATTTAAGAGTTCTCGTTCAACCAGCGGAATTGATCATCATCGGTGGCGCCGCCGTCGGCACTCTGCTGGTCGCCAATCCCATGCACATTCTCAAGAAAATCGCGGGCGGAATCGGAGGCGTCTTTGGCAGCTCCAAGTTCGGCAAGCAGACCTATATCGACACTTTGAAAATGCTGTACGACCTGCTCAACAAGGCCCGCAAAGACGGCTTGATGGCTTTGGAATCCGATGTCGAAGAGCCCGAGAAGAGCCCTGTTTTCTTAAAAAACCCGGCATTCCTCAAGAACCACCACGTTCGCGATTTCGTCTGCGACTCCCTGCGCATGGCCATCACCGGCATTGATGCTTTCGATCTCGACCAGATGCTCGACCTCGATTTAGAGGTTCACCATCAGGATTCCACGTTGCCCACCGCCGCTCTCAGCACCATGGCCGATTCCCTGCCCGGCCTTGGAATTGTGGCTGCCGTGCTCGGTGTCGTGATTACCATGGGAGCACTCGGCGGTCCGCCGGAAGAAATCGGAAACAAGGTTGCCGCCGCTTTGGTGGGAACGTTCCTGGGCATCCTGTTGTGCTACGGATTGGTGGGACCAATCGCGGCCAACATGACCAAAGCGGCCGAGGAAGAGCATGCTTTCCTTTACGTGATGAGGGTTCTGATGGTTTCTTTTCTAAAAGGCACGGCCCCCATCATGGCGGTGGAAATGGCGCGCCGCGCCGTCCCGGGTCATGTGCGGCCCTCATTCCAGGAATTGGAAGCGGCTTGCCGTAACAAAGGAACCGACGCAGCGGTGCCGGAAGCGTCGTCGGAAGCACCGCCTGAAACGCCGGCGGAAACGCCGGCGGAAGCGGCATCCGCCTCGTCTTAAGCTCCCCGTTCGCGGACAAACAACATGGACAAAACGCGCCCCATCATCATCCTCAAGAAAAAAAGCGGCCACGGCGGCCATCATGGCGGCGCCTGGAAGGTCGCCTATGCGGACTTTGTCACTGCCATGATGGCGCTCTTCATCGTCCTCTGGTTGCTCAACAGTAGCAAACAGGTTCAGGAAGCCGTCGGCGGATATTTCAAAGATCCTACCGGAACCGCGAAAAAAATTGGCTCCAACATGTCGGGCTCGGGGGAAAATTTCACCCTCACCCACGACAACATGCCCAAGCTGAAAGAACAACTGCAGATGGCCATCAAGCAGATGGTCGACTTCGAAAAACTGAAAAGCCACATCGAGATGACTGTGACGGCGGAAGGCCTTCGCATCGAACTCTCCGAATCCGCTACCGGCACGTTCTTTGACAGTGGTAGCGCCAAGCTGAATACCGATGGTAGCGCGATGCTCATCACCCTGGCGCAGGAGTTGGGCAAACTCCCCAACAAGCTTTCGATTGAAGGTCACACCGATTCCACGCCCTATGCCCCGTCCGCCGCCTACGGCAATTGGGAATTGTCCTCGGATCGAGCCAACGCGGCCCGTCGCGTCATGCAGGCCAATGGAATCAGGGCAGACCAAGTGACGCAAGTGCGGGGATTTGCCGACCAGCGGCTGCGCAAACCCGACTCTCCGCTGGACCCCTCCAACCGCCGCATTTCGCTGATCGTGCAATATGTCGTGAAAAACAACGAGGAAGAAGATGCCAAGCCCCCTGCCGCCGGCGAACAGAAAACCGAAGGGAACAAAACGCCAACGACCGGGGGAAAATCCACCACCAATGAGTAGCTCCGCGACTGACCCTTCCAGGAGCGCGGTTTGACCGGCGCGAACGACTGTGCCACACTGCTCGCGGATTCGCTTATGACCCGCAGTTGCGCCATTCTGATCCACTTCTTCGCGAGGCTCTTCTGCATCCACTTTTTTCTCGTTTCGTTACTCACCACGACCGCCATCGCCCAGCGTGCCGGCCTCAATGATCCCAGAAATCTGCAGGATGTTTCCACGTCCTACGAGACTGCGCCCGGCACTGGCGTGCTCGTCTTTATGGTCTACGCCGAGCGCAGCAGCGTTCCTCTCGATCGCCAGGCGTTACTGAAGCTCGTGGACCTCACCCACCAGTCGGCCACATGGCAGACCACCGAAGGCTCTTCCCAGGGAGTCTTCACCAACGTTCCTTACGGAACTTACGCTGTGGAAGTCAGTGCCGTAGGCTATCTCAGCGCTCATAAAGAACTGCAAGTAACGAACTCCCTGCGCCCCGAGGAAATCAACATCGTGCTGCAGCGCGATCCCGAGGCGATCAATCTCGACGTTGCCGGGGCAGTCCTCTCGCCGAAGGCGCGGAAGCAAACTAAGCGCGCCGTTTCGGCCCTGAAGTCCGGAAATCTCAAAGAGGCGCAAAAGCAACTGGGCGAGGCCTACAAGGTATCGCCATACAGTCCGGATCTGAACTTTCTGCTGGGGTATTTATATTTTCAGAAAAAAGATTTCGCCCAGGCTGGGACTTACCTGAGTACAGCCGCCAATCTTAACCCTCACAACGCTCAGGCACTGACTCTTCTCGGCAGGACTGGCCTGGAACGGCAGGATTATCCGTCAGCGCGATCGGCGCTGGAGCAAGCGGTGATCGCCGATGCCGAGAATTGGCTACCCCATAACTTGCTCGCCGACGCCTATCTTCACCAGCAAAGCTACGACAAGGCGCGCGAGCAGGCGCAAATCGCGATTACCAAAGGCAAGAGCACTGCCAATCCCGCGCAACTTGTTCTTGGGCAGGCACTGGTGAACATGGGCCACGATCAGGAGGCGATCCAGGCCCTGAATGTCTTTCTGGAGCAATCACCGCATCATCCCATGGCGGAGCAGGTTCGCACCCTGATCGGCGAGATCCAGCAAAACCAGGCCAGTTCCGCGCCCTCAGACAACTCACCGAAGACCCAGGCCCGCCTCTCCGGCGTCGATCCTCTGGCGGCGCTCGCCTCCCCCGGGCTCTCTATGAAATCATGGAAGCCCCCTAGCATTGATGACGCGAAGCCGGCTCTCGCGCCCGGCGTCGTATGTCCCTCCGAGAGGGTAATGGAAGAATCCGGAAAACGCGTGCAAGAGTTGGTGCGGGACGTGGCACGCTTCGCCGCAGTCGAAGATTTATTCCATCAATCGCTCGACCAATTCGGCATTCCCATTCGAACGGAAACGCGAAAGTACAACTATGTCGCCTCGATTTCAGAGCCGCAGCCGGGATTTCTTACGGTAGAGGAATACCGCGCCGACAAACTAAGTCTGAGCGGATATCCGGACGAGATTGCCAGCACTGGCTTTGCCGCACTGGCGCTCGTCTTCCATCCTGACATGCGCGACAATTTCGACATGTCCTGTGAAGGCCTCGGGGACTGGCACGGACAGGCAACCTGGCTTGTGCACTTCCGCCAGCGCGATGACCGGCCCAACCGCATGCACAGCTATAAAGTCGGGAATCAGATGCACTCTGTCGCTCTGAAAGGAAGAGCGTGGATTACCGCCGACAAGTTTCAGATCATGCGCATGGAAGCTGAGATGGTGAACCCAATGCCCGAAATTCAGCTTCTCAGTGAGCATCAGGTTGTCGAGTACGGGCCCGTCCCGTTTCTGAAGAAGAACACGTCACTCTGGCTGCCGAAGAGCGCGGAAATTTATTTCGATTTCCGCAAACACCGCTACTACCGCCGTCACAGTTTCGATCATTACATGCTGTACTCGGTCGATTCCGAAGAAAAACGCAAAGAGCCCGCTAGCAAGCCTGAAAACAAGTCGTAGAGACGTAGCTCGCTACGTCACTGTTGGTAGACTGCACCCGGGCATAGTGCGGCCTTGAAATAACTTTACATTCCGTTTCCCGAGCCCGCCCACATCCGGCTGTATAATCCCCGATTGAATTTCTATTCAGGAGCTCATCATGAAGCGGTCAGCGCGACTTGTCTGTTCTCTCATCGTGATTTTGTCGTTTGTTCCAGCCGTATGGTCCCAGGAAAAAGTTGATCTCGAAACCATCTCTCGCATTCGTTATGAGGGCTTTCGCGATTCCAAAGTGATGGAACTGGCTTCCGGCCTCATGGATTCGATCGGCGAGCGCCTCACCGGATCCCCCAACATGAAGCGCGCCAACGAGTGGACCCGCGACCAGTTGACCGCGATGGGCCTGAGCAACGCTCACCTGGAACCCTGGGGACCCTTCGGCCGGGGATGGGCCAACCAATACGTCAACGTCCGCATGACCTCGCCCGATCTCGCCCCTCTCATTGTGTACGCCAAAGCGTGGACTCCCGGCACGAACGGCGTCGTCAGCGGCAAATGCGTCCGCGTCAACATCGAAGACAAAAAAGATTTCGACAAATATCGCGGCAAACTGGCAGGAATGATCGTAATCCTGGGTCCCGACGCCGAAGTGAAGACCATCACGGAAGCCCCCTTCAAGCGTCTTAGCGATGAGGACCTGGCCAAGATCGCCGAATATGAGATCCCTAGCGAACGTTCCCCGTCTCGTATGGCCGAGTTCGCGAAACGTCGGCAGTTAATGAAAGACATGAACCAGTTCTTCGCCGACGAAAAAGTCCTCGCCGTGATCGACCACAGCCGTGGCACCGCCGGGGGTGGCACCGTATTCGTTCAGTCCGGCGGTTCGTACAAGCCGGGCGAGACTACAACCGTTCCCCAGCTCACCATGGCCTCCGAGCACTGGTCGCGCATCGCCCGCCTGCTGCAGCAGAAAAAGGACGTCATGCTCGAACTAAACGTAGCCAACACCTTCTACGACGACGATCCCATGCAGTATGACACCATCGCCGAAATTCCTGGCACCGATAAGAAAGATGAAGTGGTCATGCTGGGCGCGCATCTCGACTCCTGGCACGCCGGCACGGGAGCCACCGATAACGGCGCGGGCACTATTGTAATGATGGAAGCCGTTCGCATCCTGAAAGCGCTCGACATCAAGCCCCGCCGCACCATCCGCATCGGCCTGTGGAGCGGAGAAGAAGAAGGCCTGCTTGGCTCGCAGGGCTACGTCGAGCAGCATTTTGGCTCGCGTCCGCCTATGGACGACCCAAACATGAAAGGGATGCCGACCCTGTTGCGCCGCGAGGCAGGTCCGGTCACGGTCAAACCCGAGCAGGCCAAAGTCTCCGCCTACTTCAATGTGGATAACGGCAGCGGCAAAATTCGTGGTGTCTACCTGCAAGAAAACGAAGCCGTGGCCCCGATCTTCGAGGCCTGGATGCGCCCCTTCAAAGACCTCGGCATGACCACTCTCACCATGCGCAACACCGGTGGCACCGACCACTTATCCTTTGACGCAGTCGGAATCCCCGGATTCCAGTTCATCCAGGATCCCATCGAATACGAAACGCGCACCCACCACTCCAACATGGACGTCTACGACCGCCTGCAGCCCGAAGATCTGAAACAGATCTCGGTGATCGTCGCCAGCTTCGTCTACGAGGCAGCCATGCGCGATCAAATGCTGCCCCGCAAGCCGATCGAGAAACCTTTGCCCAAAGAACCGCAGAAGAAAGAAGAATAGACCTCGCCGCTGAGCGGCGACCGACTAGCCCAGGACATCAGTCCTGGGTAAGCAGCAAACCTCGGAATCAAGTCCCGGAGGGACGGCAGAGGTTCTCAATTCAGATTCGTAAGGATGAATAGATGTTTTCGCCTCAGCCCATCGGATATGTCAAGAGTCCCTATGAAAACACGAAGGAAATTCCCAAGGGTTTCGGCGCCAAGCACGACGCGGAAGGCGTTCTTGAAATTCTTCCGCAATTCGAAACGGGCCTCACCGACATCGATGGCTTTTCGCATTTGTTCGTTCTATGGGTATTCGATCGCGCCGAAGGATTCGAGTTGATCGGCACTCCACCGATTGACGATCGCCCGCACGGCGTCTTCGCAACCCGCTCCCCAAGACGTCCAAACCCGATTGGACTCACCGTCGTCGAACTCCTCGGTCGCGAGGGCAGTTCCTTGCATGTTCGTGGCGTCGACATGCTCGACGGAACACCGATTCTCGATCTGAAGCCGTACCTGTCGAGCATCCCGGCGGAGAAGTTACGACGCGGCTGGCTGGCGGAAGCGGAGGCTCGTCGCGCAAAAGAGGAGTGAGCGGCACCTCGTCGCTTCACTTCCCCGCTTCGGGCTGTGTCACCATAATCGCGGGAACATCCTGCTGCTTGACCAGGTTGTTGTACGCCGCGACGTCGGTCGCAACAATCGCCTTCCACTTCGCTAATTGTTCATCAACCTCTTTGCTCAGCATGTCGAATACTTCATAAGATTGTTTCGTAGGCGCAGAATCGGCGCTTCCCACCACGCCGCTTAGCGCAACCAGATGGTTATTCAGCCGAACCGGAAAATTGAGCACGTCTTGTCCGCTCTTGGCCTTGGTCTGGATCAGTTGTTCCTCCACGTCAGTCATTTTCTTGTCCAGAGCCAAGCCTGCATCGGCAATCGCCTTCTCGCGCGGATCGTTCTTGAGCCGCTTGTTCTCCGCATTCACCTGCTCCCGCACATCGCGAATCTGAATGATGGCATCGTCCGTCTCCGTGACCTTGTCTCGGATCTTGAGCAGCAGATCAAACTGTTTGGCTAGGTCATCCTGCCCGATCTTCAGGCGCGGGTCGGCCTTGATCTCCAGCGGAGCCGTGTAACTCTTGCCCAGCACCGTCAGGCGCACTTGATACGTGCCCGGCAACGCCTCCGGACCCTCCGTGTTGCCACCCCATAGCGGCGCGTGCGGCACTTTCGTCGCTCCTTCATAGCGCAAATCCCATACGAAACGATTCAGCCCGGCGTCTGCAGGCAGGGTTTCAGCCCCACGGTTGCGTTCGAAAAAGTTTTCCTCGTCCCCCGCAGCCTCCTCTTTCTTGGGAAGCTTGCGAATCACTTTTCCGGAGGAATCAAGAATTTCTAGCGTAATCTTCGGCGCCTCCTCTTTTTTCTCTCCTTCGTTCTTGCTCACCTCTTCTGTCTTCGGCTTTGACTCCGACGTGGCAGCCGCCGTTTCTTTCTTGTCTGGTTTCTTGAGCGAAGTCTTCAACCAATAATCAATGACCGCTCCCGCAGGCGGATTTTTCCCCACGTTCCCTTGGGCGCGAAAAAACGACCCGCGAAATACCGTGTGGCTGGTCGCTGCCGGAGGAAATAAGTGTGCCTCTTGCTGCGGCACCGACTCCTCGTATTGTTCCAGCGGCGTGATGTCGTCAAGCACCCAGAAGCTGCGTCCGTGCGTCGCAACCACAAGATCGTTGCTATTGTCGTTCTTCTTGACGATCAGGTCATTCACCGGCACTACCGGCAGATTGATTTGCAGTGCCTGCCAGTGACCGCCATCGTCGAAGGAAATGTACACACCTTCCTCCGTCCCGGCAAAAAGCAGACCCGCACGACTGGGATCGACTCGCACCGCGTGAACGTAATCGTTCGCCGGAATCCCCGTCACCAACTTGGTCCAGCTCTTTCCGAAGTCGGACGTCTTGAAAACGTAAGGCGCGAAGTCATCCATTTTGTGCCGCTCGACCGCCAGATATGCCGTCCCGGCCTCGCGCGGAGAAGCCTCAATCATGCTCACCGTGCCCCACTCCGGCATCGCTTTGGGCGTGACGTTCTCCCACTTCTGCCCGCCATCGCGAGTCAGGTGAACCAGCCCGTCATCAGTCCCGGCCCAAATCAAGTCCTTTTGCACCGGCGATTCCACCACGGAAAAAATCGTGTCGTAGACCTCCACTCCTGTGTTGTCTTTGGTGATGGGCCCGCCCGACGCCGCCTGCTTCGCTTTGTCGTTGCGCGTCAGGTCGGGGCTGATGATGGTCCAACTCATTCCGCCATCTGTTGTTTTGAACAACACTTCCCCGGCGAAGTACAAGGTCTTGGGATCGTGGGGCGAAAAAACAATCGGTTCCGTCCATTGAAACCGGTGTTTCACGTCAGCCGCCGCCCATCCGATCGGATTCACCGGCCACGGATTGATCGCCTGTTCTTCGTGTGTATGTTGATCGTGGCGCGTAATCTCGCCGCCATACGAGCCGGCATACACGATCAGCGGATCCGTTGGGTCGGGCGCAATATATCCGCTCTCGCCGCCGCCAACGTCGTACCAATCCGGACGATCGATCGAGCCCTCGGCACTCGCACTGGCAATGCCGACAGTTGAATTGTCCTGCTGCGCGCCATAGATGTAATAGGGAAACCGGTTGTCGGTGGTGACGTGGTAGAACTGCGCCGTCGGTTGGTTGTACTGGCTGGTCCAGCTTTCGCCGCCATTCGTCGAGATCGTCGCGCCTCCATCATTTCCATTGATCAAGCGCTTGGGATTCGTAGGATCGATCCACAACGCGTGATTGTCGCCATGCGGCGCCCGCAATTGATTAAACGTCTTGCCGCCATCGTTGGATCGGTACACACCGGTATTCAGGATGTACACCGTCTCCGCCGACTTCGGATCGGCAAAAATGTGCGAGTAGTACCAGGCACGTTGGCGAAAACGGTGGTCGTCGGTCATGAGATGCCAGGAATCGCCGCCGTCGTCGGAGCGATAAATTCCGCCCTTCTCGGCTTCGATCACTGCCCAGACCCGGCTCGGATTCGCACCGGAAACCGTAACGCCGATTCGCCCTAGAACTCCCTCCGGCAGTCCGTGCCCCTTCAACTCCTTCCACGTAGTCCCGCCATCGATTGATCGATATAAGCCGCTCCCTGGACCGCCGCTATCCAGACTCCAGGGCGTGCGCTTCGCCTGCCATAGCGCTGCGAACAAAATATTGGAATTGCTGGGATCGAAGACCACATCGATGCCGCCGCTTTTCGCATCTTTATAGAGGACCTTCTCCCACGTCTTGCCACCATCGCGCGTGCGGAAAATCCCGCGCTCTTCGTTGTCGGCAAAGGGATGCCCCAGCGCCGCCACGAAAGCAATGTCAGGATTCTTGGGATTTACCGCCAATCGCCCAATGGCGTGCGTATCGCCCAGTCCAACGAACTTCCAGGTCTTGCCGGCGTCCACCGACTTCCACACCCCGTTCCCGCCCACGATGTTTCCGCGGATGCACGCCTCGCCGGTCCCGACATAAATCACATTCGGGTCTGACTCCGAAACCGCAATCGCGCCGATCGACGGTGACGCATCCTTCGTCTTATCGAAAGTAGGTTTCCAGTTGAGGCCGCCGTCGGTAGTCTTCCACACACCGCCAGCGACTGCGCCAAAATAGTAGACGTCGTCCTGTCCCACCACGCCCGACACTGCCACCACGCGTCCGCCACGAAATGGTCCGACCAGACGGTACTGCATCCCCTTCCACGGCCCCTCGGCTTCGCGCTCCTCCTGGTCAGCCTCAGTCGCTGGCGCGCCCGCGGCGGTCGCTGGTTTCTGTGCTTCCGCCTGCTTTTGTCCGGGCTCCGTGCCCGGTTTCGGTTGGAGTTTCTGCTTCTGCGCTGAGATTGAGGTGACACAACATGCAATCAGGATCACGAGTGCGGTGGTTCGCAAGGTCTGTTTCCTCCGGAGACGTACACAATAAGCCTGTCAGCCCTCAAATCTCAACAAAATCTTCATGTCAGGAAAAATTCGTCTCTAGCTCTATAATGCCAACTCGCAGAATTAAGAAGTTTGAAAATTGGTCGTAACCGATCAGGAGGCCCGCTTGAAGCCGATCCACTCCCTCATTTCTTGTTGCATAGTTCTCTTCACCGCACAACTGAACGGCGCGCAAAACATACCAGCGAAGACCAGCGCCCAACTCCCGGGATACACGGCCCAATCCTCCAGCCCGGAGCGCGATTGGGAAAAGAAATTTCAGGATGGCATCGTCCGCGACAATCTGCGCGAAAACATGCGCCGCATGAGCGCCCGTCCGCATCACGTGGGCTCGCCTTACGACAAAGACAACGCAGAATGGATTCTCTCGAAATTCAAAGAGTGGGGATTCGATGCCCATATCGAAACGTTCCAGGTCCTGTTCCCCACGCCCAAAGAGCGCGTAGTAGAACTCACGCAGCCCACGCAGTTCCGCGCCAAACTGCAGGAACCGTCGGTTCCCGGCGATCCCACCTCGAACCAAACCGCAGAACAGTTGCCGACCTATAACGCGTATTCGATTGATGGTGACGTGACCGCGCCGCTAGTGTACGTCAACTACGGCAGCCGCGATGACTATGAACAATTAGATCGCCTCGGAATTTCCGTCAAGGGCGCCATCGTCATCGCCCGCTACGGAGAAAACTGGCGCGGCACCAAGCCGAAAGTTGCGGCGGAACACGGCGCCATCGGATGCATCATTTATTCCGACCCGAAAGATGACGGCTATTTTCAGGGGGACGATTATCCCAAGGGTGGCTGGCGGCCCAAAGAAGGCGTCCAGCGCGGCAGCGTCATGGACACCGACTATCCCGGCGATCCTCTGACCCCCGGAGTCGGCGCTACAGCCGATGCCAAGCGTCTGTCCGTCAGTGAAGCCAAGACCATCACCAAGATACCGGTGCTTCCCATTTCATGGGGAGATGCTCTGCCTCTTCTCTCCGCACTGGCAGGCCCGGTCGCCCCGGAAAAATGGCGCGGCGCGCTGGCCATCACCTACCACGTCGGCCCCGGCCCTGCCAAAGTCCATCTCAAAGTCACATCGAATTGGGACATGAAGCCGGTCAACGACGTCATCGCAACCATGCGTGGGTCCGAAGATCCCGACCAATGGGTGATTCGTGGCAATCACTTTGACGCTTGGGTCAACGGCGCCGACGATCCCCTCTCCGGCATGTCACCGGTGCTCGAAGAGGCCCGCATGCTCGGTGAGCTCCACAAGCAGGGATGGGCCCCGAAGCGAACCATCATCTATTGCGCGTGGGACGGAGAAGAGCCGGGATTGCTCGGTTCGACCGAGTGGGTTGAAACCCACGGCGACGAACTGCAGAAGCATGCCGTCGCCTACATCAATTCCGACAGCAACGGCCGCGGATTTTTTCACGCCTCCGGCTCGCACGATCTCGAAAAACTGATCAATGATGTAGTTCGAGAACTCAACGATCCAGAAAAAAATATTCCAGTCTGGCAGAGGGCTCGCTTATCCCGCATCGCCAACGCCAAAAACCAGGAAGAACGCGCCGAGATTCGCAAACGCGCTGATCTCGCCATCGGAGCCCTGGGAGATGGTTCCGACTATGCGTCCTTCCTCGACCATGCCGGCATTTCGGCATTGAACATTGGCTACGGCGGTGAAAACGATGCGAATGCGTACCATTCCGTCTACGACGATTTCTACTGGTACACGCATTTCATCGACACCGATTTCTTCTACGGACGCGCTCTGGCGCAAACCGGCGGCACCACCGTCATGCGTCTGGCCGATGCTGACGTGATTCCCTTCGAATACGTGGATATGGCCGAAACCATCAGCAAATATGTGACCGAACTCGAGAAGCAACTCAAAGACAAGCAGGAGGAGATCACCGAGCGCAACCTGGAGTTGAAAGAGGGAGTCTTCACAGCCGTATCCGATCCTCACAAGACATCCGTACCTCCGCCGCATGAAACCACGCCGCCGTATATGAATTTCGCTCCTCTGAAAAATGGAGTGGAAGCCATCAAGCGCAGCGCGGAGCGCTACCAGGCCGCACTGGCGAAAGCACAGGCCGGAGGTGCGCCCGCACTTTCCTCGCAAACGCTCGCCTCGCTCAACACCGATCTTCTGAAAATCCAGCGCACTTTCCTGACCGAACGAGGACTCCCCGAGCGCCCTTGGTTCAAGCATCAGGTCTACGCCCCGGGCGCGTACACAGGATATGGCGCGAAACCGATCGCCGCGGTCCGCGAATACATGGACGAGAAAAAATGGGCGGAGGCCGAAGCCCAGGTCCCAACCGTGGCCAAAGTGCTGGACGCTGTCGCCGCGGCAATCGACAAAGCGGCCGGCGATCTGGACGTCGCAACCGCGCCGGGCAATTGAATGCCTGCATTCGGTAGAGACGTTGCTTGCAACGTCTTCTTAACCACGAAGAAGAAAGACGTAGCGTCTTTGCACGGTTAGGCTCTCGCCTCGCGATGAACTCACTGCGCGGACTTGCGCCGTCCGTACTGCCCCGTACACTGTTTACTCTTCGGTTATAGGTAAAAATCGGTGTGGCTTCCTCTGTCCCGTCATCCCGAAAATCAACAGCTTCGCACTGGCGATCCCATAACGAATATTGCGCATGGCGACCATACTCTGCATCGATGAGGACCGGGATACCCTGGAAGTTCGGCGAAGGTTCTGCGGAGTTCGGGTTATACCGTCCTGACCGCATGCGGGGGCACTAAGAGTTCCCCTTCCGCGCTATAAAGATTCACTTGCTTCTGCTATGGCATTGCGACTGTCGGTTCCCAGTTTGCGTCGAAGAGCTATCTCGGCGCTACTCCGTTCCAGTCGTGCCATAGTTCTGCTTCGATACGCGGCCTTTTACTTTGTCGCTGATGTCTTGCACCTTTTCGCCAATCGAATTGCGCATTTCCTCGCCACTTGCAGGGGCGAGCAGAAGGCCAGCACCTACGCCCACTCCTACTCCGGCAGCGAACATGAGTACATTGCGAAGAGTGTGATCTTCCTCGGGGAAAATAGCGGTTCTCGCGTCATCCGCCATCTGGGAGGCCCGATCCGATGCCCGGTCGACCTGTTCGGCGGTTTGGTCCATGATGCAGACGGCGGTTTTCAGAAGCGACTTCAGGATACTGTTCCACCTCATTGTGATCCTATCCTTTCGATTCGACAGGGCGCCAAGCCCTGAAGCTGAACTACAAAAAGCGATTTCTGTCGCCAATCACTGACGAGCGGGCACCAGCTAATACCAAGTGTCCCCCTGCCTTACGCGGCGCGCGGGCCCAGCACAAAATGCAAGATCAACGAAATCACTGCGAATACCAGCAGCAGGTGAATCAACCCACTCGTTACGTGGAATACCGCGAAGCCACCCAGCCAGGCAATTAGCAGAACGACAAACAAGATTGTCCAGATGCTCATCCGTTTATCTCCTCTTTGAAATACGTTTCCGGTAAAGAAGATTGGAAACCGTCTGGGCGCGGAAAGGTTACGAACCGCACTGCCGACGCCGCCCTAGGCGGATAATGTTGAGGCTAAATCTCGTGCCGCAGTGGTGTCATTACGGCGAACCTTGTACTTCATAGAAAACATCGGGGTACTTTCCGCTGCCGTAGCCAGCCAACAGACTCCCTCTTAAGACGCCCGCCGGGCCGCAAAATCGCGCTGAATCCTTGAGAATAATCTTGAGAGGGCTTCAGTGCGACGTCCACTTTCCCTATGCGAAGGAAAGACGAACCCAGATCCGGGCTCAACTACGACTCACGCCCGCCGTCCTTAGCTGAATCGGCCGCCAACCTCCTGAACTGTTTCACTCTCTAATTAACGCAACTGTCGAGACCGCAAAAGAAAGCCCGGCCCCGACGAGCCTCCTAAACTTGAGCAGGCAGCGAATAGTGAGGGTCGCTAATCACTCCATTCGGCATGCGACAGTCGCGAGGAAAGACGCCATGACAGACCACAACAGACTCACCACCGGCATTGCAGGGTTAGACGATATTTTGGAAGGCGGTTTGCCATCGGGACATCTTTACTTGATCGAGGGTGACCCCGGCACCGGCAAGACCACCCTGGCTTTGCAGTTCTTGCTCGCTGGTGCAAACCATGGGGAATCGGTCCTATATGTAACTCTCTCGGAATCCGCCAAAGAATTGAAGGATGTCGCCGCTTCCCACGGATGGTTCCTGGATAACGTCCAGATTTTTGAATTATTACCGGATGAGGAAGCCTTGAGACCCGAGCGTCAATACACCGTTTTTCACCCCTCGGAAGTGGAACTGGGGGATACGACAAAAGCCATCGTCTCTAAGGTCGAAGAAGTGGATCCCAAAAGGGTTGTGATTGACTCGCTCTCAGAATTGCGAATGCTGGCTCAAGACCCGCTCCGCTACCGCCGCCAAATTCTCGCCTTTAAACAATATTTTTCTGGAAAGCAGCGCACTGTCCTGTTGCTTGACGATCGCACAAACACCGATCGCGACCTCCAACTGCAGAGCATCGCCCACGGAGTCCTGTCCCTTGAAAATCTGCCTCGAGACTACGGAGTCAAGCGGCGGCGGCTTGAGGTGCTCAAATTGCGGGGATCGTCTTTCCGCGAAGGGTTCCATGATTACGGAATCAAGAAAGGAGGATTATCGATTTATCCTCGCCTCGTCGCCTCTGAACATAAAGCGAAATTCATGCGGGAACAGATCTCCAGCGGGATCAAACAGCTCGATGCCCTCGTTGGCGGCGGAATTGATCGCGGGACAAGTACGCTCGTGATGGGCCCTGCCGGGGCCGGCAAATCGACGATCGCAGCGAAATATGCGTTCGCGGCAATGGAAAGAGGCGAGGCAGCCGCCGTCTATTTATTCGATGAGGGCATCCAGTCTTACCTGTCCCGCCTGAAAAGCCTTGGCTTCGGCACAAAACCCTTCTTGGAAAATGGACTTCTTCTTCTCCATCAAATCGACGTTGCGGAACTCTCGCCCGGCGAGTTCTCCAATCGCGTGCACCAGGCGGTAGAAGTCGACGGCGCCAAAGTAATCATCATCGACAGCCTGAACGGCTTCATGAATGCCATGCCCGGTGAAAAATATCTGCCCATGCAACCGCATGAGCTTACGACCTTCCTCAATCAAAAAGGGATCGCAAGTTTTATGGTCCTGGCGCAGCACGGCCTCATTGGCCGCGAGATGCAGACCCCAGTGGATGTTAGCTATTTAGCGGATTCCGTTCTTTTACTTCGCTTCTTTGAAGCCAAAGGAGAAGTGAGGCAGGCGATCTCCATGATCAAGAAGCGCAGCGGACACCATGAACGATCCATTCGGGAACTTCGCCTGCATCGCGGGATCATCGTTGGCAATCCACTGCTTGACTTCAAAGGTGTGCTGAGCGGCGTCCCGGATGTTTTGGTTCAAAAACGGCGCAAAATCGATGTCAGAGATAATGACAATGGCCCCACCCAGTGACAAGGACTCGCGCGTGCTGATCCTTGCCCTAGCGGCCGCGATGCCGATCTTATTTCCGCAGCCCTCGCCGAGGTGGGAGTATCCTGCCACGTTTGCACCACGGCAGCCTACGTGGTCGACGAATTGAATGTGGGCGCCGCCGCTGCGGTCATCAGCGAAGAGGCCCTCGGAGAAAGGGAAATACAGAACTTTGCTTCGGCGTTAGAGCACCAACCCCCCTGGTCCGACTTGCCCATTATTGTGATGACCGGAAGTGGAGAACCCAATCGTACCAGTAGACAACTCGCCCGCATGCGAACCCCCATGGGCAACGTCACCCTTCAGGAACGCCCTTTACGCGCCGTCACCTTGGTCAGTTCTGTTCAATCGGCACTCCGCGCCCGAGAAAAACAGTACGAAGTCCGCGATCATTTGCGCGAACTCCAGTCGCGGCAAGAGGCTTTGCGGCGCGCGGAAGAACAATTCCGTCAACTAGCCAATGCCATGCCTCAGTTGGCCTGGATCGCCGACGCCGCTGGCCACACTCTCTGGTTCAATGATGGCTGGTACCACTACACCGGCAAAACCTCGGAACAGTTGGCAGGTTCGGGATGGCAGTCTCTGCATGATCCTGACATTCTCCCCGAGGTTCTCAATCGGTGGCACGATTGCATTCGAAGAGGAGTGCCCTTCGAGATGGAGTTTCCGTTACTTGGCGCCGATGGCCGCTTTCGCTGGTTTCTCACTCGCGTCATCCCCATACGAGACCCGCACGGGAGAATCACCCGTTGGCTGGGCACTAATACCGACATCCATGCCCAACGCGAAGCGCGCGAAATCTTGAAATCGAACCAGGAAAGACTGGAATCGGAAGTGGCCAAGCGGACCGCCGCCCTTCGGCAACTGTCCGCCAAATTGATTCGCGCCCAGGATGAAGAGCGCCGCCGCCTAGCCCGCGAGCTGCATGACAGCATGGGCCAATACCTCGCCGCCATGTCGATGAGTTTAGCGGCTCTCGTCGCTGACACTCCTTCCATCGACCAAAAGCGTTCGGACGATCTGCAAAATATCATCCAGCTTTGCCTGAGCGAAACTCGCACGCTCTCTCATCTCCTCCATCCTCCTCTTTTGGACGAGGTCGGATTAAACTCCGCCATGAAATGGTTCGTGGAAGAATTCGGCAACCGCAGCGGAATCCGTGTCACGCTAAGCAGTGAATGCCAGCATCGCCTTCCCACACTCGTGGAAACTATGCTATTCCGAGTTATCCAGGAGGCCCTCACGAACATCCATAAGCATTCGGGTAGCACAACTGCGGAAGTCTCCCTCCGTAGCAACCACGCAGATGTTGTACTCGAGGTGAACGATCATGGCCGGGGGATGCCCAAGGAACTTATCGAACGCCTCGGAAACCGCGGCAGCGTGGCGGGTGTAGGGTTGGCCGGCATGCGCGAGCGCGTCTGCGAAATTGGCGGTGACTTCCGCCTGCAATCCGGTCCACAAGGTACAAGTATCCGAGTCTCGATTCCAGTCAGACTCGCGGCCTAGCCCCGCCCACCTCGCTTCAGCCGCATAATTCCCCAAACGTGCGGGCCCGCATGCCAAATCCTCACCCACAGTTCCTACTCCGTTTGTTTCTTGATGCCCTCTCCAGTTTTCACACGTGTCAGCCCCGTCCGAAACTAAAGATCGCTTGCCAATCTGTCGATGTGTTGGATGACACCAGAAGTCGGAAGCAACCGGCCGCGGAATGCGTTCAACGAGAGAAAGCAATGCTGAAGAGATACTGGGTTCGGATCTGCTTGTTGGCGCTGGCTGTAACGCAGGTCGCATTTCCTGTCGAAAGTCTCGCCCAGCAAGTGCGCTCCGAAGGCAAGCGCAAGATGGTAGTTGACCTCCGGCCCGTTTATCCGCCGCTGGCCCGCAAACTGAACATGAGCGGCATTGTGCGCCTGCGGGTCACGGTCTCTCCCGCCGGTTATCCGGTTCGCACGGAAGAACTCGGGGGCAGTCCTTTACTGATGAAGGCCGCTGCGGACGCTGTTTCCAGGGCCAAGTGGGAGCCCACTTCGCTGGAGACCAAGGAAATCGTCGAAATCAAATTTCAGACTGCCCAAAAGTGAGACCGTCATTCCGACGGATGCGGCCCGGTGAAGTCCGAGCAGCAGGGTTTCTGCACCGGCTTGAACTCCATCAGTTCCACCCGCGTCAGATCCGGATCGAAAACGTTGAGCTGCCACTTGCCATCCTTGCCCATCTGCGCTTTTTCGTCGCCACGCGGCTTCCAGCCATGCGATTCCAGAATCGCCTGCGCCTTTTTCATATCGGCGACGCCGAGAGAAATGTGGTTCATCACTCCCGTCAGTCGCAGATCGGGATGCGCCGGCTGATTCAGCATGTACTCCAACCAGTCCGTGCCGTCGGGAACCTGCAGGGCCACCCAGTCGGTCTCGCCGTCTTTCATTCCCCCATGCCAGTAGGGACGAAAGCCGAGGATGTCGCGGTAGAAGTGGTCTTCTGCGTCGCGGTGATAAACCAAAAAGCCCGCGTGAATCATGTGGCGCGAAACCGCGGAAGCCGCCGGCGCGGCCTCGCCCTTGCCTCGCTCCACAAACTCCACGCGATGCCCTTCCGGATCTTCCACAACGAAAAAGAGACTCTGGTCCGACCGTTCCTGAACCTGCGGGACCTTAATCCCCTGTGTAGCCAAATATTGGCGAAGGGCCGCTACGTTGTCGGTGGTGTAAGCCACGTGATCCATGCGGTCGCTAGCCTTGGGATCGGGCGCAGCGCTGTAGCCGACCCACTGTCTACCCACCATGTACCGCACGGTGCCGCCGGGCTCGAGCGGTGCGGCGGAGGCCAAACCCAGAATGTCGCCGTACAGGTCTTTCACTCCGCCAGGCGCAGTGGTATAGAACGACACGTGGTCGATGCCGAGAATGTGCGGCCGTTGAGCGGGAGTTTGACCGTGGGCACCGATCGGCAGAAGCGCGACCACAAGCGCGAGGGCAAGTTTCTTCATGGCGTTCACAATTTTAGACCAATCGGCCCCTGGCAATTGCAGTTTCTCCGTTAGCGCATGGATGAAACCGTGCCCTTCCAGAACCGATCTCTGTGAGATCGACGGATGCTAGAGCCCGTCCAGAAACTGGCGCAGTAGTCTGGCGGCTTCTTCGGGTTGCTCCCAAGGCGAATAGTGCCCTGCCTTCGGAATCACTCGCATCTGACTGCCAGCAATATGCTGACGCATCAACTCCGCTTCGTTGACTCCAGTCATGACGTCTTCGTCGCCGGTCACCAGCAGTGTGGGAACATTGATGGTCTTCAAGGTTTCGATGGAGTCGGGACGTGCCGCCATGCCGCGCTGCACTTGTGCGACGTCTTCCGCTGACATCTTGCGCATCATGCGCAACGCACCGTCTACCAGGTCCGGACGCATCTCCCGCGTATTCCTCGCCATGACTTTAGGAATCATAGATTCGAAAAACGGTTCGGTACCGCGTTCGAGAACGTCATTTGCCGCCTGTAAGCGTCCTGCGCGCGCTTCCGGACCATCGGCCGGCGCTTTGGTGTTGCACAATCCGAGCGCAGCCACGCGGCCGCGATGTTTTCGCCAGAACTCGAACAGTGCGTATCCGCCAATCGAGACTCCGACCAGCGGAGCGCGACCGACCCCGGCGTTGTCCATCACGCGAGCGATGTCGGCGGCATGCTTCTCCATCGTCGCCGGACCTTCGCCGACACCAGAATCGCCGTGCCCACGCAGATCAGGCATCACAACGCGATACTTCGTGGCCAGAACCTCGGCCACCGGCAGCCAGAATTCATGGTTGGCAGGAAAAGGATGGAGCAGGACGACCGGAGGACCGCCGCCCAGCACCCAGCACACAATTTCGGCATCGTCGCTCTTGATGCGTTTGGAGAGAATTCGCTCCATGCTGGCGATTAAACCACGACTGCGGCTTCCGGCGTCCAGCTCTTGGTCTGGGCTCTAAAAGTTACGGGTTCGTCACCTGTTGCGCAGCAACCGGGGCCGGAAGCAGCAGTGGTTCTTCCGGCATCACGATCCACGCGATGAGGTAGGCAAAGAAACCGAAACCGGTCATAAACGCCGTGATCAGCCATACGACCCGAACCAGCGTAACGTCGAGGTCGAAGTATTCGGAGAAACCGAGGCAAACGCCTGCGACCTTGCGTCCCAGTCGCGGCCGCACCAGCTTGGTCCTAGCCAGCGAGGCGCCGACGCGAACGCCGCAGTACGCGCAAACCGCAGCATCATCCTGAATCACTTTTCCGCAGTAGTTGCAGTACATATTCCGCCCTCACTAGATATTACGTATTTCTAAGCGGAAAGTTCCCTTCACTCCCGGTACGCCTCTTTAATGTAGCGCCGCGCCTCGTCGGCAGGGCCCGTATTCGCATTGCCGGCCAGGACCGTTTCATATTTCTTCATGGCCAGATCGCGTTTCTGCAGCAGGTCGTACATTTCTCCAGCAGCCAGGTTGGCCTTTTGCAAGACATCAGGATCAGGGTTAGGAGCTTCGTTTACCAGGTCATAGGCGGCGGCCGCGCCGGCAAGATTCTTCTCGGACCGTAACAACTCTCCTAAGCCCCATGCCGCCAGCTCGTAATGCAGGTTCCCGTACTTCCCTTCCCGGCCGTTTTGCCACACTTTGCGATACACGGTCTCGGCCTCCTGCAGGCGGCCCGCCGCGCGCTGCAGGTTCGCCACTTCGGTGAGAAACAAGTGGTTCTTCGGATATTTGGCCGCAAGCTCGTTCATATAGCCGAGCGCCTCGTCATACTGGTGCTCGCGCCGCAGAAACAGGGTGAGCACAATTTTGGCGTCGACCGCGTTTTCCCCCTCGCTCTTGGCGACCTCGCGAAGATAGGCGAGACCTTTTTCGCTCGACCCACTCAACCCAGCCAGAGCCGCGGCCACCTTCACGCTCCAAGGCAAGTGACTGATCACGTAGTTATGGGTTCCCAAGACCAGCTTCGCATCCACGTAGTTGGGATCAAGTTCGAGCACGTGTTCATGGTCGTGGCGGGCTCCGACCGCGTTGCGCAGCGCCGAAAACCACGCCCGCTCTACCAGACCGGTGTAGACGGAGAACTGGGCTCGGGTAACCCCGCGACAATAGAGAGCGTCCACGGACTCCGGATTCGCCTTGAGTTGCTGCTCTTCCAGACTCTCTGCCCGCCGAACCAGTCCCTTGATGCGTTCCTTCACCGCTGGGGGAGTAGGGCGCGGGGTCCTGCCGATGAAGCTGTCATTGCTGTAGTCCCCGGTATTCATCGCTCCGGTGTCGTAGAGGTCGTGCATGAGCACCGCGGTAAGCAAATGATTCACCGCAAAGGGATCGTTGGGATGCTTCTCTACGATCTTCTCGAACTCCTGGGTCGCACGATCGTACTCCATGTTGTAGAAATGATCGAATGCGGCGTCGCTCTGGGGATCGTGCGGTGCGCCGCGGCGAGAATCCGAGGCGAGGGGCGACTGGCTCACAGAAGGAATACATGATGCGAACAGCAGGCAAAGAACGACCAATATCTCAGCGCCTTGTTCAAACTTCGTCGAGAGATTTTCGGTTTGCGCCGTCACGGTTCGATTGCAACCTAGTTTAAACGAACCGGCCAAGAGATGCTCCGGATGTTGCTGCGGCTGAGAAGCGAACCCTTGAACCAAGAACGTCATCTATGTGCCGTCAACGCCGCCTCGTGCCGCCGTCGCGCGCCCTTATAATCTGCGCAGCTGAACATTGATTCATGTCGCAGGAAGACTCGTAGGAGCTTCGTTCAGCGGTCTCGTTGGCGGTGTTCAAGGTTCCTGGGCTTTCGTAACCGGTGCATCTTTACTCACCGCCGCGCGTAATTCTTGCTTGCCTTGCTGCCGCACTAGCTTGTGAAAAGCTTGCAAGTATTTGTGACTGTGGCCTTTAGATTCAGGCAGGCTTTGGCGGTTGGAATGCCATTGACCCTAGAGCTATCGCTGTAGGTAGCGAAACATTATGTCGGAAGTCATTCAAGAAACCCGTAACGAGTTCTGGCGACCGCCCTCCCCGGTCCTTCCGGATGAGATCGTCATCCGGGAGACCCTCCCCACGATGGCCGAAGCCTGCTCGCGCTGCGGCACCGAATTTCTGCCAGGGGCCCGGTTTTGCCACTCCTGCGGCGGCCGCCGTCCAGTAGCGATCAGCGCTGCCGCCAAAGCGGACGCTGCTGCCTTGGCCGGACTTTGGGAACAAGCAACCGCCCGAGTCTATTCCCTTTATTCAGCGGTTGCGAGATTCTCCTGGAGCCAGATCAAATTCCCTTCCTGGCTTCGCTATCTTCACTTTCACGAGATCAAGAACTGGGTCGGCCTTTCGACGGCTTCCCTCATCGCATTCGTGATCGGGTTAGGCTGTGTCGCTGGAGCGTTGCTGGTCGGACTGCTCACCGCTAGGACCTTTGTGGATTGGCAGGCCATTCAGTTCTACCGTGCGGAATGGCTGCTGGCGGCAACCGCCTCGTTTGTGGCGGGAATCCTCCTGAAGAAATCTTCCACTCGCGACCGCGACTAATCCCCCTAGCTTTCGTTTCCCGAACCCGCCGCACGCCTCTGCTGGCTCATCCGATAAAGATGGTGCACAGGCCCAGTTCCCCGGCCCAGGGGGTGCCCGTACGAGATTGCCGCGGTGACATAGGTCTTCGCCAGGAGGGCAGCTTCCGCCAACCCACGGTCGAGAGCCAGGTGGCATGCCATGGCTGTGGCGAAGGCGCACCCCGTGCCATGGGTTGAATTCGAACGTTGCCGCTCAGCCTTGAACACTTCCTGTTCGATCCCGCGCTTGGTTTTGAAACTCAGCAGATCAATCGCCTTCTCGAGGTGCCCTCCCGTGATAACCACGGCCGTCGCGCCCATCTCGTGCAATTTGGCGGAGGCGGCTTTCATGTCCTCCAAATCCTTGACCTGTACTCCGGTGAGGACCGCCGCTTCGTCGATATTGGGCGTCACCACGTCGGCCAGCGGAATCAGCCTCTCGACCAGCAATCTGCTCCCGCTAGCGTCGAGAAGGTCTGCGCCGGAAGAGGACTTAAGGATTGGGTCGAGCACGATATTGGGCAGCCTCGCCTTTGCTGGGGGGTTTGCGGAGCGGTTCCCGCCTTGGCCGGCTGGCTGGCCAGAAAGGAAATCCGCGACCGCCTTGACCACCTTCCCCGATCCCAGCATTCCGATGTGTACCGCTGCAATGTCTAGGTCCGCTGCCAGTTCTTCCAGGCTCTCGGACAGAAGGGCCGGGTCGACCACCTCAACCCGCTTTACCCCACAGGTGGACTGCACCGTCAACGCCGTGATGCATGCCACCCCATAGCAGGCATGGGCGGCAATCGTCTTAATATCGGCGGTCACGCCGGCGCCCGAGGACGGATCGAACCCCGCGATGGTGAGTACGATAGGTGGTTTTTCGGGCATGGCCTTCGGTTCCACTGCGTCCGATAGTAACGCCGTTCAGGGCTCAGCATCTCACATCGGCCGGGGCTCGGAGTTACTTTGGGGGCTTACCTCCCGAAAAAATCTTCGATGGGGGATGCCAGAGCTATCCCCGCAAGTACATGATTCCACGTAGTTTGTCCTGGATAAAACCGTAACCCATTGATTCTATTGTTCTTGTAAATTCTACCCTGCTTTCCCTTATGTGCTATTTACTTTTTAGCAAATGCCTAAGCTAACTGAAATAAAGGACATTGCCAGCATCTGCCTACATTTGCAATACGTTACGTAAGACATCTATTACTAGGCCGTCATCGATCTACCCCCCAATTCGTATTGACAGGAGTTTGGCACGTCGCTAGCATCAACAAACTGCAGGTACGAAAGCCTTAAGGCCAAAAGCACTTTTGAGTATGCCAGGAGAACTGAATGCGACGATATTTAGCTCATGGACTGACGATTGCCTCTTTGATCGTCGGCCTGGGAGCGGCTCAGGGACCGAACATCTCGGAGGCGACAGCGGCTCCAGTTAGTTCAATCCAAACCAAACCCGAACTCCGCAAACAGGTCAAGACGAAACCGTATCAAATTGGGACAGCGTCCTGGTACGGCCAGATTTTCGACGGTAAACCAACCGCCAGCGGCGAGCCCTACGATATGTACGACATGACCGCCGCTCACCTGACGCTTCCTATGGGAAGCTATGTCCGGGTCACCAACCTGCGCAACGGCCGAGCCGTCGTGGTCCGGGTCAATGACCGCGGTCCCATCGTTCCGGGTCGCATTATTGATCTGTCGTACGGCGCCGCCCAAGCCCTGCAATTCAAGCAGCGCGGTCTGCAACGCGTACGTCTGGACCTGGTCAACCCCCGCGACCTGAAGCCGGCTTACCAAACCGTCGCCTACAACCGTCCCCCACTGGCGAAACTCCCGTAAAGACTTTAAACTGTCTGGGATGCCCACAGCCTTGCCCAGCATCCCACACGGTGGATTAACCTACCGCGGCGATGATCTTCGCCACGGGGACCCGCGCCAGCGGCTCATCGTTGCCCTGGACGTTTCCACCGCCGCCGCTGCACAGAAAATTGTGGCGGCGGTCGGAGACTACGCGCTGACCTATAAAGTCGGCATGCAGCTCTATACCGCCGAAGGTCCACAAGTGGTGCGCGATCTTGTCGCATCCGGACGCCGGGTCTTTCTTGACCTCAAATATCACGACATCCCCAATACCGTGGGAGCGGCCGTGGCCGAAGCGGCAAAGCTTGGAGTCAGCATGCTGACCGTGCACTCGTCCGGTAGCGGCAAGATGCTGCGTGCAGCAGTCGAAGCAGCCAAGGTGCGCCCCGAACTGATCGTACTCGCCGTCACCGTGCTCACCAGCATGGACGGAAACGACCTGGAAAAAATCGGGATTCGCGGCACGGTCGAGGACACCGTCGTCCGCCTGGCCACCATCGCACTGGCCAACGGATGTCAGGGCGTGGTTACCTCCGCCCGCGAAGCTTCCTCTTTGCGAGCCCAACTCGGGGACGCTTTCGCCATCGTGACTCCGGGGATACGCCCCGCCGGTAGCAGCCTCGGCGATCAAGCCCGTGTGGTCACTCCCGCCGAAGCCGTCGCCTCGGGCGCCAGCCACATCGTAGTCGGCCGTCCCATCACCGAAGCCGCCGATCCGGCGGCCGAAGCCAGAGCGATTCTGAGTCAGATCAGCGGGTAGCATCTCCTTCTTCTGCTGAGCTGCTTTCGCTCCCTCGCTATCGAAATATCCCTCGAGCCCGAACCAACGTCCTTCGTTACGTTGGTGATCTACGGCCGGATTACCGACATAGCTACAGTGAGGACATGACACTTTCCTCGATGGTGGTTTCGCGCGACTGGCAGGAAGTCAGTGTTTTGGAGTGCATCCTCGGCGGTCTGCAGATGGACGTTGCCGTTGAAAACGAACCGCAGCGCGCTTTGGCTCGGCTCGCCAAGTCGAAGATCGACGCCCTCATCGTGGACTGCGATCTGAATGGAAGCTCCCAATTCCTGCGCGAACTGCAAAGCGTGGAAGGACAGCCGAGAACAATTCCGCTGGTCATCATGGGCGGCCCGAAGTGCCAGCACAATCTGGATAAGACCGGAGCGCTGTTTGCGTTTGAAAAACCGATTTCTGTGGAACAGGCCGTGCGAACTCTCTCTGCAGCGCGCAATATGATCCTCGACGGACGTCTGCGGTATCATCGCACCGGTCTGGAAGTGCCGGTATCAGTGAGCTGCAAGGGCCACAAAGCGATGGGCGCATACCTGGTCAACGTAAGCCAGGGTGGAATGCAGATTCGCACCACGGATCTCGTCGAAACTGCGAAGGCGCTGCAGGTCTCATTCGAACTGCCCGGCGCCAGGACGGGATTGAAGGCCAAGGCTGAAATTGCGTGGCAGGACAGGCGCGGCAATCTGGGCATTCGATTCGTGAAGCTGGCGAAGCAACAGCAGAGAACGCTGCAGCTTTGGCTGGCGCAGCAATATTTTGCCAACTAACAGCCCGCCGCGAATGGGGCGCCGGATTCTTCAGCGAAAGCGAGCGTCCCTCTCTTCGTCGTTTTCAAGATCCCATCCCGCCAAGCGAGCCAATCTTACGCCGGGGCTTGATCCCCCGAACAGCCGAAAGAATCCCCAATACAGCGCGGCGACAAAAATTGCGGCTCCGCCTGCCGTGGCTAGCGGCCAGCGTGGAGGCTCACCAGTGATCGAGAGAAATACCAGCGCGAAGAGTAGCAGAGCAGCCACGATCACAAGTGTATTGATGGTCCAAATGAGACCACGACCGGAAAGCGGTTGCGAGAGCCAGTCTAATCCAGCCGACTTCTGCGAGGTAATCTCACTAGCGTCACCGCGCGCATGAGCCGGTTGCAAAGGATCGACCCGCATCGGCAACTCGATGACATGGACCGGCGCCGCGGAAACCATCAAGCCATCTTCTTCGGCCGCACCCGGCTCGGGCAACACCGATCCGCTAAAGTTGAAGCCCGCCCGCTCCGAATGCAGTGAAGCTCCTTCCAGCAGGTTCCCGAAAATCCATTCGTCAATCTGGCGGGCCATCTTTGGCGAGAGTTCGACGAAGCGGATGCCGCACTGTCCGGAGCGCGTCGACCACGAGACTTCGCCGCGGGTTTCCACGCGCAGCCGCGGGTGGCACAATTCGAAGCGCACCCGCAATTGCTGCTGCGGACGAACCCCTACCACCACCTGCAACCCAATTCCTTGGTGACTTATATTGCGCACAATGCCGCCGTTCGCCTGCTCGACACAGGCGTAGATCAGAGTGCGCAGTTCGTGCCTGTGCTGAGCCCGCGTTTGTCGCGCGGGAGCTAGTCCTGCTTCCATACATACACCGCCGAAATCGCTCGTCGGCCAGAACCCTATTCTTCAATCTTATCTGGCGTTGGAAGCGCTTTAGTAACTACAATGGTTCGGAACGAATCCGGTCCGTTGAGACGCAGCTTGCTGCGTCTCCGCTGGCGGCATTTTAAATGATGGTGCGAGAGACGTTGCGAGCAACGACTCTACGATAGGGTTCGGCGAAGGAGGATGGCTTACCAAAGTACATGGCCAAAGGGGCATGCCCGGGTAATTGCAACTCGAGCAAAACCCCGATAACTTACAAGTGAACCGTCTCTGAATGGCAACCACAACCACCAAGCCGGACTTGGACGTAACCACTTCGTTCACCGGAGTTGGTGTGCCTGCCTGGCCGCGGGAACAGAGCGCCTCCGGCGTTTCCGATTATTCCACGCAAGATCTCGCCAAACCATCGCAACGCGACGCGCTGCAGGCGTTGCTGGCGTTCTCGGCGCTGCACGATCAGGTTCGCCGCAGAAAGGCCCTGGCCGCCCGGCACAAAGGTTTCGATGCCGGTGCTCCCGTTGCGGAATTTGAGCAGGATGAGCAATTCGTTCTCGATGAAGTGCTTCAACTGGTAGCGGAACGAGCCGTAGCGATCACGGGCGCGGATGGTCTAGCCATCGCCCTGGCGGAAAACAATGAGATCGTTTTGCGGGCGGCCGCGGGCACCGTTCGGCCCGACGTCGGCGCGCGCATTGACCGCGATTCTGCATTCTCCGGAGCCTGCTTCCGCACAGCACAGATCGTGAACTGTGACGACACGGAGACGGATCTCAGAGTGAACCTGCAAGCGTGCCGCAAGCTGGGAGCGCGCTCCATGGTGGCCGTGCCGCTATGCGGACGGCGGCGCGTCATCGGCGTGCTGGAAGCGTTTTCCGCCTGGCCTTTCGGGTTCAACGACAGCGACATTCGCAACCTCAGCCTCTTGGCTGAACTCGTGTTGGGAGCGTTAAAACCGGAGGATGAAGATCGCTTCGCCGAATCGGCACAGGTCGCGGCGACCAAGTTGGAATCGGCTGTACGTTTGGCGAAGACCCCCGCCGCAATCGAGCCGCCGCAGGTGGTGCACGTTGCACCGTCCATTCCGGTTGTCCCCGTCGTCGATAAGAAACCGGTCGAAGCGAAGATAGATTCCGCTGCCGCAACAGCCCTTCTGGACAAGCCCGCACCCGAGAAGGCTCCCAACCTCGCAAACGCCGTGGCGGCCGGAATCGCTGCCAAAGTCAAAATCGCGGCGCAGAAACCGGAAGCCGAAAAACGCAGGCCGGTTGTCCTGATTCTGCTGATATGCGTTGTGATGGCCGCAGCGTTTGCCGGTGGTGTTTGGTGGAAGCTGAAGACTGCACAACTCGGCAGCGCGATGATCCACACGCAGAAGATGCCGGTCAGGCCGGCGGGCTCTGAGGTTGCGAAAGACGCCTCCGTTCCTCCTTCAACTGCGCCTGCGAATCCCACAACCGCTGCGAACGCCACTTCGGACGCGATTTCCGATGCCGACGAATCGGCCAATTCGCCCGCCACTGCGCAGGAATTGTCGAAGTTTCCGCGTGTCACGGGAGTGCGCCATTGGTCGTCGGCGGACTCGACCACCGTGGTGCTCGATCTCGAAGACCAGGTGCAATACGAGGCGCACCGCTTGGCCGGCCCCGACCGCATCTATTTCGATTTGCGCGATACCCAGCTCGCTCCCGACCTGGTCGGAAAGTCGATCGAAGTGGGCGAAACCATGGTGAGCCGTATTCGCATGGCGCAGCCCGTGGCTGGTATGACTCGCGTTGTTCTGGAGACGAAGGCGAACTCAACTTTCTCCGTCAGCCTGGAACCCAACCCGTACCGCCTGGTGGTCGAAGTGCGCAAAATCGGGACGACTCCCAAAGGCGCGGTGAACCTGTTCCCGAACGCTACCGAAGCGGAAAAGAATAAGCTGGCAATCGTCATTCCTCCCCCCACCAAAGAAGACTTGCAGTTGCGCGCCCGCGTGCCCAAGCTGCGCATCGTGGTCGATGCCGGACATGGCGGATGGGACCTGGGCACGGTGGGGCGTCGCGGTCTGCTGGAAAAAGATCTAGTCCTAGAAATTGCCGAGAGGTTGGGCAAGCTGCTCGAAAGCCGCCTGGGGATGGAAGTGATCTACACCCGGCAGGATGACAACTACATTCCTCTGGACGAGCGCGCCAGCATCGCCAACCAGTCGCAGGCGGACTTGTTCGTCTCGGTGCACGCCAACTACAGCGACCTGCCCTCGGCCCGCGGCGTGGAAACCTACTACACCAATTTCTTCTCGCCGCCCGGTTCAAAAGATGTCGATACGCGGCCGAGCACGGGCGGCACCAAGCCGGCCGTGACGGCGTCGCTTTCGCCGGCCGACTTGCACGAGCGCATCGAGCAATCGCGGCGTCTGGCGGCCAGTGTGCAGCGCTCGCTGTACGGCACGCTGTCCGTTCAAAATCCCGGCCTGCGCGACCGCGGCATCAAGGAAGCCGGCTTCGTCGTGCTCACCGAAAGCGCGATGCCCGGAATCCTGGCGGAAGTTTCCTTCGTCAGCAGTCCCACCGACGAACAGAAACTGCGCAGCGACGGCTACCGCGAGCAGATCGCCGAAGCACTGTACCGGGGCATTGCGCGCTACGCGGCGACCTCGCATAGCGTGAAGGTCGCTAGCGCGGCGAAGTAGTACCGAGTCGCGAGTACCGAGTTACTGAGAGAAACCGGGAAGGGCACGACTCTTAACGTGCCGAGTACCGAGACAACCGGGGAAGGCCACGACTTCCAGTCGTGCCAATTCAGCCTTACAAAACGGATCCGGCTTCAGCCGCTGAGGCGGGTGCCCCGATCTTCCCGTCGTGCCAATTCAGCCTCACAAGAACAGCTGCGGCTTTAGCCGCTAACCGACGCTACTGATAACCCCGTGGAAGAGCGGCCCTTCTAGGGCCGCGTTACGCGATCCAGAAAAGATCAGGCCTTTAGGCCCCGTGTACCGTTTTGGAATCGCCTGCCGAGAATTGTGACATCTCTCACAGACGACACTCTTCCATTTGCACGACCATCGCGAAATGGACTCCGACCGCGTCTTCTTTATCACTACTGTCACCGCGCAACGCCATCCAATCTTTCGGCGCGAGGCAATGGCCAACCCTCTGATCGAAATCCTCTCGCATTATCGCAACCAACGAAAATTTCTACTCCATGAATTCGTTATCATGCCAGACCACGTCCACGCGCTGCTGACACCAGCGCCGGAGATTTCTTTGGAGCGGGCCATGCAGTTCATCAAAGGAGGATTTTCGTATCGCCTGAAATCCCGCCCGCCCGTCTGGCAGGCGAGTTTCACAAATCATCGCGTGCGCGATTTTGAGGATTATGCGCCACAGGGCTAAAGCCCTGTTCCTTAAAGGAGCTCACTATCGCGGCCCTCTAAGGGCCGCTCTTCCACGTTTAGGCTGAGGTCCGTTTCTCCAAAGCCCTTCTCGTTCTTCCAAAACGTCTTCTCACAGCGTTGTAGCTCCGATCGCTCCCCTCAATCCCGATAGTCTCTTCTTGACAAGCGATGCCCCTGACAACGCCGTGGAAGAGCGGCCCTTCAAGGGCCGCGTTACGCGATCCAGAAAAAGACCAGGGGCCTGGTGGCCCATCCAAGTTTGCACTTGAGGGTGCCCCGTCCAAGCTCCGCTTGGGCGGGGATTTTGACGTCCGCGCAAGCTCCCGGTGCGTCATACCGAAGTCTCGCACTTTCCACCAGCGGAGCCGAGAGTCTGCGCGCAGTGCCACGAACCCCCTTTTCCACAGCCCTCCACAACAAGAAATCCCGATTCTTGTGACGAACAACCTTTACCGAGAATCTAGGAAAGCGCAAGCTCGACCTATGCGCGAAGGCTCTCCCAACAAGATCTACGCCACTCGTCCACTAAGTTGCCCTAGGTTCGCAGCTAACTCCTTATTCCGGAATATTTTATCTATAAGCCCTTGCAGCTCAGTATTTTGCGCGGGTCGAGTCATATCAAGTCTCGCCAAGTTGCTGGAAACAAGGATTTTAGCGCGACCGAGATAAAAAAATGTCAGAGATATATCCCACTTCGGAAGTCGCACAAACCCGACCCGGATGGGTGCTGGCGAAAGCAGGTTCCTCGCGTTCTCGGAATGACAAACGATCAGTTCCCAGCGGGCACGCCTCCATATTTCTGCAGCCACTTCAGTTCTTCGCGCACTTTGATTTTGCCGTGCCAGGGGTTTTTGCCCAGCGCCGTGGCCTTCGCCCGGAAACACGAGCAGCTTGTTCGGAATGCCGAGGGAGTAGAGAGCGTGTTCGAGCAGATAATCTTCCAGCACGGCGACGCGGATGTCGTCGGCTCCGGCCACCATGTGCGTGGGCGTGCGGACTTTGTCGATTTGAAAAATTGCGGCCTCGTCGTGATAGCGTTGCGCGGCTTCCCATGGACGTCCGCCGAGGAAGTAGGCGTCGTCGTAGGTGGTATCGTCATTGCCCCAGTTGCCGATGTGCTCGACCGCGCCCGCGCCCGTGACGGCGGCCTTGAAGCGCGTGGTCTGGGTGATGAGCCAGTTGGTCATGTATCCGCCGTAGCTGTAGCCGCCAATGGTCAGGTGATCGGGATCGGCGATGCCGTCCTTCACCAGCGCGTCGACGCCTTCGAGAATATCCTTGCCCGGCCGCGAGACGATCGTGGGAACGATCTGCATCAGGAACTTGTCGCCGTATCCGGTGGAACCGCGGTAGTTCGGCTCAAAAACGAGCCAGCCGTTGGTGGCGGCCAGCGCGGCCCATTGATACCAGTCGGCTTCGAAGTGATTGCCGTCGGCGTCGGCGGGGCCGCCGTGGATCAGCGTCAGCATGGGCAGGTGCTTGGCTTCGGGCTTTCCTGGTTCGAAGCTGCCCGGAGGATAGATCAGCATGCCTTCGACCGTGGTGCCGTCGTCGGCCTTCCACCGGTAGGGCTTGCCCTGAGGAAGATCGCGCTGCGTGAAGAGTTTGTTGAAGGAAGTGATGGCTCGGGCTTGATCGATGTTGGCAGTGCTGCCGGCGAGATAGATTTCTTCGGGCTTACCCAGGGAAGAGTAGACGAATGCGACACGTTCCGAGTTTGTTGCAGCCGAGATGTTGGCGTACGTGCCCGGCCATCCGCCGAGACGGTGCAGCGACTCCGATGGCTTGTCCACGGAATACATCTGAACTTCGGTGCCGGCGCGCGCGGAAGTCAGCACCGAATCAGCAGCCACGGCATAATGTTCGACGGGACCGGCGAAATCTTTGCCCCATTGCGCCACCGTGCCCGATTCCGTGTCGACCCAATACAGATGCGGCTGCAGGTCGCGGTAAGGGCCCGATACGTCTCCGACTTCGACACTGAAGAAGATGTGGCGGCTGTCGCTGGCCCAGTGGGGGCGGACCTCGGCGGCTTGATTGGTCGTTACGCGACGGGGCTGAACCACGGCATTCGCATTGCTGTCGGCATTCGCCCGCGCTACACTCAAATCGACGGTGTAGATTTCGACGTCTTCGTATTTTTCCTGGCGCTGGTTGATCGCGTTGCTCACGAAGGCGAGTTTGCTGCCATTGGGCGAAGTGACCAAGCTATCCACGCGCAACGGAGTGGTCGCGATGGGACGGGCTCCGGGAGTCAGGTCCGGTTGCTTTTCGGAATCGCCGCCAGGCTTATTTATTTTCGCGGGCGCGGCTGCGTGGCGGGCAAGCACGGTGGACAGGTCGAGTGCGAAGATCGTATCGCCGCGCTCGGCGGTACGGTACTGAACAACATCTCTCCACTCTTTCTTATAGTCGTCTTTCTGCGTCTTGCTCCAGGGCTGCCGCGTGGCGAAATAGATCGTTTGTGAATCCGCGGACCATGAAAACGTGTGGACCTCTTCTTCGCCCAGGGTCACCGGGAACGCTTCGCCTCCATTGGGCGAGATCAGGTAGATCTGAGCGGGTTCGCCTTTCGAATCAGAATCGGAATCAGAATCGTCACTCTTCTCCGTGGAGGGTTTGCGCTCGGAGAGAAACGCGATCCAGCGGCCGTCGGGCGACCACTTCGGCTCCGAATCGTGCCCCGATTGCGTCAACTGAATCAGAGCGCCGCCTTTGCCATCGTCGTGATAGAGCCAGAGGTCCTTGCGGAAGATTTGCTGGTCCCAGTCAGCGCGCTCAGCGGCGATCACGACGGAACTGCCGTCGGGCGAAATCTCCAGCGCGGGAAAGCTGACGGAGTTGAAAAATTCGTCGAGGGTAAGTTTGGGCTTGCTTTGGGCCGCGACGATTAGCGCACAACTTATGACTGTCACGACAATGAAGGCAGTTTTGTGGATTCGCATAGGGTCCCCGGTGGGAAGAAGGGTTATACAACGCTGGATTCGTTCGAAGCAAGTTTGTGACTTGAAGCTCCGGAATTTCGCCACAATACCCACAGCAGCGCGGCGAATGCCGGCACAGAGAGTTGGACATGAGTCCATCGAGATAGTGGGCCGAACAGAGGCAAGACAAATGCGAGATACAAAAGTAGACGCAGCGTGGGAGTGGACGCGGGATGCGCCTTAGTCAAAGTCCAGTCCACAAGGAGCAGCAGCACGGGTGCGAGGGCCAGCAGGTCGTAGACGAAAAGATGCGGATTGACGAGTACTGCAGCCAGGGTCAGCGCGGAAAAGCGCACCGCAAGCGCAGCTGAAGATTTCCAGACAAGTGCGGCCATTGCAACGATCACAATGGAACTCAGAACATAGAGCGCGAGCGCAATTTCCGGCCAAGGCATCAGCAGCGTCCAGAAGGAGCGCAAGGAATGCATCTGGATGGGAGCAGGGCCGATTTCCGAAAGTCCGATCCAGCGCGACATGTGCAACATGGTGTCGAAGTATGTGTGCATGACGGTAGGCCCGAAATAGATCCCGGAGAGAGCCAACTGCCCGCCCGCCGCGGCGGCCAGCCCGGCGAATGCCTTCCACGCCTGGGAAAGCAACAGGACCAGCGGTAGGGCAACCAAAAACTGTGGCTTGAAGACCAGGAAGCCCAGCGCGATGCCCGCCAGCCAATTACGATCCGCGCGGAACGCCAGAAATGCCGCGGAGAAACACACCAACACCAGCGCAGAAATCTGGCCGCGCACGAAGAAATGAAACAGCGGAGGATATGCGACGGCGCAGATGGCCACCGTTCGTGCGTGCGGACGCAAGCCTAAGCAGGATCTCCAGATCAGATAAAGGCATGCACCAACTGCAAGGAGGCTGAGTGCGACCCAAATCCGTGCAGCCGCCGGGAACGAGAGGCGCGCCAAGGGGATAAATAGCAGTCCAACTTGCGGGCCGTAGACGGGAGGAAGATGTACAGGAGCATGCTCGCCTATGAGGGCACGCATCTTCTCATCGGCTAAATGTTGATTGAAAAGCTGGCTGGTGCGGCCTTCCCGAATGAGGCAAGCTGAAATGTAAAACTGGAGAAAATCCTGGAATTTGATGTTGCCGGCGCGGTCAAACAAACCGGGCGTCGCAAAGTCAACCGCGCATACTCCCCATAGGCAAAGAGCAAGAACGATCGCCTGAGCGAGAATGCGACTCGGTGTAAGCCACTCCGCGGCGGACGTGATCCAGGCGGGTGCTAGTTGTGCCGGGCTAGTCACGGGGCGGGCTCGGCGTTCTTGAGAGCGTCGTCAATTGTCTGGCCGTAATGAGGAACGCCCTGCACGATGCGCCAGCCGTCATCGTAGTTGCGAAACCCAACGGTGGAAACGTAATGCAGGTCGCCGGAGTACAGCGCAGCCCCCACTTCGTTCAACGGGACCCATTTCCACATGAAGTCGACATCGGCCAGGTTGCCCTGCTTGCTGATGCCAGTCACGCCCAAGAGTTCCCGCTTTGCGACGGGAATGAAGAGCAAAGACTTGTCAGCCTCTTCCGCGGGGACCAGGGCTCGAACCGTGTCCACGCCCGAAGGCGTCAGCAGCACATCCCAGCACGGCGGAGCCTGGCTTGGAGAACAAGGGGCCTTATTGCCTGAGATCCAGCCGTGTTGTTGAAAAACAGCATATTCAGGAGACACATAGTCTTTGTTGGCGACAGTTCCCGTCTGCAGCGGGAACTGCTGTGGCGCTTGAAACGCAGCGGAAGCGGAGATCAAATCGGCAGCGAGACGGCGCGTGAGGAAGTCGCGCGGAGAACAGGATAGGAGAACGAGCACACCGACCACAGAGAGAATAGATTTCTTCCGCATGAGTTAGGCGATACCCGAACCGGCCTGGCTGCGCCCGGCGGACAGCCGAGGCAGCTCTCCCCACATAGTCAAGATCCTTGCATAGTCAAGGTCAACGACTTGTGATTGTAAATAAACGGGAGCGTCTGTGCGGAGAGAAAGGGCGGGAGCTGATCTGGCCGTCGAATTGACCGGCCCAGCGTCCGGGAATCTGGCTGGAACAGCGGGGGCAGCGGCCTTCCGGAGTCAAGCGATAGTCTTGAATGAAATATCCGTATCGACTGATCAGGGTCTCACTGCAATGCGGGCATCGCGTATTTTCCCAATGGCCGACCATGCCTGGAAGATTGCCAGCGTAGATGAAACGCAGCCCCGCTTCGTGACCGATTTCGGCAGCCCGCAATAGATCTTCCGGAGTGGTGTCGCGCTGGTCGTTCATTTTGTAGTCCGCGTGGAACGCAGTCACGTGCCACGGAATGTCGGGCGAGATGCCAGCGAGGAATTCCGTAAGGCGGCGCAGTTCATCCGCGGAGTCGTTGAAGCCGGGGATCAGCAGCGTAACAATCTCGAGCCATAATCCCATCAGGTGGATACGCCGAATGCTGTCAAGGATCGGACCGATGCGTCCGCCGAGCTCATGATAGTGACGATCGTCGAAACTCTTGAGATCCACTTTGTAGAGGTCGAGCCAGGGACGTAAGTATTCGAGTACCTGGGCAGTGCCGTTGCCGTTAGAAACAAACCCCGTGAGAAGGCCCTTGGCCCTGGCTTCTTTAAAAACGGCGACGGCCCATTCGCTGGTGATCAGCGGCTCATTGTAAGTGCTGACCAGAACTCTCGCGCCTTGGTCGAGGGCATCGCGAACCATAGCTTCGGGAGTGGCCTCCAGTGGCGGCGACAGCGCATTCGGATCGCGCAGGGCCTGCGAGGTCACCCAATTCTGACAGTATCCGCAGTGGAGATCGCAACCTAGCATGCCGAAGCTGTAGGCGAGAGCGCCGGGATGGGCGTGGAAGAACGGCTTTTTCTCGATGGGATCGCATTGCATTCCAGCGGTGTATCCCCAGGGAACGTAAAGCGTGCCTCCGCGGTTGTAGCGGACTTTGCACACGCCGGCCTGGCCTTCGGGAATCGGGCAGCAGTGACCGCAGGAAAAACAGCGGACGCGCTGGCTGTCGAGTTTTTCGTAGAGAGAGGCGTCCGCCTCGCGGACTCTCTGGTCTAGGACATCGCGGAAGGTAGGCACAGAAACCTCTAGGACTATTCTATCGCGGGGGAGCGACAGATGTTTGCAGTTGCTGCCCACTCGAGCGACCCGCGCCGGGCTTCTTGGCCATGTGCAGTTGAAGCCACAAGTCGGCTTGCTGTTCGATCGCCGCGGCCTGGCTTCGGGTCATGCCCGACGCGAGAACAGCAGCGAGATCCTTGTTCTCCTGATCGCCGCGAGCGCGAGCCAGCACAGTCCAGAAATAGGCCTGATTCAGATCCTTGGACACGCCTCGTCCGCCCCAGTAAAGAAATCCCAACTTCGCCTGGGCCGCGAGGTTGCCATGATCGGCGGCCCTGCTGAACCAGCGGAAGGCTTGTTTCTCGTCCCGCGCGATTCCGTTCTTTTCGTCACCTTTAAAATAACGAAGACCCAAAGCATTCTCGGCGACGGGATCGCCATTCTGCGCCATCTGCCGCATGAGCTCGAAGGATGTAGCCTCTATGGCCGGAGTGGACGGAGAAGTCTGTGCAGCGTTGGCCTTCGGCGGTTGAGACGAAGCCAGCACCGTCTGTATGGGGCGGCGCTCGCGCTCCTGCAGTTTGCTCTGAATCAGCGGAGCGAGGTTGTAGCCGAGAACCATAAAAATCGCGGCAGCGGCACAAATCAGAAGAATCAGGTGCGAACGCGGCAGGCTGATGCCGCCGGAAAGCTTCTCTTCCGAACTTTCCGTTTTCTTTTCTTGCCCGGGCGCGGAAGCGAAGAGCACACTCCCCGGCGTCGGCGGAAACCGGGTATCAGGCGGTACAGGGCCCAGGGGCGGTAGATCCTCGGCGCGAGCGGCCCGGTTGACAGCTGCCAGCACCGTCTCCGCGAGGCGCTGCAGCGCCTTGCTGTCGGTTTCAGAAAACGTGTCCGCCTGACCCGAGAAAACCTCTAGAATTCCGATCGATTTCTCGGCCACGCGCACGGGAACCGCGAGCATGGAGCGAATGCCCAGCGCTCGGCAACTCTCCCGATCCACACGAACATCGACCTCAGTATCATCGCAGCGGAGCAGCGTTCCAGTTCTCACACACTCCCCAGAAAAACCAGATCCCACCTGCAAGCGGGCACCGACGGGCGGAGCATCCAGGCCGGAACTGGCGCGACAAACCATGAAATCCGGATCTTCCTCCGCCAGCGCGATGGCGGCGCCGGATGCGCGAACCAAAGTTTGGGCGCGTTCCGCAACCAATTGCAGGGCCCCGGCGAGATCGGAACGCAGCGCCTCCACCTGGCGCTGCACCGCGGCGACCGCAGCAAGCGTATCGCTGTAGTTGGGACGCGGGGGAACATCTTCGGCAAGAGCGGCCATCTGAGTCTCGCCGTTGGCCACTCCGGCCATCACGTTCACGAAGAGCCACTCCCGCAATCGGGATAAAGCTTCTGGAGATAACTCGGAAAAACGAAGACCGGCGCGCCCCGCAGCGTTCGACCAGATCACCCGCCCGGTGGTGTAAATATGTTCCGCGCAGTCGGCCAGATCCAGGCACAAATTCACGCGCGTTTGGACTTCAAGGGGCGAATGGCACTGAAGGGCAACTCCGTCTTCGCTGATGTCGACGATCTCGTGCAGATCGAGCGTCGCGCCTTTGGATTCCGCAGTGAAAGTGGCATACGCGGGCGTCTGGATCTTGTGTCGCACACGCCGGCGACGGTTGGTTGAAACCGATTGCAACGACGGGTTCATGACGGCCATGGGAGGGGCCCGAATTCTTTCCGCTCCATATTAACGCGGGAATGTGGAAAAGTAAGCAACGAAGAATTCGGAAGGGCGACAGGCAGAGGACTTCCCGGGCTGATCCACCCGCCGTACGGCGAAGCCTAGCCGGATCGCCGCAGGAGTTGCGCCTGACGCAGGCTGGAGATACGGGAGATTGCCGCCACCATCATACTGGAAAGCAGCTGCATGGTAGCCACATCGCGCTCGTCAAAGGCCCCCGGGGACGAGGACAATACTTCGAAAACGCCCAAAGTACGGCGGAAGTGACGCAGGGGCGAGACCAGAATCGAGCGAACTCCGAGACGGCGGCAACTGGCCAGGTCCACTCGTGGGTTACGCTCGGCGTCGTGGCAAAGCATGATCTCGCCGGAGCGCACCGCTTCCGCCGAGATGCCAGCGTCGGTTTGCAGACGAACTCCGAGGTCGGGAGCCGTTCGGCCAGCGCGGGCCCGGCAGACAATTTCGTCTCCGGCGCGCAGCGCCATGGCGGCTCCAGTCGCGCCGGTCAAGTGCTGGGCGCGTTCGGTAATCGCGCTGATAGCGGGCTCAAGATCTAGTTCCGCGGGATGAATCTCGGCTTCTTCCCCCGGGCCGACGGCTCGGAAACCGGAGACAGGATGAGCGGCATTGGCCACGCGAAGCTGGCTCCGCAGAGCCAGCGACGGCATACGGGAATGATCGGCGACGCTCAACACTTCGGGGTCGGGCACCGTGCGTAATAAATCGCGCACCAGGTTGTTGAGTTCAATGTCGGTGATGAGATGCGCGGTCTGCTGGTTGCGCATCGATCCCCCAAGCACACGCGAGAGTCCAAGCAGGGCGTGGCTACCGCACGCCAGGCAATAGGGCTTGCTGTTGTTGCTGATCAGCTCACACTGCACGCAAAAAGTGGCAGACTGCAAAGAGACAAAATTAACATCCTTGAAAGCCGTGCCGTAGACAGTCTTGCCAAACATAATTGCCGCATCCTCGCTTGGAACATGGTGCTATTGAAGGTAATCAGATCGCGAAAAGTCAGGTAGTAGCGGTACTGGTTCCTGTTGTGGAAAAAATGGCGAGAGGCTGCATCGCCTTTATCGGGGCTCGCGGTCTAAGGGAGCAGAGTATTTATTCGCGGATGAACCGGAGGCAGGTACCGTCGGGGTCCTTTACATACATTTCTCGGCTGCCCCAGGTCTGGTCAACGGGTGCCAGATCAATTCGGACGTCCTTGGCGACGAGTTCCGCGTGCAAAGCATCCACATCGTCCACCAGCAGATTGACCACGCCTCCCGAAATTCCGTCCCCTGAAAACGAGGAAACGTGCAGCCAAATTCCGTCGCGACTCAAACCCATATAGCAAGGATCGGGTTTTGCGTCATCCACGCGGTGGGCGAACTCCCGTCGAAATCCGAGCCGTTTGCAATAGAACTCCTCCCCCACATTCGAGCTCGACACATGAAGAAGAGGGATCGCGAGCTTAAGCAAAGGGCACCTCCCGTTGGCGGTTTTAGATCTTAGTGGAGCCTACCTATGCGGGCAATTAGGCCACCGATTTTCGCCGTCGATAGGCCTTCAGAACCTACGGCAAAAATGTCTTCATACAGAAGCAACTGCCGCCCGCTTTTTCGAACTCAGTGGTTTCGACGATCACGGGGCTCAGTCCCTCCTGATGAAGAATCGCTTCCAACGGAGGTGTGACGTAGGGCGTGATATAGCTGCCGTTGAGGACGATCCCGTTGCCCATGAAGCGATGGGCCTCCTCGGCGGTGAGGAGGTGAACTCGCTTCCAGAATTTATGAAGAGAGGCAAGAGCGTCAGACGAATATGCCCCAGGAAAAATCAGTGCGGCTTCATTGTTAAGCGGGCAGAGGCAAGTGTCGAGGTGGTAGCAATAAGGATCGACTAACTGCAAGGGAACAACTGGAATTCCCATTTCAGACATCGCGGCGGAGAATTTCTCCAAGCCGCCGCGCGTGCTGCGGAAACCATAGCCGCCGTAGATGCGGGAGCCGTCCGGATGCCAGAGCAGATCGCCGTGGCCTTCCAGATAGTCGTTGCCGTAGTCGAGATCGAGCACGCGGTAGTTTCGCGTCCGGCACCAGTCCGCAAAATGCGGCACTTCCCGCTGACGCGAGGCGTACACCATGCGGCTGGGCACCACAAATTTTCCGTATCCAATTTTCTCGCCAGCGAAAATCTGATTGGCGGCGAAAACCATGTCTTCGAGGCCTTCTACTGGATCGATGGTTTGGACCTCACATCCGCTCTGTTGCAAAGCGCCACAGAGATTTTCCCACTGGCTGCGCGCTTTTACACGGTCCACTGCGGATTCTCTCGACATGTAGGGATTTTTCTGATCGACGACATCGAAATAATTCGGTGGACAGAGCAGAACCTTGAGCATACGACTGATGGTAGCTGCCCAAACCGAGCACGGGCAAGGAATCGGCGACGGAGTATCGGCGCGGTTGCCGATTAGTCGGCAAAGGAAGACTAGGAACGATTAGAACCCCCTTTTGTTATCCGCGATCCTAGACGCCTTCCAGGGAAACCCTGTGGCATGCGAAGTGCTAGTAATTCAGAATCCAGTGGCTCGCCGAGATTGTTCTTGGCCGAGCAGGAAGCAGTGAGAATATGCTCAGCCGTTGCGCCAATTCCCAATGTTGCAAACCCTACCTTAGGCTCAGAGATGGCAAGCTGTTTCTGGTCGAGACGGACCGCATGAACAAACCGGGAGAAGTTGCGGTGCCTCCGTTTGTTCGCGCCCGGCAACAGCAACGGTGTGTAGAGCACTACTGGCTGTGTGATGACTGCGCCACACATTGGACGCTGGTTTACGATCGGGATCATGGAGTCGCCCTGACTGCATTGCGGCGGCCCGTCCTGAGCGTGGCTACAGCGGCCGGCAATGCTGCCGGGGAAGTTGCGTAGGCGCTGTTCCCTTATGCGTCTCCACTCTTTCTCCACGTCTTCCAGTCCGCGCGGACGGCTTTCAACATCTCTTCGGTGGCCCCGTGCAACCACTTCGCCTTCTGCTTTTGCATGTGGCTGAGGATGGGCTTTCGGGCAGTCTTAGTTCCGAGATGGATGTTGGCGGTTTCCCATCCCATGGCGCGAAGCAGGCGCAATTCCTTGCCTTGGGCCCGAAGCGTGGCTAAGTCGATGCGCGAGCAATGCGGACTCAGTCTACGCACAATCCAGCGTCCGCGTAACTGAACAAAGGGGTCGAGACATCGCACCGCCCGGCTGATAATCGTCTGATAGAGAATCTCAGACGGACCTTCGTGATCCTTCGCCCAGTAGCATGCGGAGGAGACCAGGGCCTTGGCCTCGCGAGCGATTCTGCCGCCACGCCAGTCGGCGATGGCGACATAGCGCGCGTGTCCCAGGCTTCCCAGACCCGCGACCCGACGAGCCAGACGATATGCCAGTTCCCGGGCGGGCATCAGGTGCTCGAGCGCGTCGATCGCACTGATCGGCACGTCGCCCTTCACTGTTGGGAGAGCATCCATTTTCGCCCAGAAGTGGACCGGGTCCCGCAGTTCGCTCTCTGCAATCTGACGCAGCCACTCGTTGTTCTCGCCCAGGACAAACGGCATTCCCCCTAAGCGCAATCCTTCGCGATAGCCCTCGAGAATGGAATCGCAGATATCTTTCTGCTTCAGCGGCAAGTGCCCGGCTTCGGAAGCAAGGTGAGCGCTCACCGCCAGGCGGACCAGATCGTTGGCATACGCCATGGGGTGAGCCTCGTCGAAGTCGTTGACACCCCAGATCAGACGTCCTTCCACGTCGCGCCAAGTGCCAAAATTCTCCACGTGCAAGTCGCCAACCGCCAGCACCTGCGGTCCCTGGGCGAGATCGGGACACACCTTCGGCCAGATCTGCGCCCAGCGATAAAAGGTGGCTCGCAGAAAGGGGAAGACCGCTGCCTGCATGTTCGTGTGTTTAAGACGAAGATCCTTCTCGACCAGATCAGTACGATGGAATAACCACTCCTCGAAGTAGCGGGTCGCTTTGACAACGTTCATAGCGCCCGCAACGATAGCGGGGAAAAGCCACGCAAGTCAACGGGAGGAGGCGCGACGGGTGCCCCATGCTTGTCGCGTTCTTTGCGACAGGGTGGAGATTTGTTGGCTTCGACCTCCTTCTCAATCCCGGGAAATCAAAATCCCCGCCCTGTCCCCGCAGAAACCGCAGGGACAAGGACGGGGCGCCAGGCGTCGGAGCAGCGGATCAGTGCTTGTAGAAGGCAGCGTTCTTCTCGATGAAGTCTTTCTTTTCTTCTGGCACATCTTCGAGGGCGTGAATCGAATCGGACGTGCAGACCGGAATGCAGGCGCCACAGTCGATGCAGCCTTCGGGATCCACATACATCTGAGTGGCGGCTTCAAAACCAGGCTCGTCCTGCTTGGGATGGATGCAATCGGTCGGGCAGACCTCGACGCAGAGGGAGTCCTTGATGCAGGTATCAGTGATTACATAGGCCATGATGAATCGGTCTCCTGAATGAAATGAGAGCTCTCGGCTCGCTCAAGAACGAGTGTAAGAAGCACTGGGGAATAGGGCGGTGATTTCGGTCACAGGCGGCTGTGCGCCAACGGTGACAAGCCCCAGAACGGACGAATTCAAGTCCGGCTTAGGGGTTTTGATAAGCAATTCTCGGATGATGGGAATCACGCGCAACTGTGACGTCCATCACAGAAATACACGGGCGACAGGACTTAAATAAGCACAATTGAAGTAGGCCTTCTAGGAGTAAAAGATCGCCCGGCCCTACCCACAGAACCCCACAAGCCGTTTCCCCAGACGGCGAGGGCCGGGCGCTTGAAGGCTTGAGAAAAGCTCGTTCGTCCCCACTTTCCTCAAGCACTGTTGCACTCAACCCCGTCTGCGACTCCAGCAACGAAAAGTGTGTGCGGACAGACACGCTGTGGCTGCAGGCACACTGACCCAGCCGACTCCACACGTTCCAACTATCTTAGTTTCAAACGGATACGGATTGGTTCCCGTCCTGCCCTTGTATCAGCACACGGCAAGTTGATCAAGGAGCGGACATGGAGCGCGCAGCCAGCAGGATAGCGACGAAGCGAACGCAAGGATGCATCTTCGCAGTAATTTTGGCGCTGGCCCTCCCCTCACTTGCCCAGACTGCGAAACCCGCGCCTGAGCATTCCACCAGAATCGTGTTGGTTAGCATTCCAGACCGCAAACTGGCGGTGCTCGAAGACGGAAATGTCATCGCCGCGTTCTCAGTTGCAGTCGGCGCAGCGACCAGCCCCAGCCCCACGGGTAGATTTCAAATCGTCAACCGCGTTTCCAATCCCACCTACTACCGCCCTGGCAGTGTAATCCCGGGCGGCAAAGACAATCCCGTGGGGACGCGATGGATCGGACTAAACCGAAAGGGATATGGAATTCACGGCACGAATGCACCGAAGTCCGTCGGACACGCGGCTTCGCACGGTTGCATTCGGCTGCGCAATCGCGACGTTGAACGCCTATTCGCGCTGCTCCGAGTCGGCGATGCGGTTGAGATTCATGGTGAGCGCGACGAGCAAGTTGCGCAGGTCTTCGGAAGTAGCGCGGACGATACGACCGTGGCTGCCGTGGAAGTTCCTGCGCAGGATGGGGGGCAATAGGAACGGTTGTCGGACTTTTTGAACGAGGTCGATTGAAATCAAAGTGGAAATCTCAGGAGGACATCATGCAAATGGCAATCACATTCATGGCGGTCGTGGGAGGAATGATCTTTTCGCTCGCAGTTGCATTGCTCGCGGAAGAACTGATCTTTGGGCAAGTGTTCCGTCTGTTCTTTGCTCGGCAGACGGTCGTGGTGAAATCAGAGCAGAGGCGCTGAGGCGCAAAGGAGAACGACGATGCTGGCGTTAAAGTACTTGCTGATTGCCGGTGGCCTCGGGATGATTCTCGTGGCTGTAAGCATTTTGGGTTATGACCTATATCGCGAATTGCTGTACCGGCGCGCGCTGGCTACACCGGACGCGGGCACGGTGCCGCCACTGCCGCAATGGCGCTGGCGCACTTCGCTGGCGCTGGCTCTGCTGGCCTGGGGACCGATCCTGCTGGCGTTCAGCATGGTGGTAGTGCCGAGCGGCATGGCGGGAATCCGCGTCAGCGAAATGAGTGGAACGGTGCCGGGCACGCTGTATCCCGGCGCGCATTTTGTGGTGCCGCTGGTCGAGGACGTCGCGCTCTTCGACACGCGGGATCAGGTCTTCACCACGGGCGTGTCGGAGGATGGAAAAAACGCTGCGGCTAACGTCTCGAGCAAGTCGCAACTTCTCGACGTGCAGGCCAAAGAGGGGTTGACGCTGGGGCTTGCGATTACGGTGCGTTATCGTCTCGATCCCAAAAGGCTGGACTACATTCAAAGCAACCTGCCTCGTCCGGTGGAGAAGGAGATTGTTCCGCCAATCGTGGCCAGCGTGTGGCGCGAGTTAGTTCCGAACTACACGGTGCGGGATGTTTTCTCGGCCAAGCGGGAAGAAGTGCGGCAGCGGGCGGCAGGCATGATCACGCAGAAGCTGGCGGCCGATGGAATCGTGGTGAAAGAAGTGATGCTGCGGGATATTCAATTGCCGGAGGAGTACGCCAAAGGGCTGGAGACCCTGCTTTTGAAGGAACAGGAAAACGACCGCATGGGCGTGGAGACAGAACTGAAGCAGAAACAGGTGCGCATCGCGGAACTCGAAGCCGAGGCGACCAAAGTGCAGCAGATCAAGCAGGCTGAGGGCGAGGCACAGGTCCACGTCCTGCAGGCGAAGGGCGAATCGGATGCGATGCAGTACACACTGCCGCTGAAGGAGAAACAGATTCAGCAGAGCAAACTGGAAGCCGAAGCACGCAAGGAAGCGACCATTCAAAACGCAGAAGCCGCGGCCCAGGCCAAGGTGATCGACAGCAAGGCCGAGAACGAACGGCGGAAGTTGCTGGCGGAGGCGGAAGCGGATCGCATTCGGGTGACGGCCGCTGCCGATGCGGAGCGGATGTCGAGCGAGGCGGCGATTCTGAAGCAGAATCCGCTGCTGATCAATAAAATCGTGGCCGAGCGGCTCTCCGACAAACTGCAAATCATGATGGTGCCGGCGGATGGAAAGTTTTTCTTTGCCAACGACGTGTTGCGGAGTATGAGCGCTGCGAACCAGGCTAGTCAGGCCGAACGGCCGGAAGAACAACCGAGATAGATTCCAGGCTTATCGCGAGGTTGACCCCCACCCCTGTCGCCAACAACGCGACAAGGGTGGGGCGCTCGGCGCCGCTTAGGTGCAGCCGGGCGTTGCCCTGGCTGGACCGCCGAGGCGGCTGTCGCTACATGGTTCGAGTGGTGTCCAAACAGTACAGGGGGAGAGGTCCTGTCTCATGGGCGGCGCGGTTTATAATTCGGGCATCCCAAACGCCAGTGCGAACTCGGTGTGCCGCGCCTTAACCCTTGCGCACATCCTCCGCGTTGTGGCGCAGCTTTCATTTTTATTGCTCGGATTGACGATCGCTGCAGCCGCGGCGGACTGGAACGAACCGGAGCAGCAACTCGCGCGAAAGATCGTTGCGGTAACCGGGCCGGGAGCCGTCGCACTTACCGTGGAGAACCGTTCTTCGCTCAGCAAGCGCGATAACGAGGTCATTCAAAATGGCCTGCGCAGCGCGCTCGAAGGACTGGGCATTCGCTTCGTGAACGCGGAGCAGGCCGCAGCCACAGTTGCGATCTCGTTGTCTGCGAATCTACTGTCCTACGTCTGGGTGGCGGAGATTCGCCAGGGCACGGGCGAGGCTGTTGTGGTGATGGTATCTGCGCCGCGCCCCGCGGGCATGACAGGGGCGCATGAATCGGTCCCACTCAGCCTGCGCAAGATCCCATTGTGGACGCAAGACGATCCCATCCTCGACGTTGCCGTGCTGGAGGAAAATGCCACACCCACGCACATCGCCGTATTAGATGCGGAAAAAGTGGCGCTCTACCGGTGGCAGGGGGGAAAGTGGCAGCAGGAGCAGGCACTGGCCCTCGTGCATACGCGACCGTGGCCGCGGGATCTGCGTGGCAGGCTGGTCCCCGCCAGAGATCACTTGCTGGATGTTTATCTGCCGGGCGTAATCTGCCGCAGCGCCGCGGCAATGCCGCTGACATTGAATTGCCGCGAGACTGATGATCCATGGCCGCTCGTGCCCGCAGCCTTGAGCGGTGGGATATTCTCCGCTTCTCCAGGCGCCGCATCCACTTCGGCAGCAATTCCACCGATGGGAGCGTTCTACGCTCCGACGCGCAACTTCTACACCGGCGCTTTAACTTCCGGCATCGGCAAGTTCACGACTGTGTCCAAGTTTTATTCGGCTGCCTTTTTGCCGCGCGATAAATATCTGCTGTGGCTCTTCGCCGCCACGGATCGTCACGTGCACATGGTCGACGGCGTGAGCGACCAGGTCGCGAGGTTCGACTGGGGTAGCGATCTGACCACTGTGAAAACTTCATGCGGCGCCGGTTGGCAGGTGCTGGCTACGAGTTCTGAAGCTAGTGCTGAAGAAGGCGCCGGGGATTCAGTACGCGCGTACGAGTTTCCAGATCGCGATCCCGTCGCGGTAAGCACGGCCATCGATTTTCCCGGATCGATCACAACATTGTGGACGGAAGCGAAGGCCGACACGGCAATCGCGGTGGCGAAAAATCGAGAGACAGGAAACTATGAGGCTTTTCGACTGGCGGTGGTTTGCAGTCAGTAGCATGGTGGTTGCGTCGCTGGCGGCGAACGCCGAGACGCGGCCACAATATGGCGGCGTGCTGCATATTGCCATGCGGGCCGCACCGACGTCGCTTGATCCGGCGGACCTTGATGTGGCGAACAATGCGCAGCCGGATTCGTTCGCACGCCGCAGCCTGACCATGCTGATGTTCGACACCCTGGTGACCACTGATGAGAACGGGCGCATGCAGCCGTCGCTAGCAACAGCGTGGCAAGCATTGCCGGGCAGCCAGCGCTGGCAGATCCGAATCCGCCGCGGAGTAATGTTTCACGACGGAACGCCGCTCACCGCTGAGATTGCAGCTTCTTCCCTGCGCGCCGCGAATCCATCTTGGAATGTGGTCGCGGATGCAGGCTCGGTAATCATTGAGTGGGACAGTCCGAATCCAGATGTGTTGGCTGAGCTTGCGTTGCCGCGGAACGCAATTATGAAGAGAACTTCCGACAGCAAGCCAAGCGGCACAGGGCCGTTTCATGTTGTCGATTGGCAGCCTGGAAAGAAGTTGGCGCTGGCGGCTGAAGAGAACTGCTGGCGCGGGCGGCCCTTCCTCGACGCGATCGAGATCGAGATGGGAAAAAGTTTTCGCGACCAGATGACTGCATTGGAACTCGGCAAGGCGGATCTGGTGGAAGTGGCACCCGAGCAGACTCATCGGGTTTCGCAGGACGGACGCCGCCTGGCGAGTTCATCACCGGTTGAATTGTTAGCCCTGCTCTTCACTCGCGATGTGGCATCCCCGGAAGGGAAACTGCTTCGCGAGGCGTTGGCCCTGAGCGTGGAACGAGTATCCATCCGCAGTGTGCTGCTGCAGGGCGCGGGACAACCAACAGCCGCCATTCTTCCGAACTGGATGAGCGGATACGGATTCGTGTTCCCCGCCGACGCAGACTTAACGCGGGCTCGTCAGGCGCGCGAGCAAGTCCACAGCATCCCAACTTGGACTCTTGGATACGATGGTACTGACCCACTGGCCAACTTGTTGGCTGAGCGTATCGCGCTCAACGCCAAAGATGCTGGATTGTCGCTGCAACCGACGTCGGCGGCCGCCGCTGATTTGCGGTTAGTGCGAATTCCGCTGGCCTCGTCCGATCGCTGGATCGCGCTGGCGGATGTGGCTACCTTGGCCGGATTGCCCGTAGTGAAGAGCCAAGGCGGGGTGGAGGATCTCTATGCGTCCGAAGTGGCTCTGTTGGCAACGCAGCGCGTGATTCCACTTTTTCACCTGCCAGTGTCGAACGCGTCGACATCGACCTTGGAAAATTGGGCGCTGCGATCCAACGGAAGCTGGACGCTAGCCGACGCATGGCTGAGCAATACAAGATAATGACCGACAGACAATAATGGGCAAATCATGACCTTTCGCCGCAAACTTCTGGCGGTTTTCGCGCTGACGGTCTTCCTGTCGGTGGGAGCCGTGGCCTGGCTGGTGCTGGTGTTGACGCGCAACGCGTTCGAGAAAACCGAAGATCAACGCACGGCAGCGCTGGTCACGCAGTTTCAGCGCGAGTTCAGCCGCCGCGGTGAGGACGTGGCCCGACGAGTGGAAGCCATCGCCGCCTCCGATCCAGTCAGCCGGATGGCGACCGCGCTGAACGGCACATCTGCCGACTCGGCAGAATATTTTGAACTTGCCAAATCGATGGCTGAGAGTCATCAACTCGACTTTCTCGAATTTCTGGACGGGCACGGCACCATCATTTCTTCGGCACAGTGGCCGGCGAAGTTTGGCTATCCTGAGACCGCGTTTGAGAGTCTCTCGGCTTCGAGCGGTCAGAGCCCATTTCTGAAGCGCGAGGAATTGCAGGACTCCACCGCGTTAGGACTCTTTGCCGTGCAGGCCGCTGGGGCGAGCGAGCATCCTGTCTATGTGATCGGGGGCCGACGTCTCGACAAGAATTTTCTTTCCGCGCTGGACTTGCCGGCGGACATGCGCGTCTTGCTTTATCAGAATCGGAGTGATCATTTTTCGCCTGACTCGGTTCTGGATCCGTCCGCCACGGGTACGGGTCCCGATGCTGCCCGACCTGCTGAAAAGTTGGCGCCACTGATCGAGGCGGCGCGGCAGTACAACCAGGAGATGACGGGAATCGTTTCTTGGTCGTCCGATCAGGCGGATGAAGAGGTGTTTCACGCGATTCCTCTGCGAGGTGCGGGCAAGGACCGTCCATTGCTGGCGATTCTGCTGGTGGGAAATTCGCGGCGGTCGTATGTCGAACTGAAACGCCGCATCCGTGCGTCGGCGTTGCTGGTTGGTGGTGGTGGAATCATTTTGGCGATCTTGCTGAGCAGTTGGGCGGCCGCCAGGGTAACGCGTCCAATAGAGCAACTGGCGCGGGCGGCGCAGGACGTCACTGCGGGGAACTGGGAGACGCAAGTGGAGGTTCACGGCAGCGATGAAGTAGCGCAACTCGCCGAGTCCTTCAATCGTATGACCGCCGAATTGGTAGCGCAAAAAGAACGTCTCGTGCAGACGGAGCGTGTCGCGGCCTGGCGCGAACTGGCGCGCCGATTGGCGCATGAGTTGAAGAACCCACTGTTCCCTCTTCAACTCACGGTTGAGAACCTGATACGCGCCCGCTCGCAGAGCCCCGAACAATTCGACGAAGTATTCCGCGAGAGTTCCACGACCCTGTTGGCCGAAATCTCGAACCTCAAAGAGATCATTGGCCGCTTCAGCGACTTTTCCAAGATGCCGCATCCGCAGTTGCAACCGGTGCAAGTGAACGAGATTCTGCGCGGAGTCGCGAAACTGTTCCAGGCGCAACTGCAGACGCAGGGGCGCGGGGCGATCGCCAACAAGCTGGAGTTGGATGAGAATCTTGGGACGATCGCTGCCGATCAGGATTTGCTGCACCGTGCGCTATCGAACCTCGTGCTCAATGCGATGGATGCGATGCCAAAGGGCGGCACGCTCACTCTCCGGACCAGGCGCGACGATGGAAAAGTAATGATCGAAATAGCCGACACTGGCTCCGGCCTGACGCGGGAGGAGTGCGAGCGCATCTTCACTCCTTATTACACGAGCAAGCAGCATGGAACGGGACTGGGCCTGGCGATCGTGCAGTCGATCGTCAGCGATCACGGCGGAAGAATCAGCGTGCAGAGCGAGCCCGGACGGGGGACGACTTTCGTGATCGAACTGCCGGATAATCTTGCGGCACTTCCTGCTACGCAAACCGCAGGCGAGAAAGCCGGGCAATTTCTCGGCTGAAATGGTGAGGAGGACGGTTGCCACTCAAAGCGCATCTCTTGATCGTCGATGATGAAGCCAACACGCTGGCCTCTCTGTCGCGCGCGTTCCGGTTAGCGGGACACGAAGCCACCGTGTGCGACAACGCGACAAAAGCGCTGGAACTGGCCAAGGCGCAGAACTTCGATCTCATTCTTTCTGACGTGGTCATGCCCGGCAAGGACGGCCTGAGCCTGCTCGAGGATTTAAAACGGCAGGGAGTGACCGCTCCAGTGGTCATGATGTCGGGGCAGGCGCACATTGAAATGGCAGTGCGGGCGACAAGGCTGGGTGCCATCGACTTCCTGGAAAAGCCGATCTCTTCCGACAAACTGATGCTCACCGTCGACAATGCGCTCAAACTGCAACGCCTGGAGAGCGAGAATCGGCAACTCCGCCAGCGACTCGGCAAGCACGAGATCGTGTGGAAAGGGGAAGCCATGCGCCACATGATGGCGCAACTGGAGCGTGTCGCCGCCAGCGAGTCACGTGTCTGCATCTTCGGCGAAACCGGCACGGGCAAGGAACTAGTCGCACGAACCATTCACGAACGGAGCCCGCGCGCGGCTGGGCCTTTCGTGACTCTGAATTGCGCGGCCGTGCCAGCCGAGTTGATCGAATCGGAACTTTTCGGACATGAGAAAGGATCATTCACCGGCGCGTCCGGACGCCACATTGGCAAGTTTGAGCAAGCTGACCAGGGTACGATTTTTCTCGACGAAATCGGCGACATGCCCCTGAACATGCAGGCCAAGCTATTGCGCGTGCTGGAAGAAGGCGAAGTAGAGCGCATCGGCGGCGACCAAACGGTTACCGTAAACGTTCGCGTGGTGGTTGCGACTCACCGCGATCTGGAGGCGCGCGTACGCGAGGAAAAATTCCGTCAGGATTTATTTCACCGCATCCACGTTTTTCCGTTGCTGCTTCCTCCCTTGCGCGAGCGGCGTGACGACATCCCTGCTCTAGTGGAGCATTTCGCTGCTCAGGTGTGCGCGCAGAACGGGTGGAAACCGGTCCCGTTCACGGCGGACGCGATGGAAGCATTGCAGTCTTACTCGTGGCCGGGCAACGTCCGCGAATTGCGTAACATGGTCGAGCGACTCATGCTGCTTGCCACGGAGGGTCACGTGGACCTCGCAACCGTCCAGATCGCCCTGCCGAAGACTTCTCCAGGCGGAGGCATTGCGCCTGGTGCCATGGGATCCGGCGCGCTCGCGGACCGGGTGCAGTCGTTCGAGCGCGAAGTGATTCGCGCCGAACTGAGGCGCAGCCATCAAAACATGAGCCTGGCCGCGAAAACGCTTGGCCTGGAGCGCAGTCATCTCTATAAGAAAGCGGAGCAACTGGGAATCGATCTGCGCGCCATGCGCCGGGAGCAGGACTCGCAAGAGTGACCTCGGGTCACGGTTTGCTGAATTTCCGGCAGATGCCTTCAAGGAAAACTGCCCCGTCGCCATCTTCAATCTGCCGCCGCGATGGAGGCTGCGGGATTTCCCTTCAGATTGGCAGCGAGCAACCGGTGGAACAGCTGTTCCCCCGCCTCGCGCCGCACTGAGAGCCGGCCTGCTCCATAAGCCCGCGACTTCAGGCCACGTTGCACATCTTCGCAAATGCCCAGATCTTCGTCTTGCACGCGGGTGCCAACGTTTACCGATTCAATGTTGCGCTCGCGCTGCGCTTCGCTCACGTCGCTGAAATAAAAATCGAAAATCACTGTGCAGTGATCGGCGTCCACGGGGATGACGTAGTTCGTGTCCATGTATCCCTGGTAGCAATTGATCATTAAGTTCGGATACTGCCAGAAATACCAGGCGCGATCGCCCTTGCGTGTCGCACCGGTCGAGGCATCTTCGTCGGAAACAACCATAGGGCTGGACTGCAGGCAGTAACGATCTTCGTTCTCGATGGTGTACTGCTTGTAATCGAGCACGGAACTCAACCCCTTGTGCAAATGGGGCACATGATATCCGCCGTCGAGATAGTTATCGACAAAGACCTTCCAGTTGCAATGAATCTCATAGGTCCTGCGGTCGAAGTAGAGGAGCTTGCTGATGCCAAGCGGAGCAACGCGCTTCACCAGGCCGCCGAGGAATTCCTGCAATGGCGCGGCCTTGGGATCGAGGTTCACGAATACGAAACACTCCCAAGTTTCAACTCGGACGGGAACCAACCCATTCTGAGAGCGATCAAAATTTTCTACTCCCTCGAACTCGGGCATACCTTTGAGCGTTCCGTCCAGACCGTATTTCCAACCATGGTAAGGACATTGCAACATCGTTGCGTGACCGCAAGGCTGGGTTACGACCGGCGCAGCGTGGTGCCGGCACACGTTGTAGAAGGCGCGTAACGTGCCATCGCTTCCGCGCACCACGACCACGGGCTCTCCCGCAAGCCGCGAGGACACGAACTCTCCTGGCTTCTGCAGCTGATCCGTGCGAGCGACAAGTTGCCAAGTTCTGCCGAAGACGTTGAGTCGCTCCATTTCTGCAATCCGCGGGTCGACATACCAGGGTGCAGGGAGGGTCGAAGCCTCCGCAAGCGCGGCCCTTTCGTTGTAACTGGCAAGAATCTGCTCGATTGAAACTTGCATATTTATGCTCTCGAATGAATGACGCGAATTCCTAACTCTCCGCCAGGGCAGAGCGAAGACATTTCCTGACATTTAGCGGCGATGATTCCCTCGTGCCTGCGGAGACGGACCTGCGGCGCCAATCGCCCGCTGCAACACGGCCAGAAACTGGTGGATTCTGGCTTCCTTCTTCTCCGCCGGTTCCCCCTGACGGCGGAACAACCCCGGATCAAGCTCCGCCGTGAGCAGCGCATCCTGGAAGCGCTCCATCATCCAATCGAGGATCGACACGATCATCTCCACGTCCATGTCCTTGCGCAGTTCGCCGCGCTGCAATCCGAAGCGTACAAAGGCCACCGTGCCGTATGGATCTTCGCTGATGAGGAAACGGTTAATCTCGCGCTTCAGCACCAGATCTGTACCGTAATTCCCGAGAAGAGAGATGCGATAAGGAATCCAGTCGTCGCGCAGCAAGTGTTCGGTGCGCACCAGCCAGTAACGCAGCACCGCGAAAAAGCCGGTTTGACGGATTTCCGCAGGGGCCTCAAGGTATTTGGCAAACGAACGGAGCGCGCGCTTGTACACTTCGAAGAAGAGTCCATCCTTGCTGCTAAAGTGCTGAAAAATGGATCCTTTGGCGATGCCGAGCGCAATAGCGATGTCGCCGACCCGGGCCGCGTGATAACCGCACTCGGCAAAATGTTGCGTGGCGGCTTCGATGATTCGGCTGCGCTTCCCTTCCGAGCGAGGATGCGGGGGAACATTGCGTTGGTAAAGGGGTGGGGCAGTGCGACTGCTGGAGATTCCCGGCATGGATAATGACTATAAGTCACAACAGCTTACAGCGCGACCCGGCGCATTTCAACCTCATTTTCTCTGCCAAGAGAGATCGTATGGCCCATACTTAGATCGTTTCATGACTTGAAGTCAAGACGGGCAGAACGCTGCCTGTGGATTTTACGAGGCCACTGTGACCGGCGCAGCACCACTGCGCCGGTTGCCAGATAAATCGGGCCGGTTGTAAGCAGAGGGAACGGCCCCGCCACGAGCGGGTCGCATCCTTACGCAGAAGAAGAGAAAACTAGCCAGCTTGTCGCGCGCGTGGCTCTTCGGCATGCACCAGAGGAGCATCGACCAAGTGTTCGCTCAGGAACCACACTTGCAGCTCATTGGCACGCAAAACATCGCTGACGACCAGATCATTCGTGCCATCGTCGCCCAGTTCTGAAGCGCGGCGCGCTAGCTGCCGGCAGTGGCCGATGATGATCTGATGCGCATCGAGAAGACGGGAGATCTGGACGGGCACTTCCTCCCTGCCGCGCGGGGGGCGTTCGATGCGCGTAGTCTCGGCGACGTCGGCGGCCATAGCCACCGAGATTCCACCCAGCAACTGTATCCGCTCGGCAATCTCGTCGACGATCTCGACCTGCTCTCCATAATGTTTGTCGAACAGTAGATGCAGTTGATAAAAAGTTGGCCCTGCGACCTGCCAATGCGACTTCTTGTAGAGATCGCGTAATGTCATAGTATCGGCAAGCAAAAAATTCAGTTGCTCTGTCATTTCCAGGCGCAACGGCTCTTCCAACTCGAGCGGCAGGTCGTGGGAGACGGTGCCGTAAGCTTGAATCTCACCAGCACTCTGGTGAATCCGCGGCTGTGCGTTGATTGTGGTTTGACGCGGGGCGGGGACTTCTTTCTTCGCCATACGAGACCTCCCTGTCTTCCGTAATAAGCTTGGCTGAGGTTGCACCAACTAAGAGAGCGTGCTCGGCACAATCCAAGCAATATCGCTTGGATGCACTTGATCTTCGATTAGGTTCTGCGATTTTTTGCGCGTTGCGGAGATGGCGGGCACACGAGCCTCGGTGCCGAATGACACCAGCCTCACCCCGAGGTCCTGCCGCGGCGCAATGATTGCTCTTCTCAAGTTTGACGACACCCCACGCGGTTGCTATCATCCAAATGCGGGGTGGAGCAGTCTGGTAGCTCGTTGGGCTCATAACCCAAAGGTCGGTGGTTCAAATCCACCCCCCGCAACCAAACAACTTCTTGCTACACAGCGGCTTGGGAGCTTGGATCTCCTGAGCCGCTTTCTTTCTTGGGCAAGTTAAGGCGAACTTGGGCAAAGAATTCCCCGAGTTGCTCTGCCACTTTTCTGTGATCGTCCCCAATCACGTGCGTGTAGCCCATGGTTGTTCGTGGGTCAGCGTGACCCAACCGATCCTGTCGCACCTTCATCGGTGCGTGCAGGTGATCGAGCAAACTTGCGTTTCCGTGCCGGAACGCGTGTGCTGCTCCATCGAGTCCAAGCTTCTTCAAGATCGGCTTCAACTGTCTCTTGATGAAGTTGTCCGGGTGTAGGCGACGACCTTCCTTGCTTAGGAAAAGCGGCTCTTCGGGATTTCTTCCCTCGACGTAGAACCGAAGGCGTTCGGTGAGCTGCGGCGAAAGAGCGAAGAATCGCTTCTTGCCGTTCTTCGGACGCTTCAGTTTGCTTTTCCATCTACTTCGCTGAACCGTGATTGCCTGCTCGTTCAAGTTGACATCTCCGACGTTCAGGCCGCAGATTTCTCCGCGTCTGATGCCCGTCTCGGCCACCAGCCAGAAGATGGTTTTGCATGGCTCGTTGGCAGCATTGATGATCTGTTTGACCTGCTCGACCGTGAAGCTTGGTTGCTCCTCACGGTTCCAAGCAGGCAACACCAGATCCTGGCAGACGTCGTGAGTGACGTAACCCCACGCTTTTGCCGATGCCCAAACAAGACGCAGCGTAGCGACGCGATTACGGATCGTTTTTTCGCTCCGCTTATCCTTGCCGGGCTTCGACCACAAGGTGATCACGTCCTGCACGACCTCTGTCGAGATGTCTCGTAATCGCATTCCTCCGAGGGCGGCGACCCAAGCTTTGACCTCGCTCTTCTCGCTTTCTTGGGTGCTTCCCTCGTGGTGAATCATAACCTTGGCTTTCCATTTCTCTGCAAAGTCGTCGAAGTTCGCGGTTGGCTTTGCTTTGTAAATGGGGCTGTTGATCGCCGCCAGGCGACGATCGAGTTCGCGTTGTGCGAGGCGCTTGGTCGGAAACTCGGACTTATCGCCCAAGACCTCCGAACGATGGATGCGGATGATACTCCCGTCCGGCTGTAGTTCGTCTTCGAGCCAGCGGCCGTACCACTTCTTCACCCTCGTGCCCCGCAGGATGAGCGATCCCTGCTGGTATCGCTTGCGAGCCACGGAACCTCCGTTCCGTTGACCCGACGACTCTCGCGGGCATTGTACTTTGTTTTCGCAGACGGCTGCGGGAACCCCCGCAATCAATCTGGGAGCCGGCGGTGCGCAGACCTGTCCGTTCACCGCCAATAGTGCCGAGGCGGTGAGGACGACCCACGCGGACGCGGGTGTTTGACCGTATATGTGTAGATTCTCTTCCAAGGACTTCGCCCTTCAAGCCTGTAATCGGTTCTCATGGCGTTCGCGTCACGTCAGCCTTGTAAGGAGGTCAAACCGGCAGAACGCAAGAGCACCCACTATTCAATACTGGGTTCAAGAAAATCGGGGCAAAACCCAATCGCGGAATGAGCATCTGGCGCCAACCTCACCGAGATGTTCCTCGACTACGCCCCAGAGAGGACGACCAGGTGTTGACCCGCTAATCCTGCGGCAGAGGCGGCTGGGTTCGGGAGTATCCATCGGGCAGCCGATTCCTAGGGGGTTGGCCGCTGGGATGAGGTTCGGGTCGGATCGGGGGTTTTAAGGGTTCTGGGAGCTTTTTGGGACAAGCTGGAGGGCACTCCGAGCGCTCACGCCGCGTCCGGATGGCATTTGTCAGACCGCGAGATAGCCTCCATCCACCGGCCAGACAGCTCCGGTCACCCAGGACGATTCATCGCTCGCCAGATAAACCGCCGCACCTGCAATATCCTCCGGCCGGCCGAGCCGGCCGATGGGATGCGCGGCGGTTCTTTCCCGACGAACCGCTGCTGGATCTGAAGCCTGGCCGATGACCGCCGCAGTCAGATCGGTCTCTACGAACCCCGGGCAAATTGCGTTCACCCGGATGTTTTCATGTCCGTGATCGATCGCCATGCTCTTGGTCAGCAGGACTACCGCACCCTTGGATGTAGCATAGGCTGCGCGGTTTCGAGCGCCGACAATTCCAAGCGTGGAAGCCACGTTAATAATCGAACCACCGCCCGCCTTTCTCATGTGGGGTAACGCGGCCCGAGACAGTAGCCAAATGGCGCGGACGTTCACATTGAAAGTCTGGTCCCACTGTTCTTCGTAATCTGCTCGGCGTTTCCAATGTGCAGGACGCCAGCGTTGTTCAGCAGAAAGTTCAATCCGCCGAAGCGCCTCACCGTCCGATCCAGCAGGCGTTCAATTTCGTTCGTTCTGGAAACGTCGGCTGGGATCGCAAAGGCAGAGTCGCCAATTTCGCGAGCAACCTCCTCGACGCGATCCCTTCGCCTGCCGACCAGCGCCACCTGCGCTCCTTCCCTCGCTAGGGCGATCGCGCATGCGCGGCCAATTCCAGTGCCCGCACCAGTGACGATCCCAATCTTGCCCTTCAGACGTTCACTCATGACGAACCAGTTTAGCTGAACAGCGCGGGGCTATACGGCGATCCTTGTACGGGTAGCTACGCTGAAGATGTTGCGTCTCTCGAGGAGCCGTACGCGCCGCATTCTGTCCTGGGCTTCAGTTGAATCCAGGTCCGAATCCTCCAATGGAAGGAGAGGCAGTGTTAACAGCAAACATCTATATATACAACACAACGGGACGAGAGCAACTCGGGACGTCGTCCTGCGTTTAGAATCATCCAAAGATACTTATGCAGACTCGACGTATAGGCAACTCCGACTTGAAGGTCACCCCCATCGGTATTGGCGCATGGGCGATGGGGGGTGGCGACTGGGCTTTCTCCTGGGGACGGCAGGAGGACGGTGAATCGATTGCAGCGATTCACGTGGCGCTCGATGCGGGCGTCAACTGGATCGATACTGCAGCCGTGTACGGACTGGGGCACTCGGAAGAGGTCGTCGGCAAAGCGATCGCGGGACGCACACATCGTCCTTACGTCTTTACCAAGTGCAGCCTAGTGTGGAATGACCAGCGCGAGATCGGGCACAGCCTGAAAGCTGCTTCGGTGCGCCGCGAGCTGGAAGCAAGCTTGCGGCGGCTGAGGGTGGATGTGATCGATCTCTACCAGATCCACTGGCCCGATCCCGAGCCCGAGATTGAAGAAGGTTGGCAGACGCTGGCCCAATTCCAAAAAGAAGGCAAGGTTCGTCACATTGGCGTATCGAACTTCAACGTGACCCAGATGAAGCGGGTCCAGAGGATTGCGCCTATCACGTCGCTGCAGCCGAACTACAACATCGTGACCCGCGACATCGAAAAGGAAGTTCTGCCTTTTTGCCGCGAGCAGCAGATCGGTGTCATCGTGTATTCCCCGATGAAGTCGGGACTGCTGACAGGCAAAATGACCCGCGAGCGCATCGCGTCGCTGCCGCCAGACGACTTTCGCCCGAGAACCGCCAGCTTTAAGGAACCGCTGCTGAGTCGCAACCTTGGCGTGGTGGAAGTGCTACGCGGTATCGGTGAGCGTCACAGTCGCAGGCCGGGCGAGGTCGCGATTGCCTGGACGCTGCGTGATCCAGTCGTCACCGGAGCGATTGTGGGTATGCGTTCTGCCGAGCAGGCAAAGCAGATCGTGCGCTCGGCGGAATTCCGTCTGACTGCCGATGAGATTCTCGAGATCGAGAAGTATCTCAAGGCGAATCCGGTTGCTGAATAAGTATGGAAAACTGGCATTGAAGAAGCTAGCCATGAACGTGTTTGGGGCATTCGCATTACTTGCAGGTCCCCTGCTGGGAGCACAGCGCAGCTCTGCGCAAGCCACTTCTACTTCTCCGCTGACCGCGGTGGATCATGTTGACCTCCGCCGCTACGCCGGCAAGTGGTACGAAATTGCTCGTTATCCGAACCGCTTCCAGCGCAACTGTCAATCCGACACGACTGCTGTCTACACGCTACGAGATGACGGAAGGGTCCAAGTCGTGAATTCGTGCCGCGAGAAGGATGGGAAGATAACAACCGCGCGGGGCGCGGCCAAGGTCGTCGACAAAAAGACCAATGCCAAGCTGAAAGTGACATTCTTCTGGCCGTTCTACGGCGACTACTGGGTCATTGGCTTGAGCCCAGAGTACCAGTACGCGATTGTGGGTGAACCTAGCCGGAAGTACCTGTGGATCTTGAGCCGCGCACCCAGCATGGAGGAAACCACGTATCAGGAAGTTCTGAGGCTGGTTGAGACGCTGGGGTACCAGCCCGGAACGTTGCAGAAGACGAACCAATCCATACAAGCAAACGTTCCGTCGCCTTCGTAGATGGCTTTGATTGTCACGGTTGTCCCCCGGCGAAGGAAGCCACAAAGTCATAGTATGAGGTGGCAGTCGGCATCCAGTGGAGGGATCAGATGGGTGAGATGATTCAGTTTAAGCGACCGGACGGAAAGACCTGCCCTGCCTATCTGGCACATCCCAAAGAAGGATCAGGCGCGCCCGGCTTTGTCGTGATCCAAGAATGGTGGGGGCTCAACGATCAGATCAAGAAGACCGCGGATCGGCTCGCCGAAGCTGGCTATCGGGCGCTCGTGCCGGACTTCTACCGGGGCAAGGTCACCGTGGCCGCCGACGAAGCAAACCACCTGATGACGAACCTCAACTTCCCCGATGCCGCCGCTCAAGACATCCGCGGCGCCGTGCAGTACCTGAAACAATCCTCGAAGAAGGTGGCCGTGGGCGGCTTCTGCATGGGTGGGGCGCTGACTATCCTGGCGGCCGTTCGGGTGCCGGAGATGGACGCCGGTGCGTGCTTCTATGGCATTCCGCCCATCGACGCCGCTGATTTGAAGAAAATCAAAGTTCCCCTGATTTGCCACTTCGCGAACAAGGACGACTGGTGCACACCCGCCAAGGTGAACGACCTCGAGGCCGCGCTCAAGCAGTCGAAATCAGAGTTCGAGATCTATCGCTACGAGGCGCACCATGCGTTCATGAACGAGGCCCGACCCGAGGTGTACGACCCGGCATGCGCCAAGACGGCGTGGGAGCGAACGCTCAAGTTTCTGAAGCAGGCACTCACATAACGGGTTCGCCGGGGGGGCGAGGGGGGCGTGGCACGTCAGGAGGCTCGATATCCGAATAACTTTCGGCACTCCAGTCTCAAAAAATTGTCGAAGACCGGAATGTGAAGGCCGCCCTTTTCAAGAACGAATTTGCACGAAATGAGACAGGCCCGCCATTTGAATTCCTCGGTCCCGTGTTTCTTGCCGTAGGCGGTGATGTCTTCCTGGGAAACGCCAAACACCACGGCTCCTATTTTCGACCAGACGCAGGCACCCGCACACATAGCACAAGGTTCATGTGTGGAATACAACACGAAATCCGGTAGGTACCGGCCATAGCCGGAGCAGACATATTTCAATGTTTCAAGCTCCACGTGCTTGATGGATGAACCCGAAGTTTTTACCCGGTTGCCGGCAGAGGCGATAACCACTTCCCGATTTCCAATAAGACGCGTGATGACGGCACCGATGGCATAGTCGCCCCGGTCGCGGGCGCGCTTTGCCTCCGCGATCGCAAGCTGCATAAACTTTTTCTTCGGTTTGTAGCTGGGAGGAATCATTTTTTCTCCCCGAGTCTGAAGGTCCTAGGCCATTTCTTGAAAGAGCGGTCTCAGCCCTTCACGACTTCCGATCCCCGTTCAAAACCTACGTCGATCTTCTGCCGCCCAGCTTGAATTGCGGCCTCGATCGCGGACTCTTGCGTCGGGAAGGTGTCGGGCAAATAGAACTGAGTTTCGGTCACGCCAGACCCATCATGCTCCTCGACGGAGAACTCCGCCGAGAATCCGCCGTCCTTAAGCTCGGATGACCGAGCCTCGATGACATAGCCCTTGTATCCCTGCCTGCTCTTCATGCCTGCGACCTTTCAGGCTTCAATTATCGCACTTCGGAGTGGGGAGCTTTCCCTCAAGCCAAAGTCGTCCGCCTGTCATTTCTCAGACTGTTAAGCAGCCCCGAGTACCGCCGCTGCGGTCGGTCGTTGCGGACCGCGATGCCCAGCGCTTTCTTCTGCCCGATCAGCACGAGCAGCCGCTTGCCCCGCGTGATCCCCGTATAGATCAGGTTGCGCTGGAGCAGCATGTAGTGCTGCGTGGCAAGCGGGATCACCACTGCCGGGAACTCCGAGCCTTGCGACTTGTGGATCGTGATCGCGTAAGCCAGCGAAATCTCGTCCAGTTCCCCGAAGTCGTACTTGACCAGCCGCTCGTCGAAGCGCACTGCGACCTGCTGCTCCACGGCATCGATTCGCTCGACGATCCCCACGTCGCCGTTGAACACGTCCTTGTCGTAGTCGTTCTCCGTCTGGATGACCTTGTCGCCGATCTGGAATCGCCATCCGAACCGCTCAACGGCAGGCTGACCGGGTCGGGCTGGGTTCAATACCTTCTGCAAGGCTGTGTTCAGTTCCCGCACGCCGAGCGATCCCCGGTTCATCGGGCAAAGAACCTGAACGTCGCGGATCGGGTCTAAACGAAACCGTTCTGGAATTCTCTCCTGCACCAGCTTGACCAGCGTTGCCGCGATCTTTTCCGGGTCGTCCCGCTCGACGAAATGGAAGTCGGAACTCGGATCTGCTCCGCGCATATCGGGCATCTGCCCCCGGCGAATCCGGTGTGCGTTGGTGATGATGTGGCTGTCCGCCGCCTGCCTGAACACTTCGGTGAGTCGCACGACCGGGACGACGCCGCTCTCGATCAAGTCCTGAAGCACCGTGCCCGGCCCAACGGACGGAAGCTGATCCACGTCGCCGACCAGAACCAACCCGGCACGGTTGGGGAGAGCCCGCACCAGCGAGTGCATCAGCGGCACGTCCACCATCGAGGTCTCGTCCACGACCAGAAGACCGCAGGCGAGCGTGTTCGACTCGTTTCTGCTGAACCGCCCTGTTGCGGGATCAATTTCCAGCAGGCGATGAATCGTCTTCGCTTCCATGCCCGTGGTTTCGGTGAGCCGCTTCGCCGCCCGTCCGGTCGGGGCGCACAGCAGGCACTTCACGCCCTTGGCTCGCAGGATCATCAGGATCGAGTTCACCAGCGTGGTCTTTCCGACGCCGGGTCCTCCGGTGATGACTACGACACGGTTAGCCAGAACCGTTTTCAGCGCCTCGCGCTGGCTGGGGGCGAGCGTTTTCCGTGTCCGCTGCTCGCACCACGCGACCGCCTTCTCGAAATCAATCGGCGGATAGATCAGCTCCGCTTCAGCTAGGCTCTTGATCCTTGCCGCGATGCCTTCTTCTGCTCTTCTGAGGTGCGGCAAGAAGATCAAAGGCTCGCCGTCGATCTCCTCCAGCAGCAGGGAGCCACCCGTGAGCATCTGCGACAACGCCTGCTCGACTGTCCCTTCCGGCACCTCCAGCAGCTTCACCGCCGCGAGCTTGAGTTTCTCCAGAGGCAGGGCGCAGTGGCCGTCCGAAGTCGCTTCCAGCAGCACATGGTCGATGCCCGCCCTAGCCCGGTTGAGCGAGTCTCGAGGAATCCCGACCTTCTGCGCGATCTGGTCGGCGGTCGCGAAGCCGATCCCGTAGATGTCCTTCGCCAGCATGTAGGGATTGCTCCGCACCTTCTCGATTGCCTGCTCGCCATAGGTCTTGAAGATTCGCACCGCCCGGCTGGTGCTGACGCCGTGGCTGTGCAGGAACAGCATGATCTCGCGGACTTGCTTTGCCTCCTGCCACGCATGCGCGATCCGCTCCCGGCGCTTGGGACCGATGCCATCGACCGTTTGCAGTTCGGCGGCTCGGTTCTCGATCACGGCGAGAACCTCGGCTCCGAACCGCCCGACCAGCTTCTTCGCGAGAATCGGTCCGATGCCCTTGACCAAGCCGCTGCCGAGGTACCGCTCGATCCCCTCGGCGGTGGTCGGCGGCACGGTCTTCATGGTCGTCGCCTTGAATTGCAGCCCGTGCTCCTTGTCCCTGACCCACCAGCCCTCCGCGCTCAGCCATTCCCCTGCGGTCACGGAAGGCAGCGACCCGACGACCGTCGTCTCCTCCCGCTGCCCGCGTGCTTTCACTCGCAGGACGCAGAAGCCGCTTTCGTCGTTGTGGAAGGTGACGCGCTCGATCAGGCCGGAAATTTCCTCGGTCGCGGGTCTGCGCTCGGGATTGCGGCGTTCATCGGGGATTCATTTTCGCATAGACGGTCCGCAGCTGATCGTCGACGTTCGGCCCGCATCGGTAGAATCGAGGATGTGTATGGCCAAACGTAAGCCGAAATCGCAACCCACGTGGACAGATGTCAAAGCAAAACTCGCGGATTTTGACCGGGCAGCATTGCTAGGCCTGATCCAGAGTCTCTACAGCTGCGCACAAGGACAATCAGACGTTTCTTCATTCCCGCTTTGGCTTGGGCGAGGACGTGCTGGAACCATACAAGAAAATCATTGATCGGTGGCTTTGGCCTGACGTGCTCCGGAGGCAGGACACTTCTGTCTCCCAAGCCAAGCGGGCCATCTCTGATTACAAGAAGGCAGTTGGCGATCCCGAGGGACTGGCTGAGTTGATGGTTTTCTACTGCGAGCGGGCCGCTGGATTTTGCAGCGACATTGGCAATGAAGATGAGGGATATTTCGATGCACTGGTGCGCATGTTCGAGCAGGCCCTCAAGTTGGCAAACGCACTATCCGTCGACCGCCGGGACGACCTTGTACCCGGTTGGATCGTGTGCGGGTCATCGGCCATGATTTCGGCTATGGCGTCGGGGATGACATGGATTTCCTTCTCTCGAAGTACACGCAGTGTTGAAGCTGATAGGCTAGACGGCGATCCTCGTAAGGATACCGTTGAAGGCAAAACCGTACTACGATACTTCCATTCCCATGACCTACGAAGAACTTGTTGATTTCCTCGAACGCAAGATGAGAAATAAGTTGCCCATCAATTACACCAACTTCTAGGATGGCAGACGTTCGTGCGCCGAACCGTATATTTATTTCAGGAGCGCGAAAGCGGTATGGATTGATAGAGAAAGCAACAGAATCAAGCTTTGATCCGAAAGAAATCCGCAACTGCCTCGACGAGATAGAAAGCGAGCTCTTCGGCGCAGCAGATAAGGAGGATTGTCAGCGGTTCCACAAGGACACTCAGCTCACCGCCGTCCTGTTGCTGCTTTTCCGGATGGCATCGCTCATGCGCCCTCTGCTTTTGCTTCATGAAGCGGCCGACTACGACGGCTTTGACGCTGTGTTGCGTGCCTTCGAGGAGAGCTGGTTCTTGGGGCACGAACTTCGCCTCATTGCGCGCCAGGAGAAAGCGATCGGGTGGTTAACTAAAAAGAAAGACACATGGAAGGCGAAGCTCGGTATCTTAATTGACTTTGCAAAGGGCCGTGGCCATAGCGGTCCGAAAATGGGTGCTGATTACAACCTACTTAGCGAACTCGCCCATCCAACACGGACCGCCGCGGAAAATTCGGTCACGCTTTGCGGCATAAGGCGTGGGATAGACGGCGCGAAGGCGGAAGTCACCGAGCAAGAGAAAATTGCCGCTCAGCGTATCCGTTACGGTCTCTACCGTCTTGCCTGGCTCATAATGGATCAGGATGGAAAATTCATCGAGATACCGGCAGATCTGAAAAAAATGCCGTTAACGCAGAAATTTCTGAACACGTACGAACACATTGAGCCGGGAACGTAGCTGCCATTCTTGGAAGAGCTACTGGATCGTTTTTCATCCTTCGTGTACTGCGTCTCGCCACGCCCACAGTTTTTGACGCTCCTGTACAGGTCAAGGACTATATTGTTATGCATATAGTTCCCATAAAATGCGAACTTGGCGTGATATAGTACAGCCATGATGCGCGAGAAAAACTCCTTGCCTGCCTCCCGTGCACGGCTAGCCGCCGTACTTCGCGCAGCTACAGGCGTGGTATCGGTTGACCTTGCGTCTCAGACACTCGGCATCGAGCGGCGCGCAGCGGCCAAGCTTCTGTCGCGCTGGAAGGAACAGGGTTGGCTCCGACGGATAGGACACGGGCTCTACGTTTCCGTACCTTTGGACCTGGCCCGCAGCGAACAGGTGGTCGCAGATCCCTGGGTGCTCGTGCCAACGCTTTTCAATCAATGCTACATCGGCGGTTGGACGGCTGCCCACCATTGGGAACTCACCGAACAACTCTTCAATGAAACCTTCGTCTTCACGACGCGTCGAATCGCGAAGAAACGCGTAACTGCACAGGGCGCAACTTTCCTACTGCAAACGTAAGGGCGAAGCGCCTCTTCGGATTGAAAACACTGTGGCGCGGCTCCACCAAAGTCTCAATATCGGACGCGGCACGCACGCTGGTCGATATGATCGCGGTGCCGGAACTGGGTGGCGGCATCGATCACGTGAGTGATTGCCTGAGTGCTTATCTCTCCAAGAAGACCGCCGATCGTGATCTGCTGATCCGCTATGCGGAACAGTTCGATAACGGCGTCATCTTCAAGCGTCTCGGATACATTGCAGACACGCGGCTGCACGACAACAACTCGCGGCTGAGTGCCGGTCACGCCTGACGCAGGGCTATGCGCGGCTCGATCCCGCCCTTCCCGCGAAGCAGCTGATCACTGCCTGGCGGCTCTGGGTGCCCTCACTCAGGAAACAGACAGCCTCATGATCGACAAGCGCGAAATCCTCGAAACCGCCTCATCTTTTTCGCTGTTGCCCAATGTCGTCGAGAAGGACTATGTCCTCGGCTGGATACTCGCCGGCATCAACTCCCATGGCGAGCTTGCGGAAAGCTGGGTATTCAAAGGCGGCACCTGCCTTAAGAAATGTTACTTCGAGACCTATCGGTTTTCAGAAGACTTGGATTTCACGCTGCGTAATGAAGAGCATCTCAACGAGGAATTTCTGCGGCCGGTATTCGAGGAAGTGGTCGCCTGGGTAACGGAGCAATCCGGCCTGAATATTCCCGCCGATCAGCTCGAATTCGACATCTACGACAACCCGCGCGGCCGACCCAACTGCCAGGGCAAGATTGCTTACCGCGGCCCGGTTTCTCCGACCTCCGGCGGCTGGCCCAAGATCAGGCTCGACCTGACGGCGGATGAAAGTCTGGTGCTTCCCTCTGTGCGCCGTGAGGTATTTCATCCTTACAGCGACCGGCCAGAAGGAGGGATCTGGGCCAATTGCTACGCCTACGAGGAAGCGTTCGGAGAAAAATTGCGCGCGCTCGGTGAACGGACGCGGCCCCGCGATCTCTACGACGTGGTTAACCTCTATCGGCACACGGACAGCCGACCGACGGCTTCTGTGCTCCTGGACGTGCTCCGGCAGAAATGCGCTTACAAGGCAGTCCCGGTTCCCACTCTCCAGACCCTCATACCGCATCGCCAGGCTCTTGAAGCGATGTGGTCGGATATGCTGTCGCACCAGCTTCCCGTTCTTCCGCCGCTCAACGACTTCTGGGATGCCCTGCCAGAAATCTTTACGTGGATGATGAGTGGCGCGCCAATCCCCCAACGAGCACTCATCCAGCACGGCGCGGGCGAAGTTGCTGTGCGTACGCGTGTGCTGCCGATGGGAGTTCCTGTCCGCTCCCGTTCGACTCTGGAAATTATCCGTTTCGCCGCGGCGAACCATCTGTGTGTTGATCTTACCTATGACGGAAGCGTTCGCCGCATAGAGCCGTATTCGCTGCGGCAGACGGCGGAAGGATATTTTGTGTTGCATGCCATCCGCACAAGTTCAGGCGAGCACCGTTCGTATCGCGTGGACCGGATGCAGGGCGCGACCGTCACGTCGCAGGTCTTCACGCCGCGCTACTCAGTTGAACTGACTTCGACGGGACCGCTTGCCGTGGCACCATCTACTGCAATGCCGCGCATGCCAAGTATGCGCCGGGCAGCCAGAACCATGCATCAAGGGCCAACTTACGTGTACCGATGCACCGTTTGCGGGAAGACTTTTAACAGGAAAACGATGGACGGCTCGCTGAATCCTCACAAGAATCGTCATGGCTATCCATGTTACGGACGCTATGGGGGGTACGTTCGTACCAAGTATTAGAGCTGCAAATTAGCGAATTCGCTAATGCTCGCTATCGGTGGAGCGTGAGCGGGCGTCAGCATGACTTTCAAAGACGGCGCAGACGGCAAAGCTTGGTCATAGGAGACTCAGTGCCTTCTTTCGATCCAATCGGTTTGCGTGGAACTGCCCGGAGAAGTCCACAAGACACTCCAGACAAGCCTTGCGGCACGCGGCATGGTGCTCGTCGGACCCTCGCAGAATATGTTTCGCTTCACGCAGCCACCCGTCGCGGAGATTCATCAGTTCCAAAGAGTGTCCAGCGCCTCCGGGAGTCGCGTCATAGAGCAGAATGCACCATTCGCCTGTTGACCGCCGTTTCAGAGCAACTTCCAGCTCACGGCTGTCGAGCTCAAGGAGTTTCGTCCCAGCAAGGAGAAGTGCTCGACCAAGGGAGAATAGGGCTATGTCGTCGGCAGCATCTGGCCAATCCAGCACCAGCATGTCTGTTGTCTCTCGTGCTGCCAGCACTCTGTTCCTCAGCACAAACTCCTGACCGCGTGACCAGCACCTAGAGCTGACGGACGACGAATACACTGATGGATGCTCTCTGAAGTCCTTCGGCAGAGATGGAGGCTCCCCTTTTTGATTTGGAGAGGCGTTCTCGCTCATCGCAAACCCACACCGGGTGCACAGTGCAAATCCGTAACCTCTAGGACTTCCATCCAGACCACCCGCGTTCCGCAGCAGTAATTCCCCTTGTCCCGCTTCGTAATACGTTGCCGTCAAGCCATCTACCCCGGCAAAATTCTGGATTGTTTGGGTTGCTTCTCGTGTGGAAAATCCGTCGAGCGCAATCACGACGACCTCCCCGATGCGGTCCAATCTGCGTCCTGGTGCCTTGGGTGGATCCCACGCTGCTGTTGTGTACCCAAATCGCGGGAACATCAGCATTTGGCCAGGTTCAGCAGGTTGTTCTCCGCAGTCTGCACAGACCGCACTTGGGCTGGTGGCCAGGTACTCATGTTCATTCGGACATTTCAATGCCCAATAGTTCAGACCAAGCGCTTTTCTGGAAGGTCGCAGACGCGAGCGCTGCCACGTTCGCCGCGTCGTTCTACGAGGAGCTGATCGGCGGTGCGTCTGTCGGCGCGGCGGCCCGCGCCGCGCGCCTGGCGATCCAGGCCGCCAGCGATCCGGCGTGCTTCACTGTGCACAATTGACTGATGACGCCCCACTGTTGGAGGAATTTTATAACGACAACCCAATGGAAATCAACGAGATGAGGATCATGTTGCGTTTCACAGCACTTCCTGCGCGAGTTCTGCTCTCGGCCTCTCAGCCCATGTAAGTCTGTGCGAACTCTGCCTCTCATACCAAAGTATCGGCGATACCATCGTCCGATTGTTCATCTCCTAAGCTTCTGTTCTCATCGCGTGCGTGGACCGATTCAATCCGGATGCGCAAGACCAAACGCACAAGGAGAATGAAAGATGGAGATATCGATGGTCCTCACAGAGAAAGCATCGGTAAATAAGCATTTCAGAAAAGAGCACATCGGATGAAAGGGTTTGCTTACCTGTTGGTTGCAGTTGTAGCGCTTACTGGCGCGGTCGTCTACATGGCTCAAGCCTCTGGACGCTCCGATGGAGAGGCTGATCCGGTTTTCGGAATCAAGATTCCTCCCGGATACCGCGACTGGAAGCTGATCTCTGTGGCCCACGAAGAAGGCAACCTCAACGATCTTCGCGCCCTTCTCGGCAACGATGTAGCGATCAAGGCATACCGGGAGGGGAAGCTGCCGTTCCCGGACGGCACAATCATCGCACGCCTAGCCTGGAGTTATGTTCCGTCCGAGGAAAACAACAAAGTCTTTGGCCGTTCCCAATTTTTCGTGGCCGGACCCGCCACGAACGTTCAGTTTATGGTCAAGGACTCGAAAAAATATGCCGCGACGGGTGGCTGGGGGTTTGCTCAATTCAAAGACGGCAAACCTGCGGACGCGGCGCTGCTCAAAACCTGCTTTCCCTGCCACGAGCCTGTCAAAGCTCGTGACTTTGTCTTCACTCATTATGCACCGTGAGTACGGGGAGATCCCATGAACAATGAAGAATCGTTTGACAATTTGACTTATGCGGACCAAGTACATTTGGCGGAGCGTGAGTTGGCATCATTCATCGGCGCTGTGAAGGAGTTATTCGGTCCGGAACAGGCTCTGCTCTCCGCGGATGACTGGCTTGACGAGTCTGAGTTGATGGATTGCGCGCCTCGATCCACCAGCCGAGATTGGCGGACCGTCACAGTCGCGGCCTCGGCTCGACTGGCAAATCGTGTGACTGGAGCACGAGAACGTCGAACGCCCGCGTCATCGACTGATCAGAAGGTTTCGCCAATACTATCGTCTAATTGCTTCGCATCCGCGCTTCTGGTGTGATCGCCTCATCGCAGCCGATTTCGTTCACCAACGCATATTGAATGGAGGAACCATTGTGAGACGCATCATATTCTTGTCGATTGCAGTTGCAATAACGGCCGGC